>NZ_JAIHLP010000002.1:0-1326447 GCF_020009625.1 Leifsonia poae
GTCAAGGTCAGCCTCGTTGCTCAGGTTACCGGCTACATCCAGGGCATGGAGAAGGCCGCCAAGGCCACCCGGGAAACGGGTACTGAGGCCGAGAAGCTGGCGCAGAAGAAGGAAGAGCGCTCCAGCAGATTCGGCACCGCGCGGCATTGGCAATGGGTACCGTTGCTGCTGCTGCGTGCGCTCGCAATCAAGAAGTTCGCTGACTTCGATGCCCAGATGTCGCAGGTGCAAACCCTGTCACACACGCGCGCGCTGGCGAAATGGACCAGCTGCGCGACTCCGCATTGAACATGGGTCAGGCGATTGGGTTCTCCGCGAACCAGGTGGCTGACGCGGAGACTGAGCTTGTCAAGGCGGTGTATCAGTCAAGGACATCATCGGCGGCGGTCTCACTGGTGCCCTCACCTCGCGGCGGGCCGGTCAAATCAACGTCGCGCAGGCAACCGAGATCGCCGCAGTCGCTCTCACCCAGTTCGGCCTCAAAGGCAAGGACGTCCCTCACGTCGCCGACCTCCTCGCGGCTGGCGCCGACAAAGCACTCGGCGGCGTCGACCAGCTCGGACAGGCGCTCAACCAGGGCGGTCTAGTCGCTTCTCAGTTCGGCCTCTCGATCGACGACACCGTCGGCACCCTGTCGGCGTTCGCGAACGCTGGCCTTCTAGGTTCGGACGCGGGCACCAGCTTCAAGCAGATGCTCCTCTCGCTCGCCTCACCGTCGCAAAAAGCGGCGGAGACGATGAAGCAATACAACATCCAGGCATACGACGCACAGGCAACTTCGTCGGCATCACCCAACCTTGCCGGCCAGCTTCAGACGAATCTGAGTGGGGTCTCCCAGGCGCAGCGTGACTCGGCTCTCTCGATCATCTTCGGTTCCGACGCCATCCGCACGGCGAACGTGCTCTACAAGGAGGGCTCGAAGGGCATCCGTGGCTGGATTGACAGCGTCAACGACACTGGATTCGCCGCCGAACAGGCAAACGGCAAGATGGACAACCTCAATGGAGATCTGTCCAAGCTCGGCGCCGCATTTGACACTGCACTGATCAAAACTGGATCAGGGGCCAACGGAATCCTCCGCGACATCGTTCAGAACCTGACCTCTGCAGCCGCGGCGGTTGGCGAGCTCCCTGAGCCGGTTCTCGCGACTGGACTCGCGCTAACCGGCCTGGTCGCCGTGATCGGCCTTGTTGGCGGAGGGGCGCTGGTTGCGGTTCCAAAGATCGTGCAGTTCAAAAATGCTCTGGAGACGTTGACCGAGACTGGACCAAAGGCGGCCGCCGGCGTCTCCGCCGCAGGCTCAGCCGTTCGCGCGCTGCCATATGTGGCCGTTTTGCTGTGGCTTGCGCAGCTGTCCACTGGGTTCATTACAACCGCGCGCCAGGCACTCGGTCTTGAGCAATCGGTGAGCTCGATGACAAAGACCCTCACGGAATCGACGAAGCTCAGCAAGAAGACGATCGACCAACAGCTCAATGCAACCATCGTGGGCTTCAAGAGCGACATAAACGGCCTCTCTCAGCTCACGACAGTGGCTGGCTAGCTGGGGCGATCAAGTCGTCGGAGGATTTCATCGGGTCCCTCGAGGACTGGATGCCCGTCCTCAAAAAGCTGTCGGTGCCGGCACTGGCGATACTTCACGCAAAGTCAGCGACTTGGACAAGTCATTGGCAGCGATGGTCAAAGCCGGCAATGGCGACAAAGCCGCAGAGGCGTTCGAGTACCTCAAGACGAAAACGGACGGCTCCAAAGAGGCTCTCCGCAATCTGAAGAACCTGTTCCCGGAATATGCGGCAGCGCAGAAGACTGCCGCGAAGGCGACCGACGATAGCTCTGGGAGCACGGACGACGCGACCCAGGCGTATCTGGACGCGGCGGGCGGCGTCAGTGACCTCACGAGTCAACTCGCCGATTTGATCACTGAAATCAACAAAGCCAACGGCGTAGGACAGGACGCCGTCTCCGCGAACGCCGCCTATCAGGGTGCGGTCGCCAAGGTTGACGACACCATCAAGAAGGCGAAGAAGGGTGCCGAGGGGTACTCGCTTTCACTTGACGGCAACACGCAGGCTGGCGCCGACAACCTCGCGATGTTGTCTGATATGGCAGAAAAGTCGCAAGCGTCCGCGAAGGCGACGTTCGACGCGGACAACAACTCGCAGGCCTACGTAGCCAATCTCCAGGCCGGCCGGCAGGCGTTGATCGACCGGATCACTGACATGGGTGCAACTGCCGCGCAGGCGAGCGCCATCGCGGATCAGGTCTATAGGATCCCGACGCAGCGAGAAGTCGACATCATCGCTAAGACCGCCGAGGCAGCTGCACTAGTGCAGCACTTCAAGGACATGCTCGATACGATCCCGGGTTCCCGATGGTTTCGATTGGTGTCCAGGTGCCGGCATCGTCCAACCCGATCATCAATGCGCTCAAGGGCACGGGGAAAGCCACCGGTGGCGCAATCACCGGTCCGGGTGGGCCTCGGGATGACACGGCCGGTATCTACGCGCTGTCGAACGGTGAGCACGTCTTAACCGCATCCGACGTAGACGCGATGGGTGGTCAGCGCGGTGTGTACCAGTTCCGATCGCGCCTGCACGGCTACGCGGACGGCGGGCAGTGCCACGCACGTACGTTCCCGCATCGTCGTATGCCGGCGGTCCACGAACGTCTCGGTGTCACCACAGCTTTCGTTGCAGGGCGCTCGGATCGTTCTCGATGTCGGGGGTCAGCAGATCGAGGGTGTGATCCGCAATCAGATCGTCGCGAACGAGCAGAAGCAGGCTCGCAGAACACGGATGGGGTGACTGATGGCTTATGCGCCGACTCTGATTGTGTCGACGGATGCGGCGCCGTGTCCGCGCGCTGAGGTGTTGTTCACGTCGTTCGCGGCCGGTACCTCATCTGTGGATGTGTACCGTCTTGCTGCTGATCGTGAGTACCTTGTGCGTGGCGCGGTGAAGGCTGCTGTTGCCGGTGCGTTGTCGCGGATCGATTTCGAGATCCCGTTCGGTGTGCCGGTGCAGTACCGGGCGGAGATGTTCGACGCTGCGGGCCTGTCGCTCGGGTTCACGGACACTGCGACGGTCACGGTCGATGTGAGGGACACGTGGGTTCATAACCGCTTGACCCGCAGGGGGCGACGACGGTTGCGTTCCGCGGCAATGCGGCACGGTCGCTTGTTCGCCCGATTGAGGGTGACCGGGTGTGGCCGATTGGTCGAACTGTCGCGGTCATCGTGGCCGGGCAGCGGCGTGGAATCCAGGATGCTGTTCTCGACGTGATCGTTGACAGTGTCAACCAGGCCGACCGGTTGCAGGCAATGTTCGGCAGTTACGGCACCCGCACCACACCGGTGCTCTGTTACCGGATTGGTTCCACCGACCGGGTGCGTCTCCCTCGCCCGTTCTTTGCGGGCATTCTCAGCCTGGACGAGCAGGACCAGACGTACGTGTTGGGTGGGGAGAAGATCGCGTTCGGGATCACCGGTGACGAAGTGTCCCCGCCGACGCCGGCGCTGGTGGTGCCTCTGCTGACCCGTGCGGACCTGAATGCGGCGTTCCCGACGAGGGCGGCGTTGAATGCGTTCTTCCTGACCCGTCTCGAGGCGAACCGGGCGTACCAGTTCGCGGGGACTTCCTGATGCGGGCACATACGACGGTTCTCGACAAGGTTCTGACGGGGTCGCACAACCGGCGGTTGATCGTTGATGTGTTTCACGGGTCCGACCGGGTGATGCGTGGGCTTGAGCTGACCGAGTGGGAGCTCGAAGGCGATCTGACTCGGGATGTGAAGTTCTCCGGGTCGGCGACGATCGCGTACCAGTCGGTGTCGGGTGAGTCGTTGGTGCCGGTGGAGACCGAAGGTGTGTTGTCGCCGTTCAAGGCGCGTCTGTTGTTGACGATGGAGATCACCGCTGGCAGTTTCACTGAGCTGATCACATTGGGGTGGGCGCGGGTCATCACCGTCCAGTCTGGTGTCGACTTTGTGGCCGATACCCGGTTCGGTTCGGTTCGTTGTTGCGTCGGTGGTGCAGATCGTGTTCCTCGGTCTTGAGGAGAATGTGCGCCGGCGTGGGTTTCGTTCCCCGGAGCAGCCGCCGTCGCTGGTCTCCACGTATGCGGAGCTGCGGCGCATCACCGGGATGACGGTCGTCGCGACCGTTCCGGACAAGGCGATCCCGGCAGCGATCGTGTACGAGACGGCGCAGGGCGGCCGGCTGAACGGTGTGCAGGATCTGTGGGGGAACCTCGACTGCATCGGGGTGATCAACCAGTTCGGTGCGTGGGTGGGTGTCCCGAAAAGCCCCGGGTCTTCGTTGGTGCGTTGACGATCGGCGCGGAGGGGACCGTTGTCGATATCGGGTATGAGGTCGACACGGACACTGTCTACAACTGCGTCGTCGGCACGTTCGAGGACGCCGACCGGAACCCGATCTATTCGGTTGCGGAGGAGACGGTCGGCCCGCTTGCAACGTCTGGGTATTACGAGGAGAACACCCGCTACTACTCGTCGCCGTTGGTGACGACGCAGGCCGGCGCGGACTCTGCGGTCAGGGCGATCCTCACTCAGTCGATCGGCGGGCAAACGTACGAGGTCCCCATTTCGTGCATTGCGAACCCGGTGATCGAGTCCGGTGATGTGCTGCGTGTCCACGGGCACACGCGCCCGCTCAAGGGTCGGATGATCCGCTGGCGGATGACGCAGGCGGCGCTGATGGACGTGACCTTGGAAGTGCAGAGGAGCCTCACGTGAGAACCGCGACCGACATCCTCGCCGACCGGGTCAAAGACCTCCCCGACGTGGACAGGCGCACCGCGATCTTCGCCCGCATGGACGGCAACCTCGCCGTCGTGAACACCGGCCCCACGACGATCAGCATCCCCTGTGTCGGGTTCTACCCGCCGATCCCTGGCATGGCCGTCCAGCTGGAACGCACCGCCGGACAATGGAAAGTGACCGGCCCTGCTGTGGCGCAACCAGCTATTGGGACGATCTCCGCCACCGGCACCCCGCAGGCGACTGTCACGATCGGCGGGAAGCAGTTCCAGCTGTACTACCGGTCCGGGTACACGCCCTCGATCGGTGACCAGGTCGAGGTGAACTGGGCAACCGGTGTCATCCAGGGTAAGATCACCGGGTCGAACACCGGCACCGACCCGGGCACCAACCCCGGCGGCGGCGCAACCCCACTGCCCACGTCCCCGATCCTTGCCTCCGACTCCGGCCAGTTCCGGTCGAGGTGGCAGGGCAACGACCCGCGCGCCTCCGACAGTGTGTCAGGGGCGTGGGTCTACAACGGCCGCGTCGCCGCAGCACTCACCGGCGCCACGGTCACGAAGAGCGAAATTTACCTCCCGCTGCGCGCCCAACTCGGCGTGTGCAACATCGGCGTCCACACCTCCGCGACCCTCCCCAGCGGATGGGTCGGTATGAGTCTCTCCACCCCGCTCAACCCGCGCGGCGGGTGGGTGACCCTCCCGCTGTCGTTCGCCGCGACACTCGCTGCCGGCGGTGGGATCTCGGTTGCGTCCGGCAACGGCGACAACCAATGGGCGGGTACCCAGTCCGACCCTCTCTCTGGCGCGCTGCGCTTCCAAGGAACCCGATAGGAGCCCCGATGTCCGCAGACAGATACGGCACGAAAGGTCAACCGCAGTTCGATGCCGTTGGTGCACCAGCGATCGACGTCGACCCCTCATCTGTCGCGGACTACGCGGCGACTGTCGGGAACCACATCGTCGGAACCACCGCGCAACGCAACGCGAACGTCGTGCCCGGCCCCTCCGGGAAAGCCGTGTGGGACGGCCTATATTGGTCCGACACCACAGACGGGTGCACGTACAAGAGGATCGCTGGTGCGTGGGTGCTCCAGCTGAAGGACACCGGGTGGTTGCCGTTGACCCTCGTCTCGTCGTGGGTCGATTACGGATCGTCCGCGTACGGGCCGCCCCGATACCGGGTTATGAATGGTCAGACCCATGTGTCGATCATGATGAAGTCGGGAACGATCGCGTCGTCCACGCTCTTCACCACCCTGCCTGCCGGGCTACCGGGCACAACAGTCCTCAAGTGGGGTATTGGCTCCGGTGGTGTCCTCGTCGGCATCTCGGTCACACCTGACGGCAGGATGACCTTCGTCACCACTGCCAACGGAACGTACACAAACGTGTGCATCAGCTTCCCGGCTGATCAGTAGGCAGACGCTTAGCCTCTGCCCGTTCGAACACTCTCCGGCCCTGCAAGTGCGGGGCCTTTCGCATGTGAGGAAGCGCGAGCCGATGCCCGAGTACATTTACCCCACCTACGCGCACACTGCGTCCGATCAGGACGGCACATGGCAGGGCCACAAGGACCGCACACCGCCGAGCGTGAATCCGGGCATGGACTACGCCTGCGCGTACGGGTCGGTTGTCGTCGCCGCGAAAGCTGGGGTGATCCGCGTCGCCGATTCGACGATGGGCGGCAGCGGCGGACGGCTGGTGTACATCACCCATCCCGATGGCGACGAAACCCAGTACCTGCACCTGTCCCGGATCGACGTGACCGCAGGCCAGACGGTGACCCAGGGGCAGCAGATTGCCCTGTCGGGTGCGTCCGGGTTCGGCTCAGACCGCTATTACGGCCCGCACTGCCACGTGTCCCTGTATCTGCACGGGGTGAACGTCGATTTTCAGAAGTACGTCAACATCACCGACTCTCACGGTGGGGGCGGATCGAACAAGGAGGACGAATTGTCTGCAGCAGAAGTGGCGGAGATCAAAGCGCACGTCACCGCCGAAACCAACCGGCTTGCCGAGTATGTGCGGCGGGAGTCCCGGATGCGCCTGTACAAGAACAGCGCCACCGGCCAGTTCATGGCTGCGTCGATCCTGTCGGGCCGGTACGAGATCCTTTCCGGTCAGTCGGAGGTCGACTCGCTCGTGAAGAACGGGTATCTGGAGATCGCGAACGGTGACGCCGCGACCCCGCAGATCGTCGACGACCTGCGCTGGCGCAACATCATCGCCAAGTGCCCGGTGAACATCAAAGCCATCGCCGGCTGATCCCTCTCTCAACCCTGAGAGGGGGTCCTAGATGAATCTGCCCGGATGGTTCATCGACTGGGCGGGGGATGTCACTCTCGCTCAGGTCGTGATCTGGATTGCGATCATCGTTTTCCTGATCTGGATTCTGCGGAAGTCGTGGCCCGGTCTCCGAGCCGCGATCAAACTCACCGACATCTTGTCTGCGCTCCCGGCGTTCATGGAGCAGACGAAGAACACGCTCAGCGAGCAGGACCAGAAGATCGCCGAGATCCACCACGAGACCCACAACAACAACGGGTCGTCGATCAAGGACTCCACCGACCGTATCGAGCTCGGTGTGAGGGGACTGTTCGACCGGGTCGGGATTCTCGAGGAGACGACACGTTCCCTGATCACCAGCGACGCCGAACTGCGCAAAGACACTGCCAACCTTCGCCGTGAATTCGACGACACCCACCCGCGGTCTGCAATCGAGCACCTCCGTGACAACCCCACCCAGCAAGGAGAATCATGAGTAAACACACCGCCGTCTCCGGCGCCATCTGGTTCCCGAACCAGCGCGTCATCCGCACCGTCCTGTCCGGCATCATCGCCGCGATCCCGACTCTCGTCGTCATTGCGGGTGTCCTCGCCGACCAGTGGCCGGTGCAGTGGCTCCTCGCCACCGTCGCCGCTCTCGTCGCGATCCAGGGTGTCCTCACCCGGGTCATGGCGATCCCGGGCGTGAACGCGTGGCTGACTGGGCTCGGTGCCGGGTCCGCACCTCGCGAGGCGGCACTGAATGTTGACGGTTCGTACGTGGTCACCACTGTTCCCCAGTCGGTCACGGACGCGGTCCTCGCTGCGCATGCGGACAAGACGCCGGAGCAGAAGTCCGCGGACGAACAGTTCGCGGCTGGGCGGCTGGCTTCCGGTAACGCGTAATCCACCCAGCGACTTGAACGAGGAGGACTCATGCCCCAGGTGACCATCGGCGCCGACGATCTCGCCCAGGCCGGCCTCACCCCGGCCGAGGGTGATCGGTTCATGTTCCGGTTCGCGCAGGTCGCTGTCGGCGAGACGCGTGTGACCTCGACCGACACATGGACGGTCACCCTCGACGAGGCGGGTAACGCCAGCACGAGTGTTCCGCAGACGCCTCCCGGCAACGCGGTCGTGGTGTCGTCGTCTCTGCGCGGGTTCCGCACGACCTACGTGGCCGGGTACCCGAACACGGACACCACTCTCACCGAGCTCCTCACCGACTTCACCGTCAACCCGAGCACGCTCGCACCGACTCCGGCCACGGATGCGTGGTGGGTGGCTCTACGGACTCTGCAAGCGCAGGTCGACGCTATCGAGGGCGGCGGGCCGGGTGGGCCGGGCGATAAGGGTCCTACCGGTGACAAGGGCCCGGATGGGGACCGCGGCCCGCAAGGTTTCCCCGGGGACAAAGGTCCAGTCGGCGACCAGGGACCGATCGGAACGAAGGGTGCCACCGGCGATCTCGGTACCAAGGGTGCCACGGGCGATGCTGGCCCGGTCGGAGACAAAGGTCCGATCGGTGGTCGGGGCCCGGTTGGTGATGCCGGTACGAAGGGTGCAACGGGCGACAAGGGTCCGGCCGGGGACAAGGGGCCCACGGGTGATCAGGGGCCGACTGGCGCGGCCGGCACCATCACCGCGGCGGCGATCACCGACTCCACCGTGATCGGGCGCACGCTCATCACGGCGTCGACCGCGGCGGCCGTGAAGGCGGCGGCCGGGCTGGGGAGCGTGACCAACATCGCTGTGACTCTTCTCGGCCCGTCTGATCCGGTGCCAGGTGGTACGCCTCCGGGCCTGATCGCGCGAGGGTAGACATGAGCATCCGTCCCGCAATCGTCACCATTGGTGCGACGGCGGCAGCGACCAGCGCGAACAACATCGTGCTGGCGCGGCCCTCCGGTATCCAGGTCGGCGATCTCCTCATGGTGGAGGCGTCGAACTCGAACCAGCCGCCGTCCGACTGGACCATCCCGTCCGGGTGGACACGCGAGGGCACCCCGTTCGTGGTCAACGACGCCGACCAGCGCGGCACCGGCCTGTTCATCCTCAAGGTCGACACCGCCGGTGTGCTCGCCGCGCTGCCAGCGTCGTGGACGTTCACCTTCCCCGGAACAGCTCGCATCCTCGGCGGCATCCAGGTCGTGCGGTACGTCGACCTTGCCGCGCCCATCGGCGGGTTCCCGGCGAAGTCCACCACCTCCGGCCTGGCCCGGGTCATGCCGTCGTTCACGGTCGCCCGCAACAACTCGTTGCTGGTGCTCGCGGCAACGAATCAGGTCACCTCCCCGAACCCGGCGACGGCGACCGTCACCGACGGCACGGTCACGAGCGTTCTCGACCTTGCCACCCCGGGCGACACGACCGTTACCCGCACCGCGTTGAAGGTGTGGACGAAGCCCGTCGACGCCGGCGCATCCGGCAGCCAGACCGTCACCTGGACAGGTGCAGCCACCGGCGCCGCGGTCATGGGGTTCGCCCTCAACCCGCTGCCCGACCCCGGGTTCGCCTGGTCGATCTGGGACGGTACCACCGAACGCCCAGCGACCGTCACCATCTGGGACGGCGCGACCGAGAAGCCCGTCACCGGGGTCGGCTACGTTCCGAGAAACCAGACCGTCTCCCAAATGCTCGCAAGCTCCTCGTGGATCAGATGGGCGCACCGGTTCGGGTCCCGCAACTGGGTTGAGTTCTCCGCCCGCGCTGCCCGCGAGGCCGCCGTGTACTGGCAGGTCGACGCGCTCGAAGTGAGCGTCCACGTGTCCGCGTCACCCGACGGCGGCACCACGCCAGGCACGTTCTGGTGCTCCCACGACGCCTACCTGGACCGCATGGTCCTCGGTGTCCCGGGCGGCACCACCCTCCCAATCGTGTCCCTCACCGACACGCAGATCCGTACCTACACGCAGACCGCCGCATTCACGGATGTGCCCGGCCAACCGTCGGAGCCGTTGCTCACCCTCGACGAGGTCGACGCCCTCTACCCGGGCGTCATCCTCGTGATCGAGGACAAAACCTACGCGAATCAGGTGCGGTTGCGCGCATGGATCGACGCGCACGGTGGGGCTGCCCGCATCATCTGGAAACAGTCCGGGGCGGGCACACGCTCGCCCAGCTCAACCGGGCTCATCGCCTGGGGGTACTTCTTCGACACTGACATGGCGAGCTTCACGGCCAAGCAGGCGCAGTGGGACTACGTCGGCCTCGATTACCAGTCATCCGACGCGACAATCACGGCAGGCGTTACGGCCGCCGGCGCTTCGCGGTGCATCCACCACATCATCCCGAACACCGCCCAACGCGACAGGATGCTCGGCCTGGGCGCGCGCGGCCTCATGGTCGCGAACGTCCGGGACTGCGTCCCGCGCCCCTAGTCGACGAGGATCGCGTTGATGATGAACCCGGCAGGGATTCGTCGTCTCGCTTCGGCGATGCCCGCGACGTAGTCAGCACATTCGACCACGATCTCGTCACCGAGCTCGACCGGGTCTGAACCCTGTCTCTGCACCCGCAACCTGACCTTCACACCGCCAACGATACGGTGAGCTACCGTCATTGCCTGCCAAAGAGAAACCCCCAGGGTGGGTAAGTCCCCGGGGGTCAGTTCTCATTGCGGATGAGGTTGGGATGTTCGGTTCTTAGACGGCTGCCTTTCTCGGGCGTCCACCACTGGTGTTGCGGGTTTCAAGCCAACGCTCCACAGCATGCCGTCCCATCAACGGGCCCTGAGCGGTCTCAATGACCGGACTCGGGAATCCGTTGATGGAAGCGAACTGCCGTGCACGCTGACGAGAGACACCAGCCATATCTGCAATCTCCGCATAGCCGACAACCTCCGGAAACAGAGGCCGTTCGAGTTCTGCGTCGACTGCTGCTTCGGAAAGTACTTCCAGCCTGGTCACGTTGATCGAACCGAGTGTCGATTCGGCCGTGGTCGTGACGAGACGGGATGCTTCCGTGGCTGCGTCGAGAGGCGTCGCGGCCTCTACCGAGAGGACGACAGTTCCTCCGGTGAGGTCGTGCTCAACACTCATCGCCGCCCCGTGGTTGGTCAGCGCGTCAATGGTGTCGAAGGCCGCATCTTCCGTGAACGTAGTTGCGCTCACGAACGACACACTGGCCTGCCAACTAGTCATTGCTTTGTCCTCTCTGATGGGTGAAGTTGAGGGGTACTCCCAAAGGGATGTTGTGTTAGGTTGAGGGGAAAGCCGCCCTGTCAAGTGACTTTCCCCCCAACCTCATCCGCTTACTGGTTGTATCCGCGCTGTCTCAGCAGCGAGAGGGTATTTGCATACCATCTGTGGTCGGACGGTGTTCCATGAATCAGAACGGCCGTCAGGGTTTTGTTCGGTGGATAACACATCCATCCCTTTTTGGTGGGGACGATCCGCCAACCCTGTTCTTCCAGCGATTCGATAAGCGGTTTGATTCGCTTGTCGATCGGGGGTACCTCCTCTCTATTTAGTTGTCGATGACAATACTATCATAAAACTTGTCAATGACAAGAGCCCTGGCCTTGCCGCTCTTCGGAGTAGCAGGGCCGGGGCTTTTTCGTGGTTCTACGCCCTCTTCTGGGCCCGGTAGAAGCGCAGCAGCTCGGCTGGCGCAGGTTCCGGTGTCGTGTCCTGTCGGCCCGTGCCAGCGATATGCCGCTGCCAATCCGCGAGGGCGATACTGAAGTCACGCGCAGCGGACGCAGCATCATCGAGGGTGCGCCAATACCCGATGAGTACCCGGTCCTCGGATCGCGGCGCGGCGGTCACGACTCGGAACCATTCCTCGCGGGTCTTCCCGTCACCGACGACGAGACGGCGGATGATCGCATACGGTTGCAGACCACCGACCGCTGTCATCGCCCACTCAACCGGGGTGGCTTCGCTGGACGGTCTCCACTCTGCGGGCACGACGGATACTCCTCTCCAAGGGGTGGGGAGCAGCACCGGCCCGCTGCGGGGACGAGTCTACGACGGGACGCCGACAGCGACATGCCTGTCACCAAGCGTGGATTCATCACGATCCAGTATTTACTCGGTACTTTGGGTCACAAATCCTCACCAGTAGTCACCAATTGGGAGAGTGGTGGGGGAGTTCATCCCCGGTAATTCACTACTAGACATGAATCGATGCCACTCCGCGTTAGCGCGGCTCTGGAACAGTGGGTTCCGGGTTCAAGTCCCGGGGGTGCACCACCATCACAATCGCAGTCGTCGTACAGCCGCGTGCTCCTTGGGGCCCCTGATCACGCCTCGCCCGGACGACTGCTCGCGCGTTCGGGGCTGCGCTTCCGAACCTCGCGGAGCACGATCTGCTCAGGGCAGACTGTTGAGAGGAAATCGCCGACCGACAGTGCGAGCCGGTCGCTCACGAGCGAGTAGAGGATGCGATTGGCGTCCCGACGCTCCGAGACGAGGCCGGCCTGGCGCAGCACGCTCAGGTGGCGGGAGATGGTCGGACCGGTGGCGTTGAACCGTGCGGCGATCTCACCGGCGGCGAGTTCGCCGTCTTTGAGGTCTTGAAGGATCTGCCGCCGGGTCGGGTGAGCGAGAGCGGCAAAGATGTCGGTCGCTGAATCTGCCATGTTTGCAATATAGCACTATTGCTAAATAGAATTTAGCTCTATTGCTAATAAGCGAAGGAGCGAGACCATGCGGGTAGCCATCACCGGCGGTACCGGATTCGTCGGGCGTCATCTCGCCGAACGACTGGATCCAGCGGACACTGTGATCGTCTCCCGTCGCACCGGCGTCCGGATCGACGACGTGGACGCTCTGGCGGCGGCCTTCGCGGGCTGCGACGTCGTCGCGCACTGTGCGGGCATCAATCGCGAACTCGGCGACCAGACATTCGAACGCGTCCACGTCGAGGGCACCCGTTCCGTCGTCGAGGCCGCCCGCCGCGCAGGGGTGAAGCGGATCGTCATGGTCAGCTTCCTGCGGGCGAGACCCGATTGCGGGTCGGCCTATCACGAGACGAAGTGGGCAGCCGAAGAGCTCGTGCGCCGCTCGGGGATCGACCACACGATCCTCAAAGCGGGGATGGTCTTCGGCCCGGGCGATCACCTGGTGAACCACGTGACCCGTGCCGTGCGAACGGTCCCGCTTTTTGCGACCGTCGGCTTTCGGGAGCGAACCGTTCGGCCGATCCCCGTCGATGACGCGATCGATGTGCTGATCGCCGCGATCGAGGGTCGCATCTCCGAGCAGACGGTCGCCGTCGTGGGAGCGGAAGAGCTCACGCTCGGGGAGGCCGTGCGCCGGATTGCGCGCGTCGCCGGGCGCAGGCCCATCTACTTTCCCGCCCCTGTCTGGAGTATTCGAGCGCTGGCGCAACTGACCGAATGGACGATGGTCGTCCCGCTCGTCGCCAAGGCGCAGGCCCGCATGCTCGACGAAGGCGTCAGTGTGCCGGCGCCGTTCGCGCCCGAGCCGCCAGAGGACATCCGTCCCTCACGCCCGTTCAGCGACGAGCGGATTCGCGCCGCGCTCCCGGACGGTCGATTCGGCCTCGACGACCTGCGGATCATGAAACGGTGGTCGGGAATGCGTCGGCGTTAGGCGTCTTCGTCACCGTGCTCGCATCGCCTCTTCCGGTTCGTGCGCGACGGATCGCCGAACCGGCGTCATGATCAGCGTGCTCGCGCGTCTCTCAGTCGTTGATTTCGTCGTCGAGGGAAGAGGGCCCGATGGAGCCGTCCGTGAACATGCTGCTGGTCACAGTGGAGCATGCCGAGGTGTACCGGTCGCAGTCGGGGGAGACGATCGCAGTTCGTTGCACCTGCGGGCTCGGGCGGGATCACAGCTATGCGGAGTGGGTGGAGGCGATGGCGTTCCAGGATGTGGCGCGTGCTCGAACCGTTCTCGCCCCGCGATCACGGGGGTAGGGCGCCGCGGATCGGGAGGCTGATATACCCGAATACGCAACCCGCTTTGTTTGTATTGTCGAATCCCTTGACCCTCGCCAATGGGTCGTGGTTTACTAACCGGAACAAATTACGCAACGCGCTTTCTTTGTAAATCAGTGATGGAGCTGACCGGTATGGCACATGTCGAGCGGGCCTTGGAGCCTGAGGCTTCCCGACTACGGGCGGCGAACGCCGCGCGGTGCGCGCTCGCGCTCCGTGACGGCGGCCGGGCCACAGTGGCGCAGGTCGCGTCGCGCTCCGGCCTGTCCCGTCCGACTGTCGAATCCGCCCTCATCCAGATGGGGGAGCGCGGAATCGTCCGCGCCGTCGACGAGCACACGCTCGGCGGGCGCGGCGCCGGCCGGCCGGCCCGCATCTACGAATTCGTCGGCGACCTGGGGTATGTGGTCGGCGTCGATGTCGGCATCCACCGAATCCGGGTCGCCGTCTCCGACCTGGCCGGTGTCGTCGTCGCCTGGGCCGACGAGCCGGTCGAGACGAGCGTCGCCGGGCCGGGGCGCATGCTCGGCGTGAAAGGCGCCATCGGCCGCTGCCTCGAAGCGGGCGGGATCGATCGGGGCAGACTGGTGGCCATGGCGGTCGCCGTCTCCGGGTTGGTCGGCGAAGACGGGCGGCTCATCGTCTCGCGCAACTTCCCCGATTGGGAGGGCGTCGACATCGCCGGGCACCTCCGCGCCGAGTTCGGCTGCGAAGTCACGGTCGAGAACGACATGCGACTCGCGGCCTTGGCCGAACACCGGATGGGCGCCGCCCGGCTGATGACGGATGTCGTGTACTTCTTCGCGGGCCACCGCATCTCGATGGGGCTCATCATCGGGGGTCGCCTGCGGCGCGGGAGCCACAGCGCGGCCGGCGAGATCGGCGACATCGTCTTCTCCAAACGGGTGAACGAGCTCGGCCAGCTCACGTGGAGCACCGCAGAGACCGGCGAAGAGGTGTTCCGGCGGGCGATCGACGGCGACGCGGACTCGCAGGCCGAGATCGAACGGTTCGTGGGCGGACTCGCCACCGGCATCGCGACGGTGGCGATGGCGATCGACCCGGATGTGGTCGTCGTCGGTGGTGGACTCTCCCGAGCCGGCGAGGCCCTGCTCGCTCCGCTTCGGCGGGCCGTGCTGGCGGCCATCCCGTTGCCGATCCGCCCGTCGATCATCGCCTCAGAACTCGGAGCGGAGTCGGTGGTGCTCGGCGCCGTCGTGCTCGCGTTCGCACTCTCCTCCGAAGCGCTCTACGGCGTCGAAGAGATCCAGGAACCGCAGATCGATGTCGTGGGCGCGCGGGCGCTCGCAGAAGGGGCCGTTCGTCCATGACCAAGCAGGAGACACGTCGACCGTTGCAGCTCGCTGTGATCGGAGTGGGGGCGCGGTCGGAGATCGCGTCGCACGCCGTCGCCTCGGGCGCAGGCGAGATCGTCGCCGTGGCCGATCCGAGCACTGCCGCGCTGGAACGCGCGAAAGAGATGTTCGGCGCCGGCATCCGCACGTTCGCCGGTCATCGCGACCTCCTCGCCGGAGACGTTCCGCTCGACGCGGCCTTCGTCACCTCGCCGGATCACACGCACGCCGAGATCGCGATCGACCTGCTGCACGCGGGGATCGCGGTCTACCTGGAGAAGCCGCTCGCCATTTCGCTCGTCGATGCCGACGCCATACTGGCCGCTGCGGCCGAGAGCGGAAGCAAGCTCTACGTGGGCCACAACATGCGCCACATGGCCGTCGTGCGTCTCATGCGGGAGATCATCAAGAGAGGCGACATCGGCGAGGTGAAAGCGGTGTGGTGCCGCCACTTCGTCGGCAACGGCGGCGACTATTACTTCAAGGACTGGCACGCCGAACGCGCCAAGTCGAACGGTCTGCTGCTGCAGAAGGGCGCGCACGACATCGACATCATCCACTGGCTGGCCGGCGGGTACTCGACGCTGGTGACCGGGATGGGCGATCTGACCGTCTACGGAGACATCGACGACCGTCGGGACAACTCGGACCGCACGATGCCGGACTGGTTCTCCTTCGCGAACTGGCCGCCCCTCAGCCAGACGGAACTGAACCCGGTCATCGACGTGGAAGACCTCTCGATGGTGTCGATGCGGCTCGACAACGGTGTGCTCGCCTCGTACCAGCAGTGCCACTTCACCCCCGACTACTGGCGCAACTACACCGTCATCGGAACCGAGGGACGGCTCGAGAACTTCGGAGACACGGACGGCGGCATCGTGCGCGTCTGGAACCGCCGCACCGGCTACGACGCCGACGGGGACGTCGAGTACCGCGTGCGCGGCGACGCCGGCGGACACGGGGATGCCGATCAGCTCACGGTCGGCGAGTTCGTCGACTTCGTGCGCGACGGCGCCCACACCGAGACGTCCGCCGTGGCGGCGCGCAACGCCGTTGCCACCGCTGTCGCCGCCACCGAATCGCTGCGCGACGGTTCGAGACCGCGGCGCGTCTCCGCCGTCGACGAGCGCGTCGCGGCGCGGTTGTAACGAGAATTCCCGGGTCGGCGGCTCTAACCCGCCGACCCGGGAGGCACCAGAAAACATCCCCACATTCAAGGAGAACCAATGCGAAAAGCCATGCTGGCCGCAGGAGTCACGGTTGCTGCCGTCGCTCTGCTTGCGGGCTGCTCATCCAACACCGGTAGTGGATCCGATACCACCGCTGATCATAATCTGTCGGCATCGATCTCCTACGCGTTCTGGGACGCCAACCAGAAGCCCGCGATGGACAAGCTCATCTCGGACTTCAACAAGGAGTACCCGAAAATCACGGTGACCGAACAGGTCACGCCCTACCAGAACTACTTCACCAAACTGCAGACGCAGGGGTCATCGAAGACCCTGCCCGACGTGTTCTGGATGAACGGACCGAACTTCCAGCTCTACGCGTCGAATGGCCTGCTGGAGCCGGTGAGCTCCGCGGTGCAACCGTCCAACTATCCGGCCGCCCTCAACGAGCTCTACAGCTACGACGGTAAGCAGTACGGTGCGCCGAAGGACTTCGACACGATCGCGGTGTACTACAACAAGGCGGTCTTCGACAAGGCCGGCGTCGCCTATCCCACCGCCGATTGGACCTGGGACGAGTTCCACCAGAAGGCCAAGGCGATCTCGGACAAGCTCAAGAGCGAGGGCGTCTACGGGGTGGCGAGCGGTCTCTCCGGCGGCCAGGAGGTGTACTACAACACCATCTTCCAGGCCGGCGGTTCTGTCGTCTCCAAAGACGGGAAGAAGTCGGGATACGACTCCGCCGAGTCGATCAAGGGCCTGCAGTTCGTGCGCGACCTGATCGCCGACGGTTCGTCCCCGACGCCGTCGCAGTTGTCTGACACTCCTCAGGACCAGTGGTTCATCAACAGCAAGTCGGCGATGATCTGGTCGGGCACCTGGCTCAACTCCGAGCTGCTCAAGTCGCCGATCAAAGACACGATCGCGCTCGCCCCGCTGCCCAAGGGTGAGAAGAACGCCACGGTGATCCACGGTCTCGCGAACGTCGTGGCCAAGGATTCGAAGAACAAGGCGGCGGCGGTCGCGTTCCAGAACTACCTTGCAGGCAAGCAGGCCGCGCAGACCCAGGCGGAGATGGGCGCGGCGAACCCGGCCTTCAATGGAACGCAGGAAGCCTTCGTGAAGACGGCGCCCTGGGATCTGAACATCTTCGAGAAGGCGGCGGCCGACTACTCCTACCCGTACCCCATCTCGAAGAACACGGCGGCGTGGAACAAGCTGGAGAACGACCTGCTCCCCGACGCCTTCGATGGCAAGCGGCCGGTGGCCGAGGTGGCCAAGCAGCTCGCGACCGAGATGAACGCGGCGCTCGCCAAAGAGTGATGTCGATCCAAACCGCTAGCAAGGATGCGGGTGCCACCGAGAAGTCGGTGGCACCCGCCCCTCGGGTCGCGCGCCCGAAGTCGCGCGCCAAACGGGCTGAGATGTGGTGGGCGGCGCTGTTCGTGCTGCCCCTGCTCTTCGGGGTCGTCGTCTTCTACATCTGGCCCATCCTCCGCAACGCCTATTTCAGCTTCACCACCTGGGGCGTCTTCGGCGGTGCCACCTGGAGCGGGCTGACCAACTACGATGCGATGCTCGCCGACCCCATGTTCTGGCGGTCGATCCTGAACACCCTCATCTACGTCGGCTTCCTGCTGCTCGGGATCCCGCTCGCGGTGATCTTCGCCAGCCTCATCAACCGGCCGGGACTCCGCTTCGCCGCGCTCTACCGCACGGCGTTCTTCCTGCCATACGTCGCGATGCCCGCCGCCGTCTCGATGGTCTGGCGGATCATCTTCAACGGCGACTTCGGCATGCTGAACTACGTGCTCTCGCTCGTCGGCATCAAAGGTCCCAACTGGCTCTCGACCGAGTGGATCGCCCTCATCGCGGTCGGCGTGGTTGGCATGTGGATCTCGCTCGGCTTCAACCTGATCGTGCTCTCCGCGGGCATGAAGGGCATCCCTCCGGAGATGTACGAAGCGTCGTCACTCGACGGCGCCAGCCCGCTGCGACAGTTCTTCTCGATCACCGTGCCGCTGCTCAGCCCGTCGATCTTCTTCGTCTCGGTCATGACCGTCATCACGGGGTTCCAGCTGTTCGACCTGCTCTACGCCTTGATGGGAACGCAGAACCCTGCCATCAACAACACGCAGTCGATGGTCTACCTGTTCTTCGCGCACCAGCAGACCGGCGACAACGGCTATGCGGCCGCAGTCGGTGTGGCCATCCTCCTGCTCGTCGGCGTGTTCACCATCCTCCAGTTCCGGATGCAGAAGAAGTGGGTGACCTATGTCTAGTGCCATCGGAGTGCGATCAAAGTCGGGGAAGGCCCGCGTCGGCACCGGCGTGACGCACGTCATCCTCATCCTCGCCTCGGTGCTGATGATCTTCCCGTTCGTCTGGCAGATCCTCATGTCGTTGTCCACCAACTCGCAGGTCACCTCGGTTCCGCCGACGCTCTGGCCCGGAACGCTGCACTGGGAGAACTTCGCCCACGTGTTCGACCAGCTGCCGTTCCTGAACCAACTGTGGGTGTCCGTGGCCGTCACGCTGATCCGCACGGTTGGTCAGCTGCTGCTGTGCTCGATGGCCGGGTACGCGTTCGCGCGCATGGAGTTCCCGTTCAAGAAGACGATCTTCGGTCTGGTGCTCGCCATCCTCATGGTGCCGCCGCAGGTCTACCTGCTGCCCCAGTACCAGATCATCCAGGGGCTCGGTTGGCTGAACACCATCGCCGGCATCGCCGCCCCGGGCATCTTCAGCGCCTTCGGCACCTTCCTGATGCGTCAGTTCTTCCTCGGGCTCCCGGATGAGCTGTCAGAAGCCGCAAGGCTGGACGGCGCGAATCATTTCCAGATCTTCTGGAAGGTGATGCTGCCGCTGGCGAAGCCAGGACTCTCGGCGCTCGCGATCATCACCGTGCTCGCGTCGTGGAACGACCTGCTCTGGCCGCTCATCGTGGCAACCGACTCGACGCAGATGCCGCTCTCGGCCGGCATCGCCACCCTCACCGGTCAACGCTCCATCGCCGACTACCCCCTCTTGCTCGCGGCGAGCCTCCTCGCGATGGCTCCCGTGCTCATCCTGTTCCTGCTGATGCAGAAGCGCGTCATCGACGGCATCGCATCCTCGGGCATGAAATAGAAAGACATCACGTGAACACACTCCGAGTCGGCCTCATCGGTGCCGGCGGAATCTCCCATGTGCATGCGGCGGCCTGGCGCGAGCTGGGCGCCCGGGTCAGCGTGCACTCGCACGTCGGCGCCGAGGCGCTCGCCGAGCAGTACGGCTTCACCCTGGCACCGAGCCTCGACGAACTGCTCGCCGCCGTCGACATCGTCGACATCGTGACGCCGAGCAACACCCATCGTGATCTCGCGCTCGCGGCGATCGCGGCCGGAAAGCACGTGGTGTGCGAGAAGCCGTTGGCGACGACGGCGGAGGCCGCCCGGGAGATCGTGGCGGCCGCGCAGGCGGCGGGCGTTCAGGTGTACCCCGCGCATGTCGTGCGGTTCTTCCCCGACTACTCGAAGGTCGAAGAGCAGGTGACCGCGGGACGAATCGGCACGCCGGCCGTTCTGCGTTTTGTCCGCGGCGGGGAGGCACCGAGGTCGGGTTCGTGGTTCTTTGACGAGTCCGCCGGCGGCGGGATCGTGCTCGACCAGATGATCCACGATCTCGATCAGGCACTCTGGTTGGCCGGCCCGGTCACCGAGGTCTACGCCGTGCAGAGCCCGGCGAGTGTCAACGGTCGTGTTCCCGAGGTCGTGACGGCCCACGTCGTGCTCACGCACGCCGGTGGCGCGATCAGCCATGTCCAGGGAACCTGGGGCGCGCGTGGAACGGTCTTTCGCACGAGCGCGGACATCGCCGGCACCGCGGGCGTGCTGGCCATCGACTCCGGCATCGATACCCCGACACTGCTGGAGGTGCCCGAGAACGGCGACGCGCACGGCTACCTGCCTCCGGCAGCGCACGCCGAGAGCCCTTACACGACACAGCTCCGCGAGATCGCGGAAGCCTTCGCGGGAGGCCCGGTGCCGCGGGTGACGCCGGCCGACGGCATCCGTGCGGTCGCGCTCGCCGAGGCGGCCGCCGAGTCGCTGCGCACGGGTCGCGTGGTGGGGGTCGATCTGGCCGCTGCAGTGGCCGGGCCCGAAGTGAAGGCGAGCGTCGAAGCATGACCACGAACGGAGGATCCCTGGTGACCGAACGACCGAAAACGAAGATCGCGGTGCTCTCGTTCGCGCATCCGCACGCCATCGGATACTGCCGGTTGCTGGCCGCGCGCGACGACGTCGAGCTTCTGACCACCGACCCCGACGGTGCGACAGCCGGTGACGCAGCCCCGCGGGGCGCGGACCTGGCCGGGATGCTCGGCGTCCCCTACGCGGAGAGCTACGCCGAAGCACTGGCCTGGGCCCCGGATGCAGTGGTCGTCACCGCCGAGAACGCGCGGCATCGCGAGCTGGTGGAGCTGGCTGCCGGCGCCGGTGCGCACATCCTGTGCGAGAAGCCCCTGGCGACCACGGTGGATGACGCGAAAGCGATGGTCGCCGCCGCAGAGCTGGCCGGGGTGACCTTGATGACGGCGTATCCCGTTCGCTTCGCTGCGTCGTTCGTCGATGCCCGCGACCGTGTGCGCGCCGGTCAGCTCGGCACGATCATCGGCGTGAAGGGTACGAACAACGGCAAGATCCCGCTCGCAGATCGCTCGTGGTTCACCGATGAGACGCTCTCCGGCGGCGGGTCACTCGTCGACCACGTGGTGCACTGCGCCGACCTCCTGGACGAGCTCTTCGGTGCGCTGCCGACGTCGGTGCGGGCGGTCAGCAACCGGATGCTGCACGCCGACTCCGGCGTCACGGTGGAGACGGGTGGCATGGTGACCGCGATCTATCCGGGAGGCGTCGTCGCCACGATCGACTGCTCCTGGAGCGTGCCCGACAGCTCGCCGACCTGGGGCGGGGTCACCCTGCAGATCACCGGCACGAAGGGACGCCTGACGATCGCGCCGTTCGTGCAGCATGTGCGCGGGTACGATGCAGCGGGCGAGATCTGGGAGTCGGTCGGCGACGACCTCGACCGGGCGATGTTGGCCGAGTTCCTTGCCGCGGTGCGAGACGGGCGCACGGCCACCCCTGACGGGCGGGTCGGCGTGCGCACCCTGCAGGTGGTGGATGCGGCGCAGCGTTCGGTGCGCAGCGGCCAGCCGATCCTGCTCTAGTCGACGACGGGTCGCGACGCGCTGCTGAGGTCGGTGCTCACGCGGCGTGTCGCAACCCTCGCCGAGGGACGGGAACCGGTCACTCGCGCGCGATGACGGAGAAGTCCTGCTCGCCGTCGCCCGCTGCCGTCGCCCGGTCGAGGGCGTCGGCCACCAGAGCCACCGCCGGGAGGGGCTTCTGGCTCGTGGCCAGCATGAGTCGCGCGTCTTTCGCGAGCAGGGCGGCCGAGAACTGGGTGTCGGTGAACGTGCGGTCGATCACCGTGCCGCCCTTCAGGGCGGCGATGGGCGCGATGGTGGTGATGCCGAGAATGCTCACCACCTCCTCAGGGGTCAGTCTGCCGGCGTCGCCGAGACGCACGGACTCGACCAGCGCCTCCATTGACACGGCGAGAGCGAGGTTGGCGATGAGCTTGGCGGTGGCGGCTTTCGCAGCCGTGTCGAGCAGCCGGATCTTGTTGGGGTCCGCCCAGAGCGCCACAACGGTGCGTGCGTCGCGGGCGGCATCGTGGTCGCCGCCGATCAGCACGCCCAGGGCCGCGGCGCGCGCAGGAGCCAACGAGCCGATGACGGGAGAGTGCACGTAGCGGATGCCGGCCCCGTGAGCCCACGCGGAGAACGCCTCGGCGTCGGCCGGCGCGACAGTGGTGACGTCGATCCAGAGCGTCCCCGGGCGGAACGGGAGACCGCCCCGAGGATGACGGCGCGCACCGCATCGGGGCCGAACAGCGCTGAGATCACCGCGTCGGCCTCGGCGACGGCCGCGCCGGCCGAGCCGGCCACGCGGGCACCCCGTCGGCCGATGGCCTCGGCCGGTTCAGGGGAACGGTTCCACACGGTCACCTGGTGGCCGGCGTCGATGAGGTGGGGCACCAGTTCGCGGCCCATCCGGCCGAGCCCCAGGAATGCGATCTTCATGCGCCCACTGTGCGCCGATTGGGCGCGTGAGGGAAGGGCGTCGGGCGGTCGATCGCCGCGAGAAACGGGTCGGGTCTTGTCAACGCTGCTGGTCGCCGACCTAGACTGGCGACATCGGACATCGACGACCGAGGGAGTTGGCGCATGGAGCACAAAGACATTCCGACCAAGGCCGACATCGAGAGGATCGCGTCCTACCGAGAACCGGGGTCCGTCACGATCTATCTGCCGACCGGCACGGTGCCGGCCGAGGCCGACCGGGCGCGGATCGAGCTGAAGAACCATCTCGCCCATGCCGTGCGGCGGCTTGAGGAGGGCGGGATCTCGAAACAGCGTGTCGCTGCCATCCAACACGAAGGCGAAAGCATCCTCGAGGACCGCGAGTTCTGGCGCTTCCAATCGCGTTCGCTCGCCGTGTTCCTGAACGGGGAGGTGAGCGAGACGTTCCGGCTTCCGAGCAGATTGACCTCGTCGTGCGACGTTTCCGACCGGTTCTTCGTCAAGCCGTTGCTGCGTGCCGTGACCTTTCCGCAGACCGCGCTCATCCTTGCGCTCGCCCAGAACTCGGTGCGTCTGATCCAGGTGTCGCCCGAGGCGCCGGCGCAGTCCCTGGAGATTCCCGGCATGCCGAGCGACGTGGCTTCGGCGGTGGGAAAGACCTCCGTGAGCGGGCGCAGTGCCGAGGGGCGCATCCAAGGCTCAGAGGGGCAGAAGGTGCGGATGCTCGAGTATGTTCAGGCGATCGAGCGCGCCCTTCACCCTTTACTCGCGACCTCGACCGAACCGCTCATCCTGGCCTCCTCCGAGCCGCTCGTCGGCATCTTCCGGGGCGCCACCAGCTACCCGCATCTCGTGGACGACGTGATCGGCGGCAACCCGGAGGAGAAGACCGACGAGGAATTGGCCGCCGCCGCCCGGCTCGTCCTCGACCGGGTCTATGCCGAGAAGACTGCCCGGCTGCGCGAAGACTTCGAGGCTCGGATCGCCGGGGGAACAGCCCTGGTCGATCTGAGCGACATCGCTCGCGCCGCCACCTATGGGGCGGTCGAGACGCTGGTGGTAGACATCGAACGACGTGTGCCGGGAACACTGGACGACGAAACGGGAGCGATCACGTTCGACGACGAAGACGCGACGAGCAACTACGGAGTCGTCGACGAGATCCTCCGCCGAGCGCTCGCCTCGAAGGCGAAAGTCTACGCGTTGCGCGCGGAGGACGTTCCCGGCGGCGGGGCCGCCGCGGCCGCTGTGCGTTTTCCCGTCTAGGGGGACTCTCTGCGACTCCGGCCGGAGCGCGGGGTGAGCGCGACGACGAGGGAGTCTTGCACAAAGGCGAGCCAGTCGAATACGGCGCGGAGCAGCGCGGAACCCTCATCGTGGATGTCGCCCTCGTCGCCGTCTTGCACGATTCCGAGCCGGGCGCCGAGCACGAGGCGGATGTCGGTGATGGTGCGCAGCCACGCGGCCGAGCCGGCGTCGTCGAGGCGAACCTCCACCCTGCCTGTTCCGGCGCGCGAGAGCGACTCGATCACGATTCGGGCGTTGAGCGCCTTTCGTTCGGCGAGGCCGTCGGTGGTGTAGCGGCGGAACTCCGCCGAGGCCGCCGGGTCGTCGGGGTAGGCGTCTGGAAGCAACCGGATGAGCGCCGGGTCGATCAGCAACTGCCCGCCTGTCCGCGCAGCGTCGGCGAGCGCGGCGCTCTCGGCGGCGAACTGCACGACGATGTCGACCTCCTCGGGCTCGAACATCGCTGCGACGGTCCCGTCGCTCCGGCGGCGGAACCCTTTCACGAGTCGGCCTTCGTCAGGGTGGCCCAGAGACCGTAGTCGTGCATCGCCTCGACGTGCCGTTCCATCTCTTCGCGGGTGCCGGTGGCCACCACGGCGCGGCCTTCGGTGTGGACGAGCATCATCAGGCGTTCCGCTTCCCGTTTCGCGAACCCGAAGTAGGTCTGGAACACGTAGCTCACATACGACATGAGGTTGACCGGATCATTCCACACGATCGTCACCCACGGCACGCCGAGGCTCAGTCGCTCGCCGAGGTCGGTCTCTTCCAGGGTGCTCGTGTCGCTCACGTCGCCGGTCCGCCGACCATCTCCGCAATGGCGTCGGCCGCCCGCACCAGTGCGAGGTGGGTGAGCGCCTGCGGTGTGTTCCCGGCCTGAGAACGCCCCTCCACGTCGTATTCCTCCGAAAGCATGCCGACATCGTTGGACAGACCGACGACGCGGTCCATGAGCCGGCGTGCGTCGGCCTCGCGACCCGACCGGGCGTACTGTTCCACCAGCCAGAACGAACAGGCGAGGAAGGGATGCTCGCCCGGCGGGAGCCCGTCGACGCCCGCCTCGGTGCGGTATCGCAGCACGAGATCCTGGCGAAGCAGATCGGATTCGATCGCGCTCACGGTGCCGAGCATCCGCGGGTCGTCCCAATCGCAGTACCCCACCTGTGCGAGCTGCAGTAGGGAGGCGTCCACCTCATCGCTGCCGAAGTACTGCACGTAGCTCTGTCGCTCGGCGTCGAATCCGTTCGCCTCGACGTCGGCGCGCACTTCGTCTCGGAGCAGGCGCCACCGGTCGACGGGCCCATCCAGTCCGTGCACCTCGACGGCCTGCACCGCCCGATCGAACGCAGCCCACACCAGCACGCGGGAGTGGGTGAAGAAGCGGGGTTCGCCCCTGATCTCCCAGATGCCGTGATCCGGGTCGCGCCAGTGCGTCTCGAGGTAGCCCATCAGCGCGCGCTGCAGGGCCCAGGAGAACCGGGTCTCCTCCACCCCATTCGCCCGGCCGTGATCGAGGGCGAGCATCACCTCGCCGATCACATCTGCCTGGAACTGGGTGGAGGCGCCGTTGCCGATGCGCACCGGCGATGCGCCCTGATAGCCGGGCAGACTCGTGATGTCGCGTTCTGCGAGGTCACGCTCGCCCGACAGGCCGTACATGATCTGCACATCGGCCGGGTCGCCGGCGACCGCCCGCAGCAGCCAGTCGCGCCAGTGATCGACATAGTCGGTGTAGCCGTGGCCGATGAGCACCGAGATGGTGAGCGACGCATCCCGAAGCCAGACGTAGCGGTAGTCCCAGTTCCGTTCGCCACCGAAGGCCTCGGGGAGCGATGTGGTGGCGGCAGCGACGATGCCGCCGGTCTGCAGGTGGGTCAGCGCGCGCAGCAGGAGCAGCGAGCGGACGACTTCGTCGCGATACGGGCCCTCATGGCTGCAGCCTTCGGCCCACTCCGTCCACCACGCGCGTGTGCGTTGCAGGGCGGATTCGATGTCGAGCGGTTCGGGGGTGTCGCGGTGCGAGCGGAACCAGGTGAGGCTGAGATCGATGGTCTCGCCGGCGTCGACGGTGAACTCGCCCGTGTGACTGTGGTCGGTGGCGCGCAGGGTGGAGCCGCGCACCACGATCGCATTCGGGCCGGCGACCGCGATCAGGGCCGGCGGGTGCACGCTGGTGTCTTTGCGCACCCACGGGATGGCGCTGGCGTAGTCGAACCGAATGCGCAGATCCTGCCGCATCCGCACCGAACCGCGGACGCCCCGCACGCGCCGGATCAGATCGGCCCGGCCGTCGCCCATCGGCATCGCATCGGTGACCTCGACCTCGCCGTCGGCGGTCGTCCAGCGGGTGACGAGGATCATCGTGTCGCCCTCGTACCGCCTCGTCGTCGTCGCGGTGGGATCGGTGGGCGCCAGCAGCCAGCGACCGTGGTCTTCGGTGCCGAGCAGGGCACCGAACATCGACTGCGAGTCGTAGCGCGGAAGGCAGAGCCAGTCGACGCTTCCGTCCCGTCCGACGAGTGCTCCGGTGAAGCAGTCACTGATCAGGGCGTAATCCTCGATGGGGAGCGACATGTCCTCCAGTATGGCCGTACTGTGGGAGGCATGACGCAGTCGGTGACCACTCTCGTGATTCTCGGAGCCAGCGGAGACCTCTCGTCCAGGCTGCTTCTCCCCGCCCTCGGCCAGTTGCTGGCGAACCATCCGGAGCGTCGTCTCCAGCTGGTCGGTTCCGGCAGCGAGGAATGGTCCGATGCGCATTGGCGTTCGGTGGTGCGGGCCTCCTTCAAGACGGTGGGGGCCTCCGGACCGGCGGTCGACGCGGTGCTCACGGGCACGAAGTACCTGTCTGCCGACGTCACTCTTCCAGCCGACCTCGAGCGCCTCTTCAACGTATGCGACGGGGTTCCCGCGTTCTATTTCGCGCTTCCGCCGGCCGTCACGGCACTCGCGTGCACCGCGCTGGAGAAGGTGAAACGGCCGGAGGGGCTGGCACTGGCCCTCGAGAAGCCGTTCGGCACCGATCGCCGCAGCGCGATCGCCCTGAACAAGGTTCTCGCCAAACTCGTTCCCGAAGACCAGATCCACCGTGTGGACCACTTCCTTGGTCGATCGACGGTCTACAACCTGCTGGGCCTGCGGTTCGCGAACCGTATCTTCGAGCCGCTGTGGAATGCCGAGCACATCGAGCGCATCGACATCATCTATGACGAGACGCTCGGACTGGAAGGGCGTGCCCGCTACTACGACAAGGCGGGCGCCCTCACCGACATGATCCAGAGCCACCTGCTGCAGGTGCTCGCCGTGTTGGCGATGGAGCCGCCGTCGACGCTCGGGGCCCAGGATCTGCGGGATGCGAAGGGCGCCGTTCTTCGGGCGACGCGTCTGCGCCACGACAGTCCCGTCGAGTCGAGCCGCCGCGCGAAGTACACGGCCGGGTCGGTCGAAGGGCAGAAGGTGCCTTCCTACGACAAAGAGCCGGGCGTCGACCCGTCGCGCGACACCGAGACGCTGGCGGAAGTCACGCTCGAGGTGGAGACCTGGCGCTGGGCGGGCGTGCCGTTCACCCTTCGCTCCGGTAAGGCCCTCGGTGAGCGCCGGCGCGAGATCGTCATCACCTTCCGCGCCGCGCAGCGGATTCCGACCGGGCTGCGCGGAACGAAGGAGCCGACGAAGTTGCGCCTGCTGCTCGCCCCCGACGAGATGTCGCTGGAACTCAACATCAATGGTCCGGGTGATCCCTACAAGATCGAGCGGGCGGCGATGTCGGTCGAGTTCGGACCCGGGCAGCTCCTGGCCTACGGCGAAGTGTTGGAGGGCATCCTCGATGGCGACCCGTCGCTCTCGGTCCGCGGCGACACCGCTGTGGAATGCTGGCGGATCGTGGGGCCAGTGCTCGCCGAGTGGGCGAAGAACGAGGTCCCGTTGCAGACCTATCGGGCGGGTTCGCGCGGCCCCGCCTCCTGGGCGCCGCTCGGCTGAACCGTGCTCGACGCTAGCGCGGGAGCAGCTGGTCCCGGCGTCGGATGAGCCAGGCGCGCACCTGGGGTTGAGGCGTGAGATCGATGGCGCGCGTGTAAGCCCTGACGGCCTCCGCGGTGGCGCCCGCCTCGGCCAGGAGCGCCGCACGGGTCGCCCACGCCGGCTGGAAGCGGTCCAGGGTGGCATCTTCGATGCCGTTCAGCGACGCGAGCCCGGCCAGCGGACCGTCGCAGCGCGCGACGGCGGAGGCGAGGGCAACGCGCGCCCCCAGGGACGGTGCGACGAGCACGAGGGCCTCGGAGAGGGTGCGGACGGCCTGCCGATCGACTGTTCCCGTTCGGGCTCGGGCGTCGTGGGCCGACTGGATCGCCGCCTCCAACTCGAACCGGCCGACCGGACCGTCGGCCTTGCGTGTCCGAATCATGGATGCCCGGTGCAGGTACGTGTCGCCCTCGGCGATCAGTCTCCGATCCCAGTCGGTCGTATCCTGCTCGTCCAGCGGGATGTACTGTTCGACGGTGACTGGAGGCGTTCGCGCGAGCGACAGGGTGACGAGCGCCGCCAGCGCCCAAGCCTCCGGCTCGTCGCCCAGGAGTGCGGCGACGGTGACCGCGAGGTACTGCGCCTCGGCGGCGAGTGACATTCGGGTCTCGGAGGAACCGAGACCCCGGTCGATCGCGTAGCACCCGTAGATCGCCTCCAGCACGGCAGGGAGCCGAAGCGCGCGGTCCGCCCGACCGGGCACGGAGAACGGGATGCGCGCATCCCGGATGCGCCGCTTGGCGCGAACCAGGCGCTGCGCCATCGTCGCGGTGGGGATGGCGAAGGCGGCGCCGATCTGCGCTGCGTCGAAACCGAGAACGGCCTGCAGGAGCAGAGGTGTGCGGGCCCGGGTGTCGACGGCGGGATGAGCGCAGGCGAAGAGCAGCTCGAGTCGTTTGTCGCCGATCGCATCCGGGTCGATGCCGTCGAGCGACGGTAGGGATGCAGCGAGCTCCCGGTCGTCCTCAGGAATTGGTACCGACGTGCGATACGCGGCACTGCCGTACTCGTCACGGCGGCGATTGCGGGCCACAGTGAGCAGCCATCCTTCCGGGTTGTCGGGGATGCCGGAGACCGGCCAGGTGCGCAGGGCGCGCTCGAACGCATCGCCGAGCGCGTCTTCGGCTCCCGCGATGTCCCTGGCCGGTGCGGCGAGGAGCGCCACGAGTCGTCCGTACGAGGTCCGCGCGGCGCGCTCGGCGACCGCGCGGACCTCCCGGGGGTCGGTCACACCGAGGCGTTCCAGCGTCCGTCGGCGAAGTAGGTGGCCGACGGACGGATCTCGATGACGCCCCACTGCGCCGACGGCGCCTTCTGTGCCCAGGCGAGTGCGGCATCCAGGTCGGCCACATCGATCACGAAGGTGCCACCGAGCTGGTCCTTCGTGTCGACGAAAGGCCCGTCCTGGATGCGGAGCTCACCGCTACGGGACGAGACGGTGGTGGTGAGGCCGGAAGGCTGGAGAACCTCGGCTGAGAGCAGTGCGCCGGCGGCGTCGAGCGCCTTCGCGTAGGCGTCGAAAGCGTCCATCCCCTGCTGCAGAGCCTCAGGACCGAGGTCCTCTGGCGTGAGCTCGGGATAGTGGAGGAGGAGGGTGTATCGCATGGTCGTCGTCCTTTCCTTGTGCACGATGCTTGCACTCCGATGACGAATGAGCACACCCCGTATCGACAGCCGCGACAGAAAAGCCCCGGAAACGACGGGGGCGTCGGTCCGGGGCTGCTCGAAAAAGTGGTGTCAGGCCGCGACGCGGTGGGGGATCGTCGGGATCTCGCCGGTGACCGGCTTGCGCAGATCGGTCCAGACGGTGATCGGTGCGGGCTCCCAGCTGAAGGCGACGGGTTCCCCGTCGGCGATCGCGGTGTGGGTCGTGACGGTCTCGGCGGCGACTTCCACCGCGGGGTCGGCCACATGCTGCGCCTCGGCGCGTTCCGCCGGAGCTTCGAGGTTCTCGCCCGCCTCGAGGCGACGCTTCGCATCGACGATCGCGGCCGTGATTCCCAGGGAGACGGATTGTGCGAGCACGGAATGGAAGATCGTGTCGGAGTCGTCTTCGGAGCGGCGCGAAACAGTCCATTCGCCGCGCTCGCCGATGAGCTCGGCGACCTTCTCATGCACCAGCCCGAGGATCTGAGCCTCGCTCAACTGCGGGACCGGGGCCGCCGGTTCTGCGGCGGCGTGCCGCCTACGACCAAACATCGCGCAACCCCTTTCAGGTTGTCCTCACTGTGTGCTTCCAGTGTGGGCGATGATTGCTCGCGAGAAGGGCGGACACGCCGCGTGATCAGCGGGATTTCTCGCTGATTTCGGCCTCTTTCGACTCCTGTACGACCGTGCCGATCGCGATGGCCAACGAAATGCCCGCGCTGATCCACATCAGCACGATGCGCCAATCGCGTGCACCGCTTCGAGTCTCCCTGATGGTGGACCAGAGGCCGATGGCGGCGCTGAGCACCGCGCCGTTGAAGAGGAACTTGCGCATGCGCATCCTTTCGGTTCGAGACAACGCTACAGCTCACGCCATGCGAAGGGTACGCCGCGGGTTACAGTCGAACCAGCCACCACGGGAGGATGCGGATGCGAACAGCGCTCGTCGGCGCCGCATTGCTGCTGCTCGGCATCGTCGCCGCGCTCACCGGAATCCTCCCGGCCTCGGATGTCGCAGCGCTCTGGGACCGCGTGTGGCCGATCTTGCTGTTCGTGATCGGGGTGACCGTCGTCACGGAACTCGCCGCGGCCGCGGGCCTGTTCGCCGCCGTTGCCCAGCAGACGGCCCGCTGGGGCCGGGGCCGCGCGTGGGTGCTCTGGCTATTGGTGGTGGCGGTCGCGGTGGTCAGTACGACCTTCCTCTCGCTCGACACGACCGCCGTGCTGCTGACGCCGGTGGTCGTCGTCCTTGCGAGACACGCGGGGCTCAGCCCTCTGCCGTTCGCCCTCACGACCGTCTGGCTCGCGAACACGGCGTCGCTGCTACTCCCGGTGTCGAACCTGACGAATCTGCTGGCGCAGCACGCGATGGGGAATCCGTCGCCGATCGGGTTCGCCGCCCTCACTGTGGCTCCGGCCGCTGTGGCGATCGTCGTGCCGGTCGTCACGATCGGGGTGGTCTTCCGTCGTTCGCTGTTGGTGCGATACGTTTCGGAGGCGCGCGATTCCGTCGACGACGGTGTGCTGTTCTGGGGGAGTGCGATCGTCGTCGTGGCGCTGCTCCCGGCTCTCGTCTCCGGTGTCGCGGTGTGGATCCCGGCCACGGCCGCGGCGCTCGTGCTCTCCCTGCTGTTCGCCATCCGTCGGCGGACGGCACTGCGTGCCTCGCTGGTCCCCTGGCAGCTGATCGTGCTCGCGGCCGGGCTCTTCCTCTTCATTGATGCGCTGCACGCCGTCGGGCTGGGGGCACTCCTTGCGGCCGTGTCCGGTTCCGGCGAGTCGACGCTCGCGCTGCTCCGGCTCTCGGTCACCGGGATGCTCGGTGCCAACGCCGTCGACAACCTCCCGGCCTACCTCGCGTTGGAGCCGGTGGCCGACACACCGCGACGGCTCGTCGCCCTGCTGATCGGCGTCAACGCCGGCTCGCTGATCACCCCGTGGGCCTCGCTCGCGACGCTGCTCTGGCACCAGCGGTTGAGTTCGCTCGATGTGGGTGTCTCGTGGCGCCGCTACGTTCTGCTCGGCGTCGTCGTCGCGCCGGTCACGGTCGTGCTCGCGACGCTCGCCCTCGCGGCGACGTAGCCGGGAGCCCGCCGCCCTACTCGGCCGGGAGCAGTTGCGTCACCCGGACGACCCGTTTGCGCGCGACGGCGATCAGGGCGAGGAGGAACCCGAACGCGGCCCAGAGCAGAAGCCCGCCGAGACCGCGCCAGACCCCATCCGTCGACTCGACGACGCCCCGCAACGCGGTGATCGCGGTGGAGGTGGGCAGGAATCCCACCGCGGTGTCGAAGATGCCCGGGACGGTCGACACGATGCCCGAGGCGAGGGTGATCACCACGACCAGCATCGAGACGAACCGGCCCACCCCGGCGAACAGCGCGACGAGACCGTGGTTGACGGCGGCGAAGGCGACACCGGTGGCGGCGGAGATGGCAGCGAAGCCGAACCAGTGGCCGACGTCGAGCGACAGGGCGAACTGCATGATCCCGGCGACGAGCACACCCTGCAGGGCGCCGAGGACGGCCGCGGGGACGAACCCGTCGAGCGCGATGCGTCCGGAGGCGCGTGAGGTCAGCAGTGACCGTCGGGAGACGGCCTGCAGCACGAGGAAGGTGGCGAGCGCGCCCAACCACAGCGCGACCGAGGCGAACAGCGGGATGCTCGACTGTCCGAAGCCGGAGGAGGTGGCGGTCTTCTGCGTCACCGGCTCCGCCACGACCGAGGCGAGGTTCGTGCGCTCGCCGCTGGAGTAGTTCGGCAGGCTCGCGGCCGCCTCACCCAGTCCGGAGGCGAGCGAGGCCGCACCCGAGCTGGTCTGGTCGGCGCCGGAGGCCAGCGGTGTCAGTCCCGAGCTGAGCTGAGCGATGCCGCTGGAAAGCTGGGAGGCGCCGGAAGCGGACTGGGCGGCGCCGGAGGCGAGCTGCCCAGCGCCCGAGGCGCTCTGTGCGATGCCGTCGGTGAGGGCCGGCATCCCGGAGGCGAGCTGTGATGTGCCCTGTGCGGCGAGGCCTGAGAGGGCCACCAGGCTGGGGGATCCGTCTTTGCCGGTCGTCATCGACTGGGCGGTCGCGGCGATCTGCTTACACGTCGCATCGTTGACGCCGTGCGCGTCGGTGCAGACCTTTTCGAGGGCCGCGAGGCCGTTCGCCACCTGCCCGACCCCGCTCTGCACGCCCGCGCTCGCGGCCGACAGCTGTTGCGTCTGGGTCGGCAGGCCACTCGTCTTCTGCTGCAATTGCGAGAGGCCACTCGCGAGTCCGGAGACGCCGCCGGCGAGCTGGGAGACGCCCGACGACAGGCCGGAAGCGCCGGTCGCCAGCTGCCCGGCGGCGTCGGCCACCTGGTGCGTTCCGCTGGCGAGCTGCGAGGCTCCGCCGGCGAGCTGGGTCGCACCGTCGGCGGCCTTCGCGATCTGGTCGTGCAGGGTGTTGAACCCCACGTACACGTTCTGCAGATAGGTGGACGTCAGCTGTTTGTTGAGCACAGAGGTCGCTGTGCTGGTGACCGCCTGACTGATCGCAGGGTCCACCAACTTCGAATCAGCGCCGGTGCGCACATCGATGGTGGCCTGCTGAGCGTCGGCGGCCTTCCCGGACGGCGAGGTCGCCGCCTTCGAGAAGTCCTTCGGAATGGTGATGACCGCGGTGTAGGTGCCATCGGCGAGGCCGCTGGCCGCATCCGACTGGTCGGTGAGCACCCAGTCGAAGTTGTCGTTCTTGCGATCGAGCAGGCCGGCGGAGAGCTGACGCCCCAAGGGGACGGTCTGCTCGCCCACTTTGACCGGCTGGTCGAGGTTCACCACGGCGGCCTTGACCGAGTCCAGCCGTTCCGTGGGGTTCCACAGCGCCCAGACGAGCAGACCGCCGATCACCAGAGGGACGATCAGGATGCCCACGACGGTGAGCCAGGTGACGCGCCGTTCCGAGCGCATCCGTTCGAGGGAGAACAGCGAACGCGGACGGCGGAACGGAGAGGTGGGGGTGGTCATCAGACGGTCGCCTTTTCGGGGGAGCGGTGGGCGTGGGCAGTGGCGGAGTCCCCGACTGGGCTCAGCAGCACCGAGGTCGGTTCGATGCTGTCTGGGAGGAGATCGTCGAGGCCGCCGGGGTCGACGCAGCCGACGACGAGGGCGAACGGCCGTTCGTCGATGCGGGCGCGACTGAACGCGTCGGCGAGCTCGAACCGGATGCGGCGGCGCTCGACCGGATCGGTGAGCGCGTCGACACCGTCGAGGGCGAGCAGCTCGGGCGCGCCGCGGAGTGCACGACGCACATCGTCAACCGGTGTCTCGGTGGCGGGGAACCTCACCACCGCGGTGCGCGACCGAACGGCGCCGCCCCGGATCGGGAGCACGAACCCAGCCGTCTTGAGCGTGCCCGTCTCGGTTTTGGTGCGCCCGGTGATCGCCAGGAGCAGCGCCGAGGCGGCCGTGCCGTCCCCGCCGTGCACCACGAGCATCTCGCCGTCGCGGAGCCGGAACGTGACGTCGGCGAACAGGGGCCGCTTCTTGACGCTGAGCCCCAGCCCGTCGGCGGCGGCGATGTACCTCACGCCGGGCTCCGGCCAATCGGCCAGGTCGAGCTCCTTCTGCAGCCCGTCGCCCTCCACGTCGAAGGAAGGAAGGAGGCGGTCGAGCCAGCGCGGCATCCACCATGCCTTGTCGCCCAGCAGCTTCAGCACCGCGGGCACGAGCGTCATGCGAACGAGGAACGCATCGACGAAGACGCCGACGGCGAGCCCGAGCGCGATCGGTTTGATCGAGGTGTCGCCCTCGGGCACGAAGGCGGCGAACACCGAGATCATGATGATCGCGGCCGCGGTCACCACCTTGGCCGAGCCGACGAACCCGCTCTCCACCGCGCGCCGGGCGTTGCCGCCGTGCACGTAGTCCTCACGGATACGGCTGACGAGGAACACCTCGTAGTCCATGGCGAGGCCGAAGAGGACGCCCATCAGGATGATCGGCATGAAGCTGATCACCGGGCCTTCCTTGGCGACATTGAGGGCATCCCCGAGCCAGCCCCACTCGAAGACGACGGTGACGGCACCGAAGGCGGCTCCGACCGAGAGCAGATAGCCGAGCGCGGCCTTGATGGGCACGGCGATCGAACGGAAGACCATCGTCAGCAGCACCAGCGAGAGGCCGACCACCAGGATGCCGAACGGCAGGAGCGCTCCGCCGAGGCGGTCGGAGACATCGATCTGCACGGCGGTGGCGCCGGTGACCTTGAGGTCGACGCCGAACTCATCGAGGAAGTGCTGATGCTCCGAGCGGATCTCGGACACCAGCTGCGCTGTCTTCTCGGAGTCGGGGCCCGTGGTGGGGATCACCTGCACGATCCCCGTGTCCGCCGTCTGGTTCGGCGTTGCGAGCGGAACGGCGGCGACCCCGGGCAGCTTCGCGATCTCGGCGCCGATCCTGTCCATGAGCCCGACCGGGTCGGTGCTGGAGATGATCGAGCCGGTCACGATGAGCGGGCCGTTGTATCCGGGTCCGAAATGCTCGGAGATCAGGTCGTACGTCACTCGGGCCGGGTCGCCTTGTGCGTGCGAGCCGGCATCGGGAAGGGCGAGCCGCAGCTGTGCGGCGGGGATGGAGGCGATGCCGAGAACGGCGACGACGCCGACGATGGTGACGATCGGGAAGCGGGTGACGGCGCGCACCCAGCCGCGGAAGAAGCCGGGCGGCACATCGGCCTTCGCGGCGTGGGCGAGCGACGGGGTGGCGGTCGTGGCGGCGCCTGCAGGCACGGCCGATGTCGTCGCCGCTTTGCCGTCGACCGAACCGTCGGTGTTCAGGGCCGCAGCAGTGCGGGCGGCGCGTTTCGCGGCGCGGCGACCCGGTGCGATCCGGGCGCCGGCGAAACCGAGGAGGGCTGGTGTCAGGGTGAGGGAGATCAGCACGGCGATCGCCACGGCGGCCGACGCCGCGACGCCCATCGTGGTCAGGAACGGGATATTGGCCACCGAGAGTCCGAGTAGCGCGATGATCACGGTGATGCCCGCGAACAGCACGGCCGAACCGGCCGTGGCGACCGACCGCGCCGCTGACTCTTCGGGATCGACACCTGCCTTCAGCTGACTCTGATGCCGGGAGATGACGAACAGCGAGTAGTCGATGCCGACGGCGAGCCCGAGCATCAGCGCGAGTAGCGGGGTGGTCGATGAGATCGGACCGAACAGGGTGGCGACGTAGATCAGCGCCATCGACAGGCCGACCCCCAGCAGGGCCGTGAGCAGGGGCATCCCGGCGGCCAGGAACGAGCCGAACGTCAGGATGAGGACCACGAGCGCGATGCCGACGCCAAGGAGCTCGGTGACGCTCAGAGTCGGCAGGCTCTGGGAGAACAGGGAGCCGCCGACGGCGACCTGTGCGCCCGGGGCGAGCTGCTTCTGGAGTGCGGCGCCTTCGTCGGTGAGATCGGTCTTCGTCGACTGGGGAACCGTGGTGACCTCGCCTTTGAGCTGCACGGTGACGATCGCGGCGGAGCCGTCGTCGGAGATCGACCCCTTGACGGTGTCGTCGTATGGCGAGGTGACGCCCGAGACGCCGTCGATCTTCTTCAGACGGGCGACCGCGTCTTCAACAGGCTGTTCGACGGCGGAGGTGTGGACCGTCTCGCCTTTCGGGGCCACGATGATGATCTGCGCCGAGGTCCCGCTGACCTGCGGGAATGTGCGGCTGAGCGTGTCGAGAGCCTCTTGAGACTCCGTTCCCGGGATGCTGAACGAGTTGTCGGTGCCCTGGTTGAACAGGGCAGCACCGCCGCCGAGTGCGACGAGGAGGACGATCCACAGCGAAATCACGAGCTTGCGGGCGCGGAACGCCCAGCGGCCGATCGAATACAGAATCGAGGACACGCGTTCTCCTACGTATCGGTGACACAACAGCATCAGGGAAAGGGTTTCGATACACCGTCGTATCCGATACTCGAATGTATCGGATACACTGATGTATCTGCTCCTGGATTCAGGAAGGTTTCAGCTTGGACACGTCAGCTCTCAGAGAAGAGGCGCCGGCCGAATCGGCACGGCGCCAGAGGACCCGCACGCGGCTGCTCGATGCCGCGTTCGAGATCTTCGCCGAATACGGCGTGCACGCGGCGAGCGTCGAAATGATCACCGAGGCCGCGGGGTTCACGCGAGGAGCGTTCTACTCCAACTTCTCCACGAAGGAAGAGCTCTTCTTCGCCCTCATGGAGCGCGAGAAGACGCTACGGATCGAACAGCTGAACGCGGGCGTCGAACAATTCCTGGCACCCGTGGTCGGGGCCGGCGCCGATGTCAGCGACGACGATGTGATCGAGATCATCACACGGGTCCTCGAACTGCAATCGGACGACCGCCGGTGGTGGCTCGTCCAATCGGAGTTCCTGCTCCTCGCTATGCGCGATCCGGCCCTCGCCCGGGGATTCCTCGACTACCAGGACGGCTTCTTCAGCGACCTCACCGTGATCGTCGTCGAAGCGCTCGCCTCCGCATCCCGTCGCTTCACCATCGAGCCGGAGGAAGCCGTTCGTGTGATCGCGGAGCTGTGCGCGAACTCCGAAGCTCGGGCACTCCTGGCCGACGATGACCGCAAATTCTCCGAGCGCCTCTCGTCCAGCGTCCACACGCTCGTCCTGGCGCTGACCGAACGCATCTGACGGGTGGGGCGTCGAGCAACGCGACGCGACCCGGTGTCCCCGTTCTCGGCGGTCTCGGAGCCGACCCCACGTCGGCACCGGTAACGTGGATCGGATGCGACGCAGAACAATCGTGATCCCGATCATCGCCGTTGTCGCTGTCGGCGCGCTCGCCGGGGCCGGCGCCATCGCCTGGGCGGCGAACTCCGGCCGGCCGGCCGAGCAGCGCTCCGTCGCGACCGCCGAGGCGACCCCGACCCCCACGCCGACGCTCGATCCGTTTCCGCGCCGGCCCCTGACGTCGGAGACCCGTTACGTGGCGCTCGGCGATTCGTTCGCAGCCGGCATGGGCGGCGGAGACGAGCAGGGCAGATGCGTGATGAGCGACAACAGCTACCCGCACGAATTCGCCACGGCGGCCGGCATCGACCTCGTCGCCGACGCGGCCTGCAGCGGAGCGACGACCTCCGACCTGCTGAAGCACCAACTCTCCGCCCTCGACGATGACACCGACCTCGTCACAGTGAGCATCGGCGGGAACGACCTCGGGGTCGCCGAGATCGCCTCCGACTGCGCCGCCGGCAAATCGGTTCCCTGCCGCACCGAGCTGACCTCGGCCCTCTCGCTCCTGAACGTGCTGCCCGATCGGCTCGATCTTCTTTATGCGGCGATCGCCAAGGCTGCGCCGCACGCCCGCATCGTGGTGACCGGATACGCCACTCTGTACGAGGTCACCGATCCCGCTGCCAAAGACTTCGGGACGGCCACAGCCATCAACGTGGCGACGATCGGCCTCAACCAGGTGATCAGGCAAGCCGTCGACAAGCAACGCGCGAACGGGGTGCCGATCACCTTCGTGAATGTGGACTTCGACGGTCACGGCATCGGCAGCGCTCATCCGTGGATCAACACAAGCGGGCCGACGGCGTTCCACCCCACCGCGGCCGGCTATCGGGAGTACGCCCGCGAACTTCAGCGTCTGCTCGGCGTCGCCGGCTGAGCCGGGCCGGCCTCAGGGGCGCCGGAGCGGCCGGAGCGAGGCGAGCGCCCGGCGCGATCGGGAGAGCCGAGGATGCCGGGGGACCGCTGTGTGCTCGCGGGCGAACTCGAGAGTCTCGCGCAGCATACCGAGTCGTTCCTCGTCGGTGCGCGCCTTGCGGGTGTTGACCTCGGCCACGATGGAGCCTGACCAGCGACGGGAGCTCAGCAGGCGCAACACGTCGGCCACAGGCTGGGTGCCGCGGCCGGGGAGCAGATGCTCGTCGAAGATGCGTGCGTCGTCGGCCGTGCCGGAACCGTCGCACAGGTGCACGTGACGAAGCCGATCCCCGAGAGCGGTCGCGAGCTCGAGCGAGTCGACGCCGCTCAAGGACGCGTGGGAGAAGTCGAGGGTGGCCGCATCGCAGTCCATGCCGAGCGGATTCCAGCCGGGGGAGTATGCGGCGAGGGAGCGTCCGTGGAGCTTCCACGGGAACATGTTCTCCACTGCCACCTCGATACCGCTGTGCTGCGCGGTGGTGCGCACGATGTCGAGGAAGGTCTCCGCATAACCCGACTGCCAGCGGAACGGGGGATGCACGACGACGGTGGACGCTCCGACATCCGCCGCCAGTTCGGCGGCCCGCTCCAGCTTCACCCGCGGGTCGCGGCCCCAGACGAAATGAGTGAGGAGCAGGACCGGTGCGTGCACCGACAGGAGGGGCATCCCGTAGCGTTCCGACAGTGCGAGAAGGGCACCGGCATTCTGGGTGACCTCGTCGCGGGTGACCATCACCTCCACTCCGTCGTAGCCGGCCTCCCGGGCGAAACGGAAAGCGTGCTCCGTCGAAAGCGGATACACGCACGAGGTACTCATGCCGATGCGCATCATCGCGCTCACCATAGCCACGCGCCCTGAACGCCGGATGACCGTCGCACCAACGGCGGGCCGACGGCCGGAAACGGGACGCTGGTACCCTGGGAGGAGTGCGTGAACCGGCGACATCGACGGATAGGACCCACCATCTCAGCTCAGCTCGAACCCCGAAAGAACCCCGACGCCACCCAGACCGGCGGCGAATACGAGCTCCTGATCGTCTCGAACCGTCTACCGGTCGATCGCGTCACCGATGACGACGGCACCGCGTCGTGGCGGCCGTCTCCCGGCGGTCTCGTCGCGGCCCTCCAGCCGGTGATGCAGGCCGAGGACGGCGTGTGGATCGGCTGGGCGGGCGTCGCCGACGAGGATTTCGAGCCGTTCGAGGCCGATGGCATCAGCATCCACCCGGTGAGGCTCAGCGAGCAGGAGCTGCAGGAGTACTACGAAGGCTTCTCGAACGACACGCTCTGGCCCCTGTACCACGATGTGATCGCCCCGCCGAGCTATCACCGCGAATGGTGGGACGCCTATGTACGCGTGAACCAGCGCTTCGCGGATGCGGCCGCCGGCGAGGCCGCGAAGGGCGCGGTCGTCTGGGTGCACGACTACCAGCTCCAGCTGGTTCCCGCGATGCTGCGCGCGGCGCGGCCAGACCTCGTGATCGGCTTCTTCAACCACATCCCCTTCCCTCCCTACGGCATCTACTCCCAGTTGCCGTGGCGCCGCCAGATCATCGACGGCCTGCTCGGCGCCGACGTGATCGGCTTCCAGCGCGTCGCCGACGCCGGCAACTTCTCGCGGGCCGTGCGGCGACTGCGTGGTTTCGAGACCCGCGGCCCCATCATCGAGGTTCCGATCGACACCGACGACCCGGAGGCCGGCTCCCACCGGCACGTGACGACGAACCGTCACGGCGGGCTCGCCCGCACGGTGCTCGCCCGGCAGTTCCCGATCTCGATCGACGCCGAGCAGTACCAGTCGATGGCCCGCCGCCCGGAGATCCAGGAGCGCGCGCGGCAGATTCGCGAAGAGCTCGGCAACCCCTCCAAGATCATGCTCGGGGTCGATCGGCTCGACTACACGAAAGGCATCGGCCACCGCCTCAAAGCGTTCGGCGAGCTGCTCGCCCAGAACCGGATCTCGGTCGACGATGTCGCGCTCATCCAGGTGGCGAGCCCCAGCCGGGAACGCGTGGAGACCTACCGCCAGCTGCGCGACGAGATCGAGCTGACGGTCGGTCGAATCAACGGCGACTACGCGACGCTCGGTCATACGGCGGTCTCGTACCTGCACCACGGTTACCCCAAAGAGGAGATGGTGGCGCTCTACCTGGCTGCCGATGTGATGCTCGTCACCGCGCTCCGCGACGGGATGAACCTCGTCGCCAAAGAGTATGTGGCCACGCGCGTCGACGACGACGGCGTGCTGGTGCTCAGCGAATTCGCCGGGGCGAGCGACGAGCTGCGTCAGGCCCTCCTGATCAACCCGCACGACATCGAGGGGCTCAAAGACTCCATCATGCAGGCGATCGACATGCCCAAGCGGGAACGCACGAGGCGGATGCGTGCCCTGCGCAAGCGGGTGCTCACGAACGACGTGGCCAAATGGTCCGCGTCGTTCCTCGACGCTCTCACGCGGAGCGCCCACGGAGACCACCCGTTGCAGAATCCCCCCGTCAACCGGCGCTGATCCACCAACCAGCCGCGCACCGACCGGCCGCACATCGACCGCGGTCGACACCACCCGTCGACAAGACTTTTGTGAAAGTGACATGACCGAAACCGCTCCTCCCAGCTCCACCGAGTGCGCCATCGCGCTCGCCGACGCCGTCAAGACGCTCGCGGGCGCCGAGCGGCTCCTGATCGCCCTCGACTTCGACGGAACCCTCGCCCCGTTCGTCGACAGGCCGAAGGCGGCCCGGGCACTCCCGGAGTCGACGGCAGCGCTGACCCGACTCGAACGGATGCCGCAGACCTGGGTCGCCTTCGTCTCCGGCCGGCCGCTCTCCAGCCTGGAGATCGTCACGGAGGCCGACGAGGACGCCTTGCTGATCGGATCGCACGGTGTCGAGATCCGGTTCGGTCGCGACGGTGTCTCCCTCGACCTCAGTGCCGAGGAGAGTGCCACCCTCGCCCGCCTGGGTGAGGTGCTCGGTGCGCTCGTCGAGGCCACGCCCGGCACGCGCCTCGAGGTGAAGCCGGTCGGGTTCGGCGTGCACTACCGGCTTCTGGAGGCGGGAGCCGGTGCGGATGTGGTGGCCGCCGCATCCCGGGCCGCCGCCGGTGTCAGCGGGAGCCTCACCGTTCGCGACGGCAAGGACATCGTCGAGTTCTCTGTGCGCGGCGCCGACAAAGGTGACGGGATCGAGCGGCTGCGCGAATACACCGGCGCGACGGCCGTGCTGTTCGCGGGTGACGACGTGACCGACGAAGACGGCTTCCGAGTGCTCCGCCCGGGCGACGGCGACGTGGGTGTGAAGGTCGGCGACGGCGATTCCGCGGCGCAGTACCGTGTCACCGATGAGAAGGCGATCTCCGCCCTGCTCACCCTGCTCGCAGACGCCCGCGCCGCCCACCGCTGACGCCGGGTTCCGACCTCGGTCGCCGGGCCGGGGACGGCCGAGGGGTCGCGTATGAACACGAGGGCATCCGGCTGGTTCTAGAGTGGTTCCATGCCAGACATCGATTGGAAACCGCGATCGCGCGTTGTCACTGACGGAATCGAAGCCACCACCAGCCGCGGAATGCTCCGCGCGGTCGGGATGGGCGACGCGGACTGGGAGAAGCCGCAGATCGGCATCGCGAGTTCGTGGAACGAGATCACGCCGTGCAATCTGTCGCTCGACCGTCTGGCCCAGGGCGCCAAAGAGGGCGTGCACTCCGGCGGAGGGTACCCGCTGCAGTTCGGCACCATCTCCGTCTCCGACGGCATTTCGATGGGCCACGAGGGGATGCACTTCTCGCTGGTCTCCCGCGAAGTCATCGCCGACTCGGTCGAGACGGTGATGATGGCCGAGCGCCTCGACGGCACCGTGCTGCTCGCCGGCTGCGACAAGTCGCTCCCGGGCATGCTGATGGCTGCTGCCCGTCTCGACCTCGCCGCAGTCTTCCTCTATGCCGGATCGATCGCACCCGGTTGGGTGAAGCTGTCGGACGGCACCGAGAAAGACGTCACGATCATCGATTCCTTCGAAGCCGTCGGCGCCTGCAAGGCGGGCAAGATGAGCGAGGAAGACCTCAAGCGCATCGAATGCGCCATCGCCCCGGGCGAGGGCGCCTGCGGCGGCATGTACACCGCGAACACCATGGCCTCCGTGGCCGAAGCGCTCGGGATGAGCCTGCCGGGTTCGGCAGCGCCGCCCTCGGCCGACCGCCGTCGCGACTACTTCGCGCACCGCAGCGGCGAGGCCGTCGTCAACCTGTTGAAGCTCGGCATCACGGCCCGCGACATCCTCACGAAGAAGGCGTTCGAGAACGCGATCGCCGTCGCGATGGCGTTCGGGGGCTCGACCAATGTCGTGCTGCACCTGCTGGCGATCGCCCGTGAGGCCGAGGTCGACCTCACGATCGACGACTTCAACCGCATCGGCGACAAAGTGCCCCACATCGGCGACCTGAAGCCGTTCGGCAAGTACGTCATGAACGACGTCGACCGTCACGGCGGGGTCCCCGTCGTCATGAAGGCACTGCTGGACGCAGGGCTCCTGCACGGCGACTGCCTCACCGTCACCGGCAAGACCGTGGCGGAGAATCTGGCGGAGATCAACCCGCCCGCGCCGGACGGCGAGGTGCTGCGCACGCTCGACAACCCCATCCACGAGACCGGCGGCATCACGATCCTCAAGGGCTCCTTCGCTCCCGAAGGCGCCGTCGTGAAGACCGCTGGGTTCGACGCCGAGGTGTTCGAGGGCCCGGCACGGGTGTTCGAGCGCGAACGGGCCGCCATGGATGCGCTCACCGACGGCAAGATCGCCGCCGGCGACGTCGTGATCATCCGCTACGAAGGACCGAAGGGCGGCCCCGGAATGCGCGAGATGCTCGCCATCACCGCGGCCATCAAGGGAGCGGGCCTCGGCAAGGATGTACTACTATTGACAGACGGACGATTCTCAGGCGGCACAACCGGCCTCTGCATCGGCCACATAGCACCCGAAGCGGTGGACGCAGGTCCAATCGCCTTCGTGCGCGATGGTGATCTGATACGGGTCGATATCGCGGCTCGCTCCCTCGACCTACTTGTCGACGAGTCTGAGCTGACAGCCCGCCGTGAAGGCTGGGCGCCGCTTCCCCCGCGCTATACCCGTGGCGTTCTCGCAAAATACTCCAAGCTCGTGCACTCCGCCGCGGAGGGCGCGATCACCGGGTAGCTTGCGCTCACTGCATCATCCGTTTCGTACGTTAGGGACTCGCCCACTCATGTCCTCGGAACCAACACCCGTGTTGCCGTCCGCGACGCCTGGAAAGGCATCGCCTGAACTCCTGACGGGCTCCCAGTCCGTCGTCCGCACCCTCGAACTCCTCGGAGTGGAGAGCGTCTTCGGCCTGCCCGGCGGCGCCATCCTGCCCATCTACGACGCGATCATGGACTCCACGAAGATCCGTCACGTGCTCGTCCGCCACGAACAGGGCGCCGGCCACGCCGCCGAAGGCTTCGCGGCCTCGAGCGGCAAGGTCGGGGTGGCGATGGCCACCTCCGGTCCCGGCGCCACGAATCTCGTCACGGCGATCATGGACGCCCACATGGACTCCGTTCCGGTGGTCTTCATCACCGGACAAGTCTTCTCGACCCTGATGGGAACCGACGCCTTCCAGGAAGCCGACATCGTCGGCATCACCATGCCGATCACGAAGCACTCGTTCCTCGTGAAGGACGCCTCGGAGATCCCCTCCACGATCGCAGCGGCCTACCACATCGCCGGGACGGGTCGTCCCGGCCCGGTGCTCGTGGACATCACCAAGGACGCACAGCAGAACACCGTGCCGTTCGTCTGGCCGCCCAAGATCGATCTGCCGGGGTACCGGCCGATCACGAAGGCGCACGGCAAGCAGATCCTCGCGGCGGCCCAACTGCTCGCCGAGGCCAAGAAGCCGATCCTCTACGTCGGCGGTGGCGTCATCCGTTCCCGCGCGTCGAAGGAGCTGCTCGAGCTGGCGGAGGTGACCGGGGCGCCGATCACCACGACGCTGATGGCCCGTGGCGCGTTCCCCGACTCCCACCCGCAGCACCTCGGCATGCCCGGGATGCACGGCACCGTTCCAGCGGTGCTCGCGCTGCAGGAGTCTGACCTCATCGTCTCGCTCGGTGCGCGATTCGACGACCGGGTGACCGGCAACACTTCGTTGTTCGCACCGAATGCGAAGGTCGTGCACGTCGACATCGACCCGGCCGAGATCTCGAAGATCCGGGTCGCCGACGTTCCCATCGTCGGCGATGCCAAGGATGTCATCGTCGATCTGACCGCGGCGTTCAAGGACGCCACCCGCGAGGTCAAACCCGACACGGTCGAGTGGTGGACATATCTGAACGGGCTCCGCGAGGAGTTCCCGCTCGGCTACTCGCCGACGAGCGACGGCCTGCTCGCGCCCCAGTATGTGATCCAGCGCATCGGGGAACTCACCGGGCCGGAGGGCGTCTTCGCCGCCGGTGTCGGCCAGCACCAGATGTGGGCGGCGCAGTTCATCAAGTATGAGCGGCCCAATTCCTGGCTCAACTCCGGCGGCGCCGGCACGATGGGCTACTCCGTTCCAGCAGCGATGGGCGCCAAGGTCGCCCAGCCCGATCGAACGGTGTGGGCGATCGACGGTGACGGCTGCTTCCAGATGACCAACCAGGAGCTCGCCACCTGCCGCATCAACAACATCCCGATCAAGGTGGCGATCATCAACAACTCGTCGCTCGGCATGGTGCGGCAGTGGCAGACCCTGTTCTACGACGGCCGGTACTCCAACACCGATCTGAACACCGGTCACGACACCATCCGCGTGCCCGACTTCGTGAAGCTCGCCGAGGCGTATGACGCCCTCGGCATCCGCGTCACGAAGGAGGAGGAGGTGGATGCGGCCATCAAGCTCGCCCTCGAGACGAACGACCGCCCCGTGGTGATCGACTTCGTGGTGAGCGCGGATGCGATGGTCTGGCCGATGGTCCCCCAGGGGGTCAGCAACAGCTATGTGCAGTACGCCAAAGATCACAGTCCCGCATTCGAGGAGGAGTAACCCATGAGCACGCACGTTCTGTCCCTCCTCGTCGAGGACAAACCTGGTCTGCTGACCCGCGTCGCCGGCCTGTTCGCCCGGCGCGGCTTCAACATCGAGTCGCTCGCCGTCGGCGCCAGCGAACTCGAAGGCCTCTCCCGCATCACCGTCGTGGTCGACGTGGAGGAGCTTCCGCTCGAGCAGGTGACCAAACAGCTCAACAAACTGATCAATGTGATCAAGATCGTCGAGCTCGACCCGGCCCAGTCCGTTCAGCGCGAGCACCTGCTGATCAAGGTGCGTGTCGACAACACGACGCGCTCCCAGGTGCTCGAAGCGGTGAACCTGTTCCGCGCCCGTGTCGTCGATGTGGCGACGGATGCGTTGGTGATCGAGGTCACCGGCGACAGCGGCAAGACCCAGGCACTGCTCAAGGTGCTCGAACCCTACGGCATCAAAGAGATGGCGCAGTCCGGCCTTCTCGCGATCGGTCGCGGATCGAAATCCATCACCGAGCGCGTCTTCAAGAACTAATCACGAACCACACAAACAAGGAGAAACAACCAGTGGCTGAGATCTACTACGACAACGACGCTGATCTGTCGATCATCCAGGGCAAGAAGGTCGCCGTCATCGGCTACGGCTCGCAGGGCCACGCCCACGCGCAGAACCTGCGCGACTCGGGCGTCGAGGTCGTCATCGGTCTGAAGGCGGGCTCGAAGTCGAAGCCCAAGGCCGAAGAGGCCGGCTTCCAGGTGCTGAGCGCCGCCGAGGCCGCCGCCTGGGCCGACGTCATCGTCATCCTCGCTCCGGACCAGGTGCAGCGCCACCTGTACGCCGACGACATCCAGCCGAACCTGAGCGAGGGCAACGCGCTCGTCTTCGGCCACGGCTTCAACATCCGCTTCGGTTACATCGAGGCGCCCGAGGGCGTCGACGTGATCATGGTCGCCCCGAAGGGCCCGGGCCACACCGTTCGCCGCGAGTACGAGGCCGGCCGTGGCGTGCCCGTGATCGTCGCCGTCGAGAAGGATGCGACCGGCAACGCCTGGCCGCTCGTCCTCAGCTACGCCAAGGGCATCGGCGGGCTTCGCGCCGGCGGCATCAAGACCACCTTCACCGAAGAGACCGAGACCGACCTGTTCGGTGAGCAGGCCGTGCTCTGCGGCGGTGTCTCGCAGCTCGTCCAGTACGGTTTCGAGACCCTGACCGAGGCCGGCTACCAGCCGCAGGTCGCCTACTTCGAGGTGCTGCACGAGCTCAAGCTCATCGTGGACCTCATGTGGGAGGGTGGCATCGCCAAGCAGCGTTGGAGCGTCTCCGACACGGCCGAGTACGGCGACTACGTCTCGGGCCCGCGCGTCATCGACCCGCACGTGAAGGAGAACATGCAGGCCGTTCTCGCCGACATCCAGTCGGGTGCCTTCGCCGAGCGTTTCATCGCCGACCAGGATGCGGGCGCGCCCGAGTTCCTGGCGCTGCGTGCCAAGGGCGAGCAGCACCCGATCGAGGCCACCGGCCGCGAACTGCGCAAGCTGTTCGCCTGGAACGCGTCCAACGACGACGACTACGTGGACGGCGAGGTCGCGCGCTAACACCGTGCGACAGCTCGTGTGAGAGGCGCGGTCCGGTTTACCGGACCGCGCTTCTTTCGCGAAACGAACCCGGGAGAGGACGACACATGCAGAAAGCCGTTGCGGTGGAGATCGCCGTGCAAGATCCGGCGGGCGTGCGCATTGCGCTCGACGCCGGTGTGGACCGGGTCGAGCTCTGTTCGGCGCTCGGCATCGGCGGTCTGACGCCTTCCGCGGGCCTGCTCGCCGCGGCTGTCGCCCGGGCGCGGGCGGCCGACCGCTCGAACTTCGTGCACATGCTCGTCCGGCCCCGCGGAGGTGGTTTCGTGTATGCGTCGGACGAGGTCGACGTGATGATCGCCGACATCCGCGGCGCTCGCGCATCCGGGGCCGGGGGAGTCGTCGTCGGCGCCCTCGACCGCTCCGGTGCCATCGACGTCGACACGACCGCGCGCCTGATCGAGGCGGCCGACGGTATGGAGTTCACCTTCCACCGGGCGATGGACGCCGCGGCCGACCCGCTCGACGCGCTGGAGACGCTCATCGAACTCGGCGTGAGACGCATCCTCACCTCGGGCGGCGCAGCGCGCAGCATCGACGGCGTCGGGATGCTCACAGCCCTCGCCGCTCAGGCCGCCGGTCGCATCCAGGTGATGGCCGGAGGGGGAGTGCGCGTGCCCGATCTGCCGGCGATCGCGGCGACCGGTGTCGACGCCGTGCACCTGTCGGCGCGGGCTTCCGTCACCGGAACCGTCAGCGGACCCGGGGGAGGCGACGACTCGTACGACGTGACGTCGCCCGACGTCGTGCGCGATGCCCTGTCGGCGGTGTGCTCGGCCTGAGGGGCGGCCGGTTCGGTTCGGTTCGGTTCGGTTGGTCGTCAGAGCGCCACGACGATGCAGAGCGCAATGAGTACGAGCTGGCCGATCAGACGCGGGACGAGCGGCGTTGCGAAGCGCCCGAACGTCTCGGGGTGCCGGGCCGCATACGCATTCGCGGGGAACACCGCGACGAGGAAGACCGCGAGGGCGATGGCCGCCGCCACTCGAGTCCACGGTACGAGGAGCCCGATGCCGCCGGCGATCTCGCACACCCCGGTGACGGCGACGAGAACGGCCGGGCGCAGCGCGCCCGACCAGCGCATCCGAGGCGGGATCATCCTCGCCATGGCACGGCGCGGGCCGGGCAGGAAGTGCGAAACGCCCATGGCCACGAACACGCAGGCGAGCAGGATGCGGAGGACGAGCTGGAGAATCTCGAAGGCGGTCACACGCTCCAGTGTGCACCGTCGCTCCGTGAGCGCCGCCTGACACGACGACGGAGCGTACGCGGGCCCCGACGTAATGCGGCGAAAACGCTCCTCCGGCTGCCGGTAGAGTTGTGCTGATCGCGCCCCAATGATCGTGGCGCTCGCCTCCCAAGCCTGCTCCGATATCGAAGGAACTGCCACGTGACAAAGCCGGTCGTGCTGATCGCCGAAGAACTCTCGCCCGCCACCGTCGACGCCCTCGGGCCCGACTTCGAGATCCGTTCTGTCGACGGAACCGATCGCCCGGCGCTGCTCGCCGCGGTCGCGGACGCCGACGCGATCCTCGTGCGCTCCGCCACCAAGGTCGACGCCGAAGTGATCGCCGCCGCTCCAAAACTTCGCGTCGTCGCGCGCGCGGGCGTCGGCCTCGACAACGTCGACATCAAGTCGGCCACCACGGCCGGCGTCATGGTCGTGAACGCCCCGACCTCCAACATCATCTCGGCCGCCGAGCTCACCGTCGGCCACATCCTGAGCCTCGCCCGCCACATCCCCGCTGCGCACAACGCGCTTGCCCAGGGGCAGTGGAAGCGCTCGAAGTACACCGGCACCGAGGTGTACGAGAAGACGGTCGGCATCATCGGTCTCGGCCGCATCGGTGCCCTCATCACGGCGCGACTGCAGGCCTTCGGAACCAAGGTCATCGCCTTCGACCCGTATGTGACCTCGGCCCGCGCCCAGCAGCTGGGTGTGCAGCTGGTGACCCTCGACGAGCTCCTCGCTGAGGCCGACTTCATCACCATCCACATGCCGAAGACCGCCGAGACCACGGGCATGATCAGCGACGACCAGCTCGCGCTCATGAAGCCGACCTCATACATCGTGAATGTCGCCCGAGGTGGCCTGATCGACGAAGATGCGCTGTATCGCGCCCTCTCCACCAACTCGATCGCCGGTGCCGGCCTCGACGTGTTCGTGAGCGAGCCGCCCACTGACTCGCCCCTGCTCGCGCTGGAGAACGTCGTCGTCACGCCCCACCTCGGCGCTTCCACCGGTGAAGCCCAGGAGAAGGCGGGCGTCTCGGTGGCCAAGTCGGTGCGGCTCGCGCTGTCCGGTGAGCTCGTTCCGGACGCGGTCAACGTCGCCGGCGGCGTGATCGACCCGTATGTGCGCCCTGGAATCCCGCTCGTGGAGAAGCTCGGACAGGTGTTCTCCGGCCTCGCCCACAGCCCGCTGACCAGTGTGGACGTCGAGGTGCGCGGCGAGCTCGTCGACTACGACGTGAGCGTGCTCAAGCTGGCGGCTCTGAAGGGCATCTTCACCAACGTGGTGAGCGAGACAGTCTCCTACGTGAACGCGCCGCTGCTCGCCGAGCAGCGGGGCATCGAGGTGCGTCTGATCACCGATTCGGTGAGCGAGGAGTACCGCAACCTCATCACCCTACGCGGCGCCCTCAGCGATGGCTCGCAGGTGTCGGTGTCGGGAACGCTCACCGGCACGAAGCAGATCGAGAAGGTCGTCGAGATCAACGGTTACGACGTGGAGGTGCCGATCGCCGAGCACCTGATCGTCATGGTCTACGACGACCGCCCCGGCATCGTGGCGGTCTACGGCCACGAGTTCGGCGAGGCCGAGATCAACATCGCGGGCATGCAGATCGCCCGCACCTCGGCCGGCGGCAAGGCGCTCAGCGTGCTCACGGTGGACTCGCGCATCCCGGACGGGCTGCTGGAGAAGGTGCGGGTCGCGATCGACGCCGACCTCCTGCAGGAGATCGACATCACGGAGTCCTGACCCCGGAACAGTTTTTTTCGGTGCCGTTGTCGATTCCGGCGGGTAGCTTACGTCGTACTGGTGTTCACATCAGCCGCGCGACAGCGCGAAAACCGAAGGAGCACCCCATGTCTGACGAATACGTGGTCCTCATCCAGGAAGCCACCTGGGACCCGGCATCGATGACGCCCGAGCAGTGGGAAGCCGGCATGGCCGGCCACCGCGCGTTCCAGGACGCCGTCGAGGCGGCCGGCGAACGGGTCACCGCGAGCAACGCCCTCCAGGCGCCGTCGGCGGCGACCAAGATCACGATCAGCGACGGCAAGCCCGTCTTCACCGATGGGCCGTTCGGCGAGACGCGTGAAGTCGTGACCGGGTTCTACGGCTTCACGGCCAAGACCCCGGAGCAGGCGCGAGAGCTTGCCGCCCTCGTGCCGACGAGCGGCTGGATCGAGCTCTACCCTGTGCTCGTGCTGAGTTCTGTCAGCTGACATCCCGGACCGGTGGTCACTTCCCCCGATTGCGCACGCGCATCGTCGCGGACTTTGATGGGGTGGTGACCACCGGGATCGAGGATGCCTTCCGCGACGATGCTCCGCGCATTCTCGGGGCCGTCGCCCGGTACACCGGTGACCTCCAACTGGCCGAAGACGCCGTGCAGGAGGCTTTCACCCGTGCCATCGCCCTCGGGGCCTCCGGACGGGCGCTCGACAAACCGTCGGCGTGGATCACCACGGTGGCCCGTCGGATCGCTGTCGACACGATTCGCAAACAGCAGACCGCCGCCCGCGCCCTGCCCGGGATGGCGGCCGAACTACGCGCCAACGCGGAGCGAACCATGCCAGAACCCGGTGCCTTCGCCTTCTCGGGCGACGAGCGGCTCGAGCTGATCCTGCTGGTCTGCCATCCGGAGGTGTCGGAGGAGGCGCGCGTCGCGCTCGCCCTGCGATTCGTCTGCGGTGTCACGACGAAAGACATCGCCGCCGTGTTCCTCGTGCCTGAGCCGACGATGGCCGCCCGGCTCACCCGGGCGAAGCGGCGCATCCACGATTCGGGCATCCGTTTCGCGTTCGACGACCCGTCGGCGGTGGCGTCGCGCTTCGCGGATGCACTGACGGCCGTCTACCTGCTCTACACCGTCGGCCACGGCGCACCCGATGAACGGGTGTGCGCCGATGCGCTGGCTCTCGCGCGGGATGCGCATCGCATCCGACCCGGTGACCTCGAAGCGACCGGGCTGCTCGCGCTGCTGCTGCTCACCGAGGCCCGGCAGACGTCGCGGCTGTCGCCCTCTGGCGACTTCGTAACGCTCGCCGATGCCGATCGGAGCGGGTGGAACCGGGCCCTGATGGCCGAAGGCGAGCGGTTGGCGACGGAGGGGTTGGCCGGGGGAGGCCGCTTTGCCCTGCAAGCCGGGATCGCCGGGATGCACGCGATCGCCGATTCCTGGTCCGGCACCGATTGGCATGCGATCGGGCGACTCTACGACAGGCTGGTCGAGGTGTGGCCCTCGCCCATGGCGCGGCTCGGTCGTGTCGTCGCGCGGGGTACAGTGCGGATGTCGGCCCGCACACGGCTCTGGCGGAGCTGGACGGCATTCCCGACGCCTTCAGTGGTGTGATCGCCGCGCAGGCGTATGCGGTGCGAGGGGATCTCGCACGCCTCGCCGGAGATCGCAGCACGGCGGCCGCGGCGTATCGGGCGGCGCTGGAGCGCGAGCGCAATGAGCGAACACGGCGATTTCTGGCCGAGCGGCTCTCGGACCTCTCCTGAGTCGTGCCGGTGATCTGTCTGCCGTGACGGACCGACGGAGGAGCCGGATGCGTCGCGGGCGGGCGGCGCGCGGGCGGATGGATGGAGGCGGGCCGCGTCAGCGCTTGGTGGTGCCCGCGAGCTCGAGTACCAGGGCGACGAGCCTGTCCATGTCGGCCTCTGTCTGCACGACGGCGGTGGTCTCGGGGAGGAGGGCGGAGTTGTAGTAGATGCCGTCGCCGATGAGCATTACCGCCTTCGCAGCGATCGGGTCGCCGACCTCGGCTTCGAGCAGCGCGAGCCAGCCTGACTGCATGGCGCCCAAGGCCTTGCGGGCCTGGGTGTCGGCTCCCTGCGCCAGCCGGGCCGTGGCGATGACGGTTCGGTCGAGGGCGCTCTGCGACGACACCGAACTGCGCACGAAGTACTCGAGCGGGCCGGCCGGGGCGGTGCGCATCCGTTCGAGGTCGTCGGCGACAAGCGCTTCGAGGCGCTGCAGGACACCCGCGACCATGGCATCCTTCGACGCGAAGTGGTAGAGCAGACCGCCTTTGGAGACGCCCGCGCGCGCCGCGACTGCGTCGAGGGTCGCCGCGCGTTCACTCTGCTCGGTGAGCAACTCTTCGAAGGCATCGAGGATGCGATCCCGGGCGGATGGGGATGCGGGCATGAGCACATGCTAGCCGCTCGGGGTTGAAAACTGTACCGTCCAGCCGGTACAGTAGAGTGCATGTCCACGCTGTCCACGACCCCTACGCCGGCCGTCCCGTCTGCCCCCGAGGCATCCGCGCGCGCCGGCATTCGCGGCTGGCTGGCGCTGGTCGTGCTCATGCTGCCGGTTCTGCTCGTCTCGATCGACAACACCGTGCTGAGCTTCGCGCTGCCGGCGATCTCGAAGGCCCTCGAACCCACCGGCACCGGGATGCTCTGGATCATCGACGCCTACCCGCTCGTCCTCGCCGGCCTGCTCGTCTCGATGGGCAGCCTCGGCGACCGGGTCGGCCGCCGCAAGCTGCTGCTCGTCGGCGCGATCGGATTCGCCGCCGTGTCGGTGGCCGCGGCCTTCGCGCCCACCACCGAGTTGCTGATCGCCGCGCGGGCGAGCCTCGGGTTCTTCGGTGCGATGCTCATGCCGTCGACGTTGTCGCTGCTCAGGAGCATCTTCACCGACCGGGACCAGCGCCGCCTTGCCATCGCGATCTGGGCGTCCGGATTCGCCGCCGGCTCGGCGCTCGGCCCGCTCGTCGGCGGTATCCTCATCGAGCACTTCTGGTGGGGTTCCGTGTTCCTGCTGGCCGTTCCGGTGCTCATCCCGCTCGTCGTGCTGACCCCGCTGCTGATCCGCGAATCGCGCGACCCGAATCCGGGCCCCATCGACCCGGTGAGCATCGTGCTCTCGCTCGCGGCGATGGCGCCGGTGGTCTACGGCATCAAGTCGCTCGCGAGCGAGGGGCTCAGCGTCGTCGGGGTGCTGGCGATCCTGATCGGCGTCACCGCCGGGATCCTCTTCGTGCGGCGGCAGCTGAGCCGGCCCGTCCCGATGCTCGATATGCGGCTGTTCCGCAGAGCGTCGTTCAGCGGTGCCGTTCTGATCAATCTGCTGAGCGTCGTGTCTCTCGTCGGCTTCCTGTTCTTCGTGTCGCAGCATCTGCAATTGGTGATCGGGCTGAGCCCGATCGAATCCGGTCTGGTGCTGCTGCCGGGACTGGGCACGATGATCGTCGCCGGTCTGGTGATCGTCCCGATCGCGCGCCGGGTGCGGCCGAGCATCGTGATCCCTGTCGGTCTGCTCATCTCGGCCGCCGGATACGGGCTGGTCGCCCTGCTCGGGGCGGCGGCGCCGGCCTCCGTGCTGCTCATCGCATTCGTGCTGCTCGGTCTGGGGATCGGGGCAGCCGAGACGGTCTCGAACGAGCTCATCCTCTCGAGTGCGCCCGCCGACAAGGCCGGCGCGGCCTCGGCCGTCTCGGAGACCGCGTACGAGCTGGGTGCCGTGCTCGGCACGGCAATCCTCGGCACGATCCTTACCGCCTCCTACCGGGCGGCCGTGGTGATCCCGGAAGGAGTGACCCCGGCTCAAGCGCACGCCGCGCGCGAGACACTCGGGGGAGCGACGACCGTCGCGGAGCAGTTACCGGCCGGCATCGGTGCCCAGTTGATCGAGTCGGCGCGGCACTCGTTCGACTCGGGGGTCGTGCTCACAGCCGGCATCGGCGCTGTTCTCATGGTGGCCGCCGCCGTGCTCGCCGCGGTCTCGTTGCGCAAGGTGCGCGGCTGAGTCGTCGCGGGCGCCGGTAGGGTGGATCCCAAGACGCAACGAGAACGCAGGAGTGCCATGTCGCAGACCATCAAACTCGCCCTCATCCCGGGAGACGGTATCGGGCCGGAGGTGGTCGCCGAAGCGGTCAAGGTGCTCGACGCCGTCGTCGCGGGAAGCGGACTGATCTTCGAGAAGACCTCGTTCTCGCTCGGGGCCGACCGTTACCTGGAGACGGGCGATGTGCTGACGGATGCGGACCTCGCGTCGATTTCGGCCCACGACGCCATCCTGCTCGGAGCCGTCGGCGGGCGCCCAGGTGACCCGCGGCTGGCGGGCGCGAACATCGAGCGCGGGCTGCTGCTCAAGCTGCGATTCTCACTCGACCACTATGTGAACCTGCGACCGACGGCGCTGTTCCCCGGCATCGTCAGCCCACTCGCCAATCCGGGTGACGTCGACTTCGTCGTCGTGCGTGAAGGAACCGAGGGGCCGTACGCCGGCGTCGGCGGAACGATGCGCGGAGGCACGCCGAACGAGATCGCCACCGAGGTGTCGGTGAACACCGCATACGGGGTGGAGCGCGTCGTGCGATACGCGTTCGAGCAGGCGGAATCGCGACGCAAAACGCTGACCCTCGTGCACAAGACGAATGTGCTGACCTTCGCCGGATTGCTCTGGAAGCGCATCGTGGACGCCGTGGCGGCCGAGCATCCCGAGGTGACGGTCGACTATCTGCACGTCGACGCGGCGACGATCTTCCTCGTCACGAACCCTGCTAGATTTGATGTGATCGTCACGGACAACCTCTTCGGCGACATTCTCACCGACCTCGCGGCCGCAATCAGCGGCGGCATCGGACTGGCAGCCTCGGGCAACATCAATCCGACCGGCGACTTCCCCAGCATGTTCGAACCGGTTCACGGATCGGCCCCCGACATCGCAGGCCAGCAGAAGGCCGACCCCACTGCCGCGATCCTCTCCGTGGCACTCCTGCTCCGCCACCTCGGCCGGCCGGAGCTCGCCGAGCGGGTGGAGCGGTCTGTGACGGACGACCTGGCCGCCCGTGCCGGCCAGCCGGACAGTGCATCCCGCACCACCGCCGAAATCGGCGACGCGATCGCCGCCCGGGTGGCGCAGAATTAGTTCACCCGCTTGAAACGAGCGCAGCGCAAAGGACTCTCATGACCCCTCCGACCAGCATCAGTCTCACCGACGGACCCAGCACCGCCACCGGCCTCCAGTTCGCGGTCACGCGTAACGACGCCGCGCGGAGCGTCGAGGAGCGCGAGCAGATTCTCGCCGACCCCGGTTTCGGCAACTACTTCACCGACCACATGGTCGACATCTGCTGGTCGGCCAAGGGCGGCTGGCATCGCCCGCGCGTCTCGCCGTACGGTCCCATCCAGCTCGACCCGTCGGCCGCCGTGCTTCACTACGCGCAGGAGATCTTCGAAGGACTCAAGGCGTACCGCCACGCTGACGGCTCGGTGTGGACCTTCCGCCCGGAGGCGAATGCGGCCCGGATGCAGCGCTCGGCGCACCGGCTCGCGCTGCCCGCGCTGCCCGTCGAATACTTCCTCGATTCGCTCAAACAGCTGATCGCCGTCGACAGCGACTGGGTTCCGTCGGCACCGGAGACCAGCCTGTACCTGCGGCCGTTCATGTTCGCGAAAGAGGCGTTCCTCGGTGTGCGCGCCGCCAACAAGGTGGCCTACTACCTCATCGCGAGCCCGGCTGGAGCCTACTTCAGTGGTGGAGTCAAGCCGGTGTCCATCTGGCTCTCCGACCACTACTCGCGCGCCGGCAAAGGCGGAACCGGGGCGGCCAAGACCGGCGGCAACTACGCCTCGAGCCTGTTGCCGCAAGCGGAGGCCGCCGAGCACGGCTGTGCCCAGGTGCTGTTCCTCGACTCCTTGGAAGGCAAGTACCTCGAAGAACTCGGTGGGATGAACGTGGTGTTGGTCTACAAAGACGGCACCGTCGTGACCCCCGAGTCAGACAGCATCCTCGAAGGGATCACCCTCGAATCGGTGCTGCAGCTCGCCCGCGATCGGGGCCACAAGGTGGAGCAGCGCCGGGTGACCATCGACGAGTGGCGGGTCGGGGTGGAGTCGGGCGACATCGTCGAGGTCTTCGCCTGTGGAACCGCCGCCGTGATCACCCCGATCGGCGAGCTCAAGGCGGAGGGGTTCACCGTCGGCGACATCACGGCGCCGGCCGGTGAATTGACCATGTCGCTGCGCCAGGAGCTTACCGACATCCAGTACGGCCGCCTGCCCGACCGTCACAACTGGCTCACGCGCCTCGATTCCTGAGGGTCATCGTCGTTCCGCGCGGAATCCCGGTTTCGATCGCGGCCGTGATGGCGTCGACGTCGGATGCGGTGTTCCAGAGATGGAAGGCGACGCGGACGCGACCGGCACGGCCGGAGGCGCAAAGACCGGCGGCGGTCAGCGCGGCCAGGTCCGCGCCTGCGCGATCGGGCCAGGTGACGATCGCCTGGCCATGTGCGGGAAGCCCCAGTCGGGCGCACAGCTCGTCGCCAAGGCCGGCATCATGGTCGCGAACCGCGACCGGATCGAGCGATGCGAAGAACTCCAGCGCGGCCGCGGTGCCAGGCCAGACCGGCCACGCGGGGGAGACGTCGAACCGGCGGGCGTCGGTAGCGAGGCGGATCTCCGGCCCGTAGCACGACGCCCACGGGTCGTCGCCGGCGAACCAGCCGGCCTGCGTCGGGTTGAGGTCGCCGAGCATCCGCTGCCCGACAGTGAGGAAAGCGGAGCCGCGGGGCGCGCAGAGCCATTTGTAGGCGTGGCACACGGTTGCGTCGAATGCCGATGCCTCCACCGGGAGCCAACCGGCGGCCTGCGTGAGGTCGGCGAGAGTGCGTGCGCCATGGCGACGGGCGGTGGCGAGCACGGCCGCGGTGTTCGCCACCTCTCCGGTCGCGGACTGTACGAGGGAGAAGGCGACAAGCCAGGTGCGAGGCCCGATCGCCTCCGCCAAGTGCTCCAGCGGCGCATGCACGACCGTGATACCCCGGTGGGCCTGCGCGATGAACGGTGCGACCATCGAGCTGAAGTCGCCGTCCACGCAGACGATCTCTGCTCCGTCGGGGGCGGAGGCCGCGACGAGGCTGACCAGAACGGAGACCTGAGACCCGATGGCCACCTCGCTCGCCGTTACCTTCACGAGTCGGGCGTATGCCGAGCGGGCCCGGTCGACGGCCTCACTGTAGAGCGCCGGAGTCGTCTCGGCGCGCTCCCAGGCGTCGAGCTCTGCCCGGGACGCGGCCAGGGTCGCCCGAACCGGTAGTCCCTGTGTGCAGGCCGCGAGGTAGCCGGCCGGAGCGTGGAACTGCTCGCGTGCGGCGTCGAGGTCGGCCCCGTGACGCGGGGAGAGGATCTGGGTGGGCATGGTTCCAGCGTGTGGGATCGCAACTCATTCGACCAGCACCAGTATTGGATCGTATCCATTAGCTCACGTTATGATTGATTGTGACCATCGACACCCCGCCGGACGCTTCCCGCCTCGACCTGGACTCCCACGCCCTCCGAGTGGTGCAAGCGGTCGCCGAGCGCGGCTCGATCACACAGGCGGCACTCGCGCTCGGCTACAGCCAGCCCGCCATCAGTCAGCACCTCAAACGCCTGGAGACCCGCCTGGGGATGCCCGTGGTGACCCGAATGGGTCGCGGAGTCCGTCTCACCGAAGCCGGGCGGGTGCTCGCGCGGCATGCCGCCACCGTGACGACCGCCCTGGATGCGGCGGCCGGTGAACTCGCCGACCTGCAGGGCCTCCGATCCGGTCTCGTGCGGCTGGCCGCCTTCCCATCGGCGTCGTCGACCCTCGTGCCGCGTCTGCTCGGCCGGATGGGGGCGGAGCATCCGGGTGTCCGTGTGACATACGCGGAGGCCGAACCGCCCGAGGCGGTCGCCGCGGTGCGCGCACAGACCGCCGACCTGGCGATCACTTTCAGCTACCCGGGCGACCGTGTCGACCCGCACCGCGAGAGCGCACGCGGCCTCGCCGTCGTTCCGGTGTGGCGGGACGAGATGCTGCTCGTGCTGCCGGCCGGCCACCCCCTCGCCGTGGCGGAGACGGTCGATCTCGCCGAATTGGCGGGAGAGCCCTGGATCGGCGGCTGCCCGCGTTGCCGGGGCCACCTTCTCGAGCTCACGGATGCGCGCGGGTACCGCCCGCGCATCGCCTACGAGACCGACAACTTCGTCGCGGTGGTGAGCATGGTCGCCGAAGGCGTCGGGGTCGCCCTCGTGCCGTCGCTCGCGCTCGGCTCGGCCGGGAGGAACGAGGGCGTGGTGGTGCGTCCCACCGCGAACCACGACCACCGAACGATCAATCTGGTGGGGGCGGCCGGAGCGGACCAGGTTCCCGCGATCGCCACCACAGCCGCCGCGCTGCTCGCCCTCGACGCGTCCGAATGGTCGCTGGCGCACGTTTGACGGCACACGACGGGGCAAACGGCTTCCGTTGGAGATGACCTAGGCTCGTATTCGTGAAGATCGCACGGTTCAGCCATGACGGCAGTATTTCCTTCGGCATCGTCGACGAGGACGCCCTCGTCGTTCTGGCAGGCGACCCGATGTTCGCCGGTTTTGAGACGACGGGAGAGCGCGTGCCGCTCGGCAAGGTCGGCGCGTTGCTGGCTCCGGTGATCCCACGGTCGAAAGTCGTGGCCGTCGGCAAGAACTACCGCGATCACGCCGCCGAAATGGGCGGCGAAGCTCCGGGGGAACCGCTACTGTTCCTCAAGCCGAACACCGCGGTGATCGGTCTCGGCGACGCGATCATCCTCCCGCCCCAATCGAAACAGGTCGAGTTCGAGGGCGAACTGGCCGTGGTCATCGGCACGATCGCTAAGAACGTGGCCGCCGCCGACGCTCACGAGTACATCTTCGGGTACACCGTCGCCAATGACATCACCGCGCGCGACCTGCAGAAGAGCGACGGGCAGTGGGCCAGGGCGAAAGGCTTCGACACCTTCTGCCCGCTCGGGCCCGTGATCGAGACCGAGCTGAACCCCGATGCGGCCATCCGCACGCGGGTGAACGGCGAGCTCAAACAAGACGGCCGCATCAGCGATATGGTGCACGACGTACCGTCGATCATCGAGTACGCATCGAGCGTGTTCACGCTGCTGCCGGGTGACGTCGTCCTCACCGGAACCCCGGCCGGCGTCGGACCGATCGTCGCCGGTGACACGGTCGAGGTGGAGATCGAGGGCGTCGGCTCGCTGGTGAACCCGGTCCGCGCGGCCAAGTAGGCCGCGCCGAGCGGGCTGCGCCAAGTAGGATTGACGGGATGTCTGACACCACTCTTCACCCGTTCTCCACGGCCACCGGCGCCGACGTTCGCGTTCGGTTCTGCCCGTCACCCACCGGCACGCCGCATGTCGGTCTGATCCGCACCGCCCTCTTCAACTGGGCGTATGCGCGGCACACCGGCGGCAAGCTCATCTTCCGCATCGAAGACACGGATGCGGCCCGCGACAGCGAGGAGAGCTACGGCCAGATCGTCGACGCCCTCACTTGGCTGAACCTCGACTGGGACGAGGGCGTGAACGTGGGCGGCCCGAACGAACCGTATCGCCAGTCGCAGCGCTACGACATCTACGCCGGAATCATCGAGAAGCTGAAGGCGTCGGGTCACATCTACGAGAGCTTCGCCACCGGCGAGGAGATCGAGGCGCGCAATGTGTCGCTCGGCCGCGACCCGAAGCTCGGCTACGACAACTTCGAGCGCGAACTCACCGACGAGCAGAAAGGCGCGTTCCGCGCCGAGGGTCGTCAGCCGGCACTGCGGCTGCGCGTTCCGGACACCGACCTCAGCTTCGACGACCTCGTGCGCGGGGAGATCACGTTCCCGGCGGGCTCGTTCAGCGACTTCGTCGTGGTGCGCCCCAACGGGCATCCGCTGTACCCGTTCGTGAACCCGGTCGACGACGCGCTCATGGGTGTCACCCACGTTCTGCGCGGGGAGGATCTGTTGTCCTCCACGCCGCGGCAGATCGCGCTCTACCACGCGCTGATCGAAGCCGGGGTCACCACGTTCGTTCCCCGCTTCGGCCACCTGCCGTATGTGATGGGCGACGGGAACAAGAAGCTCTCGAAGCGCGACCCCGAGTCGAACCTGTTCCACCACCGCGACCGGGGGTTCATTCCCGAGGGTCTGGTCAACTACCTCGCGCTGCTGGGCTGGTCGCTCACACACGACCGCGATGTGTTCTCCATCGACGAGATGATCGCGGCGTTCGATGTGGTCGATGTGAACCCCAACCCGGCGCGGTTCGACCTGAAGAAGGCCGAGTCGATCAACGGCGACCACATCCGGTTGCTGCCGGTTGCGGACTTCGCCGAACGCACCGTCCCGTACCTCGTTGCGGCCGGCGTGCTCACCGAGCCTCTGGCCGACGAGCAGCGGTCGGTCCTCGCAGCCGCGGCGCCCCTGGTGCAGGAGCGCGTGCAGCTGCTCGGCGAAACGCCGGGGATGCTCGGCTTCCTGTTCACGGACGCGGCCTCGCTCCTCGTCGAAGACGATGCCCGATCCTCCCTGCCCGCCAATGCCGGCGAGGTGCTCGCGGCCTCGCTCGGTGCCCTGGAGCTGGTGCGCGAGTCCGAGTGGACCCACGACGTCATCGAGTCGGCCCTGCGCGATGCGCTGATCGAGGCGCTCGGGCTGAAACCGCGGGTCGCGTTCGGTCCGCTGCGGGTGGCCCTCTCCGGCCGCCGTGTCTCGCCTCCGCTGTTCGAGTCGATGGAGATCCTCGGCAAAGCCGAGACGATCGCTCGCCTCGACACACTCTCCGCCTCGCTCGGGTAGCCACCCCGTGACCGCCGAAACGTTCGAGGTCGTCGTCATCGGCGGCGGCCCGGCCGGGCTGTCCGCCGCGCTGAACCTGGTGCGGGCACGCCGACGTGTGCTCGTCGTCGACGCCAACCGCCCCCGCAACGCCGCGACGCTGAAGGCCCGGGGTTTCCTGACCCGAGACGGAATCTCCCCGCTGGAGCTGCGCAAGCTCGGCCGTGAGGAGGTCGAGGCGTACCCGAACGGCGAGGTGACCTTCGCGCACGCGCAGAGCGTCGTGGTGGCTCCGAACGGGTTCCGCATCCGGGCGTCGGGGGTGCGCGGCGCGGCCGACGTGGATGTGATCGCCCAGGTGGTCGTCATCGCCACCGGAGTCTCAGAGACCCTGCCGGCGGTGCCGAGCATTCGCGCCCACTACGGAACCCACCTGCACAGTTGCATCGAATGCGACGGCTACGAGAAGGCGGATACGCCGCTCGCCCTCATCGGCGAGACCAACGACCTCGCCGAGCGCGCCCTGCTCCTGACCCAGTGGACGAGCGACCTCATCGTCTTCACGAACGCCGTGGGTACGGTGACCGACGACGAGGAGCGCACCCTCGCGCGGCTCGGTGTGCGCGTCGAACGCCGCGCCATCGACGACCTGGTGGGGGAGCGGGCGACCCTCACCGGCGTCCGCCTGATCGACGGCACCGTGATCGACCGCGTCGGCGGTTTCGTGCGCCCGGAGTGGACGCCCTCGCTGGCCTTCGTCGACGGGCTCGACCTGGACCGCGACGAAGACGGTTTCCTCCTCACCGACGCGAACGGCCGTACCTCGCTGCCCGGCGTCTACGCCGCCGGGGAGTCGACGCCGCCGGGGCCGCAGCAGCTCATCGTCGCCGCCGGCTCGGGCGCTGTCGTGGCGGCGGCGGTCAACCGGGACCTGATCGGTCTGACGGTCGACCGGTCGGATCCCGTTTTGTAGTTCGGGTGCTCCGTAGGCTAAAGTTGACTCTCGGTGCCGCTCTTCGGAAAACGCACAGTGGGGTATGGTGTAATTGGCAACACGGCTGATTCTGGTTCAGTTGTTCTTGGTTCGAGTCCAGGTACCCCAGCACTGAGATCGTTGAGTTTCCGCCACTAAGTAGGCAACTCCGAACTTTCCGTCGAGCGGCCATTTCGGCCCAGGTGACCGTTTTGGTGACCAGATTGGCTCGAACCCGCTGGTTGAGCGGGCGAAGCGCGTCGAAACCACGGCCCGATGCGGACCGACACGGGGCAAGGCTGGTGCACCTGCTGGGCATGGAACCGACGCCTGCTCTCCCCGTCTTCCTCACCCAGCGCGAGGTAGCCGAGGCGCTGCGTCTGCCCGAGCGCACGCTGGAGGACTGGCGGCAGACCCGGCACGGTCCGCCCTACGTCAAGCTCGGCCACCACGTCCGCTACGAGCAGGTTGAGCTGCTCGCCCGGGTGTGGGAGCGACGACATGGCTAGGCGCCGGATCGCCGCGGGCGAGCTCGGCGATATCCAGGTCACCTTCCTGGCGAACGGCACCGGGCGTGCCCGAGTGCGCGCCCGCGACGACGCCGAAGAACTGCACCAGCAGCGCGTCGTCGCCGTGATCGCGAACAAGGTGCAGGGCGCCGGAGGTCGCTTGTGAAACTCCACGTTTGCGCGCAATTGCTGTCCGGCAGTCTTCCGAAGGTCATGCTGTGCGGTCTGGGCGAACCGAGACCGGACCCATCGATCATGATTGCACGGACCTGAAGATCTCGTACCGCGGCGATCCCTTAGCCGGCGTGCCCCTGGACGAACCGGGAGTCGGCTACGGGGGACAGCTCTGCATCGGGCACCAGCGGAGGGATGGACACGTCGTCGGGGAGTTCGATCGTCGCCGCGAGGCGGATGTCCTGCGAGGATGCGCCGATCTCGACCCGGAACTCGCCGCCCTCGCGCCGCCAGAGGCCGGTGCGTCCGTCCGGGCGCTCGGCGGCGGAGTCCCAGTATGCGAAGTCACGGTTGTCGAGTTCGAAGGTGACCCGCACCGACTCGCCCGGCACGATTCCGACTTTCTCGAATCCGCGCAGCTCGCGCATCGGCCGCGGCACTTCCGCATCCGGATCGCCCACGTAGAGCTGCACGATCTCGTGGCCGACGCGGTCGCCGACGTTGGCGACGGTGCACGATACGCGCACGCGGGCCTCCACCGCGTCGACCACTTCGACATCCAGATCGCGGTAGGCGAATGTCGTGTACGACAGGCCGTGGCCGAAGGGATACTGCACCGCGCGGTTCAGCGCGTCGTACCAGCGGTACCCGATGAACACGCCCTCCCCGTAGAGCACCGTTCCCCGTTCGCCGACCCAATTGGGGAACCCGGGTGTGTCTTCCACTGCGAACGGGAACGTCTCGGCGAGCTTGCCTGAGGGGTTGGAGCGCCCGAAAAGAATGTCGGCGACGGCATGGCCGGTGCCCTGCCCGCTGAGCCAGGCCTCGACGATGCCGTCGACGCGGTCGTGCCACGGGGTCATCGTCACCGGGGAACCGTTCGAAAGCACGACGGTCAGGGATGCGCCGGTGCGCTCCCTGAGGTCGGCCAGGCGTGCGATGAGCGCGAGCTGGTCGGCGGGGAGGTCGAGGGAGTCCCTGTCGTTCGCTTCCTGCTCGAAGGAGAGCGGCAGCCCCGCGAACACCACGATGGTCTCGGCCTGCTCCGCCACGGCGACGGCGTCGTCGATCAGGCGCTCGGCCGTCTCGGAGAGGGGCCCGCGCCCGGCATGCTGGACCGCCTCGGCGAGCTGCAGTTCCTTGGCCAGCGTCGCCGAGCGTCGGGCGACCCGGGGCTTCTCCTCGTCGTGGGTGATGCCGTGGGCGGCCAGAATGGCCCGGTTGTCGTCTTGGTAGGCGTTCTTCGTCGCGTAGACGTAACCGGGTGCGGCCACCACGCGCTCACCCGCGATCGCCCGGATGGCTTCCAGCGGAACATCCACGCGGGTGGGGTCGACACCGGAGGAGCCCCCGCCCTGAATTCGGGCGTGCTGGGCGAATGCGCCGATCACAGCGATGGTGCCACCTTTCTCCGCGAGAGGGAGCACCGGCGCGTTGGACCCGGGTGCCATCCGGTTGCGCAGCAGGGTGATGCAGGCGGCGGCGGCCTCTCGGGCCAGGGCGTGGTGCTCCTCCGCGTGCAGTGCGATCAGCTGCTGCGGTGTGAGACGTTCCCCGGCGGTGTGGCCGAGAGTCATCACCGGTCCGTCGACCTCCTCGGCACCGGGGTAGGCACGCGCGACCAGAGCCAGCACGCGACGGGCGGCGTCATCGACGGTGGATTCCTCGAGCGTGCCAGCGTTGACGGCCGCGACGATCTCCGCATCCGTTCGTCCACCGGTTCCCGGCATCTCCAGGTCGAGTCCGGCCTGCAGCGCCGCGACGCGGTTGTGGACGGCGTTCCAATCGGAGACGACGGCCCCCTCGTAGCCCCAGTCGTCGCGGAGCACCTCGGTGAGCAGCCAGCGATTCTGGGAGGCATGAACCCCGAGGAGCCGGTTGTACGAGCACATGACAGTCCATGGCTTCGCGAGGGTCACCACCCGTTCGAAAGCGGCCAGGTAGGTCTCTCTGAGCGTCCGCTCGTCGGCGACGACCGAGATCCGCGTTCGCTCGATCTCCTGATTGTTCGCCGCGAAATGCTTCAGAGAGGTGCCGACACCGGCCGATTGCACGCCCTCGACGTATGCGGCTCCGAGCTCGCCCGAGTGCAGCGGGTCTTCGGAGAAGTATTCGAAGTTCCGCCCGCACAGCGGCGAACGCTTCATGTTCACGCCGGGCCCGAGGACGACCTGGACCCCTTCGGCCCGAGCCTCCGCGCCGATCGCGGCGCCGACCCTGCGCATCAGGTTCTTGTCCCAGGATGCGCCCATCGCCGAGGCTGTCGGGAAACCCGTCGCCGGCACCCAGACCATGTCGACTCCGGTCTCCTTGCGAAGCCCGTGCGGTCCGTCCCCGACCTCGATCGCGGGGACCGCCGCTGGCAATCCCGGACGGTCGATGGTCTGCGTGAACCAGTCGTCGACGCCGGAGAGCAGTGATGCCTTCTCCTCCAGGGTCAGCGCAGCGAGGACGTCGTCGACATCGAACGGGGGCACAGGCATGGGGTTCCTTCCGGAGGTGGTGACGGTCAGAGTGTGGTCTGCAGGAGCGCGGCGGCGCTGCGGTCCACGAGAAAGCGGGGGAAACGGCACTGGGTCAGGACAGTCGCCGGCCATTCGGGCTCGTACGCGTCTGCCGCCGCAAGCCGGCGCACCGTCGGCTGTTTGTGCTCGCCGGTGACGACCATGATGACGGAACGCGAGAGCTCGCGGATCGTCGCGATCCCGACGGTGACCCCGAAGCGCGGCGCCTCCTCCAGACTCCTCAGCGTCGGGAAGGTGTCGAGGTTGTCGCGGCGGGTGTCGTCCCCGAGCGCGACGACGCGGGTGACGGTGTCGGCCGGAGCGCCGACAGGGTTGAGGGCGATGTGCCCATCGGAGGCGCCGGAGGCGAGGAGGAAGATGTCGATGCCTCCGGCCTCCTCCAGCCGCCGGTCGTACGCGCCGTCCTCGGCGAGCGGGTCCGGATACCAGAGGTTCTGTTCCGGGATGCGGTGCTCGGGCCGCGCGCCGGCATTCAGCCGCCGGAGGATGTCCCGCTCGCCGTACCCGACGCAGCTGTGCGCCAGCGAGGGGTCGACTGCCCGGTAGCCGCCGTCGATCTGCTCCACGTATTCGTCCATCAGAGCGATGACGACCCGGCTGAGGTCGAGGTCGCGCTCGGCGACGATCCGGGCGAGCTGCTCATACGTGCTGAGGGGGCTGCGGCCGGTCGGGCAGCCGAGGACGAACGTCCGGCCTGCCTCGGCGGAGGCCGCGATCGAGGTCGCGATCTGGTCGGCGGCGGCACGACCGACGTCGTCGGGACTGTCGAGGATTTCGGGCGCTATGCGCATGGAGACTCCTTGTCTAGAGGAACGGGTCGAGTGGAGCGGAACCGCTCACTCCTTGATCGCGCCGTTGAGCACGCCACTGATGAAGTGGCGCTGGAAGAACACGTAGAGGATGAGCACGGGGACGGCGACGATGAGCGAGCCGGCGGCCAGCAGGTTCACGTCGAGTGTGTTCTTCCCCTGGAAGACGCCGAGCGCGAGGGTGGCCGGCTGGATGGACGGGTCGGCGATGAAGACGAGGGAGAGGAAGAAGTCGTTCCACGTCCACATGAACGACAGCAGGGCGAGGGTCAGTACGGCGGGCCGCGAGATGGGCATCAGGATCTGCCACAGGATGCGCCACGAACGTGCGCCGTCGATCTCAGCCGCCTCGATCAGGGACGGCGGGACCGCCCGGAAGGTGGCCCGCATCCAGAACGCGCCGAACGGGACGCCCATTCCGATCTGGATGATGATGAGGCCGAGCCACGAGTTTGTGAGCCCCATGGCCTGGAAGGTGTAGTAAAGCGGGATGATGAAGACCTCGGCCGAGATCATCAGTCCGAACAGCACCAGGGGGAAGATGACTTTCTGGCCGGCGACCCCGAGCACGCCGAAGGCGAAGCCGGAGAGGATCGCGAGCACGGTCTGGCCGACGACGGCGCCGACGGTGATAACCGCGGATGCCAGCATGGCCGACCCGAATCCTCCGGCGTTCCAGGCTGTGACGAAGTTGCCGAACTGGGGATGCAGGAAATCCAGCTGCCCACTGCGATCCGGGCTGAGGGCGGTGAAGAGGAACCAGACGACGGGGAAGAGGACGAACACCGACACGGCTATGAGGACAGTGTGGTTCAGCAAGCGCTCGGAGCGGGAGATCATGCGTTCTTCTCCTCGGAGAGTCGAGTGATGACGAGGGCGACGAGGAGGCAGACGACGGCGATGATGATGCCGATCGCCGCGGCCATCCCGACATCCGGATTCAGGAAGGCCTTGCGGTAGAGCAGCAGCGCGGGGGTCGTGGTCGATGTGCCGGGCCCGCCCTGGGTGGTGACCCAGACCAGGTCGAACGCCCGCAGCGCACCGGTCACGGTGAGGGTCAGCGCGACGGCGACCTGCCCTTTCAGGCTGGGGAGGGTGATCGAGAAGAACTCTCGGATCGGACCCGCTCCGTCGATGCGGGCCTGCTCGTACAGCTCGCCGGGGATCGCGGCGACACCGGCGACGAATAGGACCATGCAGAGCCCCATCGCGGTCCATGTGCCGATCACGCCGAGTGCGGGGAGCGCCCAGGTGAAGTCGCCCAGCCAGTTCTTCGCCAGGTCGCCCAGACCGACCGCGCGCAGCGCCGAGTTGAGCGGGCCATCGGGCCCGTAGATGCGCTTCCAGATCACGGCGACGACGACGCTCGTGAGCACCTGCGGGAGGAAGAGCAGCCAACGGTACACGCCGCTGCCGGCCGTCTTGCCGCGGCCGAGGAGAGCGGCGGAGATGAGCCCGAGCGCGATCGGGATGAGGGAGAAGAACACGACGAGGACCAGCACGTGGCCGAGAGAGGCGAGCAGCTCGGGGTCAGTGAAGAACGACAGATAGTTGCTGAGTCCCACCCAGCGGGCGGCGCTGACGCCGTCCCAGCTGTAGAGCGAGTAGTTCAGGCTCTGCGCGATGGGGGCGAGCACGACGAACCCGTAGAACAGGAGCGCGGGCGCCGCGAACGCCAGTCCGAGCCAGCGGCGACGCCGCACAAGCGGAGACAGCGGGCGCTTCCTCGTGGAGGTGCTGCGCGGGGGGCGTCGCGCCGCCGGTGCAGCGGCAGGGGTCTCCTGCCGCTGTACCAGATCGGACGAGGTCATAGACTCAGCCCTTCGCTCGCTGTGCCTGGAAGGCGTCGTAGTCCTTCTGGCCGGCTTCCGCGAGCTGCTGCGGGGTTACCTGACCGGCGAGGAGTTGCTGGAGTTGGCCGCCGACCGTGTCGAGCATCGTCGGGGTCGACCAGTCGAAGTAGGGAACGTAGCCGTTGCCCTTGTCGAGCGCCTGTTGCGCCTTGATCTCGCTGGCCAGTTCAGGGTTGCCGCCCGGGATGGTCAGATCGGAGTGCAGGAGCGGAAGGAAGCCGTGGTTCACCGCTTCCTGAGCAGCCTTCTTGCTCGCCATGAAGTCCAGGAAGGCCGCGGCGGCATCCGGGTTCTTCGACTTGGACGAGATGGACAGGTTGGCGGCCGATGCTCCGGTGCCGACGACCTTGTCGCCCTTCACCTGCGGCAGCTGGACATACCCGAAGGTCTGCTTCTGCGCGTCGGAGAAGGCGAGCGATCCGGTGTACTCGAAGCGGAAGGCGGCTTTGCCCGTCAGGAAGTCGTTCTGCGCATCCGCGTATTGGATACCCGGGTAGTTCGGCGTGAACCAGCCCGCGTCGGCCCACTTCTTCACGTCGGTCGCCGCGTCGACGATCCCGGTGTCGGTGATGGGGACGTTGCCGCTCGAGTAGACGAAGTCGCCGATCTTGTCTGCCGGAGCGTACAGGTTCTGCGTGGCGAACAGGATCGAGGTCGCCGACCCCTTGTCTTGGGAGCCGAACGCGATGGGCGTCTTGCCCGCTGCCTTGATCGCCGCAGCGTCCTTCTCGAACTCGGCGAGTGTGGTCGGCACCGGAAGGCCGAGCCCGTCGAGCATTGTCTTGTTGTAGTAGAGGCCGATCAATGAGGAGCGCGCGGCCGGTGTCGCGAAGAGCGAACCGGTGCCCATCTCTTTTCCGTCCGGCGTGAACTCCAGCTGGCGCGAGATCGTGTCCGGGATCTCCTTGTCCCATCCGTAGAGCTTCGAGTAGGCGTCGAGGTTCAGGATGCGGCCGCCCTTGGCCAGCGTCCCCATCGACTGCCAGCCGTTGTTGACCAGCGCGATGTCCGGCCCATTCGGGTCGGCGAGGCGCAGGTTGAGCGTGTTCATCACCTGACCCCAGTCCTGGGTGGTGCGTTTGATGGTGATGTTCGGGTGCTGCTTCTCGAAGTCTTTGACGACGGCGTCCATCCATTTGCCTTCGTCGTTCTGCCAGAAGTCCAGGATCTTGAGCGTGACGTCCTTGCCCGAAACGTCTTTCGAGACGGGACGGGAGGAGTCCGCCGCCGTGGATCCGCCCGGTGCGCAGCCTGCCAGGCCCAAGGCCAATCCGGCAGCTACAGCGATCGCCCCAGTGAGGTGCCGCTTTTTCATGCGAGTCTCCTTTAACTCGTCGCCTATCGTTCACGCCGATATTCAGCGCGGGAGCAACGCTATTCGTAACCAGCTCAGTTAGTCCACTTGAGGACGAAATAACAACCATTCCCGCGACTGGTACGGTCTGCGTTCTCCCTTCTCTGGCGACAGCCGTGCTCTTCCGTGGGGTCGAGCTGCCATCGGGCCGGCTGAAAGCCCCCTGAACGGGCTCTGTGCAACCGGACCAGTCGACGATCTGGTTGTTAATCCGCCGCAAACTGGCATAACTGGGCTGGTAGTGGCTAGCGTTGATGCGCCGCCGATGTTGGTGGGCCGCGCGACACGACCGACTGTGAGGGAGAAATGATGAGCCACGTAGTTGGCGTCGACATCGGCGGAACGAAGACTCACCTGGTTCTCGCTCCGGTCGACCCCGTCGAGGAGTCCGTTTCTCCTCTTCGGGAAATCGTGGTTCCTTCCTCGTCCTGGCGGAACGGTCTCGGCGACGCCGAGGCCGACGCCAGCGGCCTGCGCGAGCTGGTGATCGAATACCTCGGCGCGGAGGCATTGTCCGCCCCTCTCGCGGTTGGTGCCCACGGCTGCGAGAACACGGCCCAGTGCCACGAGCTCGAGCTCGCTCTGCTGCTCCGTTTCGCCGGTCCGGTGGTCGTGATGAACGATTCGGAACTCATCCCTCCCGCGATGGGCCACGACCGGGCGATCGGTGTTGTGGTCGGCACGGGTTCCATCGCAACGGCGAGAGACGCGAACGCCGAGCTCGTCACCGCCGGCGGCTGGGGCTGGCTCCTGGGCGACGAGGGGAGTGCGGCCGGGCTCGTCCGCGAGGCCACCAGAGCCGTGCTCCGCGACCTCGATCGGGGTCGGCCGGTCGAGCAGCTCGGCCGACGGCTTTTCGCCTCGTTCTCTGCGCGCAACGGCGACGAACTCGCCCTGGCCGTCACCGAAGCGGCCTCGGCGGAGGAATGGGGCGGGCACGCCCCGGAGGTATTCTCAGCGGCCGACGAGGGCTCGGTGCTCGCCGCCGACGTCATCGCGGAGGCGGGTTCACATCTTGCGGGACTGGTCCATCGGCTGCGTGAACGAGGGATCCCCGCCGACAGCATCGTCGCCGGCGGTTCGGTCATCCAGCGTCAGCCGCGGTTGCAGGAGGCGTTCGGCGCCGCGCTCGCCGTCGACCACGCCGGCCTGCCTCTCATCATCCTCGACCGAGCGCCTGTGCTGGGAGCCGTCCAATCGGCCCGCGGACTCGCACACGGCACCACGACAACCCCATGAAGATCGGAGACAACGAGCAGATGAAAGTAACACTTATTGGCGCAGGGAGCCGGGAGTTCGCCGGCACCATCATTCGCGACCTCCTCCTGAGCGGAGCGATCGCCGAGAAGGGCCTCGACATCGTGCTGATGGACATCGCCGCGGCTCCGCTCGCGGAGATGGAGGCCTACGCCCGGCATGTGATCGGTCGGCTCGGCCATTCGGCGACCGTCCAGACGACGACCGACCTCGACGAGGCCGTAACGGGTGCGGACTTCGTCGTGACCGCGATCGAAATGAACCGCTACCACTACTGGTCGCAGGACTTCTCGGTGCCACGCAAGTACGGTTTCCGTCAGGTCTACGGCGAGAACGGCGGCCCCGGCGGTCTGTTCCACGCTCTCCGGCAGTTCGGCCCGCTGCTCGAGATCGCCCGGGCGATCGAGCGGCTCGCACCGGATGCGGTGTTCCTCAACTTCTCCAACCCCGAGCACAAGGTCTGCGAAGCGATCTCCCGCCTGACCTCGGTGAAGGTCGTCGGACTGTGCCACGGCTACTTCCAGGGCGCGCGGCAGATCTCCGCTCTGCTCGACACCCCGCTCGACCAGCTCGATCTCGCGGCGGGCGGAATCAACCACTTCACCTGGTTCCAGCGTGTCCGCGACCGTGCCACCGGCGAAGACCTCTACCCGCGCCTGCGCGAGCTGGAGCACGACGCGAACTGGGTCTCGGACTGGCACGAGGTCGGTCTCTCGCGCATCCTCTTCCGTCGTTTCGGACTGTGGCCGTCGCCGAGCGCCAACCACATCGGCGAGTACCTCTCCTGGGCGGATGATTATGTGCCTGCGCAGCTCCAGTACTTCCATGACCCGGCCGACGGCTCGCCCTGGCGGGAGGGTGCGGCGACGCCGGAATGGTTCTACGAGATCCGGTTCGCAGACACCGACCGTCCGTACCAGCCCCCGAAGCACGCGCAGAAATCGCTTGAGGCCACCCTCGAGGACCGTCCCCTGGTGTCATCGGAAGAGCTCGCGATCCCGATCATCGAGTGGGTGGCGTGCGGAGTCGAGCGCGACCTCCCCGCCGTGAATCTGCCGAACCGGGGCGCCATCCCCGGTCTGCCGGACGACATGGTCGTCGAAGTGCCGGCGAAGGTGGAGGACGGACAGCTGGTCCCCGTCGCGATGGAGGAGTTCCCGGAGGGCGTGCTGGCGATGGTGCGCCTGCAGGGCAGCATCCACAAGCTTCTCGTGGAGGCGTACGCCGAGCAGTCCAAGGCGAAGCTGCTGCAGGCGATCCTCCTGGACCCTGTCGTCGACTCGCACAACCGCGCCGTCGCAATGCTGGACGAGTTCCTGGAACTGCAGAAGGACATCCTCCCTCCGCTGGTCTGAGTCGTTCCGATGAAAGGTGCCCCCACCCGCAGCGAGTGGGGGCACCTTTCGAGGCCCCTACTCGGCGCGGTAGAGGTCGGCCTGGAAACGGTACGCGTCGCCCCGATACGTGTTCAGGCCGAGGAGGACGGGCGCGCCGCCCCTGTCGTAGGCGATCTCCCGGCCGACGAGCACCGGGCTGCCCTGAGGGATGCGCAGGAGCGTGGCCTGCTCTGCCGTCGGCGTCTCGGCCTGGACACTGTATGCGCTGCGGAAGATGGACACCGAGCAGTGCGCCTGCAGGGTCTCGTACAGGGAGGCGTCCGTCAGGTCGAGGTCGAGAAGGGCTTGAGCGAGGGCGAGGGGGAGCACATTGCGGTCGACGCAGATCGGCGTCGAGTTCATCCCGCGCAGCCGGACGAGCTCGATCACCTCGGTGCCGGGCGCGATCCCGAGCCGGTTCGCTTCGTCGAGCGTCGCGGACCTGACCGTCTTTTCCAGTACTTCGGCAGTGGGGGTGTGCCCGCGCTGCCGCGCCATCTCGGTGAAGCTCTCGAGGGTGCTCGGCGGTTCTCCGACCGTCGGGCTCGGCACGAACCACCCACGTTGCGGGGAGCGCGCGACGCGTCCCTGACGTTCCAGGTCTTCCAGTGCCATCCGGATGGTGCTGCGGCTCACATGCAGGCTTTCTGCGAGGAGGCGCTCGCCCGGCAACCGTGTTCCCGGCTGATAGATCCCGTGGTTGATGGCGACACCGAGCTCTCGGGAGACGCGGGTGGTGATCGTGGGTGTTTTCACAGCCCCACCATACCAATTGCAATGCAATCTGCATATCGGTTTGTATTTGGTATAACTGGGTCCGCGTGGTGCAAGCGCGCCCGATCTGCGAGACTTTCGCTCGGTCGAGGATTCGGGAGCGGGATGCGGCGCGGCACTGGGGTGGTCATGACGGCGGCGCTGGCCGTGTTGCTCGGACTGACGTGGATCAGTCTCAGGTCTCGCTGTGCAGCGCGAGCCGGCCGGGGTGGTGGCCGCCGGCCGTTCGCTGTTCAGCTACGCGGGCATCCTGCTGCTTGCGCTGCGCAGCCGCGGCGCGGCATGGCGCGCGCTTCTGCTCGTGCGCCGACGGCCCGGCGCGCTGCTGGTGTCGGGTCTGCTCGGCGTCGCGGTCTACGCCTTCGCCTCGCTCGAGGCGATCAGCCTGGTCGGCGTGTCGATCCCGAACCTCCTCCTCACCACGACACCGTTGCTGACCCTCGTCATCGGGGTGCTCTGGTTCGGCAAGCGGGGCAACCGCTTCGCGACGGCGGGCACGATCGTCGCGACGGTGGGGGCAGCGTTGTACGTCGCCGTCTCCTTCTCGGCGAGCGCGGATCTGCTCGGGATCCAGGGGGCAGTCGGCGTCGGTCTCGCCCTGGTGGCCGCGTTGTCCATGGCCGTCTACGGCCAGCATTACGCCCGGATCTCCCAGGGACACGATCCCACTGACCTCCTGCCCGGAATCTTCGGGTTCGGCACCGTGCTGCTGCTCATCCTGCTCGGCGCCACCGGGCAGCTCGCTGAACTCGTGCATGTGGATGCGGTCACCTGGCTGCTCTTGCTGCTCCTCGGCGTCGGGATCTACGTTCCGGTGTACGTGTTGCAGCACAAACTGATCCACGCGCGTGGGGCCGTGTACACGGCGACGGTGTCTCTGGCCGTCCCGTTCGTCGTGCGAGCGCTGGAGGTGTGCTTTCTCGGGGGCGTCTGGCCGAGCCTGCCGGAGACCGGTGCGATGATCCTCTGCATCGCGGGGGTGGCGCTCGTGCTGCGGCATCCTCTCGGCGACCGGAGGTCGGCGCTCTCGGCGACGGCGGCCGACGGTGCGCTCGGCGTCGACCGATGACGGCACGGTAGACTCGTCGTCGAGGATCGCGCACGGAATCTGGCGTGCCGCCTCTGTGCAACTACCTGCTGCCGGCCTCGCGTCGGCGAGGCAAGGCGGCACCCGACATTCTCTGCGGGGCACCGTGGGAGTTGACCGAGGCCATGACGACACCGACACCACCGAGCACCCGACTCATCCGGGAGACCGGATTCACCTACTTCCCGCTGGCGATCGTCGCCCGATTGCCGTTCGCGATGATGGTCGTCGGGGTGCTCACCCTCGTGGTTTCCGCCCGTGACTCGCTGTCGCTCGGCGGCTTCAACTCGGCGATGGTCGGGCTCGGAGCCGCCTGCTTCGGTCCGCTGCTCGGTGCGGCCGCCGACCGCTTCGGCCAGCGGCCCGTGCTGCTCATCAGCGGTGCGGCGAACAGTGCGATGCTCGTGCTCCTTGCCTGGGTGGTGTACAGCACGCTGCCGGATGCGGCGGTGTTCGCCGTCTCGTTCCTCATCGGGGCGACGGCTCCGCAGGTGTCGCCGATGTCGCGTTCGCGTTTGGTGACGATCATCGCCCATCGTCTCGCTCCGGCCCGCCGGGAGCGGGTCTTCAACTCGACGATGGCCTACGAGTCTGCGGCCGACGAAGTGGTCTTCATCTTCGGGCCGTTCCTGGTGGGGGTGCTCGCGACGACGCTGAACCCATGGGCGCCGGTGGTCGGCGGAGCGGTGCTCACGCTGTTCTTCGTCAGCGGATTCGCCCTGCACCGCACCAGCGTCCCGGCGAAGAGCGCGGCGGAGCGTGCGGCCTCCCTCGGGCCGGCGAGGGAGCTGGTGCGCCCGGCCCTCGTGGTGGTCGTGGTGGGGATCTTCGGCGTCGGTCTCTTCTTCGGTGCCATGCTCACATCGTTGACGGCATTCATGACGGTCTACGGGCATCCCGAGCAGGCGGGGCTCGTCTACGGCGTGATGGGCATCGGATCGGCGGCCTTCGCCCTCGGCGTCGCGCTCTTCCCGGAGCGGTTCACGCGGCGGGCTCGGTGGTTGGTCTTCTCGGTGATCCTGTTCGCCGGCACCCTGACCCTGCAGCTCGTCGGATCGGTGCCGGGGATGATGCTCGCGCTTCTGGCGATCGGCATCGGGATCGGGCCGACCCTCGTGACGCAGTACAGTTTCGGCGCGGAGCGCAGCCCGGTCGGCCGCTCCGCCACTGTCATGACGATCCTCGGCTCCGCGGTGATCGTCGGCCAGTCCGCCTCCTCGGCATTCACCGGCCAATTCGCTGAGGCCGACGGCGCCGCCGCCGCGCTCATCGTCCCGTCGGTCGCAGCAGGGCTCGTCGTGCTGACCGGCGTGGTGAACTGGTTCCTCAGCCGCCCGAATGGTGCGCAGGCCGCAGCAGACGAAGAGCTTCTGGAGGCCGAGCCGGCCGGATCGGAGACTCTCGCGCCCGACCAGGTACCTGGCTAGCCTTCGCTGACGTCGAGGTGGGATGCGGTGCGGAACGGGGAGAGCAGAAGCGCCACGAACACCAGGATGAAACCGCCGATCGCGATCCAGAGGGTGGGTCGTGAGCCGATCGTGTCGGCGAGCACGCCTCCCAGAGGCGCTCCGACGATGATGGCCGCCCGGTTGAACGACCGCATCGTTGTATTGGTTCGGCCCTGCAGCGCATCCGGGGTCACCGCTTGCCGGTAGCCCATCTCATTGGCGTTCGAAGCGCCGAGAGCGAGGCCGAACACCGCTTGCCCGATGATCAGGGCAGCGAGGGCGACCCAACGGCCGCGGCCGCTCGAAGCATCGGGGGACAGGGCGATCACGACCCACCCGATCGGCATTGCGGCGTAGCACACGAGAACGGCTGGTCCCGCGCCCCAGCTCAGTCCGATACGGGTGGCGAACAGGCTGCCCACGAGACCGCCGACACCCGCGGCCGACAAGGTGAGGCCGAGTTCGAACGCGCTGAAATGCTGGTCCAGGATCATGAATGGCACGAAGATGGTGCCGAGCATGCTGCTGAACAGAAACCAGACGTGGACGGCGACGGCGTACGGTCCGAGAACGCGGTGCCGGTAAACCCAGCGCAGCCCCTCGCGGATCTCGTCCCCCAGCCTCGGTGCGTTCAGAGAGTGCACCGGCGCGGGTTCGACGACGCGGATGCGCGCGATCGCGAGTGCCGAGAAGAGATAGCTGGCGGCGTCGACGAGCACGGCCAGCGGCGCACCCAACAGGGTGACGATCGCGCCGCCGATCGCCGGGCCGGAGGTCTGCGCCACGGACGAACTCTGGTCGATCCGCGCGTTCGCGGCCAGCAGCGTCGACCGGGGGACGAGACGGGGGAGGAACGACTGTGCGGCCGCGTCGCCGACGAGGGAGAGCATCCCGAACACAGCGACGAAGACCATGAGGGTTGCGACACTGAGCGCGTTCAGCAGCCATAGCAGCGGGATGAGGCCGAGCAGCACCCCGCGCACCGCATCCGCCACGATCAGCACTGGTTTGCGGCGACCTCGTTCGACGAGTGCGCCGACCACCAGCCCGAAGAGAAGGTATGGAATCCACCGTGAGGCGTTGACGAGTCCGATGTCGGCGGCCGAGCCGTGCAGCGAGGTGAGCACGAGCACCTGCAGGGCGATCGTCGTGATGTAGGTGCCGAACTCGGATACGGAGCCGGCGGCCCAGTACGACGGAAAGCCTGGGAGCCGGAAGACGTCCGGGCCCCTGCCCTGCCCGTGTGGCCTTTTCGGGACTTCTCCGGCGGGTGGCACGGTCAGAGAGCCGAGATGCCCTGCCCGACGTACAGCGTGTGGGTGAATTCGTGCGCCTCGCCGGCCGCGATCTCGCTGTCGATGTGGGCGCGCACGTCGTGCATCAGCGTGTGGAGTTCGGCGTGCTTCTCCGGGAGGCGCGCGTGCCCCGAACTGGCGAAGATATCGGAGACCGGCAGGGCTTGTCCGGTCTCGACCGCGAGCGTCCACTCGGTCGTCGTCGCGACGGCGGCGAACTCGGACTGCATGGTCACCAGGACACTCTGGTGCAGGGCCGCGGCCGAGACGGTCCCTGCCGTGTTCACGAGGTCGACGGTTCCGGTGGCGTCAGAGAGGAACTCGACGTGGAAGCCGAGCGCGTACGCATCCCGCGCGGTGCCCTCGCAGCAGTGCTGGGTCATGAACCCGCACACGGTCACGGTGTCGACCTGATTGGCGCGTAGCCACTCTTCGAGGTCGGTGCCGCGGAAAGCCGACACGTCGGACTTCTCGACCAGATGGTCGGGGGTGCGGGAGGCGACCTCCTCGTGGAGCGCCGCCCCGACGGATCCGCGAGCGAAGAGCGGGGACGACTCGTCTTCGACATGCTGCACGACGACGAGCGGGATCTTCGCGTCTTCGGCGGCGTCCATCGCGACGTCGAAATTCGGCATCGAGGTGAACAGATCGGGGAAGCAGATCTTCAGCTTTCCCGTGACGTACTCGTTCTGCACGTCGATCACGATCAGGGCTCGCTTCACCGGATGCTCCAATGCTGTCGGGGACGGGATCACTCTAGCGGCCGGGCCCGTTGCCGACCGGCATCCGCTCGGGCAGAGTGGCAGGATGTTCTTCGATCCACACGCCCGCGGTGTCTTCGCCGTTCTCCCGGCCGACGGCGGGGACACCGGGGTGTACCGCTGGTTCGTGATCCTGGAGATCGTGCTCGCCGTCGTCACCTTCGTCGCCCTGTGTTTCATCGTGGCCCCGTACGGTCGGCACGGGCGCGGCGGATGGGGGCCGACGGTCCCAGCCCGTGTCGGCTGGGTGGTGATGGAGTCCCCGGCGGTGTTGCTCTTCGCCGCCTTCTATCTGCTCGGCACCCACCGGTTCGCCGTCGTCCCGCTCGTCTTCCTCGGGCTCTGGCTGCTGCACTATGTGCAGCGTGCCTTCGTCTACCCGTTCCTGATGCGGGGCGGGGGCCGGATGCCGTCGACTGTCGTGGGGATGGCGCTGCTGTTCAACGCGCTCAACGCCTGGAACAACGCGCGTTGGATCTCCGAGTTCGGCACCTACCCGATCGAGTGGCTCACAGATCCGAGATTCCTGATCGGACTCGTGGTGTTCCTGGGCGGTTTCGTGCTGAACCTGGCGTCGGACCGCATCCTGCGCAGGCTGCGGGGTGCGGGATCGACCGGTTACCAGATTCCGCACGGCGGGGGATTCCGCTATGTCTCGAGTCCCAACTATCTGGGCGAGATCGTGGAATGGGCGGGGTGGGCGATCGCCACCTGGTCGCCGGCCGGCCTCGCGTTCGCGTTGTATACGACGGCGAACCTCGCACCGCGGGCGATGGCGAACCACCGGTGGTACCGCGAGACGTTCGACGACTATCCGGTGTCGCGCAAGGCCCTCATCCCGTTCGTCGTCTGACCGGCGCTCGCCCGCCTATACTTCCACCGTGGAAGCCGGACCGAGGGTGCTGATCGTCGAGGACGATGCGCGTCTCGCCGCTATGCTGCGTGAACTGCTCCAGTCGGAGGGCTACGAGGTCTCCCTGGCCCCTGACGGCCAGCGGGGGTTGCATCTCGGGCTGACCGAGAGCTTCGATGTCGCGGTGCTCGACCGGGGTCTCCCGGTGATCGACGGGCTCGACCTCCTCACCAAGCTGCGAGAGAGAGGGGTTCTGGTGCCTGTGCTCGTTCTCTCGGCGCTCGGCAACGCCGCAGACCGTGTGGAGGGGCTGGATCGCGGCGCCGAAGACTATTTGGCGAAACCGTTCGACATCGACGAACTGCTGGCCCGCCTGCGTGTGCTGCGGCGCCGACCGGCGTCGACGGTGCCCGTCATCCGTTTCGCCGGGGGAACGCTGGATGCGGCCAACCGCGTCGTGACCCGTGACGATGGCGGGCGTCTCGCTCTCTCCGAGCGTGAGACGGCTTTGCTCGAACGTCTGGCGCGACGCCCCAACCAGGTGTTCTCCCGCGAGGACCTGCTGGAGAACGTCTTCGCGGATGCCGACGACCCGGGGATCGTCGACACCTACGTTCACCACCTGCGCCGCAAGCTCGGCCGCGAACTCATCGAGACGGTGCGCGGCATCGGGTATCGGATGGGCGCTGCACCGTGAGCCGCGCGGGGGACAGCGAGCTGCGTTCCGCAGCGGTGCGGCTGTCGGTGCAATTCACCGCGATCATCCTCGTGCTGTTCGCGATCCTCGGGGTCGTGGTCTACACGATTGTGGCGACCAGCCAGGAGGCGGCTGCGCAACGCACCGTCGTCGACGCCTGCATGATCGATTCGCCCCGGGACGCGCCGCCCTCCGTCGTGGCGACCATCATCATGGACGGCTCGACGCAGAGCTCGCCCAATCTGCCGAAGGGGCTGCCCGACCAGGCTGCGATCGATCGCGTCACCGCCTCGGGCGGCGCCGAGCAGTCGATGCAGACGCTCGACGGTCGCAGCTATCTGGTGCGCACCGAAGCCCACGACGGCCGGGTGGTTCAAGTCGCCTACGACACCCATGAGCAACAGGAGGAGTTGCAACGGTTGATGCTTGCCCTGGTGGTCTCGGGTGTGCTGGCCGCGGCCGCCGGAGCGGCTGTCGCCGTCGTGATCGCACGCCGGGCGATGCGCCCGCTCGCCGAGGCGCTGGCACTGCAACGCCGATTCGTGGCGGATGCGAGCCACGAACTGCGCACGCCGCTCACGCTGCTCAGCACACGCGCGCAATTGGTGCGCCGCCGTCTGCGCGACGCGACGCCGGCCGAGCGTGACGATGTCGCGATCGCCGACGGCATCGATGAGATCGTCGACGATTCGCGCGCGCTGGGCGAGATCGTGGAAGATCTGCTGATCGCGGCGGATCCGCGTGAGGCCGCGGATCCGGAACCCGTCGATCTGGTCGAGGTCGCCGAGGCGGCCGTGCGCACGATTCGTCCGATGGCGACCGAGCGCGGCCTTCAGGTGAGAGTGGATGCGGGGGATCCGGTGGTCGTGGCCGGGTCGCCGGTCTCGGTCCGGCGGCTCGTTCTCGCTTTGCTCGACAACGCCGCCGACCATGCGGCGACGGCGATCGGTGTCGAGGTCGGTGGCGACGCGAAATGGGCGGTGCTACGGGTCTCCGACGATGGGCCAGGCTTTCCCGAGGGGGCGTCCGATCGGGCGTTCGAACGGTTCGCCTCGACGAGGGTCGACACCGTCGGGTCGCCGGCGTCGCGGCACTACGGTCTCGGTCTCGCCCTGGTGTCGGAGGTGGTCGCCCGGCATGGCGGCACCGTGCGCGCCGAGAACGACACCGTCGCCGGCGGCGCGTCGGTGACGGTGCGGCTGCCGAAAGACGCGCTCAGGCGGATTGGTGCTCGACCGTGAGCGGCTGTGCCGGGATGCCGCGCCAGGAGCGCATCCGCAGGGAGAGCAGCTGACCGAAGTAGGACACGCCCTGCTGGAGCGTGGCCTTCGATTCGCCCGCCAGGCGTTCGCCGAACGTGAACGGTTCCTCGGCGACGCTGAGCCGGTGGAGCGCGAGCACCTCGAGCAGGATCTTGAAACCGCGCGGATGCAGCCGGCTCGTGTCGATGGCCGAACGGCGCACGGCGAAGAAGCCCGACATGGGGTCGGAGCAGTCGGCCAGCGCCCGCGGGAACATCGTCTTGGCCGCCGACGTCGCCAGGAGCGAGGTGATCCGGCGGGTCGATCCGGCGAGACCGTCGTTGCTGCCGCCGCTGCGGTAACGCGAGGCGACGACGACATCCGCTCCGGCGCGACGGCCGGTCGCGACGAGTGCCGGGAGCAGCTCCGGCGGATGCTGGAGGTCTCCGTCCATCACCACGCACCAATCACCCGTAGCCGCCTCGAACCCTTCGAGGACCGCGCCGGAGAGGCCGCCGACGGGATCTGGACGCACCAGGAGGCGCACCGGGCAGACGAGCTCGGCGGCGGTCCTGCGCACTTCGGCGGCCGTGGAGTCGGTGGAGTCGTCGACGACGACGATCTCGGTTTCGGCAGGGTCGGTCGCCGCCGCGATCCGGTGGAGCAGTTCGTGGATGTTGGGCGCCTCGTTGAAGGTCGGGATGATCACTGTCATCGTCGGATTCATGGTCAGACCTCCTGACGCGCCCGCAGGCGCACGATCACGGCCCGCGTCACAACCGGCGCGACCGAGAGAACGACGATCGCGACGAGGATGACGTCGAGATACCGGGCGACGAAATCGGCGACGCCCGGGATGTGGCCGAGTCCGTAGCCGAGAAGGATGACGCCGGTCGCCCAGACGGCCGCTCCGACGATGTTGGCCACCGTGAACACCCGGCGGCGCATCCGTCCGACGCCGGCCGCGACCGGTGCGAAGGTGCGCACGACCGGAACGAAGCGGGCGACGACCACCGCCCCCGAGCCGAAGCGAGTGAAGAACCGTTCCGTGCGTTCGACACTGGCGCGGCTGAACAGTCCGGACTCCCGGCGCTCGAATACGGCGGGCCCGCCGCGCCGGCCGATGCTGTATGCGACCTGGTCGCCCAGGACCGCCGCCACGGTCACCGCGAGCACGATCAGCCACAGCGGTTGCGGGATATGACCGGTGAGCGTGAGAACACCGGTGAAGAAGAGCAGCGTGTCGCCGGGCAGGAAGAAGCCGATCAGCAGCCCGGTCTCAGCGAAGACGATCGCGCACACTCCGAGCAGCGCCCACGGGCCGGCCGCGTCGATCAACCCTTGCGGGTCGAGGATGCCGGTATGGAGGGAACTGGGGAACATCGCGGTCCTTGTCTGTCAGCGCTGCAATTGAAGGATCTGGGAAGAGTGGGTGCGCACGGCGGCCCCGGCCGGGCTGAACCCCAGCGCTTCCAGGCTTGCGAGACCGTACGTGTCGGGGGTGCCGCTGCTCGCATCCTCGATGAGCCAGACCCGGCTCACGCCGGTGAACCGGCCGAGCGATGCGGTCTGCGGCACGGTATAGGCGCGGTCGTACCACGTGCTGCTGCTCGTGAACGGCGTCTTGAGGGCGACGTCGTCGAGCCCGGCGAAACCGGCCGGATACGCGTGCATCGCGAGCCGGGGACGGTGGGACGGCTTGGCGGTCTCGTCGAACACGACGGCGTCGCCCGGCCGCGCCTCGGCACCGATGGTCGCGCTCACTTCGGCCCAGTCGCTGCCATTCTTCGCGTACGGCGTGCGTTGGGCGACGAACACGGGAAGGACGAGGCCGAGCAGCACGATGCCGGCGGCGATCGGCAGCCAGCGGGCCAGCCGGGCCGTGCGCTGGAGGCCGACTGCGATGAGTAGGGCGGCTGCGGGCGCGCAGAACGACACATAGCGGGCGGTGAAGTCGGGGGTCGCCGCGTGTGCGGCGATCAGGATGCCGGACGGCAGCACGAGCCAGAGGCCGGCCACGACGACGAGCGATGGTACGCGACGGTCGCCCGGTGTGACGGAACGTTTCCGCCAGCGCCACTCCGAGACGACGGCGACGGCGATCAGCGCCCAGGCGGCGATGGCGAAGGGCCACGCTCCGAACCACAGGGAACTGAACAGGGTGGTGAACGAGAGCTGGTCGGTGTTCGAGAGGTAGGAGATCTGCCCGCGCTCGAGAAAGGCGGCTATCCCGAGGGGCGCGCAGGCGACCGCGGCGAGGCCGACGGTGATCGCCCACCGCGCGAACAGCGCCCGATTCGCCCGGCTCACCAGCAGGATCACCAGGTGCACGACCACGAACAGCACGAGGTAGAGGAAGACGTAGGTGCCGACGGCAAGCAGCGCGCCATAAGCCGCCCACCAGATCCGGCGTGGACGCTCGCGGCGCAGGATCTCGATCAGCACGAGTGTGAGCCAGGCGGCGAAGGCCGCGCTGAACGCGTAGGAGCGGGCCTCCTCACCCATGTATGTCACCCGGGGGAGCATCACGCAGACCACGCCGGCGATCACGGCGAGGCGACGATCGGTCAGGCGCCAGGCGAGCGCCACTGTGGCCATCGTCGCGAGGCCGACGGCGATGGCGCTCGGGAAGCGGAGCGCGAACGGGGATATCCCGAAGAAGTGGATCCACACGTGCAGGCCGAGGTAGTACGTGCCGTGCACGGCGTCGACGTGTCCGAGCATCTGGAACAGCGAGGGTAGCGGTCGTTCGGCGGAGAGGAGACTGGCGACCTCGTCCCCCCAGAGTGACGGGATCCAGGAGCCGGCGGCCGAGATCGCTGTGGCGAGGATCCCCAGGGCGGCGGCGACCAGCCACCGCTCCGACAGCGCATCGCGGAGGGTCGGTCTGGCCTCGCTCTGAGTGCGGGCGTCGACGAGAATCATCTGGCACCCTCCTCTGCTGAACCCCCTGGTGCATTCACTAGTTCAGCCGAGCAGGTCTCAGAAACGTCCAAGAGTCATCACGATGAACATTCGATGCCTGGTGGCTGAGAGAACTCAGAGCCGCGGCGCCCGCGATCGGCCACTGGAGGCACTCGCATTCAGTGAACGTTCAGGAAAGCGACGCCTCGGGAAGCACGAGTTCGAGCACGGTTCCCCGGGGGCCGGTCTCCGCGACCGTGACGCTTCCGCCGTGCCGCACCGCGATCTCCCGCACCAGCGCCAATCCGATGCCGAAACTGAGTCGTTGTGTCGGCGAGGTGTGCTGTCGGGGAGCGCGGGCGAACCGGTCGAAGATCCGCTCAGGTTCGATGCCCTGAATGCCCGGCCCGGCATCGGCGACTCTCAGAATGACCTGCCGGTGGGCGGAGCGCACGGTCACGAGAACGGTCGACCCGTCGGGGGCGTGCGTCAGGGCATTGTCCAGCAGCGCTGTCGTGCAACGCTGGATTCCCGTGGCCGGGACCAGAGTGGAGGGGTCGCCCTCCGAATCGAGCGCGATCTCGATACTGCGCTGCCCGGCGAGCATCCGCATGGCGTTGACGGCCTTCGCCACGGGAGCGACCACTGGCGTCGCGGCGGCGGGGTCGTCTTCCCGACTGTCGTCGGCGGCCAGCAGGAGATCGTTGACCACATCGATGAGAGTGCGAGTGTCCGCGCGGAGTTCCGCCACGACGTCCGTGGACGGGTCGGCCGGTGGAAGCGAACGCTGCAGCAACTGCAACCGGGCGTCGAGCACCGCCAGCGGCGTGCGCAGCTCGTGGCTCGCATCCTGTACGAAGGTGCGCTGGATCGCCAGGGCCCGACCGAGCGGATTGACCGCGCGCCGGGTGATCACGAGGCTCAGCGTGCCCGCGACAGCGACGGCGAGCACTCCGAGCACGACGAACGCGAACAGTGCCTCGGTGCTGTCGATGTAGATCTTGTGCTCGCCTGGGCGCGGCTTCTCCTCCAACTCGGCGGGCCGCAACTGGTCGAGCACGAAGAAGAACGCGAACCCGATCGCCGCGACCACGAGTGCTCCAGACGCGATCGTGATCTGCAGGCCCACGATGCGCGACGCCCTCCGCACGGCGACCGCGTCGATGTCGCGTTTCGGTCGCCGGGTCACGGCTGGCCCAACCGGTAGCCTTCGCCGCGAACGGTGGCGATCAGGTCGCGGTCAGTCTTGCGACGCACGTAGTGCACATAGGTGTCGACCGTTCCCGGCTGCTCGTCGGCTTCGAACACCCGGGTCAGGATCTGCTGGCGGCTGAACGTGCGCAGCGGGCTCTCCGCGAGCAGCCGCAGCAGCTCGCTCTCCCGCACGGTCAACTGGATGCGCCCCTCATAGGGCGAATAGATGCACCGGCTCTCCGGGTAGAACTCCCACGAACCGACCGGGATCGCCTCGCCTTCCCCGGTGAACGTGCGGGTGAGCGCCCGCAGGCGGGCGAGCAATTCGTCGAACTCGAACGGTTTGACGAGGTAGTCATTGGCTCCGGCGTCCAAGCCGTTCACCCGATCGCCGACCGTTCCCAGCGCGGTGAGCATCAGGATCGGGGCGACGACACGGCCGGATCGCAGCCGCTCGACCACGGTGAGACCGTCCATGCCCGGAAGCCTCCGATCCACGACGAGCGCATCGAACGAGCCGTCCAGGCCGAGGCGCAAGCCCTCCTCGCCATCGACGGCGAGCACGACCGAGTACGTCTCCTCCAGCACGTGCCGGATGATCGGACCCAGCTGTGGATCGTCCTCGATCAGGAGGAGGCGTTGCCGTTCACTCTCCATAGTCTGACAACCTTACCCAGCATCCCCGCGGGCCCTCTCCGCGCTCCAGTGTCGGCGCCCGGACGCAAGAAGTCGCTAAGAATGCCAGGATCGCACGGATTCTCAGAGGAATCTTGGCCGCGCGGTGACAGGGTTCCGGGATGCGCAACAAGGTTCCTGAGGTGACCGCGGTCTTTTGGGTGGCGAAGATCCTGACCACCGGCATGGGCGAGACGACCTCCGATTTCCTGGTGCATCGGTTCGATCCGCCACTCGCGGTCGCAGCTGCCGCGGTCGTCCTCGCGGCGGCACTGGCCCTCCAGTTCACCCGCTCGCGGTACATCCCCTGGGTGTACTGGCTGACGGTGCTGCTCGTCGCCGTGTTCGGCACGATGGTGGCCGACGTCATCCACGTGCAGTTCGGGGTTCCGTACTTCGCCTCGTCGATCGGGTTCCTCGTGGTACTCGCCGCGGTCTTCGCGCTCTGGTTCGGCACGCAGCGCACGGTGTCGATCCACCGGATCGATACGCGCGCCCGTGAACTGTTCTACTGGGCGACGATCGGGGCGACGTTCGCCCTGGGCACCGCGCTCGGCGATCTGACCGCGACGACGTTCGGGCTGGGGTACTTCGTCTCGGGTGCGCTGTTCACCATCCTCTTCGTGCTGCCCGGGGTGGCCTTTCGCTGGTGGCGGTTGAACGCCACCGTGGCGTTCTGGGCGTCGTACATTTTGACCCGTCCCCTCGGCGCGTCGTTCTCCGACGGGATCGCCCTGCCGCCGGCCCGAGGCGGCCTCGGGGTCGGCGACGGCATCGTCAGCCTCGTGCTGTTCTCGGCACTCGTCGTCTGCGTGATCTGGATGACCTGGCGCGGCGCCCGGCCCGCTGAGCGCACGGCGGCGGTGCCGGAACACCTCGCATCGACCGAGCCGCGCGCCGGTCTGTAGGCGGCGCGCGCAGCGGCGGGAATGCCGCCGGGCTCCCGGCGCTTGCAGTCAGGGCAAGTAGAGTTCTTCGTAAGGAACCCCTGGTCTACAGAATGCGCACAGACACACTCGACATCGCCCGCCTCCGCGCGGACTTCCCGATCCTCGGCCGCGAGGTGAACGGGCATCCGTTCGTGTACCTCGATTCGGGCGCCACTTCCCAGAAACCGTCGGCCGTACTGGATGCGGAGCGCGCCTTCGTCGAACAGCTCACCTCGGCGGTGCACCGCGGCGCCCACACCGTCGCAGGCGAGGCGACCGAGTTGTTCGAGGAGGCAAGGGCGACGCTCGCCCGTTTCGTCGGCGTGGCCGCCGACGAGATCGTGTGGACCTCGAACGCCACCGAGGGGATCAATCTCGTGGCCTACGGCCTGTCGAACGCCTCCGTGGGGCGCGGCGGCGCGGCCGCCGCGCGGTTCCGGCTGGGGCCCGGCGACGAGATCGTGGCGACCGAGGCCGAGCATCATGCCAACCTCGTCCCCTGGCAGGAACTCGCCGCGAGGACGGGCGCGACGCTGCGGGTGATCGGGCTGAACGACGACGGGCAGCTGAGGCTCGACGAAGCGGCCGAGCTGATCGGCCCGCGCACCAAGGTGGTCGCCTTCGCGCATGTCTCGAACGTGCTCGGAGCGATCAACCCCGTCGCCGAGCTGGTGGCTCTTGCGCATGTGGTCGGCGCGCTCGTCGTGCTCGACGCCTGCCAATCCGCTCCCCACCTCCCACTCGACCTGCGCGAGCTCGACGTGGACTTCGCCGTGTTCTCGGGGCACAAGATGCTCGGACCGACGGGTGTCGGCGTGCTCTACGGTCGCAAAGAGCTGCTCGACGCGCTGCCGCCCTTCCTCACCGGCGGGTCGATGATCACCACGGTCACCCTCGACGGGGCCGACTATCTGCCTGCGCCGGCACGTTTCGAGGCCGGAACACAGCGGGTGTCGCAGGCGATCGCGTTGGCAGCGGCCGCCGACTATCTGACGAAGGCGGGCCTTCCCGCGATCGCGGCCCACGAACAGGAGCTCGGCGCCCGGATGCTCGACGGGCTCGGCGCGATTCCCGGGGTGCGCATCCTCGGGCCCGATCGTGACGTCGCCCGGGTCGGACTCGCCAGCTTCGTCGTCGACGGCATCCATTCGCACGACGTCGGTCAGTTCCTCGACGACCGCGGCATCGCCGTGCGGGTCGGCCACCACTGCGCGCAGCCGGTGCACCGACGCTTCGGCGCGACGGCGAGCACACGGATGAGCGCGTACCTCTACACGACAGCGGACGAGGTGGACGCCGCCGTTGCGGCGGTCGCCGACGCCCGCACGTTCTTCGGAGTCGATCGATGAGCTCAGCCGACCTCCAGAACCTGTACCAGCAGGTCATCCTCGACCATGCGAAGCAGAAGCACGGCTTCGGGCTGCGCGAGGGCGCCAGCGCGTCGTCGCATCAGCTCAATCCGACCTGTGGCGATGAGGTCACGCTCAATCTGCACCCTTCGGCGGACGGCGGCGTGGCCGCGATCAGCTGGGAGGGGCACGGCTGCTCCATCTCGACAGCCTCGGCGTCGTTGCTCGCGGCCGTCGTCGCCGACGACTCCCGCGAGCAGGTGACCGCCCGCATCGCCGCGTTCCGCGAGCTGATGCAGTCGAAAGGAACGATCGATGGCGATGAGGAACTGCTCGGAGATGCCGTCGCCCTCGCTGGCGTCTCGCGCTACGTGACCCGCATCAAATGCGCCATGCTGCCCTGGGTCGCCCTGGAGGACGCACTGCGCCACTGAGGTCGACGCGGCCTGGGAAGCGTGCTCCTCATTCGAAGGCAGCCAGCCAGCGGGTGAGGATTTCTTCCAGGCGACCGGCGTCGTCGGGGGAGAGCAGGTCGACGAGGCGGCGTTCGTTGGCCATGTGCCGCGCGAAGGCTTCGTCGATCGTCGCACGGCCGAGATCGGTCAGCGCGACGACGCGACTCCGCCCGTCGGTCGAGTCAGCGCGGCGGGTCACGAGGCCAGCCTTTTCGAGCCGGTCGATGCGTTTGGTCATGCCACCGGTCGTGATCATGGTGTGCCCGGCCAGTTCGCCGGGGCTCCGTTCGAAGGGCTCGCCCGCGCGCCGGAGGGCGGAGAGCACATCGAAGTCGCCTTCACTGAGACCGTATTCGGCGTAGACCGCGACAAGTTCCCGAGTGAGGTGATCGGCCACGCGGTGCAGGCGACCGATCACTCCCGGCGGGCGAACGTCGAGGTCGGGACGTTCGCGCGCCCATTCGGCCTGGATGCGGTCGATGCGGTCGGGTTCGACGGATTCTGCGGCCATACGCCCACTTTACCTTTCCGGGAAGATAAAATAACTTCCATGGAAGCTAAATGGATCTGGATGCTCGTGACCGCCATCGCACCGCTCGCCTGGGGATCCACCTACTACATCACCAACGCCGTGCTGCCGCCCGGTGAACCGCTCTGGGGGGCCGTGATCCGTGCCCTTCCGGCGGGCGTGCTGCTGTACGTGGTGCGTCGCCGCCGCCCGCGCGGGGCCTGGTGGTGGCGATCGGCAGTGCTGGGCGTGCTCAACACCGGTGGGTTCTTCGCCCTGGTCTACGCCGCCGCGCAATTGCTGCCGTCGAGTATCGCCTCGACGCTGATGGCCACCTCACCGCTGGCCATGATGGGCTTCGGCCGGCTGTTCCTCGCGGAGCGACCGCGGCTGCTCGCACTGATCGGAGCAGTCATCGGAGCCATCGGCGTGACCGTGATGCTCTGGGGTGGCGGAACGGGCGTGCATCCGCTCGGGATTCTCGCGTCGCTCGCCGCAATGCTGCTGTCGTCGATCGGGTACGTGCTCGCCACCCGCTGGAGCGACGGTGTCGACGTGTTCTCCTCGACCTCGTGGCAGTTGCTCGCCGGCGGGCTGATCGTCGTTCCGTTCGCTCTTGTCGTCGAGGGCGCGCCGCCGCACCTCGATGCGGCGGCGCTGGCCGGATTCGCCTACGTGACCGTCATCGCCACCGCCGTGGCGTTCATCGCCTGGTTCTCGGGCCTGCGGCATCTCGGCGCCGGCACGGTCGGCCTCATCGGTCTGCTCAACCCGGTGGCAGGGGTGGTGCTCGGCACAGTCGTCGCCGGCGAGACGCTCGGTCTGCGCCAAGGGGTCGGCCTGGCGATCGTGCTCGGCGGCATTCTGCTCGGTCAGTCGGCGAGGGCGTCCAGAAAGTCGCGGGTCGGAGCGAAGAACGTCGTTCCGGTCGCGGCAGTGGAGAAGTCGAGGATGCGGTCGTAGCTGCCCACCGGATCGCCCACGAACATCCGCTGCAGCATCCGCTCGATCACCCACAGCTCGCCGGAATACCCGATGAAGTAGGTCCCGAATTCGCCGTGACCGGCTCGGCCGAACGGCATGTTGTCTCGCAGGATGTCGTGCTCGACGCCATTCTCGTCGGTGATGGTCGCAAGGGTCTTGTGCGACTTCTGACCGTGATCGGCATCGTCGAGCTCGACATTGTCGAGCTTCGTGCGGCCGATCACACCCTCCTGCTGCTGGGTCGGCACCGAACCCCATTTCGCCAGGTCGTGCAGATACTTCTGCACCACCACGTAGCTTCCGCCGGCGTAGTCGGGATCCTCGGCACCGACCTGCGCGGCCCCCGCGATCTCGGTTCCCGTGGGATTCGCGGTGCCGTCCACGAAGCCGAGCAGGTCGCGCGAGTCGAAGTAGCGGAAGCCGACGACTTCATCCTCAACCTCGACCGCATCGCCCAAGGCATCGAGCAGCAGCCGCTCGAACTCGAAACAGAAGTCGCTGCGTTCAGCACGGATGTGGAACAGCAGGTCGCCAGGGGTCGCGATCGCCGCGTGGGCCGAACCGGCGATCTCGATGAAGGGATGCAGCTCGCGGGGTCTCGCTGCGCGGGTCAGAGGCGTCCAGACGTCGGCCCCGATTCCGACGTTGCACGAGAGATGTGCGTTCAGATCGCGGAAGCCGACGGTCTTCACCAGACCGGAGAGGTCCGAGAGCACGTCGCGCACCGTCGCCAGCGACTCGGCTCCCGCGGCGAGCCGCACGACGAGGAACACGGCCGAGCGAGACAGAGGCGCGTCCACGCTCTGCGCTTCGATCGGAACGCGCTGCCATCCGTGGTCGGCTGTGTCTGTCATATCGTCGAGTCTGCCCGACTCGCGCCCCGTTCGGGGGAGAAAGTTCGAAACAATCCGCGCCCCCGTGAGATCGGCACGAGGGCGGCGATCGCAGCACATGCCGATGCAGGCATACAGGCCGGGATCCCGAATCCCGATTGGCTTTGAGGTCTCACAGGTTGATACGGTCGAGGGTGTCCTGGTCTGCCGGAACGGCGGTCGCCGGGGCCGCAAACCCAGTCCGCGGGCCGGGCGCCCGGTGGTCGTGAGACCGGAATCGGTCGCGTTCGCTCCGTAAGGTCGGGCGGTGTGGGCGCACCCCGAGGTCGCGCCGGCAGCCGGTGACTCGCGAGTCGAAGAGAACTCGCTTGAGGCTCCGCCTGCTCATGCTGCAGACCCGGGCGCAACCACGGAGCACGCCGGGATCGTCCTGGCGCGCCGCGGAGAACAAGTGAGCGAGTCTGTCGCCGTCGAGGCACGGAACCTATACAAGATATTCGGACGGAAACCCGGCGACGTCGTGCGCCGATTGCAGGGCGGGGCCACCCGCGACGAAGTCGCCGGCAGCGGCACCGCTGCGGTGATCGATGCCAGTTTCACCGTGAAGGCGGGGGAGATCTTCGTGGTCATGGGGCTGTCCGGCTCCGGCAAGTCCACCCTGATCCGGCTGCTGAACGGGCTGCTGGAGCCCACGAGCGGCCAGGTCGACGTGATGGGAACGACCATCACGGGCACATCGGCGAAGCGACTACGGGAAGTGCGTCGACGGCACATCTCGATGGTCTTCCAACATTTCGCGCTGCTGCCGCACCGAACGGTGCTCGACAACCTCGCCTACGGGCTCGAGGTGCAGGGCATCCCTCCGGCCGAACGACGCGAGCGGGCTCAGAAGGTGCTCGATCTCGTCGGACTCACCGGATGGGGCGACACGCTTCCGGGCGAGCTGTCCGGGGGGATGCAACAGCGGGTCGGGTTGGGTCGCGCCCTCGCCGCCGACACCGATGTGCTGCTCATGGACGAAGCGTTCTCCGCCCTCGACCCGCTCATCCGGCGCGAGATGCAGGAACAGCTGATCGAGTTGCAGGCGCAGCTGGGCACGACGATCGTCTTCATCACGCATGATCTCAACGAAGCAATGTTCCTCGGCGACCGCATCGCCGTCATGCGCGACGGTCGCGTCGTTCAGATCGGAACGCCGGAGGAGATCCTGATGGATCCCGCGAACGACTACGTCGAGAGCTTCGTGCACGACGTCGACCGGGCGCGAGTGCTCACCGCGGCGAGCGTGATGGAGCCCGTGCGTGCGCTCGTCACCGTCGCCGCGGGCCCCCGCGCCGCTGTGCGCACCATGCGCGACCTGCAGACCTCGGCGGCTTTCGTCGTCGGGCACGGCCGTCGCCTGCTCGGCGTCGTCCGCGACCGGGACGTGATGCGCCAGGTGCGCGAAGGGCAGGGCGATCTGCAGGCGGTGATCCGGGAGGACATCGCTTCGGTGTCGCGCGATGAGGTGCTCAGCGACATCGTCGGGCTCTCGGTCGAGAGCGAACTCCCGTTGGCCGTCGTGGACGACAAGACGCGGCTGCTCGGGGTCATCCCGCGTGTGACCCTGCTGGCGGCGCTCGGCAATGTGACGAGCTCCACCACGGAGATCCCGGTCGTCGTGCAGCCGGCCACGACCATCCCGATCGATGTCATGAACCAGACCTTGCGCGACACCGCGCCGGGCGTTGCTGTCGAGGGGGTGCGCTGATGGGCATCCGTCTGCCGCTCGGCGAGTGGGCGACCAGCGTCGTCGACTTCGTCACCCAGTTCTTCAGCCCGGTGTTCGACGTCGTCCGTACGGTGTTCACCGGGCTCTACGACGGCACCGACTGGATCCTCCAGACCCCGCCGTTCTGGGGCATCATCTTGATCTTCGCCGCCCTGGGTGTCTGGCTGCGCGGGTGGGTGTTCGGCGTCGGAACGGCGGTCGGCCTGCTCCTGATCGTCGGCGTCGACCAGTGGTCGAACGCGATGGACACCCTCGCGCTCGTGCTCGTGGCGGCGGTGATCGCCATCGCGATCAGTGTTCCGCTCGGGATCCTCGCGGCCCGCGACAAGACCGCTTCGGCGATCATCCGACCGATCCTCGACTTCATGCAGACGATGCCCGCATTCGTCTACCTGATCCCCGCACTGATCCTGTTCCGGGTGGGCGTCGTCCCCGGGATCGTCGCGACGATCATCTTTGCGATGGCGCCCGGTGTGCGGCTGACCGAGCTCGGCATCCGGGGTGTCGATCGCGAGATCGTGGAAGCAGGAAAGGCCTTCGGATCGTCTCCGCGCCGCATCCTGCGCCAGATCCAGCTGCCGCTGGCCATGCCGTCCATTCTCGCGGGGGTGAACCAGGTGATCATGCTGTCGCTCTCGATGGTCGTCATCGCGGGCATGGTGGGCGCCGGTGGCCTCGGCCGAGACATCGTGCAGGCGCTCAGTCGAGTGGATGTGGGTCTCGGCTTCGAGGCCGGCCTCGCGGTCGTGATCCTCGCCATCATCCTCGACCGGCTCACAGCGGCTGCGGGCGCGGTTCGGAAACGGTCCGGCGCGAACGCCAGAGTGCCGCGCCGGATCGCCATCGCGATCGGAACGGTCGCGGTCGTCGCCATCGCCGGCAGCGGGATCGCCGCGGCGGTTCAGCACACCGGCGGCAAGGGCGAGATCACGGTCGCGGTGTTCAACGGCTGGCCCGAGGGCGAGGCTGCCTCGTACCTCTGGAAGCAGGTGCTGGAGAAAAAGGGGTACCAGGTCACTTTCGAGTATGCCGACGCCGGCCCCGCGTTCGCCGGGTTGAGTACAGGAGACTACGACGTGGCCCTCGACGGCTGGCTGCCGACGACGCACGCGGCGTATCTCGACAAGTACCGGGACTCGCTCGTGGATCTCGGCGCCTGGAACAAGGAGGCCACGCTGACGATCGCCGTCAACAAAGACGCCCCGATCGACTCGCTCGACGAGCTCGCGGCCCACTCGGCTGAATTCGGCGACCGTCTCGTCGGCATCGAACCGGGAGCGGGTCTGACCGAAGCGACACAGAACAAGGTGATCCCGGAGTACGGACTGGGCAAGCTGGACTTCGTCACCTCGTCGACGCCGGCCATGCTTGCCGAGCTGACCAGCGCGATCAAGAACAAGGAGAACATTGCCGTCACGCTGTGGCGACCGCACTGGGCGTACGACCAGTTCGACCTGAAAGACCTGAAAGACCCGAAGAACACGCTGGGAACGGCGGAGTCCATCCACTCGATCGCGAGCACGGGCTTCGAGAAACGGTTCCCGGAGGTCGCCGGCTGGATCAAGGGATTCAAGCTCGACTCCGACCGGCTCTATTCGCTCGAGAACGCGATGTTCAACGGCGCGAAGCCCGGCGACTATGACCGGATCGTCACCAGGTGGATGCAGGAGAACCAGAAGTACGTCGACTCGCTCACGTCGTAGCCTGGGGGGATGAGCCTTCCCCGCCAGGACACCTTCGTCAGCTATCCCGACGGCGCCGTCACCTCCACGGGCACGGTCGTGCATCTGGAGCTGCTGGCGGACGGCCGGGTGGTCGTCGTGCTCGACCGCACGGCGTTCCACCCGGTCGATCCGGTCTGGCCGGACCAGCCGGCAGACACGGGGACGCTCGAGATGAACGGTGTCGCGCATCCTGTGCTCGACGCGGTCGTGGGCGCCACCGACGGCAGCACCCTCTTCGTAGGTGACGCACCGGTGCGAACCGGAACGGAGGGCTGGGCCTTCGTCGTCTGCCACGTCGTGGGCGACGTCGCCGGTATCGACATCGGGGCGACGGCCACTGTGACGGTCGACGCGGATGCGCGGCACGCGCTCTCAGCCGGCCACACCGCCTGCCACCTGGCATCCCTGGCGCTGAACGAAGCCCTCGCCGGACTGTGGACGAAAGAAGTTCCGCTCGACGCGCGCGGCTTTCCGAATTTCGACCAGCTCGCGATCGTCGAGTCGCGCATTGTGGCGGGCGGCTCAGTCGACCGCTACCGCATAGGCAAGAGCCTGCGCAAGAGTGGGTTCGCCGCGGTCGAGCTCGAGCCCAGGCTGGCCGGGGTGACCGCCCGCGCCGACGAGCTGCTGGCCGGCTGGGTCGCATCCGGTGCTCCGGTGACGATCGCCCGCGCCGGCGACGGCTTGGGCGATCGTCGCACCTGGCGTTGCGAGCTTCCGGAGGGTGTCGTCGAGATCCCGTGCGGCGGTACGCACCTCGCCTCATTGGCCGAGCTCGCCTCGGTCACCGTCTCTCTCGACCTCACCACGGCCGACGGCGCTCTCGAACTGACTCTCCGCACCACGACCTGACGTCACCCGCCCGCGGCCGTGATCAGATGTCGAGCGAGTCGCCGGGCTCGAGGGCGATGAATTCACCGCCGCCCTGCTCCGTCGCCCACTTCACGCGGCCGTTCGCCATGTCTTTTCCGGCGCGGGCGAGCACCATCTCGTGGGTCGTGAAGCTGCGCTTGGGCTTGACGGCGAGCACGTAATCGATCGATTCCGCAATCTTCAGCCAGGGTGCGCCCGCCGGAACCGCGAGCAGATCGACGTCGACACCCTCGGGGATCGTGAACGAGTCGCCACCGTAGTAGAGCTCGTCGTTGATGAGGACGCCGACGTTGTCGACGATCGGGATGCTGGAGTGGATCACGGCGTGCTTCTCGCCGAAGAATCGCAGGGTGAACGGTCCGGCCTCGACGGTGTCTCCGTTCGACACGACGGTGACGTCGAAGTCACCGGCGGCCGCGGCTACCCCGGCCGGCGCGAAGATCGGGACCTCGGGGTTGAGGTCGAGGATGCGGTTCAACTGCTCCGGAGTCCAGTGGTCTGCGTGCTCGTGGGTGATCACCACAGCCGCCGTGTTGGCGGTGTCGGTGAGCGGAGAGGTGAACGAGCCGGGGTCGACGAAGAGCTTCTTTCCGGAGTCTTCGAGGAGGAGGGCGGCATGTTCGAATTTCGTCAGTCTCATGGCTCCAGGAAATACCCATTCCGTTGTCGCTGCAACTCCTGGAGGAATATACCCGGGAGGGGTATCGTTGTGTCGTGGATATGAACGAGATGACGTCATCCGAGCACACGGACCACGAGCCCCACGCCGACCACGCCGACCACGCCGACCATGCCGGCCACTCCGATCACGCCGGCCACGATCCGGTGGTCTTCCGCCGCAAGTTCTGGCTCACCCTGGTGCTCACCGTGCCCACCATGGTGTTCTCGCCCGGCCTCCAGGAGATCCTCGGCCTTCACGGCCCCCGCTTCCCGGTAGTCAATTCATCCCGGCGGTCTTCGGCATTGCGATCTTCTTCTACGGCGGCCTCGTGTTCCTCCGCGGTGCGGTCGACGAGCTCCGCTCGCGCCGCCCCGGAATGATGACCCTGATCTCGCTCGCGATCGTCGTCGCGTTCGGCTACAGCCTCGCCGTGACCTTCGGCCTGCACGGCATGGATTTCTGGTGGGAGCTGGCCACGCTCATCCTGATCATGCTGCTCGGTCACTGGATCGAGATGTCGGCAGTGATGGGCGCGCAGGATGCTCTCGGGCAGTTGGCCAAGCTGCTGCCCGACGAGGCGGAGCGGGTCATCGGGGGAGTCGACGGCGCGACCGAGACGGTGCCCGTCGGCGCACTTTCGCTCGGCGACCTGGTGCGCGTGCGGCCGGGCTCGAGCGTTCCCGTCGACGGTGAAATCGTCGACGGTCGCTCCGACCTCGACGAGTCCCTCCTCACGGGTGAGTCGAAACCTGTTTCGCGTACGGTCGGTGAACAGGTGATCGCGGGGAGCATTTCGGGAACGGGATCGCTCGTGGTGCGGGTCACCAAGCTGGGCGGCGACACTGCGCTGGCAGGGATCATGCGACTCGTCTCGGACGCCCAGGCGAGCAAGTCGGGCACTCAGGTGCTTGCCGACCGGGCGGCGGCGTGGCTGTTCTACGTGGCGCTGGCCGCCGCATCCCTCACCCTCGTCGTGTGGGCGATTCTGCGACCCGGCGACCCATCGTTCGTGCTGGAACGCGTCGTCACCGTGCTCGTCATCGCGTGCCCGCACGCGCTGGGGCTGGCCATTCCTTTGGTGGCCCAGATCTCGACGGCCATCGGGGCGAGGAACGGTCTGCTGATCCGCGATCGGCACGCGATGGAGGATGCCCGGCTGATCGACGTGGTGCTGTTCGACAAGACAGGCACGCTCACGGAGGGGCGCCAGGGTGTCGTCGCCGTCGTCACGGCGGACGGCCAGCCCGAGAATGCGGTGCTTTCGCTCGCGGCATCGGTCGAGGCCCCCGCAGAGCACCCGATCGCCCGCGCCATTGTCACCGAGGCGAAGACGCGCAGGGTGGCGCTGGTGCGCGCGGACGAATTCGAGGCGCTCGGAGGTCGCGGGGCGACCGCAGTGATCGACGACGTGTCCGTCACGGTCGGCGCACCCCGCCTGCTCGCGGAACGCGGTCTCGCTCCGTCAGATCGCCTCGCCGAGGCCGCCCGTGAAGCGGCGGGCCGGGCCCAGACGGTCGTGTACGTGATCCACGGCAGCGAGGTGATCGGATTCATCTCACTGGCCGATGTCGTGCGCGCCGAATCGGCCGAGGCCGTGCGGCTGCTCCACGATCGCGGTGTGCGGGTGGCGATGCTCACCGGTGATTCGCGCGAGGTCGGTGAAGCCGTCGCACGGCAGCTCGGCATCGATGAGGTCTTCGCGGAGGTGCTGCCCGGCGACAAGGCGGCCACCGTTGCGCAGTTGCAGAAGGACGGCTCGCGGGTGGCGATGGTGGGCGACGGCGTCAACGATGCTCCTGCCCTCGCCCAGGCGGATGTGGGGATCGCCATCGGTGCGGGAACGGATGTCGCCATTGAGTCGGCCGGGATCGTGCTCGCCTCGAGCGACCCGCGCGGTGTGGCCAAGGTGATCACGCTTTCGGCTGCGACCTATCGCAAGATGCTGCAGAACCTGGCCTGGGCCACCGGCTACAACGTGGTCGCGCTCCCATTGGCGGCCGGCGTGGCGACCGGGATCGGCATCCTGGTGTCGCCGGCGTTCGGGGCTGTGCTGATGTCGGTCTCGACGATCGTGGTCGCACTCAACGCCCAGCTGCTCCGCCGTATCCGCATCTAGCCCGCTCTGCCGGAGAGGCCTGCGACACGCCATCGGAAGATCCGCCCCGAAGGATCTTCCGATGGCGTGTCGCCGGCATTCTCCGTGGTGGCGGGAGCGCCGGGGGAGCCGAGGCCGTGCCGCTCCGCCATAATCGTGAGCTATGGTCTCCCTCACCATCGTCGTCGCCATCAACCCGATGGCGTCATTCGGTCATCGGCGCGAGGTCGGCCCCCGGGCGGTGGCGCGACTGACCGAAGCCGGTCACACGGTCGTCCAGATCGACCAGCCGAACATCGAGCTGCTCCGGCGCGAGACAGCGCGCGCGGTGGAGGCCGGTGCCGATGCGCTCGTGGTGGTCGGCGGCGACGGCATGGTCAACCTCGGTGCGAACATCGTGGCGCAAACGCCGGTGCCACTCGGGATCGTGCCGAGCGGCACCGGCAATGACGTGGCCGACGGGCTGGGGATCCCGGTGAAGGACACCGAGGCGGCGATCGATGCTCTGCTCGGTGCGCTCGGCCGCCCACCCAGAATCATCGACGCCGGCCGGATCCGGCACGGTGAACTGTCCACCTGGTTCGTGGGGGTGGTGTCGGCCGGTTTCGACGCGATCGTCAATGAGCGCGCCAATCTGATGACACGCCCGCGAGGCCGCAGCCGCTACATCGTCGCGTTGCTGCGTGAGCTGGCGACCCTGCGCCCGATCCCATACGAGATCGTCGCCGACGGTGCACCGTGGACGACAGAGGCACTGCTCATCTCGGTGGCGAACAACCGCTCGCTCGGCGGCGGGATGCGCATCGTGCCGCATGCGCTCCTCGACGACGGGATGCTCGACCTCTTCGTCGTGACGCCGATGTCGCGTTTCGCGTTCCTGCGGGTCTTCCCCAAAGTTTTCTCCGGAAGACATACGACGCTGCCGCAGGTCTCCTTCCGCACGGTTCGCACCCTCACGCTGGACGCCCCGAACGTCATCGCCTACGCCGACGGGGAGCGGATCGGGCCGTTGCCGGTGGAGATCTCCGCCGTCCCGGGCGCCCTCGGCGTGCTTGTCTGAGCCGCCACGCCCGGATGCCCGCCCCGTTTTGGAACCCGTGTCGGGAATGTGGCATACTCATTGAGTTGCAAAAACGGCCCCATCGTTTAGCGGCCTAGGACGTCGCCCTCTCACGGCGGTAACGCGGGTTCAAATCCCGCTGGGGTCACCAACAGCCCGGATACCAGTCATTCACTGGTGTCCGGGTTTTTTCGTCTGGTCGATGCCGGCCCGGTTCGCGCGGCGTGCGTGGAGTGGCCGATATTCATCCTGCAGAACGGACGCGACCACCGGGTCACAGTCCGGTGCGGGATGACGGGGAGGTTCCTGTAGAATAGGAGACGCGAAGGGGAGTATCCCGGACGGCCCAGCAGGGTCGGCGCTGTGCACGTCATCACGGATCGGTTCCGATCCCGGGCACGGCGGCACCCGATTCTTGGGTGCGGGAGAGACTTTCGGTCCGCTATTCAGCGCCCTTCGAAAGGTTTTCCCCGTGGAGCTTGCTCTTCCTGCTTGGTTCGAGATCGGGTCGTTCATCGTCCTTCTCCTGATTCTCGCGTTCGACCTGTTGATCGTGTTCAAGCGGCCGCACATCCCGAGCCCCAAGGAGTCGACACTGTGGGTGTCGTTCTATGTGGCCCTGGCGCTGGTGTTCGCCCTGCTGATGTTCCTGATCGGGGATGCGGAGCACGCCGGGCAGTTCCTTGCCGGCTGGCTCACCGAGTACAGCCTCAGCATCGACAATCTGTTCGTGTTCGTGATCATCATGAGCCGGTTCGCGGTGCCGAAGAAGTACCAGCAGGAAGTGCTGATGGTCGGCATCATCATCGCGCTGGTGCTGCGGGGCGTCTTCATCATCCTCGGAGCGCAGCTGATCGCCAGCTTCAGCTGGATCTTCTACATTTTCGGAGCGTTCCTGCTCTACACCGCGATCCATCAGGCCCTCAGCAAGCACGACGACAGCGAAGGCCAAGAAGACAGCGCCTTCATCCGTTTCCTGCGCACCCGGCTCAAGGTGTCGAACCAGTTCGAGGGGTTCAAGCTCCGGACATTGGTGGACGGCAATCGCATGTTCACCCCGCTGATCATCGTCTTTCTGGCGCTCGGCACCACCGACCTGCTCTTCGCTCTCGACTCGATTCCCGCGATCTTCGGAATCACCCAGAGCCCGTTCATCGTCTTCGCCGCGAACGTGTTCGCGTTGATGGGACTGCGGCAGCTGTACTTCCTGCTCGGCCACCTTCTCGACAAGCTCGAGTACCTCAAATACGGGATCGCGTTCATCCTCGCGTTCATCGGTGTGAAGCTCGTCTTCCACGCGATGCACGAGAACGAGCTGCCCTTCATCAACGGGGGTGAGCACATCAGCTGGGCGCCCGACATCGGCACGCTGACGTCGCTCGTGGTGATCATCGCGGCCATGGCTGTCGCTACGATTGCAAGTCTGGTGAAGTTGAAGCTCAGCGGCACCAGCGTCGCCGCGGCCATCCACGGTGACGGCCCGGACGACGCGGACGACTCGGATGAGACCGGATCGACGCCGGCTCCGGCCCGCACCACTCGGGAGGAATCCGGTCCATGACGTCAGCCGTCGACGTGAGCGTGCGCAGCGATGTCGGGGTGGTGCGCTCGGTCAACGAAGACAGCATGCTGGCCGTCGACCCGGTGTTCGTCGTGGCCGACGGGATGGGCGGTCACGCCCGCGGCGACGCCGCGAGCCAGGCGGCCGTGGCGACGCTCGCCCGAGTGCTCCCCGCGGGCGCCCGGCCGACACCGGATGAGGTGATCGCCGCGATCGACGAGGCGAACACGGCAGTGCGTGCGCTCTCGGGCGCTGAGGAGTCTGGTATCGCCGTCGCCGGCACCACGCTCACCGGGGTGGTGCGCGTGCGCGTCCCCGACAACGGTGAGCAGTGGATGGTCGTGAACGTCGGCGACTCCCGGGTCTACCGGTGGAACGGACGGGAGCTCGACCAGCTGACCGTGGACCATTCGGCCGTGCAGGAGCTGGTGGATGCTGGCTTGATCACGGTGGCTCAGGCCGCCGTGCATCCCGAGCGGAACGTGATCACTCGAGCGCTCGGGGCCGAAGACCTGGTCGACACCGATGTGCTGCTCGTGGAACCGCGTGGCCGTCAGACTTTCCTCATCTGCTCGGACGGTCTCACGAAGGAGCTCGACGACACCGAGATCGCGCGCATCCTCGCCGACACACGCGGCGCGTATGCCGCGGATGCGCTCGTCGAGGCTGCAATCGAGGCCGGCGGACGCGACAACGTGACGGTGGTCGTGGTTGAATCGGTGACCGGGGAGGCCGACTCGGCTGCCGAAGACACCCGCGACCGGGTCGAGGAGACCGGGTCGATCGAAGACACCAGACCGAGAGGGTAGGTTCGAACGCCGTGTTCGAGGTTCAGCAGGCCGCCTCTGGGGAGTGGACGGTGGTCGTGTCGGGCCGCCGCGTGCTGCTCGTCGAAGCTCCCGAACAGGTGGATCGGATCGGGTCGTACCGACGTGCCCTCGCCGACGGTTTCGCCGCCGCGCTCGAAGCGCTGGCCGTCGACGGTTTCGCTCGCACGCCGGCGTTCGCCCTGGCGGAGACGGGGGATGGGCAGGTTCTGCTCGCGGTCCGCGGTATCGTGACCGCCACCCTCACGGTCGACGGAACGGAGCGGATCGTCGACGCCGCCGGGGTGTCAACCTGGCTCGAACAGCAGGTCGCCGGTGTGAGCGCTCTGCGACTGGCGGTGCCCGGGCACGACTCGCTTCTCGCGCCGCTTCCGCTTTGCGACGGTGCGGTATGGGCCACCACCGTGGCGTGGCCGGCGGCGGCGCAGCCAGAGCGTGCGCCGCAGAACGGGGCAGCGCCGCGACGGGCGCCGATCACCGCACCGATCGTCGTCGAGGCGCAGCCGCCTGCGGAAGCGGAAGCGCCCGCAGAGGCGGAGCCGCCTGCCGTGATCCCGATCGCGCAGGCGACGATCGCCGAGGCGACGATCGCCGAGGCGACGATCGCCGCCCCGGCCGAGGCTGCCGGCTACGACCACCTTTTCGGGGCGACACTCATGCGCAGCGTGGAAGACGCGGCCGTTCGACCCGAGACGGACGACGTCGACGCGCCTGCCCGAATCGACATCCCGGGGTTCATCACCGACTCGGCTCCGCCGCCCGCGACGGAACGCGAAGGCGATCACGACGGTATGACCGTCTTCAGCGGCAGTTTCAGCGAGCGCCGCGATCGCGGGGGAGCCGACCAGCCGGCCCCGATGGTCGCACCGGTGGCTGCCGCGCCGCGCTTCTTCGTCGATCTCTTCGACGGGCGCCGCGAATATCTGGTTCCGCCGATCGTCGTCGGGCGGTCGCCGGTCGCCTCCAGCACGTCACGCGGGCCGGTTCCGCGCCCGATCACCGTCACGAGCGACGAGCAGGACATCTCCCGCAGCCACGCCACCATCGCGGTCGAGGGGGACAGCGTCGTCGTCACCGACCTGCACTCGCGCAACGGCACGGTGATCGTGTTGCCGGGGAAGTCGCCGCAGAAGCTGCGGCAGGGAGAGCCGACGACAGTGATCGCCGGAACGGTCGTCGACCTCGGCAGCGGCATCACGCTCACCGTCGGGCAGGACGCATGAGGAGACTCGCCTCGACACCGCCGGAGCTGCCGGGCCTCCGGTTCATCCGACTGCTCGGGTCGGGCGGGTTCTCCGATGTGTTCCTGTACGAGCAGCAGCTGCCGAAACGGAGCGTCGCCGTCAAGGTGCTCCTCACCGACAGTGTGGACGACGCGGCTCGGGAACATTTCGTGGCCGAGGCGAACCTGATGGCGCAGCTGTCTGCGCACCCGTACATCGTGACGATCCACCACGCCGACATCGCGGCCGACGGTCGGCCGTATCTGGTGATGGAGTACTGCTCGGGAGCCTCGCTCGGCGACCGATTCAAGCGGGAACGGTTCAGCGCCGAGGATGCACTTCGCACCGGGGTGCGGCTGTCGAGCGCGGTGGCGACGGCGCACAGCGTCGGAATCCTGCACCGCGACATCAAGCCGGCGAACGTACTGACGACCGACTTCGGCTGGCCGGCGCTCACCGATTTCGGGATCGCGTCGACGCTCGAAGAGCTTCCCGTGCACACCGCGTCACTGAGCGATCTGAGGGGCGGTGTCGTCGACACGGGCACCAGCGGGAGCCGCTCGGTCGGGCTCAGCGTTCCCTGGTCGCCTCCTGAGATGTTCGGCGACGACCCGCAGCCGGATGTGCGCAGCGATGTCTTCTCGCTTGCCGCGACCATCCACACGCTTCTCGCCGGGCGTTCGCCATTCGAAGTTCCCGGTCGCTCCAACGGCACGCTCGACCTGATCGGCCGTATCGAGCGCGGGATGATCACGCCGATCGACCGAGATGACCTGCCGCGGTCCCTCGTGTCCGCGGTGCAGAAGGGGATGGCCACCCGTCGGGAGGACCGGTTCGCGACGGCCGTCGACTTCGCGCGGGCCCTGCAGCGCGTCGAACTCGAACTCGGGTTCGCGCCGACGAGCATCGACGTGCCGAACCTGCGTGTCGTCGATGAACGTCCGGTGGCGCCGTCGGCGGACGAGACGCGGGTCCGATCGGTCGCCACGATCGATGCCCAGGGCGTCGGCAAGCCGCCTGCCGCTCGGCGGTCGGCTGCCACTCCGGCCGCCGATACGCCGGCCGTCCCGGCGGATGCTGAGCCCACCCGTATCCGGGGATCTCTTCCGTCGGTCGATCCTGATTCGACGCCGGCGGTTCCGATCGAGAGCACGATCGTCCGGCCGCGATCGTCGTCGGCGAAGGCACACCCCGACGCGCCCGGCCAGGCGCCCGCCGTCGCACCGCCCCGCCGTTCCCGCTGGCTCCTTCCCACGATCGCGGTCGCGGCGGTGCTCGTGGTGGCCGGTGGCATCCTGGCGGCTGTACTGGTGCCGAGCACAGGGCCGGCGGCGGGGCACTCGGGTCGGCCGGGGTCGGCCGGGGACGGCACCGTCGCGGTGACGGTCGTGCCCGCACCGACCCTCGTGTCGGCCACCCGCGCACCCGACGGCAGCTCCGCGACGATCGTCTGGAGGACCGAGAAGCCGGTCGAAGGCGATCAGTACCAGTGGCGGCGCGAGGGAACGACCGACGCGCCGACTGTCACGGGTGAGCCGCGGGCGCAGCTGACCGGGCTCACGGCCGGTGTCGGCGCCTGCATCGAGGTGGTCACGGTGCGCTCCGGCCGTACCTCGGCGCCATTGAAGGCGTGCTCGCCGTGAGGCCGCTGACGATCGACTATTGCGGCGAGCTCTACACCGTCACCGAACCGCAGGAGTTCGGGATCGGTCGCGAGTCGGACCTCTCGATCGACGACAACCCGTATCTCCACCGCCGGTTCCTCTCGATCTCCAGCGACTTCGGGATGTGGTGGCTGGCGAACGTCGGCACGCTCCTCACCGCGACCGTGAGCGATTCGACCGGAACGGTGCAGGCGTGGCTTGCGCCGGGGGCGAAGCTGCCGATCGTCTTCCAGACGATGCACGTGATGTTCAGCGCGGGCGCGACGACCTACGATTTCACGATCACCAGCGAGGACGACTACTTCAACACGGCGGTGACGGTGAACGACTCCGGCGGGTCGACGACCGTACTTCCGGTGACCCTCACGACGACCCAACGTCAGCTCATCGTGGCACTGGCCGAGGGAGTGCTCCTGCAATCCGTGCCGGGGAGGGGGACTATCCCCAGCTCGGCGGAGGCGGCAGCGCGGCTCGGGTGGAGCATGACGACCTTCAACCGCAAGCTCGACAATGTGTGTGACAAGCTGGACAAGCTCGGTGTAGCGGGGCTGCGAGGCGGCCGGGGCAAGCTCGCCACGAACCGGAGGGCACGTCTCGTGGAGTACGCCGTGACGACGCATCTCGTCGGACTCGACGATGTGGCCGCGCTCGACGACGTCTCGGCGCCGGGCGAAGAGGACCCGGCCGGTCCCTGACCGACGCTGCCGATGGGGAGTCATCCCCATTCCGCCCCCGTATGGGTGTCGTGTTAGCGTTGACAGGCTTTCCGACAGGGGGATATCAGAGCAGTGGGATCAGTGACGGCGTGGATACGCAAACGCAAGACGCTTGCGTCGATCACAGCCTTGGCGGTGGTGGCCGGTGTTCCCCTCACGATCGCCGTTCTGCACCGCGGATTCCCGGTGAACGCGGTGAACCTCGACACGAGGGATGTGTGGGTCACCAACGGCGAGAAGCTCCTCGGCGGCCGCCTCAACCACCAGATCAACGAGCTGGATGCAGCCGTGACCGGTGCGAGCGCCGATCTCGATGTTCTGCAGGACGGCAACGCATACTTCCTCACCGACACGGTGCACGGCACCGTTGATCGCATCGACCCGGCCTTCGTCTCTCTCGGCGGGCGCATCCAGGTGCCGGAACGTTCTGAAGTCGCCTATGGCGCCAACACCCTCTCGGTGCTCTCGCCGAGTGGCGAGCTGTGGGTGATCGACGCCTCCGGCCGGCTGGACTTCGACAAGACGAAGACCAAGCCCGTGGTGAAGGTGGGGCAGGATGCCCGCCTGGCGGTCGCCAAATCGGGCAAGACATTCGTCGTTGCACCGAAGGGCGACCGTCTTTACACGGTCGATCACCCGGGCGCTGCTCCGTCGACGGCATCCTTCCCGGTGCCCGGTCGGTTCCAGCTCACGGCGGTGGGTGACGAACCCGTCGTGTTCGACAGCCAGGGCAACCGCGTGATCACAGGCGACGGGAAGACGATCGATCTGCCGGCCACAGGTCTGCGCGTGCAACAGCCTGGGGATGCGGACGCTTCGGTTCTGGTGGCGACCGCATCGAGCCTGCTGAGTGTTCCGCTCGACGGTGGCAGGGTTGTCGCGCATCCGGCCGGCGCCACGTCGTCGGGCGGCGTGACGACGGTGTCTGCGCCCGTGCGATTGGGGTCGTGCTCGTATGGGGCCTGGGCGGGCTCGGCGCGCTACCTGTACGCCTGTGATGGCCAGAAGCCGATCGGCGTCGACATCGACCAGCCCGTTCAGGGCGACGACCTGGAGTTCCGGGTGAACCACGGCGTCATCGCGCTCAACAATCTGCGCGACGGCAATGCCTGGGTCGTTTCCTCCACGATGCGCCTCGTGCAGAACTGGGCCCAGCTGAAACCGAACGAGACGACGGTGCAGGGCGACACCGGCGAAGAGAAGCCGGTTCTGCAGTCGTTCGCCGACACGCTCGCCCAGCGTTCGAAGGTGAATCGTCCCCCGACGGCCGTGAATGACTCGTTCGGGGTGCGTCCCGGGCGCTCGACAGTGCTTCCGGTTCTCACGAACGACACCGATCCCGATGGCGATGTGCTGACGATCACCGAGACGTCGAGCATTCCCGAGAGTCAGGGAAGCCTCGCCCTCGTCGAGGGCGGTCGTGCAATCCAATTCACGCCGAACGCCGACCTGAGCGGCACCATCTCGTTCCGCTATTCGATCGACGACGGACGTGGTGGAACGTCGTCGGCGCAGGTGGACGCCACGCTGCGCCAGCCCGACCAGAACACGGACCCGGTCGCGAGCCGCACGAGTACCGCGCAGACCGAGGTGGGACAGTCGGTGTCGTACGACGTGCTGAACGACTGGAGCGACCCCGACGGCGACGACCTCTCGCTGGTGGGCGCGGCAGCAACGACGGAAGACGATGTGCAGTTCAAGCCGGACGGCGAGATCACCTTTACGAGCAAGACCGGGCAGACCGGCTCCAAAGAGGTCAACGTCACGGTCTCGGATGGGCGGAAGAGCACCACGGGCAGCCTGCTCGTCACCGTCAAAGCGGCCGGAACGCTCGACCCGGTGGCCGTGCCGGACTTCGGTGCGGGATTCACCGGCCAGCCGATCGTGGTGAACCCGCTCGGCAATGACACGTCGCCCTCGGGGGAGCCGCTCACGCTCGTGGGCGCCAGCCTCGATGGCGACGGCGCGCAGGTGACGACGGATGCGGCGCGTGGCACGGTCACTGTGCTCGGCAATGCTCCGGGCGAGTACTACGTCACCTACACGCTCGGCGCCGGTCCGAAGTCGACGACCGGTCTGATCCGCGTGAACATCGCTCCGAACGGCACGTCCGATGCGCCGCCGGTCGCGGTGACGGACACGGCCTATGTGCGTCCAGGAGAGCCGACCAGTGTGAACGTGCTCGACAACGACGAATCACCCTCCGGGCGTGTGCTCGTCGTTCGTTCGGTCACGGCGGGCGCCGGCGCCGAGGATCTGAACGTCGAGGTCTTGGACAACGCAGTGGTCAAAGTCACCGCGCCGACCGTGCTCGCCCAGCAGGTGCAGCTCGTCTACACGGTCTCCGACGGCATCCATGAGGCGAAGGCCGGGATCACGGTCGTGCCGGTCCCTCCGCTGGTGACCCATCAGCCCCCGGTCGCCGTGGAGGATGTCGTCACTGTGCGGGCCGGCGATATCGCCAGCGTGCCGGTGATGGACAACGACTCCTCGCCCGACGATGCGCCGTTCACGCTGGATCCCACCCTGCGCGATGCGAGCACGGCCGGTCCCGGATCGACGGTCTTCGTCAGCGGGAAGCTCGTGCGCTATCAGGCGCCGAAGACCGCCGGGCAGTACAGCGTGGTCTATGGCATCACCGACAAGGTCGGTCAGAAGGCCCAGGCGACCGTGACCTTCGTGGTGACGGCACCGGACAAGGGCACGAACCGTGCGCCGCAGCCGCAACCCCTGACCATCCGCGCGTTCGCCGGGTCGGCTGTTCCGGTTGATGTGCCGCTCAACGGCATCGACCCCGACGGCGACTCCGTGACGCTCGACGGTCTCGGCAGCCAGCCCACCCTCGGCCGGATCTCGGACAGCTCCAGCAGTTCGTTCACGTACGAGGCTTACCCGAACTCGGCCGGCACCGACACCTTCACGTACCGGGTGAAGGACACCTACGGCAAGACGGCGACCGGCACGGTCACCATCGGGGTCGTGCCGCGGCCGGCCGCAGTTCAGCCCCCGATCGCGTCGAACGATCCTGTGCAGGTGAAGCCCGGCCGCACGGTGTCGGTTCCGGTGCTGGACAACGATTCCGATCCGAACGGCTACACGATCGCGTTGCAGAAGAAGCTCCTGGCCGTGGATGCCGGGCTCAAGGCATCCGTTCACGGCAAGGTGGTGCTCGTCACCGCCCCGAAGACGGAGGGCGCCTACGTCGTGCGATACCAGATCGCAAACGGCCAGGGCGGGGTGGCGAGTGCATTCATCCAGGTGACGGTGACGCCCGACGCCAAGGAGCAGCATCCCACCGCGATCGACCACGTGCTCGAGCCGGATGCGGTGGCCGCGAAATCGTCTGTGACCGTGGACGCCCTGGCCGGGGCTGCCAACCCGAGCGGCCTCGTCGATGATCTGAAGCTCGCTGTGACCGGGTCGAACGCCTCCGCTGCGGAGGCCGGCACGGATGGCAGGATCACCGTGCATCCCGGCACGCAGCGCCTGGCCATCGCGTACACGGTCACCGATCCGGTGACCGGGCTGAGCGGGGATGCGTTCGTCGTCGTTCCGCCGAAGGGCGACGCCACCGCACCGCCGCGGATCAGGTCGTCGCTTCCCCAGCAGATCGTGCAGATGGGCGGCTCGAAGAGCTGGAACCTGTCTGACATCCTCGACGTTCCCTCCGGCCGTTCCACGAAGCTGACCGGTGCGTCGGGTGTGAGTGCCACGAACAGCGACGGCCGTTCGTCGTTCGGTGGCGAGCAGACATTGACGTTCACCGCGCCCAAGGACTATCGCGGGCCGGCTGCCGTCACCTTCACGGTGAACGATGGACGCGAAGCGGGGCAGTCCAAAGACCGGATCACGACGCTCGTGCTCCCGATCACGGTGGGCAATCCAGACCAATCGGATGTCGCACCCACCTTCACCGCGCCGAGCGAGAAGATCGAGCCCGGAGAGAAGCCGCTCACCGTCGATCTGCGTGCCTCGAGCTTCCACCCCAACCCTGCAATCCTCAGCAGGCTCGTCTACAGCGACCCCCGGTGGTCGACCAAGAACATCTCGGTGTCGCTGAACGGGTCGACGCTCACACTTCAGGCGCCCCTCGGAACGCAGGCGGGGGAGTCGACCGCGGTGACGGTGACGATCAGCTCGGGCACGCACAGCATCACGGGAACCGTGAACGTGCAGGTCGTGAGCTCCAACCGGCCGGTCGCCTCGCAGAAGAATCCGCCGCAGACCCAGGAGGTGAAGCGGGGGCAGACGGCGACGCTGACCGGGGCGTCCAGCGATGCAGCGTGGGTCAACCCGTTCCCCGGCCATCCCCTGACGATCACCGATGCGAAGGCGGACAGCGCCCCCGCTGGGGTCACGGTGACCTTCACCGGCTCCTCGATCTCGGTGAGTGCGGCTTCGGGGGCATCCATCGGCGCCGTGAATGTCGTCTATCACGTCGAGGATGCGACGAAAGACCCGAAACGCACGGCCGCGGCCATCGGCCAGTACCGGGTGACCGTGCACGACGTTCCGGCCAAACCGGCCGCACCGACCAATGTGAGGGCCTCGGATGCGCAGGCGACCCTGACCATCGCCGCACCGGCCGACAACGGCAAACCGATAACGAAGTACGAGATCACGGGCGGGCCGAGCACGGTGACGGCCGCCAGCGTCGGCCAGGTGACGATCGGCGGACTTCGCAACGGCACGGCGTACTCGTTCCAGGTCCGGGCGCTGAACGCGGACGGCTGGAGTGAGTTCTCGGTGGCATCGGCGGCGGTGGTGCCGTACGGCACCCCGCAGAAGGTCGGCGGACTGAACATCGACGCGGACCAGTACGCACCCGCGACGGTGACCATGCGCTGGAGCGCGCTCGCCGATCCGGCCGGAACCGGCGGTGGCTCCGTCACGTATGAGTGGAGCCTGAACAACGGCTCCTGGAACACGACGAGCGGCACCAGCGCCCAGGTCGGCAATCAGGGTGTCGGCACGTACTCGTTCAGAGTGCGGGCCAAGAACACCCACAACAACAACTACGGCGAGGTCGCCTCCTCGAACAGCGTCAGCGTCGCTAAGAAGCCCGACCCTCAACCGTCGATCGACCTCGCCAAGGGCGCGCTGGAGCCGGGCTACAACCACAGCTACACGTACGACGTCACGCTGAACCACTTCGGTGCGAACACGTCGTACGCGATCGGCTTCTACTGCGGCGGGTTGCTCCAGACGCGCTCGGTCAGCACGGACGGGAGCGGTTCGGCGCATTTCCGCGGGGCCCCCAACGGGCAGGACGCGTGGTGCGGGTTCCCCGGAGCGTACGTGACCGCCGGCGGCGTGCAGAGCAGTGTGCAGGACTGGTCCAAATAGAGATGGGAACACCGTGGCAGTAACTCAGGAACAGGCGGACTGGTTCGCCGGTGCCTTCACGCAGCTCGTCGGCAATGTCGACACGGCGATCCTCGGAAAGGAGCACAGCATCCGGCTCGTCATCACCGCCATGCTCTCGAACGGTCATGTGCTGCTCGAGGATGTGCCAGGAACGGGCAAGACCGTGCTGGCGAAGGCGCTGGCCAACACGGTGGAAGGTACGCAGTCGCGCATCCAGTTCACCCCCGATCTGCTGCCGTCCGATGTGACCGGCGTCACGATCTACGACCAGAGCAACGGTCGGTTCGAATTCCACCCCGGACCGATCTTCGCCTCGGTCGTGCTGGCCGACGAGATCAACCGTGCGAGCCCCAAGACCCAGTCGGCGCTGCTCGAGGTCATGGAAGAAGGCGTCGTGACGGTCGATGGTGTCGGCCATCCCGTCGGCGCACCGTTCATCGTGATCGCGACGCAGAACCCGGTGGAGCAGGCGGGGACGTATTCGCTGCCCGAGGCGCAGCTCGACCGCTTCCTCATCAAGACATCGCTCGGCTACCCCGACCATGCCACGACGGTCGACCTGCTGCTGGATGCCTCGAACCGTTCGCGGGCGGCATCGGTGCAGCCGATCATCGCGGCCGAATCCGTGGTGACACTGTCTCAGCTGGCGTCGGAGGTGCACACCGACGCCTCCGTGATGGGGTACCTCAGCGAGATCGTCACCGCCACACGGGACGACAAGGATTCGGCCCTCGGCGTCAGCATCCGCGGCGCACTCGCCCTGGCCCGCGCGGCGAAGACCTGGGCGATCTCGTCAGGCCGCACGTATGTGACGCCCGACGACATCCGTGAACTGGCGATTCCCGTGCTCGCCCACCGTGTCATCGTCGACCCGGAGTCCGAGTTCGCCGGGGTGACCGCGGAGCAGATCGTGGGCCGCGCCGTCGCCGAAGCGAACCCGCCGGCCTATCGGGCCGCCTGAGCGCCTTCCCGCCATGACCGCACAGACCGCCACCTCCGCTGCGCCCCCGGTTGCCGCGCCCTCAGCCGACGCGACCCCGGCATCCGGCCGTCGACGGCGTCCTCCGGCGCTCTCGCAGAGCCGTATCGCCGTCGGACAGGTGCGGGATGCTCTCTCCCGCGGTCTCGGCGCCGGGGTGAAAGCGTTCGGTCCCGCCTGGCGGGTCGTGGCGGGGCGGGTCGGACCGGTGCTGGCGGTCGTCAGCCCACTGGGCTGGATCGCGCTCTCCGGAGCCGTGGTCTCGATCGTGCTCGCGGTCGTGTTCGCCTGGGCGGAGTTCGGTTTCGTCGCCGCGACACTTCTCGCCGCCTTCCTCATCGCGCTCGCTTTCGTCTTCGGCCGCTCGACCTATGCGGTCGAGATCGAGTTGAACCCGAGGCGGGTCGTCGCGGGGGAGCGAGCGCTCGGCAGGATGGAAGTGACCAACACCGGCTCGCGTGCGGTGTTGCCGACCCGTGTCGAGCTGCCGGTCGGCGCCGGCACGGCGGAGTTCATGATCCCCCGTCTCGCCGCGGGGGCGCAGACCGAGGAGCTCTTCGCTGTTCCGACCGCCCGCCGGGCCCTCATCCTGGCCGGCCCGGCTCTCTCGGTGCGCGGCGACCAGCTGGGCCTCGTTCGCCGCACGACTGCCTGGACGGGACAGGTCGAGTTGTTCGTGCATCCGCGAACGACACGCCTCGTCGCGACCGCGCGCGGTCTGGTGCGCGACCTGGAGGGGCAGACCACCAAAGTCATCACCGACAGCGACCTCGCATTCCACGCGTTGCGCACCTATGAGCCCGGGGACGACATCCGCAACGTCCACTGGCGCACCTCGGCGCGCACCGGCCAGCTGATGGTGCGCCAATACCAGGAGACCCGGCGCTCCCAGCTGCTGCTGGTCTTCGACGCTGAGCGGGCGCATTTCGCCTCGGACGATGAGTTCGAGCTGGGCGTCTCGGTGCTGGCGTCCATCGGCTGCCAAGTGATCCGCGAAGAGACCGAGATCGACGCCGTCTGGCAGCGCAAGCCATTGCGGGTGGCGACGCCGACGGCCCTGCTCGACGACTCCTGCCGAATCCAGCCGGTCGACGGGATGCACGCGAGTCTGCGCGACTTCGTCCGCCAGAGCACGCTGCGTCTCGCCTCGCCGAGTCTCGTCGTGCTCGTCGTCGGCTCCGGACTGGGGGCGGCGGAGCTGCGTGCGGCGGTCACGCTCTTCGGGAACGACACCGAGATCGTCGCGGTGCGGGTCGATGCAGCCGGGGAGCCCAGGCTCAGCCGGCTGGGCGGCATGATGCTCGCCACCGTCTCCGAGCTGGGCGAGCTACCCGCACTCCTGAAACGGGCCGGACGGTGAGCGCGACGACGCGTCCGGTCGCCCCCGCGGGGAACGGTGCCTCCGCTGTCGACCGACTGCCGGCGACCTCGTGGCTGGATGTCGGAGTCCTTTCCGCGCTCAGCGCGCTGGCCGTGCTGGGATTCGAGCCGGCCTTCGGGCACTATTCGTTCGCCCTCGCGGCGTTCGGCGGGCTGGTCATCGGCGGCGGTGTCGCGGTGCTCGGCCGGATGCTCCGCCTCTCCGTGCCGATCACGGTCGCCCTCGCTCTCGCGGCCTACTTTCTTCTGGGTACACCGCTCGCCATGCCTGGTCAGGCCACCGTCGCTGTGCTGCCGTCGCTTGACAGCCTGTCCGGGCTGGTCCTCGGCGCGGTGTTCGGCTGGGCGGATGCGGTGACGCTGCAGGCGCCTCTGGAGGCTCCGCCGTATGTGGCCGTCGTTCCCTATTTCGCGAGCTGGCTCGTGGCGCTGGTGACGGTCTCGCTGGCCGTTCGCTGGCTGCCCGCGGCGCGAACGCGCGGAGTCGCCCGGGCTGCGGTGCTGCTGACCGGCCCCCTGCTGCTGTTCGTCGCCGGAATCCTTCTCGGCACCCGCGACCCGTACTTCGCCGGAGTGCGCGGCGTTCTCTTCGCCGCCGTCGCGCTGATCTGGCTCGGCTGGAGGCGGGGGCGCGCCGGAGCGGTGGAGGTCTCCGTCGACGCCGGGCTCCGTCGGCGACGGCTGGTGGGCACCGGTATCGTCGTGATCGGGTCCGTCGTGGCCGGGGCCTTGGCCGGGTCGGTGCTGACACCGCCGGCGGCCAGCAGATTCGTGCTCCGGCAGGAAGTCACCCCACCCTTCGATCCGCTGGACTACCCGAGTCCGCTCGCCGGTTTCCGCCACTATACGAAAGACCTCGAGAAGACGAAGCTCTTCACCGCGGATGGACTGGACTCCGGTCAGCTCGTGCGCCTGGCGACGATGGACAGCTACGACGGGGTGGTGTGGAGCGTTACGGCTCCCGATGCCGGTTCGACCGCATCCGGGACCTTCCAGCTGCTCGGCAGCACGATCCCGCGCCCGCCTCTGTTCACGGCGGGCGCGCGTTCGACGGCGAGCATCGTCATCGCCGACTATTCGGATGTCTGGCTGCCGACGATCGGCTACGTCACCGACCTCGGTTTCGACGCGTACCGTGGCGACGACCCCGCCGGAACCGTGCGCGTGAACACCGTCACCGGCACAACGGCCGTCACCAGCGGCGTCGGCGACGGACTGCGCTACACCCTCTCCGCCACCGCTCAGAAGATCCCCAACGACAAGGCGCTGGCGCGGGTGGCACCGGCCGCCATGACGCTGCCTCCGGTGACCAACATTCCTGACATCGTTTCGGCGAAGGCGGAGGAGTACGCCGGTTCGGCGACGAGCGCCATCCAGAAACTGCGGAATATCGAGCGCTCCCTCAAGACGTTCGGCTACCTCAGCCATGGGCGGGCGTCGGATCCGGTGCCGTCGCGAGCCGGGGAGGGCGCCGACCGGATGACCGATTTGTTCGCCAAGCAGCCGATGGTCGGCGATCAGGAGCAGTATGCCGGTGCGTTCGCCCTGATGGCGCGCCGCCTCGGCTATCCGACCCGCATCGTGATGGGGTTCGCCCCCAAGGTCGTGGCCGGGCAGTCGACGACGGTGACCGGGAATGACGTGACCGCGTGGGATGAAGTGGCTTTCGAGGGCGTCGGCTGGGTTCCGTTCTTCCCCACGCCCACGAAGACGGATGCCCCCAAGAATCAGACGACGAAGCCGAAGCTCGAACCGCAGCCGCAAGTTCGTCAGCCACCACCGGCCGACGCGAAACCGCAAGAGCTGCTCACTCCCGTGAAGACGAAGGACAACGAGCACAAAGATCCGAAAGCCGGCTTCGGCATCCCCGGTTGGGCCTGGGTGGTCTCCGGTGTGATCGGTATCCCGGCCCTGCTCTACTTCGTGCCGTTGCTCGTCGTGGGAGCCCTCAAACGTCGCCGGCGTCGCCTGCGGCGATCACAGGGGCCGCCCGATCGGCAGGCGGCCGGCGCCTGGGACGAGCTCACCGACGGTTACGTCGAACTGGGGCTCGCCGTTCCCCGCAACGCGACGCGGCTACAGACCGCCGCGGCCCTCGAACGGCAGACCTCCGAGCAGAACCTCCGTACGCCAGAAGACGGCCTGACCCCGCTCGCCCGGCGGGTCGACGCAGCCGTGTTCGACGGGAGCACTGTCTCGGAGGGAAGAGTTGTGGCCGCGTGGACGGGAACGGATGCCGCTTTGGCCGAGGCAACGAGTTCGGCCGGCTGGCTCCGGGCGAGGCTGGCGTCCTTCCGCTACCGGCGCCGCCGTCGCGACGTGGCCCTATAGTGGCCTGGTGGACTCGTCCGGCTTCATCGTTCCCCCGCCGAACCTGATCCCGCCGCGCGAAGACACCGGAACCGAGACCAGGCGGGCGCCTGCGCGCAGCGGCAAGCTTCCCGTCTTCCGGCCTCCGACGGCGCCGGACGTGATGGTCGGAGCCCAGAGCCGGGAACCGCGTTGGCGCCTCGTACTGCCGACTGGGCGCTTCATCCCCCTCGATGGGACGGTGCTGGTCGGGCGCAACCCGGTCGGTTTCGGCCCGTGGGGCGAAGCGGAGCTGATCACGGTGGACGACCCAGCCTCCTCAGTGTCGAAGACCCATGCGGCCTTCGAGCCGTCGTCGGGGTCGGTGCGCGTCACCGATGTGCACTCCACCAACGGGATCGTCGTCGTGGCCCCGGGTGGCGCAGAGACGGAATTGGTGCCCGGAATCCCCGCGGATGCAGCCAACGGTGCCGTGGTGCGCCTTGGTCGGCTCGTGGTGCGCGTCGAGCGCGTGTGACAGGGATGTGCCCGATTCGGGTGATAACCTGACAACGTGTTCTACGGTGTGCTCCTCCTTAGCTGCCGCGACGGGTCCTAGTCTTCAGGCCTCCCTCGTCGCGGAGTTCGTCGTTGGCTGACCACCGAAGCAAGCAAGGAGTACCGAGTCCCATGAGTTCCGATTCCGACCGTCGGCCCGAGTCCGTCGACGGACGAGCACTGACCCTGGCCGAGAAGGTCTGGCGCGACCACTTGGTGGTCAAAGGCGAGGATGGCACGCCCGACCTCATCTACATCGACCTGCACCTGGTGCACGAGGTCACCAGCCCACAGGCGTTCGACGGCCTGCGGATGGCGGGGCGCCCGGTGCGCCGGCCCGACCTCACGATCGCCACCGAAGATCACAACACCCCGACCATCGGCATCGACAAGCCGATCGCCGATCTCACCAGCCGTACCCAGATCGAGACGTTGCGCCGGAATGCCGAGGAGTTCGGCATCCGCCTGCACTCCCTCGGCGACATCGAGCAGGGCATCGTCCACGTCGTCGGTCCCCAGCTCGGCCTGACGATGCCGGGCATCACCGTCGTCTGTGGCGATTCGCACACGTCGACCCACGGCGCCTTCGGTGCGATGGCGTTCGGCATCGGCACCAGCGAGGTCGAGCATGTCATGGCCACGCAGACGCTGCCGCTCAAGGCGTTCAAGACCATGGCGATCACGGTCGAAGGAGAACTGCGCCCGGGTGTGACGGCCAAAGACATCATCCTGGCGGTCATCGCCGAGATCGGCACCGGTGGCGGGCAGGGCTACGTGCTCGAGTACCGCGGCAGCGCGATCCGCGCCCTCTCCATGGAGGGCCGCATGACGATCTGCAATATGTCGATCGAGGCCGGCGCCCGTGCCGGCATGGTGGCGCCGGACGAGACCACGTACGCCTACCTCAAGGGTCGCCCGCACGCTCCCGCCGGCCAGGACTGGGACGACGCCGTCGAATACTGGAACACGCTCGCTACCGACGATGACGCGGTGTTCGACGCCGAGGTCTTCCTCGACGCCGCCGAGATCGAACCCTTCGTCACCTGGGGCACGAACCCGGGTCAGGGCGTCTCGCTGAGCAAGGCCGTGCCGAACCCGGCCGACATCGCCGACGCCAACCAGCGCGCCGCCGCCGAGCGAGCGCTGGAATACATGGATCTCGAGGCCGGGACGCCGATGAAGAGCATCCCCGTCGATGCCGTGTTCATGGGTTCCTGCACCAACAGCCGAATCGAAGACCTGCGGGCATTCGCCTCGATCATCAAGGGGCGCAAGAAGGCCGACGGTGTTCGCGTCATGGTCGTGCCCGGGAGCGCCCGGGTGCGCATCGAGGCCGAAGCAGAGGGCATCGACAAGATCGTCGAAGAGTTCGGTGCCGAGTGGCGGTTCGCCGGCTGCTCCATGTGCCTCGGGATGAACCCGGACCAGCTCGCGCCGGGGGAGCGCTGCGCATCCACCTCCAACCGCAACTTCGAGGGCCGTCAGGGCAAGGGCGGACGTACCCACCTCGTGTCGCCGCTGGTCGCCGCGGCCACCGCGGTGCGCGGAACCCTGTCGAGCCCGTGGGATCTCGACGACGGCCCGCGCGGCGACACGCCCGGACAGGACTTCTCCGATACCCGCGCTGGAGAGAAGGTGGGCGCCTGATGGACAAGATCTCGACCGTGAGCGGCGTGGCCGTACCGTTCCGCCGCTCCAATGTGGACACCGACCAGATCATTCCTGCAGTGTTTCTCAAGCGCGTCACCAAGACCGGATTCGACGACGCGCTGTTCTACGCCTGGCGGCAGGACCCGGAGTTCATCCTGAACCAGGAGCCGTACCGGGCGGGCAAAATCCTTATCGCCGGCGCCGACTTCGGCACCGGATCCTCGCGCGAGCACGCCGTCTGGGCCCTCAGAGACTACGGTTTCACAGCGGTGCTCAGCCCCCGCTTCGCCGACATCTTCCGCGGAAACGCGGGCAAGCAGGGGCTCCTCGCCGGCCAGATCAGCGAAGAGGACGCCGAACGCCTCTGGGCTGTCATCGAGGCGGAGCCGGGAATAGAAGCGACAGTCGATCTGGTTGCGAAGACTGCAAGTGTCGGTGAACTCACGGTCTCCTTCGAGATCGACGATTACACTAGATGGCGTTTGCTCGAAGGGCTGGACGACATCGGCCTGACCCTGCGCGACGAGGCGCACATCACAGAATTCGAAGCCCGTCGCGAGAGCTGGCGGCCCAAGACGATACCGGTGAAACTTTGACCTCACTTCTTCAGGACGCCCAGGCGGCAGGAGCCCACGTCGGCCTCAAAGGCGATCGCATCGCGATCAACGGAGGCATCCCCCTCCGCGGCCGGATCGAACTGAAGGGGGCGAAGAACCTCGTCACGAAGGCGATGGTCGCAGCCCTCCTCGGAGAGGGGCCGAGCGTGCTGCGGGACGTCCCCGACATCAGTGATGTGCGCGTCGTACGGGGCCTGCTGGAGATCCACGGCGTCAAGGTCACCGACGGAGCGGACGAGGGCGAGCTGCTGCTCGACCCGAGCAACGTCGAGAGCGCCCACATGGCCGATATCGACGCCCATGCCGGCTCCAGCCGCATCCCGATCCTGTTCTGCGGGCCGCTGTTGCATCGCCTCGGCGAGGCGTTCATCCCGGACCTCGGCGGCTGCCGCATCGGCGACCGGCCGATCGACTACCACCTCGAGGTGTTGCGCAAGTTCGGCGCCATCGTCGACAAGCTGCCGACCGGCATCCGGATGACTGCGCCGAACGGGCTCACCGGCACCAAAGTCGAGCTGCCCTACCCGAGCGTCGGCGCCACCGAGCAGGTTCTGCTCACGGCGGTGCGCGCTGAGGGCATCACCGAGCTGAAGGGTGCGGCCATCGAGCCGGAGATCATGGATCTCATCAACATCCTGCAGAAGATGGGTGCGATCATCACGGTCGACACCGACCGCGTGATCCGCATCGAGGGTGTCAAGAAGCTCGTCGGGTTCAGCCACACCGCGCTGTTCGACCGCAACGAGGCCGCCAGTTGGGCCGCGGCCGCGCTGGCGACCGGTGGCGACATCTACGTGGGTGGTGCCCGCCAGCCCGAAATGCTCACCTTCCTCAACGTCTTCCGCAAGGTCGGCGGCGCGTTCGAGATCCACGACGACGGCATCCGCTTCTTCCACCCCGGTGGCGAGCTCAAGCCGGTCGTAATCGAGACGGATGTGCATCCCGGCTTCATGACCGACTGGCAGCAGCCGCTCGTGGTGGCCCTGACGAAGGCCAAAGGCGTGTCGATCGTGCACGAGACCGTGTACGAGCAGAGGTTCGGCTTCGTGGATGCGCTCGTCGAGATGGGCGCCACCATCCAGATCCACAAAGACTGCCTGGGCGGTCACCCCTGCCGGTTCGGTCAGCGCAACTTCAACCATTCGGCGATCATCGCCGGTCCTACGCCGCTGCACGGGGCCGACATCGTGGTTCCCGACCTGCGCGGCGGCTTCAGCCACCTCATCGCGGCGCTCAGCGCCGAGGGGCGGTCGACCGTCAGCAACGTGGGGATCATCAGTCGCGGCTACGAGAACTTCATCACCAAGCTGGAGCAGCTGGGAGCCGACTTCGTTCTCGAAGGATAATAGGGACGTGTCCCGACCCTCTTCAGAGCAGAAGCCTGCGCCCGCATCCGTGAAACTCCCCCGGAAAGAGACGAGCCGGCCCTCGATCTTCTGGGTGCTCGCCGGTATTGTCATCCCGATCATGAGCATCGCCGTGCGTTTCACGGTGATCGACGGCGAGAAGCTTCCCCGACGGGGCGCGTACGTCGTCTCGCCGAACCACTACAGCGAGATCGATCCCGTGATGATCGGTATGGTCAGCTGGCACCTGGGCCGGATGCCGCGGTTCCTCGCGAAGGGGAGCCTGTTCACAGTTCCCGTGGTCGGCTGGCTGCTCCGCAAGTCCGGACAAGTTCCGGTGGAGCGCTCGGGTGGTCGGGGGGCGGCGCCCCTCCAGGCCGCGCAGAAGTTCGTCGACGAGGGCGGGATCATCATCATCTATCCCGAAGGCTCGCTCACCCGCGACCCCGACCTCTGGCCGATGCGAGGCAAGACGGGTGCCGCGAGGATGGCCCTCGAACACGATATCCCGGTCATCCCCGTCGCCCATTGGGGAACACAGGCGGTCATGGCGCGCTACGGCAAGAAGATCAGCTTCTTCCCGCGTAAGACGGTCACGGTGAAGTTCGGCGATCCCGTCGACCTCTCGGCGTTCCGGGGACGCAACCTCGACGCAGCGACGCTGAACGAAGCGACGGCTGTAATCATGGACGCCATCACAGCGCTGCTGGAGGACCTCCGTGGCGAGAAAGCTCCCGAGACCCGGTGGAACCCTGCCGAGCACGACCAGAAGGAGACGGGCCGCTTTGAGAGCTAGCTCTGCCAGAAGGCCCGCGGTCGCGCCGCGCCGGGTCGCCGTTCTCGGTGCCGGCAGCTGGGGGACGACGTTCGCGAAGATCCTCGCCGACGGCGGCTCGGATGTGGCGCTGTGGGCGAGGAGACCTGAGCTGGCTCGGGAGATCAACGAGGTCAAACGCAACAGCGACTACCTCGAGGGGATCAATCTGCCGCGCAACCTGCGGGCCACATCGAAACTCGGCGACGCGATGAACGGCGCGGAGGTGGTGTTCATCTCCATCCCGAGCCAGACCCTGCGCTCCAACCTCGAAGCGATCACGCCTTATCTGGGACCGTCGACGATCGTCGTCAGCCTCATGAAGGGCGTGGAGAAGGGAACCGGCCTGCGCATGAGCGAGGTCATCGCCCAGGGGCTCCCGGTGGAGGCCGAACGCATCGCCGTCGCCTCCGGCCCGAACCTCGCTCTGGAGATCGCGCGGGAGCAGCCGACGGCCGCTGTCGTGTCGTCGGTGAGCCTGGAGACCGCCCAGACGGTGGCGATGGCGGCGACGAACCGGTATTTCCGCAGTTTCGTGAACACCGATGTGATCGGCACGGAGTTCGGCGGAGTGCTCAAGAACCTCATCGCCGTCGCGATCGGCATCGTCGACGGTGTCGGCTACGGCGAGAACACCAAGGCGTCGATCATCACCCGCGGGCTCGTGGAGATGACCGACTTCGCGGTCGCCTATGGAGCCGAGGCGGCGACGCTGTCCGGCCTGGCCGGTCTCGGTGACCTGATCGCGACCTGCGAGTCGTCGCTCAGCCGCAACAACACCGCTGGACGACTCCTCGGCCAGGGCTACAGCTTCACGGATGTGGTGAAGCAGATGAACCAGACCGCGGAAGGTCTGGCGTCGGTGGCGCCCATCCTGAAGCTCGCGGAGGCGCGCGGCGTCGAAATGCCGATCGTGCGACAGGTGAGCCAGGTGCTGGCCGGTACGCTCGACCCGAAAGACATCGCTCCCCACCTCACGACGGATTCGGGGGAGCCGCAGGGCGAAAGGACATTGGATGACGGACAAACTCGTGGTCGCGCTTCTCTTCGGGGGGCGATCAAGCGAGCATTCGATCAGCTGCGCGACGGCGGCCGGAGTTCTGGCCGCGATTGACCGCGCACGCTACGACGTCATCCCGATCGGCATCACCGCGGACGGCGCTTTCACCCTGCAGCCGGACGATGCGGCCCGGTTCGCACTGAACACCGAGGAGCTCCCGACCGTCGAAGACAACGCGACGCGGGTGCACTGGCCCGAGAACGCGAGCTCGCACGAGTTGACCGTGACCGAGGGTGGAGTAACGCGCTCGCTCGGCCGGGTGGACATCGTGTTCCCGATCCTGCACGGCCCCTGGGGCGAAGACGGCACTGTCCAGGGGATGCTCGAACTCGTCGACCTTCCGTACGTCGGAAGCGGCGTGCTCGCGAGCTCCCTCGGCATGGACAAGCACTTCACCAAGAGTGTGCTGCAGCAGGCGGGCATCCCCGTCGCGCCGTGGCGAACGGTGACCGCGTACGAGTGGCGTACCGATCCGGATGCGGTTCGGGCGGCCGCCGCCGAGCTCGGGCTTCCCTCGTTCGTGAAACCGGCGCGTGCCGGTTCGAGCGTCGGCGTGAGCAAGGTCAAGGAGGCCGCCGACCTCGACGCCGCCATCGAGATCGCCTTCGCCGAAGACGACCGCATCCTCATCGAGTCGGGTCTCGTGGGCCGCGAGGTCGAGATCGCGGTGCTCGGTGGCCGCCCCGGCGAAGCCACCCGCGCCTCGGTGGCCGGAGAGATCGTGATCTCCGGTCGGGACTTCTACGACTTCGCCGCGAAATACCTCGATGCCCCCGGGATCGACCTCGTATGCCCGGCCGACCTCAACGCCGAAGAGCTTGCGACGATGCAGGCCCTTGCGACGACGGCGTTCGATGCGATCGGCGGAGAGGGGCTGGCCCGGGTCGACTTCTTTCTCACGGCGGACGGTTTCGTCGTGAATGAGCTCAACACCATGCCGGGCTTCACGCCGATCTCGATGTTCCCCCGCTGCTGGCAGGAGTCGGGTCTCAGCTACCCGGCGCTGATCGACGAACTGATCTCGGTGGCGCTGGCCCGCGCGTAGGTCAGTTCGACGGCGTGGGCGTCGGCGTCTGGGTCGCGGTCGGCGAGGAGGCCGGGTCGGCATCCTTCGTCGCGAGGCACTTCTGAGTCTGTTTCACGGTCGCGATCGCGCTGGCCAGATCAGGGAGCACGACGGTGTCAGAGACGCCCGACACGTGATTGATGATCACCTCGGTCGCCGGGGTGCGACCGAAGGTCTGGTAGACGAGCGACTTGTCGGCCGGATCGTTCATCAGCACCCAGTCCACGCCGTTCACCGTGATGCAGGGTTTGGTGGTCGGCCCGATCGGGGGAACCCCGCACCGCAGGAGGATGACCGCCGGATCGCCCCAGGCGCTGGTGGCCTGCGCATCCGTCTCCCGCTGCGCTTCACCGCCGACCGTGTCCGGCAGGCGCACGCTGATCTCGGCGCAACCCACTGCGTTGGAGCCGGCCGCTGCGTCGAGCGAGACGATGGGGGTGCATCCGGTGAGGGCGAGTACGGCGGTGGCGAGGATCACTGCGAGGGCGGTGTGGCGACGGCGCGCGCGGGGGAAACTGGACATCGGATTCAGGCTACCGTTTGATGCATGACGATGTCTGGGAGTGCCGCCGGTGGAACGACGCTGGGGGAGGCATCGGAGCGCGAGACGCTGAAATGGATCTTCCCGCGGCTTCCCGCGGCGAAGTCCGCGCTGCTCGGCCCGGGCGACGACGCTGCCGTGCTCGCGGCGCCGGACGGACGATACGTCGTCACCACCGACATGATGATCCACGGCCCCGATTTCCGGTGGGCGTGGTCGGCGCCGTACGACCTGGGCTGGAAGGCCGCCGCCACCAACCTCTCCGATGTCGCGGCGATGGGGGCGGTGCCGACCGGTCTGGTGGTGGCCATCGCGGCGCCGTCGACGACCCCTGTCGACGATCTGCTCGCCGTGGCCGACGGACTCCGCGAAGCGTGCGCTGCGCTCGCGCCGGGCTGCGGCGTGGTGGGCGGCGACCTCTCTGTTTCAGACACGTTCACCATCGCGGTGACGGCGTTCGGCGATCTGCAGGGCCGCGCCCCGGTGCTGCGGAGCGGTGCCCGGCCGGGGGAGACCGTGGCGGTCTCCGGCGTGCTCGGTCAGGCAGCGGCCGGGCTGCGTCTGCTGTTCGAGCAGGCGGTGGATGCGTATGGTGAGCCCGATCGAGCGAGGTTCCACGCGGTGCTGCGCGCGTATCCGGGGCCGGTGACAGCCCAGCTCCGGCCGTCACCGCCGATCGCCGACGGCCCACTCGCCGCGGAGGCGGGTGCCACCGCCATGCTCGATCTGAGCGACGGGCTGGTACTCGACGCGCGCCGGGTGGCCGAAGCGAGCGGGGTCGGAATCGATCTGGATCCTGCGGCGCTCGGCGAGGACATCCGAACGGCGCTCAGTGGCGGCGAAGATCACAGTCTTCTCGCCACCTTCCGCCCCGGGACGCGGCTGCCGGGAGGATTCCGTGCCATCGGCCGAGTCACCGACGGTTCCGGTCTCACCGTCGCCGGGCGTCCGTTCGACGAGCGCGGCGGCTGGGACCCGTACGAGGGCTGGGACGGCAATGCAGGCTGACGGCACCACCGGCGGATGCGCGGCGACCGTGCGTCACGCGGGGGCGAGCCAATAGAGGGCGGTGTCGCCGTAGTCTTTGCGGCGGTCGAGTTCGAGGCCGGCGGGAAGCACCGGCTCCGGCGAACGGGTGCTGCGCTCGAGGCAGACGGTGGCGTGCGGACCGAGACGGGGGCCGAGCGCTGCGAGCATCGACTCGACCTCGTCCTCCGGAACGTCGTACGGGGGGTCGATGAAGACGAGGTCGTAAGTCGACCCGGAGCTGCCGAGGAAAGTCTGAGCGGCGGTGGCCCGGATCTCGATCTTGGGCTTCGAGTCGCGCGGGGCGGCCTTCAGCAGCGAAGACATGTTCTTGCGGCAGATGGTGGCGGCGGCGCCGTCGCGCTCCACCAGCATGACGGTCACGGCGCCGCGACTCGCGGCTTCGAGGCCGAGCGCTCCCGATCCGGCGTAGAGGTCGAGCACGCGCGCACCGACGAGCACATCGCGTGCCTCGAGAGCCGAGAAGATCGCCTCCCGAACCCGGTCGCTGGTGGGCCGGGTTCCGCTCTTCGGCACGTGCAGGGCGAGCGATCCGGCGAACCCGGCGATGATGCGTGTCATGGTGGTGCTGAGCCTACCGGGAGCCGGGGCCGGCCACGTCGACCGAGCGGAGACGAACGGATCGCCGCGCCGACGGGGGTCGCCGGTACGATCGAAGCATGAGTTCCGTGGCGGTTCCGGCAGGCGAGGGCGCGTCGGTCGACACAGTCACGCTCGACTCCCGGCTGACCGGCGTTCTGGGTGCACGCACCGCGGCAGCGTTCGAGAAGGCGTTCGGGATGCGCACGGTCGCGGACCTGCTCAGCCACTATCCGCGCCGCTACGCCCGCCGCGGAGAACTCACCGCACTGGCGAATCTGCCGATCGACGAGAATGTCACGATCGTGGCCGAGGTGATCCGGGTGCAGGAGCGCTCGATGCGGGCGCGGCGGGGGTCGATCCTCGAGGTGAAGATCTCCGACGGCGAGGGGATCCTGACGCTCACCTTCTTCAACCAGGCCTGGCGGGCGAAAGACTTGGTGCCCGGTGTGCGCGGCATCTTCGCGGGCAAGGTCTCCGACTACCGGGGTGCGCTGCAGCTCGCTCACCCCGACTATGAACTCTTCGACGCCGACGACGCTGCGTCGGCCGCCGTCGGAACGGAGGCCGCGAAGAACTGGGCCCAGACTCCGATCCCGATCTACCCCGCGACTGGAACCGTCGCCAGCTGGCAGATGCAGAAGGGTGTCGAGCTCGCGCTCGACGCGCTCGGGCCGGTCGCCGATCCGGTGCCCGGCGAGATCGCCGCGCAGCGTGGATTGCTGCCGTTTCGCACGGCGCTGGAGCGCATCCATCGCCCTGAGAAGGATTCCCACTGGCAGCGGGCTCGTGATGCACTGCGTTTCCAGGAGGCATTCGTGCTGCAGACGGCCCTCGTGCAGCAGCGGGCCGCGGCGCGCCGGGTTGCCGCCACGCCGCGGGTGCCGACGCCGGGCGGGTTCCTCGAGAAGTTCGATGCCGCCCTGCCCTTCTCGCTGACCGACGATCAGGATGTGGTCGGCGGTGAGATCGCGCGCGACCTCGCCGAGTCGGCCCCGATGAACCGGCTCGTGCAGGGTGAGGTCGGGTCGGGCAAGACGCTCGTCGCTCTGCGGGCGATGCTCGCGGTGGCCGACTCGGGCGGGCAGGCGGCGCTGCTCGCTCCGACCGAGGTGCTCGCCTCACAGCATCTGCGTTCGATCGTGAAGGTGCTCGGTCCCGATCTTGCGGCGCGGCTGATGCCGACGCTGCTCACCGGCCAGCTCACGGTCGCTGAGCGCAAGAAGGCGCTGTTGCGCACGGTGTCGGGGCAGGCGCGCATCGTCGTCGGAACGCACGCGCTGCTCGGTGACGCGGTGACGTTCTTCGACCTGGGTCTCGTCGTGGTGGACGAGCAGCACCGGTTCGGGGTCGAGCAACGGGAGGCGCTGAGGGCGAAGGGGGGAGTGCCGCCGCATGTGCTCGTGCTCACGGCCACGCCCATCCCGCGCACCGTCGCGATGACCGTGTTCGGCGATCTCGACGTGTCGACGATCGCCCAGCTGCCGGCAGGCCGTCAAGGGATCGAGAGTTTCGTGGTTCCCCTCGCCGACCGCCCGGGCTGGGAGAGGCGGATCTGGCAGCGTGCCGCCGAAGAGATCGGCAAAGACCGGCAGGTCTTCGTGGTGTGCCCGGCGATCAGCGGCAAGGAGACCGAAGACGACGGGGAGGAGCCCGGCGAGGCACCGACACGGCCGGTCGCGAACGTCGAGGCGGTCGCAGCGCAGGTGCGCGCCGATCCTCTCTTCGCCGGCGCGCGCATCGGGGTGCTGCACGGCCGGCTCGCGGCCGATGTCAAGGACGAGGTCATGCGCGCGTTCGCCGCAGGCACGCTCGACCTCATCGTCGCGACAACGGTGATCGAGGTCGGTGTCGATGTGCCGAACGCCTCGGCGATGGTGATCCTCGACGCGGATCGTTTCGGTGTCTCGCAGCTGCACCAGCTGCGCGGCCGGGTCGGCCGGGGCGGTGTTCCCGGTCTCTGCCTGATGGTCACCTCGGCCGAGCAGGAGACGCTCGCCCGCGAGCGGGTCGAGGCCGTCGCGGCGACCCTCGACGGCTTCGAACTCGCCACCGTCGACCTCGAGTTGCGTCGGGAGGGAGATGTGCTGGGCAGTCGGCAGTCCGGTGGCCGATCGTCGCTGCGGCTGCTCCGCGTCGTGACAGACGGTGAACTCATCGCCGAGGCCCGCGAGGTCGCGCGCCAGACGCTGGAGACCGGCGGGGGACTGGCAGACCATCCGGCGCTGGCGGCCGCGCTGGCGAGGCGTCTCGACGCGAGCGAACGGGCGTTCCTCGCGAAATCCTGACCGGACGATCGGTTCGCGACACGCCGGTTGCATTTTGGTAACAGATTCACAACGAAATGCCGGGTGCGGCGGGATAGTCTGAAGTTCTATGAACAGGATCGCCGTTGTCCCTGGATCGTTCGACCCGGTCACGCTCGGGCATCTCGACGTGATCGAGCGCGCCGCCGGCCTGTTCGATGAGGTGCACGTCCTCGTGGTGCACAACCCCGACAAATCTGCGTTGCTGCCGATCGCGCAGCGGGTGTCGCTCATCGAGCGCTCCATCCAGGATGCGGGCATAGCGGGCACCATCGTCGTCGCGTCGTGGAGTGTCGGGCTGCTCGTCGACTACTGCACGGATGTGGGAGCGCATGTGCTCGTCAAAGGCATTCGGTCGCAGGTCGACGTCGCCTACGAGACGCCGATGGCGATCGTGAACCGCAATCTCGCGGCGGTCGAGACGATCTTCTTGCTCCCCGATCCGGCGAACGCCCACGTCTCCAGCTCGCTCGTGCGTCAGGTTTCCGCGCTCGGCGGTGACGTGAGCCCGTACGTCCCTTCCGCCGTCTACGAGTATCTGCAGGAGACATGAACAGTTACGCGACACGACAGCCGACGGAGTCGTCCGTCGCACCCGCCCAGGCGGAGCAGAGCGCGACTCCGGCCATGCAGCTCGACGAACTGCGTCGTGCGGCCGAGCAGATCACCACCAATGTCGAATCGGTCATCGACGGCAAACACGACGCTGTTCGCACGGCGCTGACGGTGCTGCTCGCCGAGGGCCACCTCCTCATCGAGGATGTTCCAGGCGTCGGCAAGACCATGCTGGCGAAGTCGCTGGCGAAATCAGTGGACTGCACTGTCAGCCGCATCCAGTTCACACCCGACCTGTTGCCGAGTGATGTGACTGGCGTGTCGGTCTACAACCAGGTGGAGCGCCGGTTCGAGTTCAAGCCGGGCGCGATCTTCGCCAACATCGTCATCGGCGACGAGATCAACCGGGCGAGCCCCAAGACCCAGTCCGCGCTTCTGGAGTGTATGGAGGAGCGGCAGGTGACCGTTGACGGTTCCACCTACCCGCTCAGCGCACCGTTCATCGTTGTTGCCACCCAGAACCCGATCGAGATGGAGGGAACCTACGCACTGCCGGAGGCGCAGCGCGACCGGTTCATGGCCCGCATCGCGATGGGCTACCCGGACGACGAGTCGGAGCTCGCCATGCTGACGACCAGGGACACATCGAGTCCGCTCTCGCGGATAGGCCCGGTTGTGACGTCCGTGGAACTGCGGGCGATGATGACGACGGCACGGGGCGTGTTCGCGTCCAATCCGGTGAAGCAGTACGCCGTCGACCTCGTGCGAGCCACCCGCGAAGACCGAGACCTGCGCCTGGGTGCCAGTCCGCGGGCGACCCTCCAGCTCGTGCGTGCGGCGAAGGCGAAGGCTGCCCTCGATGGGCGCGACTTCGTGCTTCCGGACGACATCGACGCGCTGGCCGTGCCCGTGCTCGGTCACCGTCTGCTCCCGACCAGCCGCGCGCTCGGCCACCACCACGAGAGCGCCCCGGTGATCGCCGACATCGTGCGGCGCATTGTGGCGTCGACTCCGGTGCCCGTCGGGTCGGGGGCCATCGGCGCCGGCGCATCCGGCCAAACCAGAGTCGGCGCGGCGGGCTGAACCGTGGCCCGGCATCCGCGCTCGTCGTCGCCGGTGCGCAAGCCGCGCCCGACGCTTCGGGGCGGGGCGCTGTTCGCCGTCGGGGTCGTCGCCTTGGCCGCCTCCGCATATTTCGGCCGAACCGATGTGCTCTTCGTCGGGCTGTTCCTGACGATCCTTCCGCTGGCGGCGATGATCTCGGTGACGGTCGACCGTCCGCGACTCACGGTGACGCGGAGCTTTCACCCGGATGTCGTCGCCGTGGGGGAGACCGCAACGGTCGTCACGACCGCGCGCAACGAGTCACCGCGCCCCAGCCCCGCGGCCCGGTGGCGCGAGTTCGCAACGCCCGCAGTCGGCGTGCAGCCCTCCGCACCCTTTCCCCGTCTGGGCGCGCACCAGGCGAACGTCTCGCACGGGCGTGACACGATCGTGCTGCGCCAGGATGTGCGCGCGCTCCGTCGGGGAGCGCATCCGGTGGGCCCGCTCATCGTGAGTCGCACCGACCCGTTCGGGCTCGCCTATGCGGAGTATGCGCTCGGCCAACCCCGCCAATTCGTGGTGACGCCGCGGGTGAGCGCGCTCTCGAAAGGCGACCTCGACGTCGCGCGGAGCGAAGGCACGGAGCATGAGCTGCTTCGGCACAGCATCCCGAGCGCCGATGAACTCATCGCCCGCGAGTACCGGCCGGGTGACCCGTTGCGTCGCGTGCACTGGCGGGCGACAGCGCGCCACGACAAGCTCATGGTGCGCCAGGAGGAACGTCGGAGCAACCCCGAGGCATGGATCCTGTTCGACACGCGTACCGCCCCCGCGGGCACCGAGGCCGAGTTCGAGACCCTGGTCGACCTCGTCGCCTCGGTGGGCGTGCATCTGCTGGATGAGTCGTTCGTCGTCAGCGTGGTGGAGAGCGGGCCGCGCCAGCTCTCCGGCCGGAGCGGGGCCGGGCGAACCGGGACGCTGGGCTCGGCGACCCCCACCTACGATGTCGGTGGCGCCGACCGGATGCTCCTCGCCGATCTCGCCGCGGTCGAGCGAGACGACGAAGGACGGGACGAGTCGGTGGCCGAGCTGGCCGCCGGTCTGCGTCGCTCCGGTCGAGCCGTCCCGGTGTTCGCGATGATCATCGGAGGATCGATCGACGAGCTGGGAGCCTTGGGTGCCCTGCGATCCATGTGCGATCCCGCTGTGGCCTTCATCGCGGCCTCGGCCCCTCCCGTCGTCGCGGAGGTGTTGACCGACTCCGGCTGGCTCTGCGTGCCCTTCACCGCCGGCGACGACCCGGCGGAGTGCTGGCAGCGTGCCCTCCGAGGGCAACGGGTGGTGGTGCAGCATGGCGAGTGAGACCGCGGCCGGTGTCGTGACGCTGCCGGCGGTGCGATCGGACCGCACCGGCTATTGGCGCATCACCGCAGCCCTCCTGCTGCAGGTGTTCGCGGTCAGTTTCGGCCTGATCGGGTTGATCGACGGCCCCGGCTGGTGGTTCGCGCTGCTGTTCGCCGCCTCGCTCATCCTCGTTGCCGGCGCCGGGCTGCGGATGCTCGGTGTCCCGCGCCCCATCGTCCCTGTTCTGCTCGCGGTTGAAGCACTGATGATCATGACGGTGACGTTCGGCGCGGGCACCGGACTGCTCGGGCTCATCCCGATGCCCGCGACCTTCGCCCGCTTCGCCGAGCTCGGCAACCAGGCGATGGTGTCCATCGCGCAGCAGGGCACACCGGCGGAGGAGTTGCCGGAGTTCATGTTCCTCGTGGTCGGGGGTGGATGCATCCTGGCGATCCTGCTCGATCTCGCTGCGATCGCGTTCCGGGCGCCGGCCTTCACCGCGGTCGCCGTCGGGCTGGTCCTCCTCGTGCCCGCCGCCCTGCTCGGGGACGGACTCGACCCGATGCCGTTGGCGCTGTCGGCGCTCGCCTTCCTCTGGCTGCTCCGATGCGATGTGCGCACGCGACGGCCGGGAACGCCGAGATCGACGGCCGCGCTGTCGATCGCTGCCTCGTCGGTGGTCGTCGCGCTTGTGATCGCGGGCACCGCACCCGGTTTCGTGCGCGGCGGCGCGACGTCGTTCACAGCCGGCGGCATCTCGATCGGCGGCACAGTGACACCGCTCATCGACCTGGGCCGTGACCTGCGCCGGCCGGCCGCCGTGCAGACGCTCACCTATACGACGACGGCGCCGACCGGCCAGTACCTCAAGCTCGCTTCCCTCGACCAGTTCACCGGGGCGGTCTGGAACCATCACGAACGCGACACAAAACGTCTGCCCGCCGGCAATACGATCGGCCCGGTCTTCGGACTCTCCGCCACGATCAAGACGACCAAGATCACCACCGACGTCCAGATCGACAACATGCAGAGCAGGTGGCTTCCTGTTCCGTACCCGGTGCAGGGCGTCAAAGGGCTGAGTGGAACCTGGTCATGGGATCCGGACGACCTCACGATCGGTGGCATCAACTCGTCGACGCAGGGGCAGCGGTACACCGCGACCAGTCTCATCCTGGAGCCGACGGCCGCGCAGCTGCAGGCGGCTGGGGGGTTCATTCCCGCCTCGATCAAACGCGACCTGTTCCTGCCGCCCAACCTGCCGGCCATCATCACGTCGACGGCGCGCACCGCCACGGCCGGCGCCGTCTCGGAGTACGACAAAGCCGTCGCCCTGCAGGACTACTTCCGTGACAACGGGTTCGTCTACTCGACCGAGACCCCGCTCAAGCAGGGCTATGACGGTGACGGCGCCAAGGTGATCGCGAAGTTCCTGGAGGTCAAGAGCGGCTATTGCGTTCACTTCGCGTCGGCGATGGCGCTGATGGCGCGCGCCCTCGGCATCCCGTCGCGTGTGGCGGAAGGCTATCTTCCCGGTACCGCCAGCGGCGGCACCACGGGAACTTCCGGTCAGTACACGGTGACCAGCGACGATCTGCACGCCTGGCCCGAACTGTATTTCGCCGGCGTCGGCTGGGTCTCGTTCGAGCCGACGGTCGGGCGCGGAACGATTCCGAGCTACACGCGGCCCGAGGCCACAACACCGGTGACCGCACCGCTTCCGGGATCCTCCTCCACTTCGGCTTCGCGCCCCGTGGTGCCGAAGGACCCGACGAACGTGCCGAACCCCACCGGGTCGGCCGACACCTCGCCGGTGCAGCCGGTGGCCACCGGGTTCGGCGTCGCGGTACTCATCGTCGCACTGCTGCTGACCCCGGCGGTACTGAGGCGGGTGAGGCGCCGCAACCGGCTGCGACGGCTGGGCGACGGGTCTGCGGGCGCCGCGGAAGCCTGGGACGAGTTGCGCGATACGGCGCGCGATCTCGGGTGGGCGGTTCCCGACACTGAGACGCCGCGAGCGTTCGCCGGCCGAATAGCGTCGGCCGTCGCTGGAACACCCGGCCAAGAGGCCATCACGAGTCTGCTGGAGATACGCGAACGGGATGCGTTCGGTCCGCCCACCCGGGGGACCGTGACGGGCCTCGGCGATGATCTTGCGCAGGTTCTCGAGGCGCTCGAACACCAGGCCGGCCGCGCCTTGCGGGTGAAGGCAGCCCTCGTACCCGTGTCGTTGATCCCCTCCGATTGGTCGCCGGGGGCAACTGTCAGGAGCTGAAGCGTAAAATGGTTGACCGTGACCAAGTTCAGAACCACGCCGTACACCGTCAATGTGTACGACCTCGTGCACCGTCCCGGCGAGATGCGCGAGCTCGACCTGACCCTTCCGGTCGACGAGAAGCTGGGCGAGGGTCTGGTGAGCGTTCCGGACGGAGCGACCATAGATCTCGCCCTCCGTCTGGAGTCGATGCATGAAGGCATTCTGGTCTCCGGAGAGGCCCGAACCACGGCGAGCGGTGTCTGCGGGCGATGCCTGATCGACATCGAACAGCCTGTCGAAGTCGATATCCAGGAACTTTTCGCGTATTCTTCTGACGAAGCTTTTGATTTTGAGGTTCACGATGACCACGTGGATCTTGAACCTCTGATCAGGGACGCGGTGGTGCTAGCACTGCCGTTTCAGCCGGTGTGCCGGCCAGACTGCCCGGGACTCGACCCCGAGACCGGGGAGCGGCTGGCGGATGTACCGGAGCGCAAACCCCAGCAGACCACCGATCCGCGGTGGGCTGCGCTTGCGGCCCTCCAGGCTTCCGACACCAGTGCTGGTTCCACCGAGAACCTGAAGCAGGATGTTCCTGCCGACACCGACAGAGACAGAGAAGAGAGATAGTCATGGCTGTTCCCAAGCGGAAACAATCGCGCGCCAACACGCACGCCCGTCGTTCGCAGTGGAAGGCTGAGGCCCCCACCCTCGTCAAGACCATCGAGAACGGCAAGGTCACTTACAGCCTGCCGCACCGCGCCAAGGTGGTCGAGGACTCGGCGGGCACCGCCCTGTTCCTCGAGTACAAGGGCCGCAAGGTCGCCGACGTCTAAGCAGTCGGTTGCCAAGCCACCGCTCGTCTGGTCAGCGCTCGTCGAGCACGGGCGCCCCGGCCGGAGTCGACGTCTCTACTGAGGCGGGCGCCGACCGCAGCGTACTCATCGAGAAGCTCGGGGTCGATATCGACCCCGAGCTTCTCGAGCTTGCGCTGACCCACCGCTCGTACGCGTATGAGCACGGCGGCATCCCGAACAACGAGCGCCTCGAGTTCCTCGGCGACTCGATTCTGGGTCAAGCCGTCACAGTGAAGCTGTTCCGTGAGAATCCGCTCCTCGACGAGGGCGATCTCGCCAAACGCCGTGCCAGTCTCGTGAGCTCAGTGGCGTTGGCCGAAGTGGCCCGCACGATCGGGCTGGGGGAGCATCTCAGGCTCGGCCGGGGGGAGAACCAGAGCGGCGGCCGCGATAAGGCGTCGATCCTCGCCGACACGGTCGAAGCGATCATCGGCGCAACCTATCTGGACGCCGGAGGCGAGGTGGCGACCGCATTGGTGCTTCGGCTCGTCGAACCGCTGCTCGACGACCCGCAGCGTTTCGGCGCCGCGATGGATCCGAAGACGAGTCTGCAGGAGGCCGCCGCGCACCGCGGAGCCGGTGTTCCGGTGTACACAGTCACCAACAGCGGGCCCGACCACAGCAAGACCTTCCACGCAACCGTGGAGGTGAACGGTCTGGTGACCGCCAGCGGCGACGGCACGAGCAAGAAGCAGGCGGAGATGTCTGCGGCGCTCACCGCCTGGACCGAACTCACCCAGCGCCGTGCCCGAGCTTCCCGAAGTTGAGGTCGTGCGGGCGGGGCTCGCCCCCGCCGTGCGCGATGCGACCGTACTCGGTGTCGACGTGTTCGAGCCGCGTTCGTTGCGTCGGCACGACCCCCTGACGGGTTCGTTCGAGGCACTTGTCACAGGGCGTGTGCTCGCGATGCCTGTGCGGCGCGGCAAGTTCCTCTGGATCCCGCTCTCGGCGACGGGCGTTCCGCAGGCGATCGTCGCCCACCTCGGGATGAGCGGGCAGATCCTGCTGAGGGAGCCGGGCTTCGCCGAAGACGGGCTGCTGCGCATCCGGCTGCACATCGAAGCGCCGTCGACCTCCCCGGGCGGGCGGCGCGAGTTCTGGGTGAACTTCGTGGATCAGCGCATCTTCGGGTCGATGGCGGTCGACGTTCTCGTGCCCACCGCGGACGGTGCTGCGGGTGGTCTCGGCACCGATGCGCCGCTGGTTCCCTCCCAGGTGGCGCACATCGCCCGTGACCCGCTCGACCCGGCGTTCGACGACAGCGCGTTCGCGGCCGCGCTCCGCCGCAAGAACACGGGGATCAAGCGTGCCCTGCTCGACCAGACCCTCATCAGCGGCATCGGCAACATCTACGCCGACGAGGCGCTGTGGGCCGCCTGCCTGCACTATGCGCAGCCCGCCGCGTCCCTGAGCGAGCGACAGGTCACCACTCTGCTCGCCGAGGTGCGTCTGGTGCTGTCGAAGGCACTCGCGGAGGGCGGGACCAGTTTCGACGCCCAATACGTGAACGTGAACGGCGCCTCCGGCTACTTCTCACACAGCCTCAACGCCTACGGTCGGCAGGGAAAGCCGTGCCCACGTTGCGGAACGACCATTGTGCGCGAGCAGTTCATGAACCGCGGCTCCCACTTCTGCCCGCGCTGCCAGCGTCCGTAGTCGCCGTTTGCGAGATCACGGGAGAGACTTCTGCCAGGTGCCGGTGAGCCCGTGCTGGCGGAAACCGAAGGCGTCGTTGACCGCGAGCATGGGGGTGTTCTCGGCGGCGTTCCAGGTGAGCAGGCGACGGATGTGCGGCGCGACTTCGGCCAACCGGTCGAGGTTCTCGAGTTTGAGCAGCGTGCCCAGTCGATGTCCGCGGTGGGCCGGCGCGACGAGGGTGTCGTACTGCTCGGCCTTGTCGCCGTCTTCGGGCACCGCGATCTCGGTGTACCCCACGAGGGTTCCGCTCGGGAGGTGCTGGGCTGCGGTTACGAGCAGCGGCTCGCCCCGCGCGATGAGTTCGTTCTCGTGTTCCCGCACGCGGGCCGTCGTCCAGGTCTCGGTGTCGAGTTCGATGCCGCTCTGCGGAACGTCGACCGTCATCCGTGCCTTGAGAGCGGCGAAGTCGGCGATGAGGTCGTCGGGGACCGTGCGCCACCAGGTGATGGTTCGATAGTCGGCGGACTGCGCTCTAGCGTCGGCGACGAGCCGGCCACGCCGTTCCGCGGCCAGCGGGAGGGCCAGCTCGCTGGAACGCTCCACCTGCCCGAGACGGTAGCCGTGGCGGAGTGCGAAGGCCACCTCCGGCGACCCGGCCGGCAGCCCGTCCCTGCCGATGGGTGCGTGCACGCGGCCCCTGTCGTGGGCCGCGGCGGCACGGAGGGCGGCAGCGGGATGCTCCGTGTACGCCGAGATGACGGTGCGCCCGCCGTCGGCGACCAGATCTTCCCCTTTCGCGAGCAGGGCTGATCCGATTCCGCGCCGCCGGAGCGCAGGGACGACGTGGACGAGCAGAGTGGCGGTCACTGCGTTCTCTTCGAGGGGAAGATCGCGAGCACCCGGCCGACGATGGCGCCGTCGACGACCGCGACGAACGCCATGAGCTCGCGGAACTCCTGCGCCCGGAAACCGGCCAGTTCGGCTTCGGCTGTGACCACGAAGTCCTCGTTGTGCCAGAGTTCCACGGAGATACCGTTGAGAACAGCGACCATCTCCTCGAAGGCGGCCGACTCCGGGGTGCCGAGACGCGACGGGACGGGGAGCTCAGCGATGACGGTGCGGCCGGCTTCGGTCATCCGTCGGCACCTCCCCGCCCTCCCGAAAGCCTCAGCCTACTTCCGGTTGTTCGCCATCGCACCCGGTTCGTCGGGACGCTTTCCGGGCCGGTCTGACCGGCTTATCAGGCTCGTGCGGGGTCCGCGGGCGTTGCTGGCGCTGTGATCGCGGTCGCGTCGGGTAAATTTGGCGCAGGTGTTCGAGGGACGAAAGAGATGAGGGGCGCCGGGTGTATCTGAAGAGCCTGACGCTCAAAGGGTTCAAATCCTTTGCGACGGCGACGACGTTCGCGTTCGAACAGGGCGTGACCTGCGTGGTCGGCCCCAACGGTTCCGGCAAGTCGAACGTGGTGGATGCGCTCGCCTGGGTGATGGGGGAGCAGGGGGCGAAGACGCTGCGCGGCGGCAAGATGGAGGACGTCATCTTCGCCGGCACCTCCACACGCGGCCCGCTCGGCCGCGCCGAGGTCACCCTCACCATCGACAACTCCGACGGTGCTCTGCCGATCGAGTACTCCGAAGTCACCATCTCGCGCACGCTCTTCCGCAACGGCGGAAGTGAGTACGCGATCAACGGCTCCGCGTGCCGCCTGCTCGATGTGCAGGAACTGCTCAGCGACTCCGGTCTGGGGCGCGAGATGCATGTGATCGTCGGGCAGGGGCAGCTGGACGCGGTGCTGCACGCCAGCCCGGAGGACCGCCGCGGGTTCATCGAGGAGGCGGCGGGGATCCTGAAGCACCGCCGGCGGAAAGAGAAGACCCTCCGCAAGCTGGAGGCGATGCAGACGAACCTGACGCGGCTGAGCGATCTCGCGGGAGAGATCCGGCGCCAGCTGAAGCCGCTCGGGCATCAGGCCGAGATCGCGCGCGAAGCCCAGTCGATCGCGGCGATCGTGCGTGACGCGCGGGCCCGCCTGTTGGCGGACGAGGTGGTGACCCTGCGCACGGCGCTCGACGACCACGGGCGGACCGAATCGGAGCGGCACAGCGAGCGGATCGTGCTGCAGGAGCAACTGGAGCAGAAGCAGCTGCGGGTTGCCCGGTTGGAGCAGGCGCAGGTCGGCGACGAGGTGGATGCCGCCCGGCGCACGGCGTTCGGGCTCGAGTCGGTGCAGGAGCGACTGCGCAATCTGTACACGATGGCCAACCAGCGGCTCGCGCTGCTCGGAAGTCAGGCCGAGGCACCCGAATCCCGTCCCGGAGTGAGCCCGCAGATGGTCGAGGACGCGCGGGACGAGGTGGAGCGTCTGCGCACCGTGGTGTCGACGGCGGAGGCCGCCTGGGTCACCGCACAGTCGACCACCCGGGCCGCGCGGTCTCGCCTCGACGCTGTCGATGAGGAGATCGCCGCGCAGAGCGCCCTCGTCTCCCGGCACGACCTGGAGATCACGAAGCTGAGCGGGCAGGCCGACGCCGCCGCCCAGCGGCTGGCGGCGGTTCGCGGCGAGGTCCTTCGGCAGCAGAACGCCTTCGATGCCGCCACCGAGCGGCGGGAGAAGGCGCGCGCCGAATTCGCCGCGCGGGAGGCGGAGGCGGCGACCGCCGACGTCGGCGAGGGCAACCTCGACGAAGCCTACGAGCTCGCGCAAGCCGATGTGTTCGAGGCCGAAGGTGAGATCGAACGCCTGCGCGAAGACCTGCACACGCTGGAGCGGGAGCGCGACGCCCTCGCCGCCCGCACCAGTGCGCTCTCGCTCGCCCTCGATCAGAAGGACGGTTCGGCCGCCCTGGTCGCCGCCCGACTGCCCGGGGTCACCGGTCTCGTCGCGGAGCACATCCGCGTGCATCCTGGCTTTGAGACGTCGATCGCGGCCGCCCTCGGCACTCTGGCGGACGCGGTGCTCGCGCACGACCGAGACGGCGCGTTCGCGGCCATCGCCCACGCCACCGCCGACGAGCTCGGCCGGGTCGAAGTGATCATCGCCGACGCGGTGGCGTCGGATGTCGACCTGGGGGGCATCGACGGGGTCGTCGCAGCCCGGTCGGTGGTCGAGGCGCCCGGTGGTGTGCTCGGCATCCTCGGGTTCACCGCCATCGCGGACGACCTGCCCTCAGCGCGGGCGGCGGCCGCTGCATATGGCGGGCGGCGGCTCGGCGGCCCGGTGACGATCATCACCAAGACCGGCGAGGTGCTGACCGATTTCGTGCTGCGCGGCGGATCCGGTGCCAAGCAGAGCCGCATCGAGCTGATCGCGGATCGCGACGCGACCGACGACCGGCTCGCCGAGGTCACCTCGCTGATCGATCGCGCCAGGTTCGCTCTCGCCGAGCAGCGCGGTGTGCTGCAGGTGGCGAAGGAGCAGTCGCAGGCTGCCCTGTCGTCATTGCGCGAGTTCGATGCCCGGCTGGCCGCCCAGACGGAGCAACTGAACCGGCTCAAGGTTCAGTTGGAGGCTTCACAGGCAGAGTTCGAGCGGCTGAACACTGCGTTGGCGTTGGCGGGCGACCGCGTGGCCGAGGCCGGGGCCGCAGCCGAGAAGGCCAAGGCCGAGCTCGAGACGGCACGGTCGCGACCGCGGCCCATCCTCGACGTGAGCGCGCGCGACACGCTGTCCGTCGAACTGGAAGCCACGCGGGAGGCCGAAGTGGAGGCACGGCTCGGCGTCGAGACCGCCAAGGAGCGTGTGCGTGCCGAGCAGGCCCGAGGAGAGGCCCTCGCCCGGCAGCTCGACGCTGAGCGGGCCGCCGCGGAGGAGGCCGCACGGCGTGCCGTTATCCGTCGTCGCCAGGTGGAGGCCGCCACAGGGGTCATCGACGCGCTGCCGGCCGTGCTCGATTCGGTCGACCGGTCGGTCGCGCAGGCGCGTGTCGAACTCGCCGGCGCCGAGGCGCGGCGGGCGACCCAGAACGAGGAGCTCTCGGCTCTGCGTCGCGAGGAGAACGCGCTGCGTGAGCGACTTCAGGTGATCACTGAGAGCGTGCACGGGCTCGAACTGCAGATCTACGAGAAGAAGCTGCACCTGTCCAGCCTCCTGGAGCGCGCGGGAAGCGAGCTCGGACTCGTCGAAGACGTGCTCGTGGCAGAGTACGGGCCCGAGGTGCCGATCCCGGTGGACATCGACCGACGGGAGGCGGCGGAGCCCGATGCTGATGACCGGGACGGACCCGGCGACGCATCCCAACCCGCCGCTGCGGTGGAGACCGTTCCGTTCGACCGCGAGCGGCAGCAGAAGCGGCTGGCGGCCGCCGAGCGCAAGCTCGCCCAGCTGGGCCGGGTGAACCCGTTGGCCCTTGAAGAGTTCGCGGCGCTCGAGCAACGGCACAAGTTCCTCACCGAGCAGCTCACCGACCTCAGCAACACCCGCAAAGACCTGCTCACGATCATCGAAGAGATCGACGAGAAGATGCAGGTGATCTTCGAGTCGGCCTTCGAAGACACCAAGGAGGCGTTCGGCTACGTCTTCCCCATCCTGTTCCCGGGCGGCACCGGGAGCATCTCGCTGACCAACCCCGACGATCTGCTCACGACCGGCATCGAGGTGTCGGTGAAACCGGCCGGCAAGAAGATCGAGCGCCTCTCATTGCTCTCCGGCGGTGAGCGTTCGCTGGCGGCGGTGGCGCTGCTGATCGCGATCTTCAAGGCCCGCCCCAGCCCGTTCTACATCATGGACGAGGTGGAGGCGGCACTCGACGACGCGAACCTCGGGCGCCTGCTCACCATTTTCCAGGATCTGAGGGAGACGAGCCAGCTCATCGTCATCACGCACCAGAAGCGCACGATGGAGATCGCAGATGCGCTCTACGGCGTCTCGATGCGGCAGGACGGCGTCTCGGCGGTGGTCGGCCAGCGCGTCGCTCAGGAGCAGGCTTCCTGAGCCGCCGGCCGCCACTCGGCTAGCGTTCCGCGGATTCCACCGGGTCGGCGTACCCCCGCCTGGTCAGCTGGTAGCGGGCGCTCGAGGCTATTTTGACGGTCATCCGGTTCTGCCCGGCCGTTCCCGCGTAGTCGTACACCTGGAACGGTCCGCAATCGATCACGGCCGACGGGGTTCCGAGCAGGCGGATGGCGAGCGCGCGGCGGGAGGGCGCATCCACGATGAAGTACGACGGCGCTCGATCGCGGAACGAGGCGAGGTTCGTCATCCACGCGCGGGCGCCGAGGGTGCTGTCGACCTGAAGAACGTCGACGCGGCCCGTTCCGTACACATCGAGGGCGCGTGACGCCCAATAGGAGCCTTCCCCGACGATGTTCCGGTCGCCGATCCACCTCTGCAGGCAGCTCAGCCCGGGACTCGCGCTCTGCGCGGTGATGGTCGTCAGCGTGGCGATAGCCGGGGTGGCGACCATGGCGGAGGCGAGGAGTACCGCGGCGCCGGCCACGGTCGCAGTGATCCGCATGACGCGATGCGCGCGCTTGGCGCTCCGGCGCCAGAGCGCCGGAGCGAGGAGGACGAGGAGCGGGAACACGAAGACAGGACCGAGATAGCGTGTGGCCGTGCTGCCGACGAGCACGCTGCCGACCACTGTCACAAGCACCGAGCCGATCACGAACACCGGGATCACGACGCCGGAGGGCGAGCGGTGCGGCTCGCGGAGAGACCGGATGCCGGTGGCGACCGCCGCGCCGAGGAGGAGCAGCAGGAGCACGGCCTCGGTGATCCCGAGCGGGGTGCTGACGAAGGTTCGCAGCACCCCGGCGAAGAACGACAGGCTCTCCGGAATCTGCGAGAAATGCACATAGGAGCCGGCATTCGGCAGCAGGTAGCGTGACAGCGCGAAGCGGGCGAGATAGCCGGCAGCGCCGCCGGCGAGGAGCGGCGCGGCGAGCAGTACCGTCATCCGCCAGGGCAGCACGTGCAGGAGGGAGGCGAAGGCGAGGGCGCCCAGGAACGGTACCGCGAACTGCAGGAGCACGAGGGGGTTCGACACGGTCTGCACGCCGAGCAGCAGCGCCGAAGCCGCGGCGAAGACTCCATACCGAGGGGATCGCACCGGGGTCGTCCGTTGAAACGCCCGAGTCAGCCACAGTGCGAGTGCCAGCAAGGCGAGCGCGGTCATCGTCGCGCCGTAGTAGTACGTGGTGAGCAGGGTGAACGTGGCGACGGAACCGTTCGTCTGGGTTCCCCGGATCTCGAGCGCCACGAACACGAGGAACACCAGCGAGGCCAGCATCGGCGCGGCGATCCGGTGCCAGCGGCGTGGCCAGCCGATGTGCGCGGCGCAGGCCCGGAAGAGGGCGTAGAGCAGAACCGAGTTGAGGATCGCGTTGAGCGCGAGAGCGGCTTTGACCGAGCCGCCGACGATCGCCGAGCAGAGCAGGTAGAGCGGAAGCTCCGGCAGCAGGAAGAGCTGCGACGACATCACCCATTCCATCGGCTGGCCGGCTGCGATGGACTGACGGAACAGGGGGAGGACGAGAGAGTCGCCGTCGTAGAAGAAGATCTGCTGCCCGTGGGCGGAGAGCGCGACGGCCAGCACGGCGGCGGTCAGGAGGCCGATGGCCACGGGAGCGGCGATCTCTGACGCCAGCACGCTCACAAGGGACCGGACTCTCACACCCCAACGCTAGAAGGTCACACTGATCCGGTGCTGGACGAGCGTGTGGACTTCCTCAGGCGGCGGTGATGGCCGTGAACTGTTCGGGGAGTGTGCTCAGGATGCCGGCCGACTGCGCGGCACAGTCGGCCGCGAGGCGCGTGAGCGCCTCCGCTTCCCCAGAGTGCATCGCGGGTGCCGCGGCCCGGCGCACGAGGAACTCGGACAAAAGCTGAAGGTCGCGCGCCCTCCCCAGCGACTCCTGCAGGGATTCGGCCGCGGCAGCGAGCCTCACGGCCGAACGCCCCAGTACATCGACGGATGCCTCGGCAGCGTAGCGGAGTCGCCGCGCGGCCTTCCGCGCTTCATGCAACCGGTCGGCCGTGTCGTCGGGGCCAAGCGGCTTGATCGCCGCTGCCGCTCGGGCCAGTGCGCGACGTGCGAACCGGCGTGGGTGCTTCTGCCCGTGCTCGCCCAGCGGCGGCGCGGATGCGAACGCCTCCAGCTCGGCGAGGAGTTCGCGGCGATCGGCTCGGCGGAGGTCGGCGAGCAGCGAGAGACGGGCGGATTCGGCGGCCGAACCGGACTCGTCGGCGATGCGGAGTAGCACATCGTCGCCGTCGTTCCCGGTGCCGGCCGCAGCGAGCCCGGAGAGAGCGCTCGCCCTCACCTGCAGGTCGCGGACCTCGCCGAGGGCCGTGCTGAGCTCGCGAAGCCGCTGTCGCAGGCGACGGGCCGCCGTGCTTTGGAAGGCGCGGCGGTAGACCTGGAGCACACTGCGCAGGCGCCGCACCCGGGTGCGCGCCTGGTGCACCGCGTCGTCACCCGTCTCCTGCACGGCGACGAGCTGTTCGGCCAGCTCGGCCGACAGCGCCACGAGGGAGAACATGGTCACACCGTAACAACTAGGCTCGTGCCCATGGCAGAACGCACTCCCTGGTCGCTGTCGAGCGCGCTTCGCGGCATGTTCTCGAAGAAGACGATCGATGAAGACACCTGGGACGACCTCGAAACGGCGCTCATCACCGCGGACTTCGGACCGGATGTGACGGAGGCCATCGTCGCCGACCTCCGCGCGAAGGTCGAACGGTACCGCACCACCGACCCGGCCGATCTGCAGCGGATGCTGCGCGAGAGCCTGGAGGAGCGGCTTTCGAAGCTCGACACCACTCTCAAGCTCAGCGAACGTCCTGCGGTCGTGTTGGTCGTCGGGGTCAACGGCGTCGGCAAGACCACGACGATCGGCAAGTTCGCGAAATTCCTGCGCACCTACGACCGCACCGTCATCGTCGGAGCCGCAGACACCTTCCGTGCGGCGGCCGTCGAGCAGCTCGCCACCTGGGCCGACCGCGCCGGTGCGCAGATCGTGCGCCCGCAGCAGCAGGGGCAGGATCCGGCCTCTGTCGCCTTCCAGACCGTTGAGCGCGCCAAACAGGAGGGGATCGAGATCGCCATCATCGACACCGCCGGTCGCCTGCAGACCAAGGGCGGTCTGATGGATGAGCTCTCGAAGATCAAACGCGTCGTCGAGAAGCAGGCCCCGATCTCGGAGGTGCTCCTCGTGCTCGACGCGACGACCGGCCAGAATGGGCTCTCCCAAGCGGAGGCTTTCATCGAACACGCCGGTGTGACCGGGCTCGTGCTCACCAAGCTCGACGGGTCGGCCAAGGGCGGATTCGTGCTCGCCGTGCAGGAGAAGACCGGCATTCCGATCAAGCTCGTCGGGCAGGGCGAGGGGATCAACGACCTCACCGGTTTCACGCCGCACGTCTTCGCGCAGCAATTGGTGGGGTAGGGAGCGACATGGCCATCGAACACGACTATTTCGGGATCATCGACGAGACGGCGAGCGGCGGTCTGGCCTGGTCCGACAGCATCGACGTCACCGAGCAGGTGGTGGAGGTCGACCTCCTCGCCGACGATGAGGCCGCAGTTCCGGCATTCGCACTGGATGCGGCGGCCTCGCTCATCCATGCGCTCGACGGCTTCGACGCCCGAGCCCGTGATGCGCTGATCGCCGAGCTCAGTTCGCGGGCGTCGGCGACGACGACCTACATCGACAGCCACGTGGAGAAGCTCGGCGACAGCCTGGTGGAGCTCCTCGTGCACAATTCGGGCGACATCGCTGTCGATGTGCTCCGCTCGCTCCAGCTGCTGCGCGTGGTCATCCAGCCCGACCACGCCGACGAAGACGAAGTGTTCGCCACCTTCGACTATTCGATCAGTCCGGACGAGACGGATGCGCTGCTCACCGTGAGCTTCGACTTTCGCGGGGATGTCGTCTCGATCGACACGCAGGACGAATGAGCGCCTTCGTGCCCATCGAGGATCAGCGTCCTCGCGATGAGCCCTGGCAGGAGTTCGGTTGGCCGCTCGACCCGAACGCGGAGCTGCACGGTCGGGTCGTGACGCTCACCGGGGTCCACGATCCCGAGAAGGACGCCGCCGAGCTGTTCGCCGCGCTTGACGATGATCGCGTCTGGGCTTTCCTCGCGGGCCGGCCCGCCTCGCCGGCGGCGCTGGCCGAACAGCTGGCGGCTCTCAGCGATCCCGGGCCCCAGTTCCAGTGGCTCGTGCGCACTTCCGTGCCCATCCGCGGCCTCGCCGTCGGGACCGTGATCGGCAAGACCTCCTATCTCGACATCGTCGCCCAGGATGCGCGCCTCGAGATCGGGTCGACGGCGTATGCGCCCTCGGTGTGGGGGTCGGCCGTGAATCCGGAGACCAAGCTCCTGCTTCTCGGCTACGGGTTCCAGACGCTGCGAGCGGGGCGGATCCAGCTGAAGACCGATGTGCGCAACGAGCGCTCGCAGCGCGCGATCGACCGCTTGGGGGCGCGTTTCGAGGGCGTTCTGCGTCGGCATATGCGGCGTGCGGACGGAACCCTGCGCGACACCGTGCTGTTCTCGATCCTCGCCGAAGAGTGGCCGGAGGTACGCGGGCGGCTGAATGAGCGCGTGCTCTCAGCATCCGACCGTTAAACTGGCTGGATCATGGCTACTTTCGGATCGCTGTCTGACCGCCTCGCAGACACCTTCAAAAACCTCCGCACCAAGGGAAAGCTGTCGGCCGCCGACGTCGACGGCACCGTCCGGGAGATCCGGCGCGCGCTGCTCGACGCCGACGTCGCGCTCGATGTCGTCAAAGACTTCACCGGCAAGGTGCGCGAGCGTGCGCTGAGCGACGAAGTCAACAAGGCGCTGAACCCGGCCCAACAGGTCGTGCAGATCGTCAACGAAGAGCTCGTCGCCATCCTCGGTGGCCAGCAGCGACGCCTGCAGTTCGCGAAGAAGCCGCCGACCGTCATCATGCTCGCCGGCCTCCAGGGCGCGGGTAAGACCACCCTCGCCGGCAAACTGGCCAAGTGGCTCGTCAAAGACGGGCACACGCCCGTGCTCGTGGCCGCCGACCTCCAGCGCCCCAATGCCGTGACCCAGTTGCAGATCGTCGGCGAGCAGGCGGGCGTTCCGGTGTTCGCGCCCGAACCGGGCAACGGCGTCGGCAATCCGGTGAAGGTCGCCAAGGAGGCGCTGAAGTTCGCCGAGACCAAGCAGTACGACACGGTCATCGTCGACACGGCCGGTCGTCTCGGCGTGGACGCCGAGCTGATGAAGCAGGCCGCCGACATCCGCAAAGCCGTCGACCCCGACGAGGTGCTCTTCGTCATCGACGCGATGATCGGTCAAGACGCGGTCGCCACGGCGAAGGCGTTCCAGGAAGGCGTCGACTTCACCGGTGTCGTGCTCTCGAAACTCGACGGTGACGCCCGCGGTGGCGCCGCCCTCTCCGTGGCCTCGATCACCGGCCGGCCGATCATCTTCGCCTCCACCGGCGAGGGGCTCGACGACTTCGAGCCGTTCCACCCCGACCGCATGGCCAGCCGCATCCTCGACCTGGGTGACATCCTCACCCTCATCGAGCAGGCGCAGGACGCGTTCGACGAAGACGAGGCGCGCAAGGTCGCCGAGAAGTTCGCCACCGACAGCTTCACGCTCGACGACTTCCTCAAGCAGATGCAGCAGCTGCGCAACATGGGCTCCATCAAGAAGATGATGGGGATGCTGCCGGGTGCCGGCGCCATGAAGCAGCAGCTCGACAACTTCGATGAGAAGGAGATCGTGCGCACCGAGGCGATCATCCAGTCGATGACCTCGGCCGAGCGCACGACGCCGAAGCTGTTGAACGGCTCCCGCCGGTTGCGCATTGCGAAGGGGTCGGGCAGCACGGTCACCGAGGTGAACCAGCTCGTCAACCGCTTCGAACAGGCCGCGAAGATGATGAAGACCGTCGCGAAGGGCGGGGTGCCGCAGGTTCCGGGCATGGGCCCGATCCCTGGCGCCGGCTTCAGCGGCGGCCGTGGCAAGCAGCAGGTGAAGAAGAAGGGCTCCAAGTCTGGCAACCCGGCGAAGCGGGCGGCGGAGAACGCCGCGATCGCCTCCGGCGCCAAGCCGGCTTCCGGCGGTGCCGCCGGCTCGGGCTTCGGCCTCGGAGCGGCCGGCGCGAATCCCGGAGGTCCGAGCGAGGAAGAGCTCGCCTCGCTTCACAAGCTCCTCGGCCGCTGATCGGGTTCGCGCCCGCTCGGGCGCGGCCGATCAGCGCGCTTCGTGCTCGGCCCTCTGCTTCTCGTATTCGGCGCGGAGCGGCTCCATGTCGAGCGCGCGCAGCTGGCCGATGAGGTCTTCCACAGCCTCTGCCGGCAGCGCTCCCGCCTGGGAGAACAGCGGGATGCCGTCACGGTATGCGACGAGCGTCGGGATCGACTGCACGCCGTAGGAGGCAGAGAGATCCCGCTCGGCTTCAGTGTCGACCTTTCCGAAGGTGATGTCGGGATGCTGCTCGGACGCCTTCTCGAAGACCGGAGCGAACATCCGGCACGGGCCGCACCAGCCTGCCCAGAAGTCGAGGAGGACGATGCCGTCGGCGACGGTGTCGTCGTGGTTCTGCAGGGTGATCTCTGTGGTTGCCATGCCGGGTCCAACACACGACGACGCCCGGGTGTTCCCGAGGTCGCATCCGGTGAAATGTCGGACGCTAGAGCGTCGGTGTGACCGAGGCGAGTTTCGAGTCGATCACTTTGGCCACCACATCCTGCCCGCCGGCGTTCGGGTGGATGTGGTCGGATTGCACCCACTCCGGGTGCCCGACGAGAGGGAAGCCGATGTTGAGGTAGGTGCCGCCGACCCCGTCGACGGCCTTGCCGACGATGCCGTCGACGCGGGTCATCGTCGTCGGGGGCCGATCGTCGCCCCAGATCGCGGTGATCCCGATGATGTGGGCCTTCGGAAAGGCGGAGTGGAGTGTCGCCAGCATCTCTGCGCTCTTCTGCTCGACGACGGCCGGATCTTCGTCGCGGTCGTTACGGGTGGCGGCGATGAGAATGTAGTCGGGGTGGGCGTGCAGTGCACGCTCGACCTGCTGCTGGTACGTCGTGCCGTTCCAGCCGGGATGCACGAAGCCCGAACCGCTGACGGCCAGATCGGTGAGTCGCCACTTGTGGGCTGCCGCGACGAGGGCAGGCCAGGCCTCGTCGGGTCGCACACCCTTCCCGAAGGCGATCGAGTCGCCGATGGCCACCGCTTCCGGCCGGCCCTCGGTGAGGGCGGGACCGGGCGCGCCGACAGCGGCGACGGGATGCTGCACGGGTGCCGACGAGCAGCCGGCGAGCAGGAGCGCCGCAGCGGCCGCCGCGATGAGCGCCGCAGGCCGGAGGGTGCGGATCAGGACGTTCACCGGGGGAGTCCGTTCCGCAGCTCATGCGTGAGGGAGCTGACCACCGCCTGAAGGCTTCCGCCGTTCGTCTCGGCGACCGCCAGCTGGCGCTGGTAGCTCGCGCCATCGCGCACGATCACGTCGACGGTCTCCAGCTCGGCCACGCATCCGAGGCGCTCCGCCACCGGCGAGAGGTCGACGACGAGGTCGCGCAGGTCGTCGGTCACGTTCCGCTGTCGTCCGTCGGGGGCGACGATGATGTCGGCGTCGAGGCCGTAGCGCGCGGCCCGCCACTTGTTCTCGCGCACGAACCACGGTTGCAGGGTCACCGGTTCCTCCCCGCGGTCGAGTTGCTCCGACATCCGGTCGGTGAGGCAGTGGATGAGGGCGGCCACCGCCCCCACTTCGTCGGCCGTGGAGAGACCGTCGCAGGCGCGCATCTCGACGGTGCCCCATTTCGGAGATGGGCGAATGTCCCAGCGGACCTCAGAATGGTCGGTCACGACCCCGGTGGTCACCAGATCCTGAACATACTCCTCGTAGTTGGCCCAGCTCCCGAACTGCCACGGGAGCCCCGCCGTCGGGAGCTGCTGGAACATCAGGGCGCGATTGGAGGCGTACCCGGTCTTCGCTCCGCCCCAGAACGGGCTGGAGGCGCTCAGAGCCTGCAGATGGGGGTAATAGGTGAGCAACCCGTTGACGATGGGCAGCGCCTTGTCGCGTTCGTCGATGCCCACATGCACGTGGATGCCCCAGATCATCATCTGGCGGCCCCACCACTGGGTGCGGTCGAGGAGACGTTCGTAACGCTCGTTGGGGGTGACTTTCTGGTCGTACCACTGGGCGAACGGATGCGTACCCGCGCACATCAACTCGACGCCGAGCGGGTCGGTCACGTCGCGCACCAGCGCGATCAGCTCCTGCAGATCGACGATCGCCTCCGGAACGGTGTGGTGCACGCGGCTCACCAGCTCCACCGTGTTCAGCAGCAGCTCATGGGTGATCTGCGGGTGTTCCACGCCGTCGTCGGTTCCCAGCTCGCGCAGCACTTCTTCGGCGATGTGAACGAGGTCTCCGCTCGCCGCGTCGACGAGCCCGAGCTCCCACTCGATCCCGACGGTGGACCGTTCGGATTCCGAGAATTCGATCTGCATGCGGGTCGTCCCGTTCATCCGATTATTCAAGGGCGGCGATATCTGACAGAATAGCTAGTTGAGTTCCGTCCCGCCCGACCCTCTAATCAGGTTGGATGGAAACCCTAGACCTCCTGCCGAGTGTGCCCCCACGCTCACGGCAGTCAGTTCGTCGAACATCTCATACAACACAGGAGAATTGTGGCTGTCAAAATCCGTCTGAAGCGCCTCGGCAAGATTCGCGCACCGTACTACCGCATCGTCGTCGCCGACTCGCGCACCAAGCGCGATGGTCGTGTCATCGAGGAGATCGGTCTGTACCACCCCACCGAGGAGCCTTCGGTCATCCAGGTCGACTCCGAGCGTGCGCAGTACTGGCTCGGCGTCGGCGCCCAGCCGAGCGAGCAGGTTCTCGCCCTGCTCAAGCTCACGGGCGACTGGGGCAAGTTCAAGGGCGACAAGGACGCCGTCAGCACGGTGAAGACCAAGGAAGCCAAGGTCGAGTTCCAGGTCGACGAGAAGAAGAAGCCGGTGCTGAAGCCCAAGGCCGAGAAGCCGGTCGAGAAGGTCGCCGAGGCCGTCGTCGAAGCCGAGGTCGAGGCCGAGGAGGCCGCTGAGGCCGAGGTCGTCGCCGAGGCCGAGGTCATCACCGAGGCCGCTGCCGACGGCGAGAAGGCGTAGCCTTGCTCGCTCCCGCACTGGCGCACCTCGTGAAGGGGATCGTCGATCACCCGGACGACGTGCACGTCGTTGCAAAGAGTTCGCCCCGCGGCGAGGTCCTCGAGGTTCGTGTGAACCCCGAGGACCTCGGCCGGGTCATCGGCCGGGCCGGCCGCACCGCCAAGGCGCTGCGCACGCTCGTTGCCGCGCTGGCCGATGGACGTCGCGTTCGCGTCGACGTCGTCGACACCGACGACTGAGGTGGCCGACCACAAACTGCCCCCGAAGGATGCGGCGCGGTCCGACCAGACGCAGCTGCGTGTCGGCCGGCTGAACAAGGCGCACGGGTTGAAGGGCGCCATCAAGGTCGAGTTGTACACGGACGAGCCTGAGAAGCGATTCGTTCCGGGAGCGGTCTTCACCCTGCAGGTGCCGACCGCATCCAAATGGCACGGCAAGACCCTGGAGCTCGTTGAGCTCCGCTGGTACAACGGCCACGCCGTCGGGTTCTTCAAGGGAGTCGACGACCGTTCCGAGGCCGAGACGCTCGTGAAGGCGATCCTCTGGGTCTCACAAGACCCGAAAGAGCTGCCCGAGGAGGACGACGCCTGGTATGACCACCAGTTGGTCGGCCTGGATGCGTTCCGCGACGGCGTGAAGGTGGGTCTGGTGGCGCGCGTCGATCACCTTCCCGCGCAGGATCTATTGGCGATCAAGACCGCTGATGGCGAGGTCCTGGTCCCGTTCGTCAAGGCGATCGTTCCGGAGGTCGACCTGGCCGCCGGGACCCTCACGCTGACGCCGCCCGCCGGCCTGTTCGAGGAGCTTCCCGATGAGGAACTCCCCGATGAGGAGCTCCCCGGCGACGAGCTTCTTGAAGAGGGGCTCGACGGGTCGCCGGACGCCCAGCCCGAGTAGCGTTCCGCTGATGAAAGCCCCGACACATGTCGGGGCTTTCATCGTTCGGTCAGCCGATGATCGCGAGCCCGCGCGCCCGCAGGGAGCGTGTGTCTGCTCCGAGCGCCGCCAGCAGTCGTTCATGTGTCGCGACGATGTGGTGGTGGATGCGGTCGGCTGCAGCCTCGGCGTCCCGGGCCGCCACGAGGGCCACGATGTCGCGATGCTCCTCCCAGGCCGTGCGCCGTGTCGTCTCCGTGCGCACTTCGAGCCAGCGGGTGCGCGCCAGTCGGGTCATCGCCGAGTCGACCGTGTCGGCGAAGAAGTGGTTGCCCGACAGGCTCGCGAGGTCGACATGGAAGTGGGTGCCCGCGCGCACGCCGTCCTCGTTCGCGCCGTGGAGGCTGTCGTCGTCGAGACGGAGTTGCAGGGCCGCAATGGCGTCGTCGGTCGCGCGGGCGCAGCTGAGGCGGACGGCGGCGGTCTCCACCGCATCCCGCAGTTCGCTCAATCGTGTGATCTCGCCGAGGTCGATCGGGGAGACCTGCCAGGCGCGGCCGTCCCTTTCCACGAGGCCGTCGGCTTCGAGGCGCATGAGGGCGGCTCGCAGCGGGGTGCGGGATGCGTTCAGTTCGGTCTCGAGGCCGCGTTCGGTGAGCCGACCTCCCGGCACTCGTTCGAGGTCGAGGATCTGCGCGCGCAGCCTGTCGTAGACGTGCGTCTGTTCGGGCATCCGGGAGCCTCTCGTTTGGTATACCGCCGTGGTATACCGCTAGGGTATACCACGTGACCTCCACCCTGACGCGAACGCCCCGACCCTGGCTGATGCTCAGCTTCGGTGTTGTGGCCCAAGCCAGTTCGACCGTCTTCGTCAGTACGCCGGCCTTCCTCATCCCGCTGCTTCACACCGAGCGCGGGCTCTCGTTGGGAGAGGCAGGGCTCCTGGCCTCCGCCCCGACCCTCGGGCTCGTCATCACGCTCATCGGCTGGGGTGCGCTCAGCGACCGCATCGGGGAACGCCGGGTGATCGCCTCCGGTCTCGCCATCACGGCGCTTGCCGCATTCGCCGCGATGTTCGTGAGCGACTACATCGGCCTCGGCGCCCTGTTCCTGATCGGCGGGATGGCCTCGGCGAGCCCCAATGCGGCGAGCGGTCGCGTGGTGATCGGCTGGTTCCCGAAAGAGCGGCGCGGGCTGGCGATGGGGATCCGGCAGATGTGCCAGCCGCTCGGCGTCGCCGTGGCGGCGCTGACGATTCCGCAATTGGCCGCCTCCGGTGGGATCGCATTGGCGCTGGTCGTGCCGGCGGTGCTCTGCGCCGTCTCCGCCGTACTGTGCGCGATCGGGATCGTCGACCCGCCGCGACCCCCACGACGCGCCGCAGACGGGGACGGTGCGCATCCCCTCGCCGTCTGGCGACCGTATCGGGAGACATCGCTGCTGTGGCGCATCCACGGAGTCTCGATGCTGCTCGTGGTGCCTCAGTTCACGCTTTCCACCTTCGGCCTGGTCTGGCTGGTCACACAGCTGCAGTTCTCGTCGCTCGCCGCCGGTATCGTGATCGGCGCGAGCCAGTTCGCCGGTGCGATCGGCCGCATCGGCGTGGGGGTTCTGAGCGACCGGGTGGGCAGCCATCTGCGCCCGCTGCGCTGGGTGTCCCTGGCAGCCGTGGCGGTGATGCTGCTGATGGCGGCAGCCGCCTCCCTCGGCATGGTCTGGGCAGCGGTGATCCTCATCGTCGCCGCGATAGTGACCGTGGCGGACAACGGACTCGCGTACACTTCGGTGGCCGAGATCGCCGGGCCGTTCTGGTCAGGCCGCGCCCTCGGCGCCCAGAACACCGGCCAGTTCCTCGCGGCCTCGGTCGTCGGCCCGGCCGTCGGCGGACTCATCACCCTCATCGGCTACCCGTTCGCATTCGCCGCCGTCGCACTCTGCCCGGCGATCGCCGTACCGCTCGTCCCTCACGACAAAGAGCTGGCGGTCGTGACGCACTAGGCTTTTCGTCATGCGCATCGACATCGTCACGATCTTCCCCGAGTTCTTCGATGTGCTCGACATCTCGCTGCTCGGAAAGGCGCGTCAGACCGGGATCATCGACCTGGGCGTGCACAATCTGCGCGACAACGCGCACGATCGGCATCGCACAGTGGACGACACGCCGTACGGCGGCGGCGCTGGAATGGTGATGAAGCCGGAGCCCTGGGGCGAAGCGATGGACGGCATCCTGGCGGAGAGCCCGGGGATCCGCTCGTGATCTTCCCCTCGCCCGCCGGCGATGTGTTCACCCAGGCAATCGCCCGCGAGCTCGCCGCCGAGAGACATCTGGTCTTCGGCTGTGGTCGCTACGAGGGCATCGATCAGCGTGTGTTCGACGACACCGCGTCCCGGGCCCGAGTGCGGCTCATGAGTATCGGAGACTACGTGCTCAACGGCGGAGAGGTGGCGACGATGGCGATGATCGAGGCGATCGGCAGGCTCATTCCGGGGGTCGTCGGCAACCCCGAGAGCCTGGTGCAGGAATCCCACGAGGACGGTCTGCTGGAATACCCGAGCTACACCAAGCCGGCCGTCTGGCGGGAACGCGAAGTGCCCCCCATCCTGCTCTCCGGCCACCACGGCGCGATCGCATCCTGGCGCCGCGAGCAGCAGCTCGCCCGCACGCGCGCCGTGCGCCCCGACCTCCTACCGCCTGACCGACCCGAGTTCTGACCGCTGCGGTCAGCGGATCTCGTGCGTCAGCGCTCAGTGACAGCGCTTAGAGACAGTGCTCTGAGCGACAGCGCTCTGAGTGACAGCGCTCTGAGTGACAGCGCTTGGTGTCAGCGCGCGGTGAGGACGAGGGGGCCTTCGGCGGTGATGGCGACGGTGTGCTCGGAGTGGGCGCCGCGGGAACCGTCCGCGCTGCGCAGGGTCCAGCCGTCGGAGTCGGTGACGATCTCATCGGTCGTCTCCAAAAGCCAGGGCTCGATGGCGATGACGAGACCGGGCCGCAGCGGATAGCCGCGACCGGCGCGGCCCTCGTTGGGCACATGGGGATCGCCGTGCATCGTGCGACCGACACCATGGCCGCCGAACTGGGTGTTGACCGAGTAGCCCTCGGAGTGCGCGACGGCCGCGATCGCCGCCGAGATGTCGCCGATCCGCCCGCCGGGCCGGGCCGCATCGATGCCGGCGGTCAGCGCGCGTCGCGTCGTCTCGATGAGACGCAGATCCTCGTCGCGGGCCGAACCGACCACGATGCTCACGGCCGAGTCGGCCACCCAGCCATCGACGGATGCGGCGAAGTCGAGACTCACGAGGTCTCCGTCGCGCAGACGGTAGTCGTGGGGGAGGCCGTGCAGTACGGCGTCGTTCACCGAGGTGCAGATGACTTTGCCGAACGGGCTCGCCCCGAACGACGGGTGGTAGTCGATGTAGCACGATTCGGCGCCGGCGCCCCGGATGAGGTCGTGCGCCAGGCGATCGAGCTCGAGCAGGTTCGTCCCCACCTTCGCCGCCGCGGCGGTTCGCGTCAGCACATCGGCCACGAATCGGCCGGCCGGCCGCATCTGCTCGATCTCGGCGGGGGTCCTCAACTCGATCACGGGTTCTCCTTCGGTCGCCTCCAGCATTTCACGCCCTCGGCGAACCCGCAGCCGCTGCACAGGCGCACGCGGATACGCTGAAGTCGTGTTCATCCGCAAGGCGTTCTATTGGTGGCTCTTCCCGTCCGCCGTCGTTCTGCCTGTGTGGCTGCTGATCGGATGGGCGATCTTCCATCCATCCGGGTGGACCTTCCTCGGGCTCCTCGTCATCTGCCCGATCCTGTTCGTGGCGCAGCTCGCGATCGGTGGCATCATCGCCGCGCGTAAGACGGCGCGCGAGGAGCGGGCCGTCTCCTGGATCGACGTGGGTCTGCTCACCCTGTGGCACGCCTCGATCGTCGTGTTCGGCTGCTTCCTGCCGGGCGTCTCGGGCTGGATCGCCGTCGTCGGCGTTCTGCTGGGGCTCGCGACGTTCTGGGTCTCGCTCTGGGAGCTGGTGACCGAGGCGCGCCTGCGCGTGAAGCAGACGTTCGACGCGTACGAGCGCGCGGCTCAGCCGAATACTGCCCGGTCTGCGAGCGTCGTCGACGGCGGTGAGTTCATCGTGATCGAGGAGCGTCGGGACGAACGCTGAGCGGGATCGCTTTGGCAAACCAAGCCGGTTCATGGCAGAATCGTTGTTTGTGCCGCGGCCACGCTCTGCCACAGGGGAGCCAGCTCTTCTCGCGGACACTCCTCAACCGATAACGTCGGTCGTCACCGCTGCGTGAACGACCCCAAGTCCGTCCTCGACCTGTGGCGGGTACAGAGAGCGAACCAGCCATGCATATCCTCGACCAGGTCGATGCCGCTTCCCTGAAGCAGGACATCCCGGCCTTCCGCGCCGGAGACACCGTCAAGGTGCACGTCAACATCATCGAGGGAACCCGCTCTCGTGTCCAGGTCTTCCAGGGCGTCGTCATCGGCCGCTCGGGCGAAGGCGTCCGCGAGACCTTCACCGTCCGCAAGGTCAGCTTCCAGGTCGGCGTCGAGCGCACCTTCCCGGTGCACTCCCCGGTGATCGACAAGATCGAGATCGTCACCCGCGGTGACGTCCGCCGCGCCAAGCTGTACTACCTGCGCGAGCTTCGCGGCAAGAAGGCGAAGATCAAAGAGAAGCGCGACAACCACTAAGGCGAACGCGCCTCGACTCGCTGTTCGCAGCCAGCCGCCCCTGAGCTCCCGGTCCCCTACACTGGACCGGGAGCTCAGGCGGTTAAATGACGGAAGAAGCAATGCCCACCCGATCCGACAGGGTGGCGAAGGAGCGGCGCGGAAAGCGCCGGAGCGCGAAACTGTTCGTGCGGGACATCCTCATCATTTTCGTGGTGGCGGTGCTGGTGTCGTTCCTCATCAAGACGTTCGTGGTGCGGTCTTTCTACATCCCGTCAGCGTCGATGCAGAACACGCTGCAGATCAACGACCGCATCATCGTGAATGAGCTCGAGCCCGGCCTGGTGCCCATCAGCCGTGGCGATATCGTCGTCTTCCGCGACCCGGGCGGCTGGCTTCCCCCGCAGCCGCCGAGCACCCAGAGCCCGATCTCGGCCGCCATCGACTCGGCGCTGACCTTTATCGGTCTCTCCGCCTCCGACAGCAACGACCATCTGATCAAACGGGTCATCGGGCTGCCGGGCGACCACGTCAAATGCTGCAACGCCCTCGGCCAGGTCACGGTAAACGGAACGCCGCTGAAAGAGCCGTACATCGTCATCCCACCCGGCCAGACGAACGCGGCTACACTCAGCTTCGATGTCACTGTGCCGAAGGGCGAGCTCTGGGTGATGGGGGACAACCGCTACAACTCGCAGGACTCGTCGCGCAACCAGAATCTGCCAGGAAAGGGCTTCGTGCCCGTCGACCATGTCGTGGGTCGTGCCTTCGTGATCAGCTGGCCTGTGAGCCGGTGGACCTGGCTCGGCAACTACCCGGACACCTTCCGCGGCATCGAGAACGAGCAGAAATGACCCCGATCAGCCCGACTCTGCGATACGAGCGCTCGCTCTATCGCGAGGGCGTGACGTCGATCATCGCCTGTGACGAGGTCGGGCGCGGCGCTCTCGCCGGTCCGGTCGCGGTGGGCATGGTGGTCATCGACAGTACGGTCAAGCGGATGCCGACGGGACTGCGCGACTCGAAGCTGCTGCCGGAGCCGGCTCGGGAAGCACTGGAGCCTCTCTGCCGAACCTGGGTGCTTCACTCCGCCGTCGGACTGGCCTCGGCCGCCGAGGTGGACTCGCTCGGGATTATGCGCTGTCTCGGCCTGGCGGGCGCCCGCGCCTTGGCGCAGTTGGAAGCCGACGGCGCCCCGACCGCCCGGAGCACCCTCATCCTCGACGGAAACCACGACTATCTGAACCCCGCTCTGACACGACCCGCGCGAGTGGTGACCCGGGTGAAGGCAGACCGCGACTGTGCGTCGGTGGCAGCGGCATCCGTGATCGCCAAGGTGCACCGGGACAGGATCATGATCGGCGCCGATGGCGTGCACCCCGGCTACGGATGGGTGTCGAACAAGGGATACGCGAGCCGTGTCCACCTCGACGCGATCGCCGAGCTCGGCCCCAGTGCGCTGCATCGCCTCACCTGGCTGAAACAGTCGGCCACGCTGCCCATGCCAATATAAGGCGGCGCGCAGCATAGACTTGTCGAACGATGGATGAAGACGAGTTCGACGACTACGACCGTGAGGTCGAGTTGGCTTTGTACCGCGAATACCGGGATGTCGTCTCGCAGTTCAAGTACGTGATCGAGACCGAGCGCCGGTTCTACCTCGCCAACGAGGTGGAGTTCGTGCGTCGGGACACCGAACACGACTTCTACTTCGAGCTGACGATGAACGACGTTTGGGTGTGGGATGTCTACCGCTCCGATCGGTTCGTGAAGTCGGTGCGTGTTCTGACGTTCAAGGATGTCAACATCGAGGAGCTCTCCAGCAAGGAGTTCGAGCTCCCGAAGGAGCTCGCGCTCGACGAGTAGTCGTGGAGGTCGAGGCATGAGCGCGCCCCGGGGGTTCAGCGCCCGCTTCGTCGCTCCTGTTCTGATCGGTCCGATGCTCAACCCGATCAACACCACGATGATCTCCGTCGCGCTGGTGCCGATCGCCCACGACCTGCAACTCTCCTCCTCGGTCGTCATCTGGCTCGTCGCCGGGCTGTATCTTGCCAGCGCGATCGCCCAGCCCACTCTGGGAAAGCTCGCCGACATCATCGGTCCTCGCACGGTGTATCTCGGCGGTCTCGTCGTTGTGCTCATCGGCGGTGTTCTCCCGGCATTCCTCGGCGGATTCGGCGGTGTGCTGGCCGCGCGGGTGCTGATCGGGATCGGCACTTCCGCCGCCTATCCGTCGGCTATGACGCTGCTGCGCGACCGCTCGACCGTGCTGGGGCGGCCGACGCCTCCCGCCCTTCTCTCGGGGCTCTCCATCGCCAGCCTCAGCACGGCGGCGATCGGACCGGTGCTCGGGGGAGTCCTCATCGCCCTCTTCGGCTGGCACTCGATCTTCCTCGTGAACGTCCCGCTCGCGCTCATCGCCCTCGGGATGTCGATCGCCTGGCTCCCCTCCGATCGGCTGCGTCCGCCGATGTCCGATCGCGCGATCGGCGTGGTGGGCGCGCTGAAGGCTCTCGATGTTCCCGGAATCCTTCTGTTCGCGCTCGCGATCGCGAGCCTCCTCGTCTTCCTGCTCGACCTCCGCTCCGGTCTGTGGTGGCTTCTGGCGCTCGCGCTCGTGCTGAGCGGCGCGCTCGTCGCCTGGGAGCTGCGCACCAGAACCCCGTTCCTCGACCTCCGGATGCTCGCCGCCAACCGGCCGCTCACCCGCACCTACCTGCGGCTCTTCCTCGTCTATGTCGCGGCCTATTCGATGTTGAACGGTTTCAGCCAGTGGCTCCAGGGTGCCGCGGGCTTCGGGAGTGAGATCGCCGGCCTCCTGCAGCTGCCGACCGTGCTCCTCGCCGGGGTCGCATCCATCGCCGTCGCGAAGAACACCGCACTCCGATTGCCGCTCGTGCTGGCAGGGGTCCTCCCGTTCGCCGGCGGTGCGCTCCTGCTGACCATCACATCGCAGTCGCCGATCTGGCTGCTGCTCCTCGCGGCCGGGCTCTTCGGGATTCCGCAGGGGTTGGCATCCGTCTCCAACCAGGCCGCGCTCTACCGTCAAGCTCCGCGCGAACAGATCGGGGTCGCAGCCGGCCTCTCGCGCACCTCCGTCTACGTCGGGGCGATCGTGGCGAGCGCGGTCATCGGGCTCGCCTACGGCGAATCGCCGACGGATGCGGGATTCCATGCCATCGCTGTCGTCGTGCTGGTCGCGGCGGGCTCGGCCGCACTGCTGGCGTTGTTCGACCGGTCGCTCTCCTGGAGACGCGCCGACTGACGATCGCGCATCCTTCCTCCACAGGTAGCGCATCCCGCCGGTTCTCCCCAGACCCGTTTCCGAGCGGCCGGCGGCGCGGCCCGCCGACGAAGCTGGTGTCGGGAGGAAGACATGGCAGCGAAAGACGATCTGGGTCGCCGCGGCGAGCTGGTGGCAGCGATGTGGTTCGAAGAACACGGATACACCGTGATCGAGCGCAATTGGCGGTGTCGCATCGGTGAGGTCGACCTCGTCCTGCGCCGAGGCGCCCTCACGGTGTTCGCCGAGGTGAAGACACGCGCCTCCGTCGCCTTCGGGCATCCGTTCGAGGCGATCACCCCCGTGAAGTCACGGCGGCTCCGTTTGCTGGCCGTCGAGTGGTGCCGGGTGCACGAGATCGGTCCCGGCGACATCCGCGTCGACGCGATCGCGGTCATCGACGCATGGAGCGCGACACCGCAGGTCGAGCATCTGAGCGGAATCGCCTGATGTCGCTCGCGCGGACCTTCGCGGTCGCCCTCACCGGCCTGCACGGCGACATCGTTGAGGTCGAAGCCGACATCGCCGCCGGACTTCCCGCCTTCGTCCTGATCGGGCTACCCGACCTGGCGCTCGGTGAGTCCCGAAAACGTGTGGTCGCCGCTGCTGTCAATGCCGGATGCCCGCTCACCCAGCGCAAACTCACGGTCAATCTCTCGCCGGCCGCGCTGCGAAAGCAGGGCTCGGCTTTCGACCTGGCGATCGCCGTCGCCGCTCTGGCGGCGGCCGGTGACATCGCGGCGGAGTCCGTCGCACGGGTCGTGCATCTGGGGGAGCTCGGCCTCGACGGCCGGCTGCGGGCGGTGCCCGGCATCCTCCCCGCGGTCGCCGCCGCCCGCACGGCCGGATTCGATCGCGTGATGGTCCCCGCCGCGAGCGAAGTCGAGGCGCGGCTCGTCGAGGGGATCGAGGTGACCGCAGTGGCTTCATTGCGCGCCGCCGCGATCTGGCACGGCGGAGATCTTCAGCCCGACGCCGTCGAACCTGCCCCGCTGTTCCGATCGTCCGCATCGGAACCCGATGATGACGCCGTCGATCTCGACATGGCCGATGTCGTGGGAAACGACGAGGTCGTCGACGCGCTCGTGGTGGCCGCAGCGGGTGGTCACCACGTGTCGATGGTGGGTCCGCCCGGAGCAGGCAAGACGATGCTGGCGGCCAGGCTGCCGACCATCCTGCCCGACCTCACCGACGAACAGGCGCTCGAGGTCACCTCCATCCGTTCTCTCACCGGCTCCTGGATCGGAGGCGAGCTGGCCCGGAGACCGCCGTTCGAGGCACCGCACCACACGGCATCACCCGCCTCCCTCGTCGGGGGCGGTTCCGGTCGAATCGTACCCGGCGCCATCGTGCGCGCCTCCCACGGTGTTCTGTTCCTCGACGAAGCGGCGGAGTTCCCTGGTCGCGTTCTCGATGCGCTGCGGCAGCCGTTGGAATCGGGGTCGATCACCATCCATCGAGCGAACGGCCGCGCCACGTTCCCGGCACGGTTCCAATTGGTGCTCGCCTCGAATCCCTGTCCATGTGGTCGCTACGGCTCCGTCGACGATGAGTGCACGTGCACGCCGATCGCGCGCCGCCGCTACTTCGGGAGGATCTCTGGTCCTTTGCTCGACCGGGTAGACATCCGGCTCACGCTCCGCCGGCTCGGCCTCGCGGCCCTGCGTGGCGCGAACAGTCGATCGGAGACCCTCCCTCCCGGTCAGTCCAGCCTCGACCTCCGGCACCGAGTCGTGCAGGCGCGCTGCGTAGCAGCCGAGCGCTTGTCCGGAACGCCCTGGCGGCGCAACGCCGACGTTCCAGGACAATGGCTGCGCTCGGCCGGCAGGCGGCTCGCCCCGAGCACTCTGGCCGTGCTCGACCGAGCGCTCGAACGGGGCTCCATCACCATGCGCGGGTACGATCGCACGCTCAGACTGGCCTGGACGCTCGCCGATCTCGACACCGCCGCCAGCCCCGGTGCCCACCACATCGGCGCTGCGCTCTTCCTCCGTCGGGGATGAGCGCATGACGGATCACTCTTCCGCAGGCGAGGCAGTCGCCGGCCCTTCCGAGCGACGACCGGCCGGATCGAAGCCGTCGACACCGACCTATCTCGGCCTGGATCTCGGATCGATCGCCGCGCTCCTCGAACCGGTCACACCGGCGGGGCTCGGCATCGAGAACGGGTCGTCGTCGGCAGCGACGACGTTCGCCCGGTTCGCATTCGCCACGTTCTCCACCCTCGTCGAGCCGGGAGACGTAGACGCGGCGGCCTTCCTCGCCGCGCTCGGGCCGATCGTCGCCCTGCAGTCGGTCGTCGAGCGCTGGGAGGCGGACCGCATTCTCGATGCCGTTCACACAGTGGATGCGGCAACATCGGCCGCCTTGGCCGACAGAATGAGCGACGCCGTCGAACGCTGGCGGCCTCGTGTCTCCCGGCAGAGCGCCATTCGTTCGCTCGAATCAGCGGCGCGAGTGGGTGCGACCCTGGTGACGCCGCTCGACGAATTGTGGCCGGGTGGATTCCAGGCCTTGGGTGACGGCGCGCCGCTGGCCATCTGGGTGAGAGGCGATCCGGCTCGCCTCACCGCACTCGATCGTTCGATAGCGCTCGTCGGTGCCCGCGCCGCCACAGGATACGGCGAGCATGTCGCCTCGGAATCCGCGGCAGGGCTGTCCGACCGCGGTTTCGCGATCGCATCCGGTGGGGCATACGGCATCGACGGTGCCGCGCATCGCGCGACGATCGCCAGCGAACAGATCACCATCGCCTTCCTTGCCGGGGGAGTCGACCGTCTGTATCCCGCAGGCCATGCAGACCTCCTCGGCCGAATCGCCGACACAGGCCTCTTGATCGGCGAGCTCCCGTGTGGTTCTGCGCCGACCCGCTGGCGCTTCCTGCAACGGAATCGACTGATCGCGGCCGCCAGCCGCGCCACCGTCGTCGTCGAGGCCGGGCGCCGTTCGGGTTCGCTCAACACCGCAGGGCATGCGGCGGCGATCGGCCGACCCCTCGGTGCCGTACCGGGGCCGGTCACGTCGCCGGCGTCGGCCGGATGTCACCGCCTCATCCGCGAATACGACGCCGTATGCGTCACGACGCCGGGCGAGATGGCGGAACTCACCGGGATCACCGACGCGACGATCTCCGGTTGGCCGGAGGAGCGAGGCGACCCGATCAGCGCCGACGCCAGGCTCGGCGAGCAGACGCGGGTGCTCGACGCTCTCTCGGCCGTTTCGCGACGCACCATCCGCGAGGTCGCCCAGCGGTCGGGCCTGTCGGAACGCGGCGTGGTCTCCACCCTGGGGATGCTCGAACTCGACGGGGCCGTGACCGAGCGCGAAGACGGCTGGCACAAGGTCCGTCGCTGAGCCCACCGACATGCCGGTACGGGGCGTCGCTACAGGGAATCCGCCTGGGGCACGCGAGGCTAGATGCGTGGAGATGGAACGCGCGATCGAGCGGTACACCGTGCACCTCGCGGTGGAACGGGGATACTCGCCGCAGACGGTGCGCGCCTACCGGTCCGATCTGCACACCCTCGCTGACTTCGCCGCCCAACGCGGGGTCACGGCAACGGGGGAACTGACACTGGACCTCCTTCGGGACTGGCTGTGGGCGGCGACCCAGGCCGGGCTGTCGAAGGCCACGCTGGCCCGCCGCTCAGCGACCGCGCGAGGGTTCACGGCCTGGACGTCGCGAGCGGAGACGACCGTCGCCGACTCGGCGGCCCGGCTCCGCTCGCCGAAACCCGACAAGACCCTCCCGCGCGTGATCAACCGGCAACAGATGGCCGGGCTGCTGGATGCGCTGGAGGCTCGTGCGGTTGACGGGCAGCCGTCTGCGCTGCGGGACCGGGCGGTGATCGAGCTTCTCTACGCTTCGGGCATCCGGGTATCCGAACTCACCGGCCTCGACGTCGACGACGTCGACCTCGAACGGCTGACCGTGCGCGTGCTCGGCAAAGGGTCGAAAGAGCGCGTCGTACCGTTCGGTGTGCCAGCCCAGACGGCCCTCGTGGCATATCTGCGCCGGGCGCGTCCGCTGCTCGCCAACGAACGGTCAGGGGCCGCGCACTTTCTGGGCTGGCGCGGTGGACGCCTCGGCACGCGAGCCGTCTACGAACTCGTGGCCGGACTCCTGGCCGACCTGCCCGGAGGGGGACCGGCCGGACCGCACGCGCTCCGCCATACGGCAGCGACGCATCTGCTCGACGGTGGAGCCGACCTGAGGGCGGTGCAGGAACTGCTCGGTCATGCGAGCCTCGGCACGACCCAGATCTACACCCACGTCTCCACAGAACGACTCAAAGAGAGCTACCGGATCGCGCACCCCCGGGCCTGATCGGTCACGCCGTTCTCTGCCGCATCGTGCACCGTCGCCGGTCACTCCGTCGAGCAGGTGCGAGAGTTCGCGGGTGGAGCGGAAGAAGAACGGCGCGAGGCACGCGGGCGAAGAACAGGAGCGGCGAGACATATTCGCCGTCGATCCGAACGCCCACGTGCAAGCACGAGTCTGCGCAGTGGCCGCCGCTGGCGACCGCGCCGAGGATGGCGCCCGGGGCGACCATGTCGCCGGCCTCGAGCTCGGAGCCGATCGGTTCGTAGCTCGAGAGCACTCCGGCACCGTGGTCGATCGTGAGCACGGGGCGATCGACGACGACACCGGCGAAGCGCACGGTACCGCTCGCCGGCGACAAAACCGGCGTTCCGACGGTCGCCCGCAGGTCGATTCCCCGGTGACCGGGCGAGTACGCGGTTGCCGGCGCCTCGAATCCGCGGACCAGCTGCACCGGACGCACAGGCCAGAGCCACCGATCGCCGGTACTCGCCGCCCGGCTGTGCTCGCGCACAGGGGGCGAGACGCGCACATCCCCGTGTGTGAGGCCGCGGGTGGCACGAGGAGTCGGCACGAGCGACGACGGAACGAGCAAACACGACGCGACGAGAGCCGCGACGACCGCCCGCAGCGCATCCTCGATTCTCATGGAGACCTCCTGCCCCCACCCTCGGCCGGTCTCGTCCGGCACGGAACGGGTGGAAAGGAATCTGTGGAGAGAGGAGATCTGTGGAGATCCGCGCTCCAACGCCCGCTGGGGAGGAGAACTCGGGGAAGCGTCCACATCCGCGCGGCCGCGCATCCCTTGTCGGTCGATCACTCTGGAGTACCGTGTGATTCGCCGGCCACCGGGGGCGGCCACCCGCGGTCTTCGCGATCGCTGACAACTGCAAAGGTTCTCATGTCTCAGAATCAGAGTGAATCGACCGGGTCGCCTACGAGTGAGGGGGCACCGCACTACAGCCCTCAGATGCGGCGCAAGGCCACCGGGCTGGCCATCGCGGCGGCCGTCGGCGGGTTCCTCTTCGGCTTCGACTCGTCGGTGATCAACGGCGCCGTCGACTCGATCGGCTCCCATTTCGAGTTGAACGCCTTCGTCAAGGGCTTCGTCGTCGCCATCGCCCTGCTGGGCTGCGCGCTGGGCGCCTATATCGCCGGCCGTCTCGCCGACCGGCTCGGCCGGCTCAAGGTCATGCTCATCGGTGCGGTGTTGTTCCTCATCAGCTCGATCTTCGCCGGCCTCGCATTCTCGGTCTGGGATCTTGCACTCTGGCGCGTGGTCGGCGGCCTGGGCATCGGCATCGCGTCCGTGGTCGCGCCGGCGTACATCGCCGAGATCGCGCCCCGGCAGCGGCGGGGAGGGCTGGCATCGCTGCAGCAGCTGGCGATCACGCTCGGCATCTTCGCCGCCCTGCTGTCGGACGCGCTGCTGGCCGACGGCAACCCGTCTCGGAGCATCCTGTTCGGGCTGGAGGCGTGGCGTTGGATGTTCATCGTCGGCGCGGTGCCCGCCATCGTCTACGGCATCATCGCGCTGACGGTGCCGGAGTCTCCTCGCTATCTGCTCGCGACCGGCCGGCATGACGAGGCGAGGGCCGTGTTCGCGACACTGGTCCCCGCGGAAGACCTCGACCGTTCGATCAAAGACATCGAGGACTCGATCAAGACCGACAAGGAGGGTCTGAAGGCGACGCTGCGCGGCAACGTGCTCGGTCTGAAGGGCATCGTCTGGATCGGCATCATCCTGTCGGTGTTCCAGCAGTTCGTCGGCATCAACGTGATCTTCTACTATTCGACGACCCTGTGGAGCGCTGTCGGGTTCACCAAGGCCGATTCGCTCGTGATCAGTGTGATCACCTCGGTGACGAACGTCGCGGTGACGGTGGTGGCGATCCTGCTCGTCGACCGTGTCGGTCGCCGGCCCATCCTGCTGACCGGTTCCATCGGAATGGCGGTCTCGCTCGGCACGATGGCTCTGGCGTTCGCGTTCGCCGACAAGGGCGCCGGGGGAGCGGTCAGCCTTCCCGGGGCGTGGGGGCCGATCGCTTTGGTCGCCGCCAACGTCTTCGTCGTCTGCTTCGGTGCATCCTGGGGCCCGCTGGTCTGGGTTCTGCTCGGGGAGATCTTCCCGACGAAGATCCGTGGCAAAGCGCTCGGTCTGGCCGCCGCCGCGCAGTGGATCGCGAACTTCCTCATCACCGTGTCGTTCCCGCCGATGGCGGACTTCTCGCTCGTCTTCACCTACGGCATGTATGCCGCTTTCGCGGCGCTGTCGTTCTTCTTCGTGTTCTTCAAGATCCCGGAGACCAACGGGATGGCGCTGGAGCACGCCGAAACCCTGTTCGCCAACGCCGGGAGGAACCGCGGCGTTCAGGTGCGCTCGAGCGGCGACTCGATCAAGCCCCGTTCCTGATAGGATGTCTGCAGCACTCCGCTTGTCGGAGTGACTACGCGTGCCCATTCGGGTCAGCGCACATCCAACGGTCTTCACAATCGAGCAGGTTCGTCCTGCGCGGTGGGGGAGCGGATGTGGGCGCCGGGCACCAGGAGTGGTGGCCGACCGGCCGCCGCAGTCAACCGCAACAGCATCCTCCTGCCACGGCACCGGATGCGAGAAAAGGAGAACGGCACAATGGCCGTTGTAACCATGCGCCAGCTGCTCGACAGCGGCGTCCACTTCGGACACCAGACCCGCCGCTGGAACCCGAAGATGAAGCGCTTCATCCTGACCGAGCGTTCGGGCAGCTACATCATCGATCTGCAGCAGTCGCTCGCGTACATCGACAAGACCTACGAGTTCGTCCGCGAGACTGTCGCCCACGGTGGCACCATCCTGTTCGTCGGCACGAAGAAGCAGGCCCAGAACGCCATCGCCGAGCAGGCGACCCGCGTCGGCCAGCCCTACGTCAACCAGCGCTGGCTCGGTGGTCTGCTGACCAACTTCCAGACGGTGTCGAAGCGTCTCGCCCGCATGAAGGAGCTCGAGGAGCTCGACTTCGAAGGCACCACGAGTGGCTTCACCAAGAAGGAACTCCTCATCAAGAAGCGCGAGCTCGACAAGCTGCACAAGTCGCTCGGCGGTATCCGCAACCTGACGAAGACGCCGAGCGCACTCTGGGTCGTGGACACCAAGAAGGAGCACCTCGCGATCGACGAGGCCAAGAAGCTCGGGATCCCCGTCATCGGCATCCTCGACACCAACTGCGACCCGGACGAGGTCCAGTACCCGATCCCGGGTAACGACGACGCCATCCGTTCCGTGGGTCTGCTGACCCGCATCGTGGCCGACGCCGCGGCCGAGGGTCTCATCCAGCGTCACCAGAAACCCGAAGAGGGCGCCGAGCCGACCGAGCCGCTCGCCGAGTGGGAGGCCGAGCTTCTCCAGGGCTCCTCCGCCGAGGTCCAGGCCAGCGCCGAGACCGAGAAGGCCGCCGACGCCGACCTCGCCGAGGCCAAGGCGGACTCCGCCGAGCTCGTCGCCGAGGGTGAGGCTGTGGCCGAGGCCGTCGCCGAGACCGAGGCTGCCGACGAGGCCGCCGTGGTCGCGACCGATGACGCCACCGAGGCTGTCGTCGAGGCCGAGGCCGAGTCCAAGTAATTTCCGGCCAGTACATTTTCGACAGAAGGTTCTCAACGAACATGGCAAACATCAGCATCGCTGACATCAAAGCCCTGCGCGAGCAGCTCGGCACGGGCATGGTCGACACCAAGAAGGCGCTCGAGGAGGCCGATGGCGACATCGAGAAGGCCACCGAGATCCTGCGTCTGAAGGGTGCGAAGGGCAACGCGAAGCGCGCCGACCGCTCGACGAGCGAAGGCCTCGTCGCGGCGAAGGAGAACGGCGCCAGCGCCACGATGATCGAGCTCGCCTGCGAGACCGACTTCGTGGCCAAGGGCGACAAGTTCATCGCGCTCTCCGAGAAGGTGCTCGACGCGGTCACCGCCGCGGGCGCCACCACCGTCGAGGACGCCCTCGCTGCCCCCGCCGGCGGCAGCACCGTCGCCGAGCTCATCGGTGACGAGGCCGCCATCCTCGGCGAGAAGGTGGAACTCCGCCGCATCGCCGTCGTGAACGGTGAGCACTTCGCGATCTACCTGCACAAGACCTCCAAAGACCTGCCCCCGCAGGTCGGTGTGGTGCTCGGCTACGCCGGTGACGACGCGGAGACCGCGCGCAGCATCGCCCAGCACATCTCGTTCGCCAACCCGGAGTTCCTCACCCGTGAGGACGTTCCGGCCGAGGCCGTCGAGAACGAGCGTCGCATCGTCGAGGAGATCTCGCGCAACGAGGGCAAGCCGGAGGCTGCGCTGCCGAAGATCATCGAGGGTCGCCTCGGTGCCTACTTCAAGCAGGTCGCGCTCCTGGAGCAGGACTACGCCAAAGACAACAAGCTGAGCATCAGCCAGGTCGTCAAAGATGCGGGACTGACCGTGTCGGGCTTCGCCCGGTTCAAGGTCGGCGCCTAAGCACCGCATGAAGGAGTCCGGATCGTCTCGTGCGATCCGGACTCCTTTTCTGTGTGCCCAACCCGTGCGCACCCACTAACTTTTAACGAGATCGCTCAACGGAAGGGCACCCTACGCATGCCGGAATCGAACAAGAGACGCCGCGTTCTCCTCAAATTGTCGGGTGAGGCCTTCGGCGCAGGACAGCTCGGGGTCAATCCCGACATCGTCAGTGCGATCGCGCGGGAGATCGCCCAGGCAGCGACCGACGTGGAGGTGGCGATCGTCGTCGGTGGGGGGAACTTCTTCCGCGGAGCGGAGCTGTCTCAGCGCGGCATGGACCGCGGGCGCGCCGACTACATGGGCATGCTCGGAACCGTCATGAACGCGCTCGCGTTGCAGGACTTCCTGGAGCAGGCCGGCGCCGAGACACGGGTGCAGTCGGCCATCGCCATGACCCAGGTGGCCGAGCCCTACATCCCCCGCCGGGCGGAGCGCCACCTGGAGAAGGGACGCGTCGTGATCTTCGGCGCCGGGGCCGGTCTGCCGTACTTCTCGACCGACACGGTCGCCGCTCAGCGCGCGCTCGAGATCGAGGCGGATGTCGTACTCGTCGCCAAGAACGGCGTCGACGGCATGTACGACGACGACCCCCGCACGAACCCGGATGCGCGCAAGATCGACCAGATCAGCCACCAGCAGGCCCTGCAGCAGAACCTCAAGGCAGTGGACTCCACCGCACTCAGCCTCTGCATGGACAACGGGATGCCCATGCGCATCTTCGGCATCGAGCCGGCCGGCAATGTGACCGCCGCCATCCTCGGTGCTGAAATCGGCACTCTGCTCGGCTGAGCGCGGCGGCAGGGGGCCGCAGCCGGGCGGCTCTAGACTAGACACCGATTCACCGAATGAAGGAGAGACCGTGATCGCGGATGTGATTTCCGACGCCACCGAGCGTATGAGCAAGACCGTGGATGCGGCGAAGGACGACTTCGGCACCGTGAGTGCCGGCCGTGCCAACCCGGCACTCTTCCTCAAGGTGCTCGTCGACTACTACGGCTCTCCGACGCCGCTCGCACAGCTTGCGGGCCTGCAGAACCCGGAGGCGCGTGTGCTGCTCGTCACGCCCTACGACAAGAGCGCGCTCAAAGAGATCGAGAAGGCGATCGTCGCGATGCCGAACCTGTCGGCGAATGTCGGCAACGATGGTGACATCGTGCGAGTGACCCTGCCCGAGCTCACCGAGGACCGTCGCAAGGAGTTCGTCAAACTCGTCCGGAGCAAGGGCGAGGACGCCAAGGTCGCAATCCGCAACATCCGTCGTAAGGCGAAGGACGAGCTGGACGCGCTGAAGAGCGAGGTCGGCGACGACGACGTCGCCCGCGGTGAGAAAGAGCTGGAGAACGTCACCCGCGCGCACGTCGACGCGGTCGACGACGCGTTGAAGCGCAAGGAAGCCGAACTCCTCGAGGTCTAGTCAGGAACCCCATGAGCAACGGCACGTCCGGCGAGCCGGGCACACCGCTCCCGCCCAAGCGCGGGAGGTCGGCCTCGAAAGCGGAGTTCAAAGCCCAGGTGCAAGCCACCCGGGCCGATCTTGAGCGCCAGGTGCAGGCGCGCAAGGCGCAACTCGATGCGACGAACGAGCGCATCGCGGCGCGGACCGGGCGCAACCTCATCCTGGCGATCCTCATCGGGCTCGTCTTCGGCCTGCTCATGTTGTTCAGCCTGATCTTCGTCAAGCAGCTCTTCCTGATCTTCGGTGTCGCCACGGCCGGGTTCGCTGCGTTCGAGCTCACGCAGGCGTTCCGCGGCGCCGGCCGCATGGTTCCGCGCATCCCGACTGTCGTAGCCGCGGTCGCGATCGTGCCCGCCTCGTACTATTTCCACGCCGACGGGCAGCTCACTTCGTTGGCCGCCGGCATCCTGCTCGTCTGGGTCTGGCGACTCGTCGAGGAGGCCGTCCGACCCGCGAAGGTCGGGCGCACGCAGTTGCTGAGGGATCTGGGTTCCAGTGCGCTCGTGCAGCTCTACGTGGTGCTTCTGGCCAGTTTCGCCATTCTGCTCCTCGCCGAAGACGGCGGCGAATGGTGGGTGCTGGCGTTCATCGTGCTCGTGGTGGCCGTGGACACGGGCGCCTACGTCAGTGGTCTCTCGTTCGGCAAGCATCCGATGGCGCCGACGATCAGCCCGAAGAAGACCTGGGAGGGTTTTGCGGGCGCCGCGGTGACGAGTGTGATCGCCGGGGTGCTGTTGTCGGTGTTCATGATCGACCGACCGTGGTGGTTCGGCGTCATCTTCGGGCTCGTACTTCTGCTCACCGCGACCCTCGGAGACCTGGCGGAGTCGTTGATCAAACGCGATCTCGGTATCAAAGACATGAGCTCGTGGCTGCCCGGTCACGGCGGCTTCCTCGACCGGCTCGACTCGATCCTTCCGTCGGCGGCGGCGACCTACGCGCTGTTCCTCATCTTCGGATGACACAATGGGGGCGTGAGTACTTTCCCCCGAGCCCGGAAATCGAAACTCGGCTACGACAGCGAGCAGGTCGACGAGTTTCTGCAATCCGCGCGTCGTGCATATGACGGCGACGGCGCGGAGGCGACGCTGACGGCAGCCGACATCCGGCAGCTGGCGTTCGGCATGGCGAAGGGCGGTTATTCGACGACGCATGTCGATGCTGCTCTGGAGCGCCTGGAAGACGCCTTCTCGGCCCGCGAACGTGAGCAGGCTCGGGCGGTCCAGGGCGACGCTGCCTGGTTCGAGGAGGCGCGTACGACCGCGCAGGTGGTGGTCAATCGCCTCGATCGTCCGATCGGGCGCCGCTTCGACCGAGTGAGCGTCTTCACCTACGGCTACAATCGCGCGGATGTCGACCGGTTCGCGACCCGGCTGGTGCGCTATTTCCAGGATGCTCGCCCGATGAGCGTCGACGAAGTCCGTACGGTGACTTTCCGCCCGCAGCGCGGCGGATACAAGGAGCTCCAGGTCGATCTTCTGCTCGATAGCGTGACGGATGTGATGCTGGCTGTTCGCTGAAAGAGGGCGTCGTGCCTTGGCAGTTCGCGATTTGTTCGTTATGGTTCTGTGATCGTGGGTAGACGAGTAGCAGAGCCAGCAGAGATTGTTCCGCTGACTCCGGCCAACCCGGTCGGCGTCGCATTCCGGCGACCCCATGTGCGTTCCCGGGCACTTCTCTACAGCTTCGCTTTCACCGCTGCCGTGGGGTTCGCCCTGGTGAATGTGGTCGATCCGTATTCGGGCTCCGCCGCCACGCCGGCGTACGCCGACACCGTGCAGACGACGTCGCGCTACGGGGATGCCCCGGTCCAGACCCTCACGGCGGACGGTTCGTACACGACCGACATCACCCGTGATGCGACGACCATCAAAGAGAAGCCGAAGCCGGTCATCGTCGCGACGCCCAGCACGACCAGTGGGGGCAGCAGCAGTGGCGGCAGCAGTGCCCCCGCCGCCGGCACCCCGGATCCGGGTTCGGCGCAGGCCGCCGGCTACGCGGCCGTGAAGGCCCGTGGGTGGGGCGACGACCAGTACAACTGCCTGGTCTCGCTCTGGAACCGTGAATCGCATTGGAACGTTTACGCCTACAACGCCGGAAGCGGTGCCTATGGCATTCCGCAGGCGCTTCCGGGCAGCAAGATGGCGTCCGCCGGTGCGGATTGGCAGACCAACGCCGCCACGCAGATCGCCTGGGGTCTCGGTTACATCCAGGGTCGGTACGGTACGCCCTGTGGGGCATGGGCGCACTCGGAGAGTTCCGGCTGGTACTGATCGTCTCCGGGCGTTCGACCTTCGACGCGATGACGCCGCCGGCGTAGCGCGAAGAGGATGCTCGGACCCACGACCTAGACTTGAGGCATGCCGCGCAGTAATCGCCCCCGGGGTCGTCAGGGTCGCGCAGACCCCGACGAGGAGGCGCTGGACCTCTCCCGTCTTCAGACCGGATGGCGGCGCACGGAGGTGCGGCGCGGCGTGACGTGGAATGTGCAGCCGGTGTCAGCCCTGCAGGCCCAGAAGAGCTACATCTGCCCGGGCTGCGGTCAGGAGATCGTGCCGGGCCTGGCCCATCTCGTGGCCTGGCGGGCCGACGGGGTGATGGGCGATGCGGCCGACGTCGCCGGCCGCCGGCACTGGCACGGTCACTGCTGGAAGATCAGTTGAGAAGAGAGACCGACGTGACCACAGCCCCCCTCGAGATCCGTGGCGCCATCGAGCTGCCTGCCCGGCGTGAAGAGATCGAACTGCACACCAGGGATGGGCTCACCCTCGTCGGGGAACTCGCCAGCCCGCTCGATCGTCCGCCGGTCGCGACGCTGGTGACTCTGCATCCGCTGCCTACCGGCGGCGGTTTCATGGATTCCCACATTCTGCGGAAGGCGGCAGGACGGCTCCCCGCCCTGGCCGGCATCGCGGTCCTGCGGTTCAACACGCGAGGGACGACGTCGCCGCGAGGGACGAGCGAGGGCGAGTTCTCGCACGGCGTGGAGGAACGGTACGACGTGGAGGCCGCGATGGCTTTCGTCGCCGGGCGGGGGCTCCCGCATCCGTGGCTCGTCGGATGGTCGTTCGGAACGGAGCTCGCACTCATGTACGGGCGGCAGTACCCGGTAGACGGCGTGATCCTGCTGTCACCTCCGCTGCATCGGGCGAAACCTGACGACCTCGCTGCGTGGGCGGGGGACACCCGCCCGATCGTCGCGCTGATCCCTGAGCACGACGACTACCTGCAGCCGGCCGCAGCGGCGGAACGGTTCGCTCCTCTGCCGCAGATCGAGCTTGTCGATGTGGCCGGCGCAAAACACCTGTGGGTGGGGGAGAACCAGACGAAACGGGTGCTCGACGAGATCGTCGCCCGTGTCAATCCGTCGGCATTGCCGCTGCCGACCACGTGGCCGGCGGTCTGACCGGTTACAGCTCGTTCTGCCGCGGGATGACGACCTGTTTGATGATCAGAAGCACCGCGGCGGCGAACGGGATGGCGATCAGCGCACCCAGGATCCCGAGCAGAGTCCCGCCGGCGAGGGCGGCGACGACGACGAGCGCTCCGGGAACCGCGACGGCGCGGTTCATGATGCGGGGGCTCAGCACGTACGCCTCGACCTGCATGTAGACGATGTAGTAGATGCCGGCCGTGATGGCCGTCGCCGGTCCGGCGAGCAGGCAGACGAGGGTGATGATGACCGACCCCGTGATCGTGCCGACCAGCGGGATGAGGGAGAAGAAGAATGCGACGGAGGCGAGCAGGATCGGGAACTTGGCTCCGATGATGCTGAGGAAGATCGCGCTCAGGACCCCGTTCACGAGGGCGAGCGAAACCTGGCCCATCACGTATTTGCCGACCGAGTCGGTGATCTGGTCGCCGAGGTCGGAGAACCGCGCGCGCTTGGAGGCGGGAACCAGCTGGTACGAGGCGCGCTTGATGCTGGGGAGGGAGGCGGTGAAGTAGATGGTCAGGATGATCACGATGATCCCGCCGAACAGTCCGCTGACGATGCCGAGACTGGTCTGCACGACCTGATTCGTGATGCTGGGCAGGTTGCCGGTGAGCCAGTCGGTGACGGTCTTGATGTTGTCGTCGTTCACGACCGCGGGGAACTGTTTCTGCAGATCCTCGAACCAGGTCTGTGCCTGCCCGTGGTTCACCCAGTTGACGATGTTGCTGATGAGCTGGGTGAGCTGGTCGACGGCCACTGGGACGATGAGGCTGATCAGGCCGCCGAAAGCGCCCAGGATGACCACGAGCGTCGCCGTGAGCGCTGCCCAACGGGGGAACCGGCGTCGCTCCAGGAACGAGACGAGCGGTTCGATGCCGAGCGCGATGAACAGAGCCGCACCGATGTAGGTGAGGATCGTCGAGAGGTTGACGATCGAGGTGAGGATCAGGAACCCGAGGCCGACACCCAACGCGCCGATGAGGCCGACACGGAACGGGTTCAGGATCTTCATGCGGCCCCCTAGGCGGTGTTAACCGTTTTTGTCGGCCGAGACCTTCTCCGCCTGCTGCAGCACGCCGCGCAGATTCTCGAAGTACCCGGCGACGGCTTCGCGCTCAATCCTAATCTGGGCGAGGCGGTCCTCCGCGTCGGCGACGAGGCGTTGTGTTCGTGCCTCGGTCTCCTCGTGATGGGCAGCGGCCCGCTCCTCCGCGTCGGCGACGATCTGGGCGGCCACCTTCTCGGCGTCCTTCCTGGCCGATTTCACGGTCGTCCGGGCTTCGGACTCGAAGGTGTCGGCCTCTGTGCGTGCCTGCGTCGTGCGTTTGATCGCTTCGGCCAGCTGCTGATTCGCCTCGTCCAGGTACTTCTGGGTCTGGGCGACAGCCTCCTGGTGGCGTCCGAGGTAGTCTTTCTCGGCCTCGTCCCGACGGGCTTTGAGTTCGACGTCGAGATCGATGCGGGCCTGTTCGATCTCGCGGGCCTTCGCATCGACGCTCTCGAGAACCTGCGTGCGGATTGCGACGAGTTCGGTGTCGAGCGCACTTCGTGCCTGCACGCTCTCCTGATCGAACCGGCTTCGGCGTTCGGCGAGTTCGGCCTCGACTGCCGTCCGCGCCTCAGCGACCTCGCGGGCGAGCTCGGCGCGGGCCTCGGCGGTCTCGTTCCGGAGGGCGACCCTGGCCTGTTCTGTCTCGTCGGCGAGAGTGATCCTCGTCTCCTCGGACTCCTTCTCCAGGGCGATCCGCTGCTGTTCGACGTCGTTCGCCAAGGTATTGGCGGTGGATTCCCGCGAGTCCGCCAGCTCGACGGCCGTGCGACGCACATCTTCGGCCAGCGTGCCGCGGGTGCGCTCCGTCTCTTCGGCGAGGGCGGACTTCGTCTGCTCCGATTCGGCGGTGAGGGCGGATTTGGTCTGTTCGACTTCGGCGGCGAGGGCGGATTTGGTCTGTTCGACTTCGGCGGCGAGGGCGGATTTGGTCTGTTCGACTTCGGCGGCGAGGGCGGATTTGGTCTGTTCGACTTCGGCGGCGAGGGCGGATTTGGTCTGTTCGACTTCGGCGGCGAGGGCGGATTTGGTCTGCTCCACCTCGGCGGTGAGGCCGGCGCGTGTGGTCGTGACCTCGGCCGCGAGTTCCGCCCGGGTGTTCTCGGCCTCCGCGGCGACCGCACTGCGCTCCCGCATCACCTCGTCAGTGAGGGCGCTCCTGGCCTTGTCGACCTCAGCGGCGAGTTCCGCCCGCAGCTCGGTCGCCTCGGCGTCGAGCTCGCGCCGACGACGGTCGGTCTCGGCGGCGAGTTCGGCGCGGGTCTGCTCGGCCTCGGCCGCGAGGCTGCTTGCGGACTGCTCCCGATCGGCGGCCAGCGTGGCGGCCGTGGTGCTGCGGTCCGCAGCGAGTTGCGCCCGTGTCCGGGTGACGTCTGCTTCAAGTGCTGTCTTCGTCGACACCACTTCGTCGGCGAGTTCGCTCTTCGTGCGCTCGACCTCCTCGGCGAGTTCGCTCGTTGTGCGGGTGACTTCGTCGGCGAGTTCGCTCTTCGTGCGCTCGACCTCGTCGGCGAGTTTACTCGTTGTGCGGGTGACTTCGTCGGTCAGCGCGCTTGTGGTGCGCGTGACCTCGTCGGCGAGAGCGCTCCGGGTCTGCTCGACGTCGGCCGCCAGAGCGGACTTCGTCTGCTCCACCTCCAGGGCGAGGGCCTTCCGGGTCTGCTCGACCACGGTCTGCAGTTCGAGGCGAGTCGTGGCGGACTCGTTGTCGAGGTCGGCGCGGGTCTGGGCGGCGTCGGAAACGAGCGCTGACCGCTGCTGCTCGACCTCGTTCGCCAACTCGGCACGAGCCTGGGCCGCCTCGGCCGCGAGTTCGTTCCTGGTCCTCGTCTGTTCGGCCTGCAGCGAATCGCTGGTCTCGGCGACCTGCTTGGCGAGATCGAGCCGGATCTGCTCCGACTCGCGCTCGAACGCGGCGCGGTCCTCCGCGAAGGCGTTGGTGAGTTCGGTGCGTCGGGTCTCGATCTCCCGATCGAGCTGGGCGGCCTCGGCGCGGGCGGCCTCGGCCTCCCGTGTGGCGACGGCCTTGAGCTCTGCCGCTTCGCGATCGGCCTCGGCACGCACGGCCGCGGACTCCCGCTTGCTCGTCGCACGAAGCTCGGCGGCCTCGGTGGCCACGGCGCCGCGGATGGCCGCGGCTTCGCGCAGCGCATCCGTGACGAGGGTCTCTTTGTCGGCGTTCGCCTTGGCGAGGGTCTCGGCCGATTCGATCTGTGCGTCCTCCAGCGCTGTGGTGGCCCGGGCGCGAGCATCGGCGAGGATGCGCTCGGCCTGCTGGGACGCACTGGTCTTGACCTTGTCGATCTCGGCCGCAACGCCGTTGCGGAGCTTTTCCGCGTCGATGTCGGCCTGGGCGATGAGGCGGGTCGACTGCTCCTCGGCCACCCGAAGCGTGTTCTCGAGCTTGGTGCCGAGCCCTGAGAACGTCGGGCTGCCGACCTCTTCGATCTCGGCGTTCAACTCGTCGACGCGCGCCTGGAGCCGTTTGATCTCTTTGGCGGAGTCGGCCGCCTGGGTGTTCGATTTGATGAGTTCGCGGCGGATGTCCTGGAGGGACTTGTCGACCTCGTCTTTGTCGTACCCGCGGAAGACCTGGGTGAAGTTCGAATCGTCGGTGGCCACTGTTGTCTCTCCTGAAAGTCTGAGGGGCGTGCAGGCTCGCTGACGCACCCGCACAATCCTACATTTCGCGGCTGCAAGCCGCATCGGGATGCGGTGCATCCGTTGAGCCAACGGTTAGGCGGCTCCCAGGGTGGTCCACTATCGTTGAATGACTGTGCCCGCCCGTCGCCCGGGGGCAACACAGAAGGAGCTTGTTTGCGTTTCGTACTCGCCATCGTCGCGTTCGTCGCGGCGGCCGTCATGATCGCTGTCGGCATCGCCCAGCGCACCGTGTTCGCACCCCCGTCGCAGGTAGCGGTGTCGACCACGGTCAAAGGCGACCCCCGATACATCGTCATCGACAGCACGGTTCTCAACTCGCATCCCGGTCAGCAGACTCTCGCGGTCTCAGGCGCCGCGGATGTGAAGACCCAGGTCGTCGCCTACGGCCGCACAGCGGACGTCACGTCCTGGCTGGGCGACGAGACCTACACCAGCATCGGCTACGACGATGCCACGAGCGTGCTGACGACGAAGACCGTCAAGCCCAAAGCGGCAGACTCCGACGGTGGGTCCAAGCCCACCGACTCGTCGACGACGTCGCCCACAGCGTCGCCAACGGCCACTCCCACCGCGACCCCGACGCCGAGCGCGAGCTCACCCGCGACCGCCGACGGCAAGACCGCCGAAAAGGCCGGTCCGAACCCGGCCGGCTCCGACCTCTGGCTCGAAGAGTTCGACGGGGCTGACGCGACCCTCACCAGGATGAACGTACCCGACGGCATCAGCGTGATCATCTCCTCCGACGGCGCCCACGCCGCACCGAACGAGGTGCGGCTGGTCTGGCCGCTCGACACGAGCACGCCATGGTCGACGCCCCTCATCTACGGCGGTCTCGGACTGCTCGTCGTCGGGCTCGCCCTCTATCTCTGGGGGCTCTACAAGCTGCGCAAGTCACGCGGCCCCCGTCGGAAGGGCGGACCAAAGATGCCCAAGCTGCCCAAGGCGCCGAAGTACAAACCGTCGAAGGCGGTCGAGACGACTCCGAAGGGGCGCCGGTCGACCCGTCGCGCGATGGTGGCCGTTCCGGTCGTGCTCGTCGGCGCCCTTGCGCTCTCCGGATGCACGACGAACCTGCTCGCCGACCCGAAGCCGACCCTCACCAAAACGGCGACCCCGATCGCCACCGATCTGCCGAAGGCCAAGGATGTGCTCCCGCCCGCGGTGACGGTGTCGCAGCTCGAGCTCATCATGAAAAGGATCTCTACCGTCGCCACCGCCGCCGACGCGAAGTCTGACTCAAAGCTCCTCGCCACCCGCTTCACCGGACCGGCCCTGCAGCTTCGCGAGGCCAACTACGCCATCCGCGCCAAGAAAAGCGATCAGGCCGCGCTTCCCGCCATCCTGGCCTCGCCGTTGAAGGTCGCGCTGCCTCAGGCGACCAGCACCTGGCCGCGCGTGGTGACGACGGTGGTCGTGCCGTCCGACACCAAGCTGGCGCCGATCGCTCTGGCGTTGGTGCAGGAGACCCCGCGCGACAACTACCTCGTGAACTACGCGGTGTCCTTGGAGCCGAAGGCCAAGGTGCCCGATCTCGCGCCCGCCAGCATCGGAGCGCCGATCGTGCGACCGGATTCGAAACTGCTGACGCTCCCGCCTCAAGACGTGGCCGCCGCATATGGGGACATCCTGATGAACGGCGATAAAAGCAAATATGCCGACCTCTTCGAGACCGACGGCGACACGCTGCGCACCCAGGTCGGTGCGGACTACAAAGCGAAGATGAAGGCGGCGATGCCGGCGACGGCCTCGCTCACCTACGCCAGTCAGGCCGGGCCCGCCGACCCGATCGCGATGGCGACGAACGACTCCGGCGCCCTCGTGTGGGCGAATCTGACGGAGACAGACACCACGAAAGTCGTCGAAGCCGGCGCCGAGGTCAACCTCACCGACGCCAACGGTCCCGCCGCTGCGCTGCTCGGTGCGGCGTCGAGCAAGACGGGCATCCAGACGACGTACGGCTACCAATTGGCGTTCTACGTGCCACCGGCCGGGTCGGATGCGAAGATCACCCTACTGGGCTTCGCCCAGGGCCTTGTCGCAGCGAAGGAAGTGCAATGACCGATCTGCCCCCGAACCCCACCAGCCTGCGCGGGGCCGTCGACCTCAGCTCGCTCGTGAACCGAGCAATGACGGCGGGCCAGACGCCTGCGGGGGGTGCGCTGGCGGGGGAGGCCGCGGGCGCCGTTCCGCTGCCGAGCCTCTACTTCGAAGGCACCGACGCTAACTTCAACGACTTCCTCGATCTGTCGATGACGGTCCCCGTCGTCGTCGATCTCCGAGCCGAGTGGAGCGAACCGAGCAAGCAGCTCTCCACCGTGCTCGACCGGGTGATCAAAGACTTCGACGGTCGCCTCGTCCTCGTGCGGGTGGACGTCGAGTCGAACCCCCAACTCGCACAGGCCTTCCAAGCGCAGTCGGTGCCGGCCATCGCAGCCGTGATCGGAGGGCGCCCCGTGCAGCTTTTCGCGGGTGCGATCCCGGAGCAGCAGGTGCGCGATGTGTTCGAGCAGCTGTTGGAACTCGCCGCGCAGAACGCTGTCACCGGGCGCGCCCTGGTCGAAAGCCAGGAGGGTGCGGAGGACGCCGCGGACGCCGAAGCCGCCGAGCCGGCCCCGGCCCCGTTGCCGCCACACCACGCCGAGGCATACGAGGCCATCGAACGCGGTGACTACGCGGCGGCGATCGCCGAATACAAGCTGGCCATCGCCCAGGACCCGCGCGACACGATGGCCGTCGCCGGCCTCGCCCAGGTGAGCCTGCTCGACCGGCTCGACGGCGAATCGATGGATGAGATCCGTTCGGGCGCGGCTGCCGCCCCGGACGACGTCGCTGCCCAGCTGCTGGTGGGCGACCTCGATGTCTCCGGCGGTCATGTCGATGACGCCTTCGACCGGTTGCTCACCCTGTTCCCGAAGCTGGACCCGGCGGGCAAGGAAGCGGTGCGAGGACGCATCCTCGACTATTTCGAAATCATCGGTGTGGACGACCCGCGCGTCGTCAAGGCGCGGGCTAGGCTGACGTCGCTGCTCTACTGAGCCGGATGACGGTCTACCGGGGCGCAGAGAACCCACAGAATCGACGAGCCGGGAGGCCCTGACATGCCGCGCATCCTCGTCGTCGGCGGCACCGGCCTGGCCGGTCGGGCGATCACGGCCGAGGCTGTCGCGCGCGGACACGATGTCGTCGTGGCCAGTCGCCGCGTTCCCGACGACGACTCGCCGGCTTTCGTTCCCGGCGCCGACTATCGCACGGTCGACATCGTCATCGGCGACGGGCTCGAAGAGGCGCTGGAGGGCGTCGATGTGCTCGTCGACGCCTCGAACGGCGTCGGGCGTGCGTCGAGCCATGTGTTCGCGTCCGGCTCACAGAATCTGTTGCACACGGCCGCCCGATTCGGCGTGCACCGGGCGGTGCTGCTATCCATCGTGAACGTCGACCTTTCGGCGTACCCGTACTATCGCGCCAAGGCCCTGCAGGAGCGGAGCTACCAGGAATCGCCGCTGGAGACGCGTATCGTGCGGACCACGCAGTTCCACGACTTCGTCGGCGGGCTGCTGCGGCGAGGATCCCGTCTCGGCTTCGTTCCGGCGCCGACCGGCATCAGCTTCCAACCGATCGCCGTGAGTGATGTCGCCGACGCACTCGTCGACGCCGCCGAGGGCAGCGGGACGGCCGACTCGACGCGCACGATCGGAGGACCCGAGGTGCTGACCGCTCGCGAGCTGGCCGAGCAGTGGAAGTCGGCGACGGGCGCCCGGCGCCCGATCATCGGCATCCGGATGCCCGGCCCGCTCGGCGCTGCGTGGCGTGCTGGTGAGAACCTGGTTCCAGAGGGTGCGATCGACGGGCTCGGTTTCGCCGATTGGCTCACACTCCCCGCGGTCTGAGCCAGAGCGCACCGAGCGGCGGCAGGTTCAGCGTCGCCGACGCGGGGCGTCCCGCCCATGGTTCGTCGACAGCCGTGACCACACCGAGGTTGCCCACTCCGGAACCGCCGTAGGTCTCGGCGTCCGTATTGACGACTTCCTCCCACTCCCCGGCGAACGGCAGCCCGATGCGGTAGTCGTGGTGCGGATTGCCGGAGAAGTTCAGCAGTACGGCCAACGCCTCCCCAGCGCGATCGCGGCGGAGGAAGGCGACCACGTTGCCTGCGGCATCGGAGCCGTCGAGCCATTCGAAGCCCGCCGCCTCGTTGTCGAGCTCCCACAGTGCCGGCTGCTCGCGGTAGACAGCGTTCAGCCGCGCAACGAGATCCCAGAGTCCACGGTGACTCGGCTGGTCGAGGATCCACCAGTCGAGCCCTCGCTCCTCGCTCCACTCCGAGGGCTGGCCGAACTCCTGCCCCATGAACAGCAGCTTCTTGCCCGGATGCGCCCACATGAACGCGAGGTAGGCTCGCATATTCGCCAGCTGCTGCCAATGATCGCCGGGCATCTTGCCCAGCAGAGAGCCTTTGCCGTGCACGACCTCGTCGTGGCTGATCGGCAGCAGGAAGTTCTCGCTGAACGCGTAGACGAACGAGAAGGTGATCCCGCTGTGGTGGTAGCTGCGGTACATCGGGTCTTCGGCGATGTACTGCAGGGAGTCGTGCATCCAGCCCATGTTCCATTTGAGCCCGAACCCGAGGCCGCCGCTGGAGGTGGGGGCGGTCACGCCGGGCCAGCTCGTCGACTCCTCGGCGATCATCACGGTGCCGGGATTGCGCTTGTATGCGGTGGCGGTGACCTCCTGCAGGAACGAGATCGCCTCAAGGTTCTCGCGCCCGCCGTGGATGTTCGGCAGCCATTCACCGTCGGCGCGGGAGTAGTCGAGGTAGAGGATCGAGGCGACGGCGTCCACTCGGAGGCCGTCGACGTGGAACTCCTCCAGCCAGTAGAGCGCGTTGGCCACCAGGAAGTTGCGCACCTGCGAGTTGCCGAAGTCGAAGACCAGAGTTCCCCAGTCTTTCTGCTCACCTCGCCGGGGGTCGCCGTGCTCGTAGAGCGGTTGGCCGTCGAACTGCGCCAGGGCCCACTCGTCTTTCGGGAAGTGCCCGGGAACCCAGTCCATGATCACCCCGATGCCGGCCTGGTGGAGCCGGTCGATCAGGTAGCGCAGGTCGTCCGGTGAGCCGAAGCGGCTCGTCGGGGCGAAGTATCCGGTCACCTGGTAGCCCCAGGATCCGCCGAACGGATGCTCGGCGAGCGGCAGGAACTCGATATGCGTGTAACCGAGCGCGCCGACATAGTCGATGAGCTGATCTGCCGCATCCCGGTAGCCGAGCCCCGGGCGCCAGCTGCCGAAGTGCAGTTCGTAGGTGCTCATAGGCCCGGTGTGCGGGTCGCGGGAACCGCGCTCCCGCATCCATTCGCCGTCCTGCCAGTGGTGAGCGCTCTCGGTCACCACGGAGGCCGTGGCGGGGGGAGTCTCGGCGGCTTGCGCCATCGGGTCGGCCTTGCGCACCCAGTCGTCGTTCTGTCCGAGCAGGTCGAACTTGTAGACGGTTCCCGCACCGAGGCCGGGGACGAAGATCTCCCAGACGCCGGCGGGGCCGAGGGAGCGCAGGGCGTGCCGGGTGCCGTCCCAATCGTTGAAGTCGCCGACCACGCGAACGGCCCGCGCGTGCGGGGCCCAGACCGAGAACGCGGTTCCGGGAACGCCGTCGATCTCTCGCAGGTGCGCGCCCAGCGCCATCCAGAGCTGTTCGTGACGACCTTCGCCGATCAGGTGCAGGTCGAGTTCGCCGACCGTTGGCGCGAAGCGGTAGGGGTCGTCGGCCGTCCAGGTTGTTCCGTCCGCATAGCGCGCCTCGACGGTGTACCGGTCGGCCCCGACGATGTCGACACCCTGCCAGATCCCGTGCGCGAGATGGGCGAGCTCGATGCGCGCGCCGGTCGAGAGCACTGCTGCCACCTCGGTGGCGAGCGGACGTAGCGCTCGGATGACCGTGATCGGGTCGGCGATTCCGGTCGCGCTGACGGCGTGCTGTCCGAGCACCGAATGCGGGTCGTGGTGGCGGCCGGTGGCGACGGCGAAGAGCTGCCCGTCGTCCAGCTCGGGGAGGTCGAGCGCCGCGGCGCCTTCGGGGATCGGGGACATTCAGCCGCCCACTTTCACGCTCAGGATGTGCACGGGTTCGGTGAAGGCGTCTAGACGCACATAGTCGTCTGCACCCCAGGTCCATTTCGCGCCGGTGACGATGTCTTTCACTTCGAACCGGGCGCCGGGCTGGATGCCGAACCGGGCAACATCCAAGTGCACGATCGTTTCGCGCACGGAGTGCGGGTCGACGTTCGCCACGACGATCACTGCGTCGGGCTTGCCGCTGCGGGTGAACTCGCCGGCGAGGTACTTGGAGTAGACGAGGATGGCCTCGTCATCGCTCTCGTGCACGTGGAGGTTGCGCAGCTGGCGCAGCGAGGCGTGCTCGTTGCGGGCGCGGTTGAGCATCGTGAGGTACGGCGCGAGCGAACGACCGGCCGTCTGCGCTTTCGCGTAGTCGCGAGGGCGGTATTCGTACTTCTCGTTGTCGATGTACTCCTCCGCACCCGCGCGAGCGACGTTCTCGAACAGCTCGAAACCGGAGTAGACACCCCAGACGGGCGAAGCGGTGGCGGCGAGCGCGGCGCGGATCTTGAACGCGGCCGGCCCGCCGAACTGCAGGTACTCAGTGAGGATGTCCGGCGTGTTCACGAACAGGTTCGGTCGCAGGAAGTCGGCGGTCTCGGTGGCGAGCCCGGTCAAGAACTCGGCGAGCTCCTCTTTCGTGTTGCGCCAAGTGAAGTAGGTGTACGACTGCTGGAACCCGACCTTGGCGAGGGTGTGCAGAATGGCAGGCCGGGTGAACGCTTCCGCGAGGAAGACGACGTCCGGGTCTTCGGCGGTCACGGTGTGGATCAGCCACTCCCAGAAGTCGAGCGGCTTGGTGTGCGGGTTGTCGACGCGGAAGATCCGCACGCCGAGCCCCATCCAATGCCGAACGATGCGCAGGATCTCGGTGCGCAGGCCGATCGGATCGTTGTCGAAATTGATCGGATAGATGTCTTGATACTTCTTCGGCGGGTTCTCGGCATAAGCGATCGTGCCGTCGGGCAGGGTCGTGAACCACTCGGGATGCTCGCTGACCCAGGGGTGGTCGGGCGATGCCTGCAGAGCGAGGTCGAGGGCGACCTCGAGGCCTGACTGCTTGGCCTTGCCGACGAAGTAGACGAAGTCCTTCTCGGTGCCGAGGTCGGGGTGGATGGCGTCGTGGCCGCCGTCGGGCGAGCCGATCGCCCACGGCGATCCCGGATCGTGGGGGCCGGCTTCGAGCGTATTGTTCGGGCCTTTGCGGTAGGAGCGGCCGATCGGGTGGATGGGCGGCAGGTAGACGACGTCGAAACCCATCGCCGCGATCTCGGGCAGGCGTTTCGCGGCCGAACGGAACGTGCCCGATTTCCAGGACCCGTCGGCGAGACGCTTCGCCCCCTCCGAACGGGGAAAGAATTCGTACCAGCTGCCGACACCGGCGCGGGTGCGCTCCGCCAGCACGCTCCGCGTTTCGGAGAGGGTGGGCAGGCTCACCACCGGTCGCGCCGTCAGGATGGAGACGATCCGGTCGTCGGTGGCCGCAGCGAGACGCTCCGCGGCGGGGCGCTCCGAGCTGGCGACGACCTTGGCGGTCTCGGAGAGGTGGCGACGCTCCGCGGTGCTGCGGCGTTTGTCGGCGGCGGCCCGTGCGAGCAGGTCGCGACCGATGACGAAGGTCAGATCGACGTCGACACCGGCCGGCACTTTCAGCTCGGCGTTGTGCCGCCAGGTGGCGTACTCGTCGGCGTACGCCTGCACCCGGTAGCGCCACAGACCCTCGGCCTCCAGCTGCACCTGCGCCTCCCAGCGGTCTGTGCCAGGGGCGATCGGGCGCATCCGATGCTCAGTCTGTTCTCCCGCCGGGTCGAGCAGCAGCAGATCGACGCCGATCAGGTCGTGGCCCTCGCGAAAGGCGGTGGCGCGGAACGGCACGACTTCGCCGTTGAACGCGGTGGCGGGCCAGCGGCCGTCGTCCACCTGCGGGGTGAGGTCGAGGATCGGGATGCGGCCGATCATCGGGGCGAATTCGGGCTCGGCCGCGTGCTGTTCGGCGGGTGTTTGGCTGCTCGTTGCGCTCTTTGACACACCCCGACCGTACACGCCCACCGACCGTTCAGGGGTGGTGCGCTTAGTGGACACACGGCTCCCGTAGGCTGATTCCCGTGAAGGCCATCCGTAGATTCACCGTCCGTGCCGTCCTCCCCGAGAATCTCGGAGCGCTGGAGGAACTCGCAGGCAATCTGCGCTGGTCGTGGCACGAGCCGACGCGGCAGCTTTTCGCCCGGATCTCATCGGAGCTCTGGCAGCAGGTCGGGCATGATCCGATCGCGCTCCTCGGCGCTGTTGACCCGGCCCGCCTGGCCGAGCTCGCCGCTGATCCCGGCTACGTCGACTGGGCGAATCACCTGCGCGACGATCTGCGTTCGTACCTGACCGAGCCTCGCTGGTATCAGTCGCTTGACGATTCCGCGCCGCGCTCGATCGCATACTTCTCGCCGGAGTTCGGGATCGCCGCCGCGCTTCCGCAGTACTCCGGCGGTCTCGGCATCCTGGCGGGCGACCATTTGAAGGCCGCGAGCGACCTCGGCGTGCCGCTTGTCGGCGTGGGCCTCTTCTACCGGTCCGGCTATTTCTCGCAGGCGATCACCCCGGACGGCTGGCAGCTGGAAAGCTACCCCGTGCTCGACCCGGACGGCCTGCCGCTCTCTGTCCTGCGCAACCCGGACGGGACGGCCGTCCAGATCACGCTCGCCCTCCCGAACGGAGTGCTCCACGCGCGGGTGTGGCAGGCGGCCGTCGGACGCGTTCGACTGCTGCTGCTCGACACCGATGTCCCCGAGAACGAGGAGCGCCTGCGCTCGGTGACAGACCGGCTGTACGGCGGCGGCGGTGAGCACCGGCTGCTGCAGGAGCTGCTGCTCGGGATCGGCGGCGTTCGCGCCATCAAAGCCTGGGCCGAGCTGAACGACGCCCCGGCGGCCGAAGTCTTCCACACCAATGAGGGGCATGCCGGGTTCCTCGGCCTGGAGCGGATCTCCGACCTCATCGGCGAGGGGCTCACCTTCGACGAGGCACTGCAGGTGGTGCGCGCCGGAACGGTGTTCACGACGCACACGCCGGTCCCGGCAGGGATCGACCGCTTCGATCGAGCGCTGGTGGAGCAGTACTTCTCGACCGATCTGCTGCCCGGGGTCGCCCCCCAGGATGTGCTCGCGCTCGGCGCCGAGGACTACCCGGGAGGCGCTCCCGAGATGTTCAACATGGCCGTGATGGGGCTGCGGCTCGGCCAGCACGCCAACGGTGTCTCGCGGCTGCACGGAGACGTGAGCCGGCACATGTTCAACGGCCTGTACCCGGGGTTCGACCCCGACGAGGTGCCGATCGATTCGGTGACGAACGGTGTGCACGCGCCCACCTGGACCGATCCGATGCTCCGCGCGCTGGCCGAAGAGCGGCTCGGTACCGATGACACGACGACCGCCGATTGGGCGAACGGGTCGGCGGTGAGCGACCTCGACCTGTGGTCCGTGCGCACCAGGATGCGCGAGCAGCTGGTCGGCGACGCCCGGCGACGTCTGCAGGCGGCTTGGGAGAATCAGAACCCGGGCGGCATCGCCCCGGCGTGGATGAACGACCTGCTCGACCCGGCCGTTCTGACGATCGGCTTCGCCCGTCGCGTCCCCACCTACAAGCGGCTCACGCTGATGCTGCACAACCCGGAGCGGCTCCGGGCAATCCTGACGAACCCTGAGCGACCGGTTCAGATCGTGATCGCCGGCAAATCGCATCCGGCCGACGACGAGGGCAAGCGGCTCATCCAGAAGCTCGTGCAGTTCGCTTCGGAGCCGGAGATCCGCACGCGCATGGTCTTCCTGCCTGACTACGACATCGGCATGGCCCAGCTGCTCTACCCGGGAACCGACATCTGGCTGAACAATCCGCTGCGCCCGCTCGAAGCCTGCGGAACCTCGGGCATGAAGGCGGCCCTGAACGGCGCCCTCAACCTTTCGATCCTCGACGGCTGGTGGAACGAGTTCTACGACGGCGAGAACGGCTGGGCGATCCCGTCGGCGGATGCGGCCGGCGATGGGGCGGAGCGGGATGCCCTGGAGGCCGAGGCGCTCTACGACCTGATCGAGAACCAGATCGCCCCGCGGTTCTACGAGCGCGACGGCGACGGTGTGCCCGGCGCCTGGGTGGGCCAGATCCGGCACACCCTCTCCACGCTGTCGCCACAGCTGAGCGCGGCCCGAATGGTGCGCGAATACGTGACGCGGCTCTATGTGCCCGCCTGCGGGTTCGAGCGCCGCCTCACTGTCGACGGTTTCGCCGCGGCCCGCGACCTCGCTGCCTGGAAGCGGCGGGTGCGGGCGGCCTGGCCCGGGGTCAACGTCGCTCATGTCGAATCAGGTGGGGTGGATGCTGTGCCCCAGGTGGGCGATGAGCTCCATGTGCGCGCGCTGGTCGACCTGAACGGGCTCGCCCCCGACGAGGTCGAGGTGCAGGTGGTCTATGGCCGCAGCCACGAAGGCGATGAGCTGACAGACGTTCGCCATTCGGCGCTGGACGCCGATCCGAATCGACCGGGCGGTCACGACGGCTCGACGACGGTCGAGTACCGGGGCACCGTAGAGCTGGCCTGGGCGGGGGCCTTCGGCTACACGGTGCGTGTGGTGCCGAAGAACGAGCTGCTGCTCGGTGTCGCGGAGCTTGGGCTGGTGGCGGTGGCCTCCTGATGCGCTACCCGCGACCCCTCGCGCCGGGCGACACGATTGCCGTGACCGCGACGTCGAGCGGTGTCCAGGAGGATGCGATGCCCCTGCTCGACGCGGCCGTGCGCCGGCTGCGCGATAGCGGATACGAGGTCGTGCTCGGCGACTGCCTGCTGGGCGGCACCCACATCAGCGCGCCGGCGGCCGACCGCGCGGCGGAGCTGATGGCGATGCTGCTCGATCCGGCCGTCAGCGCCGTCGTCCCGCCATGGGGCGGCGAGACCGGCATCGATCTACTGCCGCTGCTCGACTTCGATGCGTTGCGGGCGGCCGAACCGACGTGGTTCGCCGGATACTCAGACACATCGACCCTGCTGACTCCGATCACGCTGCTCACCGGCACTGCCACACTGCACAGCGGCAATCTCGTCGACGTCCCGAACCGCCTCCCCGGGTCGTTCTCGTCATGGCTCGATGTGGCGGGACTGGCGGCGGGGAGCGTTCTCCGCCAGGAGTCCTCTGCGCTCCGCTGGCGACGCCTGGACGGTGGGAACGGTGAGCTCGACCTCAGCGGCCGGCTCATCGGCGGCTGCATCGAGACGATCACACACATTACGGGAAGCCCGTTCGGCGGCACCTCCGCTCTCGGACCGACCATCGTCTACGTCGAGGCCTGCGAAGACGGGGCATTTTCGATCTGCCGCGCTCTGCACGGGATGCGCCTGGCCGGCTTCTTCGATTCGGCCGTCGCCGTGCTCATCGGCCGCAGCTCCGCGCCCGATGCGCCGTCCCTGACCCAGGACGACGCCGTGCGCGATGCCCTCGGCATGCTGGGGGTCCCGATCGTCGCCGATGTGGAGTTCGGTCATGTGCCGCCCCAGCTGACCATCGTCAACGGCGCCCTCGGTCGGCTGCGCTGGTCGCAGCACGAGAATGTGCTGGAGCAGACTCTCGCCTGAGTGCTTTCCGGCTCAGGCGTCCCTGGCGATGGCGGCGAAAACGCCCCCGGTGATGCGGAGCAGGTCGTCCGGGGCAAGCTCGACATCGAGGCCGCGCTTTCCGCCGGAGACGTAGACGGTGTCGAAGAGCTGCGCCGTCTCGTCGACGATGGTCGGGTGTGCCGTCTTCTGTCCGATCGGGCTGATCCCGCCGACCACATACCCGGTGCGGCGTTCGGCGAGGGCCGGATCGGCCATCGCGGCCCGTTTGGCGCCGGCCGCGGCAGCGAGTGCCTTGAGGTCGAGCATCCCGGTGACGGGAACGACACCGACGACGAGCCCCGCGTCGGTGTCGGTGAGAAGGGTCTTGAACACACGTTCGGGCTCGACGCCGAGGGCGGAGGCGGCCTCCAGCCCGAAGGAGGCGACGTTCGGGTCGTGCTCGTAGGCGTGCAGGTCGAACGCGATTCCCGACGCCGTGAGGGCGACGGTCGCGGGTGTGCCGGGGGCCGGTCTCTGTCGCGTCATGCGGGGCGTGGTCAGGCCACGGTCTCGACGCCGGAGGCGGCGTCTGCCGAGGTCGTCGGGAGCACTCGTGGCCCGTCGGCCCGGAAGAGCTGCATCGACGTGCCGCCGACGAGGCGGGATGTTCCGGGTGCGAACTCGGCATCGGTCTCGTCGATCGGCACCTCGGTCGCACTGTCCCACAGCAGTGAGTACGAGACGACGCCGGGGGCGATCGGGAGCGACACCTGCACATCGTCTTCGACGCCGTGCACGATGAGCAGCACCCGGTTGAACTCTTCGCGATCGGGGGTGCTCGCCGCAAGGTACTGCAGCGTGCGGTTCTCCGGCGAGTTCCAGTCCTCGTCGTCCATCAGCGCGCCCGTCGCGTCGAACCAGTCCATGTGGCTGGCGTTCGGCGTCGTCTGGCCGAGCACCGCATACCGGCTCGGACGGAGTGCCGGGTTCGTGCGCCGGAGGTCGAGCAGTCGTTTCGTGGTCTGAAGGAGTTCCCGCTGCTCGCGCGTGTGCAGCCAGCTCACCCAGGTGAGCTCGCTGTCCTGGCAGTACGCATTGTTGTTGCCGCGCTGGCTGCGGCCGAACTCGTCGCCGGCGGTGATCATGGGGATGCCGGAGGACAGGAGCAGCGTGCCCATCAGATTGCGGATCGTCTTGTGGCGCTCCAGGAGCACGGCCTCGTCGGTCGTCGCCCCCTCGACACCGTGATTGAACGAGCGGTTGTTATCGGTTCCGTCGCGATTGTTCTCGCCGTTGCCGAGGTTGTGTTTCACGTCGTAGGCGGTGAGGTCGGCCATCGTGAAGCCGTCGTGCGCCGTGACGAAGTTGACGGATGCGAGCGGGCCGCGCTCGGGCGAGAAGGTGTTCGACGAACCGGCGAGCCGCGTGGCGAAGCCGCCGATGCCGATGGGGGCCTCGCCGTGCGCACGAGCCTCTTTGATGTCGGCGAGCCAGAAGTTGCGCACCCGGTCGCGGTAGCGGTCGTTCCATTCGGAGAAGCCGTCGGGGAAGTTGCCGGTCTGCCACCCGCCCATCCCCACATCCCAAGGCTCGGCGATCATCTTGACCCCGGCGAGTCGAGGGTCGTGCAGGATCGCCTGCAGCAGGGGATGCTCGGGGGTGTACTCGACGGAGGCATCGCGCCCCAGGGTCGCGGCGAGGTCGAATCGGAATCCGTCGATCTGCACCTCGTTCGCCCAGTACCGCAGCGAGTCGAGCACCAGGCGAACCGGGACGTCCTTTCCGACGTCGACCGTGTTGCCGCATCCGGTGACGTCGATGTACGCGCCGTTCGCATCCTGGCGATAGTAGGTCGCGTTGTCGATGCCCCGGAAGCTCGTCCGTGGCCCGCCGATGCCCTCTTCGGCCGTGTGGTTGTAGACGACGTCGAGGATCACCTCGATGCCGGCCTGGTGCAGCAGCTTGACCATTCCCTTGAACTCGGCGAGCACCGTCTCGGGCCCGCCCGCTTGCGCGGAGCGGGAGGCGTACGGTGCGTGCGGGGAGAAGAAGTTGAGGGTGTTGTAGCCCCAGTAGTTGGTCAGGCCCTGCTGGATGAGCCGCTGCTCCGAGACGAAGGCGTGCACCGGCAGCAGCTCGACCGCGGTGACGCCGAGATCGGTGAGATAGCCGATCGTGGATTCGTGGGCGAGCCCGGCGTAGGTGCCGCGCAGATCTTCCGGAACAGCCGGATTGAGCTTGCTGATGCCTTTCACATGCGCTTCGTAGATCACCGTGTGGTCGAGCGGCGTGCCGGGTTTGGTGACGTCACCCCAGTCGAAACCGTCAGCGACGACACAGCCGCGCCACTCGTTCGGGCCGACCCGGACGAGACCGCGCGCGTAGGGGTCGAGCAGCAGAGTCTCCGGGTTGAAGACGTTGGTGGGGGATGCGGGCCCGGAGACGCGGATCGCGTAGCGAGTGCCGACGGTGAGCGTGCGCGAGCGACCCACCCACACATTGTTCGGGTCTTTCGCCATCGTCACGGTCTTGACGAGCCAGTTCGGGTCTTTGTCGTCGAAGATGCACAGTTCCATCGAGTCGGCGTTCTCCGAGTAGACCCGGAGCTCACCGCCGTTCGGTCCGAGACGAACGCCCAGATTGCGCAGAGGATCGGCGGAGGTCATGCGATCTAGAGTAGTGACTGCGCAGCGCGCCGAGCGTCGAGGAGGGAAAGTGCCGATCTATCTGGATCACGCGGCCACGACGCCGATGCGGCCGGAGGCCATCGCCGCCTACGCGGAGGCGATGGGGGTGGTGGGCAATCCCTCGTCGATCCACAGTCAGGGTCAGCAGGCCAAACGGATGCTCGAGGAGGCGCGCGAGGTCGTCGCGACGACGCTCGGCTGCGACCCGATCGAGGTCGTCTTCACGTCCGGTGGAACCGAGGCGGTGAACCTGGCCATCAAGGGGATCTTCTGGGCGCGCAACGGGGGAGGCCGGCCGCGGCCGCGCATCCTGGCGCCCGGTGGCGAGCACCATGCGACCATGGACACCCTCGAATGGCTCGCGGGCGCGGAGGGCGCGCAGCCGGAGTGGTTGCCCCTCGATCGTGACGGTGTTGTCCGGCTCGACGCGGCGGCGGCGGCTTTCGCGGTTGAACCCGCACGGATCGCCTTGACGACGGCCCTCTGGGTCAACAACGAGGTCGGGACCATCGAGCCGGTGGGGGAACTCGCCGCCCTCGCTTCGGCGGCCGAGGTTCCGGTGCATCTGGATGCGGTGGCCGCCTACGGGCATCTGCCGATCGACTTCGCCGCGCTCACCTCGCAGGGCGTCCGAGCGCTGAGCGTCTCGGCGCACAAGATCGGTGGACCGGTCGGTATCGGCGCACTGGTGCTGAGCCGAGCCGAGAGCGTGGTTCCGCTCGTCCACGGCGGTGGGCAGCAACGTCAGGTGCGCAGTGGCACGCAGGACGTGGCCGCAGCGGTCTCGTTCGCCACGGCCGCACGGCTGGCTTCCCGAGATCTCGAGGCGGAGGGCGCGCGCGTGACCGCGTTGCGCGACCGTCTCATCCGCGGTGTTCTGAGCGCGGTTCCTGAGGCCGTTCTGAGCGGACTTCCTGCGGGCGATCCGGGGCGCGTGGCGTCCAACGCCCACTTCACGTTCCCCGGTGCGCAGGGTGATTCACTGCTTTTCCTGCTCGACCTCGCCGGCATCTCGGTCTCCACCGGATCGGCCTGCCAGGCGGGCATCCCGGAGCCGTCGCATGTGCTCATCGCGATGGGCCGCGCCGAGACGGATGCCCGCAGCGCACTTCGGGTGAGCCTCGGTCGCACGACCACGGATGGCGATGTCGATGCGCTCATCGCCGCCCTGCCGTCCGCGTTCGCCCAAGCCACCCGGGCCGGCCTTGCGGAACGCGCAACCCGTCTCGGCCGGTGACTGCGGTGACCGCCGTCACGACCTGAACTCAGGTCTTGCCGCGCATGTTCGGGCGCGCCGACGTAGACTTTTCGGGTGAAGGTACTTGCAGCGATGAGTGGAGGGGTCGACTCCGCCGTGGCGGCGGCCCGGGCGGTCGACGCCGGACATGACGTGGTCGGTGTGCACCTGGCCCTCAGCCGGATGCCCGGAACCCTGCGCACGGGTAGCCGCGGCTGTTGCACGATCGAGGATTCGATGGATGCCCAGCGGGCCGCGAACATCATCGGCATCCCCTACTACGTGTGGGACTTCTCCGAACGGTTCAAGCTCGATGTGGTGGACGACTTCATCGCCGAGTACTCCGCTGGCCGAACCCCCAACCCGTGCATGCGCTGCAACGAGAAGATCAAGTTCGCGGCCCTGCTGGAGAAGGCGATCGATCTCGGCTTCGACGCAGTGTGCACCGGCCACTACGCGACGGTGCTCACCGATGCCGATGGCAACCGTGAACTGCACCGGGCGAGCGCCTGGGCGAAAGACCAGTCGTACGTGCTCGGCGTCCTGACGGCCGACCAGCTGGCGCACTCGATGTTCCCGCTCGGCGCGACGCCGTCTAAGGCCGAGGTGCGCGCCGAGGCCGCCGAACGCGGATTCAGCGTGGCGAACAAGCCCGACTCCCACGACATCTGCTTCATCCCGGACGGCGACACCCGCGGTTGGCTGGCCGAGCGGGTGGGTGCCGAGACCGGCGACATCCTCGATCGCGAGGGCAACCGTCTCGGCAGCCACGAGGGCGCGCACGCCTTCACCGTCGGGCAGCGCAAAGGCCTCAACATCGGATATCCCTCGGACGACGGCAGACCGCGGTTCGTGCTCGAGGTTCGACCGAAGGACAACACCGTCGTGGTCGGTCCCAAGGAGGCGCTCGACATCGCCGAGATCGCCGGCACCCGCTTCACCTGGGCGGGCCTCGCGCCCGAGCAGCCGCGCATCCCGTTCGACTGCGATGTGCAGATCCGCGCCCACGCCGATCCGGTGGCTGCGGTCGCCGTGGTGGCGCCGAACGTCGACGGAGTAGATGAGCTCGTGGTGACGCCGCGGGAGCCGCTGAACGGCGTCGCCCCCGGGCAGACCGCGGTCGTCTACGTGGGAACGCGCGTGCTCGGCCAGGCGACCATCGCGCGCACGGTCTCCGCCGTCCCCGTCGGCTAGCCGGGACCGGGCCTCCGACGTCGGTCGTGGCGGATATTCTGACATCGTGGCCATCGAGACGAGCACGAATGAACTCAGCAGCGCACGCGCCGAGGCGCAGGAGCTGACGACCCGCATCCTCGAACTCCGCGATGCGTACTACGAGCGCGACACCGTTCTCGTCAGCGACCAGGAGTATGACGGCATGCTGCACCGGCTCGAGGAGCTGGAGCGCCTGTACCCCGAATTGCAGAGCCAAGACAGCCCCACCCAGACCGTCGGCGGACGGGCGCAGACCACACTGTTCGATCCGGTGGAGCACGCCGAGCGGATGCTGAGCCTCGACAACGTCTTCTCGATCGACGAGTTCGAGGCCTGGGCGGCCAAGGTCGAACGTGACGCCGGCCGCACGGTCGACTACCTGTGCGAGCTGAAGATCGACGGTCTTGCCATCAACCTGCGCTATGAGAACGGTGTCCTGGTCTCGGCGGCGACCCGTGGCGACGGCGTCGTCGGCGAAGACGTGACCGGGAACATCCGGTTCATCCCGGTGATCCCGACCAGACTCGCGGGCGCCGGTCATCCACCGCTGGTCGAGGTGCGCGGGGAGGTCTTCTTCCCGGTCGCGGAGTTTCAGGCGCTCAACGCCGCCCAGCTGGAGCTCGGCGAGAAGGTGTTCGCGAACGCCAGGAACGCCGCGAGCGGCTCGCTGCGGCAGAAAGCTGAGAAGAAGTCCCCGGCGCAGCTGGAGCTGATGCGGGCCAGGCTGAATCGACTGCACATGCTGGTGCACGGCATCGGCGCCTGGGCGCATCCTCCGGTCGACAGCCAGTCGAAAACCTACGACCTGCTGAGGGAATGGGGGCTGCCGACATCGACGCACTACCGTGTCGTCGACACGGCGAAGAAGGCGGCAGAGTTCATCGAGTACTTCGGTGAGCATCGCGACAGCGTCGAGCACGAGATCGACGGCATCGTCATCAAGGTCGACGAGCTTGCGCTGCACGACGAGCTCGGTGCGACTAGCCGTGCCCCGCGCTGGGCGATCGCCTACAAGTATCCGCCCGAGCAGGTCAACACCAAACTGCTGGACATCGTCGTCAGCGTCGGCCGCACCGGACGGGCGACACCGTTCGCAGTGATGGAGAAGGTGCGCGTCGCCGGGTCCGAGGTGCGTCAGGCGACGCTCCACAACCAGGATGTCGTGAAGGCCAAGGGGGTGCTCATCGGTGACACCGTCGTGCTCCGCAAGGCCGGAGATGTGATTCCCGAGGTGCTCGGTCCGGTCGTCGAGCTGCGCGACGGCACCGAACGGGAGTTCGTCATGCCGGAGAACTGTCCGGAGTGCGGCACGAGGCTCGCACCCGCGAAAGAGGGCGACATCGACCTGCGTTGCCCGAACGCGGAGTTCTGTCCGGCGCAGGTGCGCGGCCGTGTCGAGCACATCGGCTCCCGGGGCGCGCTCGACATCGAGGCGCTCGGCGAAGTGGCGGCGGCGGCGCTCACGCAACCCCTGCATCCGTCGACGCCCCCGCTGCCCACAGAAGCCGGGATGTTCGGTCTGCGGATGGCCGACCTGTTCCCGATCGAGGTCGTCGTGCGCGATTCCGAGACCGGGCTGCCCAAGCTCACCGACGCCGGGGAAGAGAAGACCGACACTCCGTTCCGGCGGCGACGGCAGAAGAAAGACGGTCCGTTCGACCCGGGGACCACCGAGTTCGACGGAGACGCCGACGCCGTACCGTCGAAGAACGCCGTCGAACTGCTGGCCAATCTCGCCGCTGCCCGCGTCAAGCCGCTCTGGCGTCTCCTCGTCGCCCTCAACATCCGCCATGTCGGGCCGGTCGCGGCGCGCGCCCTCGCCACACATTTCGGATCCCTCGACGCGATTCGCGGCGCGACAAGAGAAGACCTCGCTGCGGTCGACGGCGTCGGCGGGATCATCGCCGACGCGGTGCTCGCCTGGTTCGAGGTCGACTGGCATCGGGAGATCGTGGAGCGTTGGACCGCCGACGGCGTGCAGTTCACGACTCCCGGGCATGCGGGGCCGGGCGCGGCAGAGGATGTCGGGGGTGCTCTGGCCGGCCTCACGGTCGTGGCGACGGGATCCCTGGAGGGCTTCACCCGTGAGGGTGCCCAGGAGGCGATCATCGCCGCGGGCGGGAAAGCGGCGTCGAGCGTCTCCAAGAAGACGGATTTCGTGGCGGCCGGTCCAGGTGCGGGGTCGAAGCTGGCCAAGGCGGAGGAACTCGGCCTTCGAATCCTGGATGCCGACGGATTCCGGCGGCTGCTGGAGGGTGGACCTGACGCTGTGTGACCACGGAAAGTCCGGCGGATGGCGTGTCTACTCCTGAACAGGGGGTAGAACGAACGGCCTTTCCCTCGTGTGATAGCGATAGCATCGGAGGGTGCGCTCGCCCGGGGCGCACTGCAAGGGCTTAGCTCGTCGCTCTCGGAGGGACCCGGACGGAGTGCTGGTCGGCTTTGCAGCTATCGTCACCATAACCTCGGTCGTCGCAGGGATGACCGGGGTCGCAGTGCTGCCCGCCGACGCCGCACCGGCCGCCCCTTATGCTGCCGTCGGTGACGCCCCCGCCGGAAGCGGCGCCTCGAACATCGTGTCGGGCTCTGTGCTCGGAACGCTCAACCGGGTGAGCGCCTCAGCGCTTCCCGCCTTCGTGGATGCGCACCGTGCCGACCTCGACCGGTTGCTGGTGAACCCGCCCCAGGCGAGCGATGTGAGCGGTCTCTGGAAGCTGCTCGACCCGGTGAAGCAGGCGGCTCTCCTGAATGCGTCACCGCATGTCGTCGGAAACCTGGAGGGGATCCCCTACACGGTGCGGGGCCGCGCGAACGCGCTCGACCTCAGCCGCACGATCGCCGACACGACGACGCAGCTGGCCACGGAGAACGGCAAGGCCGTGCGCATCGAGTTGCAGCGCAAATTGACGACGCTCGGAAACGTGAAGAAGGCGTTGACCGCCGAAGACGGGGTGAAGCGCACCCTGATCACCCTCGACACCTCCGACGACGCCAAGGCGTCGATCGTGATCGGCGACCTCTCGACAGCGCACTACGTGAACTTCCTGGTCCCCGGCATGTACATGTCGGTGGGGGAGCAGATCGTCGACTGGGCGAACACGGCGCAGAACCTCTATGACCAGCAGACCGACTGGCTTCGGCGCATCCTCGGGCCTCGCGGCGGACAGGGGACGCCCGGGGTGGCCACCGTGGCGTGGATCGGCTACCAGACGCCGGTGCTCATGAACATCGGAGGCATATCGCTCGCCGAACAAGGTGCGGACAGCCTGGAGCGCAGCCTGGAAGGGTTGCAGGCACTGCGGCAGGCGAACCCGCCCTATCTCAGCTTGTTCGCCCACTCCTACGGTTCCACCGCGGCCCTGCTCGCACTCGAAAGGCATACGGTGACGGTGGACGCGCTCGCCCTACTCGGCTCGCCCGGCAGTGACGCCCAGTCGGTCGCCGCTCTCAGCGTGCACAACGGAAACGTGTTCGTCGGTCAGGCCACCCTCGATCCGATCGTGCACAGCGCCTTCTTCGGCAGCGATCCGGGCTCGCCCTCGTACGGCGCGCAACCCATGGGGGTCGACGGCGGTGTCGACCCGGTCACGCATCGGAGTCTGAGCGGGTCGTCCGGACACAACGAGTATTTCGCGGCGGGGAGCGAGAGCATGCGCAACCTCGCGCTGATCGGCATCGACAAGGGCAGCATGGTCATGGGCGGCAGCGGCGGCGGCGACGACGGAGCTCCTCCGGTGGTGCAGACGGCCTCGGGGCACTGACTGAACGACTCCGCCCGCCATAATGGGAGGCGATGAGTGCGCACGATGACCCGACGCCGGCGGAACCCGAACGCCGTCCGGGTGCGTCCCGCCGTGAGTTCCTGAAACGAGCCGGTTTCGTGGCGGCCGGCGCAGCGGTCGGAGGCGTGGCAGGCGGTGCCATCGGTGCATCCATCGGGTCGCAGCAGGCCGAGCACGAGACCGGCGAAGAATACCCTCCATTGCCCCCACGGTCGTCTCCGGGTTTCGACCATCTCGTGGTTCTCATGTTCGAGAACCGGTCGTTCGACAATCTGCTCGGCTATCTGTACGACCAGGCGTCGCTGCCGAAGGGAAAGCGGTTCGACGGTCTCGCGTTCGGTGATCACAGCAACCCGGATCCGGCGGGTGGAACGATCCCCGCGCATCCCTACGAGGGAACGACGGACTTCGTGATGCGGCAGCCGTCGCCCGACCCGGGCGAGGTCTACCCGCATGTCAACACACAGCTCTTCAGCGTCATCGACCCTCCAAGCAATGCCGATGTGCGGTTGCGCGACCTTCAGCCGCCGTACAACGCGCCTCCGCCGGGGCGGAAGCCGGACCTTCAGGGGTTCGTGCGCGACTACCTGGGCGTCCTCCGACGCGACAACCCGGACCGCGAACCGGTGCTGGACGAGTACCGCCGCATCATGGGAGCCTTCACGCCCGAGATGCTGCCGGTGTTCTCCACCCTGGCGCGGTCGTTCGCCGTCTACGACCAATGGCATTGCGCCGTGCCCTCGCAGACGTTCTGCAATCGTTCCTTCTTCCATGCCTCCACCTCGCACGGGTACGTGGTGAATGGGGGAGCCGAGGGGCTTCGCAAGTGGTTCGATCCTCGCAACGACGCGCCGACGATCTTCAACCGCCTGGAGGAGGCGGGTCTGAGCTGGCGGATCTACTTCGACGACCGGCAGCTCATCTCGCTGACCGGGTTCATCCACGCTCCGGTGCTCGAACCGTATTGGCGCAGCAATCATTTCCGCACGATGACCCAGTTCTACGAGGATGTAGAGAAGGGAGAGCTGCCCGACTACGCCTTCGTCGAACCCCGGCTGCTCTACGACCACAACGATATGCATCCGCCGGGTGGCCCGGTGCGGGCGGCCGACATCGACGGTGAGGTGATCGTGGGCGGCGCCATCTCGGATGTGCGTGCGGGCGATCTGCTGCTGCACCAGATCTATTCGGCGATCCGATCGTCGCGCAGCGCGACCGGCTCGAACGCGATGAACACCATGTTCCTGGTCACTTTCGACGAGCACGGCGGAACGTACGACCATGTCGCGCCCGGCCCGGCGGTGCCACCGGGTGATGGGGCCCCTGGCGAGATGGGATTCGCCTTCGACCGGCTTGGCGTTCGCGTGCCCGCCATCGCGATTTCGGCGTACACCGCACGGAACACGATCATCCACGACCGGATGCACCACGGCTCGGTGATCAGCACGCTGACGCGGAAGCACGGCCTGCGTCACCTCACGGAGCGCGATCGCGACGCTCCGACAATCGACAACGCCGTGAACCGCTCGACGGCCCGGCAACCGGGCACCTGGCCGGACACGCATCCGCAGTACCTTCCGGCGAATCCCGAGGCTCAGGCGCCGGCGCCGGGGGAGGAGGACCGTCCGCTCAGCCCGCCAGGCGCCGGCCTGATGGGGCTTCTGGTCGCCCAATACGGTCGGCCGGGGGAGCCTGTGCCGCGAACCTACCGTGAGGCCTACGATCTGGTGCAGCGGGAAGGGGTCGGCCTGTTCGGTGCGCCCGAATAGAATTGATCCATCCACCCATCGACGCCACCACGGAGACGCATGTCCGAAATTAGCGCAGAACAGGTCGCTCACCTGGCGAGTCTCGCCAGGATCGACCTGAGCCACGAAGAGATCCAGAGTCTCGCGAACGAGCTGGGCCAGATCGTCGAGGCGGTCGCCAAAGTGACCGAGGTGGCCGGTCCGGATGTTCCGGCCACCAGCCACCCGCTGCCGCTGGCGAATGTCTTCCGCCCCGACGCCGTCGTGCCCTCCCTCACGGTGGAGCAGGCGCTCTCGGGGGCTCCCGACCGTGACGGCGACCGGTTCAAGGTCGCCCCCATCCTGAACGAAGAGTAGAGGTTCGCCGACGTGACTGATCTGACCAGGCTTTCGGCCGCCGCCCTCGCCGAGCGGCTCGCCGCCGGCGAGGTGTCGAGTGTGGAGCTGACGCGCGCCCACCTCGACCGCATCCAGGCCGTGGATGCCGATGTGCACGCCTTCCTGCATGTGGCCGGAGAGAAGGCGCTCGCCACCGCCGCTGCCATCGATACGCGACGCGTAGCCGGCGAGAAGCTCTCGCCGCTGGCGGGCGTTCCCATCGCCATCAAGGATGTTCTGGCCACCAACGACATGCCGTCGACGTCCGGGTCGAAGATTCTCGAAGGCTGGGTGCCGCCCTACGACGCGACCGTCGTGCGCAAGCTGCGCGAGGCCGACCTCGTTCCCCTCGGCAAGACGAACATGGACGAGTTCGCGATGGGATCCTCGACCGAGCACTCGGCCTACGGCCCCACGCGCAACCCGTGGGATCTGGAGCGCATCCCGGGTGGGTCCGGCGGCGGGTCGGCCGCAGCCGTGGCGGCCTTCGAGGCGCCGCTCGCGCTCGGCAGCGACACCGGCGGCTCGATCCGTCAGCCGGCCGCGGTCACCGGTTCGGTCGGCGTCAAGCCGACCTACGGCGGCGTCAGCCGGTACGGCGCGATCGCTTTGGCGAGCTCGCTCGACCAGGTCGGGCCGGTGTCGCGCTCAGTGCTCGATGCCGGTCTGCTGCACGATGTCATCGGCGGGCATGATCCGCTCGACTCCACTTCGCTCGCGGACAGCTGGCCGTCCATGGCCGCCGCCGCCCGGGCGGGACGGGCCGACGGTGCCCTCAAAGGTGTGCGGATCGGGGTGATCAAGGAGCTCGCCGGCGAAGGCTTCCAGGCGGGCGTCAAGCAGCGCTTCGACGAGGCGCTCGCCCTTCTGGAGAGCGCCGGCGCCGAGATCGTCGAGGTGAGCGCGCCCAGCTTCGAGTACGCAGTCGCCGCCTACTACCTCATCCTCCCGGCCGAAGCGTCGAGCAACCTCGCGCGTTTCGACTCGGTGCGGTTCGGCCTGAGGGTCGACCCCGCGAGCGGTCCGGTCACCGTCGAGAACGTGATGGCCGCCACCCGCGATGCCGGGTTCGGACCCGAGGTCAAGCGCCGCATCATCCTCGGCACCTATGCGCTCAGCGCAGGCTACTACGACGCCTACTACGGCAGTGCCCAGAAGGTGCGCACACTCATTCAGCGCGACTTCGCCGTCGCCTTCGAGAAGGTGGATGTGCTGGTCAGCCCGAGCGCGCCGACCACCGCGTTCAAATTCGGCGAGAAGCTGGCGGACCCGATGGCGATGTACCTCAACGACATCACCACCATCCCCGCCAACCTCGCGGGTGTTCCCGGTATGGGTCTGCCGATCGGGCTCGCCCCGGAAGACGGCCTTCCGGTCGGTCTGCAGCTGATGACCCCGGCCCGCGCCGATGCGCGGCTGTACACGATCGGTGCTGCGCTCGAACAGCTCCTGGAGCAGAAATGGGGTCGCACCCTGCTGAGTCAGGCGCCCGATCTGAGCGCCACCGAGATGTTCGCGAGCGAAGAGGGAGCCGTCTGATGGCCAAAGCAGAACTGATGGACTTCGACAAGGCCCTGGAACTGTTCGAGCCGGTGCTCGGCTTCGAGGTGCACGTCGAGCTCAACACGAAGACGAAGATGTTCTGCGGCTGCGCCAACGAGTTCGGCTCCGGTGCCAACACGAACACCTGTCCGACCTGCCTGGGGCTGCCCGGCGGTCTGCCGCAGGTCAACGAGAAGGCCATCGAGTCGAGTATCCGCCTGGGCCTCGCGCTCGGGTGCGAGATCGCCGAGACGAGCCGGTTCGCCCGCAAGAACTACTTCTACCCGGACACGGCGAAGAACTTCCAGACCTCGCAGTACGACGAGCCGATCGCCTTCGAGGGCACGGTGACGATCGAGCTGGAGAGCGGCCGAGAGGTCGTCGTCGACATCGAGCGCGCTCACATGGAAGAGGACGCGGGCAAGCTCACCCACATCGGTGGCGCGACCGGCCGCATCCAGGGCGCCGACTATTCGCTCGTCGACTACAACCGCGGCGGCGTTCCCCTCGTGGAGATCGTCACCAAGATGATCGAGGGTGCCGAGGCGGACGCTCCCGAAATCGGCCGCACCTATGTGCGTGCGATCCGCGACATCGTCAAGGCGCTCGGCGTCTCGAACGCCCGCATGGAAGAGGGGAATGTGCGCTGCGATGCGAACGTGTCGCTGCGCCCCCGCGGCTCCGGAACGCTCGGGACCCGCACTGAGACCAAGAACGTCAACTCGCTGCGCTCGGTCGAGCGCGCAGTGCGCTACGAGATCCAGCGTCAGGCGGCCGTGCTTGCGGCCGGCGGTGTGATCATCCAGGAGACGCGTCACTGGCATGAGGACACCGGCGTCACCAGCGCCGGACGGCCGAAGAGCGACGCCGATGACTACCGGTACTTCCCGGAGCCCGACCTCGTTCCGGTCGAGCCCGCGCGCGAGTGGGTGGACCAGCTGCGTGGCACTCTGCCCGAGCAGCCCGCGCTGCGCCGCAAGCGCCTGACGGCCGAGTGGGGGTTCACCGCCCTGGAGTTCCAGGATGTGGCGAACGCCGATCTGCTCGACGAGGTGGAGGCGACCATCGCCGCCGGCGCTTCGCCCGCCGCCGCACGCAAATGGTGGTCGGGTGAGATCGCGCGTCTCGCCAACGCTCGGGGTGTCGCCGCCGCGTCCCTCCTCTCGCCCGCCCAGGTGGCCGAGCTCGCGGTGCTCGTGGACAACGGCACTCTGACCGATCGTCTTGCGCGGCAGGTGCTCGAGGGTGTCATCGCCGGTGAGGGCACGCCGCAGCAGGTGGTCGATGCGCGCGGTCTCGCGGTCGTCTCCGACGATGGTGCGCTGATCGCCGCCATCGATGAGGCGCTGACCGCGCAGCCGGACGTTCTCGCGAAGATCCGCGACGGCAAGGTGCAGGCGGCCGGCGCCGTGATCGGCGCGGTGATGAAGGCGATGAAGGGCCAGGCGGATGCCGCCCGCGTGCGCGAGTTGGTGCTCGAGCGCGCCGGTAGCGTCGAATAGGCGCTGAACGCTCAGAGGCGGCGACCTCGATAGGCCTGAGACAGGCGTATCGGCGTCGCCGCTTCGTGCATTCGTCTGAAACGACTCACAGACGAAGGCGAGAACTGTCGATATCTTCCCGGCCCGAACAGGTCTAGCCTGAGTCGTGCGCCCGCTCAGTGGTGAGCGGACCTCAGTTTTGGGAGGTCCAGATGACCGCGACAATTCCTTCGAAACCGGAGGACGTCGAATCCAAGGGGCTGAAAGGCGGCGCCCTGGGGCTCACCTCCAGCGTCGTCGTCGGCGTCGCCTCCACAGCGCCGGCCTACAGTCTGGCCGCCAGCCTGGGCTTCATCGTCGTCGGTGGAACCGTCGTCGCCGGTGTCAAAGCGCCGGGGATCGTGCTGCTGGCGTTCATCCCGATGTACCTCATCGCCGTCGCCTACCAGGAGCTCAACAAGGCCGAACCCGATTGCGGGACGACCTTCACCTGGGCGACGCGCGCGTTCGGACCGATCACCGGTTGGATGGGCGGCTGGGGAATCATCATCGCCGACGTGATCGTCATGTCGAACCTGGCGCAGATAGCGGGCGCATATTCCTTCACCTTCGTCGGCAGCTTCGGCCTGCCCGGTGTCGCCGCGCTTGCGACGAACACCTTCGCGACGACGATCGCCGGACTGATCTGGATCGCCCTGATGACCTGGATCTGTTACCGCGGCATCGAGATCTCGGCGCGGGTGCAATACGTCCTGCTCTCATTCGAGGTCGTCATCCTGATCTTCTTCGCCGTGTTCGCGCTGGTGAAGGTGTACAGCGGCAACGCCGAGCCATACTCGCTGATCCCACAGTGGAGCTGGTTCAACCCGTTCACCCTCGATTTCGGTAAGACCATCGCTCCGGCCATGCTGACGGCCATCTTCATCTACTGGGGCTGGGACACCGCCGTGTCGGTGAACGAGGAGACGAAAGACCCGGGCAAGACCCCGGGACGCGCCGCTGTCATAAGCACCCTCCTGCTGCTGGGCACCTACGCGGTCGTCACCGTGGCGGCAGTCGCCTTCGCCGGTGTGGGAGACAAAGGCATCGGCCTCGCCAACCCGGCGAATTCCGGAGACGTCTTCTCGGCGATCGGGCCCACCCTGTTCGGCGGAGGAATCGTCGGAACGATCCTCATGGCGCTGCTCGGGTTCTCGATTCTGACCTCGGCGTCCGCCTCGACGCAGACGACGATCCTGCCGACAGCGCGCACATCTCTCTCGATGGCGGCGTACAAGGCGATCCCGGAACAGTTCGCTCGCATCCACCCGAAGTTCCTGACCCCGACGTGGTCGACGATCGGCATGGGAATCATCTCGGCGGTGTTCTACCTGATCTTCACCTTCATCAGCCCGTCGCTGCTGCTGGCCCTGATCGGCTCGATCGGGCTCATGATCGCGTTCTACTACGGGCTCACCGGGTTCGCCTGCGTCTGGTACTACCGCAAGACGCTGTTCCGCTCGTTCCGCAACGCGATCATGCGCGGTCTGTTCCCGCTCGCCGGCGGCCTCATGCTCACCTTCGTCTTCGTCTACGGATTGATCAACTTCTCGGCACCCGATTGGCTGGTGGACGCGAACGGGAAGAATGTGACGATCTTCGGTATCGGCGCCGAGGCGGTGGTCGGCGTCGGCGGTCTTCTCATCGGCGCCGTGCTCATGCTGATCTGGTGGTGGCGTCGCCCCGCGTATTTCCGCGGTCAGACGCTTCCGCGCCGATCGGACGACCTGGTCCTTGCCGTCGAGGGTGTCGTTCCGACCTTCGGCCTGCCAGACTCAGGGGTGATGCCGACGCTGATCGCACCGGACCTCTCGAACCTCCCGCCCGGGCAGACCGCCCTCAATGCCGAGACCCTCGAACCGGTCGAGCAGCCGTCGGACCTCCCCCCGGAGGACCCGAATCTGCCCAGAAGGGACGGCACGTGAGCGAACGCCGACGGATCGTCGAGTGGGAGGACCCAGCACCCGGTGTGGCGAGGATGCCGGAGATGACCGGCCTCGACTATCTGCAGGCGATGCTCGACGGTGTTCTGCCGCCGCCACCGATTGCGAGTCTCGTCAACATGACGCTCACGGCGGTCGGCCCGGGAACGGCCACGTTCGTCTGTGAGCCGGACGAATCCCACTACAACCCGATCGGCACGGTGCACGGCGGACTGGTCTGCACACTTCTCGACTCAGTGCTCGGCTGCGCAGTGCAGACGACGCTGCCGCAGGGGCAGGGATACACCTCCATCGAGATCAAGGTGAACTATTTGCGCCCGGTGCTCGCCGGCACAGGCCCGCTCACCTGCGTGGGAACGGTGACGAAGCCAGGGTCGAGGGTGGCGTTCGCCGATGGCGTCGTCACGGATGCGACGGGAAAAGCGGTGGCAACCGCGACCGGCTCGCTCCTGGTGTTCCCGATCGGCTAGGCGATGTCGGCCGTGGCGGCTAGAAGCTGGTCGCGGACTTTGCGGCGGATCACCTTGCCCACGATCGAGCGCGGGAGTTCGTCGACGGCGTAGACATGCTTCGGCACTTTGTAGGGCGTGAGACCGTCGCGGGCGAACGCCCGGATCGCGGCCTCATCGAAGGAGGCGCCCGGCTGCATGACCACGGCCGCCACCACATCCTCGCCGCCACGTGCGTGCGGGAGCCCGACCACCGCGACATCGGCGACGCCTTCGAACGCTCGCAGCGCATCCTCGACCTCGGTGGGCGCCACATTGAATCCGCCGGTGACGATCAGCTCTTTGATGCGGTCGACGATGCGCACGAAGCCGTCCTCATCCATCGTGACGATGTCACCCGTACGGAACCAACCGTCATCGGTGAAGACCTTCGCGGTCTCGTCTGTCTTGCGCCAGTAGCCCGAGAAGACCTGGGGGCCGCGGGCGAGCAGCTCGCCCTCTTCGCCGAAAGCACGATCGACGGAGGGGTCGTCCGGGTCGACGACCCGCAGCTCGGTGTTCGACAGGGGGAGGCCGACGGTGCCGTCTTTGCGGGTCGATCCGACCGGGTTCGCCATCAGGACGGGGGAGCACTCGGAGAGTCCGTACCCCTCCACGAGGTACCCGCCGGTCTTGCCCTCCCAGAGGCGCACGATGCTCTCGGGCAGGCTCATCGCGCCGGAGATCGCGATCTGGATGCCGGACAGCGACACCTTCCGCGTTTCGGCCGCCGTGACCAGCCGTTCGTAGATCGGCGGAACCGCAGGGAGGAATGTGGGCGGACGCTTCTTCACTACGTCGAGGACGAGGTCCGGGTCGAACTTGGGGAACAGCACGAGGCGGGCGCCCATACTCATCGCGAAAGTGAGGCAGAGGGTGAGTCCGTACGCGTGGAACAGGGGGAGGACCGCGTACACCACGGAGCTGCCCCGCGCGATCGCCGGCACCCAGGCGCGCGATTGGGCCGCGTTCACCGTGAGGTTGAGGTGGCTGAGCATTGCGCCCTTGGGCACGCCGGTCGTGCCGCTGGTGTACTGGATGAGCGCGAGATCGTCGCGTTCCGGGCGTGGCGACGACGCCTTGAGCCTGCGGGAGGAGAGCAGAGTCTCCCAGGCGATTGTGCCGGGAGCCTTCGCGGTGAGCTGGTCGCGCGCTCGCCTGGCGGCGGGAACAGGAAGGCGGAGAGCGACGCGTTTTGACCCGGGCATGGCGCGGGTGATGTCGATCGCGACGACCGTGGTCACACCGAGGTCTGCAGGAAGGTCCTGCACCGTCTTGGCGACCTTGTCCCAGACGATGGCGACCTGCGCGCCATGATCCTCGAACTGGTGGCGGAGCTCGCGAGGAGTGTAGAGCGGGTTGTGCTCGACCACCACCGCGCCCAGACGGAGCACTGCGTAGAAGGCGACCACGTGCTGCGGGCAGTTCGGGAGCACGAGTGCGACGCGGTCGCCCTTGCGCACGCCGCGCTTGCGGAGTCCCTCCGCAACGCGGGCGATCTGCTCGCCCAGCTCGGCGTAGGTGGTCGTGGCGCCGAAGAACTCGAGAGCGACATGCTTGCCGTAGACGGCGACGGACTCGTCGATGAGGTGGGAGAGCGAACCGGCGGGCAGATCGATGTCAGCCGGAACCCCCTCGGCATAGCTGGACAGCCAAGGGCGCTCTGCGTAGATGCTCACGAAAAGCAGCCTACGCGGAGGCGACCAGCGAACGCACCGCCTCCGCCACCGGGGTGTCGCCGCCGACGACTTCCCAGACGCGACCGATCGTGCCCGGTTCGTCGATGCACGCGGCGATGAGGGTGGCGACGTCTTCCCGGGCGATGGTACCGCGGGGCACGCTCTCGCCGAGGGTGATCCGGCCCGTGCCCTCATCGAAGGTGAGCCCGCCCGGCCGGAGGATCGTCCAGTCAAGGCCCGACTGCCGCAGCACGGCATCCGCATCCCGTTTGGCTTCGACATACGCGGCCCACACGGGCTCCGTGTCGGCGGGCAGCGGGGTGTCGACGCCCCAGGCGGACACCTGGATGAATCGGCGCACACCCGCGAGCACCGCGGCCTGCATCGACTTCACCGAACCGCCGTAATCGACCGTGCGTTTGCGCTCGACACCGGAGCCGGCTCCCGCGCCGGCGCTGAACACGACGACATCGCAGCCGGCGAACGTGGCGGCGAGCTGCTCGGGCGAGGCACTCTCGATGTCGACGAGGGCGCCTTCTCCGCCGAGACGGTAGACGTCGTCGCCATGATCCTCGCCGCGGACGATCCCGACGAAGTCGTCGCCCCGGTCGTAGAGTACGCGCATCAGTTGCTGTGCGATCTTTCCGTGGGCACCGACGATAGCAACACGAGTCATGACTCCATCATGGACCTTGGGCCGTCTATGCGCCGACGGCGAACACATCCAGACGGATCGGCCGAAATTTGTTAGCGTCGTCACCATGATCCCGTTCATCGAGCTTCTCGGACGCCTTTTCGCGTCGTCGCTCGAAACGGTGTGGAGCACATCCAACCCGGCGAGCGTCATCGCCCTCGTCGGCATGGTGGGCGCCATCGGGCTCGTGGGAGCGATGGCAGCAGCCGAGGTGAACTCGATCGTTGCGATCACCGCGTCGTTGCAGGTGCGTGCGCATCTCGAGCATCCTCTCGAGCCCGCCGATCGCGGTGAACTGCTCCGTCAATCGGATCCGGACGCCGCCGGGCGCCCGCGGCCCCGAGCCCCGGGTCTCTCCCTGCCGATCGCGTAGCGGGAGCAGTCGCTCTCTGTTGCACGCGGTCAGACGGACACCACCTTTCCGTTCGACAGCAGGGACTCTTCATGGACCTCTTTTCCTTCGGCCCGATTGCGGCCGTCCTCGACGGGGCGTACAACCTCGTCACCGGTATTTCGACGACGATCGCCCCGATCGCCGGAACGGCGAGCGGCCTGGCGGCCGTCGTCATGCTCACCATGCTCGTGCGTATCGTGCTCCTCCCTGTCGGGAGAAGCCAGGTGCGCGCCGAATACACCCGCCGGCGCCTCGCACCGAAACTCGCTGAGCTCCAGCGCAAACACGGCAAAGATCGGGAGACCCTCACCCGCACGTCGATGGAGCTCTACCAGGCAGAGAAGGCCTCACCGTTCGCGGGGATGCTGCCGCTGCTTCTGCAGATCCCGGTGATCTCCCTGGTGTACGCGGTCTTCACGCACACGACCATCGCCGGGCACACGAACTCACTGCTCACCGAGCATGCGTTCGGTGCACCCCTGGGTACGAGCTTCGTCGGGCTCAGCGGTGCCGGTGATGCCGTCTGGCCGGGGATGCTCGTCTTCCTGGTCGTTCTGGCTTTGATCGCAACGGTGACGACCGTCTCACGCAAGGTGCTCGCCCTCCCGCAGCCGGCCGGCCAGGCGGCGCCGGGCGGTCTCGTGCGGGTGCTGTCGTTCCTGCCGTACATCACCGTTGTGTTCGCGGCTTTCGTGCCGTTGGCCGCCGCGGTGTACATCCTCACCTCCACGACGTGGACCGTCGTGGAGCGATCGGTGCTTCGGCGCCTGCTCGATCCCGAGCGGAACGCTCCGGCCGGCCGGATCGAGCCGTCGCCGTCGCATTGAGCCGCGACGAGTGCAGAATGCGATGCTTGTGGCATGTGGAATCGCAGTGAGAAGCCCGCGTCGGCCCCCGGATTCGGCGTCGGCGTGCAGGTGTACGTGGCCGAGCCGGTCGTGCCCACCGGCGACGACTGGGTGGGGGAGCCGACAGGCGTCATCGTGTCCTCCGGCTCGGCGAGTCTCCGCAGCGTGAATCTGCCGGCCGGCCCGACGACGAACTGGCTCGTCTCCTTCTCGCACCCGCAGTACCGGCGTGATGGGCGCGGTCCGTTCGAGCAGGCGAGCATCGAGCAGGCGCTTCTCGTGGTCGCGGATCCGATCGATGACTGACTCCCACGGCGTCGGGCTGGTCCGCGGGATCAACGTCGGCGCCTCGACTAAGGTCTCCAAAACGGATCTCGTCGCCGCGTTCGAGGGGGCAGGGCTGGGAGCGGTCACGACGCTTCTGCAAAGCGGGAACGTGGTTTTCGACATCGCTCAGCCCCTTGATGCGCTTGTCGCCTCTCGGGTCGAGGCCGGCCTGGCGCGTCGGTCGGGAGTGAGTGCGCGCGTGCTGCTGCTCGAGGAGGGGGAGTTCCGTCGGATCGCGGCGGAGAATCCTTTGCTGGGGGTGGCCGACGACTTTTCGAAGCTGGTCGTCACTTTCGTCGGTGGTGAGATCTCAGACGAGCTGGCCGCGCCGTCGGCCGATGGGCTCGCGCCAGAGGTGGTGCAGCTCGGCCGCCGCGCCGTGTATCAGTGGTGCCCTCTCGGGGTGTCGAAGTCGCAACTGAAACCGGCCTTCTGGCGGGGGCTGGGAGGGGTCATGACGGGGCGGAACTGGCGAACCGTGCTTCGGATACTGGAGGAGCTCGATACCCGAGCCTGAAAGCTCACCGAGAATCATGCACTTGTGAATTGTTGCAGTTGCGCAAAGTTACAGACAGCGCAACAATGGAATCATGATTTCGGAGATCGTCGGACTGCGTGAGCGCAAGCGCCTAGAGACGCGCGCCCAGCTCGAGGCTGCGGCCGTCCGCCTCGCGCAGGAGGTCGGGCTCGAGAACGCCACGGTCGACGCCATCTGCGCGTCGATCCCCGTATCGCCGCGCACCTTCTTCAACTACTTCGACAGCAAGGAAGACGCCGTTCTCGGCGTCCGGGATGTTCCGCTCGACGACGAGATGGTCGCGGCGCATCTGGTCCGCTTCGGCGACCAACCCCTGCTGACGCAGGTGAGCGCTCTGCTCCTGCACGCCATGGGGCCGGCGATCGCCGACACCGAGTTGCACCAGGCGCGCATGCACCTCATCAAGCAGCACCCCAATCTGCTCGGGCGTCAATTCGCGCAGATGACGCGGATGGGGGAGCAGCTCACCGCCGCGGCCACCAGCCTCGTCTCCCACGATTCGGCCGCGTCCGGTCGTAGCGCCGACGAACGCCGCGCCATCGCCGAGATCCTTCTCACCCTCTGCGGGGGCGCTGTGCGCGTCGCCGTCAAAGACTGGGTGGCAGCAGGCGACGAGCGCACCTCGGAAGAACTCTGTAGACGGGCCGTCGAGCTCGCCAGAAAGGCAATCGAAATACTCTGATGACAACCACTGCACCGGCGGAGAAGGCGGGCTCCACGCCCACCGGGTCTCCGCAGAAGCGCACAGTCCTGCTCGTGTTCGCAGGACTCATGGTCACGATGCTCCTCGCGTCGCTGGACCAGACGATCTTCAGCACGGCTCTTCCGACGATCGTCGGTGAGCTGCACGGCGTCGACCACATGCTCTGGGTGACGACGGCCTACATCCTCGCCTCCACGATCATGCTCCCGGTGTACGGCAAGCTCGGCGACCTGATCGGCCGCAAGGGGCTGTTCATCGGCGCCATCACCGTCTTCATCCTCGGGTCGATCATCGGCGGTTTCGCCGGAGACATGACCTGGCTGATCATCGGCCGTGCCGTTCAGGGCCTCGGCGGCGGCGGCCTGATGATCCTGTCGCAGGCGATCATCGCCGACGTCGTCCCGGCGCGTGAGCGCGGTCGGTACATGGGCATCATGGGGGGAGTCTTCGCCCTCTCCTCCGTGGCCGGTCCGTTGCTCGGCGGTTGGTTCACCGATGTCATCGGCTGGCGCTGGGGTCTCTGGATGAACATCCCGCTCGGCATCCTCGCCATCATCTCGGCGGCCGCCTTCCTGCGCCTTCCGAAGAACACCGCCGGTCGGCCGCGCCTCGACTGGGCCGGAATGGGCCTGCTGGCGATCGCCTCCACCTGCCTCGTGCTCGTCACGACCTGGGGTGGCACAACCTACGACTGGGATTCTCCGGTCATCCTCTCGCTCATCGTCGGAACCGTCGTCACGGCGATCGCCTTCGTGCTGGTCGAGCGCCGGGCCGCGGAGCCGGTCATGCCGCTCGCGCTGTTCAAGGATCGCAACTTCAACCTGACGACCGTTGCGGGTCTCATCATCGGCGTCGCCATGTTCGGCGCCCTGGCCTACCTGCCGACCTACCTGCAGATGGTCACCGGGGTGAACGCCACGCAGGCCGGCCTGCTGATGATCCCGATGATGGCCGCACTGCTGGTGGTCTCGATCGTCACCGGTCAGCTGGTGAGCAGAACCGGGCGCTACAAGTGGCTCCCCATCGCGGGCACCGCGGTCGTCGCCGTCTCGCTGCTGCTGCTCTCCACGATGACGCCGTCTCTTCCGATCTGGCTGATGTGCACCTACCTCGCCATCATGGGCATCGGGCTGGGTGCGTCGATGCAGATCCTCGTTCTCATCGTGCAGAACTCGTTCCCGGTCTCGAAGGTCGGAACGGCGACCGCATCGAACAACTACTTCCGTCAGATCGGCGCCTCGATCGGCTCCGCGATCGTCGGCAGCCTGTTCGTCGCGAAGCTGACCGATCTGCTCGCGGCCCGCATGCCGGCCGGAGCCACCGCCTCCGCCGGCGGCTCGAATTCGTTCACCCCAGCACTGGTAAAAGGGCTCCCGGCCCCGGTGCGCGACATCATCGTCGGTGCGTACAACGACGCGCTGACCCCGGTGTTCCTCTACATGGTGCCGCTGGTGCTCGTCGCCGTCGTCGTGCTCTGCTTCGTCAAGGAGAAGCCGCTCGCCACGACCATCGAGCGGGATGCCGTTCCGACGAATCTGGAGTCCGACGGATCGCCGTCCAGGGCTCTGGCCGCGGCCGACGGCACCGACACCAACGACACCGACACCGACGACACCGACACCGACCTCGAGAGCACGACGCCCGACACGGCGGATGGCTCCGACGGGGGCGACGGTCGCGAGCGGGAGCTGTTGCCCCGCTGACGATCGCCGTCAGACGACCCGCCCATCCGAAGGCTTCCGGAGGGCGGGTCGTCTGCTTTCGTCGGCCCCCTGTTCACGGCGGGGGAACGCTCATACAATGACGGCATGTTCGTCGAGGGGACCCTTCGATGGCAGGTCACCGAGGACTGTCCCTGGGACCTGCTGATGGCGCTCGCCCTGCGGGACCTCGGTCGGCTGGGCGGGATAGGGTCACCGGTCATCCCGCCCCTGTCTCCGGCAGTCGTGCCCGTGTTCCACGGCGCTCCGGGTGGAGTGCCGGCGGCCGGGGCGCGCCCAGAGCCGAATCCGGCGCATCCAGAGCCGAATCCGGCGCACCCGGTGGGAACGGAGCCGCCCAGGAGCGCCCTCGCCGAACAGTGGCTCGCCTGGTTCGAGCTGGCTGTCGACCGCGAGCACCGGCCGATGGAGAGCCTGCTCCGGCCCCCGCATTTCGAGGCCTTCGATCGCGCGATCGAACTGCAGGACCTCGTGATGGCACACTACGACGCAGCGGCAGGCTGGGCGCGCGAACGGCACGCCGAATATGCGCGCACGAGTGTGGAACAGCATGCGCGCCGAGCAGCCGACATCGTCGATGTCGTGCGCGACCGGGAGCATGAGCTGCGCCGTCAAGCCGGCTACTTCCGGCTCGACCTCTATGTGCTGCCGCTCGTCGCATCAGGAGCGTGGATCGTCGCACCGCACACCGTCATCGTGAGCACCTCGCTGCGCGACGACCCGGGCGCGTTCCGCCGCTGGTTCACGCCCGTGGTCGCCGCTCTCGTCTGACCCGTCAGGCGGGGCGGCGGTCCGGCGACACCGTGTGAGCGGGGTCGGTCTCGGCCACATCGCCGACGGCCTCGTCGATGCGTGCCAGCGTCTCCGCCGTGAGGCGGATGCCGGCGGCCTCGGCATTCGATGCCACCTGCTCGGGGCGGGATGCGCCGACGATCGCGCCCGCGACGTTGGGGTTCTGAAGCACCCACGCCACGGCGAGCTGCGCCATGGTGATGCCGAGTTCGTCGGCGATCGGGCGCAGATTCTGTACGGCTGTGAGGACCTCGTCGCGCAAGAAGCCCTTGATGGCGCTCGCGCCGCCCTTGTCATCGGCCGCCCGGCTCCCAGCCGGTGCCGCTGCGCCCGGCTGGTACTTCCCGGTGAGCACACCCTGGGCCACCGGCGACCAGACGATCTGGGAGATGCCGAGCGAGGCTGAGGCGGGAACGACCTGCTTCTCGATCACGCGCCACAGCATCGAGTACTGCGGCTGGTTGGAGATGAGCTGAAAGCCCAGTTCTTCGGCGAGGGCGTGACCGGCGCGCAGCTGGTCGGCGTTCCACTCGGAGACACCGATGTAGAGCGCCTTGCCGGCACGGACGACATCGGCGAAGGCCTGCATGGTCTCCTCCAGGGGGGTCTCGACGTCGTAGCGGTGGGCCTGGTAGAGGTCGACGTAGTCGGTGCCGAGCCGTTCGAGCGAGCCGTCGATCGACTCGAGAATGTGCTTGCGCGAGAGCCCGACATCGTTGTGCTCCTTCGGCCCGGTGGGCCAATAGACCTTCGTGAAGATCTCGAGCGAGGCGCGGCGCTGGCCGCGCAGCGCATCCCGAGCACCCGCTCGGCCGCGGTGTTGGCATAGGCGTCGGCTGTGTCGAACGTGGTGATGCCCGCATCGAGGGCGGCGCGCACGCACTGGGCGGCGATGTCGTTCTCCACCTGCGACCCGTGGGTGAGCCAATTGCCGTAGATGATCTCCGAGATCTTGAGTCCGCTGTTTCCGAGGTATCTGAATTCCATGGTTTCACGGTATCCCTGCCGGAGCGGCCCCGCGAACCCGTTGTCGGGGGAGCGTGGCAAGCTGTGTGAGTGGGACGAACGGATGGCAGCGATCGGCGGGTGACGGCGGCGTCCGTCGACGACGCCACGGCCACCATCCTGCACGTCGACATGGACGCGTTCTTCGCTGCGGTTGAACTGCTCGACCATCCCGAGCTGCGCGGAAAGCCGGCGCTCGTCGGGCACCCGGGGCCACGTTCGGTCGTCACGAGCGCCACCTACGAAGCGCGTCGGTTCGGCGTGCGGTCGGCGATGCCCGTCTCTCAGGCTTTGCGGCTGTGCCCGCAGGTGATCATCCTTCCGCCGCATATGCACAAGTACCGCGAGTACTCGCAGAAGGTCATGCGCATCTTCTCCGAGGTGACGCCGCTCGTCGAACCGCTCAGCATCGACGAGGCGTTCCTCGATGTGGCGGGCGCGCGACGATTGCTCGGCTCGCCGCGTCGCATCGCCGACCTCATCCGCTCGCGTGTCTTCGACGAGACCGGCCTGACGTGCTCGGTGGGGGCCGCCTCCACCAAGTTCGTCGCCAAGCTCGCCTCCGGGCGGGCGAAGCCCGACGGTGTGCTGGTGATCCCGGAGGCCGAGGCTATCGGCTATCTGCGTCCGCTTCCGGTCGGAGCGCTCTGGGGTGTCGGGGCGAGCACCCAGGAATCCTTGCAGCGGCTCGGGCTGAGAACCGTCGGCGACCTGGCCGACACTCCGCTCGCGGTGTTGCAGAAGACGGTCGGCGTCGCCGCCGGACTCAAATTGCACGAGCTCGCCCACGGCCGGGATGCGCGCAGCGTCACCCCGGAGAGCCGGGAGAAGAGCATCGGCCACGAGATGACCTTCGACGTCGACGTGGCCGACCCCGACCGACTCCGACGCGAGCTGCTTCGCCTCGCGAACCAGGTGGGCGCGCGCCTGCGGGGCTCGGGCCTGGTGGGGCGCACGGTCGCGCTGAAACTCCGGTTCTCAGACTTCCGCACGGTCACCCGCTCCCGCACGCTCGCCGAGCCCACGAACGTCGGGCGACGCATCTTCGAAGAGGCCTGGCAGGTGTACGAGGGGCTCGAGCTGGGCCGCACGCCCATCCGGCTGATCGGAGTGCGTCTCGAACAACTCGTCGACGCGGGCGGCGGGAGTCTCTCCCTCTGGGATCCGGACGAGGAGTGGCGCGAAACCGAACGCACTCTCGATGCCGTGAGCGCCCGTTTCGGCCGGGGAATGATCGGCCCCGCGTCGTTGGTGAGACCGCAACGCGAGGCCGATGAGGCCGGTGCCGACGGCCGCAATCCTCGGTGGATCAGCGACTGAGCGCCACGGCGATGGCTCGACGGCGGGCGACGGCCGGGTCCGAGTCGATGCCGGCGCTCCAGCGATCACCGGTGCCCGTCCGGACGAGTGTGAACACGCAGATGCGTCCAGAGGAGGTGACGGAGCGCTCCTCGTCGACGACAGCGTCGGCCGCTGCGGCGATCACCCGGTCGGCTGTGCCGATGGCGGTCGGCTCGTCGCCGAGTGAGGAGGGGGTCGCGCCGGTCAGATAGGTCCGGTCGAACAGCTCCCACAGCTCGGCGCTCGTGATCTCGGCACCGTTCCGCTCGGTCGCCTCCTGCACCGTCGCGGCGAAGTCGATCCGGACCGCGCGGGGGAGCTCGATGCCGTGATCGGTCTGGAGCACATATGCGATCCCACCCTTGCCGGACTGCGAGTTCACCCGAACGACCGCCTCGTAGTCGCGCCCGACATCTTTCGGGTCGATGTGCAGATACGGCACGCGCCAGGGGTGGGTCAGAGAATCGGCCGTGACGAGTTCGCGGGTGCGCGCCGCGAACCCCTTCCCGATCGCATCCTGATGGGTGCCCGAGAAGGCCGTGTACGCGAGTTCGCCCACATAGGGGTGGCGCGGATGAACGGGGATGCGTGTGCAGAACTCCACGGTCTCCCGCACCGCGTCGATGTCGGAGAAGTCGATTCCGGGGTCGATGCCCTGGGAGTAGAGGTTGAGGGCGAGCGTCGCGATGTCGACATTGCCGGTTCGTTCGCCGTTGCCGAAGACGCATCCTTCCACCCGCTGTGCTCCGGCCAGCAGGGCGAGCTCCGCGGCCGCGACGCCGGTGCCGCGGTCGTTGTGCGGGTGGATCGACAGGATGACGCTGCCGCGTCGGTCGAGCAGACGGCTCGTGAACTCGATCTGGTCGGCGTAGAGGTTGGGCGTTCCGATCTCGAGTGTGGCAGGCAGGTTGTGTGTCACCGGCCTGTCGGGTGACGCATCCCAGAACGCGGTGAGGTCGTTGCAGAGCTCCAGCACGAACTCCGACTCCGTGAGGTTGAACACTTCGGGTGAGAACTGGAATCTCGTGTGTGTTCCGGTGAGCGTGTCTGCGCCGCGCAGCATGTCGGCTGCCGCGGCCCGAACGGTTCCGGCGAGCTCGGCGCGACCTCGCGAGAGCACGATGTCGCGCCAGAGCGGTGCCGTGGCGATGTAGACGTGGAGTACGACGTTGCGGAGGCCGCGCACCGACTCGACGGTTCTCGCGATGAGGTCGGCCCGGGCTGCCGTGAACACCACCACGGTGACATCGTCGGGTACGAGATCGCTGGTCGCCAGGCTCCGCACGAAATCGAAGTCGGTGGTGCTCGCCGACGGGTAGCCGACCTCGATCTCCTTGTAGCCCATCCGCACGTAGAGTTCGAAGAGGCGTCGCTTGCGGGCGCCGTCCATCGGGTCGGCCAACGCCTGGTTGCCGTCGCGCAGGTCGACCGGCACCCAGAGCGGCGCCTCGGTGAGCCGCGCGTTCGGCCAGCGCCGATCGACGAGCTCGGGCAGCTGCACCCGGTCGTGCGGGGCGGCGTACTTGCGGTACGGCATCCCGCTGGCGCGTTGTGGGTTCCAGCTGCGGGTCGCTGGATCGGCGCTGGTGAAGGGGGCGTCAGAGCTGAGGGTAGGAGTGTTGGTCGTCATGTCCAGTGTCTCTCGAGTCGAGTTCGGCGACCGTCGCGAAGCCTCCACGACGGCGCCCGGTCTCGGCTAACGCTCGTCGTGGCGACGAAGGAGAAGCAGCGGGAGACGGATCATGATGGATTCAGCATAGAATTAATCAGGTCATCAGACAAGTCGTGAAGGTGGGTACCGTGGCACAACGTGAACTGGAGCGGTCATCGCTGGTCGGAAAGCTCGCTCACGACCTGTCTGCCCGGTTGGCCGGGGCCGAATGGGCGCCGGGCGACCGTCTGCCGTCGGAGAACGTGCTCGCCGGCGAATACGGCGTGGGCCGTTCGACCGTGCGTGAGGCGGTGCGAACCCTCGCCACGCGCGGTCAGGTCGAAGCACGGCAGGGGAACGGCGTCTTCGTGCTCTCGGCGCACCCCGTTGCGGGAGTGGGCCGGATGCTCAGCCGCGCCGATATCGCTGAGGTCTTCGAAGCGCGGAGCGGGATCGAGTCAGAGGCGGCCCGACTCGCCGCGCTTCGCCGTACCGAGGAGCAGCTGGCCGGCCTGACCCGAATCGAACGGGTGCGCACCGAACGGGGCGCTGTCGGCGGGGTGGAGTTCGTGACAGCCGACCTCGACCTGCATCGGGCGATCGTGGCGGCCTCCGGCAATGCCGTGCTGCTCGACCTGTTCGACCATTTCGCACCGGTTCTCGACCGTGCGGCGCGCGAACTGGAGCGGTTCGACACCGGGCCGAGGAGCCCGATCGGCGCGGATATCGATGAGCACGCGGCGATTCTCACGGCGATCGCACGCCAGGATGCGCCGGCCGCCGCCGAAGCGAGCCGTCGCCTGTCGGATGGCACTGTTCGTGCACTCCGAGCGCTTGCCTTGGCCGAAGACCGCTCGGTCTGAACGGCGCGGCCTGCCCCGCATCGCGCAGCGCAGCCAGTCCGATCGCTAGCGCAGGCCCACGCTGATTCCGCGGTGATCGCTCCCGTTGCCCGGTAGCACGGTGCTCGACACGGTGGTGAGACCGCGCACCAGCGCGTGATCGAGGCGCGCCACGGGGAACTCGGCCGGCCAGGTGAACCCGAATCCGAGGTCGCTGTCGGGGGCTTCGGTCACCACCGACAGCAGCGGGGTGAACTCGCGGTCCGTCGAGGCGCTGTTGAAGTCGCCGACGACGACCACGCGCGAAGAGCTGTCGGCTTCGAGCGTCTTCGTCAGCTCGCCGAGCATGGTGTCGCGCTGTTCGTACTGGCCGGGGCGCACAGAGGCGAGGTGCACGGCGTAGAGGCGCGTGGGGAGGCCCGGGGTGTCCAGGTCGACCCAGAGGGCGCGGTCCCAGCCGAGACCGAGGTCGAGCCGCTTCTGGTCGGTGATCGCGATCGTGCTCCACACGCCGACGGTGCCGACGATCTCGCTGTGAGGATACGCGGCGTCGAGCACCTCCGACACCGCCTCACGCGAGGTGGCGTCGAGCTCCTGCAGGGCGATCACATCCGGCTCCCGCGAGGCGATGTCCTTCGCGATATCGGCCGCTGCGGCGTTGTCGGCGTGGATGTTCTCGCTGACGACGGTGAGGCTGGGGGAGCCGGCCCGCATGCCGGGCAGGAGCGAAGGAACGAACACGAACGCCCACGCCGCTGCGGCGGCGGCGACGCACAGTGCGCCGAACAGCGAGAGCCGGATGAGGGCTGCGAGTCCGAGCACCAGGATGACCACGCCGAGCCAGGGCAGGAACGTCTCGAAGAGCGACGCCGACCCGGCGATGTTCGGAAGCAGACCGTGCCAGAGGAGCAGCGCCCCCACGCCGAGCGCCAGAAGCCCGGTCACGATGCCGCGGGAGCGGCGGCGGGAACGGGAGGGGGACACTCGCACGATTATTCACGGCCCAGCGCTGAGAACTCGCCGCAAACGCTGTGCGTGGCCTGGGGGATGCCCTGGTGAGGCTGGGAGGGCGAGGGTACGGTTGCTGCATGACCAACATCTCGCTCAAGCTCGCGGAAACAATCAGCTCGAATGGCATCAAGTCCGTCTACGGCGAGCCGGTCGAGATCGACGGTACGACTATCGTGCCGGTCGCGGCCGTGCAATACGGTTTCGGCGCCGGTTCGGCCGCCGAAGGGGAGGACGCGCCCGGCGGCGCCGGTGGTGGTGGCGTCGCCATTCCGTTCGGCGCATATGTCAGCGACGAGCGTGGCGTGCGCTTCCGTCCGAACCTGATCACCCTGCTCGTTGTCGGCATCCCGTTCGTGTGGGTGGCCGGCCACGCCTGGGCTCGGGTGATCAAGGCGCTGAAGAAGTAGCGCAGCCGCTACACTGAATGCGAACACGGGAGTCCGGTGAGCCGGGCTGAGAGGAAACTTCTCAAGTTTCGACCGTTGAACCTGATCTGGATCATGCCAGCGCAGGGAGACCATCTCAATCCCGTGCCCTCTTTTCCTCTAGTGAAAGGGCACGAACAGTGCACGCAACCATCGCAACATCCACGGCGCGCCCGGCGCGCATCCTCCGCTGGCGAGTCGTCGACATCGTCGTCGCCAGCGTCATCGCCGTCGCGAGCGGGGTCATCTTCTGGGCGTGGGGCCAGCTGTACGGTCCCATCTCGGCGCCGGTGCAGGCGGTGCTCCCCGGATTCCAGGGCATCCTGAACGGTCCCTGGCTTTTCGCCGGCGTCCTCGGGGCACTCGTGATCCGCAAGCCCGGTGCGGCGATCTTCACCGAGCTCGTCGCGGCCGTCGTCTCGGCTCTCATCGGCACGCAGTGGGGGATCATGACCTTGGTCTCGGGTCTCGTCCAAGGGCTCGGCGTGGAGATCGTCTTCGCCCTCTTCCTCTACGCCAACTGGCGTCTCTTCGTCGCGCTGCTCGCTGGCGCCGGGGCCGGGATCGCCGAGTCGGTTCTCGATCTGCTCTATTCGTATCCGGGAGCGAAAGCCGGTTTCGCGATCACGTACGCGATCACGACGACCGTCTCCGGGATCGTGGTAGCGGGCCTGCTCTCCTGGCTTCTCGTGCGGGCCCTGGCCCGAACGGGGGCCCTCAGTCGTTTTGCGGCAGGCCGCGAGGCGACGGGCCGGGTGTAGTCATCGATGCCAGACTGAACCCGTCGGTCCCAGCCGCCGTTCGGGTCGGCGGCTGGGGCTGGCGTTATGCCGGACGCAAAGCGTGGGCGGTCAGCGACCTGACGCTGACGATCGAACCGGGCGAGCGAGTGTTACTGCTCGGAGCATCCGGGGCCGGCAAGAGCACGGTCCTGGCCGCGTTGGCCGGAGTGCTCGGCGGCGACGACGACGGAGAGTCCTCCGGGACCATCTCGGTTGGCGGCAGGGAGCCGCAGAGCGCCCGGGGGGCGAGCGGGCTTCTCCTGCAGGATCCGGACTCACAGGTCATCCTCGCGCGCGTCGGCGACGACGTGGCGTTCGCCTGCGAGAACCTCGGCATCCCGCGCGAGCACATCTGGCCTCGGGTTCGGCAGGCGCTGGAAGCGGTTCGGCTCTCGGTGCCGCTCGATCATCCGACGGCGGCGCTCTCCGGGGGGCAGAAGCAGAGGCTCGCGCTGGCTGGCCTCCTTGCCATGCGACCCGGCCTGCTCCTGCTGGATGAGCCGACCGCCAACCTCGATCCGGACGGAGTGGACGAGGTGCGTCGCGCTGTCGCCTCCGTCGTGGAGTCGACGGGTGCGACGCTGGTCGTGGTCGAGCATCGGGTGAGCGTGTGGCGCGACCTGGTCGACCGGGTGGTGGTGTTGGCGGCCGACGGAGGCGTTCTGGCAGACGGTCATCCGGATGCGGTGCTCGCCGACAACTCGGGCGAGCTGCGCCGCGCGGGTGTCTGGCTTCCGGACGAACCGATCCTGACGGCGGCTCCCGGCGTGCCCGGTTCGCCGCTGCTGACCGCCGAAGGGATGGTGATCGGTCGTGGTCCGGCCTCCCGGGGGCGTCGCCGGCGCCGGAAGAACGAGACGCAGCCGCTGGCGCACCGCATCGACCTGAGCATTGCAGAGGGGGCTGCCGTCGCGTTGACGGGCCCGAACGGCACAGGGAAGTCGACGCTCGCTCTGACCATCGGGGGGCTTCTTCCGCCGCTCGGCGGAGCGCTGCGAGCGGAGCCGACCCTCGCGGGCTCCGCCGCTCGGGAACCGTCGGCCTGGCGTTCCCGGGAGCTGCTCACCCGCATCGGCAGCGTGTTCCAGAATCCCGAACACCAGTTCGTGGCGTCGACGGTCCGCGACGAACTGGCCGTCGGCCCTCGGGCGCTGCACCGGTCGGCCCTCGAGGTCGAGCAGCGGGTCGATGAGCTGTTGCAGCGCCTTGACCTCGCCGAGTTGGCCGAGGCGAATCCGTTCACGCTGTCCGGCGGACAGAAGCGCCGGCTCTCGGTCGCGACGGCCCTCGCTACCCGGCCGCGCCTCCTCGTGCTGGACGAGCCGACGTTCGGGCAGGATGCGGTGACCTGGGCTGCACTGGTGGCGATGATCGGCGAGCTGCGATCCGAAGGACACGCGATCGTGACAGCCACCCACGACGCGGAGTTCGTCTCCGCCATCGGAGCGGTCGATCTCCGATTGGGCGACGGGCGCGACGCGGGCGGCGCGCAAACGGAGTCGGCGCAGTCGGGCAGGGGTGAGCGTCGATGAGCATCCTCGCACCGGTGCGGCAGGGCCCGCTCGCCCAGCTGAATCCGGTCGCCAAGCTGGGGGCCGCGCTGCTGATCAGCGTCGTACTGCTGATCTCCATCGACTGGGTTTCGGCGGCCATCGCTCTGGCAGCGGAGCTCGTGCTCCTGGCATTCGCCGGACTGCCGGGCCGGATCGTCCTGCTGCGCACAGCCCCGATCTGGATCGCGGCGCCATTGGCGGGCATGACGACGGTGCTCTACGGGCGCACCTCCGGAGCCGTCCATCTGCAATGGTGGTTCGTGGAAGTGAGCGACGGCTCGATCACCCTGGCCATCGCGACGACACTGCGCATCCTGGCGATCGGACTGCCGGCCGTGATCCTGTTCATCACGATCGACCCGACCGACCTGGCCGACGGGCTGGCCCAGGTTCTGCGGCTGCCGGCGCGTTTCGTGCTCGGTGGTCTCGCCGGTCTGCGCCTGGTCGGACTCTTCGTCGAAGACTGGCGCGCCCTCACGCTGGCCCGCCGGGCACGGGGTGTGGCCGAAGCAGGGGCGGTGCGGCGGATGCTCGGCCAGGCGTTCGCCCTGTTCGTGCTGTCGATCCGGCGGGGGACCAAGCTCGCCACCGCCATGGAAGCGCGCGGATTCGGTGCACCGATCGCACGCACCTGGGCACGTCCATCGGTCTTCCGAGGTCGCGACTGGGCAGCGGTGGGTGTCGCTCTTCTGATCGCCGTGCTCGCCGCCGGCGTATCGATGACGGTGGGGAGCTGGAATGTCATCGTCGGAGCATGACGATGAGCGGCGCCTCCGCGCCGCGGTCACGGCGGCCGTCGAATCGGGCCGTCATCGCAGCGCCATCGTTCTCATCGACGGGCCGAGCGGTGCCGGCAAGAGTTCGCTGGCCGACCTGCTCGTGGCCGACGGCCCCTTCCCGAATGAGCCGACCCTGGTTCGGATGGACGATCTCTATCCGGGGTGGGGTGGGCTCGACGCTGCCAGCGCTGCACTCGGCGTCGACCTGCTCGCACCGTTCCGGGCGGGGGAGCCCGGCCGCTGGCAGCGTTGGGACTGGGTGACGGGCTCGCCGGCGGACTGGTCGATCGTGAGCCCCGACCGTCCCCTGATCGTCGAAGGGTGTGGCACGCTGGCACGCGGCAACGCACATTCGGCCGATCTGCGCATCTGGCTGGATGCCGATGACGAGCTCCGCAAACGGCGTGCCCTCGCCCGGGACGGTCTCGCCTTTGAAACCCATTGGGACCAGTGGCAGCACGACTTCGAACGGTATCTGCACCGGGAGGACCCGCGTCGCAATGCCGACCTCGTGCTCGACGTCACCGCCTGGCCGCTGGCGCTGCGGCGTGCCGGGGCCCGGCAGGACTAACGTGGTGCCATGAGTGATGCGAAGCAGTCCGAGACCGAGTACATCGTCGAATACGTGGACGGGCCGCTGGCGGGAACGACCGAGCGGCGCATCCTGATCGATGGCAAGATCGACGAGCGCATCGGCGCCGTCGCCGCGGTCGAAGGGCTCGAATCCCTGTTCTGGTATGTGGCCGGCGAGGAGCGAACGGTCGGCGGCGAGAAGTACGTCAAGTTCCGGTTCGACGCGCCGGACAGCGACCCGGTCGAGGCTGATCACGAGGACGAGTCGCTCTGACGCCGCCCGGCATCCGGGAGACCGGGCTCAGGCCCAGCCGAGCTCGTGCAGCCGATCGTCGTCGATCCCGTAATAGTGCGCGATCTCGTGGACGAGCGTCACGTGGATCTCGTCGCGGAGCTCGGCCTCGTTCGCGCAGATGGCGAGCAACGGTTCGCGGTAGAGGATGATGCGGTCGGGCATCTCGCCGAAGCCGTAACTGTCCCGTTCGGTGAGGGCGACCCCGTCGTAGAGCCCGAGAAGGTCGAGAGAACCGTCCTCCGGGCGGTCTTCGACGACGAAGACGACGTTGTCGAGCCCGTCGACCATCTCGTCCGGGAGCGCGTCGAGTTCGTCGGTGACCAGAGCTTCGAACGCCTCGGCGTCGAGCAGCTGCACGCCCGTCACCAGGCTTCGGCGACGGCGGCGTGCAGGTCGAGAAGGGTCGGGGTCCTCTCGCTCGGTCCGCGGCCGAACCCGCACTCGGTACCGACACCGAACCGGGCGATGGCCACCCCGGCGGCCTCGGCACGGCGACGCGCGCCGTCGACGCCGTCCTGGTGGTGGAGCAGCCCGAGATAGATCTCGGTCTCGGCAGGGATCGCCAGCGTGCCCAGCGGAGCGAAGTAGGCCTCGTCGTCGCGTCCGATCGGCACAGGAAGGTGGAACCAGGTGATCGGCCGGGCCGAACCGGAGAGCGTTCCCGCGATCACAGCGGCGAGGTGGCCCGCGTCGGTCGGCTGAACGAAGTGGGCCTCCTCCACATCGCCGTAACAGAGGTGATACCCGACCTCGACGTCGTTCGGCACGACGGACGCCTGTCGGATCGACCGCTCCACCACCCCGCCGAGCACATCGTCGAACCAGGGGACGATCGCGTGGGTCGAGCGTATATTGGCCGACTCCAGCAGGGCGAACTCGACCGCGGTGTCCCACTGCACGGCGAGATCGCTGTGCGGGATCCCGTCGAGGATGCGCTGCAACTCGCCGAAGAGGGCCCGCTCGTACGCGGGCTCGAACGCTGCGCGATCGTCGGCGACGACGAACGCGCCTGTGATCGCGGCCGGGGTCGGCAGCGAGACCTGGAAACGGGTGCCGTGGGCGATCACGCCTTCGCGCCGCAGCTTCTCGAACGTCGCATACGACGCGAGCGCCGCATCCGCGTACCCGAGGTTCGGGAAGACGAGGTCGTCGGCGGTCGTCCCTTCGTCGATGACGAAAGGACGACCGTCGAAGATCCCCCGGATGTAGAACGGTTCGACCGGGATGCGGGTGAGCCCGGTCATGGTGTCGAACCGATTCGTCTGGAACTGGATCCAGTAGAACCGCTCGCCGACCTCACCATCGGGCAGGCGTCGAAGACGGTCGCCCAGGTGGGTGCTGACAGTGCGGAAGACGCTTTCGGCGTCGGGCAGGTTCACGCTGCCGACGAGGTGCGCGCCTTGGATCGTGGGAGTGGTCACGAGCCGAGTTTACCGGCGGATCAGTACCAGTTCACCGACTCCGAGTGCGACCAGGCGCTGCACGGCGTGCCGTAGGAGCGCGAGACATAGTCGAGTCCCCACTTGATCTGGGTCGTGGCGTTCGTCTGCCAATCCGAGCCGATCGAGGCCATTTTGCTGCCCGGCAGAGCTTGGGGGATGCCGGTGGCGCCGCTCCCGGCGTTGTAGGCCTGGTAGTTCCACCCCGACTCCTTCTGCCAAAGGCTGCTCAGGCACTGGAACTGGCTGTCGTCCCAGCCATACTGGCTGGCGGCGATGCTCCGCGCGGTGTTCTTCGCGCCGTCGGGGGTGTTCGCATTCGCGAGGGCCCGCGCGGCCGCGGCCGCCCGATCGGCGGCCGCGGCCGCGGTCGTCACTGCGGCGGCGGCAGCATCCGTTCGGTCGATGCTCGTGCGCAACTGGGAGTCGGCCATCACTTTGTACCGGTCGAGTGCCGCGATGGCGATTTTGGCCGTCGTCGTGTCGACCTTCGCAGCGTTCGCGGCCACGATGGTGGTGGCGCTCGACAGGGTGGTCTGCGCCGTCGCTTCGAGCCGGTCGCGCAGGATGTCCTCGCGGATCGCGAGCTGCTCGCGGTGCTTCGCGGCGGATTCCGAGCGTTGGGCGGCGGCGTTCGCGTCCTGTTGCTGGGCGACAGTGGGGCCGATCAGAGAGACGGCGAGGAGAGTGGCCGCCATGCCTTTGACGAGGTGGCCGAGGGGGATGGAGGTAAGGGTTTTGAGCATTCGCTTCCAGAGTTCTTTGCTTCCCCGTCTGCGAGCCGCACGGCTTTCGGCCGTGCGCGGGCACGGATCGGCTCCCTCGGGTGGGATGCGCGATCAGGCGGGCTGGAACCTCGGCCGACCGCAGGGGAGCGCCCGGCGACCGCAGGGGTCAGAACGCGCCCGGCGACGGCCGTGGCTGTGACGGGCGGCGACATCCGGGTTGTGGGAGATGCTCGGGGCTCGCGTCACGACGGCATTCGGTGCCGCCAACCGGACAACCGTAGACGCGATTTCTGGACAGATCGGGCACAACTCCTGGGAAGGTCGTGTGTGGGCGACCGGCGAAACAGAGTCGGCGCCCCTTCCGATCGGCGTCGGGGTGGGCGTACGTTCGGGGCATGACAGCAGGAGCAGGGAGTCTTCTTGTCCGTGTCGTGGTGGGCGGCGTGTTCGTCGGCCACGGCCTTCAGAAACTGCGCGGCGCATTCGGCGGGCCCGGGCTCGACGGCACTGAACGGATGATGTCGGCTCTCGATATGGAGCCGGCGCCGCTCCAGGCGCGTGCAGCAGCCCTGACCGAGACACTGGGCGGTGCGGCGCTGGCGATAGGTGCGGTGACTCCGGTGGCGGCCGCGGGTCTGATCGCGACCATGCTGACGGCGGTGAGGAAGGTGCACTGGAAGAACGGGTTCTGGAACTCCAAGGGTGGCTTCGAGTTCAACACGGTGCTGATCGCGGTCGTCACCGCAGTGACGGTCGACGGGCCCGGCCCGCTGTCGATCGATTCGGCCTTCGGCCGGCGCCGCTGGGGTGTTCGCGGTGGTCTTTTCGCCGTGGCCGCCGGTGCGGTGGGGTCCCTCGCCGCCGTGGAGCTGGGGCGACGGGCCTCCGCTGCGCTGCGCGCGCACGAGAACGCTCAGAAGGTCGTTGACCCAGACCGTGATGGCGATTCGGCCGGCTGATGCCTCGCGGCGATGACTTCCTTGGGGTGAGTAACGGGGCTTGAACCCGCGACCTCCTGGACCACAACCAGGCGCTCTACCAACTGAGCTATACCCACCATGTCCTCGTTCGAATTGTGCTTCGAGCAAGGCAACTCAACGAGTCTATTACATCTGCGGAGCCCATTTTGCCACGACGTCTGCAGAGACCGTCTGCACAGCCTCGGTGGTGGGCCCCGGCTCGCCGACGAATGCGGCGCGGCGGTAGTAGTCGAGCTCGCGGACGGATTCGAGGATGTCGGCCAGAGCGCGGTGTCCGCCGTGCTTCTCGGGCGCGTTGAAGTAGATGCGCGGATACCAGCGGCGGGAAAGCTCTTTGATGGACGAGACGTCGACACTGCGGTAGTGCAGGTGGTTGTCCAGTCGCGGCATATATTTCGCGATGAACATCCGATCGGTGCCGATGGTGTTTCCGGCCAGGGGCGCCGTGCGGGCGGTGGGAGCGAATTTGAGAACGTATTCGAGCACCTCGTACTCCGCTTCGGCGAGGCTCTTGCCGTGGGGGATCTCTTCGATGAGACCTGAGGTGGTGTGCATATCACGCACGAAATCGTTCATATTGTCGAGCGCCGAGGCGTCGGGTTTGATCACGATGCTGAGCCCGGGGTCGAGCACGTTCAGCTCGAAATCGGTGATCACCACCGCGATTTCGACGAGTTCGTCGACCTCGAGGTCGAGCCCGGTCATTTCGCAGTCGATCCAGACCAGTCGATCCGAGGAGGTAGCCATGCGAAAAGTCTAGTGCTGGGCTCCGACCGGGCAGGGCACCGGCTGTTTCGCGTCGAGCCCGTCGCCGGCCGAGATGTGTCGCAGTCTCCGTCCGACCCACGGGATCGCGTATACCCGGAACCAGGTTCGCAAGGGGAGGGGCGGGGCCGGCGCGGGTGGGGTCTCCGCGGTGTTGCGCGCCGCGATCTCGGCGTAGGGCACGCCCAGTGTGTGTGCCGCGCGGGCGGCCAGGAGGCGGTGGCCGCGACTGCTGAGGTGCACCCGATCGGTGGCCCACATCGCGCCGTCCTGGAACTGGCGGACCCCCCACACGTCGAGCACGATGGCTTCGTTGTCGCGCGCGATGCTCCAGATGTTGGCGTTGAAGACCGCAGCGCGACCCCGGAACGGTTTCAGGAAGAAGGCGAATTGAGGGTCGAAGAGGTTGGCGAGGAGCACGGTTGCTCCGCTGGCTCGCAGTGAGCGGATGCCGGTGTCGAGTCGGTGGGCGAGCGCATCCGGGTCGGCGGCCGGGCTCATCAGGTCGTTCCCGCCCACCATCACCGAGACGAGGTCTGGGCCGAGACGGAGGGCACGTGGTATCTGGTTGCCGACGACATCGCCGATGCGCCGGCCGCGCACCGCGAGGTTCGCGAATTCGAAGGGGTGCCCGCCGAGGCGCGCATCCCCGTCGAGGATGACGGCGAGGCGGTCCGCCCATCCCAGTAGGCCACCCGGATGCGTGGGCTCGGGGTCGCAAAGCCCTTCGGTGATCGAATCACCGAGGGCGACATAGCGGGTGAAGGCTGGTCGGCTCACAGGAGCGATTCTGCCGATCGGCGCGGCATCGTGGGTCTGCGCCACGATCTGTGCGCCCGATGGTCTCCCGCTGTTCTTCGAACGGTCACGCTGTGCGCCGTTTGGCCATCGGGGGTTGTCCGGCCCTTCATCGGATGAGTCGACGTAAGCTTGTCGTGTGAAGTTGACCCTCTACACGTCGGCGTTCTGTGAGCCGTGTATGCAGACGCGCGCTGTTCTCGCGGAAACCGCCCGGCTCGTCCCGACGGCGACGGTGACCGAGCTGGATGTGGCGCGCAACGCCGCCCGTGCTGAGGCCGACCGCATTCGGGTGACGCCCACCGTGATCGTGAGCACCGCCGCAGGCGAGGAAGTGTTTCGCGCCGAAGGGGTCCCGACACTGCAGCAGGTTCTGGTGGCGGCCGCGAAGGCGGTCTGATTCGTCTTCAGCGCGCCGTGATGGCGACAGGTGCCGTCGAGCGGCATGATGAGCCGTGTCGGCGATCGCCGACGGCAGCGTGCCGAGAGGATTTCGCGATGAGCACCGAACCGTTGACGTCGACCGAGAACGGCTTCGTCCGCTTCCTGAAACGGAAGTGGTTGGCGATCGTCCTCGTGATCCTCTTCGTCGTGATCGCGATCCAGAACGGTGTCGGGAGCGACAAGGCGACGATCTTCCTCCTCTGGGCGACGTTGAGCATGCCCACGTGGCTTCTGGTGCTGATCGTCTTTCTCGTCGGTGGGATCGTCGGGTGGATCTTCGCCCGCAACCGGGCGTCTCGCAAGGCGCGCAAGTAGCGTCAGCGCGACGGCGATCGGGCGGTGTCGAGGATGACGCGTAACCACTGATCCGTATACGCTGGTTATGTGGTACTCGCCGTCGTTCTCGCGCTCGGTTCGAGCCTCGTCTACGGGGTCTCGGACTTCTTCGGCGCGGTTGCCGCCCGGCGGTTACGCGTGCTCCCGTCGACGACACTGGTCTACGCCCTGGCGACCGTCGCCGTGGGCGCGATCCTGCTGGGGGCCGGCGGGAGCTGGACCGGCGCGACCGTGCTGAGCGGCTCACTCGCCGGAGTTTTCGCCCTGGTCGGAATGGTGTCGTTCTATGCCGCCCTCGCCGCGGGGCCGATGACTCTGCTCGCGCCGGTGATCGCCCTGCTCGAGGCCGTCGTCCCGATCAGTGCCGCGCTCGTACTGGGTGTGCGGCTGTCCGGGTGGGCATGGGTGGCGATCGGCATCGCCGTCATCGGAACCGCCCTCATCTCGATCGAACGCAGCGAAGGGCGGCACTCGATCAACGCGCGTGCGGCCGGCTTCGCCGTCGTCTCCGGGGTCGCGCTCGGTCTCTCCGTCGTCGCTCTCGACGCTGCGCCGACGGGCTCCGGGTTCGTGCCGGCCTTCCTCGAGACCGCGGTCGGGCTCCTCGTACTCCTCGTTGCGATCGGTATTGTCGGGCTTCGCCGCTCGGAGGGTGTTGTCCTCCGGGGCGGAACCGGTCGTCGTCGGGCCTGGATCGCCGCGGCCGGCGCCGGAGCCCTCCTCGGTGTCGCGAACGCTCTGCTGATCGCCGCCCTCCACACCGGCAATCTGGCAGCCGTCGGTGTGCTCGTGAGCCTCTACCCGCTGTCGACGATCGTGCTGGCGCGGATCCTGCTGAAGGAGCGCATCACCCCGGTGCAGTCGACCGGAATCGTCCTTGCGCTCTCGGCATCCGTGCTGCTCGGGATCGTCTAGCAGCCTGGCCCGGGACGGACACCGATGTCGACGCCGTGCTTGCTCTGACAGTGCCCTCGGCAGGAATCGAACCTGCGACCAAGAGATTAGAAGGCTCCTGCTCTATCCGCTGAGCTACGAGGGCGGGCGCTTCCACGATACCGTAGGGCGCTCGCCCGCTTTCACCGGAGGCGCTGGCCCGCGTTGACCTTCTCGATCGTCTTCGAGATGCGTCTGGCGCGGGTTTCGGGGCGTTTCACTTCTTCGATCCAGCGCTCGTACTCGCGCTGGTGGCTGTAGCTCATGGCACGGAACGCATCCAAGGCACCGCTCTCTTCGAGGGCAGTGCGGGCGTCGTCGGCGAGTTCTACCACTCGGGGTGTGGTGTCGAGGGAGATGGTCACCCGAACGGTGTCTCCCTCGTCTTTTCCGAGGCGTTCGCGGATGCTTTTGAGCACGAGGATGAGGTGATCTCCGCCGCCGTAGGTCACCAGTGACCCACGGTATTCTTCGTCGTCGAAGGTGGCGAGCACGGGGATGCGGCCGGCGGTTCCGAAGGTTTCGCGCACATCTTGGGGGAAGATCACGTAGGCCTGGGAGTTCTCCGCGTCGCCCCGCTGGAGGACCGCATCGAATTCGATCGGTCCGGGATTTCGATAGCTGGGCATGTTCGGAGCCTAGCCCAGCTCACAGCCGGGCGCCCGTCTTGCCCGCCCGGTTGACGATCGTCACGCTCGGTCGGCGGCCCCGCAGGCTCACGCGGAGCCGGAGGCTGGCGCTGCGAGCGATGAGCAGTGCGATCACGATGGCGGCGATCGTCGGGACGATTCCGGAGACCATCATCGCGATGTGCGGGCCGAACATTTCGACCACCCATCCCATGAGAGGGCCGCCGAGGGCTTGGCCGCCGAGCAGCACGAGGATGTACAGCGAGATGACCCGGCCGCGGATCTGCAGGTTGGACGACATCTGCACCAGGGAGTTGGCGGCGGTGACGAAGAGCAGGTTGGCGACGCCGATGCCGACGAGCAGGAGGCCGAAGACGAGCTCCGACGGCGCGAACCCGGCGAGGGCCTGGATGACGCCGAGAACGGCCGCCGTTCCGACCACCAGGCTGAGCCGGATGCTGGTGCGACGGGTGGAGGCGAGGGCGCCGACCAGGGCACCCGCCGCGACCAGGGCGTTGAACAGCCCGTAGCCTTGGGCTCCGACATCGAAGACATTGTTGGCGTACGCGGCCAGGAACACCGGCATGTTGAACGCGAAGACGGCGAGCACGGCCACCATGACCACTGTCCAGAAGATGACGGGCTTGCTGCGCACGTAGCGCATCCCTTCGATCAGCTGGCCTTTGCCGCGTGGGGCGGCGGGGGAGGCGTGGAGTTGTGATCGCTTGAGCGAGCAGAGCGCGCCCACGACGGCCAGGCAGGCGACCGCGTTGATGGCGAATGACCAACCGCCGCCGACAGCGGTGATCAGGATGCCGCCGACCGCGGGGCCGATGAGGCCGCCGAGCTGGAAGATGGACGAGTTGAGGCTGATCGCGTTACGCAGATACTTGGGCCCCACGAGCTCGTTCACGAAAACCTGTCGCGCCGGGTTGTCGATCACCGTGACGAGGCCGAGGCCGAAGGAGATCAGGTAGACGTGCCACACTTGGGTCGCACCGGTGAGGGTGAGCACCGCGAGGATGGCCGCGAGGACCGCGGCGGAGGACTGCGTGGCGATCAGCAGTTTCTGCTTCGAGTACCGATCGGCGATCACGCCGCCGTAGAGCCCGAACACGAGCATCGGCGTGAACTGCATGAAGACCGTGATGCCGACCGCGGCGACGCTGCCGGAGAGTTGCAGCACGAGCCAGTCCATCGCGATGCGCTGCATCCAGACGGCCGTGTTGGCGACGAGGTTGGAGGCCGCGAAGCGGCGGTAGTTCGGCACGCGGAGGGAGACGAACGTCTCCCGCCACGGCGGTCGGGTGCTGAGGACCGGCATCGGTCCGGTAGGGGGTGCTGCTGCTGTGGTTGCCACGTCTGATTCCTGCGAGTCTGGTTCCGTATGAAGGGTCTGTCCTTTCGACGTTACGCACGTCGCGGTATTCTTGCAGCCAATTGAAGCTATAACTCCTATTGGATTATCGAATGGATGCCCCGATGTTCGATCCGGTCCTGCTCCGCACGTTCCTGGCCGTGGCCGAAACCCGGAGCTTCACCAAGGCCGCGTCACGCTTGGGGATCAGCCAACCGACGGTGAGCCAGCATGTCCGGCGGCTGGAGCAAGCGGCCAAACGCCAGCTCATCGCCCGCGACACCCGCGATGTGCGCCTCACCGACAACGGGGATGCGATGGCAGGGTTCGCCCGCAGCATCCTGGCCTCCCACGCGGAGGCCGAGCGCTACTTCAGCGGCTCCGCGATGCGGGGCCGCCTCCGGTTCGGCGCGGCGGACGATCTGGCCATCACGACGCTGCCGCGCATCCTGAGGCATTTCCGACAGCAACACCCGCAGATCAACCTGGAACTGACGGTGGATCAATCCGGTCCGCTGCACCGGCGACTGCAGGCGGGGAACCTCGACCTGATCTTCATCAAGGAGAACCCGGGCACCACCGACGGCACGGTGGTCGCGACGGATGCGCTGGTCTGGGTGGGTCAGGAGAAGACGATCGTCGATCCCGACGAGCCGATCCCGCTGATCGTCTACCAGGGCCCCAGTGTGAGCCGGCAGATCACCATCGACGCATTGGAGGCGGCCGGACGCACCTGGCGAATCACCTGCAACACCCGCGAGGTCAACGGGGTGCTTGCAGCCGTCCGTGCGGGGATCGGGGTCGCCGTGTTCCCACGTTCGCTGATCCCCTCTGACCTGGTGAAGGTCAGCAACCGGTTCGGGTTGCCCGAACTCGGCGGCGTCGACTTCACGCTGCTGTCGAACCCGGCCGCCCCGCGGGAGCCGGTGGAGGCGCTGACGGCGGCGATTCTCGGTCGCGCGCTCACCCGTATCCCGTAGGAACCGTCGGAGCCTCAGCCGACGGTCGGCACGCGGTCCGGGTCGGGCGGACGGATACCGCCGTCGGCCGACCGCTTCCGCAGGGTGAGGGCGATCACAGGGAACAGCAGCACCGACAGCATCCCGGCGCCGACGAGGGCCGTCGCCGTGCCCTTCTGGAGATCGCCGTCGTCGACGCCGATGGCGGTCACGGCGACGATGATCGGCAGACCGGTGGCGCTGAAGAGGGTGAGAGCGCTCCGGTCGCCGAAAGTCGAGCCGCGTGGCGCCGCGAACGAACCCGGGATCCCCCGCACGATCAGGAGCAGCACGACGAAGATCGGCAGAAGCAGCAGGGCGTGCGGGTCGCCCAGCAGAGCCGGGAGGTCGAAGCCGACGCCGGTGTTGATGAAGAAGATCGGAACCAGAACGCCGAACGCCACCGCCTCGAGCTTGCCCTCCACGAGTTCGGCGTCCGGCTTGCTCGCGCCCGAGAGCAGCACACGGCAGATCACTCCGGCGGCGAAGGCGCCGAGCAGCATGTCGAGACTGAGCGCGAGACTCAGGCCGACGAGTGCGGCGATGATGAGCACGACGAACCGGACCGCGAACTGCCCGCTGGTGTGAAGGGTGGCGCGCACCAGGCGGTGGAACCGTTCGTGGCCGCCGCGCGAGGCGAACCAAACCGCGGCGCCGGCGATCACAGCGAAGGCCACGAGCACGAGCGCCGCAGAGAGCGGGCGTCGTCCGCTGAGGAAGAGGGAGATCGCCAGCAGAGGGCCGAACTCGCCGACGGCCCCGACCGCCGTCACGGCGAGCCCGAACGGCGTGCGTAGTTCACCGGCATCCCGGAGCACCGGCATGAGCGTTCCGAGAGCGGTCGATGTCAGTGCGATGCCGATGTAGACACCCGAGATCGCGTCGGGCGCCAACAGGACGCCCACGAGCACACCCACGACGAGCGAGAGGAGCCAGCCGAGGGAGGCGCGCCGAACCGGGCGACCCTTGATCGACGCGAAGTCGATCTCGTTCCCGGCCATGAAGAACAAGAAGGCGAGGCCGAAGTTCGCGAGGAAGTCGAGGGCGTCCGATTTGGGGATCCAGCCGAGGATGCTCGGGCCGAGCAGCAGCCCGAGCAGGATCTCGAACACCACGAGCGGGATCTTCGCGACCCGGCCGATCGCATCCGCGAACAGCGAGGCGACGACGGCCAGCAGGGGGACGAGGACAATGCTGCCGATCGTGGGATCCATGCGGTGATCGTACTAGCGGAGAGCCCGGAGGAGACGTTCACACGTCCGAAACGCGGCGGCGCTAGTGTGTCTTCATGCGTGCTCTCCAGGCCAGAATCATCGACGAACTCCACGTCACCTCCCGCATCGATCCCGCCGCAGAGATCGAGAAGCGGGTCGACTTCCTCGTGCGCTACCTGAAGGAGACGGGGGCGGCGGGCTTTGTGCTCGGGATCAGCGGCGGGCAGGATTCCTCGCTGGCGGGCCGCCTCAGCCAGTTGGCGGTCGAACGTCTCGCCGAGCAGGGAGTCGACGCCGAGTTCATCGCCGTTCGGCTGCCGTACTCAGTGCAGCACGACGAAGACGACGCGCAGCTGGCGCTGTCGTTCATCCGTCCGCAGCGCACCGTGACATTCAACATCCAGCGGGGCGTGGACGGCTTCGAAGACGAGTATCGTGACGCGATCGGCGACGACATGACCGATTTCACGAAAGGCAATGTCAAGGCTCGTGCGAGGATGGTGGCGCAATACGCGATCGCGGGTCAGCGTCGCCTGCTCGTGGTCGGCACGGATCACGCCGCCGAGGCGATCACCGGCTTCTTCACCAAATACGGCGATGGCGGCACCGACGTGCTGCCGCTGACCGGCCTCACCAAACGGCAGGGCCGTGCGCTGCTCGAGCAGTTGGATGCGCCGTCGCGCCTGTACACGAAAGCCCCCACCGCGGATCTGCTCGACCACAATCCCGGTCAGACCGACGAAGACAATCTTGGCCTCAGCTACGCGAACATCGACGCCTACCTCGAAGGGGAGGATGTGGCCGCCGAGGTGGCTTCGGCTCTCGAATCCCGTTACCTCGCGACGGAGCACAAGCGGCGGGTGCCGGCCAGCATGTTCGATAGCTGGTGGCACGTGCGTGGCGACTATTCGGAGTGAGAACCCGTCGCCGGTGATCGCCGGTGGCAGCGGAAGAGCGCCGGCGGAAGATCCGCCGGCGCTCTTTCGTCGGATGAAGCGCCCTGCCTCAAACTAGACGGGCTGGGAGAGTTGCGGGGTGACCGCCGTGTCGGCGGCTGCATCGAGGTCAGACGCGGTCGCGCCCGTGACCGGGCCGGTGTTCGTGGCCGTGGCGCCTGCGAACGGTGTGCCAGTGAACGATGAGTCTGTGGTCGGCGCGGGAGAGAACTGGTCGTGGTGCTGCTGCGCGACCCACTGGTCCTGCTGGGCGAGCAGGACGCGATCGGTGTCGGTGTTCTCGAAACGCCACCGCTCCAGATCGCCCTGGAAGATCTTGCGGGCGCGACGTGGCTTGTTCTGCCACTCGATCAGCCGGTCGCGGAATTCCGCGATCGCCGGGTCGAGCTGGTATCCGAACGTCGCGGAGGCGCGCTTCATCTCGGCGAGCTGGTGTCCGGCCCAGTTCGCGGCGATACCGGATCCCTTGATCGGGAGCAGCCGCACCATGATGTCGGCCTGACCGACGGCACGGTCGGAGAGCACCTGTTCGCCGGGGGTCAGCGAGTTCCAGACGGAGGCCTCGGTCGCCGCATCGACGAGGGCGGCGATGGCCGACGCCTTCTGCTGGCGGTCGGTGCGAGAGAGCAGCCCCTTGATCGCGCCGCGCGCGATCAGAGCTGCGAGCAACCCGGCGACGATCACGGCAACCGCGAGCACCACCGCGTTCAGGATCATCGGACGCGCTGCCGACGATGTGAGCCAATCAACGAAGTCATTCCACCACTGCATGCTGGTGATGTTAACGCCGGGCCGCTCGCGCGGGCGGGAGCCTGGCCGCAGTGTCGCGGACTCGTGATCCGCCCGTTACCTCTCTTCGAGGTGCTCGGTGCCGTGTACGGCGTGCGGCTCGATCGCGGTGAGCTCGTCAGCAGTGAGCGCCGGCGCATCGAGGGCGGCCACGTTCTGCTCCAGCTGCGCGACGCTCGATGCCCCGATGAGGGCGCTCGTCACGGTCGGCTGGCGCAGAACCCAGCTGAGCGCCAATTGCGCCAGCGACTGACCACGGTTCTTGGCGATCTCGTTGAGAGCGCGGGCCCGCTCCAGGTAGATCGGGCTCAACTGCTGGGCGTTGAGGAAGTGGCTTGTCGCCGCACGGGAGCCGTCGGGAACCGAACCGTCGAGGTAGCGGTCGGTGAGCATCCCCTGCGCGAGCGGCGAGAAGACGATACTTCCCGCTCCGAGCTGGTCGAGCACGGGGAACAGACCGTCTTCGATGTGCCGGTCGAACATCGAATAGCGGGGCTGGTGGATGAGCAATGGCACTCTGTGCTCGGCGAGTGCGGCGGCCGCGGCGATCGTCTGCTGAGGGTCGTAGTTGGAGATGCCGACGTAGAGCGCTTTGCCCTGGTTCACGGCCGTGGCGAGGGCTCCCATGGTCTCTGCGATCGGCGTCTCGGGGTCGGGACGGTGGGAGTAGAAGATGTCGACGTAGTCAAGGCCCAGGCGGCCGAGGCTCTGATCGAGCGACGAGAGCATGGTCTTCCGCGAGCCCCACTCGCCGTACGGCCCGGGCCACATTCCATAGCCAGCCTTGCTCGAGACGACGATCTCGTCGCGGTACGGTGCGAGGTCCTCGCGCAGGATGCGGCCGAAATTGGTCTCCGCGGTGCCGGCGGGCGGTCCATAGTTGTTGGCGAGGTCGAAGTGCGTCACTCCGAGGTCGAAGGCGCGGCGCACGATCGCACGCTGGGTCTCGATACCGCGTTCGTCGCCGAAGTTGTGCCAGAGGCCGAGTGAGAGCGCCGGCAGCTTCAGTCCGTTGCGGCCGCTGCGGTTGTAGAGCATCGATTCGTAGCGGTTCTCCGCGGCAACATATGTCATGCCCTCATCGTAAGAGATCGCATTCCCCCGAACGGAGGCTCCTGCCTCCTCCACACCTCAGAAGCTGAGCGAGTTCTCCCCAATCTCAGCCGTTCGCCGCGTGTGAACGGCGGTGCGCCCGAGACTCGAAAGGTGTCGTTCGGTCGAGCGATGCGACAGACACGAGGAGAGAACCATGAACGATTCCCTGTCCACTCGAGGTTTTGTGGCGACGGCACCGAACCACATCGTCACAGCCGAAGGGCTGCCGATCACGACGTTCCGTCTTGCCTCCACCCGCCGCAAATACAACCGCGAAACGCAGACGTGGGAGAACGGGGAGACGAACTGGTTCACCGTCACGGCCTTCCGGCAGCTGGCCATCAACGTAGCCGGATGCATCGTCAAAGGCGATCCGGTGATGGTGTCGGGTCGGCTCAGCGTGCGCGAATGGCAGAACGATGACCGGTCCGGCATCGTGGTCGAGATCGACGCGGATGCGGTGGGTCACGACCTCGGTTGGGGCACCGCCGCATTCAGCCGCACGATCAAGCGGGTATCCGCCGACGGGGTTGCCGACTCGCCGAGGGATCAGCCGGAAGATGCCGGCGGCGAGCGCGGCGAGCGCACCGATGCTGCCAGCGGTGCGGATCAGCCCGAGAAGTGGTCCGCTCCGCCCGTCTCCGACGATTCCCCAGGCCTGGCCGCCTAAGATCGACGGTGTTGTCCACGCCACGTTCCGGAGACGCCATGCCGCAGCTGCCCCCCACATCGTCGGTCCGGCGTGCTCGCGCCCGCTTCGGCGTCACCTCCGCCACGATCGGTATCGCCGTCGCGCTCTCGCTGAGCGGCTGCGTCGGCGGGAGCGGACCGGCTCCGACGGTGACCACGACCGTGACGCCGAGCCCCACCGGAACGGCCCCCGCGATCGTCGAGCTGAAGCCCGACGGAACGGCGCAGGAGAACCTCGCGTTCTTCGACAAGACCAACCGTGCCACGCTCGCGGCGAAGCCGACGGCCCAGGGCCGCGACTTCATCGACGCCCTCGTCGCCGCCGGGTTCAAGAAGCCCGATATGCAGGTCACGGCCGACACGACGACGATCGGTCTGAAGGCCAACTCGATCCAGTTCTCGGTGCGCATGGGAAAGAGCTGTCTCATCGGCCAGAACGGCGCCGACGCCGGGGGTTACAACAGCCAGGTCACTCCCGTGCTCGGAACCGGCAGGTGCCTCATCGGCTCAACGCGCACCATCGATTGGTGACCGTCGGATCGTTCAGTCCCTGAGACCGGAGCGATCCTCGTCCCGCGGTCTATCGGTCTGGGGCTCGGGCCCGGGATCGGGCTTGGGAACCGTCGGCAGGGTCGCGGGCTCGGCGGGGGCTGGCAGGTTTGCCGGCTCGGGAGCGCTACTCGTGTCGTGCGGCGTGCGGCTCGGCCGTTCAGTGGCGAGACTCGCGATCGGTGCATCCGGAAGCTGGGAAAGCCCTACGGCGTCGAGGCTGTTCTTGGCGGCGAGTCTCTCCTGCGTCGCACGGGTCGCCGTGACCGTCGCCTTCCAGGCTCGGCCCCGGGCGTGATCGTGGGCGAGTCGGCGGGATGAGCCCGCCGCTGCCGCTGCCGCCAGGTAAGCGTTGATCACGGCGGCCTGTTGGCGCGAGTATTGTCGGCCAGCGACGGTCACTGGGAACGCTCGCGACCGGCGGTGACCGTCCCGCACTTCTGAGAACGACAGCTCTTGCAGGATCGTGGAGGAGTGGCCACGCGTGATCCAGCTCTGCCAGGGTTCGGTATCGCAGCGTCGCAACTCGTCGAGCGGATACGAGTAGGTGCGGAACCAACTGCGAACCAGCACACGATCGGCCCGGAAGTAGACGCCCACGACAACGGTTCGCGCCGCCAGGAGCGCGAGGCCAACGACGATCGCCCAGAAGACCGGATACAGAAGCTGGTCGCGGAAGGAGTGGCCGGGGCCATGGCGGAGCATCCCGAGCGAGATCACAATGATCAGGATGAGCTGACTCACCAGTCCGTACATCCGGGCTCCGGAACCGGAGCCCCGCACCTTCGAACCCACACCGCCTCCTCCACCCGGCGCCGCCGTCGCGACACGACACGACACGACGACCATGATGGCACGGGTGCAGGCTGTTCGACGGGTGCCGAGTCTGCGCCATGTCGCCGTCGCCGAGCGGTCGCGGTGCGTCATTTCGAGGCCGGAACGCTCGGCGAGAGCGACGATGTGCGACCGCGCGCCGCGCGCCTGTCCCAGGTGCCGGACCGGGGCAACGCGAGGGCGACGCCGCGGCAGGCGAGGTCGTCCCGACGCCCGGGTCGGCCCAATTAGACTGGACCGCATGGCCGAATACATTTACTCGATGGTGCGCGCCCGCAAAGCGGTTGGCGACAAGCTGATTCTCGACGACGTGACCATGTCGTTCCTTCCGGGGGCGAAGATCGGCGTCGTCGGTCCGAACGGTGCCGGAAAGTCGACCATCCTCAAAATCATGGCGGGGCTGGACACGCCCAGCAACGGTGAGGCGAAACTCACCCCGGGGTACACCGTCGGCATCCTGATGCAGGAGCCGGTACTCGACGAGAGCAAGACGGTGCTAGAGAACGTGCAGGAGGGCGTCGGCGAGATCAAGGGCATGGTCGACCGGTTCAACGAGATCTCGGCCGCGCTGGCGGACCCCGATGCCGACTTCGACACGCTGTTGGCCGAGATGGGCACCCTGCAGGAGCAGATCGACGCGGCCGACGCCTGGGATCTGGACTCCCAGCTCGAGCAGGCCATGGATGCGCTGCGCTGCCCGCCGGGGGACTGGCCGGTCGAGAGCCTCTCCGGCGGTGAGAAGCGGCGCGTCGCACTGTGCAAGCTGCTGCTCCAGAAGCCCGATCTGCTGCTGCTCGACGAGCCCACCAACCACTTGGACGCCGAGAGCGTGCTCTGGTTGGAACAGCACCTGGCGCAGTACCACGGTGCCGTTCTCGCCGTGACCCACGACCGGTACTTCCTCGACCACGTCGCCGAATGGATCGCAGAGGTGGACCGCGGCCACCTGTACCCCTACGAGGGCAACTACTCCACGTATCTGGAGAAGAAGCGTGCGCGGTTGGAGGTTCAGGGCAAGAAGGACGCGAAGCTGTCCAAGCGCCTCTCCGACGAGCTCGACTGGGTGCGCAGCAACGCGAAGGGCCGTCAGGCGAAGTCGAAGGCCCGTCTCGCGCGTTATGAGGAGATGGCCGCTGAGGCGGAGCGCACACGGAAGCTCGACTTCGAGGAGATCCAGATTCCGCCGGGACCGCGCCTCGGGCAGATCGTGATCGACGCGAAGAACCTGAAGAAGGGGTTCGGCGACCGCACACTGATCGACGGTCTGACGTTCACGCTTCCGCGCAACGGCATCGTCGGCGTGATCGGACCGAACGGCGTCGGAAAGACGACGCTCTTCAAGACGATCGTCGGGCTGGAGCCGCTCGACAGCGGTGAGCTCAAGATCGGCGAGACGGTCGAGATCTCTTATGTCGACCAGTCGCGCGGGGGCATCGACCCGAACAAGACCCTCTGGGAGGTCGTCTCCGACGGTCTCGACTACATCCAAGTCGGAAAGATGGAGGTTCCGAGTCGGGCCTACGTCTCGACCTTCGGGTTCAAAGGCCCCGACCAGCAGAAGCGCGCCGGGGTGCTCTCCGGCGGTGAGCGCAACCGTCTCAACCTCGCGCTCACGCTCAAGCAGGGCGGCAACCTGCTGCTGCTCGACGAGCCCACCAACGACCTGGACGTCGAGACGCTCTCCAGCTTGGAGAACGCCCTGCTCGAGTTCCCGGGCTGCGCTGTGGTGATCACCCACGACCGGTGGTTCCTCGACCGGATCGCCACGCACATCCTCGCGTACGAGGGCACCGAGGAGAATCCCTCGAATTGGTACTGGTTCGAGGGGAACTTCGAAGCCTACGAAGAGAACAAGATCGAGCGGCTGGGGCCGGATGCGGCGAAGCCGCACCGTTCTGCTTACCGCAAGCTGACGCGCGACTGATCGGTGGCGCGCGGGGTCGGATATCGGCCGCGCGCGCCGCGGCCGGGCTGCGGGAGGAGAGTGGAACGATGAGACTGCATGTGCCGATCCGGCTGCGGTGGAGTGATCTCGACGCCTACGGGCACGTCAACAACGCGGAGATGCTGCGCCTGCTCGAGGAGGCGCGCATCCAGGCATTCTGGGTCGAAGACGGCGCCGAGGAGGCGGTCGGTGCGAGCACGGCGGTGCTCGACGGTCGCCCGGGGGCTGACACCCTCACCCTGATCGCGCGTCAGGAGATCGAGTATCTGTCGGCGATTCCCTATCTGCGTCAGCCGCTCGACGTCCAGCTCTGGCTGGGACGTCTCGGCGGAGCGAGCCTCGAAGTATGTTACGAAGTGTGGTCGCCCTCCGGAGCCGAGCCGGCCGTGCTGTTCTCGCAGGCGGCGACAACGATCGTGCTGGTGGATGCGGCGACTCAGCGGCCGCGACGCATCAATGAGCGTGAGCGCTCCGCCTGGACACCGTACCTCGACGACCCCGTGCAGTTCACGAAACGGGGCTAGGGCGTCGTCGTCGGAAGCGGTGTCGGGCTGAACGAGTTCTGCCAGATCGCCCGCGACCCGGCCTCGCCGATCAGGACGACGTCGACGATCGAGCCGATGGCCAGACCGACGGAGACGACGATGAGGGCGATCAGCACGATTCGGCGCACCACGATGGACGGTCGCCGCGGCGATCCTGCTCTGTCGACGAAGAAGAACCATGCCCATTGGAGGGCGGCGAAGACGAACACCGCGATGGTCCACGGGTAGAGGGTGAGCCCGAGAGCGACATGCTGGGCGATGAGCGGGGTGGCCGGAACCCGCTGCTGCAGCCATTCGCCGGCATCCGTCACGATCGGCACCAAGACCATATTCGCCAGCGCGAGCAGGGGCGTCACGATGCCGAGGCGGCGCCGCGCGGCAGGCCACGCGGCTGTCGCGACCGCGCACAGGGCCGCGACCGGAACCAGCACCACGACGATGTGCACCAGCAGCACGTGGAGCGGAAGACCGTTGACCTCCACGACGCGACCTAGCTCGACACCGTGACGGTGTCACCCTTCACTGCGACGGTCAGCTCGGTGAGCGGCTTCGAGGCGGGCCCCTGGATCACATCCCCCGTGGTCCCGTCGAAGCGGGAGCCGTGGCACGGGCAGTCGAACTCCGCGCCGTTCGGCGCGACGGTGCAACCCTGGTGGGTGCAGACAGCGCTGAAGGCGACGACCTTGCCGGCGGTCGGCTGTGAGACGACGACGGGCGCGGAGCCGATCGTCGCCGACACGGCGCCGCCCACGGGGATGGAGGCGAGGGGCAGCTTCGTCGAGCCGTTTGAGGAGCCGGACCCGCCGCCGGACCCAGACCCCGACCCCGACCCGGCGCCTCCGGGCGTGCAGGCGGTCAGGAGGAGCGCTCCCGTGCCGAGCACGGTGGCGCTTCCGATCGTGACGAGGGTGCGGCGGCTGAGTGGGGTCGATTCGGTCATGCTTGGTCCTCACATGTCGGCGTAGCGTTCGTTGTCTTACCGGTATGCACGAGGCGGCTGTGCATTCGGTTCGGTCCGGAACCGATTCGGGTGAAGCTTCTCGCAGGCTACCTTGTGTGGGTGCTGGAGGGGGAGGCCGGCACGCGCACCATGGACTCCTGGGCGACACTCGCGACGAGGAGCCCGTCCCGGGTGTAGATGCGGCCGAGCGCGAGGCCCCGCCCGCCGCTCGCGCTGGGCGATTCCTGCGCGTAGAGCAGCCATTCGTCGACCCGGGCGAAACGATGCCACCACATGGCGTGGTCGAGGCTCGCCGCCTTGAGACCCGGGGTCGCCCAGGCGATACCGTGGCGACGCATCACCGGTTCCATGATCGTGTAGTCGCTCGCGTAGGCGAGGGCGGCACGGTGCAGCTCGGGGTCGTCGGGCAGTGCGCCCACCGAGCGGAACCAGACGGCCTGATGCGCCACATGAGCGCCCTCAACGGTGAGGTAGATCGGCGAGGGCACATGGCGCATGTCGAACGGGCGTTCGCTGGCCCAGTACTGGGCCACCGGATGCTCCACGTCCTCCAGAGTGGAGGCCGAGTTGGGAAGCGTCTCGGGTTCGGGGAGATCGTCGGGCATTGCGACCTGGTGGTCGAGACCCTCGTCGTCATCCTGGAACGAAGCGATCATCGAAAGGATCGGCAGCCCGCTCTGGTAGGCCTGAGTGCGGCGGGTGGAGAACGAACGGCCGTCATGGATGCGGTCGACCGAGAACGTGATCGGCAGATTCACATCCCCGGGCCGCAGGAAATAGCCGTGCATGGAGTGGACATGACGCTCGTCCGGAACGGTGCGTGTGGCCGCAACGATGGATTGCGCGAGCACCTGACCGCCGAAGACACGCCCGAGCGGCATCCACTGGGACGGCCCCGTGAAGATGTCCTCATTCGTGCGCGCACCGGTGTCTGTCAGATCGAGGGCGGTCAAGAGAGATGCCAGGGGCTCGGTCACAGTGCCTCCATCGTGGTGTCTGTTGGTAGTTTAGACAGCAGATGAGCCAGTCATTTTCTCTCGTGGATTCCCTTGCCGTTTCCGACCTGCAGACGTACCTCTCCAGGGCGGCCCGAGTCGAGGAAGGTTCGGTGCGCCTGATCGGCGGATCGGGTGTGCTCGCCGTGTACACGGCGATTCTGTATCCGCGCGGTCTGCTCGACCAGACGCCGACTGTTCTCGGCCTGCGCACCTTCGCGATCGAGCCGGGTGCCGGGTTCGACGCCGTGGTTCCCATCCGTTCGCTTCTCGACCGCCTGGCGCGCCTCGCCGATGCCGTCGCGGCCGGCGGTGACGCCTCCTCCGGTCCGGTCGAGGTGCGGATGCCGTTGGAGGTCTCCACCGTCACCTGGGCGGGGATCTCGCCTCCGCGCGGTGGTTGGACGACCGTCGGCGAGACGACCGACGGACTGCTCGCGGGTGTCTCTGCGGCCGGTATCGCCGAGGTGGCGGAGGCCGTGCCGAGCGGGACGGGCGAGCAGTTGGTGCAGCGGGTGCGGGCGGAGGTCTGGGGTCGGCCGATCGACGGCCTGGAGTACGTTCCTGCCGGTGCGGCCTTCGCAGCTGAGAGCCTGGGCTTCCTGGGAACGGAGGAACCGGTGACCATCCTGGAGACCGGGCCCTGGACCCGTCTGACGACGAAACGCGGGCACACGCTGGTGCGGCGCCAGGCCTGGTCGCTGCGGGCGTAGCCCGGGCAGCGCATTCGGTCAGACGTTCGCGATCGCGCGTCCGACCTGCCGGCCGGAGAACAGGCAGCCGCCGAGGAACGTCCCCTCCAGCGAGCGGTAGCCGTGCACGCCGCCGCCGCCGAAGCCGCTGGCTTCCCCCGCCGCGTACAGTCCGGGAATCGGGGCGCCGTCGACGCCCAGCACCCGACCGTCGAGGTCGGTCTCGATGCCGCCGAGGCTCTTCCGGGTGAGGATGTGCAGTTTGACCGCGATGAGCGGCCCGGCCTTGGGGTCGAGCAGTTTGTGCGGCGATGCCACCCGGATGAGTTTGTCTCCCCGGTACGCCCGCGCTCCGCGGATCGCGGTGATCTGCAGATCCTTGCCGAATTCGTTGTCGAGTTCGCGGTCCCGTTCGTGGATGTGCTTGGCGACGAGCTCGGTATCCAGTGGCACATCGGCGATGCGCTGCATTCCGCTCAGCAGCTCATCCAGGGTGTCGGCGACGACGAAATCGGCGCCCTTCTCCTTAAAGGCTTCGACCGGTCCGGGCGCACCCGGCCCGATTCGCTTGGACAGCAGGCGGAGGTCTTTGTTGGTGAGGTCAGGGTTCTGCTCACTGCCGGAGAGGGCGAACTCCTTCTCGATGATCTTCTGGGTGAGTACGAACCAGCTGTAGTCGGAGCCGGTCTTCCGCAGATGTTCGAGTGTGCCGAGAGTGTCGAAACCGGGGAACAGTGGAACGGGCAGACGGTCCCCTCCGGCGTCGAGCCACAGCGACGACGGGCCGGGCAGGATTCGGATGCCGTGTTGAGCCCACACCGGGTTCCAGTTCTGGATGCCCTCGGTGTAGTGCCACATCCGATCGCCGTTGATCAGGTGGGCGCCGGCCTGTTCGGAGATTCCGAGCATCCGCCCGTCGACGTGGGCCGGTACGCCGGAGAGCATATGGGCGGGAGGGGTTCCGAGGCGTTCCGGCCACGCGGCGCGCACCAGCTCGTGGTTGCCGCCGATCCCGCCGCTCGTCACGGCGACGGCGCCCGCACGCAACTCGAACTCGCCGACCCGGTCGCGATTGCTCGCCTCCCCGCGCAGGACGGTATCGTCGGCGAGGACGGCGCCGCGCACGCCGACGACCCGGCCGTTCTCGACGATCAGTTCGTCGACCCGGTGCCGGTGGAGCAGCGTCGTCTGGCCGGAGGCGACACCCGCCAGCACGCTCCGGAGGAACGGGGCGAGCACGCCCGGCCCAGTGCCCCAGGTGATGTGGAAGCGCGGAACAGAGTTGCCGTGACCGCCGGCCGTGTATCCGCCGCGTTCGGCCCACCCGACGATGGGAAAGAAGCGCACGCCCTTCTCGTGCAGCCAGGCGCGCTTCTCGCCGGCCGCGAACTGCAGATAGGCCTCCGCCCATTGCCGGGGCCAGCGGTCCTCGTCGCGGTCGAATCCCGCGCTGCCGAACCAATCCTGACGGGCGAGCGCGAGCGAGTCGGTCACACCCATCCGGCGTTGCTCGGGAGAGTCGATGAGGAAGAGTCCGCCGAACGACCACCAGGCCTGCCCGCCGAGCGAGGCGGCGGGCTCCTGTTCGACGATGGTCACCCGTTTGCCGGCCGCCAGAAGCTCGCTCGCGGCGACGAGGCCCGCGAGGCCCGCCCCGACGATGATGGCGTGGGATTCGGTGTGCACAACGGTTGGCGTCATCCGGGTGTCTCCTTCGGCACGGGTCTTCCTTGGCCACAGTAGTGCGTGAGGCTCGTCACAGTAATGCGTGAGGCTCGACACGGTAGTGCGTGAGCTTGTCACAGCTGTGCGTAGGGCACGGCAAGCGGATGCGCGCACCGGGACCGGTTCATGCCATGCTGTGAGGCGCGTCGTGGCGGTGGAGCCCGGCGCGGGAGAGGACAGGGAGACCGTGACGGACGCCCACGATGACGACGCAGGTACGGGCGCGCTGCTGGCGCCGATGCTGCCGGAGTCGGAGCGGGTGATTCGGGGCCTCGCGCTGGCGCTGCTGGTGATCCCGGTGGGGATGGTGCTCTGGGCGCTCCTCTGGAACATCGGCTTCATCGCGTCGATCGTCTCGTACGGTGTGGCTTTCGGCGCCGTCTGGCTCTACCGGATCGGCTCCAAGGCGAGGGTGACGCGGGCGGCTTTCTGGGCGCTGCTCGGCATCATCGTGGTCACCGTGGTGCTCAGTCTGCTCGCCGGTATCTTCACGGATGCGGCCAGGTTCGTCGACATCCCGTTGACCCAGGCGCTCACGGATCCGGAGTTCTGGGGACTGTACTGGCAGAACATCTTCACCAACGCCCAGCTGTGGAGCACCTACCTGCCGCAGATCCTGCTGGCGCTCGCGTTCGGCGCGCTGGGCTGTTACCGCACGATCCGCGCTCTGGCGGTCGAATCGCGCCGGTAGAGGCTCACTCCTCGAAGGTGTTCACCATCGCGAAGGCGGCGCGTTCCAGGTAGGCCCACAGCGTCTCGGCCTGCAGCGGGGGCAGTTCGAGCGCGTCGACCGCGCTGCGCATATGGGTGAGCCAGCGGTCGCGGGCATCGGGGTTGACCTTGAACGGCTGGTGACGCATCCGCAGCCGGGGGTGCCCGCGGTGTTCGCTGTATGTGCCCGGCCCGCCCCAGTACTGCTCCAGGAAGAGCGTGAGCCGTTCGGCGGCGGGGCCGAGGTCGTCTTCCGGATACATCGGCTTCAGCACCGGGTCGGCGGCGACACCGCGATAGAACGTGTCGACGAGGCGACGGAACGTGTCGTGCCCGCCGATCTGGTCGAAGAAGGTCTCCTCGACTCCGGCGCCGTTCTCGCCGTCGCGCAACACGACTCGGCTCGGCGGCACGATGTTCGGGGTCTGCGGGTCGGTGGGGATGCTCACATCACTCCTCGGGTGGCTTGGTGACCGGTGGCTTGGTGACCGGTGGCTTGAGGCTCATCGCCCGCGGATCGGCGGGGGTGGCGGCGCGTTTCGCGGCCGCCCGCGCCTTGCGACCTTTCGGCGGATCCTCGACCACCGGGGTCGGGCGCGTGCGCGGTGGCTTCGCCCCGGCCACACTGGCTGCGCCGTCGAAGCCGCTGAGCACGATGGCGGAGAGCGAGGGGAGCTTGACCCCCATCTCGTCGACAGCGGTCTTGAGACGGGCACGGAGCTCGCGGGAGACGTCGTCTTTCGCCGTCGTCCTGGTTTTGATCACGATTCGCAGCACGATGGCGTCGGCCGAGATCGACTCCAAGCCCCAGATCTCCGGCTTCTCCAGGATGCGTGAGCGCCATTTCGGGCTCGTCGCCAGGGTCGTCGCCGTCTCCAGCATCGTGGCCTCGACGGCCTCGACGTCGGCGTCGTAGGGCACGGCCAGGTCGATGATCACCCGGGACCAGCCTTGGGACATGTTCCCCACCCGCAGGATCTCGCCGTTGCGCACGAACCAGAGGGTGCCGTTCACGTCGCGCACCTGGGTCACGCGGATGCCGACGGCCTCGACGACGCCGGTTGCGGCACCGAGATCCACCACATCCCCGACGCCGAGCTGGTCCTCCATGACCATGAACAGGCCGTTCAGCACATCTTTGACGATGTTCTGTGCACCGAAACCGAGGCCGGCGCCGAGCGCGGCGGTGAGCAGGGCGAACGACGTGAGTGCGCCCGGGGCCATCGTGGTGATCACGAGGATGATCGCCACGATGCCGATCGTCACGTTGACGACGTTCGAGAGAACGGTTCCGAGCGTGCGCGTGCGCTGCACGACGCGCACGGCGGCGAGAGGGGATGCGACGAGTGCCTGCGTGTCCGTCACATTCTGGTTCTTCTTCACCCCGCTGACGATCTGATGCACGATCCGGCGGATCACGATGCGAAGCACCCAGCTGAGAAGCACCGCCCCGATCACGATCAGTGCCGAGGTCAGCAGTTTCCATCCCGCGTCGACAGCCCACAAGCCGAGGCCGCTCCAGAAATCAGTCTTTGCCATCAACATATGCACACGAGCCTAGCGAGCGTCACCTTGGCGGGGGCTGGGCCGGTCGACGAGTCCATGGTCGTAAGCGAAGATCACGGCATGAACGCGGTCTCGCAGCTGCAATTTGGCCAGCACCCGCCCGACGTGGGTCTTCACGGTCGACTCGGTGAGGAAGAACCGCTCGCTGAGCTCGCCGTTGGAGAGGCCTTCTGCGATGGCGAGGAGGATCTCGCGCTCGCGCGGCGTGAGCGCCGCTGTGGGGTCGACGGTGGGCGCGGTGGAGGACGCCATGGCCGGGAGACGGTCGGAGAACATCTCCAGCATCGTGCGGGTCACTCGGCCAGAGACGGCCGCATCCCCAGCGGCGACGGCGCGGATGGCCGAGGTGAGTTCGGCGGGTCGCGCATCCTTCAGTAGGAACCCGCTCGCACCGGCGCGGAGACCTCCGAACGCGTATTCGTCGAGATCGAATGTGGTGAGGATGATGATGCGCGCGCTGGGGTTCGCCGTCACGATGCGTCGGGTCGCCTCGATGCCATCGACCTGCGGCATCCGCACATCCATCAGGATGACGTCGGGGCGCGTCTCGACGGCGAGGCGCACGGCGGCCTCACCGTCGGCCGCTTCGCCGACGACGGTGAGGTCGTTCTCGGCCTCGAGCACCATGCGGAAACCGAGACGCACCAGCGCCTGGTCGTCCACGAGCAGAACACGGATGGGGGTGGGATCGGTCACGGTCGCTCCTGGATCGGCGGGGGAATGGTGCGGGATGCGATGGTTTCGAACACGGCGCGCAGTCGCCAGCCGCCGGTGCTCCGGGGCCCGGCGACGAGCGTGCCGCCGTAGAGGCCGACCCGTTCGCTCAAACCGAGAAGGCCCCGGCCGGAACCCTGGCCGGGTGCTCCGTGCAGGGCGGCGTCGTCGTCGACGGTAATGGTGATCGACTGGGCCGTGAACTGGATGGTCACCTCGACGACGGAGGCGAGTGCGGCGTAGCGGAGGGCGTTGGTGAGCGCTTCCTGCACCACCCGGAAGATCGTGAGCTGCTGGCCGGTGTCGGTGGGCGGCGTGCCGGCCACGGTGATGCGGACCGGCAGGCCGGCGGCCCGGAACCGTTCGACGAGTTCGCCGAGTTCGCCGACACCGGGTTGCGGCTCACGAACTGCGCCGTCCCCTTCGGTCGCCCGGAGGACACCGAGCAGGCGACGCATGTCGTCGAGGGCGGAGCGGCCGGTCTCGGCCACCAGGCGCATCGCATCCGAGGCCCGATCGGGCGAGGATGTCGCGAGGCCGGCAGAACCGTCGGCGAGCGTGATCATGACGGTGAGACTGTGGGAGACGATGTCGTGCATCTCGCGCGCGATGCGACTGCGTTCGGCCACCGCGGCGATCACCGCCTGCTGGTCGCGTTCGCGGGCCAGCTGCTGCGCGCGGTCGATCAGGGCGAGCAGATAGCGCCGCCGGCCTCCGACGTTGTTGCCGATCAGCACCCAGAACAGGGCGACGAGCACGAGGAAGATGATCGAGGGGGTTGGTGTGCTGTCGAGCGGGTCGAACCGTGTGGTCTGAACGAGGATGACGCTCAGGCTGATGACGCCCGCTGTCGCCAAGGAGAAGACGGCGAAGCCGATCCAGGCGGCCCGGGCCGAACGGTAGACGGCGAGCGCGTAGAGGGCGATGAGAGCCGGGATGAAGTCGATGTCGTGTGCGAGGAGCACATCGGCCACGAGGAAGACCATCGCGATGATGAAGACGGTTTGCGGGTGCTGGCGGCGCAGGAAGAGCGACGCGCCGGCGAGTGCCGCGAGCGCGAGGCGAACGCCGGTCGGCCAGCTGGGGTCGAAGACCATGCTGAGCACGCCGGCGATGAGCGTGGGAACCAGGTAGGCGCCGGCGACGAGCGAGTCGACGAACACGGGATGCGCGGTCAGGAACCGCCGGACGACCCCGGGGGTCGCGGCAACAAGAGATCACCCCCGGCCGGAGAAGTCGTCCGGCCGGGGGAGATCGGGTCAGTGCTCATCGGGTGACGCTACGCGTCCCGGCGCTTCAGGAAGATCGCGCCCACGATGAACGACACGGCTGTCCAGGCCACGACGATGAGGACGTTCTGCCAGGGCTCGAGGCCGGCGTTGTTCGATCCGGCGAGCCCCTGACCGGCGTTGCTGATCAGGTACTGCGGAACCTTGCCCATCCACTCGATGTTGGTGAGGCTGTGCACGAGGTTCACGATGATGGGCAGCAGGAACACCACGCCGAGTGCGGCGGCGATCCCACCGGCTGCGGCGCGGAGCACCGTGCCGAGGCCGAGCGCGAACACCGAGGCGAGCCCGAGGTAGAGGCCTGCGCCCAGGATCGACCAGACCGTTCCGGCGGTGATGTCCGAAGTGAAGCCTTTGCTCGAAAGCACGGGGGCGGCGATCGCGTATGCGGCGAGCGTGGTGACCACGCCCACGACGAAGGAGCTGAGGAACAGCACGATCGACTTTGCGACGAAGATCGGCGTGCGCCGCGGAACGGCGGCGAACGACGAGCGGATCATCCCGGTGGAGTACTCGCCGCTGATGGCGAGGACGCCGAGGACGGCCACCGCGAGCTGGCCGAAGTAGATTCCGAACGAGGCTGTGCTCGTCACGAAGGTCGATTTCACGGCGGCCGGCATCTGATCGGCGACGGTGGCAGGGATGCTGAAGGCGACCAGCGAGGTGATTCCGAGTCCGAGGACGAAGACGATCGCGTACGTCCAGAACGTCGAGCGGAGCGACCGGAGCTTGATCCATTCCGAGCGCACGACGCGCGGGAACGTCAGGTGCCCGAGGGAGGCATGGGCGGTGTGCGGGGCGACTGCGGTGCTCATCGGGAGACCTCCGTGCGGTATTCGACCTCGTCCTGCGTGAGGGCGAGATAAGCCTCCTCGAGGGAGGCATTGATGGGGGTGAGCTCGTGGAGCACGATGCCGAACTGGGCGGCGGCCTCGCCGATCTGGGCAGCGGAGAGACCGCTGACCTCGATGAGTTGGCTCTCGACACCGGTCACCGTCACATCGGAGCTGTGGATCGCGCGGACGAGTTCGTCGAGCTGCGGGCTTCGGACCCTCACCGCGTTGCGGGTGGCGCCGTCGAGGATGTCCTGCACGGGGGCGTCGGCGAGGATGCGTCCGCGGCCGAGCACGATGATGTGGTCGGCGGTCTGCGCCATCTCGCTCATCAGGTGCGACGAGAGGAACACCGTGCGTCCTTCGCCGGCCAGGTGACGGGCGAACTGCCGCACCCAGAGCACACCCTCGGGGTCGAGGCCGTTGACCGGCTCGTCGAGGATGAGGGTGGCCGGGTCGCCGAGCATGGCGGCCGCGATGCCGAGGCGCTGGCCCATGCCGAGCGAGAACCCGCCGACACGCTTGCCGGCGACCGCATCCAGGCCGGTCAGGCCGATGACCTCGTGCACCCGCTTCTTCGGGATGCCGTGGGTCGCCGCCATCGCGAGCAGGTGGTTGTATGCCGTGCGGCCGGTGTGAACGGCCTTCGCATCGAGCAACGCGCCGACCTCGGTGAGGGGCGACTTGTGCTCGACATACCGCTTGCCGTTGACGATCGCGGTGCCATGCGTGGGCCGGTCGAGACCCATGATCATGCGCATGGTCGTGGACTTCCCGGCGCCGTTCGGCCCGAGGAAGCCGGTGACCTTGCCCGGCTGGATCGTCGCCGAGATGTCGTTGACGGCGGTCTTGGCGCCGTACGTCTTGGTGAGACGGGTGAGTTGGATCATGGTGTCGACTCTATTGAGGATTCGGAGCGCTGCGCCATCGCCTACAGTGCGCTCTCGCGGCGGCGCGGGTCGTACCGAAGTACGACGTGCGCCTGCGCGGGGTTCTCGACCCGGCGGCGGTGTGGGGCCGGAGCCTGTTTAAGGGGTGTGCCTATCATGGGACGTGGACCATCCGATTGGGGAACCACCGTCTCATGAACACGAACACCCGCACACTCTCCGTGGCTGCGGCAGCCCTCGCTGTCGTGCTCGGCCTGTTCGGGGTGGAGTCGTCGGCATCGGCCGCGGCCATCCCGACCGATTCGCCTTCGGCCACGAGCGCGACCGGCGATGTCCAGCCCAACCCTTCGCTCAGCGAGCAGAACGCCGTCGGCGACCACGCCATGGGCTCCACCATCGCAGCGCAGACGCAGAGCGGGTCGGGAGTCAAGCGGTTCGCGGCGGCTGCCGCGGCGGTTGGCGCTCCATCGGGACTGCCAGGACTGGATGTCTCCGGCTGGCAGACCAACGTCAACTGGGCGCAGGTCGCGGCCAACGGCGCGAAGTTCGCCTATGTGAAGGCGACTGAGAGCACCGACTACACCAGTAGCCAGTTCAGTCAGCAATACGACGGCTCCTACAATGCCGGGCTGATCCGGGGCGCCTACCACTTCGCTCATCCGAACGACAGCTCCGGGGCGGCCCAAGCGACCTATTTCGTTCAGCACGGCGGCGGCTGGAGCAACGACGGACGCACACTCCCTCCGCTGCTGGACATCGAGTACGGCACCGACGGCACCGGCACGTGCTGGGGGATGTCGCAAGGAGCGATGGTGTCCTGGATCTCCAGTTTCACCAGCACGATGCTGAGTCTCACCGGGCGCTACCCGGCGATCTACACCACCACGGACTGGTGGACGACGTGCACGGGGAACAGCGCCGCGTTCACGAACGATCCGCTCTTCATCGCGCGCTACCCCAGCTCGACGACGAACAGTCCGGGAACACTTCCCGCAGGGTGGGCCAACTGGACGATGTGGCAGTGGGCCGATGCCGGAGTCTTCCCGGGCGACCAGGACGTCTTCAACGGAACCCAGGCCGGTCTGCAGGCACTCGCTTCGCCGGTCTCCACGATCTCCGACGCCCCGACGTCTCGCCTGGCCGGCGCCGACGCTTTCGGAACGAGTGCGGCGATCTCTGCCTCGACCTACAGCCCCGGTGTCTCGGCCGTCTACATCGCGACCCGAACCGCCTTCCCCGATGCGTTGTCGGCGGGTGCGGCTGCCGGAAAGGCCCGAGGCCCGGTGCTGCTTGTGACGCCCACCAGCATCCCGTCGCCGACGGCCGTCGAGCTCGCCCGGTTGAAACCGCAGAAGATCATCATCGTGGGCGGGACGACCGCGATCAGTCCAGCCGTGATGAGCGCGCTGGCACGCTACACCACGGGATCGGTCACCCGGCTCGCGGGCGCCGATCGGTTCGAGACCTCCGCGGCGATCTCGGCCAGCACCTTCGCGCCAGGAGTCCCGGTCGCGTACATCGCGACCGGCGGGAACTTCCCTGACGCGCTGAGCGGCGCTGCAGCCGCCGCGGGGTCGGCCAACGGCCCGATGCTCCTGGTGCAGCCCTGGACGATCAGCCCGCAAGTGGCTGCCGAGCTCGTCCGGTTGCGCCCGGCGAAGATCGTGGTGCTGGGTGGGACGACCGCGATCAACCCCGCCGTCGCCTCGCAGCTGACGAAGTACAGCAGTCAGGTCGTCCGTCTCGCGGGCGCCGACCGTTTCGACACGTCGGTGGCGATCGCTCAGGCCACCTATCCCTCGACCGTCTCGACGCTCTACATCGCGACCGGTTTGGACTACCCCGACGCGCTCTCAGGTGCGCCGGCCGCCGGGCTGAACCGGGTGCCGATCCTGCTCGTCACCCCGGCCAGCGTGCCCGCCTCGGTCGTCGCCGCGATCAAGCGGTTCAATCCGGCCAACATCGTGATCCTCGGCGGAACGACGGCCGTCACCGTCGCGGTTCAGGCAGCGCTCTAGCCTCGCTCGCTCTGCGAGAATGAGAACGGCCCACCGCATCCGGAAGGATGCGGTGGGCCGTTCTCACATTGCGCCGAAGATCAGGCGTCGCGTTCTTGGGCGGCGAGGGCGCGTTCGATTCCGGCGAGGTTCTCGATGACGAGGCGGCGCAGTGCGGCGGGCTCTTTGTTGGCATCGAGCCAGGCGCGGGTTGCGTCGCGCAGCTCGGTGTTCGCGAGCGGTGCGGGGTACATGCCCGCGACGAGGTACTCGGCGATCTTGTAGGAGCGGGACTCCCAGACGCCCTGCAAAGCCTCGAAGTACGGCTTGACGAAGGAGGCGAGGACCGTTTTGTCGGCGGCGCGTTGGAAGCCCAGCCCGGTGTAGCGGACGATCGTGTTCGCTGCGGTGTCGGTGGCGAACACCGAGTCCCAGGCGGCCTGCTTCTCGGCCTGTGAGGGCAGGGATGCGGCGGCCTGGGCGGCGAACTGGGCCCCGTTGGCGGTGTTGTCGGCCGACAGTGCAGTGTCGATTTCTGCACGGGTGGCCTTGCCGCCGGCAGCGACGGCGATCAGCAGCTCCCAGGCCAGGTCGGTGTCGACCTCGAGGCCGGGCAGCGTCGTCTCTCCGGAGCGGAGGGCGGCGACGGTGTCGAGTTGCGCATCCGTGGAGGCGAGCGAGGCGAACGCCTTGACGAACTGGAACTGGGCGTCGCTGCCGGCATCGGCCTCGTGGGCGAGGGCCCAGAGGGCGTCGGCGGCCGTCTCGACGGTCGCCTTCTGCTTTGCGGGCGCGACGTACGATCCCGCCGCGAGGCCGAGCTGGGCGAGTGTGGTGCGGATGGTGGTCGACTCCGTCTCAGACGCGATGTTGCCGAGCACCAGGCGCACGTAGTCGGTGGCCGGGGTCTCGGCGTCGCGGGTCGCATCCCAGGCTGCGCCCCAGACGAGGGAGCGGGCGAGGGGGCTCTCGATCTTCGCCAGGTGCTCGATCGCCACGGCGAGGGAGTCGTCGTCGAGGCGGATCTTCGCGTAGGCGAGGTCGTCGTCGTTGAGCAGCACGAGCGCAGGGCGGCGCAGGCCGATCAATTCGGCGACGTCGGTGCGCTCCCCGTCCACGTCGAGCTCGATGCGGTGGTCGCGCACGAGACGGCCGTCCACCAGGTTGTAGAAGCCGATGGCGAGGCGGTGCGGGCGGATGGTGGGGTAGTCCGCCGCCGCGGTCTGCAGCACGGCGAACGACGTGATCGTGCCGTCCGCATCCACCTCGATCTCCGGGCGGAGGGTGTTGACGCCCGCGGTCTCCAGCCACTTCTCCGACCAGTCGGTCAGGTCGCGGCCGCTGGTGGCCTCGAGCTCGACGAGGAGGTCGCGCAGCTCGGTGTTGGAGTGCGCGTGCTTCTTGAAGTACTGGCCGACGCCGGCGAGGAAGTCGTCCTGACCGACCCACGCCACAAGCTGCTTGAGCACGGAGGCGCCCTTGGCGTAGGTGATGCCGTCGAAGTTGACCTGCACGTCTTCGAGGTCGTTGATGGTCGCGACGATCGGGTGGGTCGAGGGCAGCTGATCCTGCTTGTACGCCCAGCTCTTCTCCATCGCGGCGAACGTCGTCCAGGCTTCGTGCCATTCGGTGGCTTCGGCGGTGGCGAGGGTGGAGGCGTACTCGGCGAACGATTCGTTCAGCCAGAGGTCGTTCCACCACTTCATGGTGACCAGGTCGCCGAACCACATGTGCGCGAGCTCGTGCAGGATCGTGACGACGCGACGCTCCTTGATGGCGTCGGTGACCTTCGAGCGGAACACGTAGGTCTCGGTGAAGGTGATCGCTCCGGCGTTCTCCATCGCGCCGGCGTTGAACTCGGGGACGAAGAGCTGGTCGTACTTCTCGAACGGGTACGCGTAGTCGAACTTCTCCTCGTAGAACGCGAAGCCCTGACGGGTCTTCTCGAAGATGTAGTCCGCATCCAGGTACTCGGCCAGCGACGTGCGGGCGTAGACGCCGAGGGGAATGGTGCGGCCGTCGCGGCTGGTGAGCTCGCTGTGCACCGAGGTGTACGGTCCGGCGATGAGCGCGGTGATGTACGAGGAGATGCGCGGGGTCGGGAAGAACGACCAGGTCTTCTTGCCATCGCCCGCATCCGTCGGCTGGGGGGTGGGGGAGTTGCTCACCACCGTCCAGTGCGCCGGAGCCGTGACGGTGAACGTGAACTGGGCCTTCAGATCGGGCTGCTCGAACACGGCGAACATGCGACGGGAGTCCGGCACCTCGAACTGGCTGTACAGGTACACCTCGCCGTCGACCGGGTCGACGAAGCGGTGCAGACCCTCCCCGGTGTTCGTGTAGATCGCTTCCGCGACCACCGTGAGTTCATTCTCAGCCGCGAGGCCATCGAGCTGGATGCGCACGCCGTCACTGACCACGGCCGGGTCGAGCTCGACGCCGTTCAGCTGCACGGAGTACACCTGACGGGTGATCGCGTCGATGAACGTCGACGCCCCCGCCGTGGCGCAGAACCGCACCGTCGTTTCACTCAGAAAGGTTTCCGGACCCGTTGTCAGGTCAAGCTTCACGTCATAGCTGGTGGTGCTGATGAGCGACGCGCGCTCCTGGGCTTCGACGCGGGTGAGGTTTTCTCCGGGCAACGCTGACTCCTTCGGATGTTCTGGCGGATCGTGTCCACTGATCAACCCTAGACGAGCGCACGGCTGAGGCTGCGGCAGAATGGAGATCATGCGCATCCACATCGCCACCGACCACGCCGGTCTGGACTTCAGCACGCACCTTCAACAGCACCTCGCGGCCGCCGGCCACGAGGTCGTCGACCACGGGCCGCAGAGCTACGATCCGATCGACGACTACCCAGCTTTCTGCATCAACGCGGCCAAGGCGGTCGTCGCCGATCAGCAGGCGGGTGTCGAAGCACTCGGTATCGTCTTCGGCGGCTCGGGCAATGGTGAGCAGATCGCGGCGAACAAGGTGCAAGGCGCCCGTGCCGCCCTGGTCTGGAACCTCAGCACCGCTCAGCTCGCGCGCCAGCACAACGACGCGAACCTCATCTCTATCGGTGCACGTCAGCACACCGTCGAAGAGGCGACAGGCTTCATCGACGCATTCATCGCCGAGCCGTTCTCGCTGGAGGAGCGGCATGTGCGACGGATCGCCCAGCTCGCCGAGTTCGAGGCCACCGGCGGCATCGCGGGTAAGAACGTCGACCGCTGATGCCCGAGGGCCACTCCGTCCATCGCATCGCGCGCCAGTTCGCGCAGAATTTCGTGGGGCACCGCGTCGCGGTCTCCTCCCCCAGGGTCGGTTCGCGGCGGATGCGCGGAGGATCGACGGCCGCACGATGATCGACGCGCGCGCCGTCGGCAAACAGATGTTCCTCGAGTTCGACAACGAGCTCTGGTTGCGCGTTCACCTGGGTATGTACGGCGCATGGGACTTCGCCGGTGAGATCACGGTTGACCCCACCATCGCCTCGGCGAATGGCCGTATGGGTCAGACCAACCAGCGCGGAACGGTGCTCGACGACGCGGGGGAGAACTCTCTACACAGCATCGGGGCTCCGCGGAGGAGTCGGCTTCGCATGGCGGAGTCCGAGAAGGTGGGCGAAGAGCTGACGCAGTTTCCACCGGAGCCCGTCGGCCAGGTGCGTGTGCGACTGCTGAGCGACACCGCCGTCGCCGACCTGCGCGGGCCGACCGCGTGCCAGGTGCTCGAGCCGGCCGAGGTCGCCGCCGTGATCGCAAAGCTCGGCCCCGACCCATTGCTGGAGAACGACTCGGCCGTCGAAGACCGGTTCGTTGCGACCGTGCGCAAGAAGCCGACACCGATCGGACTGTTGCTGATGGATCAGAGCGTCGTCAGCGGAATCGGCAACGTCTACCGCGCCGAACTCCTGTTCCGGGCGAAGCTCAACCCGCACACCCCGGGGAAGCTCGTGCCGGAAGATACTGTGCGTGCGCTCTGGCAGGACTGGGCGAAGCTGCTCCGTATCGGCGTGGAGACCGGTCAGATGATGACGATGGACGGGCTGGACGCCGACGGCCAGCGCAGAGCGCTCGCCTCCCGTGCCGACCGGCACTGGGTCTACAAACGGGAGGGTCTGCCCTGCCGGGTCTGCGGAACCCATATCCTGCTCGAAGAGATGGGCGCGCGCAAGCTCTACTGGTGCCCCAGCTGCCAGGCCTGATCGAGGAGCACAGCATGCGTCAGAACCCCAGTTTCACCCTCGCCGACGTCGAGGAGATCAAGCGGCTGATCCGCGAGAACCCGTGGGCGACGATCGTCAGCGCCACCGCGGACGGGCTCGTGGCCTCGCACTACCCGGTTCTCGTCGATGAGTCGCGCGAGGAACTCTCGCTCGTCACGCATGTCGGCCGTCCGGATGAACAGCTGCACGAGCTCGGGCAGCACGAGATCCTCGTCGTGATCCAGGGAGCGCACGGCTACATCTCGCCGGGGTGGTACGACGCCAAGCCGGCCGTGCCGACCTGGAACTTCACGGCGGCCCATCTGAGTGGCGTGCCCGAGATCCTGAGCGACGAGGAGAACTACCGCGTGCTCGGTGCTCTCGTCGACCATTTCGAGAGCAGGCTGCCGAACCCGCGCCAGATGGAGGGCACTCCGGAGAACGCCGAGTACGCGCAGCGCATCTCGGCCGGCACCGTCGGGCTGCGGCTGACTCCCTCGAAGATCGTCGCCAAGAGCAAGCTGAGCCAGAACACGTCGCGGGAGACCGTCGACCGGGTGATCGCCGAGCTGGAGGGCGATGGACCGTACGCGAGTGCGGCTCTCGCCGCCGAGATGCGGCGTGTGCATGAGCGGATGCGCGCCGCTCGATGACTCTGCTGCTCCGCGGTGGCCGCCTCCCGGGCATCGATGGCGCGGTCGATCTTCTCGTCGAGTGCGGGCGGATCGCCCGGATCGCGAGAGCGGGACGGTTGCGTGCCGAGGAGACGGTCGCGGTCGATGGGCGCTGGGTCGTCCCGGGGCTGTGGGACAACCACGTGCACTTCAGCCAGTGGGCGTCGACCTCGCGACGGCTCGACCTCTCCGGCGCGAGGTCGGCGGCGGAGGCCGCGGATCGGGTGCGACGTCGGGTGGAGGAGAGTCCGGGCGACGACCCGATCGTCGGCTTCGGTTTCCATGATGCGCTCTGGCCCGATTCGCCATCGAGGGGCCTTCTCGATCGGGCCGGTGGTGACCGTGTCGTCGTTCTCATCGCCGGCGATCTGCACAGCTGTTGGGTGAATACGGCGGCGGCCCGGCGGTTCGCACCGCTCACTGCCGACGACCCCGAAGCCTCCGTTCTCCGCGAGGAGGCCAGCTTCGCAGTGACGACCGAACTCGGTGCCGCTGATCCGACGACGCTCGACCGGTGGGCGGGCGACGCGGCGCGGGCAGCGGCGGCACGGGGAGTCGTCGGCATCGTCGACCTGGAGTTCGGCTCGAACCTGGAATCGTGGCAGCGCCGGATCTCCGCCGGCCTCGACGCCGTGCGGGTCGAGTACGGGGTCTACCGAGAACAGTTGGACGGCACGATCAGGCTGGGGCTGAGCACTGGCGACCCGATCGAAGGGACCGGCGGCCTTTTGACGGTCGGGCCCTACAAGGTCATCACCGATGGTTCGCTGAACACGCGCACGGCGCTCTGCTTCGAACCGTATCCGAGCGGGGCACCGGCCGGGCACCCGTCCGGGATCAGCAACCTGACGCAGGAGGAGCTCATCGCCTCGATGCGCCTGGCCGCGGAGCACGGGATCGAACCGGCGGTGCACGCGATCGGCGACCGGGCGAACCGCCTCGCGCTCGACGCGTTCGAGGCGGTGAGTTGCCGCGGCCGGATCGAGCATGCGCAACTCGTCGCGCCGGAGGATGTTCCACGTTTCGCGCGACTCGGCGTGACGGCGAGTGTGCAACCCGAGCACGCGATGGACGACCGGGACGTTGCGGATGCGCTGTGGCCCGGCCGCACCCAGCAGGCCTTCCCGCTCGCCTCCCTCCACCGTGCCGGAGCTGCCCTGGCGCTCGGCTCCGATGCCCCGGTCGCACCTCTCGACCCGTGGATCGCCGTCGCTGCCGCAGTCGGACGGTCGCGTGACGGTCGCGAGCCGTGGCATCCCGAACAGTCGATCTCCCGGGTCGTCGCGTTCGAGGCGTCGGCGCGGTCGCGGATCGCGGTCGGCGAACCGGCCGATCTCGTCGTGGTGGAGCGCGACCCGGTCGCCTGCTCGCTGGCGGAGCTGCGCACGATGTCGGTGGCCGCAACTCTCGTGGGCGGTCGTTTCACGCACGACCTGCTGCGCTGAACGGCGGAAGGGCCGCCCGACGGTGTCGGACGGCCCTTCCCGGCGCTGTGCGCCGCGTGCTACTCGCTGATGTGGGCGAAAAGGAACCAGCGGTCTTTGTCGAGCCCGCGCGCGATCTCGATCGCCACATCCTGGCTGGTCTGGTCGAGCTCGTCGAGCTCTTTGACCGCAGCATTCACGCTGGCGAGCGCGGCATCGATCTGGCCGATCACCTCGGCGATCGTCTCATTCGACGGCCGGAAGCCGGCGGTGAGCTCCTTGGTGGTGGTCTTCGAGGCGACGGTGGCGAGGCGCCCATCGACAGGGAGGCCGAGCGCGACGATCCGCTCGGCGGCGAGGTCGGCCCACTCCTGGGCGTGGTCGACGATCGTGTCGAGGAGCTCGTGCACTCCGATGAAGTTGGCGCCGCGCACATGCCAGTGCGCCTGCTTGCCGTTGACAACCAGGGCTGTCAGGTCGATCACGACCGGGCTGAGGAACTGGGCGACTCCGGCAGCGACGTCCGGGTTGGAAACACTCTGCGATACGGCGATGTCCGTCATGGGGCGTCCTTTCGTTTGCTTGATTCCAACGCTACGCGGCCCGGGAATTCCGCAACGAAGCTGAGCCTGTGCTAAGTAAGTCGGCCCTGTCCGGAATCCGGGGGATAACCCCCGACCGGTTCCGGAAGGTTCCCGGATGGGGCGGAGCGGGCGCGCTCGCGAAGCTGGTCTCATGACTTCCGCCGCACCTGTCTCCCCGCCCACCGAAACGTCTGCCACGCTGGGTACCGTGACCGCCACCGCACATGCTCCCTCCCGCGGGTATGGTGCGCTCTGGCGCGGTGTGCCCCGTGAGCTCGGTTTTCTGCTCCTCACGATGCCCATCGCGATAATCGGCCTCAGCGTGCTCCAACCCCTGTTCTGGGCGGGGGTGGGAACGCTGATCATCTACGTCGGCATCTTCCTGCTCATCGGCGCCTTCTATGCGGCGCGGGGTTTCGGAACACTCGAGCTCGTGCGGTTGGACTGGGCGGGCCGGGCACCGATCCAGCGTCCGCGGTGGACGACGGGAGACCGCGGGCAGGGCTTCTGGCGCGGGCTCTTCGGGCCGTTCGTGAACGGCCACTACTGGCTCTACCTGCTGCACACCATGATCATCAACCCGATCGTCAGCATCGTGTCGTGGTCGATCACCGTCGTCTGGACGGCCGGAGCGCTCGGCGGGCTCACCGACTGGTTCTGGGATCGGTTCATCCCGCACGACGGCCAGAGCGTCTTCCTCTCCCGGGTGATCGTCGACTGGATGTTCAATACCCAGTCGACTTTCGACCCCGTCGCGGGGACCGAGTCTTCTCACTCATCGCCGGGATCGTCTTCGCCCTCACTCTGCCGTTCGTCACCCGCGGCCTCACGGTGCTGCACCACGGGATCGCCCAGGGGGTGCTCGGCGCCTGGCGGTCCGATGCACTGGAGCGCGAGGTCGCTGACCTGTCGGCGTCGCGCGGTGCCGCTCTCGTCGCGGAGGACCAGGCTCTGCGCCGCCTCGAACGCGACCTCCACGACGGGCCGCAGCAGCGGCTCATCCGCCTGCAGATGGACATCGCCAGTGCGGAGCGCAAGCTGGAGAGCGACCCGGATGCTGCACGCGCCATTCTCGCTGAGGCCGGGGCGCAGGCCCGCGACACCCTCGAGGAGCTCCGTGCCCTCTCCCGCGGGTTCGCACCGCCGATCCTGCAAGACAGGGGACTGGTCACGGCCATCGAGTCGCTCGTGGCACGCAGCCCCATCCCGATTCAGCTGGAGACCGGTATCGCGCCCGGCACCCGCTTCTCGCCCGAGCTGGAACGCAGCGCGTACTACGTCGCCGCCGAACTCGCGACGAACCTCGCCAAGCATTCCGGCGCGACTTCCGCGCGGCTGTTCCTCGACACCCGTCTCGACGGGTCCGGCCGAAGCTGGCTCGATGTCTGGCTCACCGACAACGGGCACGGGGGCGCGTCGCTCGTCGACGGTCACGGCCTGAGCGGCCTCGGCGAGCGGGTGCGCGGGCTCCGCGGCGAGTTCACCGTGGACAGCCCGGTGGGAGGTCCGACACGAATCGGTGCGCACATCCCGGTGTCTGCCGCCGGATAACGCGTCCTAGGCTGGAGGGGTGCCCCCGAGTGATCCCTCCCGCCTCCGCATCGTCGTCGCCGACGACTCCGTGCTGCTTCGGGAAGGCCTCGTGCGGCTGTTCGACGAGGCCGGCTTCGAGACGGTCGGCGCCTTCGGCGACGCCGACAGTCTGCTCGTCCGCATCGCCGAGCTGCAGCCGGATGTTGCCGTTCTGGACGTTCGGATGCCGCCCACGTTCCGCGATGAGGGTGTTCGCGCCGCAATCCGCATCCGGGCCGACCACCCGTCGGTCGCCGTTCTGCTGCTCAGCCAATACGTCGAAGGCACCTACGCACAGGAGCTGCTCTCGGCAGGGAACGGTGGAACCGGCTATCTGCTCAAAGACCGCATCGCTTCGCTCGAGGAGCTGAAGGATGCGGTCACCCGCGTCGCAGAGGGCGGAACTGTGCTCGACCCGCAGGTGGTGCGGGAACTGCTGGTGCGGCGCACCGATCCACTCGCCGCGCTCACCCCGCGCGAGACCGAGGTGATGCAGCTGATGGCCGAAGGGCGCACGAACGCGGGCATCGCGCAACGGCTCACGATCGGTGTCGGCGCGGTCGAGAAGAACGTCACGGCGATCTTCCAGAAGCTCGGGCTGGAGGATTCGGGCGACGATCATCGTCGGGTCCTCGCCGTGCTCGCCTCGCTCCAGCGTTGACGTTCTGTACCCCCGCCGTTCACCCGCGGCCCTTGCCCGTTCGGCCGCCCGAGGCCAGAATGAGTGCAATCAACTCGCCGACGAGAAAGCAGGTGCTGCACATGGCTGGACTGGACGACATCACCAACAAGGCAAAAGAGTTCCTCGACAACAACGCGGTGAAGGATGCCCTCCACAGCGAACAGGCCGAGGGCATCAGCGACAAACTGCTCGACGGCGTCGCCGACGCGGCCAACAAGGTCACCGGGGGCAAGTTCGAAGAACAGATCGGCGGCGCCCGCGACGCGGTCGACGGCAAGATCGGCAACGAGTAGCCCCGCAGCCGTCGAAGACGCGCGAACGGCCGGTCCCGCACGCGGGGCCGGCCGTTCGTCGTCTCGGCTCACGCCGACCGATGTGGAGGGGATGACGGGAATCGAACCCGCGTAATCAGTTTGGAAGACTGAGGCTCTACCATTGAGCTACATCCCCGTTCCCGCTCGGGAGCAGGCACCAGAACATCGTAGTACAGGTTTTGCGGCGGGCTCGACCGGCGCAGCGGGTCTCGCGCGGGTGCAGTAGACTTGCGCGTGGTCTTTCGCCCTCGATGTGTTCGTTCGCGTCGCGGTTACGGACCGGGCGGGTTGAGGTCGCAAACCCGGGGCGTAGCTCAGCTTGGCTAGAGCGCCCGCTTTGGGAGCGGGAGGTCGCAGGTTCGAATCCTGTCGCCCCGACCAGACCTCATCCTGACGCAGAGACCACCGTTCAACTACAGGAGAACCCAACAACGTGAAGACCACGGTCGAAAAGCTGAGCCCCACTCGTGCCAAGCTCACCATCTCGGTGACGCCGGAGGAGCTGAAGCCGTCCATCGCCCACGCTTACGAGCACATCGCCGAGCAGGTGAACATCCCCGGTTTCCGCAAGGGCAAGGTTCCGCCGGCGATCATCGATCAGCGGGTCGGCAAGGCCGCCGTTCTCGAGCACGCCGTCAACGAGGGCCTCGACGGGTTCTACCGTCAGGCCGTCGAAGAGAACGAGGTGCGTGTTCTCGGCCGTCCGGAGGCCGACATCACCGAGTGGCCGAACGAGAAGGACTTCTCGGGCGACCTGCTGCTCACCATCGAGGTGGATGTGCGTCCCGAGGTGAAGCTCCCCAAGTACGACGCTGTGAAGATCACGGTCGACGCGGCCGAGGTCACCGACGCGGATGTCGACGAAGAGCTCGACACCCTGCGCAGCCGGTTCGGCACGCTGGTGACGGTCGACCGTCCGGCGAAGTCGGGCGACTTCGCCCAGATCGACCTGGTCGCCAAGATCGGCGGCAACGAGGTCGACACCGCCAGCAGCATCTCCTACGAGATCGGCTCCGGCGAGCTCATCGAGGGCATCGACGAGGCGCTCGACACACTGACCGCCGGCGAGACCACCACGTTCGAGGCCCCGCTCATGGGCGGCGACCACGAGGGGAGGCCGCTGAGATCACGGTCACCCTGCTGGCCGTCAAAGAGCGTGAACTTCCGGATGCCGACGACGACTTCGCCCAGATCGCGAGCGAGTTCGACACCATCGGCGAGCTGAAAGAGAGCCTCAAGGGCCAGGTCGAGCGGGCGAAGACGTTCGGTCAGGGCACCAGCGCCCGCGACCAGCTCGTCGACAAGCTGCTCGAGCTCGTCGAGATCCCGGTTCCGCCGAAGGTGGTCGAAGACGAGGTCCACCGTCACCTCGAGCAGGAGAACCGTCTCGAAGACGATGTGCACCGCGCCGAGGTCACCGAATCGAGCGAGAAGACGTTCCGCACGCAGATCCTGCTCGACGAGATCGCCCAGGCCGAGAAGGTCAAGGTCAGCCAGGACGAGCTCACCCAGTACCTCATCCAGGGTGCCGCCCAGTACGGCATGGAGCCGAACGAGTTCGTCAAGATCCTGAGCGAGAACGGTCAGATCCCGTCGATGGTCGGCGAGGTCGCCCGCAACAAGGCGCTCGCGATCGTGCTCGGCAAGGCCGCTGTGACCGACTCGAACGGCAAGAAGGTCGACCTCTCCGAGTTCACGGCGCTGCCAGAAGACGACGAAGACGCAGAGAACGTCTTCGACGAGGTCGTCGAGACGGCCGAGTCCGCCGACGTCGATGCCACCGCGGAGGAGCCGGCCGAGGAGAAGGCCGCGAAGCCGAAGAAGAAGGCCGCCGCCAAGAAGTAGCAAACCGTGTCGAAAGGCCGGGCGCCGCAAGGCTCCCGGCCTTTCGCATACCCGTTGGGCGGGCGAGAGAGAGTGGACGCGGTCCGGACGAGGTAACGTTGGTTCCGACAGTGCCTAGGGTTCCGTCCCCGCTCGGAGGATGCGGGGAGTCTGGTCCGAGCGGCACCACGGCGGAGCACCGCACCGCCGTCATCTGACAGGACAAAAGCCCGGAGGATCCCGTCGTCGTGCCGTCACGACGAACGAAAGGATCCCGTGCCTCCGCTCGCTCTCGGCCTCGTCATCGTCGCCGCTTTCGCCCACGCCGCCTGGAACCTCGCCTCGAAGCGGGCGAGTGCCACCGGGGCGCCGTTCATCCTGCTCGGGGCCGTCGCCTCGACCGTGCTCTGGGCACCCGTCGCGGGGGTCGAAGCCGCATTCGGTGAGGTGGACCTGCGCTGGCTGCTGCTGGGCTCGGGGGTCTCAGCGTTGATCCACGTCGGCTACATGTGGGTGCTGCAACGCGGGTACGCCGCCGGCGACATCTCTGTGGTGTACCCGATGGCGCGGGGGACGGGGCCGCTGCTCTCGGTCGTCTTCGCTATCCTGCTGTTCCATGAGCACCCGTCGGCTCTCGCCCTGGCGGGCGCGGCGGTCGTGATCGCGGGAATCGTCGGGATCGGGCTCTCCACCTCGCTCCCGGCTTCAGCCGGGCGACTGCTGGGCCCCGGGATCGCTTACGGTCTGCTCACCGGGGTGGCGATCGCGGTCTACACCCTGTGGGATGCGTTCACAGTGACCGACCTCGGCGTCTCGCCCGTGTTGTTCATGGTCGGTTGCAGTCTGGGCGAGGTCGTGGTGCTGGCCCCGGTCGCGGTGCAGAGGCGGCCCGAGGTCGCCGCGGTGTGGCGGCGGTACCGCTGGCAGGTGATCGTCGTCGGAGTGCTCTCGCCGCTGTCGTACGTGCTGGTGCTCAGCGCCATCCGGCTCGCGCCGGTGTCGGTCGTCGCGCCGACGAGGGAACTCAGCGTCGTGCTGGTGAGTCTGGCGGGCTGGCTCATCCTCAAAGAGCCGAAGCCAGCACAGCGCATGGCGGGGGCGATCGTGGTGCTGGGCGGCGTCGCGATGCTGGCCCTCTCGTGACGCGTCGCTCTGCCCAGGGCGAACAGGCCGGAATTGCCGGGTCGGCTCCGATAGATTCGATTCCGAAGCGACAAGGAAATGGAGCGACACATGGCCGACATGGGCATGCAACCCAGTGTTTTTGACCGACTGCTGAAAGACCGCATCATCTGGCTCGGTAGCGAGGTTCGGGACGAGAACGCGAACGAGATCGCCGCGAAGCTGCTCCTCCTCGCCGCCGAGGACGCCAAGCGCGACATCTACCTCTACATCAACTCGCCCGGCGGCTCGATCACCGCCGGCATGGCCATCTACGACACGATGCAGTTCGTCCCGAACGACATCGTCACCGTCGGCATCGGAATGGCGGCCTCGATGGGCCAGCTGCTGCTGACCGCGGGCACCAAGGGCAAGCGCTACATCACGCCGAATGCGCGAGTGCTGCTGCACCAGCCGCACGGCGGATTCGGCGGAACCTCCAGCGACATCCAGACGCAGGCCCAGCTCATCCTCGACATGAAGAAGCGCCTGGCCGAGATCACGGCGGCGCAGACCGGCAAGTCGGTCGAGCAGATCAACGCCGACGGCGACCGCGACCGCTGGTTCACCGCACAGCAAGCGCTCGAGTACGGCTTCGTCGACCACATCCGCGAGACGGCCACCGACGTGGTCGGCGGCGGCGGCACCGACGTGGACGCCAAGTAGAAGACCACGGAAGGAACAAGACGACAATGAACATCCCCAACTTCGGTGGTCACGCGTTCAACGGGGTTCAGGCCCCGGGTTCGCGCTACATCCTGCCGAGCTTCGAAGAGCGCACGGCCTACGGCTACAAGCGGCAGGATCCCTACGCGAAGCTCTTCGAAGACCGCATCATCTTCCTCGGTGTGCAGGTCGACGACGCGTCGGCCGACGACATCATGGCCCAGCTGCTCGTGCTCGAGAGCCAGGATCCGGACCGCGACATCGTCATGTACATCAACTCGCCCGGTGGCTCGTTCACCGCGATGACGGCCATCTACGACACGATGCAGTACATCCGCCCGCAGATCCAGACGGTCGTTCTCGGTCAGGCCGCGTCGGCCGCCGCCGTGCTCACCGCCGCCGGCAGCCCCGGCAAGCGGCTCGCCCTCCCGAACGCCCGCATCCTCATCCACCAGCCCGCCGTCGGGGAGGCCGGGCAGGGTCAGGCGTCGGACATCGAGATCCAGGCGAAAGAGATCCTGCGGATGCGCACCTGGCTGGAGGAGACGCTGGCGCGTCACTCCAATCGCTCGCAGGAGCAGGTGAACAAGGACATCGACCGCGACAAGATCCTGTCGGCGGACGACGCCCTCGAGTACGGTCTCATCGACCAGGTGCTCACCAGCCGCAAGACGCTGCCGGCCCTGGTCAAGTAGCGGGTTCCAGCATGGCCGAACGGGGCGATCGTCTTTTCGACGATCGCCCCGTTCGTCGTGTTCGGGCGTATGCGGACGCATCGTGGGATGCGACGGCGTGGCCGGCTTCCATTCCCGCGGTCGCGCAGCTGCTGCGTGACGGCCTGGAGCTCGCTCGCGGTGTCACGTTCCTCGTGGGGGAGAACGGCAGCGGGAAGTCGACGATCATCGAAGGCATCGCCACCGCTTACGGACTTCCTCCGGAAGGCGGGAGCAATCAGGGCTCGCATGCCACGCGGGCCACCGAGTCGCCGCTCGGCGAGTGGCTGCAGGTGGAACGTAGCGCTGGGGCGCCGAAGTGGGGGTTCTTCCTTCGCGCCGAGACCATGCACGGATACTTCAGCTATCTCGAGTCACTTCCGGGCAGCCCTGATACACACCTCCACGCGCTCAGCCACGGCGAATCGTTCAACGACCTGCTGGAGCGCAAGCTGAATCATCCCGACTTCGTCGCCGGGTTCGTGGTGCTCGACGAGCCGGAGGCCGCGCTCTCGTTCGAATCGAGTCTGAAGTGGCTGGCCAACCTCAACGACATGGTGGAGCGCGGCACACAGGTGCTCTGCGCCACGCACTCGCCCATTCTCGCCTCTCTGCCCGGCGCGCGACTGCTGGAGGCCGGAGAGTGGGGCATCCGCGAGAGCAGCTGGGAAGACCTCGAGATCGTGGCGCACTGGCGGTCCTATCTCGACGCGCCCGCTCGCTACCTGCGTCACCTCCTCTGAACGGCGGATCGCTGCGGGCGAACGCCGCGTGACGCAAAAGCGGGCGGCGTGCGCGTCATTGTCGCCCGCACAGGTTAGGCTCGTGAGAGATTCCCGACGAAGGAGGGTGACGGATGGCTCGCATTGGGGAAAGCGCCGATCTGCTCAAGTGTTCCTTCTGTGGCAAAAGCCAGAAGCAGGTGCAGCAGCTCATCGCCGGTCCCGGGGTGTACATCTGCGACGAGTGCGTCGAGCTGTGCAACGAGATCATCGAGGAGCGTCTCGCCGAAGCCGGCGAAGAAGCGACCGGCGAATTCGACCTCCCGAAGCCGAAGGAGATCTTCGGCTTCCTCGAGGAGTACGTGATCGGCCAAGAGGCCGCGAAGCGCGCTCTCGCCGTCGCCGTCTACAACCACTACAAGCGGGTGCGTGCCCGTGCGACCATCACTTCGGCCGACGTCATCGACGACGTCGAGATCGCCAAAAGCAACATCCTGCTGATCGGTCCGACCGGCTGCGGCAAGACGTATCTGGCGCAGACCCTGGCGAAGCGGCTGAATGTGCCGTTCGCGGTGGCAGATGCGACGGCGTTGACCGAGGCCGGCTACGTGGGCGAAGACGTGGAGAACATCCTCCTCAAGCTCATCCAGGCCGCCGACTACGACGTGAAGCGTGCCGAGACCGGCATCATCTACATCGACGAGGTCGACAAGATCGCCCGCAAGGCCGAGAACCCGTCGATCACCCGAGACGTCTCCGGCGAGGGTGTGCAGCAGGCACTGCTCAAGATCCTCGAAGGAACCGTCGCCTCCGTGCCGCCGCAGGGTGGCCGCAAGCATCCGCACCAGGAGTTCATCCAGATCGACACGACGAACGTGCTGTTCATCGTGGCCGGCGCCTTCGCCGGCCTCGAAGACATCATCTCGCAGCGCGCCGGCAAGAAGGGCATCGGCTTCGGAGCACCACTTCACAGCAAGGGCGACGACGTCAACCTGTTCAGTGAGGTCCTGCCGGAAGACCTGCACAAGTTCGGCCTGATTCCCGAGTTCATCGGGCGCCTCCCGGTGGTCACCACGGTGACCCAATTGGATCAGGAAGCGCTCATGCAGATCCTGACCGTTCCGAAGAACGCGCTCGTTCGTCAATATCAGCGCATGTTCGAGCTCGACGGTGTCGAGCTCGACTTCGAGCAGCCGGCACTCGAGGCCATCGCCGATCTGGCGGTGCTCCGCAAGACCGGCGCGCGAGGGCTCCGCGCGATCATGGAAGAAGTGCTCGGCCCGATCATGTTCGAGGTGCCGTCGAGCAGCGAGGTCGCTCGGGTGGTGGTGACCCGCGAGTCGGTGCTCGAGAACGCTGCGCCTACGATCGTGCCGCACCGCGCACCTCGCGAAGAGAAGTCCGCCTAGCCTCGCCCTCTGCGCGAGGCGACACGGGAGTGATCACCGATCACGGTATGAACGAACGCTGCGCCCATCAGCCGATGGCTGGTGCTGCTGCTGCGTTTGCCCGCCTGGGTCGCGGCACGGTTTCGTTCACCCCGATACCGGCCGACGAACCGATGCCGGCCGCCATCGGAAACGTTGCCCAGTTTCTTGGCGCCGATCGCGACCGGCCCGAGACGCTTCAACCAACGTCCCTGGGCGGTACACCTAGCGGCCGGATCAGCATCTCGGGTGCTTTCGTGACCAGGAGCCAGGTCGGCAAGATCACGAGGCACAGCAACGGGAGCACGACGATGCTGCCGGTGGCTGCGACCGCGATGAAGAGCGCGATCCAGCCGTCGCGCGAGACGGCGAGGGTCATGCCGAGGATGCCGGCGCCCACCGCGACGACAGGCGGGATGCCTGGCACCAGCGCCGTGGCGAGCACGCCGACCGCCGCTCCGACGAAGACCGACGGAAAGATTCGTCCACCCCGGAACCCGGAGCCTGCGGAGACCAGGAGCGCCACCAGCTTCACGGCGACGATCAGCAGTACCGCCCCGGCCGAGTAGTCGCCCCGGTGGCTGACGAGTTCGCCCATCTGTTCAAGACCCTTGAACAGCGTGATGCGTCCGCCGAGCGCTCCGAGCAGACCGAGCACCAGGCCGCCGGCGGCGGTGATCAGCAGCGGGTTCCGAAGGGAGTGGAAAGCACGGTGCACGTGGGGGAAGAGGAAGACGCCGGCAAGGCCGACCAGCGCCGCTACGACCCCGATCGCGGCGGCGCTCACCAGGTCGATCCAATGCACCGCTGTGTACGCCGGTAAGGGAAGAGCGAACTGTGGACGGGTCAGCAGCGTGGCGGTGAGGGAGCCGGCGGCCGCAGCGACCAGCGGGAGGAACAGCCTGTCCCAGAGCGCGCCGCCGGTCTTCAGCGCCGCGACGATGCCGGTGAACACGAGGGCGGCGGCGACCGGCGTGCCGAACATCGCGCCGATGGTGCCGGCCGCTGTGACGAGGACGACGAGTTCGGTCGGTACCGACCTCCAGACCCGGGCGACCAGCCAAACGAGGAGACCGGTGTTGATCGCGATGATCGGGTTCTCCGGCCCCAGACTGACGCCGCCGGCCAGGGCGAGCAGGGTGACCAGGGCGAGCGAGGGAAGGACGAGCGGTCGGGGCGGTGCAGCGACGAGCTCGGTCGTCGCGGAATCTTGCCCTCCGTGGCCTGGGACCAGCCAGATCACGAGGCCGACGGCGATGCCCGTGGCGGTAAGCACCGCGATGGTCCACCATCCGGAGTCCGGGTCGATGCCGAGCGCTCGGGGGAGTCGCTCCCAGAGTCCGGACTGCACGAGCGTGGCCGCGCCGTCGAGGGCAGTGAGGGTGAGCGCTGAGACGATCCCGATGATCAGGGAAGGGAGGCTGAGCGCGAGGAGTCGCTTGACCGTCTGAGCGCCCGTGTCAGTCGTGGTGGAACTCATCCGACCCTCCCCGCGTCGGGTTCAGAGTAGTGCGCGACGCGGGGAGAGGCTAGTGGCAATTCAGCCGGAGAGCCCCCGTCGCCTCAGCAGCGGTTCGATCACGGCATCGCGGCCGCGGAAGTCACGATAGGCCTCGAGCGGGTCCTTCGACCCGCCCACGCCGAGGAGACGCTCGCGGAAGCGGTCCCCGTTGGCGCGGTCGAGTCCGCCGTTCTCCCGGAACCAGTCGACCGTGTCGGCGTCGAGCACCTCGCTCCAGATGTACGAGTAGTACCCGGCGTCGTAACCTCCGGAGAAGGTGTGTGCGAAGTAGGTGCTGGCGTAGCGTGTGGGCACGGCCGGGTTGTCGAGACCGGCCGCCGCAAGTGCTTTCGCTTCGAAGTCCGCCACATCTGTGACGGTGTCATCGGCCGTGATGCTGTGCCAGGCCTGATCGAGCAGGGCCGCGGCAAGATACTCACTCGTCTTGAAACCCTCGTTGAAGGCCTCGGATGCATGCAGCCTGTCGACGAGTTCGCGCGGCATCGGCTCGCCGGTCTCATAGTGAACGCCATAGTTCTCCAGGATTTCTGGCCACAGCATCCACATCTCGTTCACCTGGCTCGGAAACTCGACGAAGTCGCGGAAGACGTTGGTGCCGGCGAACTTGGGGTAGGTGACGCGGGCGAAAAGGCCGTGCAGTGCATGCCCGAACTCATGGAACAGGGTGTTCGTCTCGTCGTAGCTCAGCAGGGTCGGCTCGCCGGAGCAGGTTTCGGAACATTGAGATTGTTGACCACGACGGTGGGGGTGTCCAGCAGGGTGGACTGCGAGACGAGGGGGTTCATCCATGCGCCGCCGCGCTTCGAATCCCGGGTGTACAGGTCGAGGATGTAGAGGCCGAGAGGCGTTCCGTCTTCGTTGCGCACCTCGAACACCCGCGCCTCCGGGTGGTAGGCGACGAGGTCGGTGCGTTCGGTGAAGGTGATGCCGTAGAGCTGGTTGGCGGCGAAGAAGACGCCGTCGCGCAGCACCCGCTCCGCTTCGAAGTATGGTCGCATGGTGGCGACGTCCACCTCGTACTTCGCCTGTCGGACCTTCTCTGTGAAGTAGGCCCAATCCCACGCGGCGATCTCGAACTCGCCCGCCGTCTGCTCGTGCAGATCGGCCTGCTTTTGCAGATCGGTCTGCTCCACTTGTGCGTTGCGGGCTGCTGCGGGCGCGAGACGGGTGAGCATCTCGGCGACGGCCCGGGGAGTCTTGGCGGTCTGTCCGGCGGTCACGGCGGCGGCGTGCGTGTCGAATCCCAGCAGCCGGGCCCGCTCCGCGCGGAGCCGGGCGATCTCGATCACCAGCTCGCGGTTGTCGTGTTCGCCTCCATTGATGCCGCGGGCGCGGGAGGCGGTCATGATCCTCTCTCGCACCGATCGATCGTTGATGCCGGCCAGATACGGGTGCCCGGTCGGGAGAACGAGGGAGACGACGTACTTGCCGTCGAGCCCGCGCTCTTTGGCGGCTTCGGCGGTGGCCGAGATCTCGCCGTCGCCGAGCCCGCCGAGCTGGGCGACGTCGTCGAACACGACGGCGAGATCGTTGGTGTCGGCGAGGAGGTTCTTCTCGAAGCGGGTGGTGAGGGTGGAGAGCTGCTTGTTGAGGTCGCGCAGCGCCTGTTTGTCGTCGTCGTCGAGGGCGGCGCCGGCGAGGGTGAACTCCGTGTAGTACCGTTCCACCAGATAGCGGGACTCGTCGTCGAGTTCCTGTTGGTCCAGTGCCTCGTGCACGGTCTTGATCCGCCAATAGAGCTGCGGGTCGAGACGGATGGCGTCTTCGTGCGCGGCGAGCAGCGGGGCGATCTCTTCTTCGAGCGCATTCGTGAAGTCGCTCGAATCCGACGAGCTCTTGTTGTAGAAGACCTCAGCCACTCGGAGGAGCGTCTGCCCGGATCTTTCGAGCGGAAGGAACGTGTTCTCGAAAGTCGGCATGTCGCGCTTCACTGTGATCGCGCGGATCTCGGCCAGCTGCTCCTGGAATCCGCGTTCGAACGCGGGCCGGTAGTGCTCGTCGCGGATTTCGGCGAACAGCGGGAGCTGGTAAGGGAGTGTGCTCGGTTCGAAGAAGGGGTTCACGGTTTCTGCCATCTTCCCAGCCTAGAACCGGCCGTGCACGGGAGGGAACGTTTCGCAAAGAATTGATTGCAAAGAGAACATTGCAAAGAGATCCTTGCAAAGAGCCCTTTGCATTGCTAGCCTTGCCTCATGACGACCGAAGACAAGCCGGAGACGCCGCTCCCGTACAGCGAGGCGCTGAGCCTCGAGGCGCTGCGTGCACTCGCGCATCCGCTGCGCGTGCGCATCATGAACGAGCTCTCGGACTTCGGTTCGATGACCGCGAGCGGGCTCGCCGAACGTCTGGGGGAATCGAGCGGCGCCACGAGCTACCATCTTCGCCAGCTCGCGAAGCACGGCATCATCGTCGAGCTCGAAGGCAAGGGGTCGGCTCGGGAACGCTGGTGGAACATGGCGCCCGGTGGAATCACGATCGGCTCGGTCGAGACGCTGAAGACGCCAGCCGGCCGTGAGGCGACAGAACTGATCTCGCGCGAGTGGCAGCAGAACAATGAGCGCAGGCTGACGGCCTTTCTGCGCTACGGCCTCGACGTCCTCGGCCCGGAATGGTCGGAGGCGTCGACCCTCTCCACCACTCATCTACAGCTGACCATGGAGCAACTCGCTGAGATCGGTCAGGAGTACTACTCGATGGTGACCCAGCTCAAGGCCAAATGGCAGGCGGCCGGCTACGTCGTCTCGTCTGACGACATCGTCGACGAGAACGACGATCGTCGCCGCGTCCAGGTGCAGTTCAACGCATTCCCGCTGGTCGAAGGGGCTGCCTGATGAGCACCACGGAGACGACGGTCGTTCGCCGCACCGCTCTGAGCGGCGGGTTCAACCGACTCTGGGTCGCAGCGATCACCAGCAATCTCGCTGACGGGATCGGCCGAACGGCGGTTCCGCTCATCGCGACGACGCTGACTCGCGATCCCGCTCTGATAGCCGGGCTGACCGCGGTGACGTTCCTGCCGTGGCTGCTCTTCGGAATTCCTTCGGGCATGCTGCTCGATCGCGTGGATCGCCGGGTGGCGATGGCGGCGGCGAACAGTCTTCGGTTCGCCGTGGCTGCCCTCCTTGCGGTGTTCATCACCACGGGCAGCCTCACGATCTGGTTGCTGTACGCCTGCGTGCTGCTCTTCGGGCTCGGAGAGACCATCTTCGACAACGCGACGACAACCGTCGTGCCGAGCCTGGTCACGCGCGATCAGCTCGATCGCGCCAACGGCCGCATGCAGTCGGCCGAGATCGTCGTTCAGAACTTCATCGCAACGCCCATCGCCGGCTTTCTGTTCGCGGCGGCCATCGTGCTTCCCATCTGGCTCACCGGCGCGGGGTTCCTTATCGCGGGGATGCTCGCGCTTACCATCCCGGCGGCCGCCGCACGTGGGTACCGCGCCGGCGAAGCGGCGGACGCAGCGACCCCACGACCGCGATTCCGTTCCGTGGTCACCTTCCTCTGGCAGCACCGCTTTCTGCGGGCGATGATCGTCCTCACGTCGCTCACCGCCTCGGCGCTGGCTTTCGCCCAGGGCAGTGTCGTGCTGCTGCTCATTCAGACGTTCTCCGTTCCGACGGCGCTCATCGGCGTCGTCACCGCCGGCATCGGCGTCGGCGCACTCATCGGTGCGCTCGTCGCCAGTCGGCTGGTCGAGCGGTTCGGACGTGGCCGGATCATGTTCTGGGCGATGTTCGTGAGCGGTATCGGCATCCTCGGTGTCGGTGTGACCGGAAATGTCGTCGTCGCGATCTCGGCCTACGCCGTCGGCGCACTGGGTGTCGCCGTGTGGAATGTGCCCTGGGGCGCGCTGCGTCAGGCGATCGTCCCATCGGACATGCTCGGGCGGGCGATGGGCATCGTGCGCACCATCGGCTGGGGACTCACACCGATCGCGACCGTCCTGGGCGGTTTCGTCGCCCGGATCGACCTGCGGCTCCCGTTCGTGATCGGCGGCGTGATCGTGCTGCTGCTGACCATCGCGGCCATTCGCCTCATCCACTCGGCAGGGTCTCAGACCCCGGGTGCGGAAATCACTTCGGAAGGTACCGGATCATGACTGCTCTGCCTCTCAGCACCCGCACCGGCTGGTTCGACCGTGCTGTTCTGCGCATCGGCCGCGCACTCACCGACTGGGCGACCGAACACTCCGCCCTGCACACCGCTCCGGATTATGCCGAGCAGGTGCGCCGAATCGAACACTCACGGGATGCGGCGGCCGGCGAGGCCCTGCGGCTGACCCGCTAGGACTCCTCGTCGAACTCGTCGGGTTCGTGCTCGATGGGCTGGGTGATGGTGGCGGAATCTTCGTCGGGGTTGTACCGGATGACGGTGCCGTCGTCGAGTTCGATCACCGGCTTTCCCTCCAGCCAGGTGAGGGTCCAGCGCCAGCCCGTGGTCTCGACGTCGGTCGCGATCAGTTCCTCTTCGACGGTGCTCACGGCGATGCCGACGACTTCCGGCAGCGATGCCGGCGCCGCGGAACCGACCGCCCAGCGCGTGCCCAGCTGCATCAGGACTCCGATCTCGGCAGGTCGATCTCGTACGTCACCCAGGAGGTGCGGTTCGCGAGCGAATCGTAGAGCTGCTGTGCCGTCTGGTTGTCGTGCGCTGTGATCCACTGGACGACACCGAGTCCGCGCTCGTCTGCGCGAGCGCGGACGGTATCGACGAGGCGCCGGCCGATGCCTTTGCCTCTGGCGTCTTCGATCACGTAGAGGTCGTCGAGGAAGAGGCCACGGTCGCCCTCGAGCGGCCGGGCGAACTCGCGGATGTGCGCGAGACCGACGAGGCGGTCGCCGTCCACCGCGACGAGTCCGTCTTCTTCGTGGTCGGGCGCAGTCAGCCACGACCAAAGCAGCAGCGCTTTCTGATCGGTCAACGTCGTCTCGTAGAAAGCCGCGTATTCCTCGTAAAGACCGAGCCAGGCGAAGAAATCGCCATCTGCGACCGGTCGAACCTCAATCGACATGGGTGCCTCCGTTCGCCATTCCCCGCAAGGCTGGATGTGGTGCTGGATCGACCTTATCGCGCGCATCCGCGACGGTCGATGCGTCGGGGGGATACCGATGCGCGCTTGGGGGTCACGGTACGAGGTCGTACGTGACCCATTTGGTCTTCTCGGCGACACGATCGTAGACGCGCCGAGCGGTCTCGTTGTCTTTGGCGGTGATCCACCGCACGACGGAGAAACCTTCTTCGCGGGCGCGATCGCGCAGCGCCTCGAGCAGAGCCGTGCCTGTGCCGGCGCCACGGGCATCGGGCGAGACGAAGAGGTCGTCGAGGTAGAGTCCGCGGCTGCCGTTGAGCGGTCGTGAGAACTCCCGCACGTGGGCGAGACCGATTGGCTTGTCGTCGCCGTTCACAGCGAAATAGGCTTCGAGTTCGTGGCCGGCATCGGTGATCCAGCTCCACACCAGAAGGGCCTTCTCGTCGGTGAGGGGTTGGTCGTAGAACTCCCGTAGCCGGCGTACAGATCGAGCCAGCTGAAGAATTCGTTGTCGTTCACCCGTCGGACCGTCGCGGTCATCGTTCCTCCTCGGTCGGGGCCTGGGCAAGCAGGATATCCGTCACCGAGAGCTCCTCGGCGGATTCGAACCGCAGTTCGCCGATTCTGCCGACCGACTTGAGGTCGCGTGCGGCGAGCTCGACGGCGGTCACGACCGCAGGTGGTCCGGCGATGACGGCGTATTCGACCGCGGCCTTCTGCGAGGCTTTCGCGGTGGTCTTCGCACCGCGGATACTGGTGAGGGCTTTGCCGACCAGACCGAGCACATCCGCATGCTCGGACCAGTCGCCGGCGACGGTCGCCGTCTCCGGCCACGCGGCGACGTGCACGGAGCCGGTGTTGAACCACGACCATGCCTCCTCGGTCGCGAACGGCACGACGGGCGCGAACAGGCGAAGCAGGGTGGAGAGTGCCACACGCAGCGCGACGACGGCGGAGGTCTGTTCGGTCGAGGCCTCGCCGTAGGCCCGCTCCTTGACGAGTTCGAGATAGTCGTCGCAGAAGGTCCAGAAGAAGGTCTCGCTCACCTCCAGGGCGCGGGCGTGGTCGTAGCCATCGAGCGCGGCGGTCGCCTCGGCGACCACGGTCGACAGATTGTGCAGCATGCTCCGGTCGAGTGCGTTCGTGACCAGGGCGAGCTCGTCGGTCGGGGGTGCCTCGAAGCCAAGGATGAACTTCGCGGCGTTCAGGATCTTGATCGCCAGGCGGCGACCGATCTTGATCTGTGTCGGGTTCTGCGGGTCGAACGCGGCATCGGTTCCGAGGCGCGAGGATGCGGCCCAGTAGCGCACCGCATCCGAGCCGTGCTTCTCGAGGATGTCGGCGGGAGTGACGACGTTGCCCTTGGACTTGGACATCTTCTTACGGTCGGGGTCGACGATGAAGCCCGACAGCGCTGCGTGCGCCCAGGGGGCGACGCCGTTCTCCAGCTGGGAGCGCAGCATCGTCGAGAACAGCCAGGTGCGGATGATGTCCTGCCCTTGGGGGCGCAGGTCGAACGGGTACACGGCGGCGAACAGGTCATCATCACGATTCCAGCCGCCGGCGAGCTGCGGGGTGAGGGAGGAGGTCATCCAGGTGTCCATCACATCGTGCTCGCCGATGAAGCCGTTCGGCTGGTTGCGTTGCGCCTCCTCAAAGCCGGGCGCCGCATCCGACGAGGGGTCGACGGGCAGGGCGTCTCGGGACGGCAGGATGGGCTTGTCGAACCGCGGGTTGCCGTCGCCGTCGAGCGGATACCAGATGGGGATGGGCACGCCGAAGAAGCGCTGACGCGAGATCAGCCAGTCGCCGGTGAGTCCGCCGACCCAGTTCTCGTATCGCACGCGCATGAAGTCGGGGTGCCAGTCGAGCTCCTGGCCGAGCTGGATGAGGCGGGCACGCAGTTCTTCGTCGCGCGCGCCGTTCTTGACGTACCACTGGCGGGTCGACACGATCTCGAGCGGCTTGTCGCCCTTCTCGAAGAACTTGACGGGGTGCTGGATGGGTTTGGGGTCGCCGATCAGATCGCCCGCGGCCCGGAGCAGCTCCACCACGGCCTGCTTGGCCGAGAAGACCGTCTTGCCGGCGAGCTCGGCGTAGGCCGCCTTGCCCTCGGCGGAGGTGATGGCTTCGGGGGCGTCGCTCACCAGCCGGCCGTCGAAGCCGAGGATCGCCCGGTTGGGCAGATCGAGCTCCCGCCACCAGGTGACGTCGGTGATGTCGCCGAAGGTGCAGATCATCGCGATTCCGCTGCCCTTGTCGGGCTGCGCGAGGTGGTGCGCGAGCACAGGGACCTCGACTCCGAAGACCGGCGTGGTGACCGTCGTGCCGAAGAGCGGTTTGTAGCGCTCGTCATCCGGATGCGCGACCAGCGCGACACAGGCCGGCAGCAGCTCCGGACGGGTCGTCTCGATGAAGATCGGTCCGCTCTCGCCGTGGAAGGCGACGCGGTGGTACGCGCCGGGCTGTTCGCGGTCTTCCAGCTCGGCCTGGGCGACAGCGGTACGGAAGGTGACATCCCACAGGGTGGGCGCCATGGCCTGATACGCCTCGCCGCGCTCGATGTTGTTGAGGAAAGCCAATTGCGAGGTGTGGAGCGACTCGGTGCCGATCGTGCGGTAGGTCTGGCTCCAGTCGACGGAGAGGCCGAGCGAGCGCCACAGCGCCTCGAACTGCTTCTCGTCTTCGACGGTGAGCCGCTCGCACAGTTCGATGAAGTTGCGGCGTGAGATCGGCTTCTGATCGGCCGCCTTGCTGCTCTTGTTGTCTCCGCCTTCGAAGGGCGGGGCGAAGTCGGGGTCGTACGGCAGAGTCGGGTCGCAGCGCACACCGTAGTAGTTCTGCACACGGCGCTCGGTGGGGAGGCCGTTGTCGTCCCAGCCCATCGGGTAGAAGACGTGCTGGCCGCGCATACGGTGGTAGCGGGCGACCACATCGGTGTGCGTGTAGCTGAACACGTGCCCGATGTGCAGGGAGCCGCTTGCGGTGGGGGGCGGCGTGTCGATGGAGAACACACATCGGCGCTCGGCGGTCAGGGCGGCGGCGCGATCGAAGAGATAGGTGCCATCGGCCTGCCAGCTGTCTCCCCACTTGGTCTCCAGCCCCTCGAGGGCGGGCTTGTCGGGCAGGGGGCTGACGGCGCTCATGATTCTCCGAATCGATATGTGCGGCACCGTGTCGATGAAGAGGTGCCTGAGTGTGCGATTCCTCCAGGGTACCCGAGCGCCGGGCCCGCGGCGTCAGGTGGCCGGCACCGCCTGAGCCGGGAGCGGGGCGAGCTCATCGATGATCGGCTTGCGTCGGGCGGCGATCACAGCTGTGGCGAGCGTGATGACGCTCATCAGGCCGAGGACGATGCCCGGGTACCACCAGGCATTGCCCGTCGCGTGGCCGAGCAGGGCGGTGAGGATCGGGACGAACGCGGTGAGCAGCGCGGCGATGCTGTAGGCAACCGAGAGCCCGCTGTAACGGACTTCGCTCGGGAACAGATCAGACATGAGACCGCCGAGTCCCGCCCAGGAGAGTGTGGGGAGGATCCCGCCGATGATCATGCTGGCGACCAGGATGGGGAAGGTGGCGAACTGCAGTAGGAAGTACATCGGAAAGGCGATGATGAGCGTTCCGACGGCACCGATGGCGACCACCCGGGCGGAGCCGATCCGGGTGGCCCAGACCCCGAAGAGGGGGATCGTGACGAGCTGAAGCAGGCCGCCGATGGTGGTCGCGATGAGCAGATCGTTGTAGCTGAATCCGAGCGTCGCGGTTCCGTACTGCACCATGTAGGTGTTCATCAGCGAGTACGACCCGATGCCGAGGATGGCAGCGCCGATGGCGATGAAGAACGCCGACGGCGCCTTGCGGAAGACATCGAGCACGGGGAAGCGGTCTCGCCTGCCTGTCGCCAGCAGTTCTTTGAACACCGGCGTCTCGTCGATCGACCAGCGCAGGTAGAGGGAGACGAGCAGGAGTGGGATCGCCGTGAGGAACGGGATGCGCCAGCCCCACGCGGCGATGTCGGCGGATGACATCCCGAACGAGAGGGCGATGAAGACCACGGCGCTCAGGATGCTGCCGACAGGCGAGCCGAGCTGGGGGAGCGCGGCGTAGAAGCCGCGACGTTTCGGGTTCACGTACTCCGTCGCCAGGAGGATCGAGCCACCCCATTCCCCGCCGAGCGAGAAGCCCTGCACGAGGCGCAGCAGCACGAGGAGGATGGCTCCGAACCAGCCGGCCTGCGCGAAGGTGGGGAGCACGCCGACCAGGCCGGTGCCGATCCCCATCATCAGGATGGTGATGAGCAGGGTCGGCCGCCGTCCGATCCGGTCGCCGAGGTGCCCGAACACGATCGCGCCGACGGGGCGGATGACGAATCCGGCGGCGATGGTGAGGAATGCGGCGAGCACGCCGCCGAAGACGCCGAGCGGCTCGAAGAAGAGCGGGCCGACGAAGAACGCGCTGAAGTAGGCGAACAGATAGAAGTCGTACGACTCCAGCGAGGTGCCGACGAAGGAGGCGATGGTCACCCGCCGAGCCGTTCCGGGGGTGATGCCGGGGCGATCGGTGGTGCTGAACGTGATGGTGTCTGGGGAACTCACGACGGTCCTTGTCAGGGTTTGCTCGGCGGAACAGGGATAATTGGATCGAGTCCAATAATAGGCAGAGAGGAGGAACGCATGAGCGGCGCCGCGCATTCCGCATCCGGTCGTCCCCGCGTGTCGTCGCGTGAGACGCTGGCCGAAGCCGCTGCCGAACTGTTCCTCGAGCAGACCTACGCCGGCACGACGATCGACGAGATCTCCCAGCGCGCAGGGGTGAGCCGAGCGACGTTCTTCAACTATTTCGGCTCGAAGAGCGACCTGCTCTGGCTGGAGGTCGATGAGAGTCTCAGCGAATTCGACGGAGTGCTCGAGAACATCTCGTCCGACCACCCGGTGATGACGGCGGTTTTGGAGGCCGTGCTCGCACTGGCCGGGAATTTCGGACCGGCACGGCTACCGCTGGCTGTGACGCAATATGAGCTCATGGGAACCAACGCTGAACTCGAGTCGTCGGCGTTGTCTCGCTTCCTGACCCTGGTCCGCGTTCTCAGCCGTTCGATCGCGCGGCGCATCGGGGAGCCGGCCGATGCCCTCGTGCCGCGCAGTATCGCGACCGCGGTGATCGGTGCCGCCGTGGCGGCCGCCTCGGTGTGGGCGCGATCGGGCGTGAGCCGGGGGCCGTTGGCACCGGTTGTCGCTCGCGCGATCGAGCCGGTGTGTCGTGGCTACCAGGCCGCCCTCGATGATCGTGCCGTGACCGGGTAGACTGGACGAACCGACATCGACCCGGCCATCACCGGTGAGTCTTCGGAAGAACGGTCGTCCTCGTGACGGCCCAGTAGAACCGAACGGGGCTGGCCCGTCACAGCCAAGGAAAGAGCGGTCGCCCTCACCGAGAGCGTGGAGGCGGCAAGCGGGGTGGTACCGCGGCAAGCGCTTCTGGCGCCTGGCGTCCTCGTGCAGATGACCGACCTGCCAGGAGTGAGATGCCGTATCCCCAGTCCCCGGACGATCAGACGCCCGCCGGCGTCACGCCGAGCCCCAGCTTCCCGCAGCTCGAGACGGAGATCCTCGCCTTCTGGAAAGAAGACGGCACCTTCCGCGCATCGATCGAGAACCGCGCGGATGCACCCGAGTGGGTCTTCTACGACGGCCCGCCCTTCGCCAACGGTCTGCCGCACTACGGTCACCTGCTCACCGGATACGCGAAGGATCTCTTCCCCCGTTTCCAGACGATGCGGGGCAAGAGGGTGGAGCGCCGATTCGGCTGGGACACTCACGGTCTTCCCGCCGAGCTGGAAGCCGAGCGGCAGTTGGGCATCACCGACAAGAGCCAGATCGAAGAGATGGGCATCGCGGCCTTCAACCAGGCCGCCCGCGACTCGGTGTTGCACTACACCCGCGAGTGGCAGGAGTACGTCACGCGCCAGGCCCGCTGGGTCGACTTCGACAACGACTACAAGACGCTCGACGTCACCTTCATGGAGTCCGTGATCTGGGCGTTCAAGCAGCTGCATGAGAAGGGTCTCGCCTACGAGGGTTACCGCGTTCTGCCGTATTGCTGGCGAGACCAGACCCCGCTGTCGAACCACGAACTGCGCATGGACGACGACGTCTACAAGATGCGACAGGACCAGACCGTCACGGTGACGTTCCCCCTCACCGGTGCCAAGGCGGAGGCGCTCGGCCTCACCGCGGTCCGCGCCCTCGCCTGGACGACGACTCCGTGGACGCTCCCGACGAACCTGGCTCTCGTCGTCGGACCGGAGATCGAATACGCGGTCGTCCCGGCTGGACCGAACGGGGCGGCCGACAGTGTCGGCGCTGGTGTGCATGATGATTTCGGTGCGGAGTACCTGCTGGCGAGCGAGCTCGTCGGAGGCTACGCGAAGGATCTCGGCTACGAGACGGCGGCCGATGCCCTCGCGGCGGTGTCGCGACACATCCGGGGTTCGGAGCTCGAGAACGTCACATACGACCGGTTGTGGGACTACTACGCGGACGCGGAGGAGTACGGCACCCAGAATGCGTGGCGCATCCTCGTCGACGGCTACGTCACCACCGAAGACGGCACGGGCATCGTGCATCAGGCGCCCGCTTACGGCGAGGACGACCAGCGCGTCTGCGAAGCCGCGGGTATCCCGGTGATCATCTCGGTCGACGACGGGGCCCGGTTCCTGCCGTCGGTCGAGGAGGTTGCGGGACTGCAGGTGTTCGAGGCGAACAAGCCGCTCACCAAACTGCTGCGGGAGAACGGACGTCTTCTGCGGCAGGCGAGCTACGAGCACTCGTACCCGCACTGCTGGCGTTGCCGCAATCCGCTGATCTACAAGGCCGTCTCGAGCTGGTTCGTGCGGGTCACCGAGTTTCGCGACCGCATGGTCGAGTTGAACCAGCGGATCGACTGGGTTCCCGAGAACGTCAAAGACGGCCAGTTCGGCAAATGGTTGAGCAACGCCCGCGATTGGTCGATCTCGCGCAACCGCTACTTCGGCTCCCCGATCCCGGTCTGGAAGAGCGATGACCCGGCCTACCCCCGCATCGATGTGTACGGCTCACTGGCCGAACTCGAAGCCGACTTCGGCCGGCTCCCGCTGAACGGCGACGGACAGCCCGACCTGCATCGGCCGTACATCGACGAGCTCACCCGACCGAATCCGGACGATCCCACCGGTCGCTCCACGATGCGGCGCATCACAGATGTGCTCGACGTGTGGTTCGATTCCGGCTCGATGCCGTTCGCCCAGGTGCACTACCCGTTCGAGAACCGCGATTGGTTCGAGGCGCACAACCCGGCTGACTTCATCGTCGAGTACATCGGGCAGACGCGCGGCTGGTTCTACATGATGCATGTGCTCGCCACGGCGCTGTTCGATCGGCCGGCATTCAAGAATGTCATCAGTCACGGCATCGTGCTGGGCAGCGACGGTCAGAAGATGTCGAAGTCTCTGCGCAACTATCCGGATGTCAACGAGGTCTTCGACCGCGACGGCTCGGATGCGATGCGCTGGTTCCTGATGTCGAGCCCGGTGCTGCGCGGCGGCAACCTGGTTGTGACCGAGGAAGGCATCCGCGAGGGGGTTCGCCAGGTGCTGCTCCCGCTCTGGAGCACCTGGTACTTCTTCTCCCTCTACGCCAACGCCGCCGGATACGAGGCACGTCGGCGCACCGATTCGAACGATGTGCTCGATCGCTATCTGCTCGCCAAGACCCGGGATCTGGTGAGCGAGGTGACCGCCGACCTCGAGGCGCTCGACAGCACGCTCGCCGCCTCGAAACTGCGCGACTTCGCGGATGTGCTCACCAATTGGTACGTGCGACGCTCCCGTGACCGGTTCTGGGAGGGCGTGGGGGACGACGGCCGCAACGCGGAGGCCTTCGACACATTGTTCACCGTGCTCGAGACGGTCACGCGGGTGGCAGCGCCCCTGCTTCCGCTCGTGAGCGAAAGCATCTGGCGCGGTCTGACCGGCGGTCGCAGTGTGCACCTGACCGACTGGCCGGAGGCGGGGGAGTTCCCGGCTGATGTTGCGCTCGTAGAGGCGATGGACCGCATCCGGGCGATCAGTTCGACCGTGCTCTCCCTGCGCAAGCAAGCGGGCCTGCGGGTGCGACTGCCGTTGGCCGGCCTCACGATCGTGGCCGAGAACTCGACCGCCCTTGCGGCGTTCGAGTCGATCCTGCGCGACGAACTGAACGTCAAGGCGGTCGAGTTCGTCGAGCTTCACGATGACAGCGCCGAGAGCTACGGCATCACGAGCAGACTGACCGTCAATGCGCGCGCCGCCGGACCACGGCTCGGCAAGGACGTGCAGCGCGTGATCATGGCCGCGCGGGAGGGCGACTGGTCGGAGCTGAACGGTGTGGTCACGGCCGGCGGGATCGACCTTGCTGACGGAGAGTACGAGCTCGTTCTCGAGACCGCGCAAGCCGATGGCGACTCGACAGTGGCGCTTGCGCTGTTGCCGGACGGCGGCTTCGTTCTGCTCGACACGGCCACCACGCCGGAGCTGGAAGCGGAAGGGCTCGCGCGCGACGTGATCCGAGCCGTGCAGGACACTCGCAAGGCGGCTGGACTCGATGTGAGCGACCGCATCCGGCTGAACCTGGCGTTTGCGAGCGCGGAGGACGCGCGGGCGATCGAGCTCGCGCGCGGCGTCGACATCGCCGCCGAGACGCTCGCCCTCGACGTCGAATTCGGGGCCGCGGAGGCGGCGTACGAGAAGACGTTCGAGGCCGGGTTGTTCGCGAATGCGGGCGCGTTCGCGGTCGGCGTGACACGTGTGGAGGAGGACGCCCGATGAGAGACGACATCCCGATGGATGAGGACGAGGCGCGCGAGGCGGCCGAAGCCGTCTACCAGGCGCTCCTGGCGAGGGTGGGCGAGGGGAGTCCGGAACACCGGCTCACCGCGACGCGACGGGCGGTGGAGCTTCTCGGCGACCCCCAGCGCGCGTACCCGATCATCCACATCACCGGCACGAATGGCAAGACGAGCACCAGCCGTATCGCCGAGAGCATCCTGCGGGCGTACGGGCTGCGCACCGGTCTGCTCACGAGTCCGCATCTTGTGCGCTTCAACGAACGCATCGTGATCGACGGTGTGCCGATCAGCGATGAGGACCTCGCCCGAAACTGGGAGGATGTTCGCCCGTACCTCGAGATCGTCGACGGCGAGCTCGTGGCCGAGGGAGAGGCCCCGCTCACCTTCTTCGAGGCTCTCACGGCGCTGGCGTTCGCGAGCTTCGCCGACGCTCCGGTGGATGTGGCCGTGATCGAGGTCGGCATGGGTGGGGAGTGGGATTCCACAAACGTGGGCGACGGTCAGGTCGCCGTGTTCACGCCGATCTCGCTCGACCACACGAAGGCCCTCGGCGACACAGTGGGCGCGATCGCCCGCACGAAGTCCGGAATCGTCAAGCCCTCGGCGGATGTGGTCAGCGCGATTCAGCCGCCGGAAGCGCTCGTCGAGCTGGTGCACGCCGCCGAACTCACCGAGTCGACGTTCGCCGCACAGCCGGCGGAGTTCGACGTGACCACGACATCGGTCGCGGTGGGCGGTCAGCTGGTGAGCATCCGTGGGCGCGCGGCCACCTACAACGAACTCTTCCTGCCGCTCTATGGCGACCACCAGGCGCAGAACGCCGCAGTGGCCGTCGCCGCGGTGGAGACCTTCCTCGGCCGGGGGAGCCAGCCCCTGAACGCCGATCTTCTCGAAGAGGGGTTCGCCACGGCGACCTCGCCCGGCCGGTTGCAGCTGGTCGGGATCGAACCGAGCGTCCTCGTCGACGCTGCGCACAATCCGGCAGGGGCGGAGACCCTCGCCGCCGCCCTGCGCACCTACTTCGACTTCGACGAGATCACGGTCGTCTTCGGGGTGCTGGCCGACAAGGATGCGCGGGGGATCGTGCGGGCGCTGGCGACGGTGGCCGAGCAGTTCTACCTCACACCCGTCCGGTCGGAGCGGTCTCTCGGCATCGACGAACTCGGCGAACTCGTGCTCGAACAGACGCACGAGGATGCCACCTACGTCTACGGCGATGTCGAGGAGGCGCTGGTCGCCGCCCGCGACTGGGCGGCAGAACGCCCGAAGCGGGCCGTCGTCGTGACCGGCTCGATCGTGCTCATCGGCGACGCCATGGCGATCGCCGAGGCCGGTGGCTGGAAGGAGACCTCATGAGCGACGGGCCCGCGACGGAGGTCGAGCCGGACGACCAGCACCCCGCTCGGCCGGGCCGACCCGCCCGCCCCCGACGCACTCGGAGCGTCCGCGAGAGCCTCGGCTCCATCGTCCTCGCCTTCGAGTTCGTCATCGTCTTCCTCGGTGCGCTGGTGCTCTTCGGACTGAAGACACTGTCCGCTCCGCTCGCCCTGGGCGGCGGCGCGCTGATCCTCGTGCTGATGATCGTCGCCATCGGACTACTCCGTGGCCCGGTCGGCATCGTGTTGGGCTGGCTGATCCAGCTCATCGTCGTCGCGACCGGTTTCCTGGTGCCGGCGTTCTTCGTCGTCGGGGCGATCTTCACCGCCCTATGGACGTATTGCATGATCGCCGGCGCCAGAATCGACCGCAACAATCAGGCCGCGAACGCGGCCGCCCGTCAGAAGGAGAATCCATGACCACCGTCGTCGAAGAAACCCTCGTGCTCGTGAAGCCGGACGGTGTGGCGCGCAGCCTCACCGGCGAGATCCTGCGCCGCATCGAGGCGAAGGGCTACTCGGTCGTCGACCTCAAGATGCTGCAGGCCGACCGCGACCTGCTGGCCCAGCACTACGCGGAGCACGAGGGCAAGCCCTTCTATGAGCCGCTCGTCGAGTTCATGGAGAGCGGCCCGATCGTCGCCATCCGCGTCGCCGGCAACCGGGTGATCGAGGGATTCCGTTCGCTCGCCGGTACGACGGATCCGACGACGGCGGCGCCGGGAACGATTCGAGGCGATCTCGCCCGCGATTGGGGTCTCAAGGTGCAGCAGAACCTCGTGCACGGCTCGGACTCTCCCGAGTCGGCTGCGCGCGAGCTCGCTCTCTGGTTCGACTGACGGCAAACGAACACGGGCGCCGACTGTACACCCAGTCGGCGCCCTTTTTGTCGTCCGCGGTCAGACGAAGACGTTGTGGATCCAGTCGAGCCGGATCTGCGCGAGAACGGCGACGATGACGTAGCTGACGATCGTGATCAGCGGTACCCAGCCGTACACCTTGCCGAAGAACCGGCGAGCGGATGCCGGAACAGGAATGTTCCCCTCTTTGAGGTTGTAGAGCGTCACGGCCCAGAATGTCGGGATGGTGACCGCCCACGTGACCATGCAGTAGGGGCAGAGAACGTTCAGCACCGTGATCGACTGCGTGATCAGGTAGATGACCAGCACGAGCGCGCCGATGACGCCGAGGTTGAAGAGCATCCAGTACCACTTGGCGAACCGCGCACCGGCCAGGATGCCGACACCGACGGCGATCACCGCCGTCCAACAGGCGAGGCCGATCAGGGGGTTCGGGAACCCGAAGATCGAGCCCTGCGGCGAGTTGAGGTTCTTCGAGCACCCGACCAGCAAGCTGAAGTTGCAACCGAGCTGCGCGTTGGGATGCGCCAGCACCGTGAGCTTGTCCAATGTGAGTTGGAAAGCGGCCCAGAAGCCGATGGCCCCGGCGACGATGAGGAAGATGGCAAGGGCTGTCGGACGTTTGTTCGGCGAAGTCAGTGACACCGTCGGATTATGGCATAGCGACTCGCGTGTCGGCAGGGAAGAACGTCGATCCCGGCGCGGGCATGCGATAATCATCGAGAAGTCTTTTCGGCCGTGTGCCGAGAGGGCGCCAAAGAAGGCTTGAGGGCGTGCAACGCCCAGTACGTGCCGGCCGAGGAGGCCGGTGAAGACATCGAGAAAGTGCGATCAGAGCCACGAGCCGGTCGTGCATATGGAGAATTGCTGAACGGGCGCGGAAGCGCCGGTTCCGCTTACGGAGAGTCCCGGTGTGCGGGGAACCGCGCTCCGGTCGAGGAGTGCACCAGCGATGGTGGAAAACGAAAATACTGAGAACAGCCAGAACAACGGAACGGATGCGGGCACGGAAGCGGGGGTGAAGAAGCGTTCGCGCCTCTTCGGCTCGCGGAAGAGCGCCAAGAAGGCACCGGCGAGTGCACCGGAGACGGTGGCGACCCCGGTCGAGCCCGTCGTGCCGAGCACCGTCGCCGCCGAGGCGCCGGCGGAGATCGCCGACCCCGTCGCCGACGATCCGGCGGGCACCGCGCCTGCGCCGAGCGAGGAGTCCGTCATCGACGAGCCGACGATCGGGGTCTCCACGACTCCGTCCACCCCGACCGGCCTGCCGGGCCTGCCGCCGACGACCCTGCTCTTCCAAGCGCCCGACATCCAGCCGTTGCCGCCCCTGCCGGGCGACGACCTGGATGACGACGGCCCGACCGTGCGCCGGCGATCCCGCCGCCGGGCAGGCGAAGAGAACCGGTCCGGCTCAAATGACCCGGCCAACACCGTCGTGAAGGTTCGTGCCCCGCGCGAACCGGAGCTGATCACCGAACCGCAGAAGGTCAAGGGCTCGACCCGCCTCGAGGCGAAGAAGCAGCGGCGACGCGACGGTCGCGACGCCGGGCGTCGACGGCCCGTGATCACCGAAGCGGAGTTCCTGGCCCGGCGTGAGTCGGTCGACCGGCAGATGATCGTCCGCGAGAAGAGCGGGCGTATCCAGATCGGCGTGCTGGAGGACAAGGTCCTCGTCGAGCACTATGTGGCGAAGTCCCAGGAGGCGTCGCTGATCGGCAATGTCTATCTGGGTCGCGTGCAGAACGTGCTTCCGAGCATGGAAGCGGCCTTCGTCGACATCGGTCGCGGCCGCAATGCCGTGCTGTACTCCGGTGAGGTCGACTGGGAAGCGGCCGAGACGGGCAACCAGCCACGTCGGATCGAGCTGGCGCTCAAGCCGGGCGACCGGGTGCTCGTGCAAGTCACGAAAGACCCGGTCGGCCACAAGGGCGCCCGTCTCACCAGCCAGGTCTCGCTGCCCGGCCGCTACCTCGTCTACGTGCCGAACGGCTCGATGAACGGGATCAGCCGCAAGCTTCCCGACACCGAGCGCGCCCGCCTGAAGAAGATCCTCAAGGAGGTCCTTCCGGAGAACGTCGGCGTGATCGTACGCACGGCGGCCGAGGGCGCCACCGAGGAGCAGCTGACGCTCGATGTCACCCGCCTGACGGCGCAGTGGGCCGACATCAGCAAGCAGGTGGAGAACGTCCAGGCCCCGGCACTGCTGCACAGCGAGCCGGATCTGCTGATCAAGATCGTGCGGGATGTCTTCAACGAAGACTTCCAGAAGCTGATCATCGCCGGTTCGGACCCCCAGGCGACCATCGAGATGTATCTGCGCCAGGTCGCGCCCGATCTGCTCGACCGTGTCGAGACGTACACCGGTGAGCGCGACGCCTTCGACGAGTTCAGAATCACGGAGCAGATCGAGAAGGCACTCGACCGCAAGGTCTGGCTGCCGTCGGGTGGATCGCTCGTGATCGACCGCACCGAGGCCATGACCGTCGTCGATGTCAACACCGGAAAGTTCGTCGGCTCCGGCGGAAACCTCGAGGAGACCGTCACCAAGAACAACCTGGAGGCGGCAGAGGAGATCGTCCGCCAGCTCCGTCTGCGCGACATCGGCGGCATCATCGTCGTCGACTTCATCGACATGGTGCTGGAGTCGAACCGCGACCTGGTGCTGCGTCGACTCATCGAGTGCCTCAGCCGCGACCGCACGAAGCACCAGGTGGCCGAGGTCACCTCGCTCGGCCTCGTGCAGATGACCCGGAAGAAGTTGGGTCTCGGGCTTCTCGAGACCTTCAGTGAGGCCTGCGAGGTCTGCGCCGGCCGAGGCGTGATCGTGCACCACGATCCGGTCGTGAAGCATCGCCAGACCCAGCAGCAGCAGCAGCCGAACGAGCGTCGGCGCGGTCGAGGCGGTCAGCAGTCGGGCGGCAACGGCAACGGCAACGGTTCCTCCAACGGGGGAAGCGGAACCGCATCGAACGGCAACGGGCACGCCCCTGTCGTGACGCACGCCATCACCGACGACGCCAAGAGCGCGCTGGCGCAGATCGCGGCGAGCACGCTCGCCACGCACAGCCACGACGGCGAAGCCGCCGAGGCGGCTGCCGACGGCGCGCACGGCAAGCATGTCGCCGCGGAGGAAGCACCGGCCGCGGCGCCGGCCGCCGAGTCGGTGCAGCAGGCCGAACCGGCCAAAAGGCAACGAAAGAAGAGCGGCGGATCGAAACGCGCCGCATCCGTGGAGCGCGAGTCGGATGCTCCGGCCGCCGAGGGCGCTACGACGCCCGAGGTCCAGGATGCTCCTGTCGCGTCAGAGGCGCCCGTCACGCTCCTCGACATTCCGGTCGTCAGCGCGGCTCCGCCCGCCCGTCGACCCACGTCGAAGGATGCGGAGCTCCTGCTCGACTCGGTGCTCGACGCCTTGCCTCAGCCCAAGCAGCCGGGCCAGGGTCGCAACCGGAGCCGACGCGTGAGCACGGCGGCGATCGCCGGCGGCTCGGTCGCACCCGAGATCACCCGGACCGAGACCGAGGAGTAGTTTTCGGGTCCGTCCATTCGAGGCGCGGGATCAGTGCTTGCGCACTCGATCCCGCGCCTTGATGCGTAGTCCGCTCGCACGCAGCCGCACGACGAGTTCCTTGCCGCCCACCGGCTCTGCGCCCGCGGCGACGAGATCGTCGTAGCTGCGGTCGGGCACGTCATAGTGGTCGAGGTCGAACGCACGACGCGCGATCCCATTGGCGGCGGCGAAGTCGTGCAGCTCGTCGAGGGAGGCATCGCTGACCAGATGCGACCACAACATGCCGTGAGCGGGCCATTCCGGGGGATCGATCAGGACCGTCATACAATGATTGTAGGAACCGGCGCCGATGTCGGTTCCGCACCCTCCCGAAACCCCCGGGGAGACTCGCCTCCAGTCGAGCTCGACGGGGGTCTGAGTTTGACCGGGGGACGGGGCATCGGGTAAAGTTGACCGTTGGTGTGTGTTGGGCGTCGCCCGCACGATCGCCAAGGTTTTCTGAGAATCGCACCGGCGCATGAAGCGCCGGTCGGAATCGCCAGTAACTTCCTGAAGATAAAGAGTAGGACCAGGTCCACGGCTCGGTACGAGCCGAGGGGAGCTGTTCCCCAGAGAAAAGGTACGTAAAAGTGGTTTACGCAGTTGTGCGCGCCGGTGGCCGCCAGGAAAAGGTCGAGGTCGGCACCATCGTGACGATGGACCGCATCAAGGCTGACAAAGACGGCAACGTCGAGCTCGCCGCTGTGCTGCTTGTTGACGGGGAGAAGATCACCTCCGACGCGAAGTCGCTCGCCAAGGTGAAGGTCACCGCCGAGGTCCTCAACGACCTCCGCGGCCCGAAGATCGTCATCCAGAAGTTCAAGAACAAGACCGGGTACAAGAAGCGCCAGGGGCACCGTCAGGAGCTCACGCGCGTCAAGGTCACCGGCATCAAGTAGCGTCGAGCACAGGCTTAGGAGAAGAAGCAGATGGCACACAAAAAGGGAGCGAGTTCCACTCGCAACGGTCGTGACTCGAACGCTCAGCGCCTCGGCGTGAAGCGCTTCGGTGGTCAGGTCGTCGGCGCCGGCGAGATCATCGTCCGCCAGCGCGGCACGCACTTCCACCCCGGCGTCAACGTCGGTCGTGGGGGCGACGACACGCTGTTCGCTCTGGCCGCCGGTGCGGTCGAGTTCGGCAGCAAGGGCGGCCGCAAGGTCGTCAACATCGTGGCGGCCGAGGTCTAACCCCTCGTTCCACACGCAACACTTCCGGATGGGCGGGCTTCGGCCCGCCCATCCTTTTTCCCCAGGCAGTACAAGGAGCACATCATGGCAACGTTCGTCGACAACGTGACGTTGCATTTGCGCGCCGGTCACGGCGGCAACGGATGTGTATCGGTCCGTCGCGAGAAGTTCAAGCCGCTCGCCGGGCCGGATGGCGGCAACGGCGGGAACGGCGGCGACATCGTTCTCGTCTCCGACCCCCAGGTCACCACACTGCTCGGTTTCCACCGGGCACCGCACCGCTCGTCGGACAACGGCGGATTCGGCATGGGCGACCACCGGAGCGGTTTCAGCAGCCCCGAGCTCGAATTGGCGATTCCGGTCGGCACGGTCGTGAAAGATGCCGACGGCGTCGAATTGATCGACATGGATGAGCCGGGCATCCGCTACGTGGTCGCTCCGGGCGGCATCGGGGGTCTAGGGAATGCGGCACTCTCGAACCCGAAGCGCAAGGCGCCCGGTTTCGCTCTGCTCGGAACACCCGGCTGGGAAGGCGACATCCTCCTCGAGCTGAAGACCGTGGCGGATGTGGCACTGGTCGGCTACCCGTCGGCCGGCAAATCGAGCCTCATCGCGGCGCTGTCGGCAGCGAAGCCGAAGATCGCCGACTACCCGTTCACGACCCTTCACCCCAACCTCGGCGTCGTTCAGGCGGGGGAGTCGCGCTACACCGTGGCCGATGTGCCGGGCCTGATCGAGGGAGCGAGCGAGGGCAAAGGTCTTGGTCTCGAGTTCCTGCGCCATGTGGAGCGCTGCAGCGCTCTTCTGCACGTTCTCGACTGCGCGACGCTCGACCCGGGCCGTGACCCGATCAGCGATCTCGATGTGATCCTCGGAGAGCTCGGCGCCTACCCGGTGCCGGAGGGCCAGACGCCCCTGCTGGAGCGACCGCAGCTCATCGCGCTCAACAAGATCGATGTGCCCGAGGCCAGGGAACTGGCGGAGTTCGTTCGCGCCGATCTCGAACAGCGCGGCTACCGCGTGTTCGAGATCTCGACGGTCAGCCATGAGGGGCTCCGGGCGCTGTCGTTCGCGCTGGCCGAGCTCGTCGAGGCCGCCCGAGCAGCCGCGGCCGCGGCCGAGGCGATCCGCCCGCGTATCGTGATCCGGCCCAAGGCCGTCGATGACTCCGACTACGTCGTGAAGGTCGAAGGCGGTTCGGACGGGCCGGTCTATCGCATCCTCGGGGCGAAGCCCGAACGCTGGGTGGCGCAGACCGACTTCGCCAACGACGAGGCCGTCGGGTTCTTGGCCGACCGTCTCGCCAAGCTGGGTGTGGAGGATCGGCTCTTCAAGGCGGGCGCCGTCGCCGGTTCCACGGTCGTGATCGGTCGAAACAACGGCGTGGTCTTCGATTGGGAGCCCACGCTCACCTCGACCGCCGAATTGATCAGTTCCCCGCGCGGAACGGATGTGCGGGTGGACGCCAACCTGCGGCCGACCCGCAATCAGCGCCGCGAAGACTACTTCGACCGCATGGATGCGAAGGCCGAGGCGCGAGCCGAATTGCTGCGGGAGCGCGAGGCCGGTCTGTGGCGGGACGACTACGAAGAGAATGACGAAGCCGCCGGCACCGGCAGCGGTGCCGAGACCAAGGAGACCGACTCGGAATGACGATCGACGAGCGCAGCCAGGTTCCCTCCGCGAGACGCGTCGTCGTCAAAGTGGGTTCGTCCTCCATCAGCGGAGACAACGCGGGGCAGATCGGGCCGCTCGTCGATGCGCTCTCGGATGCGCACGGTCGTGACACCCAGGTGATCCTCGTCTCTTCCGGTGCGATTGCGACCGGCATGCCCTACCTGGCGCTCGATGGACGACCCACCGATCTGGCGACTCAGCAGGCGGCTGCGGCGGTCGGGCAGAACGTGCTCATCTACCGCTATCAGGACAGCCTCGACCGCTACGGCATCGTGGCCGGTCAGGTTCTGTTGACGGCCGGCGACATGGAGACGCCGACGCACCGCAGCAATGCGAAACGGGCGATGGAGCGTCTGCTCGACCTGCGCATCCTGCCGATCGTGAACGAGAACGACACGGTCGCGACCCACGAGATCCGATTCGGGGACAATGATCGGCTGGCCGCTCTCGTTGCCTTGCTCGTCGAAGCCGACCTGCTGGTGCTCCTCTCGGATGTGGATGCGCTCTACACCCGCCCGCCGCAGGAGCCCGGCGCGGAGAGGATCGATGTCGTCGCCTACGACGACGAGCTCCGCGGGGTGGAGATCGGCGCGACCGGTCTCTCCGGTGTCGGAACCGGCGGTGCGCTGACGAAGGTCTCTGCCGCCCGCCAGGCCGCCGAACGGGGAACCGCGGTCATTCTGACCGCCACCTCGTTGGTCGCCGAGGCACTGCGGGGCGAGCGGGTGGGTACCTGGTTCGCGCCCGCGAAAGACCGGGCCTCCGAGGGCAGCACGCGCACGCCCTAAACTTGATCCATGTCTCAGACTCTGGATAGCGTCGCGCTGGTCGACCGGCTGGCCGCCGCCAAAGCTGCGTCCGTGCAGCTCGCCACGGCGACGACGGACAAGAAGAACGCCGCGTTGCTGGCCATCGCGACCCGGCTGACGTCGAATGGGACGCGCATCCTCGAAGCGAACGAACTCGACCTGGCCAACGGACGAGAGAACGGCCTCTCTACCGGGCTGATCGACCGCCTGACGCTCACCGACTCGCGCCTTGCCGGGCTCGCCGAAGCGGTGCGCGAAGTGGCCGCACTCACCGACCCGGTGGGTCAGGCGGTGCGTGGCAGCGCCCTGCCGAACGGCATCAAGATCACCCAGGTGCGCGTTCCGTTCGGTGTCGTCGGTGCGATCTACGAAGCCCGCCCCAATGTGACGGTCGATATCGCCGCCCTGGCGCTCAAGAGCGGCAATGCGGTCGTGCTCCGCGGGGGCAGCGCGGCCATCAACACCAACAGGGTGCTCGTCGACGTGATCCGCGAAGCCCTCGGCGACGCGGGTCTGCCGAGCGGTTCCGTGCAGACGATCGACGAGTTCGGACGCGACGGCGCGACCGAGCTGATGCGGGCCCGAGGTCTCGTCGACGTGCTCATCCCTCGGGGAAGCGCCGACCTCATCCGCACCGTCGTCACCGAGTCAACTGTGCCGGTGATCGAGACGGGCGCCGGCGTCGTGCACATCGTGCTCGACGAGAGCGCCCGCGAAGACTGGGCCGTCGACATCGTGCGCAACGCGAAGGTGCAACGCCCGAGCGTGTGCAACGCGGTCGAGACTCTGCTCGTTCATTCCGCAGCGGCGCAACGACTGCTGCCACCGGTGCTCGCAGCGCTCGTCGAGGCCGGGGTGACCGTGCACGCCGACGACAGGGCCATCCGCTTCGCGCCTGATGCAGTGCCCGCCACCGACGAAGACTGGGCCACCGAGCACATGAGCCTCGACATCTCGGTGAAGATCGTCGACTCGCTCGACGAGGCGATCTCGCATATCCGGCGCTACTCGACGCAGCACACCGAATCGATCATCACGAACGACGTGGGGAACGCCGAGCGCTTTCTGGCCGAGGTGGATTCCGCCGTCGTCATGGTCAACGCCTCCACCCGGTTCACTGACGGTGGGGAGTTCGGCTTCGGAGCCGAGGTGGGCATCTCGACTCAGAAGCTGCACGCCCGCGGCCCGATGGGCCTGCCCGAACTCACCAGCACGAAGTGGATCGTTCGCGGGTCAGGTCAGATCCGTCCGTGAGCCACCACTAGACTTGCCTCGGGCGTTCGCGCCGGGAAAGGAAAAACTCCATGTCACATCTGACGGCCGTGCTGGCTGCAACCGAGGCTCACGTCGAGCTGCCGATGCCCACGTGGGCGTTCGGCGCGATCGCGCTGGCCGTTTTCACCGTTCTCGGCTTCGTGATCTGGACCTACCGCGACGTGGCGAACCGCCACAGCCACAAGGCCGCCCCCGGCGCCACCGAGCACGCGACGGCCCCCGGTGCCACCCACCACGGCGCCGGCCACCCCTCGCAGGGGCACTGACCCTCCGGGCGTATGGAGCTGACGGAGAAACGTCGACCGCGGGTCGGCGTGATGGGCGGAACATTCGATCCGATCCATCACGGCCACTTGGTTGCCGCCAGCGAGGTCGCCCAGTCGTTCGATCTCGATGAGGTCGTGTTCGTCCCCACCGGCCATCCGTGGCAGAAGGGCGATGTGACCCCGGGGAGCACCGCTATCTGATGACGGTGATCGCCACGGCATCGAACCCGCGCTTCACGGTGAGCCGCGTCGACATCGATCGCGAGGGGCCCACCTACACGATCGACACACTGCGCGACCTGCATATCGCCCGTCCCGAGGCCGATCTGGTCTTCATCACGGGAGCCGATGCGATCGCGCAGATCATCAGTTGGCGCGATGTGAATGAGCTCTGGGACCTCGCCCACTTCGTGGCTGTGAGTCGTCCGGGACATGACTTGAGTATTTCTGGATTGCCGCAGCAAGACGTAAGCTTGTTGGAAGTTCCGGCCCTGGCGATCTCGTCAACCGACTGCCGGAGCCGGGTGAGCAGGGGATTCCCCGTCTGGTATCTCGTACCCGATGGCGTTGTTCAATACATCTCCAAACACCATCTGTATCGGAGTGTGGCATGACTTTGTGGCAAGACCCGCCGCCACAGACACGGCGACAAGCCCGCGAGAACGAGCGTTCTGCGGAGCAGAAAGCCGCTGGGCAGGCATCGCGTCGAGCAGGCACGGCCTCGCCGACGCCTGCCGGTGAGATCCCGACGGTGACAACGCCGTTCACCTTCTCCGCTGGCCGGCCGAGCGAGACGCCGGAACAGTCCGCGCTGCCGGATATCCCGGCCACGGCTTTCGAAGAGCCGGGTGTCTCGGCGCCGACCCGTCCGCACCTGCCGAGTTCCGGTTCTTCTTTCGACGCGCTTCTCGCTCCGAAAGACGACGATCCAGACGCGGGCCAGGCGACGTCGCCGTTGTATCGGCAGGCGCCGTCGGAGACGTCGGTCGAGCCCGTCACGCAGCCGGTTTCCCTTGTGCCGCCGGTTGTCGAGACTCCGCCGATCCCGTCTCAGGTGATCGCGCCTCCGATGCCCGCCGTCGTCCCGATCGCCACGCCCGAACGTGCGCTGACCCGCCGTGAGTTGCGCGCGATGCAGCAAGCGCAAGAAGCGAACCAGCAGGCCGGGCATCCCGAGTCTGTCATTCCGGTCACTTTCTCGCCCGCAACGCACGAGGTGAAGCCCGCAGAGCCGTCGGCATCCGCAGAAGACGCGTCTGAGCCCCGTTCTTGGCCCTTCGCTGCAGTGCCCGCGTCAGCGGACCCGATCGCCACGGCGGCCCCGGTCGAGCCGGTGTCGGCCGTGTCCGTGTCGGCCGAGTCGGCGCTGCCCACCGCGCAGGGTGAGGCCGACGCCGCTCCTCAGCCGTATCAGCCCCCGGTCGGCCACTGGTCGACGGCCGCCGAGCTCGACGACAAGAACCAGCCGTTCGACCAGATCATCTCCCGCAGTGTGGGAGTTTCGGGGTCGGCGACGACGACGAATGCGCTCATCCTTCCGACGCTTCCCACTGCCGATGCAACCGGTCCGTTGACGAGCACAGGCGAGATCCTCGTCACCGGCTCCATCGACCTGCCGCGCGGGCTCGGAGCCACGGGAGCGCATCCCGACCGCATCGACTCCTCCGATATCGACCGCTTGCTGGACGGCGAGGACAACGAGTTCAATACATCCGAGGTCGCGCCGATCCGCGCGTCCCGTGCTGTGAGCACGCACACCTCGACCCGCGGTGTCATCACGCCACCGAAGAAGCGGCACGGGCGGCTTCCCCTCGTGCTGTCGATCACGGCGGCCGTACTGCTCGTCGGTGTCGTCGGTCTGCTCGTTGCGGCCTATGTGCTGAAGGTGTTCTGATCAGCACCGACGTCCGTCTCATTCTTTCCAACCCTTTGAGGGAGTTCCCCCTGTGACCGCATCCGAACACTCGCGGGAGATCCTGCAGATCGCCGCCCGCGCGGCCGACTCGAAGGCGGGCGAAGACCTCGTCGCCCTCGACGTCTCCGGCCCGCTGCCTCTGACCGACATCTTCCTGCTCGTCACCGGCCGCGTCGAGCGCAACGTCGTGGCGATCGCCGGTGAGATCGAAGACCAGCTGAACGACGCTGGTGTGAAGACGCTGCGCCGCGAGGGCAAGGCGGAAGGGCGCTGGGTACTGCTCGACTTCGGCGACCTCGTCGTGCATGTCTTCCACGAGGAAGACCGGATGTATTACGCCCTCGAGCGGCTGTGGAAGGACTGCCCGGTGGTCCCCATCGAGTTGCCCGTTCACGAGCGCGCGGAGTAGCTCGCGATGACGGTATCGATGATTCCGAGGGTCGCTCGTTTTTTTCTGAGCGCCAACGTGTAGTACGCTAAACGAGTTGTCTTCGAGAGATCGAGAACAACTTCTGGGTCTGTGGCGCAGCTGGTAGCGCACCTGCATGGCATGCAGGGGGTCAGGGGTTCGAGTCCCCTCAGATCCACCAATGTGATGAGTCGGGACATCGTTGATAGATGTGTCGAGACATCGTTGATATTAGGAAGAGCCCGGCCATCGGCCGGGCTCTTTTGTTTGGTCGCGCCAGTATTTTCTGTCGGGTTCGATGTGGTGGATGCTGAGGATCTCGCCGGTGTCGAGGTGAGTGACTCTGGCGCTGGTTTCGTCGACGAGGATGAGCACGGCTGTGCCGGCGTGGTTGTGGCCGATGCCGAGGTGGTGGAGGTTCCCGGCTCGGCGGAGGGTGAGTTTGCCGAATCGGTCGACGGTGTCGAAGCGGACGCGGTAGTGGGCGCTGAGGGTGTTCGGGTTCGGGTGGGCTTTGATGGTGGCGGCGTAGGCCTGGGCTGGGGTTAGCCGGTCGAGAGCGCGGTGCGGGCGGCGCTCGTTATAGATGACCCGGAACTGGTCGAGCTGAGTTTGCAGTTCGGCGATCGTCGCTGCCGGAGGCTGGCTGGCGAGCCAGCGTTTGAGGGTTTGGTGGAAACGTTCGATCTTGCCTTGGGTTTGCGGGTGATAAGGGTGCCCGTTCTTCTGCTGGATGCCGAGGGCGGCGAGGAGGTATTCGAATGCGTTCTTTCCGCCGGTGAAGCGGGCAGTGTAGACGGTGCCGTTGTCGGTCAGTGTGGAGGCGGGCAGCCCGTGGGTGTTCGTCGTGGCGGTGAAGGTGCTGACGACGTCGGGACCGGTGACCCGGTCGTGGGCGGTGCAGGACAGCAGCATGCGGGAGTGGTCGTCCAGCCAGTTCAGGATCTCGACATCGGTGCCGTCGGCGAGAGGCCAGTGGGTGAAGTCGGACTGCCAGGTCTCGTTGGGTTGGTGCGCTTCGAACCGGAGGTAGGAGGACTTCGGGCGCTTCTTCGGTTCCGGGGTGATCAACCCTGCAGTGTGGAGGATGCGGCGGATCGTGGAGGTGGAGGGGACCGGGAGATGTTCCTGGTCGAGGTGCCAGGCGATCGTGACCGGTCCGGCATCCAGCCCGTCCGTGGTCAGCTGCTGGCGCAGCGCGATGATCCGCGTCCGGACGTGCTCGGGCGTGCTCGTCGAGGAGGCGTGCGGGCGGCGGCTGCGCGGTTCGAGTGCGTCGAGCCCACCGGTCTCGTAGCGGGTGACGAGGGTGTGCACCCATTGCCAGGAGACGTCGAACTTGCGGGCGGCCTCAGCCTTGGTGAGCCCCTGGTGGACCACGGACAGGACGATCACGCGCGCCTTCGACATGCCTCATCGTCGACCGCGGACCACTATCAACGATGTCGCGACTCATCTATCAACGATGTCCTGAACCCCAACACCCTCAGATCCACCAAATCGCCCCCGAGACACGCGTCTCGGGGGCTTTTCGTCGCCCGGGTTCCGTCGCGAGCCCGGCGCGTATGGGCTACGGGTGAGCTGCGCGTGTCCTAAGATTCCAGGCAGCCCAGCTTCCCGGAACTTGACGCATAAGGACCAGCGATGACCGACCTTCCCCGCCGCCATCAGCGCGCCTCGTCGGCGACGGCGGTGCGGCACGGCCGGCTTCCACGTCGTCGCGCGGTGGGGGCGATCGCCAGGCTGCTGGCGGCGGCCGTCGCCGTCGTCGCGGTGAGCGCCGGGTCGGTGGCGGCGTACGCCGTGTGGGATGTCACGCGCTCGTTCAAGCCGACGATCCACCTGCCAGGACTTCCTGGGCACACCGACCAGGCCATCCCGAATGTGGGTGCGATCGAAGGAGGCGTGAACTTCCTCATCGCGGGCACGGACAGCCGGTCCGGTCTGGGTGGTGTCTACCAATCGAGCGAGGAGCAAGACGCAAGCTCCGGTGCGGGCAACAACGATGTGACGATGCTGCTGCACATCGCTCAGGATCATCGGAGCGCGATGGTGATCAGTTTTCCGCGCGACCTGATGGTTCCGATCCCGGACTGCCCGGCAGCATCGGGAGACGGCACGGCCTACGGAACGGACAAAGGAATGTTCAACACGGCGCTCTCGCGCGGCGGCCTTCCGTGCGTCGCGCTCACCGTGGAGAAGATGACCGGCATCACGATCCCGTTTGCGGCCGAGATCAACTTCACTGGTGTCAGCGCGATGTCGACGGCTGTCGGCGGTGTCACCGTCTGCCTGGCGACGCCGGTCTCCGATGACTTCACGAACCCGCCGTTGGATCTTCCTGCCGGCCAGAACACGCTGGTCGGAGACGAGGCGCTCTCGTTCCTGCGGAGTAGGCATGGCGTCGGCGACGGCAGCGACCTGGGGCGGATCAGCAATCAGCAGGTGTTCCTGTCTGCCCTCGCACGCAAAGTGGTCGACGGCGGAGTTCTCGCGAATCCGCTGCAGCTGTACGGGCTCGCCAAGGCCGCCGCCACCAACATGACGCTCTCCGACTCGCTGAGCCCGACGACCCTGGTGCAGATCGGGCTCGCATTGAAAGACACCGGTCTCGACAACGTGGTGTTCATGCAGTATCCCGCGGTCACGGATCCGGACAACAAAGAACGCGTGGTGCCGAACGAGTACGCGGCCGAGTTGCTCGGAACGGCTCTGGTGAACGACCGGCCGGTGAAGCTGACCGGCTCGACCGGCGTCGCGGCCGAAGACCCGACGCCGACCGGAGGCGCCACGTCGCCTGCGACGCCGGCCACCCCGCCTGACACCTCGGCGACGCCGACCCCCGGAGGACCTGTTGCGCTTCCTCCCTCGGTGACCGGACAGACGGCTGCTCAGCAGACCTGCACGAAAGGCAACAACTGACGTTCAGGGCGACGGCGGCGTGATCAGGAAGTGCCAGCCCAACCACCACCAGAACAGCAGGATCGTCAGACGGGCCGCCCGGTCGGCCATCACCACGTCGAGGAGGCTGGCGAACGGCGCTAGATGTAGTGCCCAGGGACGTTGTTTGATTTGGCATCCGTGACATGGCGAGAACCTCCGGGCCAGAGTGGGAGTTGCTTAGACACTCACTCGAAACCTGGAGGTTCTCGTGTCTCACGGTAATGCGGCTTTGACGCCGCGGCAAAGGTTGCGTGTTGCGCGACTGATCATCGACGAGGGCTGGACCGTCGCTGCGGCGGCTGACTACTTCCGTGTTTCGTGGCCGACCGCCGCGAAATGGGCACGCCGCTACGTCGAACTCGGCCCGGAGGGGATGACAGATCGGTCCTCCCGCCCGCACGCGCATCCGAATCGGACCCCGCAGCTGCTGGTGAAGAAGATCGTGCATCTGCGGATCAAGAAACGCCTTGGTCCGGTGCAAATCGCTGGCCGGCTGGGGATGCCGGCGTCGACCGTTCACGCGGTTCTGGTGCGTTGCCGTCTCAACCGGCTCACCCATGTCGATGTGAAGACCGGGGAACCGGCCCGACGTTACGAACACGACTACCCCGGATCGCTGATCCATGTCGATGTGAAGAAGCTCGGCAACATCCCCGACGGCGGCGGGTGGCGGTTCGTCGGCCGAGCCCAGGGCGACAGGAATCGGGCGAAGACGCCGGGCAAAGACCGCAACCAGTACTACAACCCGAAGATGCGACACGCGTTCGTGCACACCGTGATCGATGACCATTCCCGCGTCGCCTACGCCGAGATCCACGACGACGAACGCGCTGAGACTGCGATCGGAGTCCTCCAACGGGCGACGTCCTGGTTCGCCGATCGTGGAGTCCGCGTCGAACGCGTCCTCTCCGACAACGGCTCCGCCTACCGCTCCCACGCCTGGCGACACGCCTGCACGGACCTCGGCATCCGCCCGAAGTTCACCCGCCCCTACCGGCCGCAAACGAACGGCAAAATCGAACGCTTCCACCGCACGATGAGCGACGGATGGGCATTCGCCCGCCACTACAACTCCGAGTCAGCCCGCCGCGCAGCCCTCCCCGCCTGGCTCCATCACTACAATCAACACCGACCCCACACCGCCACCGGAAAGCTCCCGCCCATCACCCGGCTATCGAGCAACCTACCTGGGCACTACAGCTAGACGTGCTGAGCCACGATGGGATTGCAGAACGAGGACAGCCATCACGACGCCGCACGCGATGAAGCCGGCCATGGTGACGACTCTCATGGCTGTCTGCCTCGCCGGAGAAGCACGTAGCCTCCCAGGAGCCAGAGCGCGATGAGCAATGCCCGGCTGGGTGGCCAGGCGATCAGAGGGTCGAGCAGGTCGGAGAGCGCTGGGAACGGCGTCGTGGCGGCGGGCGCCCCATGGCCGAGGAAGAAGGCGACAATCTCCCACGCGCATCCGATCACGATCACGGTCGACCAGGCGATGGCGGCGCGACGGATCGCTCGACGGGGAGGAATAGCGCGCTCGCGACCGCGCGGCCCCACCCAGATGATCGGCACAAGGAGGACCCCACCGCCGACGATGAGGACGGTGTCCACACCGCCGTAGAGGGGCGAGAGCGCGAGGACGAGGGTGAGGGCGACGATGAGCGTCCCGATCAGCAGCCCACGCGAACTGTTCTCACGCACGGTCGGGGACTCGAGCGGGATGCGCAGCCAGCCGAGAGCGTCGAGGGCCAGCACAACACCGGCGGCGAGGAAGATCCAGGCGTCGACGGGTGCGCCCCGGATGAAATGGAAGGTTGCGGTGAGAACCAGCACCAGGATCCAGCACGCGCGGGTGACGGCCGCGACCGTGATTCCGCCGGGGTGTTCCGGTCGCTCGGAGACCGCCTGTGGTTCCTCGGGCATGACGGGACTCAGGCTACGCGCAGATCCCCCCGGAGCGGAAGCCGGGTTGCCATTCGGGGTCGGCCCCCTTAGCGTCAGAAGATGATGACGGAGATGTGGTGACCGCGGAGCCGACGACGTCGGTGCAGCGCCGAGTGCTGATCGTGGCGATCCTCGCCAGCTTCGTGGCCTTCCTCGACGGCGCGGTGATCAACGTCGCGCTTCCCGCGATCGACCGAGAACTCGGAGGCGGGCTACCGCTTCAGCAGTGGGTTGTCGACGGATATCTCGTCACACTCGGTTCCCTCATCCTGATCGCCGGTTCCCTCTCCGACGTCTTCGGTCGCAAACGGGTGCTCTACGCAGGCCTGGTCGGCTTCGGCATCACGTCGCTGCTCTGCGCCTTCGCGCCGAGCGGCGTCTTCCTGGTGGTGGCGCGCGCCCTTCAGGGCGTGACAGGCGCTCTGCTCGTGCCGAGCTCCCTCGCGCTGATCATCTCGACGTTCTCTGGTGCGGCGCAGGCCAAGGCGATCGGGCGCTGGACGGCGTGGACCGGTGTCGCGATGATCGCCGGTCCCGTTCTCGGCGGCATCTTCGTGGACACCCTGTCCTGGCGGTGGGTGTTCGTGATCAATGTGGTGCCGATCGCGGTGACGCTCGCGTTGATGCTCACGCTGAAAGAGCCCGACAAGGGGATGGGCGGCCGCGTCGACGTGCTCGGTGCGGTTCTCGGCTCGCTCGGTCTCGCCGGCACGGTGTACGGGCTGATCGAGCAGGGACCGGATGGCTGGGGGAGCCCTCGGGTGCTCATTCCGCTGATCGCCGGTCTTGTGCTGCTCGCGGCCTTCTTCTTCTGGCAGACGAGGGCGAAACGGCCGATGCTGCCGCTCGGCCTGTTCCGTGTTCACAACTTCTGGGTGGGGAACATCGCGACGGCCCTCGTCTACGGCGCTCTCGCTTTCGGCCCGCTCATGGTGACGCTGTACCTGCAGCAGGTCGTCGGCTTCGCGGCGACCGCAGCGGGTCTGGTCTTCATCCCGTCCACGATCTGCATGCTGCTGTTGTCCGGCTTCTTCGGCAGTCTGGCGGGCCGTCACGGGCCTCGTCTGTTCATGGCGATCGGCCCGATGATCGCCGCGTGCGGGTTCCTTTGGCTGCTCATGCTCGGCCCGGACGTCAGCTATCTGTTCAATCTGTTGCCGGCCGTGCTCTTGTTCGGTGTCGGCCTCTCGATCACGGTCGCCCCGCTCACGGCGGCGATCCTCGGATCGATCCACCCCGCGCAAGCCGGGATCGGTTCGGCTGTGAACAATGCGGTCTCGCGGATCGCGGGTCTCATCACGGTGGCCCTCGCCGGGCTTATCATCGGCGAGCAGCTCGACCGGGCGGGGTTGGACCGGGCGATGCTGTGCACGGCGCTCCTTCTGCTCATCGGCGGCGTGGTGTCTGCAATCGGGATCCGCAATCGGGAGCCCGCCGCGGCCCCGGTTCAGACCGCGATCGACTGACCGGCGAGAGCCAGCATCACGACGTCAACGACAGCACACGTCATGATGAGCCGCATCAGCAGACGGGTCGGTGTTGCCCGAACGACCAGCACGACGCCGAGCACGGCGGCCGCCGTACCCAGCACGAGTCCACCGATGAACAGCGGACGTGGTGGCCAGCCCGGCCCGGTCGTGATCAGCACGGTGGCCACCGCGAGGCAGGCGAAGGCGATGAGTCCGCTGGATCGCGTGCCGAGTCGGTGCGGCATTCCGCGGATCCCGGTGTTCGCGTCGTCGGCGAGGTCGGGGAGCACATTCGTGATGTGGGCGGCCACCCCGAGGAGTGCAGCGGCGGCGAGCACCCAGCCGGTGGCGAGTCGGGGGGTCGTCTGACCCAGGGTGGCAATAGCCGGGAGAAGACCGAAACTGATGATGAACGGAACGAACGACACGACCGTGGCCTTGAGGCCGAGGTTGTACGCCCACCCGCCGGCAATGGCGACGGCATGGGCGACCAACGCTGCGGGGCCGAGGAAGAAGGTGAGCGCGAGGGCGACGGCCAGCGCGATGAAGGCGGCCACCCGGACCGTCGGCACGCCGATCGCGCCGCGAGCGGCCGGTTTGTCCGGGCGCTGTACCGCGGCATCCCGCGCGGCATCGAGCCAATCGTTCGACAGACCGATCGAGAGCTGCCCGAACAGGATTGCGGCCGACAGCAGCGCCACACGTGCCGGCGCGTAGCCGAGGCCGACGCCGAGGACGCCCGCGACGACCGTCACGATCAGGGTCGGCCCGGGGTGGCTGGCGAGCAGGAGCGCCGCCGCCTTGTTCGCCATGTTCGCCATCGTAGGCCGCCGCGGCGAACTGTAAAAGACTTGCGTTCGATTGCAAGGATTTGCGTAGGCTGGGCTCATGTCGAAACGTCTCGCCGAGGTGGCGCGCAAGGTCGGGGTGAGCGAGGCCACCGTCAGTCGCGTGCTGAACGAGAAGGCCGGGGTATCCGATGCCACGCGCGAGGCCGTGCTGACGGCGCTGGACGTTCTCGGCTATGAACGTCCGAGCAAGCTGCGCGGCGAACGCGCGCGGCTCGTGGGGCTCGTCCTCCCGGAGCTGCAGAACCCGATCTTCCCCGCGTTCGCCGAAGTGATCTGCGGTGCCCTCGCTCAGAACGGCTACACCCCGGTGTTGTGCACGCAGACGGCGGGTGGCATCTCGGAGGCCGACTACGTCGAGCTGCTCCTGCAGCAGCAGGTGTCCGGGGTGGTCTTCGTCGGCGGTGCGTACGCTCAGGAAGACGCCTCTCACGAACACTACGACCGGCTCACCCATCTGCACCTGCCAACGGTGCTGGTGAACGCGCCGGTCGACGAACTCGATTTCGCCACCGTCTCCTGCGACGACGCCGTCGCCACGGCTCAGGCGCTCACCCATCTGCGCTCCCTGGGGCACACCCGGATCGGGCTGCTGCTGGGACCGAGGGACCATGTGCCGTCGCAGCGCAAACTGGCGGCGGCACGACGGATCTTCGACGGGTGGGGTGTTCCGCTGGACGACGACCTGGTCGTGCACTCGCTCTATTCGCTCGAGGCGGGGCAGGCGGCGGCATCGCGACTGCTGCGCTCCGGGGTGACGGCGATCGTGTGCGCGAGCGATCCGATGGCGCTCGGTGCCGTGCGAGCCGTGCGGCGCGCCGGGCTGTCCGTGCCGCAGGATGTCTCGATCGTCGGCTATGATGACTCGGCGCTCATGAACTGCACGGAACCTCCGCTGACCACAGTCCGTCAGCCGATCGAGCCGATGGGGCGCACCATCATCGAGCTGCTCCTGCGCCAGATCTCGAGCGATTCGGCGACGACCGACGAGCTGTTCTTCGAACCGGAGCTCGTGGTGCGCGGGTCGACGGGGCCGGTTCCGGTGGGGCTGGTGGCGACAGGCGCCCGAACGTGACGGGACGACCGTCCCGGCGCCTTCTCGGGCGCGTCATCGCAGCCGCAGGGCTCGTCGCGCTGGTGGCCGGATGCGGCACCGGATGCGCGGAGCAGACCCCTCGCTCCACCTCTGCTTCGACAGCGGCGGCATCGGTGACCCCGACACCGACCGTGGATCCGCTCACCGCCTTCGTCGATGCCCGTCTGGAGTCGATGACGCTGCGCCAGAAGGTGGCGAGCCTCTTGATGCTGCACCAGCCGGGCACCGACGGCGCCGCGCTGCGATCATTCGTCGACCGGTACGGGGTTGGCGGCATGATTCTGATGGGGGACAACGTTCCACCGACACCGGCCGCCCTCGCGGCCGAGACAGCGGCCATGGTGTCAGATCCCGCGCTTCCGCCGCTGATCGCGATCGACGAAGAGGGCGGGGATGTCACACGTCTGCCGTGGGATGACCTTCCGGGGGCGGAGTCGCTGCGGGTCCAGCCGCCGGAAGCGACGGAGCAGGCCTTCTCCCGCCGGGCCGCCTTGCTCGCTCAGGTCGGTGTCACGGTGAACTTCGGGACCGTGGCCGATGTGACGGCGGATCCGGCATCGTTCATCTTCGATCGCGTGCTCGGGACGGACCCCGCTTCGGCGTCCGCGCATGTCGCGGCATCGGTGACGGGGGAGCGCGGCACCGTGTTCTCCACGCTCAAACATTTTCCGGGTCACGGCGAGACCGAGGCGGATTCCCACGACAGTGTTCCCACCACACCGGTCACGCTCGACCAGTGGCGGGCGAAGGATGCGCCGTCGTTCGTCTCGGGGATCAAGGCGGGCGCTGAGCTCGTGATGTTCGGACATCTCGTGTACAGCGCGGTCGATTCCGCGCCGGCCTCGCTCTCTCCCGCCTGGCACCGCATCCTGACGGAGCAGCTCGGATTTCAGGGTGTGACGATCACCGACGATATGCGCATGCTGCAGGACACCGGTCTGGCCGAGTATCAGAACCCGGCGGAGAACGCCGTGCGGGCCCTGGCGGCGGGCAATACGATGCTGCTCTTCGTGCTGCCGGCCGATCCGGCCGCTGCGGGTATGGATCCGGATGCATTGGTCGATGCTGTCGTCGCGGCCGTGCAGCAGGGACGCATCAGCCCGGCGCAGATCGACGCCGACGCCCGCAAGCTCCTCGCGTTGCGACACTCGCTCGCTGCAAAACAGTGACGCGTCAACTTTCTTTCCGGATTTCGGAATAGAGCGCTTGTCCATGCGCTTGCATACTCCTGAGCGGCGCGAGAGCCGACTCGCCCTTGACTCTTGAAGGAGAAACCGAATGAGCACGACCATCGAGATCCCGGGTACAAAGCCGGAACCTGGACCATCGACCCCTCCCACAGCGAGGTCGGATTCAGCATCCGTCACCTCATGATCAGCAAGGTGAAGGGCGTTTTCGAGAACTTCGACGCGACGTTCGTCACGGCAGAGAACCCGCTCGAGTCGACCGTGAGCGCCAAGGCGGAGGTCGCCTCGGTGAACACGAAGGACAAGAACCGGGATGCGCACCTCCGCACCGGAGACTTCTTCCTCGCCGACGAATTCCCGCACATCGAGTTCGTCTCCACCGGAGTGCGGTCCGAGGGCGGCGACTTCCTCGTCGACGGCGAGCTGACGATCAAGGGCGTGACCAGGCCGGTCACCTTCGACTTCGACTTCGGCGGCTTCGGGCAGGACCCCTACGGCAACTACAAGGCCGGCGCGACCGCCAAGACCAAGATCAACCGCGAAGAGTTCGGTCTGACCTACAACGCGGCCCTCGAGACCGGTGGGATGCTCCTCGGCGACGAGGTCACCATCACCCTCGAACTGCAGGCTGTGCTCGCCCAGAGCTGAGCCTCAGGCTTCGAATACGTCAGGGATCCCGCTTCGGCGGGGTCCCTGACAGCGTTGAGGGGGTCTCGCGCGCCTCAGACGGAATCCTCGCCGGTGATCTCGTCGTGGATCCGGCGAAGATCCTCCATGAGGGAGCCGAGCAGCACCCAGTGCCGGGGGTCGGGAGTACTGATCACCAGCGGAGCCGTGAGCACTGGGATGCCAGCCGTGCGGGTGTCCGGTTCGGGCTGCGGCGCATCCGGGTCGCGGGCGAGGAGCCGCAGGTCGTGCGCCGAGCGTTCGAGCTCATCGGCGATCGCGCGGATGGTCGGCTCGGCAGCCAGGCTGTCGTCGTAGTGGTCGTGGAATGCCCGTGTCATGCCGAGGGCCCTGGTGATCAGGGGGCGTAGGCGGGCGAAGAGTTCGTCGTCGTGCTCGAGCACGCGCCGATGCTTCGATTGTCGAGGATTGAGGGTGAGGCTTTCGCGGCCCTGCACGAGAGCCGCGTCGGCCTTCTTCTCCATCGGCCGCAGCAGGCGAGCCTCCAGCAGGAGCTCGTTGAGCCCGGCTGTCGTCTGATTCACCACGAGGGCAGTGGCGAGACGCTCCAGCGTCGCCGCGATCTCGTTGGCGAGACGGAGGACGGAGGTGTGGGCGGGAGCCAAGAGCACGGGCGGGACGATCACGATGTTGACGACGACGCCGATGATCGCGCCGATGATCGTCTCGATGATGCGCGCGGCGGCATAGTCGGGCGTGGACGCCCCCACCGAGAGCACCAGCATGGCCGTGATCGGCACCTGGTTCGCCGTTCCCGGTGTGAGCTTGAGAGCCCAGGCCAGGATGATGGAGATCACCACGGCCAGCAGCACGATCCAACTGTTGGTGCCGAAGGCCAGCCCGATCGCGTAAGCGATCAGAACCCGACGATCACGCCGAGACTGCGCTCTATCGCCCGGCCGACCGACTGGTTCACACTCGGCTGAACGACGAGCAGGGCCGCGATCGTGGCGAAGACGGGAAGATTGCCCGGAACGAAGACGCTCGCTGTCACCCAGGCGAGGATCATCGCGATCGCGGTCTTCGCCACCTGCAGGAACGGGACGCGTGTGGACGTCCGGATGTTCGCGGGGAGTCGAAGAGGCACCCCTCCAGGGTACCGGCGTCAGGCGACGGTTCCGGTGAGACCCAGGAAGCGACCGTAGGCCCGCGCACCACGGTCGAGCCGGGTGAGCTGACCTGCGGTGAGCGGGCGACTGAACGGCTGCGGAGCGAGGGTCACCCGTTTCGCGGTCGTCGTGCGCTTCCAGGTGCCGACGGCTCGACCCCGTGCGAGGACGACCGGGGCGAAGACGCCGTTCCCGCCCGGGACGACGAGGTCGGCATGGGCGGGGTCGAGCACCGGCCCGCGGATCTGGTAGCCGATGATGTACTCGTCGAAGCCAGGCAGGAGGACGACCGCGGCCCTCTCTGCGGCCGTCGTGGGTGCGAGCGCCCGGTCGGCGAGCTCGCTGGTGAGCCAGTACTCCACGCCGTCGACGGTCAGTGAACGGAGTCGGTCACCGGCCACCGCGAGCGCTGTCTTGGTGCCGACGACGGTGCCCTTGGTCCACCAGACGAAATCCTTGAGCGTCGCCGGTCCGTGCCCGGTGAGATACCTCACGAGGAACTCAGCGAGAGCCTCGTCGTGGTCGAGCCGTCGCGGGTGAGCGATCCACTCCTCGGCCAGCACGAGCGACTGCTGCGTCTTGTGCGCGGGGCCCCAGACGAGCACACCGATCTGGGCCAGATAGTAGATGAGGTGGTAGCCGCGCTGACCGGTGGTCGCGATGCCGTTCTCCTCCCAGAGCGACAGGAGCTCGGCCCGAGAGATGCTGCCGCCGCCGGCGATCGCGCCGGTCGCCACGTCGCGGGCCCGGATGAAGTCGGGCGACTCGAGTTCGAGCTGGCGGTGACGCAGGGTGAGACCGGCCAGCATCCGTTCGGTGGTGAGGGAGAGCATCCACCCGAGGTCGGCTGGTGGCACGAAGTGGAGGGTGCCGCGCATCGGCCAGGAGCGCACGATGCGTCCAGCGTCGAGTTCAGCGAGCACATCCTGTTGCGTGGTGCCGGGCGCGCGGATGCCGAGTGCCCAGCATGCGGCACCGAAATCCTGGGCCTGCACCGCGAGCATGCGCTCGACGACGGCCGAGGGGCTGCTCTCGGTCGGCCCCTCCAACCCGTGGGCGAGGAGACGGAAGCGGAGCAGATCGGCGGCGCTTGCTGTCATGGGGTCAGTATCCTGCATGCGGCCGACAGCGCGACGGCCCAGCTGTCGGGCTGGATGTCAGTGCAGGATGCCGAGCTCGGTCAGCTGGTCGCTCAGGCCGGCGCCGTCCGGCGCGTAGACCCAGGGCGCGCCGCTGAGACCGGTGTGCTTCTCCGCTTTGGAGCGGCCGCCGGCGAGAACGGCTTCGCCGGTCGACAACTGGCGGATGGCGACTGCGGCGACGCTGTCCGGGTGGGCGACCGTGAATTCGCCGTACAGCGTCTCGTCGTGCTGGCCGTCGTCGCCCACGAGCAGCCATTTGAGCCCGGGGAACTCCTCGGCGAGTCGGATCAGGTTGACGCGCTTATGCTCGCGTCCGCTCCGGAACAACCGATCGTGGGTGGGCCCCCAATCGGTGAGCAGTAGCGGGCCGGCCGGGAAAAGGTTGCGGGAGAGGAAACGCGTGAGGGTGGGAGCGACGTTCCAGGCGCCCGTCGACAGATAGATGACGGGTGTGCCCGGGTTGGTGGCGGCCAGACGCTCCAGCAGCACCGCCATTCCGGGCGTCGGCACCCGCGCGTGCTCGTCGAGGACGAAGGTGTTCCAGGCGGCGAGCAGTGGGCGGGGAGTGCGGTGACCATCACCGTGTCGTCCACATCGGAGATGATGCCGAATGTGGCCTTGGGGTCGACGATGAACACGGGGGACTCGAACACGCGGCTCGAATCCGAGGTGTAGAGCCGGACGGTGTGCCATCCGGGCGCGAGGTGCACGGGGATGACGGTGTCGATCACGCCGCCGCGATCGGGCATCACTGTGTGCGTGTTCCCCTCGATCTCGACGACGACCGGAACATCGGCGACGGGCACGCTCGTGAACGAGCGCCAGCCGCGGATGCTCTCTTCCCGCTTGCGGTGCTTCCGCTCGGCGCGGCTCCCCGGCTTGGGTCGCGCGCGAGCACCACACGGGCGAGGATGCGCGCCCAGCTGGGTGATCCGTATCCGGTGTACGGCACGACGGTCGCCAAAAAACCGCGTTTGCGGGCGCGCCGAGCGCGGAACTCATGGAACGCATCCTCGATGCGAGCCGCGCGATGCATGATGGGCTCGACGCTCGCGCCGCGCGTGTCGGGTGATCCGGACATATGTGCCTAGTTTCTCATGAACCCTCGGGCTGTTCGCGCGCAGCCCCCAGATGTGGGGGACAGAATAACGGCGAGTCGAACGGTTTTCCCGAGCGGAAATGAGGTTTCCCCGAATATGATCCGAGTAACGCACTGATCATTTCAGTGCGGGGCTGGGGACCCGTACCAACGTAGTGTTGACGTGCAGCAAAAGAAGGAGTTGCCCTCGTGCCCATCAATGATCTCGTGGCAGGCCAGAACCCGACAGGGGCGCCGTTGGTGCGCACCGAGCCGATTCAGGAGCGGAGTGCTGCGCGAATCGACGCGCTGCTCGACGCCGCGGCCGAGGTCGTCGACGAGATCGGATTCGACCGGCTGACGACCGCGATGGTGGCCGAGCGCGCCGGTGCGTCGATTGGAACTGTCTACCGCTACTTCCCGGACCGCATCGTGCTGCTGCAGGCATTGCGCGACCGGGCCGTGCAGCGTTACCGTTCCGCGGTGGTCGAGACGATCCGCGAGGCAGCACCGGAGCACTGGTGGAACGCCGTCGAGTGCGCCATCGACGCGTATGTGGCGATGTTCCGGGCGGAGCCGGGCTTCCGCATCATCCGGTTCACCGACGCCGAGCGTTCAGGGCTGAGCGACGAGGGGGCCGGTGAAGAGGAAGACTTCTTCGCCCACCGGTTCGCCGAGATCCTCTCGGACGAGTTCGGCCTTCCCGCCGGTGACGAACTCAAGTTCCGCCTCGAGATCGTCGTCGAGCTCTCGGATTCGCTCATCAACCGTGCCTTCCTTCTCGACGCCGACGGCGACGAGCGCTTCATCGAGGAGGCCCGAGTGGTGGCCCGCGAGTACCTCGCGAAGCGCTACGGCGACGGCGAGTAATCGGAACCTTCGTTTCGCAGCACGGGTCTTCCCGTGCGTGCCGGCGCTCCTGACCCTCCGAGAAAGCTGGGAATGTCGGAGGTCGATGGCAGATTCGTCTCCGAAGCGGGTTGCATACCCGTCGAGGGCGCCGCGCGCGCCGAGAGCGAAGGAAAGGGGCCCAGATGCGTCAGATGCGGGTTGCCATATTTCGACGCAATACTTTGCCAATCCTGCGGAATGGTGTTTGGGTTGAAGGACAGGCCTGTGCTGATCCGATGTGCCCTTCGAGGAATGAGCCGCAGTTATGATCGAGTTCCGCTCGGTGACGAAGCAGTTCCCCGACGGTACGCTCGCGGTTGATGACTTCTCCCTCGTCATCCCGTCGCGCGAGATCACCGTGCTCGTCGGTTCGTCCGGCAGCGGCAAGACGACCATCCTGCGCATGATCAACCGGATGGTCGATCCGACGAGTGGAACCGTGGAGATCGACGGCGAAGACGTCATGTCCCTCAAACCGGTTCAGCTGCGTCGCAGCATCGGCTACGTCATGCAGAACTCGGGCCTGCTCCCGCACCGCAAGATCGTCGACAACATCGCCACCGTGCCGCTGCTGCGCGGCGTGACGAAGAAGGATGCGCGTGCGCGCGCGCTGGAGCTGATGGACACGGTCGGCCTGGAACGCTCGCTGGCCGACAAGTATCCGAGCCAGCTCTCCGGCGGCCAGCAGCAGCGGGTGGGAGTGGCACGTGGGCTCGCGGTCGACCCGAACATCCTGCTGATGGATGAGCCGTTCGGCGCCGTCGATCCGATCGTGCGCGACGAATTGCAGAACGAGCTGCTGCACCTGCAGCGCGAGCTCGACAAGACAGTGGTTTTCGTGACGCACGATATCGACGAGGCCTTCCGGATCGGCACCCAGGTCGTCATCTTCCGCAAGGGCGGGATCGTCGCGCAGCGGGGCACGCCGGCCGAGATCCTCGCGAACCCGGCCGATGAGTTCGTCGCATCGTTCGTGGGCGTCGAACGGGGAAAGCGCGCCCTGCACATCCAGCGCACTCCGACGGGCGATGTGCTCGTCGACAGTGAGGGCCGGGCGGCGGGCGTACTCGCCGGTGCCGCCAGCGAGGCAAGGGCCACGACCGTTCCGGTCGTGGGTGCTCCGGCGCAGGGTGAGGAAGCGTCGTGAGTTGGCTGTGGTCGAATCTCGACCTGGTCTGGTCTCTCACGGTCGCTCATGTGACACTGAGCTTCTTCCCGATCGTGATCGGCTTCGTCGTCTCGTTGCCGATCGGCTGGGTGGCGAACCGGTACCACGCGAGCCGGGCGGTCATCCTGACGATCGGCGGCATTCTGTACGCCATCCCGTCCCTTCCGCTGTTCATCGCGATGCCGGCGCTGATCGGTACCAAGATCCTCGATCCGATCAACGTCGTCATCGCGCTCAGCCTCTATGCGCTCGCCCTGCTGGTGCGAACCAGTGCAGACGCCCTGGCCAGCGTTCCGGGTGATGTCCTGCAATCGGCGACCGCCGTCGGGTTCAGCACGTGGCGCCGGTTCTGGGCGGTCGACTTCCCGCTTTCCGGTCCGGTGCTGCTCGCGGGGCTCCGCGTCGTTTCGGTCAGCACGGTGAGCCTGGTGAGCGTCGGCTCGCTGGTCGGTGTGTCCAACCTCGGCACGATGTTCGTGCAGGGGCTCAACCAGTACAACAATGCGGAGGTCGTGACCGGCATCGTCGCCGTCGTCGTCGTCGCGCTGGTGTTCGATGTGCTGCTGGTGCTGCTCGGCCGTTTTCTGATGCCATGGACGCGGCTCGGAACCTCCAAGCGCGTGACCCGCCGCGCCGAGCTGAAGGCGGTGACGGGAGCATGACCGACATCATCGCGGCGTTCGCCTGGGTTCTCGACCCCGCCCACTGGGGCGGCCCCAGCGGGATCGGGGTGCGGCTGGGCGAGCACGTCTGGTATTCGTTCCTCACGTTGATCCTCGCTGCCGTGATCGCGCTGCCGATCGGCTTCGCGATCGGCCACACCGGGCGGTTCCGAGGGCTCGCGATCGGCGTCTCCGGCGCCCTCCGGGCCATACCGACCCTCGGTCTCGTCGTCTACCTCGCCCTGATCACCCTGAACCTGAGCATCGTTCCGCCGCTGATCGCGTTGACGATCCTGGCGATCCCCCCGGTGCTCGCCGGTGCGTACTCCGGGCTTGAATCGGTCGACCGGCGCACCATCGACGCGGCGCGGGCCATGGGCATGACCGAGATGCAGATCCTGGTCAAAGTCGAGCTTCCGCTCTCGCTACCGCTGATCATCGGCGGTCTGCGCTCGGCCGCCCTGCAGGTCATCGCCACCTGGACCGTCGCGGCGATCCTGCCGGTCGGCGGACTCGGCCGGTTCTTGTTCGACGGTCTATCCGTTCAGAACTACGGCGAGATGCTCGGCGGCTCGATCCTCGTGATCGTGCTCGCCCTCATCACCGACGGTCTCTTCGCCCTCATTCAGCGGCTCGTCGTCCCACGGGGCGTCGCCGCCGGAAAGGTCGAAGACGTCCGCACCAAAGACCCGTGGCGTCCCCTCGGGATCGTAGTTCCGGGACGAAGCCCCAACTGACCCATCGCAGCACTCCATCCATCGCACCAACGAAAGAGAGAACCCCATGTTCGGATCCAAGAGAGGCCGCATCGCGGCCGGCGCGATCGCGGCGGGAGCCCTCCTGGCTCTCAGCGCGTGCTCGTCCGGCGGCGGCGCGCTCAGCGGAAACACCAGCTCGTCGTCCAGCGACACCATCACCATCGGCTCCGCCGCGTTCGGCGAGTCCGAGATCCTGATGGAGATCTACGCACAGGCACTGGAGGCCAACGGTGTGAAGGTCACCACGAAGCCGAGCATCGGTCAGCGCGACGTCTACCTCGCAGCGCTGAAAGACGGCTCGATCGATCTGGTTCCGGAGTACAGCGGCAACCTGCTCCAGTTCTACGACAAGAGCAGCACCGCATCGTCGAGCGACGACGTCTACGCCGCGCTCAACGACGCGCTGCCGAAGGGCTTCGAGGTGCTCGACCAGTCAAGCGCGCAAGATGCCGACTCCTACAATGTCACCAAAGCCTTCTCCGACAAATGGGGTGTCACGAGCCTCTCTGACCTGTCGAAGGTCACCGAGCCGCTGACGGTGGGCGCCAACCCGGAGTTCGCGACGCGGCCCTACGGTATTCCGGGGCTGAAGAGCGCCTACGGTGTGACCGCGACCCTCAAGCCGATCAGCGACAGCGGCGGTCCGCTCACCGTGGCGGCGCTCAAGAACGGCGACGTGCAGCTGGCCGACATCTACACGACGACGCCCGCCATCAAGGACAACGACTTCGTGACCCTCAAAGACCCGAAGAACCTGATCGCAGCCCAGAACATCGTGCCGTTGATCAACACCGCGAAGGCATCGAGCACGGTCAAGGATGTGTTGAACAAGGTCTCGGCCGCGCTCACCACGGAAGACCTGATCGAGCTGAACGGAGAGAACCAAGGGGCGAATAAGACCCAGCCCGACGTGCTCGCCAAGGAATGGCTTTCGAAGCACGACATCAAGAAGTAGGTGGGGTCCTAGACCTCGTCGGGATGCGGCGGCTCGGGCAACCGGGCTGCCGCATCTGTGTGCGGGGCATCCATGTGGCGGGCTTCGCGCTTCTGCAGCACCTTCTTCACGACCAGGGCGAGAACCAGGAAGACCGCGATGATCGCGACGAACACGTAGCCGGCCCCGTGCAGCTCCTGCGAGAGTTCGCGGTAGCTTCCCGCGGCGAGCGAACCGACGGTGACGTAGGCGAGGGCCCAGAGTGTGCAGGCGGGGGCCGTCCACGCGATGAAGGTGCGATAGCGCATCGTGCTCATGCCGACCGTGAGGGGGATGAGCGAGTGCAGCACCGGGAGGAACCGGGAGAGGAAGACGGCGATACCGCCACGCTTCGCGAGGTAAGCCTCCGCACGCTCCCAATTGCTTGTGCCGATCCGTCGACCGAGCCCGCTGGCGCGGATCTTTGGTCCGAAGAGTCGCCCGAGACCGAAACCGATGCTCTCACCGATGAGCGCTCCGACGATCACCACGATGACGAGAGCGACGTACTCGACCGGATTGCCGACGGCCGTGCTGGCCACGAGCACCACGGTGTCGCCCGGCACGATCAACCCGATGAGGATCGACGTCTCCAGCATGATGCCGACACCGGCAAGGGCCGTGCGCAGGACGGGGTCGACGCTCTGGACGAGGTCGAGGATCCAGGTGAGCGCCTCGTTCACGAGGGGCTGCCCAATCGACGGATGAGTGACCAGAAATAGTCGAGAGTTGCTGCCATATCGGCGGTGCCGTCGAGCATCCACTGCACCTGCATGCCGTCGGCCACGGCGATTCCGAGCCGCGCGATCTGCTGCGGGTCGAGATCCGCGTCGAGCCTGCCGGATGCCTGCTCCGACCGGATGTGTTGCTCGAGTTGCGAGAGTATCGAGCGGTAGCGCTCGACGAAATAGTCGTGTCCGGGGTGGTCGTCGTCGGCGGCCTCGGCTGAGATCGTGGCGTAGAGCTGCACGAGCCCGGGCACCTGGGCATTGTGGTGGACGACACGGACGAGAGCGGCGAAGGCGTCGTCCGCCCCGGGTTCCGCCGCCGAGAAGTCGACCTCGTCGCGTTTGCGCAGCACTTCGGCGAAGAGGTCTTCCTTCGACGTGAAATGGTGCAGCAGACCGGCCTGGCTGAGCCCCACGGATTCGGCGATCTCGCGCAGGGAAGCCCGCCGATACCCCCGTTGGGCGAAGACGGTGAGCGCCGTGGCGAGAATCTCCTCCCGCTTGGCGATCCCTTTGGCGTACGACCCCTTCTTCGGCATGGGTGAAATGCTACTGTGCATCGCCTGAGCGGGTGCCGAACGTCAACTGGTCAGAACGAGCACCGGGGGCACGATCACGAGGGCTGCTGTGCCGGCGACGACGAGGATGCGGGGGATCACGCCGACGGTGCTTCGTGCGCCGGTGAGCCGCTCCACCCGGGCGGCGATCGCCGTGCGGCGCTGTTCGGGCGTGCGCGCGTCTTTCGGCGCGCCGAGTACGGTGCCGGCGGACCCGGTGGCGTCGACCAGCTCGATCGCCGCCGCGAGCACGCCGTCGCCGACGAGGCGGCGGGCGTGGTCGTCGGCCAGCATCTCGACGAGCAGGGCCACCGCATCCTGCGCCCTTGTGGCGATCGGGAACCACGGGAGCGCCCGTTTCCAGGAACGGAAAGCGTCGAGCAGCAGGTGGTGCTTCTGCTGCAGATGCGCGTGCTCATGCGCGATCACGGCTTCGAGCTGTTCGGGGGTGAGCAGGGCGATCATGCCCTCCGAGAGCACGGTGACGCTCTGCGCGCCGGGTAGGCAATATGCGGCGGGGGCCGGATGGTCGATCACGCGGGTGCTCGGTGCGTCCGGGAGGGGGGAGCTGAGCAGGCTGAGGAGTTCGCGGTGCCGGTGCCGTTGCCGTTGGCTGCGTACGGAGGTGAGTGCGAGGTTCGCCAGGAGGTGCGCCGTGAGCAGCACGGCCGCGCTGAGCGAGAAGGTGGTGACCAGCGATGCTCCCGGCGGCAACGGCCCCGCGAAGACGGTGTTCGCAGCCTCACTGACTCGGGCCCAGAGCTCGTCTCCGAAGGGTTGCAGGCCGTAGAGCAGCAGCGCGCCGATCATCGAGATGCCACCCGCGAGAGCGATGGACTGCCAGAGGGCGAGCGCGAGCGCCGGCGCCGCTGACGGCCACTTCGCCCGCGCCAGCAGGACGGGGACCGGCCAGGCGAGTGCCAGCGCGAGCGCGCCGAGCGCGATGGCGAGGCCGTTGACGGGCGTCACGGAGCGGCTACTGCGTGCGCGCCGCGAGAAGGAGGCGAAGCGTCTCCGCCTCGGTTTCGTCGACAGAGCCGACGAAGTGGGCGAGGGCGGCGTTGCGGTCGGAGGAACTCTCCAGCACTTCGTGCATGAGGTCGGCCACATGGTTCGCGCGCGAGAGCGAGGCGCTGTAGAGATGCGGTCGAGCCTCGCGGTCGCGCTCGACGAAGCCCTTCTGCTCGAGGCGCGAGAGCACGGTGAGCACCGTGGTGATGGCCGGGCCCTTGCCCTCGCCTCGGCTTGCGGCTAGCTTGTCGCGTAGTTCGTTGGCGGTGGTTGGGGCGCCAAAGTTCCACAGAGCGTCCATCACCGCTCGCTCCAGTTCTCCGAGATTCGCCACGTTCCTAGAGTAGCGCTGGTTTGCTGAGTATGTTCTACACTGTGTAGAAGTCAAATTCTACAGTCTGTAGAAATGACGGATTGGTGGAGGATGCTGTGAACGAATGGCTGGACCCGCTGCTGCTTTCCCGCTGGCAGTTCGGGCTTACGACGATCTACCACTTCCTGTTCGTGCCCATCACGATCGGTGTCGTGACCTCCGTCGCGATCTTCCAGACCGCCTGGTACCGCACCGGCAAAGTGCACTACCTGCAGCTCACCCACTTCTTCGGCAAGATCTTCCTGATCAACTTCGCCATGGGGGTCGTCACGGGCATCGTTCAGGAGTTCCAGTTCGGGATGAATTGGTCGAACTACTCGCGCTTCGTTGGTGATGTCTTCGGCGCACCGCTCGCGCTGGAAGGGCTGCTCGCCTTCTTCCTGGAGGCCACCTTCATCGGACTGTGGATCTTCGGCTGGGACCGATTGCCGAGAGGACTGCACCTCGCGACGATCTGGCTGGTGACCGTCGGCAGCATCCTCTCGGCCTACTTCATCATCGCCGCGAACGCCTTCATGCAGAACCCGGTCGGCTACAGGCTGAACGAAGCCAAAGGGCGGGCCGAACTGACCGATATCTGGGCGGTTCTCACCAACAAGGTGGCGCTAGCCGCCTTCCCGCACACGATCTTCGCCTGCTTCATGGTCTCGGCCGGTCTGATCATCTCGGTCTCGGCCTGGCACCTCTCGCGCCGGCAGAACCTCGACACGATGCGCCCCGCGCTCAAGTTCGGACTCTGGGCGATGGTGGGCGCCGGCGTGTGCACAGTTTTGAGCGGCGATCAGCTCGGTCTCGCGATGGTGCAGACGCAGCCGATGAAGATGGCGGCGGCGGAGGCGCTGTACAAGACGTCGACGGGAGCCGACGCCTCATTCTCGATCTTCACCCTCGGCACCCCTGACGGAGTTCACGAGCTGTTCTCCATCCGCATCCCCTATCTGCTCTCGTTCCTCTCCACACACACGCTGGACGGCACCGTGGAGGGCATCAACGATCTGCAGGCCCACTACGTTCAGATCTACGGCCCGGGCGACTACACGCCGATCATCTGGATCACCTATTGGGCATTCCGGTGGATGATCGGGCTCGGCATGCTGCACGTGCTCGTGGCCGTCGTCGGCCTGTGGCTCACCCGCAAGGGCCGGATGCCGAACAACAGGTGGGTGTGGAAGGCGGCGATCTGGGCCTTCCCGCTCTCGATGCTGGCAATGATCGTCGGTTGGATCTTCACGGAGATGGGCCGGCAACCCTGGATCGTCTTCGGGCTGATGAAGACGGCCGACGGTGTCTCGCCCGGCACCACGGGGGTGGAGGTGCTCATCTCGCTGATCGCCTTCACCGCGATTTACGGCATCCTCGCCGTCGTCGAATTCAAGCTCATCAAACGCGCGGCCCAGAAGGGTCCCGCCCCCGCCGAGGACCACCTCGACGACGAGGGCAAGCACGTTCCGGTCGCGACGGTCTACTAGGAGGCTCTGATGGATCTGGCAATTCTCTGGTTCGGCATCGTCGCCTTCTTCTTCGTGGGCTACTTCGTGCTCGACGGTTTCGACTTCGGCGTCGGGATGGCGCTGCCCTTCCTCGGCCGCGATGATGTCGATCGCCGTGTGATGATCAACACGATCGGCCCGGTCTGGGATCTCAACGAGACATGGGTGATCGTGGCCGGCGCGTGTCTCTTCGCCGCATTCCCCGAGTGGTACGCGACGTTGTTCAGCGGCTTCTACCTGGCCCTGCTTCTCATCCTTCTGGCCCTGATCGTGCGCGGCGTCTCGTTCGAATACCGCCACCAGCGCCCGGACTCGCGGTGGAAGAAGTGGTTCGACGGCATGATCATCGTCGGCTCGGTCGTCCCGTCGTTCCTGTGGGGTGTCGCGTTCGCGAACATGGTGCAAGGGGTCGCCCTGGATGCGCAGTTCAACTACACGGGCACGCTGTTCGACCTGCTCAACGGCTACGCGCTGCTCGGCGGGCTGACCACCCTGCTGCTGTTCTTCACGCACGGCGTTGTGTTCATCTCGCTCAAGACGGACGGGCCGATCCGGGAGCGGGCGCGCAGGCTCGCCATGAAGTCGGGTGGCCTCGCGATCGTGGTCGCCGCCTCGTTCCTGCTGTGGACGGCGATCGCCCACTTCTCGGTGGTGTTCGTCGTGCTGGCGGCACTGGCCGCGGTGGCGCTCATCGTCTCCTGGATCGCGAATCTGCGCGGCAAGGAAGGCTGGTCGTTCGCCTTCATGGCGACCACGATCGCCTTCGCGGTCGTGTCGCTGTTCGCCGCGCTGTTCCCGAACGTGATGCCGTCGTCGCCGAACCCCGAGAACAGCCTCACGATCGCCAACGCCTCGAGCAGCCAGATGACGCTCGAGGTGATGAGCTGGGTGGCGCTGATCTTCCTGCCGTTGATCGTGCTCTACCAGGGCTGGACATACTGGATCTTCCGTAAGCGCGTCACCCGTGCCCAGATCCCCGAGGAGGAGCCGGCGTCCGCCGCCGTCTGACCATGCGCCCGTTCGATCCGCGACTCCTTCGCTACGCCCGCGCGGCGCGCGGCACCCTCGTCACCGGAGGTGCGCTCGCGTTGCTGCAGACGGCATGCGTGATCGCATTCGCCTGGCTGGTGACACAGCTCATCGTGCGCGCGATCGCGGGGGACGACCTGCCCGCTCTGAGCGGGCTGTTCGCCGGGCTCGTGCTCGTGATCGCCGTGCGCGGAGTGGTGCTGTGGCTTACTGAGACGACGGCGGCGCGCGGAGGCTCGACGGTGATCGGTCAGCTTCGGGAGGCGCTGGTCGGGGCGCTCGGTCGGCTGGGGCCGGGCTGGTTGAGCACACGCAATTCGGCGGAGGTGACTTTGACGGTGGGGCGAGGGCTGGACGCGCTCGACGGGTACTTCACCAAATATCTGCCCCAGCTCATCCTGACCGCGCTGGCGACGCCCGTGCTCGTGGCCGTGATGTTCTGGCAGGACGCGACCAGCGGCATCATCGTGCTGATCACGTTGCCGCTGATCCCGCTGTTCATGGTGCTCGTGGGCTGGGCGACGCAGGCGGCACAGGCGCGGCAGTGGAGTGCCCTATCAGGGCTCTCGCGCGGGTTCCTCGATGTGGTCGATGGGCTCTCGACACTGAAGTTGTTCGGGCGGCAGCACCGCCAGTCGGCGCACATCCGCGATGTCAGCGAGGAGTACCGCGCCCGCACCATGAAGGTGCTGCGGATGTCGTTCCTGTCGGGTTTCGTGCTGGAACTCGCCGCCAGCCTGTCGGTGGCTGTCGTCGCGGTCGCGATCGGCCTGCGCCTGCTGAACGGTCAGCTCGATCTCTCGGTCGGTCTGTTCGTGCTGCTTCTCGCGCCCGAGGCGTTCCTGCCGCTGCGGAACGTCGGCGCCGCCTACCACGCGGCGACCGAGGGGATCGCGGCCGCCCACAGCGCATTCGAGACCCTGGAGGCGGAGCGTTCGGAGGCCGCTCCGACCTCGGCGGCGACCTCGGCGACGGCGGCGTCCTCGGTGTCCTCGGTGTCCTCGGTGCCGGCGTCGAACATCCTGCGCCGGGGCGAGGGTGTGCTCGTCTTCGACCGAGTGACGATCGACTACCGCGGGCGCACCGTGGTGCGGGAGTTCTCCGCGACCGTGGCGGCGGGCGTCCTCACCGTGCTGAGCGCGCCCAGCGGTGCGGGCAAGTCCAGTCTGGTGGGAGCTGCGCTCGGGTTCGTGCCGTTCGAGGGGCGGGTCTCGGTTGCCGACGCGGCCGGCGCGGAGGCGCGTCGGGCATCCATCGCGTGGGCCGGGCAGCACTCGGGCCTGCTAGCAGGCAGTGTCTCAGGCAATGTGGCGCTCGGATCGACCGAACCGGATGCGCTGCTGGTCGCTGAGTCCCTCCGCCTGGCGGCGGTCGACGACGTCCCGCCCTCGACCGTGCTGGGGGTTGGAGGAGCCGGGCTCTCGGGCGGGCAGGCTCAGCGTGTCGCGGTGGCCAGAGCGCTCTATCGGATGCGAGCCGAACACTGCCCGCTCCTCGTATTGGACGAGCCGACCTCTGCCCTCGATGACGCCTCCGAGGCTCGGCTCGTCGGTCATCTCCGGGAGATCGCGGCGGGTGGCGTAGCCGTGCTCGTGATCAGCCATCGGGATGCCGTCGTCGCGGCCGCCGACACCCTGCTGACCCTGGAGGTGGTGAGCCGTGTCCGCTGACCCTGTTGCGACCCGACGTATCCTTCGACTCGCCCTGCCGCCGGCCGGCCGTCTGTGGCGCGCCATCGCCCTCGGCGTTCTGAGCGCGGGAAGCGCCGTCGCGCTGCTCGCGGTGTCCGCCTGGCTGATCACGCGAGCCGCCGAGCAGCCGTCGATCATCTACGTGTCGATGGCGGTCGTCGGCGTTCGCGCCTTCGCGCTCGGGCGAGCGTTCTTCCGCTACCTCGAGCGACTCTCCGGTCATGACGCGGCATTCCGCCAGTTGGCGACGATCCGCTCGGAGCTGTTCGGCAGGCTTGTTCCGCTGGCGCCCGACGGCCTCGGCGACACCCGGCGCGGCGACCTGCTCTCGGGCGTGGCCAATGATGTGGACGAGTTGCAGAACCACTCCCTGCGGGTGGTGCAGCCGCTCGTCACGGCCGGTGTCATCGCCCTCATCTCCGTCGGAGGTGTGTTCGTGCTGTTGCCCGAGGCCGGAGTGTCGCTGCTGGTGGCCCTTGCGCTCGCGTTCGTCGCCGGAACCCTCGTGAACCGGTGGGTGTCGGGCCGCGCGGAACGGGAGATCGCGCCGCTGCGGGCCGAGGTGAACGACAGCATCCTCGACCTGGTCGGTCGGCTTGACGTGCTGACGGCTTTCGGGGCGTTGCCCCAGGCCGAACGCCGCGTCTCCGAAGCGGGGGACCGGCTCACCGCGGCACTCCGCTCGCGCGCTGCCGGGGTGGGCCTCACAACGGCCATCGTGTCTGTGTTGGCAGGCGCGGCGACGGCGTTCGCGCTGATGGCCGGCATCCCGGCCCTGGGAACCCATCGGCTGGATGCGCCGACGCTCGCCGTCGTGGCGTTGCTGCCGCTCGCTGTGTTCGAGATCTTCGGCATGGTGCCACTCGCGCTCGGCGCCTACCGGCAGCTGCACGCCAGCGCCGAACGCCTCGCCGCCGTCGCTCCGGCGTCGCTCCCCGCGGGCATCCCGGCGGATGCGGCGGTCACCGTTCCACTGACCGCCCGCAGCGTCCCCTCCGTTGAGCTGACAGGGCTGAGCGCGCATTGGCCGGGGCAGACCCAGTCCGTGCTGGAGGATGTGACCCTGCGACTTGCGCCGGGCGAACGAGTGCTTCTCACCGGTCCGACAGGTGCGGGCAAGACGGCCCTCGCGCACGTGCTCACCCGGTTCATCGACTACAGCGGCGGATTCACCGTCGACGGCGTCGAAGCGAAGGACGCCGCACAGGATGAGGTTCGTCGCGTGATCGGTCTCTGCGAACAGCACCCGTACCTCTTCGACTCGGATCTGCGACAGAATCTGCTGTTCGCCCGCGATACGGCGACCGACGAGGAGCTTCTGGCTGTTCTCGACCGGGTCGGGCTCACCGAGTGGGTTCAGGAACGGGGCGGTCTCACGGCGGATGTCGGGGAGCGGGGCGCCCTCGTCTCCGGCGGTCAGGCGCAGCGCATCGCGCTCGCTCGGGCCATCCTCGCCGACTTCGCCGTGCTGGTCGTCGACGAGCCGACCGCCAACGTCGATGCGGCCGTCGCTGCTCGGATCGTCGACGACATCCTGACGACCGCTGCCGAAGACGGGCGCACGGTTCTGCTCATCTCGCACACGCCGGTCGCCGACGGTCTGCTCACACGTCGGGTACACCTCGATGCGGGCCGGCTCGCCTGACGTCCATCGTGAGACGCGCGAGGAGCGCGAACGATCAGATCAGAGCGGCCTCGCGAGCGCGCTCAGACGGGCGCGCCACGCAGTGGTACGGGACGCGTCCAGAGCGAGACGCGGGCCGTTCACCCAGGCCGTTACGGCGCGGATGCCGTGCAGGGCATTGACGGCCCAGACCACGCATCCCTCGAGTTCGGCGGGAGAGACCGCCTCCTCGTCGACAGGAGCGCCGAGCGCCGCAGCGACGCCTCGGACGGTGCGGGCAGCGACGCTGTCGACGCGCGGAAGAGCGAGCGGGGGAGTGAAGAGCGTATTTCCGCGCCACCAGAGGAGCGCCGTGGTGGCCCCATCGGACACTTTTCCGTCGTCCAGCAGCACCGGCTCCTGAGCGCCGACGCGCTGCGCATCCTGGCGCAGCCGGCCGAGCGCGTCGATGTCCGGCCCTTTGAGATGGCGCGCCGTTCGCGGATCGGAGCGCGCGGTGCTCAGCACCACGCTGTCACTCAGTTCCGGCGCGGAGCGGAGACGGAAGCGCAGCCGGGGCGCCTCCCGGACGGTCACGAGTTCGAAACGTGGGAACCACCGGCCCGTGCGCGGGATCGCCTCGAGGGCCGTCGCCCAGAACGCGTCGAGGCCCGCGCGATCGGCGAAGCCCTGCTCGCGGGCGGTCTGGCCGAAACGGGAATGGTGCAGCCCGACGGCGAGGACCGCGCCGTCGTCAACGAGGAATGAGTCCGCGGCCAGGAGCGCTGTCTCGGCGACCTCGCGCCCGTCCACGGCGGCGAGCCCGCCCTCCTGCCAGTCGAAAAGGGTGATGCTCGCGTCCATTCGCCTAGGCTAGTGCAGGTGGTTCGCCATCTTCGCTGGTACCCGGTCGAGACACCGGTCGATCCGGCCGACGCCTTCGTCACCCTCTTCGGCGAGGCGCAGAATGCGGTCTGGCTGGATGCCGGGCCCGGCGCGTCCGCCGGTCGCAGCTACCTGGCGGCGAGCGACACCGTTGCCACCGAGGTCGTGGCGCCGCACGGTCGGGAGGTCGTCGTGTCCTCCCCGGGCGGGACCAGGACCGCGCCTGGAACGATGGTCGACTTCCTGCGGGACGATCTCGCAGCGAAGGAGCCTGTGACGAACGGGCAGAGCGTCGTGTCGTTCGCGCTCGGGTGGGTCGGATGGCTCGGCTACGAGAGCGGGGCGGCGGCCAGCGGTGTGCCCGTCGCCGATAGTGGGGAGCCGGCGGCGGCGATGCTCTTCGTCGACCGGGCCCTCGTCTTCGACCACGAGCGCGGCACCGTGGAACTGCTGACGCTTGAGGGGGACGGCGACGCCGCTGGGTGGGTGGCCGAGACGCGACGGAGACTGGCGACCGCCTCTGGTGCCGCCTCCGGGCACGTGGAGCGGCACGCCCCAGCGGAGACAGCCGACGCCGCGACCTGGCGTCACGACGACGAGGACTATCTGGCGCTCCTCCGCTCGTGCCAGGAGTCGATCCGCGCCGGCGATGCCTATCAGCTCTGCCTGACGAATCGGGCGAGCGCCCGGGTCGACCGCGATCCGCTCGCCGTGCACCTGAGGCTGCGCGAAGCGAGTCCTGCGCACCACGGCGGCCTCGTGCGCATCAACGGCGTCTCCCTCGTCAGTTCTTCGCCCGAACAGTTCCTCTCGTTGACCGCGAACGGGCGGATCCGCACGAAACCGATCAAGGGCACGCGCCCCCGGGGAGCGACGATCGCTCGCGACGTGGAACTGCGAGCCGAGCTGGAGGCGAGCGAAAAGGAACGGGCCGAGAACGTGATGATCGTCGACCTCATGCGCAACGACCTGGGGCGCGTCTGCGAGGTCGGCTCGGTGGGCGTGCGCCACCTGCTCGCGGTCGAGAGCTACCCCCAGGTGCATCAGCTGGTCAGCACGGTGGAGGGAACCCTGCTCCCGGGGCTTGTGGCGGCGGACGCCATCGCGGCCTGCTTTCCGGCGGGGTCGATGACCGGGGCTCCCAAACTGAGTGCGATGCGCATCCTGCACGCGCTGGAGGGGGGCCCGCGCGGAATCTACGCGGGATGCTTCGGGTACCTCGGGCTGGACGGTGCGATGGACCTCGCCATGGTGATCCGGAGCGTCGTCGTGAAGCCGGGACTCGTGTCGATCGGAGCGGGCGGCGGGATCACGGCACTGTCCGTTCCGGAGGAGGAGCTGGAGGAGGTCGCGATCAAAGCGCGGGCACTGCTGGCCGCCGCGGGTCTGCAGGTTCTCGGGAACGGACAGACGGTCCGCAACGTTTAGTACTGTGGGCGTAGGAAATGTGCTCGAAACGAGCGCGGCCTCCCCCTCTTTCTCCCGGCTTTTCGTCGGGGCGAACCACTACGAATGAGAGTCACGTGGCACACGAGCACGATTCAGCGACCGCGCCAGACGAAGGCGCGCACTACGACTTCGCCGCGATTCAGGAGAAATGGCTTCCGATCTGGGATGAGCTGAAGCCGTTCGCCACCGCCGACCCGGCTGACAAGCGCCCGCGCAAGTACGTGCTCGATATGTTCCCCTACCCCTCGGGCGATCTGCACATGGGCCACGCCGAGGCGTACGCCCTCGGCGACGTGATCGCGCGTTACTGGCGTCAGCAAGGGTTCAACGTGCTCCACCCGATCGGCTGGGACTCCTTCGGCCTGCCCGCCGAGAACGCGGCGATCAAACGCGGGCTCGACCCGAACGGCTGGACCAACGACAACATCGCGCAGCAGAAGGCGAGCATGCGCCGGTATGCACCCAGCTTCGATTGGGATCGCGTGCTGCAGACGAGCGACCCCGCCTACTACCGCTGGAATCAGTGGCTTTTCCTGAAGCTCTACGAAAAGGGCTTGGCCTACCGCAAGGCGAGCCAGGTCAACTGGTGCCCGTTCGACCAGACGGTGCTGGCCAACGAGCAAGTTGTCAACGGCCGATGCGAGCGCTGCGACAACCTCGTCACGAAGAAGAAGCTGACGCAGTGGTACTTCCGCATCACCGACTACGCGGACCGTCTGCTCGACGACCTGAACCAATTGGAGGGCGCCTGGCCGTCCAAGGTCATCAGCATGCAGCGCAACTGGATCGGTCGCTCAACAGGCGCGGACGTGACCTTCACCATCACAGGGCGTGAGGAGCCGGTCACGGTGTACACCACCCGCCCGGACACGCTCTACGGTGTCACCTTCATGGTCGTCGCCCCCGACTCCGACCTGGCCGCCGAGCTGGTTCAGGATGCGCGCCCCGAGGTGAAGGAACGCTTCGACGCCTATCTGGAGACGGTTCGCGGCACCACGGAGATGGACAGGCTGAGCACCGAGCGCGAGAAGACCGGAGTCTTCTTGGAGCGCCACGCGATCAACCCGCTCACCGGCGAGGAGCTGCCGATCTGGGCGGCCGACTACGTGCTGAGCGACTACGGGCACGGTGCGATCATGGCCGTTCCCGCCCACGATCAGCGTGACCTCGACTTCGCGCGCGCCTTCGACCTGCCCGTGCGTGTCGTGGTCGACACCAACCAGCCTGTGACCGGCGCCATTCCGGTCATCCACACCGATCCGGAGACCGGTGAACCGATCCTGCCCGACGACCTGCCGCCGCAGAACCCGGTGGAGACGGGCGTGGCGCTCACCGGAGAAGGCCGCCTGATCAACTCGGGACCGTTCGACGGTCTCAGCAAGTCGAACGCCATCCGGCGGGTCACCGAGGCACTGCAGGGCGGCTCGCTCGGCGCCCCCGCGAAGAACTTCCGGTTGCGCGACTGGCTGATCTCCCGCCAGCGCTACTGGGGAACGCCCATCCCGATCATCCACTGCGAACGGTGTGGCGAGGTGCCGGTTCCGGAAGCGGAGCTGCCGGTGCTGCTTCCGCCGGCGGAAGGCCTCGACCTGCAGCCGAAGGGGACGAGCCCGCTCGGTGCCGCATCCGATTGGGTGAACGTCGATTGCCCCAGCTGTGGCGGAGCGGCGAAGCGCGACACCGACACGATGGACACCTTCGTCGACAGCTCGTGGTACTTCCTGCGCTTCCTCTCCCCGAAAGACGAGACGCAAGCGTTCGACCCCGCCGAGGCGGAGAAGTGGGCGCCCGTCGACCAGTATGTCGGCGGCGTGACCCACGCGATCCTGCACCTGCTCTACTCGCGCTTCGTCACGAAGGTGCTGTTCGATCTCGGCCATCTCAGCTTCACCGAGCCGTTCACGGCGCTGCTCAACCAGGGCATGGTGCAGATGGAGGGCTCCGCGATGAGCAAGTCGCGCGGCAACATCGTGCGCTTGTCGGAGCAGCTCGACGAGCACGGCGTCGACGCGGTGCGCCTCACCATGGCCTTCGCCGGCCCTCCGGAAGACGACATCGACTGGGCCGACGTCTCCCCGTCGGGAAGTGCGAAGTTCCTCGCCCGTGCGTGGCGGGTCGCGCACGACGTCAGCAGCGCGCCCGACGTCGTCTGGAAGAACGGCGACCCCGCGCTGCGTCGCGTCACCCACCGCTTCCTCGCTGATGCGCCCGGCCTCGTCGAGGCGTTCAAGTTCAACGTGGTGGTCGCCCGCCTGATGGAGCTTGTGAACGCGAGCCGCAAGGCGATCGACAGCGGGGCCGGCCCCGCGGATCCCGCCGTTCGCGAGGCCGCCGAGGTCACCGCGATGGCGCTCAACCTGTTCGCGCCCTATGTGGCGGAAGACATGTGGTCGATCCTCGGCTACGAGCCGTCGGTCGCCCTCGCCCAGTGGCGCAAGCCCGACCCGACACTGCTCATCGAGGAGTCGGTGACCGCGGTCGTGCAGGTGGACGGCAAGGTGCGCGACCGGTTCGAGGTGTCGCCGAAGATCTCCGCCGAAGAGCTCGAGGCGCTGGGCCGGTCGTCGGATGCGGTGAAACGCTCGGTGGGTGACCGCGAGGTCGTGAATGTGATCGTGCGTGCTCCGCGGCTGGTGAACATCGCGACGAAGCCGCGCGGCTGACGCCTGCTGGTATCGCGATTCTGCGGCGGTCCTCCACAGGGAGGGCCGCCGCCGTCTTCTCCACCGGCGCGCACGTCCGGCTGCGGCATCGGCGTCGGTCTCCCTAGCGTGAGGGCATGCGACATCGGGCAGGGGGCGAGCCGCAGGCAGACGGCCTGGCGGTGCAGACCGGCGCGGTCTCAGCCCGCGTGCGGATGGGCGTTGGAGCCGGGGTGGTCCTGCTCATCGTGGCGTTGGTGGTGACGGTCGCCGTCACGGCTTTCGCGCAGCGGGGGAGCGAGCGCGAGATCACTGGGAGCGAACCCGGTGCAACCGCGACGATCGGGGCGCCGTCGATCTCTGCCGTGACGGGGGCCGAGGTGCTTGTGCATGTGCTCGGCGCCGTGAAACGGCCGGGTCTCGTGTCGTTGTCGGCCGGGGCCCGGGTGATGGACGCCGTCGCCGCCGCCGGCGGCCTCACCGACGATGCCGACGTCAGCCGAGTCAACTTGGCGCGGCCACTCGCCGATGGTGAGCAGCTCGTGGTCCCACGCGTCGGCGAAGCGGTGGTGACCCCACCGGCTGCGGGAGCGGACGGCGGCGCACCGACGTGGGCTTCGGTGAACCTGAACACGGCCGATCAGACCCAGCTGGAGACGCTTCCGCGCATCGGACCGGCGTTGGCGCAGCGCATCCTCGACTGGCGAACGGCCAACGGCCGATTCACATCGGCGGCCGATCTGCTGAAGGTCAGCGGGATCGGGCAGAAGCTGTTCGACGGGTTGAAAGACCGGGTCACCGTGTGAACGTCGATCTGCGTCTCGTGGCACCGGCCGTTGCCGGCTGGACTGTCTGTTGGCTCGGCGTCGCTGCGCCCGAGGTGGTGTCCGTCGCTGTCGTGCCCGCCTGGGCGATCGCCGTTCTGGCGGTTCTCGCACCCATTCTGCGCTCCGGTCTCCTCTCCGCTCCTCCGTCTGGTCCCCTTCGGCCTGTCGATCAACGGGGAAAGTCCGACCCGAACGGCGGCGGCGCTGGTCGCCGCCGACGTGCGGCGGCGGCGGTCTCCCTCTCGGCCGTGGCCGGCGCGCTCATGGTGAGTCTCATTGCCGCCGACGCACCGCGGCGCGCGCCAACCCTGCTCGTCGGGGTGGCGCAGGAGCGCGGCACGGTGATCGCGGAGGTACGCACCGACAGCTCGCCGAACAGCATCAGAGCAGGCTTCGACGGCGGTGCGCGCTGGATGTGGAAGGGAACGGCGATCGCGATCTCGGCGGGCTCGAAATGGCTGCGGAGCGAGGTGCCGGTTTCGGTGATCGCGACCCTGTCGGCATCCGAGGTGCGCGCGGTCGCATTCGGTGCAGTGATCCGCGTCGAGGGCACGGTGCGCAAGACCGACTCCGGTGAAGCGACGTCGTTCATTCTCACCTCGGTCGGCCGTCCATCCGAGAGTGCTCCGCCTCCGGTGTGGTTCGGGTGGACAGGTGGGCTGCGCAGCTCGCTCTCGTCGGCTGCCGCCCGCACGCCGGGCAACGGCGGAGACCTCCTCCCGGGGCTGTCGATCGGCGATGTCACGGCCGTCAGCGCGACGCTGGACGCGGCGATGAAGTCGAGTTCGTTGAGCCACCTCACCGCCGTTTCCGGAGCGAACTGCGCCCTGGTGACCGGCATCGTCTTCTTCTGCTGCGCGTTCGTGGGCCTCGGTCGTCGCAGCCGCATCGCCCTGTCGCTGTTCGCGCTGATCGCGTTCGTCGTGCTTGTGACCCCGGGCGCGAGTGTGGTGCGCGCGGCCGTGATGGCCGCGGTCGTGCTCCTGGCGCTCGCTCGCGGGCGGCCGGCGCACGGGCTGCCGGTGCTGGCCCTCGCCGTGATCCTGCTCCTGGGCCACGATCCGTGGCTTTCGCGCGATTTCGGATTCGCGCTTTCGGTGCTCGCCACAGGCGGGCTCCTGGTCTTGGCCGCTCCGCTCGCCCGGGCGCTCGGCCGCTGGATGCCCCGGCCGCTGGCGCTGATGATCGCGGTTCCGCTCGCGGCCCAGTTGGCGTGTCAGCCAGTACTCATCCTGCTCACGCCCACCCTGCCGCTGTACGGTGTCGCGGCGAACCTCCTGGCGGAGCCTGCGGCCCCGGCAGCGACCGTTCTCGGTCTGCTCGCGTGCATCGTGCTCCCTCTCGCACCGGCGCTGGGGCAGGCACTGGTCTGGATGGCCTGGGTGCCGTCCGCGTGGATAGCGGAGGTCGCCGAGACAACGAGCAGGCTCCCGGCGGAGAGCCTGCCCTGGGTCGGGGGGCCGATCGGCCTCCTGCTCTGCGCGGGCGCGGTGCTCGCCATCGGGGTGGTCGTGCTGGCGAAGCAGGGGCGCGGGCGGGGCGTCGTGGTCGCGTTGTCCGGTCTCAGCCTGGTCGCCGGGTTCGGCGTTTACGTGGGCGGTCTCGGCGGCAACGCGCTCGGGCGGAGTCTCGGGATTCCGCAGGACTGGCAGATCGCCGCCTGCGATGTCGGCCAGGGGGATGCGCTGCTGCTCCGTGACGACGGCCACGTGGCGATGATCGACGTCGGGAGAAGGCCGGAGCCCGCCGAGGCCTGCCTCCAGCAGCTCGGGATCGCCCGGCTCGACCTGCTCATCCTCACCCACTTCGACGCCGACCATGCCGGGGGAGTGGCGGCGGTCGCCGGTAGAGCGGACACCGTCATCGTCGGGCAGGTCGGCCGCCCCTCCGACGAGCGCACGATCGACGTGCTCCGCAACGGCGGCGCGCGTATCGTGCAGGGGTTCGCCGGGCAGGCCGGAATGCTCGGTGGGCTCGCGTGGCGCATCGTCTGGCCGCAGACGCCTCCCGGGGGAGTACCGGCGATCAGCGGCAACCCGGGGAGCGTCACCGTGATGGTGGAGGGGCGGGGGATGCGCTCGCTGTTCCTCGGCGATCTCGGGGAGAGTGCGCAAGACGACCTGCTCGCGACCGGCGCGGTGACCGGTGTCGACGTGGTGAAGGTGGCGCATCACGGCTCAGCCGATCAGAGCGAAGCCCTCTACCATCGCCTCCGGGCAGAGGTCGGTCTGGTCTCGGTCGGCGCGGACAATGGGTACGGGCATCCCACGCCCCGCGCGCTCGACATCCTCGCGCGGTCCGGCACCGCCGTAGAACGCACGGACGGCCAGGGTCTCATCCTCGTAGCCCCCGGAACCGCACCCGGGCGGCTGCGGGTGTGGAGCGAGCGGCCTCCGGAGTCGCCGGTGCGCGGTGACGGTGCCGTCTCGGAAACGAATGACACCCCTCCACCGTATGCTGGAAGCGACCGAGGAGGAACGTGGCGGCACGAGTCAGCAGCAAGGCGAATGCGAGCAAGGGGCGCACCGTCGCCGCGTCGATCCCGCAGCTCGCCTGGAACCAGATCCGGCCGGCGCCGGTGGTGCTGGTGTCGGGCACGGAAGTCTTTCTCGCCGAACGCGCGATCCGTTCGCTGCGTGACCGTCTCAAGAGCGAAGACCCGAGCCTGGAGATCAGCGACCTCGCCGCCAACGACTGCGCGCCCGGAGAACTGCTGACCCTGGCGAGTCCGTCGCTCTTCGGTGAACCCCGGTTGATCCGCGTCGCGAACGTGGAGAAATGCAACGACGTCTTCCTCAACGACATGCTCGACTACCTTGCGGCACCGGCCGATGGCACCGTGGTGGTGTTGCGCCACGGCGGCGGTGTCAGGGGCAAGAAGTTGCTCGACGCCATCCGTGCCGGCGGAGGTTCCGGCATCGAGGTCGTCTGTACCGAGCTGAAACGGGATTCCGACAAGTACGACTTCGCACAAGCCGAGTTCAGGGCGGCGGGCAAGAAGATCACGGCCGGCGCACTGCGCTCGGTCACCTCGGCCTTCTCGGACGACCTGGCCGAACTGGCCGGCGCCTGCCAGCAGCTCATCTCGGATTCCGCGGCCGAGATCACGGACGCCACCGTCGACAAGTATTACGGCGGCCGGGTCGAGACGAATGCGTTCCAGGTCGCGGATGCGGCGATCGCCGGCCGGCACGGCGAAGCCCTGGTGACCCTGCGCCACGCGCTCGCTTCCGGCGCCGACCCGGTGCCCTTGGTGGCGGCGTTCGCCAGCAAGGTGCGCACGATGGCGAAGCTCTCCGGGGCGCGCGGCGGATCAGGCCAGCTTGCGCAGCAATTCGGGCTGGCCCCCTGGCAAGTGGATAGGGCGCGTCGCGATCTGCAGGGTTGGACAGACGAGGGCCTCGGCCGCTGTATCGAGATCCTCGCCGAGACCGATGCCAATGTGAAGGGCGGCGGCCGCGATCCGGTGTTCGCCCTGGAGCGGATGATCCGCATCGTCAGCTCACACGGACGCGACTGACGCGGAAACGCGAAGAGCCCCCGTCGTGACGACGGGGGCTCTTCGCGATTCGGGCGAACCCGCGGTGCTCGGCCGCTGAGCGGCAGAGACTCAGAGGCTTGCGACCTGCTTGGCGATGGCCGACTTCTTGTTGGCGGCCTGGTTCTTGTGGATGACACCCTTGCTGGCAGCCTTGTCGAGCTTCTTGGTGGCAACCTTCAGAGCCGAGGTGGCCTTGTCTTTGTCGCCCGCGACGATCGCCTCGCGCGTGGCGCGAACGGCGGTCTTGACCTCGCTCTTGACGGCCTTGTTGCGCTCCTGGGCCTTCTTGTTGGTGCCGATGCGCTTGATCTGCGACTTGATATTTGCCACGTGTGGGTACTTTCGTTCGTAAGTGAGTTTCGGATGTGCCGCTCAGCGAGAGAGGGCGCCTTGCGGCAGTCGTGCGGACGGAACCCACACGCAAGCCAACAAACAACATTACCAGGGGGCGCCTCTACCACCAAACGCGCCGCCGCGCGTCATACGGCCGGACGGTACGACCCGGATGCGATGTCGTCGAGCAGGGACGGGCCGTTCGGCTCCCACCCCAGGTCGATCCGGGCACGGGAGCCTCTCGACACCTGATCCAGCAGCAAGGCATCGGCGAACGCTGCGCCGAGGCGCTCACGCGAAGCATCCGCGAGTTCTGCTTCGACGCGTCCGTCGAGTCCGGCCGCCGTAGCCGCCGCCGCCCCGAGTTCGCGCACCGTGGGGTTGGCGCCACTGGCCCCCACATAGACGGCTCCCGCATCCCCGTGTTCGAAAGCCAGCACATACAGGGCCGCGATGTCGTCGACGTGAACCGTTGTCCAGTGCTGCGAACCGTCGCCGACGAGGCGGAGGGCGGGCGCGGTGCCGTCGCCGCGAGGCGCGTCGACGATCACCCGGGGGATGCCGGCGCCGCGCCCGTACACGACGGCCGGCACCACGATCGAGGTACGGATGCCGGAGGCGGCGAGAACGCGTTCCTCGTTCGAGCCTCGCCATGCGGTGAGCTGCGGCGGGTTGCGTGGCGAATCTTCGCTGATGTCCGGGTTCGAACCGTAGCTCCAGATGCCGCCGGTGTGCACAAACGGCTTATCGCTGCCTTCCAGGCCGCGGAAGACGGCGTCGATGAACGCCGGGTCGACATCGTGGCCCGACGCGAGGTGGATGACACCGTCGCTCTCGAGCGCGAGGCGCTCGACGAGGTCGGCGTCGGTGGCGTCCCCGATGACGACGGCGGCGCCAGACGTCGCGGCAGTGGCGGCCTTCGCCGGGTCACGCACGAGGGCGGTGACACTGTGCCCCTCCTCGATCAGCAGCGGGAGGAGGGATGATCCGATATATCCGGTCGCGCCGGTGAGGAGAATGCTCATGATCGACTTCAACGCGCGGCCGGCCGGCGCATTCCCCGGTTCGCATGTCGCGGCCGGGCGTAGGCTCGAAAACATGATCAGCACTGCATCCATCGCCATCGTCAACGGATACATCGTTCCGGTCGCCGGCCCGCCGATCGAGAACGGCACCGTCCTCATCGAGAACGGCACGATCACCGCAGTCGGAGCCGAGGTCGTGATCCCGGTCGGCGTCGGATCGGTCGACGCGGGCGGGCGGTGGGTGCTACCGGGTTTCATCGAGTCGCACGGGCACGTGGGTATCCACGAGGAGGCCAACGGTCCGGCCGGCGACGACACGAACGAGATGACGACGCCCAACACGGCCGCTGTGCGCGCCATCGACGCGGTCAACATCGACGACGAAGGCTTCCGCGACGCACTCTCCGGGGGTGTCACCTCGATCGTCGTGAAGCCGGGCTCAGGCAATCCGATCGGTGGTCAGACCGCAGCGATCAAAGCGTGGGGAGGTCGCACCATCGACGAGCAGGTCATCCGCGAGGCGGTGAGCGTGAAGTCGGCGCTCGGCGAGAACCCGAAGCGCGTGTACGGGGCCAAGAATGTGACACCGAGCACGCGCCTCGGAGTGGCCCTGATCATTCGTGAGGCGTTCGTCGAGGCGCAGAACTATCGTGCGGCGCGGGACGACGCGGCGAAAGAGGGAAAGCCGTTCGCCCGCGACCTGGGCAAGGAGACGCTGGTGCGGGTGCTCGACGGCGAGCTCGCCTGGGACCAGCACACGCATCGCCACGACGACATCGCCACGGCCATCCGGCTCGCGGATGAGTTCGGCTACCGTCTCGTGGTGAACCACGGCACCGAAGCGCACAAGATCGCCGACGTGCTCGCCGAGCGGGACATCCCGGTCATCTTCGGTCCGATGTTCACATCGCGGTCGAAAGTGGAGCTGCGCGATCGAGCGATCGCCAACCTGGCGACGCTGGCAGCCGCGGGTGTGCGGATCGCCATCACGACCGACCACCCCGTCGTCCCGATCAACTTCCTGGTGCATCAGGCGTCGCTCGCGGTGAAGGAGGGCCTGCCGCGCCAGACGGCGTTGGAAGCGCTCACTGTCAACCCGGCCTCGTTCCTGCGGCTGGACGAGCGCATCGGATCGCTCACGCCCGGCCTGGACGGCGACGTCGTGATCTGGTCGGGTGACCCACTCGATGTCAATTCGCGCGCCGAACAGGTGTTCATCGAGGGCGCCGAGGTCTACCGGTGGGAGGGTGGCCACGGCCACGTGGTCGAACGGTCCGAGCGCTTCGCCTGAGAGCTCCGGGCGGCCTTCCGACGCGGGGCACGATCGCCGGAATAGGCCGGGCGGCCCCGCTCATGGGAGAATCATCACACAATGTCTCCACGAGCTCTGAAGGCCCTCGAGCCCGCCGCGACCGATCCGGCGTTCCTCCGCAACTTCTGCATCATCGCCCACATCGACCACGGCAAGTCGACGCTGGCCGACCGAATGCTCCAGATCACCGGTGTCGTCAGCGACCGCGATATGCGCGCCCAGTATCTGGACCGGATGGACATCGAGCGCGAGCGCGGCATCACGATCAAGAGCCAGGCGGTGCGGATGCCGTGGGCCGGTGAGGCGGGAACATACGCCCTCAACATGATCGACACCCCCGGCCACGTCGACTTCACCTACGAGGTGTCCCGCTCCCTGGCCGCGTGCGAGGGCGCCATCCTCCTCGTCGATGCGGCTCAGGGGATCGAGGCTCAGACACTCGCGAACCTCTACCTGGCGCTCGAGAACGACCTCACAATCATCCCGGTGCTCAACAAGATCGATCTGCCGGCGGCCGACCCGGAGAAGTACGCGGCTGAGCTCGCCTCCCTCATCGGCGGCAAACCGGAGGATGTGCTGCGGGTCTCGGGCAAGACCGGTCATGGTGTCGACGCCCTGCTCGACCGTGTCGTCGAGCTCATCCCGGCTCCGGTCGGCGTCAAGGACGCACCCGCCCGGGCGATGATCTTCGACTCCGTCTACGACAGCTACCGCGGTGTCGTCACCTATGTGCGCATGGTGGACGGTCAACTCTCGCCGCGCGAACGCATCCAGATGATGTCGACCAGGGCCACGCACGAGATCCTCGAGATCGGGGTGAGCTCGCCCGAGCCGACTCCGAGCAAGGGGCTCGGAGTCGGTGAGGTGGGCTACCTGATCACCGGCGTGAAAGATGTGCGTCAGTCGAAGGTCGGCGACACGGTCACGACCGCGAGCAAACCGGCGACCAAAGCTCTGGCGGGCTACACCGAGCCCAAGCCGATGGTGTTCTCGGGGCTGTACCCGATCGACGGCAGCGACTACCCCGAACTGCGGGAGGCGCTCGACAAGCTGAAGCTCTCGGATGCGGCACTCGTCTACGAGCCCGAGACCTCTGTCGCGCTCGGCTTCGGTTTCCGCTGCGGGTTCCTCGGTCTGCTGCACCTGGAAATCGTCACGGAGCGGCTGGAGCGCGAGTTCGGGCTCGACCTCATCACCACCGCGCCAAGCGTGATCTACGAGGTCACCACTGAAGACAAGAAACTCATCACGGTGACCAATCCGAGCGAGTTCCCGGGCGGCAAGATCGCCAAGGTCGAGGAGCCCATGGTCAAGGCGGCCATTCTGGCCCCGAAAGACTATGTGGGCGTCATCATGGAGCTCTGCCAGAGCCGCCGCGGAACCCTGCTCGGCATGGAGTACCTCGGCGAAGACCGCGTCGAGATCCGCTACACGATGCCCCTCGGCGAGATCGTCTTCGACTTCTTCGACCAGCTCAAGAGCCGCACCGCCGGTTACGCCTCGCTCGACTACGAGCCGACCGGCCAGCAGGAGGCCGATCTGGTGAAGGTCGACATCCTGCTCCAGGGCGAGCAGGTAGACGCCTTCAGTGCGATCGTGCACCGCGACAAGGCCTACGCCTACGGGGTGCTGATGACCGGCCGTCTGCGGGAGCTGATCCCGCGTCAGCAGTTCGAGGTGCCCATCCAGGCTGCGATCGGGGCTCGCATCATTGCGCGCGAGAGCATCCGGGCCATGCGTAAGGATGTGCTCGCCAAGTGCTACGGCGGCGACATCACCCGCAAACGCAAGCTGCTCGAGAAGCAGAAAGAGGGCAAGAAGCGCATGAAGATGGTCGGCCGCGTCGAGGTTCCGCAGGAGGCCTTCATCGCGGCGCTCTCCGGCGACACGGAGAAGAAAGACAAGAAGTAGGCCCACCATGAGACGCTCCACGTTCACCGACGAGCCGGTCACTTATGGCGCTGTCGGCGGCACGCAGGCGGCGGATCTGCTGTACTACCCGCCGAAGGGTTACCGTTCGTTCGAGCGCCAGGCTCGGCTGGGCAGCGGGGACGAGCGGTTCCGCTCCGCCGTCACCGCGCTCATGACGTGGGGTGTGCAGCGCGGCAGCGGCATCCGGGTGACGGAGGCACGCGAAGGCACGGGCGTGCAGTACGAGGGCGTGATCTTCAACCCCGATGGGACCCCGGCCAAATTGCAGGAGCACCGCCAGAGTGAGGCGGTCTTCGCAGACGATGGTTCGCCGTACATCGTCAACGGGATGACCGCCGTGCTCAAGATCCCGTTCTGGCCGCTCACCGTCAGTGCGCCGATCCGTGTCGTGTATGTGGTGGACGAGCCGAACCGGGCCGGTTTCGCCTATGGAACCTTGCACGGTCATCCGGAGAGCGGCGAGGAGGCCTTCCTCGTCGAACTCCGCGACGACGGCTCGGTCTGGTTCGTGCTGCGTGCCTTCGGGCGCCCGTCGACGGCGTTCTACCGCCTGTTCTCGCCTGTGCTGCGGCTTGCGCAGCGGCGGTTCACCGCGCGGTATCTGCGTTCCCTGCTGCCCGTGCGGGCGGCCTGAGGTGCCGAGCGCGCTTCCGCTCGGGGATCCGGCGCCTGCCGACGGTCTGCTTCCGGCCTCGACTCTGGTCGGGGCCGACCAGCGTCGTCTCGGTGTCTACCTGCATGTGCCGTTCTGCCGTGTGCGGTGCGGGTATTGCGACTTCAACACCTACACCGCCACCGAACTGCGCGGCGTCTCCCAGAGCGAGTACGCGGGGCACGCGGTCGCCGAGGTCGCGTTCGCCGCCGGCGTTCTCGCCGCGAGCTCTCTTCCGGCCCGGCGCGTGTCGACCGTCTTCTTCGGCGGGGGGACGCCGACGATGCTTCCCTCCGGTGATCTCGCCGCGATGCTGGCAGCGGTCCGCGAAGCGTGGGGTCTGACCGACGATGCCGAGATCACCACGGAGGCTAATCCGGACTCCGTCGACGCACCATATCTGGAGAGTCTCGCCGCGGCCGGCTTCACCCGCGTGTCGTTCGGGATGCAATCGGCCGTTCCCCACGTGCTCGCAACGCTCGAGCGCACCCACGACCCGGAACGGGTGCCCCTTGTCGTGGAGTGGGCGCGCGCCGCAGGCCTGCAGGTGAGCCTCGACCTCATCTACGGAACGCCGGGGGAGTCCGTCGACGACTGGCGTCGATCGCTCGACGCCGCGATCGCCTGCGAGCCCGACCATCTGTCGGCGTACTCGCTTATCGTCGAGACCGGCACCAAGCTGGCCCGCCAGATCAAGTCCGGTGCCGTCGCCGAACCCGATGAAGACCTGCAGGCCGATATGTATGAGACGGCGGATTCGCGGCTCGGCGCGGCCGGCTACGACTGGTATGAGGTCAGCAACTGGGCGAAGGATGTGCACCACCGTTCCCGCCACAATCTGGCTTATTGGCAGGGACACGATTGGTGGGGTGTCGGACCAGGCGCGCACAGCCACGTCGGTGGGGTTCGCTGGTGGAACGTGAAGCATCCGGCCGCGTACGCGGGGCGCATCGTGGCGAACGAGTCGCCCGCCGCCGGGCGGGAGACCCTCGATGCGGAGACGCAACGGGTGGAGCGCGTACTGCTGCTGACACGCATCCGTGAGGGCCTGTCGACCGCTGAATTGGAGCCCGCGGGTCGGACGGCGGTGGCCGGGCTCATCGCGGACGGACTGGTAGACGCGAAAGCCGCCCTGCGCGGATCAGTCGAGCTGACCCTGCGAGGGCGGCTTCTGGCCGACACGGTGGTGCGCCGACTGCTGTCGGATGACTAGCTGAGGAACTTGATGGCGAGGGGGTAGGTGTAGAACTCACCCTGGTTCGCCCTCACCGCAGCGATGATGCTGAACACGATGTTGAGCACGGCGGCCGCGATGATGATGAAGACGCCGACCACGACGATCGACAGGATGCCGCCCACGATGTAGGCGATGAAGATCGTGATCTGGAAGTTCAGGGCCGTGGCGGTGTGGGCGCGCACGAACGGGCCCTTGTCTTTGAGCACGAGGTAGCCGATGAGCGCGGGGATCCAGTTGAACAGGATGCCGCCGATGTGAACGAGCGTTGCCCACAGTTTCTCGTCGGCGGGGCTGAGCTGCTGCGGCGAGCCGCCGTACGGCGGCTGGGGCGGCGGCGGGGGCGTTGCGGACATTGTGTTTTCTCCTAGGCTGCGCCGGAAGCGGCGGTGGACGGGTGGATATCGTCCCCAACCCTAAGGCAAACGGGCCGAAACTGAGAAGAAGCCGAGAGGATCATGTCCACTCGGCTTCGTCTCGTTACGCGAGTCGGCGTCGTCTCGTCACTTGATGAAACGGAAATTGACGGGGTAGCGGTACGTGCCGCCGCCGTTGACCCGCACGAAACCGATGATCGAGAAGACGAGGTTGACGATGTAGAGCGCCCAGGGGATCAGCGTGGCGAAGAGCCACCAGATCGGGGTGAACAGCAGGATGATCCCGAGGATGTACGAGACGACCCAGACGATCAGCCACGTGATCTGCCAGTTCAGGGCCTCCTTCGATTCCTGCCGGGTGAGGGCCCCGCGATCCTTGAAGACCAGGAAGATGATGAGCGACGGCAGGATCCACAGGATGCCGCCGAGGTGGGCGAACGACGCCCACTGCTTATCCTGGGCCTGGTCGAGCGGGGCGGCGGGCGCGGCGGCGTATTGCTGCGGGGGCACCCCCGGTTGCTGCGGGGGGACTCCGCCGTAGGGTTGCTGCGGCGGCACGCCCGGCTGCTGTGGGGGGACGCCGCCGTAAGGCTGTTGCGGCGGAACGGCTCCCGCAGGAGGCTGCGGGGGGAGCGGCTGCTGCGGGGGCTGCGGCGGCTGGGGCGGAACGCCGCTACCGGCCGCGGGATCGATCGGGGGCTGGTTCTGGTCGGTCATGATCGGTGCCTTTCGTTCGAGATCCATCGAATCGAACCGTCGGCTGGACGGGCCTGCCGATCAGTGCGTGCCACGCTGTTGTGAGATCGCACCCATAAGGTACTGCGCACGCTGTGGGCGGTGCAATCAGTCGGCGGGTGTGTCAGCGCGATATGATTAGCACTCAGGATCAGCGAGTGCTAAGCAATCGGGGGCACGCACACAGTCGGGAGGCGAGTCGGATGGTGTCTGATCGGAGCCTCGAAGTGCTGCGGGTCATCGTGCAGGACTACGTCGCATCCCGCGAGCCGGTCGGCTCCAAAAGCATCGTCGAGCGACACGCTTTCGGTGTCTCGGCCGCCACGATCCGCAACGATATGGCCGCCCTCGAAGAAGAAGAGCTCATCGCCGCGCCCCACACCTCGTCCGGGCGCGTGCCCACCGACAAGGGGTACCGGCTGTTCGTCGACCACCTGGCGGAAGTGCGCCCGCTCAGCCCGGCGCAACGCCAGGCGATCGAGGTCTTCCTCGGGCAGTCCGCGGACCTCGACGATGTGCTCGCCCGCACAGTGAGGCTGCTCTCCCAGCTGACGAACCAGGTCGCGCTCGTGCAGTACCCGTCCGTGTCGCGGTCACGCATCCGGCACATCGAATTGGTGATGCTGGCCCCGCGGAGGCTGCTCAGCGTGCTGATCACCGACTCCGGCGCAGTGGAGCAGCGGGTGATCGAGCTCGGCAGCGATCTCACCGATGAAGACGTCGCGGAGATCCGGGGCGCCATCAACGGCGCCGTCGCGGGTCTCTCGCTCAACGATGCCGCGACTCGGCTCCGAGAACTCCCCGCCGCGCTCACGGACCGCACGCGCGCATTGGTAGAACCGGTCGCGAGTGCGCTGCTCGACCAGATCGCGGCGAATCGCCAAGAGAAGCTGGTGATGGCCGGTGCCGCGAATCTCGTGCGCACCGAGCACGATTTCACCGGGAGCATCTTCCCGGTGCTGGAGGCGATCGAGCAGCAGGTCGTCCTGCTCCGGCTCTTCGGCGAGATGGCGACCGATCAGCACGGCGTTGCCGTCAGCATCGGCCGCGAGAACGCCCCTTTCGGTCTGGCCGAGACGTCGGTGCTCTCGAGCGGGTATACGGCGTCGGGCTCCGACATCGCCCGCCTGGGAGTGCTGGGCCCGCTCCGCATGGACTACTCCAACAACATGGCCGCCGTCCGTGCGGTGGCCCGCTACCTCTCCCGCCTACTGGGCGAATAGAAATCCGAACGAGAAGGAAAAGCCGTACGTGGCCGACCATTACGAAGTCCTCGGCGTTGAGCGCAACGCCACCCCCGACGAGATCAAGAAGGCTTACCGCCGTCTGGCACGGGAGCTGCACCCCGACGTGAACCCGAGCCCGGATGCGGCGGAGCGGTTCAAGCTGGTCACCCACGCCTACGACGTGCTCAGCGACCCGCGCGAACGGGAGCAATACGATCTCGGCCCGCAGCCCGGATTCGGTGGGGGCGGCGCCAACTTCGGTGGATTCGGCGACATCTTCGAGACCTTCTTCGGTGGGGGCGGCGGCGCGACCCGCGGTCCCAAGTCTCGGCGCGAGCGAGGTCAGGACGCGCTGCTGCGGGTGGAAGTCGAACTCGATGAGGTCGTGTTCGGCACCCACCGCGATTTGGAGGTCGACACGGCGATCGTCTGCGAGACGTGCAACGGCTCCTGCTGCCAGCCGGGCACCGCGCCCGTCACCTGCGACATCTGCCACGGCACCGGCAGCATCCAGCGGTCGGTCCGCTCCCTGCTCGGCAACGTCATGACCTCGAGTCCGTGCGGAACCTGCCGCGGCTACGGCACCGTGATCGCGACGCCCTGCGTCACCTGTCAGGGTCAGGGACGGGTCCGAGCCCGGCGCACGGTTCCGGTCGACATCCCCGCCGGCGTCGACACCGGTCTGCGGCTGCAGATGCCGGGCAGTGGCGAGGCGGGGCCTGCCGGCGGCCCGAACGGCGACCTCTACCTCGAGATCAAGGTGAAGCACCACGATGTGTTCAGCCGCGACGGCGACGATCTGCTCTGCACGCTCGAGGTTTCGATGACGGATGCGATCCTGGGCACCACGGCGACGGTCAAGGCGCTCGACGGCGACATCAGCCTCGACCTGAAGGCGGGGGTGCAGAGCGCTGACATCCTGACGGTGAAGGATCGTGGCATCACCCACCTGCGGGGCAGCGGTCGCGGCGATCTGCGGGTGGGCATCCAGGTCGTCACACCGACCAAGCTCGACCACAAAGAGCGCGAGCTGATCAAACAGTTCGCCGCCACGCACAAAAACGCCGAGCCCAGTCTCGCGCGGTTCCAGCAGGGGCTGTTCGCCAAGCTGCGCGACCGTTTCCTCAACGTCTGACCGTCGCATGAGCTCGCTCTACCTCCGCGAAGACCTCGAGCACGTCGAGGTGGGGGATCGTCTATCGCTCACCGGTGCAGAGGCGAAGCATGCGTCGACGGTCACACGCACCCGGGTGGGACAATCGGTGATGATCGGCAACGGTCGCGGGCTGATCGCCTCGGGCCGGGTACTGGTGGCCACACCCTCCGAACTCGCGATCGAGGTCGAGTCGGCGCAGCGGGTCGAACGGTCCGCGCCCGCGGTCACGCTCGTGCAGGCCCTTGCGAAAGGCGATCGCGACGAGTTGGCGGTGCAGGCGTCGACAGAGCTCGGCGTCGACGCGGTCGTCCCGTGGGCTGCGGCGCGCTCTGTGTCGCGTTGGGAGGGGCAGAAGATCCAGAAGGGGCGCGACCGCTGGGCCACGATCGCCCGCGAAGCGGCCAAGCAGTCGATCCGCGCCTGGGTGCCCGCTGTCGAGGAGCTCACGAACACGAGGTCACTGGCGAAACGGGCGGCCGGTGCGCGCATCCTGCTGCTGGACCCGGATGCGCCGGTGCGGTTGACGTCGCTGACCTTCGACGATCGACCGCTCGTCCTCGTCGTCGGACCGGAAGGCGGCATCGCCCCAGAAGAACTCGCCGCGCTGGTCGAGGCGGGTGCGGAACTCGTTCGCCTCGGAGACACCGTGCTCCGCACCTCCACGGCTGGTCCGGCGGCGCTGGCGGTCGTGAACGGACTCCTCGGGCGCTGGTAGGGCGCTCAGTCACCGACCTCGAGTGCGCCGAGAGCGGACAGGCGCGAACCGTGGGCGTCGGGAAGGCGTTCCCGCGCACTGCACCCAGCCTCGAACTCTAAGATGGAATCATGGAAACGGACGAGCGCTCCCTCTTCTCGCGGATCATCGATCGCGAGATCCCCGCCGATATCGTCTACGAAGACGATGAGGTGATCGCCTTCCGCGATATCGCGCCGAAGGCGCCGGTGCACCTGCTCGTCGTGCCCAAGACGGGACAGTACCGCGACGTGGCCGAGCTCGCCGCGGGCGACCCGGCTCTGCTGGCCACGGTGGTCGCGACGGCCAAACGCCTCGCGGACGAGCACGCGAACGGCGATTTCCGGCTGATCTTCAACACTGGCGCCGGTGCGGGGCAGACCGTGTTCCACGTGCACGCCCACGTTCTGAGTGCCCCCGGAGAGGGAAACAGCCTCGAGGAAGGAAACCTTGCCGACTAGCGAAACAGACCCCCAGCGCAGCGACGGGCAGTCCGAGGCACGGTTCGACGTCGACGGCGTCGCAATGGTGCGACTGCTCGGCCCGCAGGACAGGCTGCTCAAGACGCTGGAACGGCAGTATCCGCTGGTCAGCGTGCACGTGCGGGGCAACGAGATCACTCTCGCCGGCGACCCGGTGCAGCTTGATGCGGCCCGTCGCCTGATCGAGGAGCTGCTCCAGATGGTGCGGAACGGTCAAGAGATCAGCCCGGCCGAGGTCACCAGCTCGGCCCGGATGCTTAACACCGACCTCAACCTCAGCCCGGCCGACGTGCTGAGCCAGGCCATTCTGACCGCGCGTGGCAAAGCGATCCGAGCCAAGACCCTCGGTCAGAAGAACTACGTGGACGCGATCGACCAGAACACCATCGTGTTCGGTATCGGCCCCGCCGGAACGGGCAAGACCTACCTGGCGATGGCGAAGGCGGTTCAGGCCCTCCAACGCAAGGAGGTGAACCGGATCATCCTGACGCGTCCGGCCGTGGAGGCAGGGGAGCGTCTCGGCTACCTGCCCGGCACCCTGACCGACAAGATCGACCCGTACCTGCGCCCGCTCTACGACGCCCTGAACGAGATGATGGATCCCGATCTGGTGCCCAAACTCCTGGCCGCCGGCACGATCGAGGTCGCACCGCTCGCCTACATGCGCGGTCGCACGCTGAACGACTCGTTCATCGTCCTGGACGAGGCGCAGAACACCACCCCGGAACAGATGAAGATGTTCCTGACCCGGCTCGGCTTCGGTTCGCGCATGGTCGTGACCGGCGATATCACGCAGGTCGACCTTCCGAACGCGGCGAGTGGCCTGCGTCTAGTGACGCGGGTGCTCAAAGACATCGACGACATCCATTTCGCCCGGCTCACCAGCGAAGACGTCGTGCGGCACACCCTGGTCGGCCGGATCGTCGACGCATACACCGAGTACGACGCGCAGAAACAGGCTTTGCACTACGAGCGCGAGCAGGCGGCCGAGTTCGCGAACCGGGCGGAGCGGCGCTCGTCGATTCCGCGCGACCGTCAGCCGAAACGGCGCTGAGCTCGAGACGATGACGGAAGAACAGCGAAGGCAGACCCCATGAGCATCGAAGTCAACAACGAGTCGGCGATTCCGGTGGATGAGGCGGCCCTGCAGCGTCTTGCCGGTTATGCGCTCGACATCATGCATGTGCACCCGGACGCGGAGCTCGCCATCGTGCTCGTTGACGAAGCGGCAATGGAGCAACTCCACGTGCAGTGGATGGACGAGCCCGGTCCGACCGATGTGCTCAGCTTCCCGATGGATGAGCTGCGCCCGGGAACCGAAGACGACCCGGCACCGGCGGGGCTGCTCGGCGATGTCGTGCTCTGCCCGCAGGTGGCACAGGCGCAGGCCGAGACCGCGGGCCACAGCCTGATGGAAGAACTGCTGCTCCTCACGACTCACGGGATGCTGCACCTGCTCGGCTTCGACCACGCGGAGCCGGCGGAAGAGCGTGAGATGTTCGGAATCCAGCGCGACATCCTCATCGGGTTCTCGCGCTACGACCGACAGCATTAGGGGCCGGGATGCTCGCAACGCTGTTCTTCATCGTCGCGTTCCTTCTCGTGGCGTTCGGCGGGTTGATGGCCGCCGTCGACGCCGCGATCTCGGTGCAGTCGCGCTCCGACATCGCCGAACTGGCCGAGACGTCGCGGGCCCAAAGCTCACTCCGGGCCATCGCAGCCGACCCGGGGGCGCACTTCAACGCCATCAACTTCATCCGCATCACTGCCGAGACGACGGCGGCGGTGCTCGTGACGCTCGGTTTCGAGACGATCTTCGAAGAGTGGTGGGTGTCGCTGATCCTCTCCGCGCTCATCATGACCGGTGTGTCGTTCGTGCTGGTCGGTGCGAGCCCTCGGAGCGTCGGCCGGGCCAACTCGACGTATCTGCTGCGCTTGACAGCCCCACTCATCCGGTTCATCCGTGTGCTCCTCGGCCCGATCGCCAACGGGCTCGTGGCGCTGGGGAACAAGGTGACGCCATCCCGCTCCCGCTCGGCCCCGGTTGCGAGCGAGGAGCAGCTGCTGAGCATCGTCGACGAGGCCGCCGAATTCGATGTTCTGGAGGAGGACGACCGCGAGCTGATCCACTCGATCTTCGAGTTCAGCGACACGGTGGTGCGCGAGGTGATGATCCCGCGCACCGATATGGTGACGGTCGATCGCGGCGCCGGGATCGGCACCGCGATGGGCCTCTTCCTCAGCAGGGGCGTCTCTCGTATGCCGGTGATCGACGGGGACCCGGATGAGGTGGTCGGCGTGCTCTACCTGCGCGATGTGGCCAAGCTCAGCTTCGAGAGCCCGCTGGGGGCCGACGAGATGACGATGGGCGACCTCGCCCGCCCTGCCCTGTTCGTTCCGGAGTCGAAAACGGCCGACACCCTGCTGCGCCAGATGCAGCTGGAGTCCAACCACCTCGCGATGGTCGTGGACGAGTATGGCGGCATCGCCGGTCTCGTCACCATGGAGGACCTCATCGAAGAGTTGGTGGGGGAGATCTCGGACGAGTACGACCACGAGGTCGAACTGGTCCAGCAGGTCTCCGAAGGGCGGTACCGCGTCAGCGCGCGACTCCCCATCGACGAGCTCGGGGAGCTTTTCGGCCTCGAACTCGACGACGACGACGTCGACACTGTCGGCGGCCTCGTCTCCAAAGCACTCGGACGGCTCCCCGGTGTGGGGTCGACCGCATCAAGTCACGGTCTGCGGTTCACCGTCGACCGAACCGAAGGCCGGCGCAAACACGTCAGCACCGTGCTCGTCGAACGTGACGCAGCCCTGATCGCGGCGCCGGACGCGTCGCAAGAGGAGAACAAACCGTGAACGACTTTCACGCCGGATTCGTTTCGTTCGTCGGCCGCCCGAATGTCGGGAAGTCCACGCTCACCAACGCGCTCGTCGGCGAAAAGGTTGCCATTACGAGCTCGAAACCCCAGACGACCCGTCGGGCGATCCGCGGCATCGTTCACCAGAAGAACGGGCAGCTCATCCTCGTCGACACGCCGGGGATCCACCGCCCGCGCACACTGCTCGGCGAGCGGCTGAACTCACTCGTGCAGGCCACGCTCGGCGATGTCGATGTGATCGGCTTCTGCGTTCCGGCCGACGAGAAGATCGGCCCCGGCGACCGCTTCATCAATGAGCAGCTCGACGAGTATCCGCGGGCGAAGAAGGTGGCCATCGTCACGAAGATCGACGCGGTGAGCCGGCCGGCGGTGGCCGAACAGCTGCTCGCCGTCTCCGCGCTGCGGGAATGGGAGGCTATCGTGCCGATCTCGGCGACGAGCAGCATCCAGCTCGACACGCTGACGGCCGAACTGATGCGACTGCTCCCGAGCTCGCCGTCCCCGCTCTACCCGGCCGACACGGTCACCGACGAGGGACTCGAAGACCGGATCGCCGAATACATCCGGGAGGCCGTGCTGGAGGGTGTCGAAGACGAGCTGCCCCACTCGCTGGCCGTGACGATCGACGACATCATCGAACGCGACGACAAAGAGCTGGTGGAGGTGTACGCCAACCTCTTCGTCGAGCGCGACAGCCAGAAGGCGATCGTGATCGGGAAGGCGGGCAGCCGCATCCGCGAGGTGGGGGCGACCGCCCGTGTTCCGATCGAGAAGCTGCTCGGCAAGCATGTGTTCTTGTCGATCCGGGTCAAGGTCGCCAAAGATTGGCAGCGCGACCCGAAACAGCTCGGGCGTCTCGGTTTCTGATCCGGTTGCATACATCCAGGGGATGAAATCCGCCACGACGGCGCCTGAGCGGTCGTCGCGGCCCGTACCGTAGAGGCATGCTGCGCCCCACTCGACTCCTGGATCGGCTCGTACCGTTCCGGTGGGTGCTCGAGCCCGCCCTCGGACTGGTGCTGTTGGGCGTCTGGCTGCTGTCGGGGCTGGCCGTCGACATCGAGGCGGCGCTGGCCCTGGTGTTCTATTGCGCCAGCGTGGCATTGTCGCGGGTGCTGCCCGCTGTCTCGCTGTGCCTGATCTGGGCCGCAGTCGTCGTCGACGTCGGCAATTCCGGAACGCAGGAGGCGCTGTTCCGCGTCATCGCGGCCCTGGCGGTGTTCCTGACGACGTTCGGCGTTGCGGCGCACGCCGGGCCGGTGGCGCGCTGGTTCGACTTCGCCTCCGCTTTTCTGCTCGGCCCGGCGGTCGCCTATCTGTTCACTGTCGGCGGCGAGCTGAAGTTTCCGCAGTTCGGCCCGGTGATCGCGGGCTACTACACGAGCCAGGGCGTCGGCCTCCTGCTGATGAGCCTGCTTCTCATCGTCGCCTTCGTCGCCGGGTGGTTCGTGGGCTACCTCGTCGCGCGCCAGCGGGCGACGCCGACCACGGACGGCCGCTCGGTGCTGGTCTGGTTGGCGTCGTCCGGCGGAACGCGTCTCGCCGATCCGCACACAGAGAGCGCCGGACTCGTGCGCCGGCTCACCCGCCCCGAGCTCACCTTCGACATCGCCGGCGCGGCTGCGTTCGCGTTCTTCTGCATCGTCTTGGATGCGGTGAACGTGGGCGGCTTCGACGGCAGCGGGGGACCGCGCTCGGGCTTCCTCGTGATGATCGGCTTCGCGGTGGCCGTCGCGGTGCGCCGAATGTCGCCGGCTGTCGCTCTCTCACTGGCGTGGATCTCGGCGATCCTGCAGATGACCACGGGCCACAACATCCAGTTCAGCGACGTCGGCGTGCTGATCGTGCTCTACGCGACGGCCGCGTACGGCGACACGATCGTGCGCTGGTCCGGGCTGATCTCGGCCGGCATCGGCGCCGTGGTCGCCTCGCTCTACCTCACGCTGACCTCGGCGGTCAGCCAGAACTATCTCGACCTGCTGTCAAGCTCGATCGGCCAGCTCACGCTGCAATTCGCCTTCCTGTTCGTCGTGAGCGTCACCGTGCTCGGACTCTCCTGGGTGCTCGGGCTCCTGATGCGCACCTGGCGCAATGCCCGCGTGTCGCGGCGAGCGCAGGTCGCCGCCGAGTTCGATCGCGCCCGCGCCGTCGAAGACGTCGTCGTGGAGCAGGAGCGAACACGCATCGCGCGCGATATGCACGACGTCGTCGCCCACTCGCTCGCGGTGGTGATCGCACAGGCCGACGGCGCACGCTACGCCCGACACTCCGATCCGGACACCGTGGACGAAGCCCTCAAGACCATCGCGTCGACCGCGCGCTCGGCGCTCGGCGACGTGCGGGTGCTGCTCGCCGAGCTGCGGCATGCCCAGCCGGAAGGCCCCCAACCATCGCTGGACGACCTGGAGCGCACCGTCGACCAGATTCGCGCCGCAGGGCTCGACGTCACCGTCGAACGGGTCGGCGACCTCGGCTGGCTGGGCTCGGCCCAGCAGATCGCCGCATATCGCATCGTGCAGGAGGCGCTCACCAACGCCCTCCGGCATGGGGACACCGCCGCCTCCGCCTCCGTCGTGCTCGCCGAAGTGGCGAGCGAGAACGGGGGACCGGGGGTCGTCATCACCGTGAGGAACACCATGAAACCCATCAGCATCGACACGCCATCGGCCGGGACGGCATCCGCCCGTGTGGGGCACGGCCTGCCCGGGATGCGGGAGAGGGCGACGCTCGCGGGCGGTTCCCTCGCGGCCGGACCGGCCGGCGACCTGTTTGTGGTGAGCGCGTTCCTTCCGGCGGGAGCGGCGGCGTGAGCGCGGCCGAGCGAATCCGGGTACTGCTCGTCGACGATCAGGCGCTGTTCCGCGCCGGGGTGCGGATGCTGGTGACGTCGCAGCCCGATCTCGAACTCGCGGGGGAGGCCGCGAACGGTGCCGAAGGCGTCCAGCTCGCCGCCGAGACCAGCCCGGATGTGGTGCTCATGGACATCCGCATGCCGGTGATGGACGGCATCGCCGCGACCACCCAGATCGTCGAGAACGCAACGAAGGAGGGGCGCACGCCCCCGCGCATCCTCGTATTGACCACGTTCGACCTCGACGAAGCGGCCGCCAGGGCGATCCGCGGCGGCGCGAGCGGCTTCGTGCTGAAAGACGCCGAGCCCGAGTTCCTCCTCGCGGCAATCCGTACAGTGCACGCTGGAAGCGCCGTCATCGCGGCGGGGGCCACGCGCGAGCTCTTCCAGTACTTCTCGTCGAGTGAGCCGGTCAAACCGCAGCCGCCCGAGTTCGGCAACCTCACCTCGCGGGAACGCGAGATCTTCGTGCTCGCCGCGCGAGGGCTCAGCAATTCCGAGATCGCGTCGACGGAATTCCTCAGCGAGGCGACAGTGAAGACGCACATCAGCCGCATCCTGAGCAAACTGGGGCTGCGCGACCGGGTGCAGATGGTGGTCTACGCCTTCGAACACGGACTCACCGGGGCGGATGAGGAATCATCCTCCCGACGGAGATCGGATGGGTCCAACGCCTGATTCGCCTGCGGCGCCGGGTCCGTAGCGTGGAGGCATGGACAACGCCACCAGCGAGACGATCCCCGCCCTCGAACCGGGCTCGACATCCACCGAAGGCCTCGTGGCCCGCGTGGTGGATGCCACGAAGTCCTACGGGACAGGCGCCGGACGGGTGAACGCGCTCGACGGCGTGACCCTCGGCATCCCGGCCGGTCGCTTCACGGCGATCATGGGACCGAGCGGTTCGGGCAAATCGACCCTCATGCACATCATGGCCGGGCTCGACACCGTCACCTCCGGCCAGGTCTGGCTGGGCGAGACAGAGATCACCGGTCTCGGCGACGCGGAGTTGACCATGCTCCGTCGTCGGCGCGTCGGGTTCGTGTTCCAGTCGTTCAACCTCGTGCCGACCCTGGATGTCGCGGCGAACATCCGTCTGCCGTTCGAGCTCGACGGGCGACGGCCCACGCGGACGCAGGGGGAGTGGATCGACCACCTCATCGAGTCGCTCGGCCTCACAAACCGGTTGCGCCACCGCCCCCACGAACTCTCCGGCGGTCAGCAGCAACGCGTCGCGATCGTGCGCGCGCTGGCCACCCGGCCCGACCTCATCTTCGCCGACGAGCCGACCGGCAACCTCGACTCCCGGACGGGGCGGGAAGTGCTCGGCTTGCTCGCGGAGGCGAGCCGGACGTACGGGCAGAGCATCGCCATGGTGACCCACGACCCGATCGCCGCCGGCTACGCCGATCGCATCGTGTTCCTCGCCGACGGAGCGGTGGTGGCGGAACGACCCCGCTCGACGCCGGAAGCGATCTCCAGCTACATGCTGGGGATGGAGCAGCACGCATGAACCGTCCGTTCTCCGCCTTCCGGGCGAATGCGCGGGACCACCGTGCCAGCATCCTCGTCGCGGCGCTCAGTTCGGCGTTCGGTGTCGCCCTGCTGTCGTCGACCGGGGTGCTGACCGCCTACATCTCGCACAGTGATGTGGCCGCACACGGCAGCGTGCTCGTCGCGTTGAGTGTCGTCGCCGTCATCTTCTTCATCATCGCCGTGTACGTCGGCGCCATCGTGACGACGAACACTTTCGCGACGATCATCGCCGGGCGCACCCGCACCATCGCCCTGTTGCGCCTCATCGGTTCCAGCGCGCGGGCCCAGCGGCGATCGGTCGCCTCCGAGGGGCTCGCCGTCGGCCTCCTCGGCGCCGTGCTCGGCGGCGCGGTGTCAGCGGCTCTCACGCTCGTCGCCGTGCGACTGTTCGTCGCGGCGGGTGTGTTGCCGGATGTGCTGTATCCCGTGATCACGCCCGTACTGCTCGCCCCGTTGGCGGTCGTCGTTTTCACGACCTGGTTGGCCTCCTGGGTGGGGAGCCGGCGGGTGCTCACCGTCACCCCGGTGCAGGCGCTGGGCGCTGCCGAGGAACGCCCGGCCGCGCAGGTCCGAGCGAGCCGGGGCCGCGTGGTCGTCGCCGTGCTACTGATGGTGGTGGGCGCCCTGCTACTGGTCTTCGGCCTGCTCCTCGGCCTGGGCGTCTTCGCCAGGCCGGCGGACTCGCTGCTGTCATCGTTGGGGCCGTACGGCGTGCTGATCGCGCTGCCGGGCGGCGTGCTGTCGTTCACCGGCGTCATCCTCGCCGCGCCGCTGTTCATGCCGGGCGTGCTCCGCGCCGTCGGGCTGTTGTTCGGCCGAGGCACCGCAGCTCGGCTCGCCGCAGCGAACGCGGTGCGCAATCCGGAGCGCAGTTCGCGCACCACGATCGGGCTCGTGATCGGTGTGACATTGATCACGATGTTCGTCGTCGCCTCGCAGTCGTACCTTCAGATGATCCAACGCGCGCAGGAGAGCGAACCGGGCCTCTACGGCGGAGTGGACGGCGTGCTCACGGTGACGATGGCGGTCTTCACCGTGCTGATCGGCTTCTCCGCCGTCATCGCCGCGGTCGGGGTGGTGAACAGCCTCTCGCTCAGCGTGCTGCAGCGGCGGCGGGAGCTCGGCCTGCTGCGAGCTCTGGGTTTCAGCGCCGGCCAGGTGCGTCGGATGATCCTCGCCGAGAGCGCGCAGCTCACCTTTGCCGCGATCGTCACCGGCCTCATGCTGGGAACGCTTTACGGGTGGATCGGTGCACAGTCTCTACTGGGAGCCATCCCGGGCGGAGGGCTTCTGGTTCCCGAACTGCCGTGGCCGTTCCTTGGACTGGTGATCCTCGCCGCGGCAATCCTCGCCGTGACGGCTTCGGTCGCCCCCACCCGAAGGGCGACCGCTGTGGCACCGGTCGCAGCCCTGGCGGTCGATTAGGCGATCCTTCCGACGAGCCGTTCGCTTCCTAGGAATTGCCTGAACGGCCCCGTCACCTCAGCTTGAGACCGGCTGAGTATCCAATAATGGTGCGTCGGCCATGCCGTCGCATTGAAAGGACCCGCCCTGAACTGGCTCATGACCCTGCGCATCGATCAGCGCCCGTTCCTCATCACGGTGGACGTGCTGGTCTCGCTTCTCGCGCTGTACCTCCTCATCCGCCCGACCGTCCGTCGGATGCTGGCGGGGATCTCGGCCGTGGTGATCGGTGCGCTGCTCGGCCTGTTCGTGATCTGGCTGTTCGGCGATGTCATGGACGTGTTCGGAGTCGAGCTGACACCGGTGACCCGGATGTGGACGGCCATCGGTTTCGCCGGACTCGCCCTCGCGCTCGTCAACCTCTTCCGCTCGCGGTGGTGGCGGAAGGTGATCGCCGTTCTGAGCATCCCCGTGTTCCTCATTGCAGCGGGTGCCGGAATCAATGTGGACTTCGGCGCTTACCGAAACCTCGATGACGCCCTCGGTGTCGTGCCGTACAAAGCGCTGACGATCCACAGCGAACGCGGCGAAGTGGCGAACATCGGCACCGATTACGAGAAGACCTGGACGCCCCCGGCGAGCGTTCCGGCACGCGGTGAGATCGGAACGGTGCGCATCCCGGCGACGACCTCGGGATTCCCCGCTCGCAAGGCCATCGTCTACCTTCCGCCGGCGGCGCTGACAGCCGCCCCTCCCGTTCTCCCGGTGCTGTACGCGTTCGCAGGCCAGCCCGGCGCGCCCGCCGATGTGTTCACGGCAGGGCACATCGCCACGACGATGGACCAGTATGCGGCGAAGCACGGCGGTATCGCGCCGATCGTGGTGGCGGCGGATCAGCTCGGCGGAGCCGGCCGCAACCCGATGTGCGTCGATTCGGCGGCGTTCGGCAAGTCGGCCACTTACCTCCTGAAAGACGTGCCGGCGTGGATCAAGGCGCATTTCCGGGTCAGCAGCGACCCGGCCGCCTGGAGTGTCTTCGGCTACTCGCAGGGGGCGACCTGCGCCGTGCAATTCGCTACAGGACACCCCGACCAGTTCGGGTCGGCGCTGGCTTCATCCAGCGAACTCGGCCCGACACTCGGCGCAGAATCGACCACCGTGACCAAGGGGTTCGGCGGCTCGAAGAAGGCCTACGAGGCCGCCCAGCCCGCAGCGCTGATGAAGGCCGGTGCTCCGTTCACGAACACGCTCATCGTGTTCGGCGTCGGACAGGACGATGCGAAATATCTCGCCTTCGCCAAAACACTCGACGCAGAGGCGCGGGCCGCCGGCATCACCTCCGACCTTCTGGTCTCTCCGGGTTCCGCCCATGACTGGAACACGGTGCGCTACACCCTCGTGCACGGCTTCCCGCTCATCGCGGCCCATCTAGGATTGCGCTCGTGAGCGACGAAACTCCTGCGGTCGAGCCCCGCCGGCCAGGACGCGTGGCCGCCGGGGCCAGACGCGCCCTCCGGCTCGTTGTCGCGCATCCCTTCACCGCCACGATCACGGTGGTCATCCTGGTTCTCGCCCTGGTCACCGGGCCGATCCATGGCCCGCACCGGCCGCTGCGCATCTGGCTGGGAACAGGGCCCGGACCGCTGCTCGACGGCCACTGGTGGACACCGATCACCTCGGTGATCTTCACCGACAGCCTGGGTGAACTGATCGTGGCACTCGCGCTCACGGTCCTTCTCGTCGGGGCCGCGGAGCACCTGATGGGGTGGTGGCGCACGGCCGTGTCGTTCTTCGTCACCTCCGTTCTCGGCATCGTCGTGGGTGTGGGGGTGCAGCTTCTCGCATCCCAGACCGGTGAGATGTGGGCGCGCAATGTTCACAACCTCGTCGTGCTCGACGTGTTCACCGCGATCGGCGGCACGATCATGGCTGCGAGCGCTTTCGCGAGCGCGCTGTGGCGACGGCGCATCCGGGTGCTCACCGTGCTCGTCGCACTGGTCTTCGTGCTCTACTCCGGATTGCCGTCCGATGTCTATCGGATGCTCGCCGTGCTCTTCGGATTGGCGCTGGGCGTGCTGTTGCGGCCCACCGCGAAACTCGGCGGATGGGTTCGCAGCTCCCACCACGAGATCCGGGTGCTGCTCGCCTCGGCTGTGTCAATCACAGCGATCGGGCCGGTGATCGGGCTGCTCACCAAATCGCGCTATGGTCTTCTCTCGCCGATCGGCCTGCTGTTCAGCAACGACGTTCCCGACCGCGGCTCGCTGCTGGAGCGCTGCCAGGCGTTCGCGGTGACCAGGCAGTGCCTCCACGATCTGACCATCGAGCGCATCAACGGCATCGGGCCGATCCTCGTCTCGGTGCTCCCGCTGTTGGTACTGCTCGTCGCGGCGTACGGATTGCTCCGCGGAAGCCGGTTCGCCGTGTGGCTCGCCGTGGCCGTCAACGTCATGCTCGCCGTTCTGTCGGCGCTGTACTTCGGACTGCTGCCGTTGGCGGGCGTCTCCACCCATCCGCATTTCGCCGCCCGCTACTGGGAAGTGACCGCGATGCTGGCGCTCTCGGCTCTGCTGCCGTTGGCGATCGCCATCGTGCTGATCGCGCTGCGGCAGCACTTCCCGGTGCGGCCTTCGACGCGAGCGGTCGTTCGGTACGTGGTCACCATCGTCGTTACCGGCGTCGTCTTGGCGCTCCTGTACATCGCGGTCGGATATCTGCAGCGCAACTCGGGCTACACGCGCCCGATCGACCTCGGGGACCTACTGGGCGACGTGCTCGAGCGGTTCATCCCGGTCAACTTCCTGCGCCGCGAGCCGGTCAGCTACCTGCCGACCTCCCCGCTCGGGGTCGCCCTTTACCGCAACATCGGCACGATCTTCTGGCTCGTGGTGATGATCGCGGCGATCCCCGTGATGCGCGGGCGCGGGTTCCGTCGTGATACCAGCGACGCGACACGCGTGCGCGACCTCCTCGAGCGAGGCGGGGGAGACGCCATCTCGTTCATGGCCACCTGGTCGGGGAACAGCTATTGGTTCGATCCGGCCGACGGTCGCGCGATCGCCTACCGCGTCGTGGGACGCATTGCGATCACAACCGGCGGTCCGTTCGGCGCACCGCCTCCGCACGACCGCACGATCGACCGGTTCGCCCGGTTCTGCGACGACAACGGATGGATCCCGGTCTACTACAGCGTCGACGCCGACCTGCAGCCGGTCTTCGACGAGATGGGCTGGTCGACGATGGTGGTAGCGGAGGAGACCGTGATCCGCCCGCAGCAGTGGGCGACCACCGGCAAGAAGTGGCAAGACGTGCGAACCTCCATCAATCGGGCGCAGCGGGCAGGCATCCGTGCGGAATGGACGACCTACCAGGCGCTCCCGCTGACCTCGGCCGTGCAGCTCTCCGACATCTCCGAGCAGTGGGTGGCCGAGAAGGACCTGCCCGAGATGGGCTTCACCCTCGGCGGTCTCGACGAACTGCGCGACCCGGCCGTCGGCCTCATGCTCGCGGTCGACGAGAACGGTCGCATCGAGGCCGTCACGAGCTGGCTCCCCACCTACCGCAACGGTCTGGTCGTGGGGTGGACGCTCGACTTCATGCGGCGCCGGCCGGGAAGCATCAACGGTGTGATGGAGTTCCTCATCGCCGAATCCGCCACCCGGATGCGCGACGAGGGCGTGGAGTTCATGAGCCTCTCGGCCGCTCCGCTCGCGCACACCGCCGAGGGCGGCCCCGAGACGGAACGCTCCGGAATGGACCGCACGCTCGGCTTCCTCAGCGCCTCGCTCGAACCGGTCTACGGCTTCCGGTCGCTGCTCAAGTTCAAACGCAAGTTCCAGCCCGAACTGCATCCGCTGATCATGGCCTACCCGGATCCGGTCGCCCTTCCGGCCATCGGGGTCGCGCTGGCCCGCGCTTACCTGCCTCAGCTCTCTGTGCGCCAGGCGGCGAATCTCGTGAGGGGCCGCGGATGAGGCTCGCGGCGGCCGGCACGGGCTTGCGTGGTAAGCTCAACCCTGTGTTCGGTCTGCTCCTTCTTAGCTGCCGCGACGAGTCCTAGTTCTGGGCCTCCCTCGTCGCGGAGTTCGTCGTCGGCTCTCCACCACACCTCGCGAGGAGATTTCAGACCATGAAGAACACACAGGCGCCGAGCGCCATGCCGATCCACAAGTACCGTCCGTTCCACGAGCAGATCCGGGTGGAACTGCCCGATCGCACATGGCCCGACAACCGCATTACGCAGGCGCCCCGCTGGTGCGCTGTCGACCTGCGTGACGGAAACCAGGCCCTCATCGATCCGATGAGCCCCGAGCGCAAACGCATCATGTTCGACCTGCTGGTGCGCATGGGCTACAAAGAGATCGAGGTCGGGTTCCCGAGCGCGAGCCAGACCGACTTCGACTTCGTCCGCAGCCTCATCGAAGAGAACGCGATTCCCGACGACGTCACCATCCAGGTTCTCACCCAGGCCCGCGAGCACCTGATCAAGCGCACCTACGAGTCGCTGGTGGGCGCCAGGCAGGCCATCGTGCACCTGTACAACTCCACGAGCATCCTGCAGCGCGACGTCGTGTTCCGCACCGACCGCCAAGGCATCATCGACATCGCACTGTCTGGCGCCCGCCTCTGCCGCCAGATGGAGGCGCTGGTTCCGGGAACCACGATCTATTACGAATACTCGCCCGAGAGCTACACCGGAACCGAGCTCGATTTCGCCGTCGACATCTGCAACCAGGTCATCGAGGTCTTCGAGCCGACCCCCGAGCGCAAGGTCATCGTCAACCTGCCGGCCACGGTCGAGATGGCGACCCCGAACGTCTACGCCGACTCGATCGAGTGGATGTCGCGCCATTTGGCCCACCGCGAGAACGTCATCCTGTCGTTGCACCCGCACAACGACCGCGGCACCGCCGTCGCGGCGGCCGAGCTGGGCTACATGGCCGGCGCCGACCGCATCGAGGGCTGCCTGTTCGGCAATGGCGAGCGCACCGGCAACGTCGACCTGGTGACCCTGGGCGTCAACCTGTTCACCCAGGGCATCGACCCGCAAATCGACTTCAGCGACATCGACGGGATCAAGCGCACGGTCGAGCACTGCAACCAGCTGCCGGTGCACGAGCGCAGCCCGTGGGGCGGCGACCTGGTGTTCACCGCCTTCAGCGGCTCGCACCAGGACGCGATCAAGAAGGGCTTCGAGGCGATGGCTGCCGAGGCCGCCGAAACCGGCAAGGAGGTCGACGACCTCGTGTGGGCGGTGCCGTACCTGCCGGTCGATCCGAAGGACCTGGGCCGCAGCTACGAGGCCGTCATCCGCGTCAACTCGCAGTCGGGCAAGGGCGGCGTCGCCTACCTGCTGAAGACCGACCACGCGCTCGACCTGCCGCGCAAGCTGCAGATCGAGTTCTCCGGCGTCGTGCAGGCCAAGACCGACGAAGAGGGCGGCGAAGTCTCCAGCGACGACATCTGGGCGATCTTCCAAGACGAGTACCTTCCGGCGCCGGTCGACGAGACCGAGAACAAGTGGGGCCGGTTCGAGCTGGGCAGCACGAGCACGTCGAACGAGTCGGGCGACGAGGTCGACCTCACCGTCACTCTTCGCGACGGTGACACCGTGGCGAAGGCGACGGGTCGCGGAAACGGACCGATCGCCGCGTTCCTCGACGTGCTGCACGGCCACGGCGTGAATGTGCACCTCTACGACTACTCCCAGCACACGCTGTCGGCCAGCGAATCCGCCTATGCGGCCGCCTACGTCGAACTGGATGTGGAAGGCCAGCGTCTGTGGGGCGTCGGGATCGATGCCGATACGACGACCGCTTCCTTCAAGGCTGTCGTGTCCGCCGTGAACCGTGCCGTGCGCGCGGTCGAGTCGGCCAACACGAGCGACCTCGTCTCCGCCTGAACCCGCTGAAGAGAAACGCCCCGGACCGCACGGTCCGGGGCGTTTCTGCATTGCTCAATCGGGTTTGTCGAGCTTGTACCGCGGGATCGAACCGGTCTCCGTGCGTTCGGTGGCCGTGCGGCGCGGGATGCGCGGCCAGCGCGGGCGAGGAATGCGGCTGAGTTCCCGCTGCTCCGGAAGGCTCCAGCCGAAGCGAACGGCGAGGAGCCGGATGATGAGGGTGACGGCCACACAGACGATCGCCGCGACGCCGATCGGAACCCGCAGATCGACGAGCAGGACGAGCACGATGGTTCCGCCGCCGGCGGCCACCGCATAGAGAGAGCCGACATGCATGAGAGCGATCGGCAGGTTGAGCAGCATATCGCGCAGAATGGAGCCGCCCACGGCGGAGACCACGCCGACGAACACGGCCGGCACCTCGGGAAGGCCGAGCGAGAGCGCCTTCGTGGCGCCGATGGCGCCGAACAGCCCGATCGTCAGAGCGTCGAGCAGCGTGATCAGAGGATCGAGCCGCCGGAACAGCCGAACCAGCAGCATCCCGAGCAGCGCGGCGACGACCGTCATCGGTAGATACCAATTGGATTGCAGCGCCACCGGGCGGGTCACGAGGAGCAGATCGCGCAGCAGTCCACCCCCCACGCCGGTGGCCACACCGATGATCGCGACACCCAGGAGGTCGAGACGACGGTCACGGAAACCGGAGGCGAACATGGCCCCCTGGAGGCTGCCGACACCCACGGCGACGAGGTCGATCCACAAGGGGATCGTGAAGGCCGAGGTGCTCATACGTCACTTGTACCATGCGCGGCTGATCCGCATTGTCGGCGTGACGCGGGATAATCGGGTGTGCCCGTTTACCGTGATGAAGCCGTCGTGCTGCGCACCCACAAATTGGGTGAAGCCGACCGCATCGTCACGCTGCTCACGCGGCAGCACGGCAAGGTGCGAGCGGTCGCGAAAGGGGTGCGGCGCACGGCGTCGAAGTTCGGTGCCCGGCTGGAGCCGTTCATGGTCGCCGATGTGCAGCTCTACGAGGGCCGCAGCCTCGACGTGGTGACGCAGGCCGAGTCGCTCGGCTCGTACGGTGCCGCGATCGCGGAAGACTACGCGAGCTACACCGCCGCCAACGCCATGGTCGAGACCGCCGATCGCGTAACGGAGTCCGAGTCATCGCTGCAGCAGTACCTGCTGCTGGTCGGCGCACTCCGGTCGCTGTCGAAGCTGGAGCACGGGGCGGCACTGACCCTCGACTCCTACCTCCTCCGGGCGCTCTCGCTGGCCGGATGGGCGCCCAGCTTCCTCGACTGCGCTCGTTGCGGCGCGCCCGGCCCGCACCTGTCGCTCGTCGTCCAGTTGGGCGGCGTCGTCTGCGCAGACTGTGCACCGCAGGGCGCGCCCCGGCTCGACACGGCCACCATCGATCTGCTCGGCGCCCTGCTGACCGGCGACTGGGCGGCGGCGGAGCGGACCGACGACTCCACGCAGTCCAAGGCCAGCGGCGTCGTCGCCGCGTACACCCAATGGCACCTGGAGCGCGGCCTGCGCTCGCTCCAGCACGTGCAGCACGAACGGAGAGCAGGCGCATGAGCCCCAAGCCGTACACGCACCGGGATGCGGTCGAGTTCCGCCCTGTCGACTGGACCGGGGTGTATCCGCCCGAGATCCCGCGCGCGGCCGTGCCCGAGCATGTCGCGATCGTGATGGACGGCAACGGACGCTGGGCGAACACGCGTGGACTCACCCGCATCGAAGGGCACCGGGCCGGAGAGGCGGCCCTGCTTGATGTGGTGGCCGGCGCCATCCAGATCGGGGTCAAGCATCTGAGCGTCTACGCCTTCTCCACAGAGAACTGGAAGCGCTCGCCCGACGAGGTGCGGTTTCTGATGGGGTTCAATCGCGACGTGCTGCATCGGCGGCGCGATCAGCTGAACGAGTGGGGCGTGCGAGTCCGCTGGGCTGGGCGCAAGCCGCGGTTGTGGTCATCGGTGATCAAAGAGCTGCAGTTCGCCGAACGCCTCACAGCCGGCAACGATGTGCTCACCCTGACCATGTGCGTGAACTATGGCGGACGAACCGAGATCGCGGATGCGGTGCGCGCAATCGCCGACGAGGTGGCCGCCGGCCGACTCAAACCGTCAGCGGTGACCGAGAAGACCATCCGGCGCCACCTCTACGCGCCCGAGATGCCCGATGTCGACCTGTTCGTGCGCAGCTCGGGGGAGCAGCGCACGAGCAACTTTCTGCTCTGGCAGAGTGCCTACGCCGAGATGGTGTTCCTCGATACTCTCTGGCCCGACTTCTCCCGTGCCGACCTCTGGCGCGCGGTCGAGCTGTTCGCCTCCCGCAACCGGCGATTCGGGGGAGCGGTGGATGCGCCGGGAATGCCCGCGTGATGCCGGATGTTGCCCCTCACGTGAGTGAACCCATCAAGATCGACATCTGGTCCGATATCGCCTGCCCGTGGTGCTATATCGGCAAACGCAAGTTCGAAGCGGGAAGCGGTGAGTTCGAGCAGAACGGCGAGGAACGCGCCGTCGAGATCGAATACCACTCCTTCGAGCTCTCTCCGGACACCCCCGTCGACTTCGACGGAAGCGAGATCGACTTCCTTGCCGGACACAAGGGGATGCAGGCCTCCCAGGTGACCCAGATGCTGGAGCGCGTCACCGGCATCGCGTCCTCTGTCGGACTCGACTACGACTTCGACAGCCTCAAGCACACGAACACCGTCAAAGCCCATGAGCTGCTGCACTTCGCGAAGACACAGGGCAAGCAGCTCGAACTGTCGGAGAGGCTGTTCAAGGCCTACTTCACCGAGGGCCGTCACATCGGTCGGATCGCCGACCTCGCCGACCTCGCGGCGGAGGTCGGGCTCGACCGCGCCGCCGCGGTCACCGCGCTCCAATCCGAACAGTTCCTCTCGGATGTGCGAGCCGACCAGTCCCTGGCGCAGGAGTATGGCATCCAGGGCGTCCCCTTCTTCGTCATCGACGGGCGCTACGGCGTCTCGGGTGCGCAGGATGCGTCGACTTTCGCCCAGGTGCTGGAGCAGGTCTGGACCGAGCGCGCCGACGCGGATGGTGTCGCCGGTTCGGAGCAGTCAGGGGTGCACGCATGACCGCCAAGCCCGGGTTGATCCCGCTCGGCGACGCGAACGCCGTGGTCTGCGATGGTGACGTCTGCGTCGTCCCGGGTGCGGACGCGACCCCCGGCTCCACAGCCACCCCGACCGTCTAGTTGGCACGAATCGCCGTGCCGTCGCCGAACGGCACGGCAATTCGTGACGACTCATACGGCGATGCCAAGGTGAGACGGATGCGCCGCGTCGCCTCGGCTGCGTTGTTGCGCATGTGGGTGCTGTTGAGGCGCAGAACACGCCACCCCAGCCGTTCGATGCGCCAGAGGCGGTCCACATCCTTCGTGTACTGGTCGGCGTCGGTTCGGTGATGGTCACCGTCGTACTCGACGACGACGCCATGCGTGCGGTAGACGAGGTCACCGAAGGCGACGAAGGAGCCGCTTTCGTCGAGGATCACGGCGTTCACCTCTGGCTCGGGCAGACCGGCACGGGCGATCGCGAGTCGCAGGAGAGACTCCATCGGCGAGTCGGTTCTCGGTCGGATGAGGCGGAGCGCCTCATCCAGCCGTCGTACTCCCGGACGATTCGTCGCTGACGCAATGGCAGCATGCACGTCTTCCTCCGTCGCAAGGGGGTTCTGGCGCCGGAGGAGCGCATCGCCGGCCTGCACCACGGCATCGACGGTGAGCATCGAGGCGAGTTCGCACCAGACCTCGACCGCGTCCGGCACGGGAAGCGTTGCGACATCGACGATCCGTGCCGGGTCGATGCGGAGCTGGTGGCCGGCAACGCCCCGCCTTCGCGGTGCGCGGTGCGGCGGAATGACGGAGACATGCATCGTCGGGTCTGCGGCGACAGCCGCCGGCAGTGGCAGACCGTGAATTCGTGCTGCCGTCGTGTGACTGAAGAAGTGATCGGCGCCCATCACCGTCTGCAGGGCGGCACATCGATCGAGGAATCCGCGGTCGCCGGCCGGAAGTCGGGTTCCATGGAACGGGCGGTCGAGGTCGGCGCGGCGGAGTCTGGAGTGTGGAATCCCTGCATCCAGCGCCTGCGCGGTTGCGAAGGGACGCGCTCGGAACTCGGCTGGAAGGGGGCGGGCGTTCGGCATCCGCACACCCTGCCACGAATCCGTTGACGTCTGTCGACGTTATCCACAGCCCCTGAAGGAGTTGTCACGAATTGCCGTGCCGTCGCCGAACGGCACGGCAATGAGTGACAACTCGTGTGAGGGTTACTCCGGGTCGGTGATGTCGGCGACGGTCGCGTCGAATGCCGAGATGAGGTCGTCGGCCTCGACGAAGAGGGAGTATCCGTGCTCGCCGGCGCCCATGGCGAGGCTGCGACCGGCGACCGACTGGTCGGCGACGACTGGCCAGGCGGTCGTGCTGCCGAAAGGTGTGATCGTCCCGCGCTCGTACCCCGTGGCCGAGAGCGCGACGGCGGCATCGGGAAGTTGGAGCTTGTTCACACTGAGGAGTCCGCGCAGTTTCGGCCAGGAGATCTTTCGGCCGCCGGGCACAAGCGCGAAGAGGAACGTTCCGTCGCTGCGTTTTACCACCAGTGTCTTGACGATCCCGGAGGGCTCGATCCCGAGCAGAGCGGCGGCCTCCTGCAGGTTGCCGGCCGCGGGGCGTTCGACGATCCGGACGCTCACTCCGCGACGCGCGGCGTCGGCTTCGGCCCGGGCACGACCGCCCTCCACAGGCGAGCCGTTGCTCGGAGTCTCCACAGCATCCGTGCTCTCGGTCATGGTTCACCGTGCTTTCTGGGAGAATCGAGTGAGATGTCTACTACTGCAACGATAAGCCACGCACCCCAGCTGACCATCGGTCCGCTGGCACTCGACGTGCCCGTCGTGCTGGCCCCAATGGCCGGCATCACGAACACCGCCTTCCGGCGACTCTGCCGGGAGTTCGGGGCGGGTCTCTATGTGAGTGAAATGATCACGTCGCGAGCCCTGGTCGAGCGCACGCCCGAGTCGCTCCGTCTGATCACGCATCATGCCTCGGAGACGCCGCGCTCCATCCAGCTCTACGGGGTCGACCCGAAAACGGTGTCCGAGGCGGTCACCATGCTGGTCGCCGAAGACCGGGCAGACCACATCGACCTCAACTTCGGCTGCCCAGTGCCGAAAGTCACGCGCAAGGGCGGAGGGGCGGCGCTCCCGTGGAAGCTCGGGCTGTTCCGCGAGATCGTCGAGGGGGCCGTCAAGGCAGCCGGCGACGTGCCGCTCACGATCAAGATGCGCAAGGGGATCGACGGCGACCATCTGACCTACCTCGAGGCCGCTCGTGCGGCTGAGGGGGCCGGTGTCGCATCGATCGCCCTGCACGCGCGCACAGCCGCCGAGTTCTACTCCGGCCACGCGGACTGGTCAGCCATCGCGAAGCTCAAAGAAACGATCACCGGAACGCCGGTGCTCGGCAACGGAGACATCTGGTCCGCGTCCGACGCTCTGCGCATGGTCGACGAGACGGGATGCGACGGTGTGGTCGTCGGTCGCGGCTGCCTCGGCCGTCCGTGGCTGTTCGGCGATCTCGCCGCGGCCTTCCGCGCCCGTTCGGGCGAGATCACCGCCGCTGAGGCGCAACGTGCGCAGGCACATCCCACACTCGGTCAGGTCGCGCGCACGTTCCGGCGCCACGCCGAACTGCTCGTCGAGTTCTTCGACAGCGAAGAGCGCGGCTGCCGCGACATCCGCAAGCATGTCGCCTGGTACTTCAAGGGCTACCCGGTCGGGGGCGATCTGCGGGCGAGCCTGGCGACGGTCGACACCCTCGCCCACCTGGACGATCTGCTCGCCACTCTCGACTGGGAGCAGGAATACCCGGGGGAGGCCGCCGAGGGCCAACGCGGTCGTGCGGGTTCGCCCAAACGCCCCGCCCTGCCGGAAGGCTGGCTCGCCAGCCGCGATCTCGACGGCTATCAGCGCGCCGAGATCGCCGAAGCGGAGGTGCACAACAGTGGTGGCTGAGCAGACGGTGGCAGTTGGAGCGGGCCTACCCGCGGGCGAGTACAGCGTGCACGACCGGGAACGGTGGCTCCCGGAACAGCACTCGAGCCGACGCAGCGATTTCGCTCGCGACCGCGCGCGGCTGCTGCATTCGAGCGCCCTTCGGCGTCTCGCGGCCAAGACCCAGGTGCTCTCGCCGACCGCCGGCATCGATTTTGCACGCAACCGCCTCACCCATTCGCTCGAGGTGGCGCAGGTCGGGCGTGAACTCGCCACGAGCCTCGGGCTCGACCCCGATATCGTCGACACCGCCTGCCTCGCACACGACATCGGGCATCCGCCCTTCGGGCACAACGGCGAGCGCGCGCTCAACACCTGGGCCGCTGACATCGGCGGATTCGAGGGCAACGCGCAGACGCTCCGGCTGCTCGCACGGCTGGAGCCGAAAGTCTTCGGCCCCGACGGTCGGGTCTACGGTCTCAACCTCACCCGGGCCAGCCTCGACGCCAGCTGTAAATATCCGTGGCCCTCCACGTCGTCGGTCGCCGATCCCAGCGGACGGGCGAAATACGGTTTCTACGCCGACGACACGCCGGTCTTCGAGTGGCTGCGGGCCGGAGCACCCGAGCGCGTGCGCTGCATCGAAGCGCAGGTCATGGATCTCTCCGACGACATCGCCTACTCCGTTCACGATTTTGAGGATGCGGTCGTCAACGGGTACATCGACGTTGCGGCACTGGGCAGCCGGGTCGATCACGACGACCTCGTTCGGTCGATGTACGAATGGATCGGAGGCGAGTTCACCCACGACGAGCTGATCGCGGCATTCGACCGTCTCGACAACCTCGACGTCTGGCTCGACGGCTGGGACGGCAGTCGCCGCTCGCAGGCACGGCTCAAGAACCTGACCAGCCAGCTGATCGGCCGATTCGCGGGTGCGGCCATCCATGCCACCCGGCAGGGGGCGACAGGGGCGACCCTCGTCCGATTCGGGGCCGACGTCGTCGTGCCCCCCGGCATCCAGGCGGAGATCGCTGTTCTCAAAGGCATCGTCGCCACGTTCGTGATGTCGCGCAACACCCGCCAACCGATCTACGCCCAACAGCGGCAGATCCTCACCACGCTGGCCGACGCGCTCTACGCGGATGCGCCGCAGCACCTCGATGCCGGCTTCGCCGAGGATTGGCACGACGCGGAGAACGATGTCGCCCGCAAACGGGTGATCGTGGATCAGGTCGCGAGCCTCACGGATCAGTCGGCTCTCAGCTGGTACGAACGTCTCGTACGACAATGAGTTCGCCGAACGGGGTTGAAAGCCCCGGCCCACTGCAGAATGCTGGAAGTCTCGGCGATCGGGAGGAAAAGATGAGCACCCCACAACCACCGGTGAACGGCGACGAGCCGACGCACGCGGACGAACCGGCCACGCCGGTCAAGCGCGCGCCGACCCGGACAGCCGGCAAGACGGCGGGTGGGGGAGCAGGGGGCGCCGCCTCATCGACCGGGAAGACGCGACCGAAATCCACCCCCGCCGGACCTGCCAAACCCGCCACGGCAGCGTCGAAAACGACGGCAGCCAAGGGCGCCCCCACGGCAGCGGGAGCGGCAGCGACCGAGGTTCCAGCGGCAAAGGTTCCAGCGGCAAAGGTTCCGGCGGCGAAGGTACCAGCGTCCAAGGCACCGGCCACCAAGCCGGCGAAGACCACGTCTGCAGCGACGAAGGCGGCGGCCGCCTCCGCGACGAATGCGGCTCCCGCGGTGAAGTCAGCAACACGTCGGGCGGCCAACAAGAGCACACCGCCGCCTGAGGAGTTCCTCGGCGACGAGCCAAGCATCCTCGAGAACGCTCTGGCAGCCCACAACACGTCGCTGCAGCGGTCCGCCGCGGCCGAGAGCGCGACTCCCGGCAAAGTCGCCGGCCCGGGCACCGCCGCTACGCCGACGGAGGAAGGTGCGGTCTCAGCGTCGGTTACAGAGCCCACAGAGCCCACGGAGCCCACAGGGCCCGCAGAGCCCACAGCATCCGAGACGCTTACCGCAAGCGCGACCGTCACGGCGACTGTGACTGCGGCGCCGACAGAGGAGTTCGCCGACGCCGATACCGACGCCGGCACCGTCGCCAGTTCGCCTCGCAGCGTGACCGACTTCGCCGAACGGCTCGACGACACCCGGTTCTTCTCGTCGCTGTTCGACTTCACGTTCACGAGCTACGTGACGCGCAAGCTCGCCGGGCCCGTGTACGTGGTCGGTCTGGTCCTCATCGGCCTGAGCACGCTGCTCTCGCTGGTGTACAGCCTGGTGATCGCCCTCGCCACGCATTCGTTCCTCGGCGCTTTCGTCTTCCTATTCGGCCTGATCATCACGCTCGTCGGCGCAATGCTCGCCGTTCTGCTGCTACGGGTGGGCATCGAAGTGTTCGTCGCCATCATCGAGATCGCACAGAACACCCGAGGGCGCAAACGGCCCCGCCCCTAGGCTGAAGCCCCGCGCCCCGTCCGGTGACGTCGGGAGTTCACTAGAATCGAAAGCATGGCCGGCCGGATTCGACAGAACGACATCGAAGAGGTCAAAGCTCGCACAAACATCGCCGACATCATCGGTGACTATGTGAGCCTCAAATCGGCCGGAGTGGGCGCGCTCAAAGGACTGTGCCCGTTCCACGACGAGAAGAGCCCCAGCTTCCAGGTGCGCCCCGGCGTCGGCCGCTACCACTGCTTCGGCTGCGGCGAAGGCGGCGACGTCTACGAGTTCCTGCAGAAACTCGACCATGTGTCGTTCACCGAGGCCGTCGAGCGACTCGCCGCACGGATCGGGTTCGGCCTCCACTACGAAGAGGGCGGGGGACCGACGGAGCACGGCAACCGCGCCCGCATCCTCGCCGCCAACGGCGCCGCCGAAGAGTTCTTCCGCTCCAAGCTGGGGGCGCCCGAAGCGGAGATCGGCCGGCGCTTCCTCGGCGAACGCGGATTCGACTCGATGGCCGCCACCATGTTCGGTGTCGGTTTCGCGCCCAAAAGCTGGGATGAGCTCACCAAGCACCTGCGAGGCAAAGGGTTCACGGTCGAAGAGCTGAGCACGGCCGGTCTCGTGTCCCAGGGCGATCGGGGCGTTTACGATCGTTTCCGCGGCCGGCTCATCTGGCCCATCCGCGACCTGACCGGCCAGACGATCGGGTTCGGCGCGCGCCGCCTGCTCGACGACGATAAGGGGCCCAAGTACCTCAATACGCCGGAGACCCCGGTCTACAAGAAGGCCCAAGTGCTCTACGGGCTCGACCTCGCGAAGCGTGAAGTTTCACGGCTCGATCAGGTCGTCGTCGTCGAGGGGTACACCGACGTGATGGCCTGTCATCTGGCCGGCATCACGACGGCGGTCGCCACCTGCGGAACCGCGTTCGGCGTCGACCACATCAAGGTGATCCGGCGGGTCATGGGCGACGACAATAGCAAAGGCTCGGTCATCTTCACCTTCGACCCGGATGCGGCAGGCCAGAAGGCGGCCGCTCGTGCGTTCGGCGAGGAGCAGCGCTTCTCGGCGCAGACGTATGTCGCGGTCGGACCGGACGGGCTCGACCCGTGCGATCTTCGGCTGATGAAGGGCGACGACGCCGTGCGGCGGATGATCGACGCCAAGAAGCCGATGTTCGAATTCATGATCCGCCAGGTCGTCGAACGGTACGACCTGAACACAGTTGAAGGCCGAACCTCTGCGATGCGCGGAGGCGCGCCGATCGTCGCGACCATCCGCGATCCCGCTTCGCAGAACGGTTACGCCCGTGAGCTCGCTCGGCTCTCGGGCGCCGATCTGCAGGACACCCTTCGTGCGGTGCAGTCCGCCCGCCGCGGGGAGCGGCCCGCGACCGCGGGTCGGGCGACGACGCTCACGGAGGAACGTCCCGTCGTCGGCATGGTCGAGATCCCGAACGATCCCGTCTCGCGCACGGAACGCGAGACGCTCATGGTGCTGCTTCAGCTGCCGTCGGAGGTGGGCACGGAACGGGCTGCCCGCGTGGTGCAGGTCCCCTTCAGTAATCCGTCGCTCGGCGTCGTGAAAGATGCGATCGGCAGCCAATTGGCTTCGCTCACCGAGCCGGGCTGGGTGGATCGCATCGCCGCCGAAGTGCCGCCGCCGTTCGCTCCGCTCGTCAACGAGTTGAGCGTCGCCTCGGTGCCTCAAGCTCAAACCGGGGACCTCACGGCGTACGCGCGTTCGGTGGCGGGTGCGCTGATCGAACGCGACCTGCTGCGGGAGAAGGCCGAACTGCAGCTGCGTCTGCGACGCACCGACGATCCGGCCGCTGCGCGCGCGCTCAGCCAGGCGATGATGCAGATCGAAGCCGAGCGTCGACGCTTGCGCGAGGAGTAGCGGTTTCGCGCACACCTCGGTGACCGTCGGGGCCGCTTGCCGTGCCTCCGCGATCGAACAGGCCGACCGGCGGGGGAAGCTCCGCGCTTTGCACTCGGAGAGCGCCTAGTGTCGTAGGTGTGAGTTCTGTCCCCGCCATCGCTGTCAACGACCTGTCCGTCGAGTATCCGTCGCGGGGCGCTAGCGCCTCCTGTGTCGCCTTGCGAGGCGTCAGTTTCCGCGTGGAAGCGGGGGAGGTGCTCGGGATCCTCGGGGAGACCGGATCGGGCAAGTCGACACTGGCGGCTGTGCTGGCGGGCCAGAGCCTTCCGTTGCGGGCCTCGGAACCGGGCCCGCGAATCAGCGGGGGAGACGCCACCGTGCTCGGGCATTCGCTGCGTAAAGCCCGTCGGCGCGACCTCGCGGAGGTGACCTTTCATGTCGGCTATCTGGCGCAGGATGCTGCGAACACCCTCGAGCCGTCGCTGACCATCTCCGAGAACGTGTCGCTCCCCATCATCGAACGTGACGAGCACTACAGTCGCCGCGCGGCGGGGGAGCGGGCGGCGACCATGCTCGACACCGTCCATCTGCCCCTGAGCGTGCTCAGCAAGTATCCCTACGAGCTCAGCGCCGGCCAGCGGCAGCGGGTGGCACTCGCCCGGGCGCTCGTGCTCGGTCCCTCGGTGCTGGTCGCCGACGAACCCACGGCCGGCATCGATGCCACCGTTCGGGATGCGGTCATCGATCTCCTGGGTCAGCTGAAGGACCATGTCGGCTTCTCGGCCGTTCTGGTGAGCCACGATCTGTCGGTGCTGAGGCGGGCGACGACGAACTCGCTCGTGCTCCACACCGGACGCGTCGTCGGCTACGGGCCGATCGAGGAGGTGCTCGCGGCTCCCGAGCATCCGTTCGTCGCCGGGCTCGCCCGTGCTCTGAAACCGCCGCAGCGCCGCACGGAACGCCGGCCGCAGCACACCTCCACCGATTAGGCGTCCGCGTCACCGCCGGCCGAACCGAGAAAGAGTCCTGCCATGACAACGAGAACCCCAAGTACGCCGCCTGCCTCTCGCGCGGGCGGCCAGCACCGCGCCGTGCTCGCCGCCGATGCCGACCCCATCCCGACGGCGCGGCGTCCCGAGCCGGGCCCGATCGCCATCCTCCCGCGGCCCAACCAGACGTTCGTCGACGCGGTGGTCGCCGGTGGCGGCACGGTCGCCGAACTCTCCGATGAGACCCGGGGCGTCGTCTGGCTGTCGTACAAAGACGCCGCCGCCTTCTCGCCGATCCTGGAAGCCCATCCGGGTATCGGCTGGGTGCAGCTGCCCTATGCGGGCGTCGACGCCTTCGCCGACATCCTCGACACGGAGTCCCGCCCCGGTCTTCTCTGGACGAGCGCCAAAGGGGCGTATGCCGAGCCGGTCGCCGAACACGCTCTCGCCCTCACGCTCGCGCTGTTGCGGGTGCTGCCCAAACGGGCGGTGGCCACCAGCTGGAGCACTGTTCAGGAGGGGCGCTCGCTCTACGGCCTGAATGTCGTCATCGTCGGCGCCGGCGGGATCGCGCTCGAACTCATCCGGCTCCTTCAGCCGTTCGACACGGAGATCACGATCGTGCGCCGCTCCAGCGAACCGGTGGACGGTGCGCATCGCACGGTCACGGCCGATGCCCTTCACACGGTGCTCCCGGACGCCGACGTCGTGGTGATCGCGGCCGCGCTCACGGGCGGAACGCGACACCTGTTCGGTGCTGAGGAGTTCGCCCTCATGAAACACACGGCCTCCCTCGTGAACATCGCCCGGGGCGGGCTCGTCGACACCGACGCACTGGTGGAGGCGCTCGCCTCGGGAATGATCGCCAGCGCCGGACTCGATGTGACCGATCCTGAGCCTCTGCCAGACGACCACCCGCTCTGGCGGGAACCGCGGTGCCTCATCACGCCTCACCAGGCGGACACTCCCGAGATGACGGCTCCGTTGCTGGCCGAGCGTATCCGGCTCAATGTGCAGGCGTTCCTCGGGGATGGGCGGTTCGTGGGCGTCGTCGACCCGGCGAAAGGCTACTGATCGGCTGCGACGCGCGCGGATGTCCGCCCCGATTTTCGCGGCCACGGATTCCTTGCTACAGTAGCTACGCTGATTCAAGCATTCCTCGATAGCTCAATTGGCAGAGCAGCCGGCTGTTAACCGGCAGGTTCTTGGTTCGAGTCCAAGTCGGGGAGCACTGAGAAACCCCCGAACTCCACACAGAGTTCGGGGGTTTTTCGCGTCCTCGGTCGTTCATGCCGATTCGGGCATATCTGAAAGACCCCACAGAATGGGGGTCCCTCGGCCACCCCGCGTTCCCCTTCCCGTCGCCGTTCGTACACCTACGTACCCGAGCGTTTGGCTGACGGAACGCCGTGAGCACACAACCCGAGTGCAGGCCCGTCCTCACCCTGAAGGCCCGCCATGCCCGCGATCCCCCGAATCGTGTTCTCGACATTCCGTTCCGAGGCCGACCCGATGTACCTCGCTTGGTCGCGATTCCTGCAGTCGATCCAGGCCTCGTCGAAACGGGCCTCACGCGTCGCCGAGGTCCGCCTGGAGTCCCCGAGCGTGCGCCGGCCCCTTGCGATGTCTTCTCGTGCCGCCCAGGGGCGGATCGTCTCGCCCGGCACATTCGGCATCTGGCGGATTCTCGCGTCGAACAACCGGGAACTCGGCCGGAGCGCCTTGGCTTACACGACCCTCGACTCCGCTCGGGCCCACGTGCAGGCTCTGCGGGGATCGACCGACGCACTCTCGATCACCGTCGTCAACGGAAACTCGACAGGCAAACACGGGTGGTACATGACAATGAAGGGGAGTCCCGTGCTCACCTGCGGTCGCTGGTACGGCGCCTCGGCCTCCAGTTCCGAGGCGGCTCTGGCAACGATCGAGGCGCTGCGCGACGGCGAGATCGAGGCGTTCGCCCGGTCGATCACGCCGCCGCGGCGGAACGCCCCGATCGTGGATGACTGCGTCTGGTGATGCGGAGGGTTCTCTGGGGCGTGGCCCTGGCGGTCGTGCTGATCGGCGGCGTGATGTATGCGTCGACACCGGCTGCGGAGGGACACGGCTGGTCGGTTCCGCTGGCGGAGGCCACAGAGGCCACGCCCGTTGGTCCGGCCGACGAACCCGCTTCCACGACGTCGGATGAGCGCGCCAAGCCTTCGAACAACGATCGTGTGTCGGCAGAGTGGAGTTCGGCCGTGTCCGCCCGCACCGGTATCCCCGTGCGAGCAGTGCGCGCCTACGCCGGGGCAGCGCGCGCGGCAGCGGCAACGACACCGGCGTGCCATCTCGGTTGGACCACGATCGCCGCGCTCGGCGAGATCGAGTCGCACCATGGAGCGTTCGGTGGTTCCCGCTTGGGGGCGGACGGTGTCGTGCGCCCAGGAATTCTGGGACCCCGGCTCAACGGTGACGGCTACGACGCGGTCACCGACACCGACGGCGGGGTGCTCGACGGCGATGTCCGTCACGACCGCGCGGTGGGCCCGCTTCAGTTCCTTCCCTCCTCGTGGGCGACCTGGGGCGCTGACGGGAACGGAGACCGTGTGGCCGACCCGCAGCAGCTCGACGATGCAGCCCTGGCCGCAGCCGGTTACCTCTGTCACAGTGGCGATCTGTCGATGGCGGAACGGTGGCGCGCTGCGATCTACTCCTACAACCACCTCGACAGCTATGTCGAGCGAGTCGCCGCGACGGCCAACGCCTACGCCCGCGAGGCGTCGTGAGCGAAGCGACACGGCCGGAGCTCGTCGGCGGTCGGTTCGCACTGGCCGGTCTGCTCGGCTCCGGCGCGACAGCCTCCGTGTTCGCAGCGACGGATACGGCCGGCGGTGACCGCCTCGTCGCGATCAAGATGCTGCACCCGCATCTGACGTCGACCGAAGCGGAACGTCGGGCCTTCTTCGGCGAGGCGGAGCGCGCATCCCTCGTGTCGCATCCCTCGGTGCCGAGGGTGCTGGCGACCGGCGTGGACGAGGTCGGGCGAGACCAGTACGCCTGGATCGCGACCGAGTTCGCCGCCGGCACGACGATGGCCGAACTCGTCGCACGCGGGCCGCTGGCTGCTGTCGACGCGCTGGCGGTCGTCACGGCCCTGCTCGACGGTGTCGCGGCCATCCACGCGACCGGACTCGCCCACCGCGATCTGGCACCCCAGAACATCGTGATCACTGAGGACGGCGCGGTGCGCATCCTCGACTTCGGGCTCTCCGAGACGCCCGGGTCGCCGGCGACCAGTTCGGATGTGCTGCGCTCACGGCCCGACGACGCCGGGCGTCTTGTGCTCGGCAGTGCGAACTACCTCTCGCCCGAGCACGCCCGCGGTGACGCCGTCGACGAGCGAAGCGACCTGTACCAGATCGCCGGGCTGCTCCATTTCCTGCTCACGGGTCGCCCGCCGTTCCCACGGGCGACGGTGGCGGCCGTTCTGGATGCGCATCGCAGCGCTCCTCCGCCGGTTCCCTCGGTGCTCGACTCGCGCATTCCGCGCAGCGTCGACCGCATCGTCGTGCGCGGGATGCTGAAGCAGCCACCGGCAAGGTACGGCTCGGCCGAAGAGATGGCGGCGGCCGTGGCTGAGGCCGCGGCCGGGCTGGCGGCGCGCGACGCGACGGCGAGCACACCGGTTTCGTTCACGATATCGATGCCGCCGGCCAGGTCGGAGGCGACGGCGCTCATCCCGTCGGTCGGCGGAACAGCACTGCCGGTGAGACGCCCCGGCGCGGGCCCGCTCGATCCGAGGCGGCCCCAGCCCACTCGCTCATCCGCGACGGCGGCGGATTCTCGGAGCGCCACCGCGCCGATGTCTGCGGCGAGCGCCCGGCCCGCCAAACGCTCGGCGGCGATCGTCGTGGCCACCTCGCTCGCCGTCGTCGCGACGATCTGGCTGATCGCGGCGAACGCCGTGACCGGCGGGGAAGCGCCGCTGGCACCGGCGAGCGCCGACCCGGTGACCGCAGTGGCTACGGGCACGCCCACGCCGAGCGCACAGCTTCCCGTGGCGCCCTCGGCGGCGCCACCGGCTGCCTCGCGGGTTCCGACGATCATCGGGCTGGGGCGCGGCGAGGCCCTCCGCCGGATCACCGCGGCGGGGCTGGCGGTTGGCGCGATCGCCGAGCAGGATGGGCCGGCGCCGCGGGGCCTCGTGCTCGCCTCGGCGCCCGAGGCCGGAACCGAGACGGTTGCGGGCGCACAGGTCGATCTGACGATCGCCTCCGGTTTCAGCGATGTTCCCGAGGTGCGTGGCCGCGCGGTCGCCTCCGCCGGCGGAGTGGTCGTGACGGCCGGTTTCAGTGTTGCCGAGCGAACGGTCGTCGACTCCACCGTCCCCGACGGCACCGTGATCGGCTCGGAGCCGGCGGTGGGCACCCGCCTGGCGCTCGGCGAGGTCGTCGTGATCGTCATCACCCGGCTGCTGCCCGCCCCACCGGCCACGTCCGGCCCGACGGGAACGCCGTCCCCTGCTCCGTCGAGGACGCCGTGACGCGGCCCGCCGTGACGCAGCCCGCCGTGACGCCACCCGCTATGACGTTTCTGGGATGCACCGCCTTCACTCCACGGACCCCTCGCGTTCACCTCCGCTCCAGAAGCTGTGGCGAGCGCTGGGGGGCACTGGAGAATGTCCCGCCCCGCACGACAGAGCCGAGGAACCCACATGTCCGATGACACGCGCCTTGTCGAACGCCCCGGGCCACGATCCATTGTGCGCGAAACCGAGCCGGCAGCCGAGCCCGGCCGTCGGCGCCGCTCGTTGGTCGCCCGTCGTTCGGGTTCTGATTCGATCTTCTCCGCGGTGAGCTACACGGCGGGGGCCACCACCGTCGGCATCATGCTGGCGGTCGGACTGTTCCTCGCCCTCCGGGCCTCCGATGCGCTAGCGGTCACCGGTTTCGGTTTTCTGACCGAACAGCAGTGGTCGCCCGAGACGCGCACCTTCGGAATCGCGGCGGTGCTCTCGGGGACGATAACGATCGCCCTTATCGCGATGGCCGTATCGGTGCCGCTCGCACTCGGCACTTCCTTGCTCATCTCCGAGGTGGCTCCGCCCAAGGTGAAGTCGTTCCTGGTGGCTCTCGTCGATCTGATGGCGGCCGTGCCGAGCGTCGTCTACGGGCTCTGGGGCGTGTTCTTCCTCCAGGCCACGGTCATCCCGGTGTCGAAGTGGATCGCGGCGCATTTCTCGTGGATCCCGATCTTCTCCGTCACCGACGCGAGCGGACACCCCCAGACAGAAGTCAGCATGTTCACCTCGTCGGCGTTCATCGCCGGGCTCGTCGTGGCCCTGATGGTGGTCCCCACGCAGACCTCTGTCATGCGGGAGGCGTTCTCGCAGGCTCCCGCCGGCGAGCGCGAGGGAGCGTACGCGCTCGGTTCGACACGGTGGGGGATGATCCGCTCGGTCGTGCTGCCGTTCGGCCGTGGCGGCATCATCGGAGGAACGATGCTGGGGCTCGGCCGCGCGCTCGGGGAGACCATTGCGGTGTACATGATCATCTCGCCGATCTTCACCATCAACTGGCAGATCCTGAAGACGGGCTCGAACTCGGTCTCCGCTCTCATCGCGCTCCGCTACGGCGAGGCCAGCGAGTTCGGGCTCTCTGCCCTGATGGCCGCCGGTCTCGTGCTCTTCCTCATGACCCTGGCCGTCAACTTCACAGCGTCGTCCATCGTGGCGCGCTCACGCTCCGGAGCACAGACCACCTGATGACCACCACACAGCCCTGGACAGCCCCCTACAACGACATCACCGTCGCCGTGCCCGTCAGCACGCTCGCCGAAGCCGAGCTCGCCGATCCCGAGTTCGCCGCACGTGGCGCGACGAGCGCGGGGGAGGGAGGCCCGCCACCGGGGCGCACCGTGCTTCCCTCGCCGACCCGGCCCGAGGTCGGACCGCGACGCGCTGTGCGCGCTGCGACCGCGGAGGACAGGTTCAACCTCTGGGGTGCACTGATCGCCGGTCTCGCTGTCGCTGTTCTCCTCTTCGGGTGGTTCACACCGTTGACCGGTGAGATCGGCTGGGCGATCGTCGGATTCCTCGCGTTCGTCGGGCTCTATGCGCTGCTCATCTCGCTGCGCTCCACCCGGCGGGATGTGACGGATCGGGTGATGACGGTTCTTCTCGTCAGCGCCGGCGTGCTGCTCTTCGCGTCGCTCGTCTTCGTTGTGGCGTTCGCGATCGTGCGCGGCTGGTCGGCGATCTGGCACCTCAACTTCTTCACCCAGACGATGCAATTCGCCGGTCCGCTCGACCCTCTGACGGTCGGCGGCATCCTGCACGCCATCGTCGGAACGCTCATCCAGATCGGCATCGCATTGGCGATCACCATCCCGCTCGGGGTCACGACGGCTGTCTTCCTCAACGAGATCGGTGGGCGATTCGCGCGCTTCGTCCGGACGATCGCGGATGCGATGACAGCTCTGCCCTCGATCGTCGCCGGTCTCTTCGTCTACTCCGCGATCATCACGCTCGTCACCCACCAGCGCTCGGGGTTCGCAGCCTCGCTCGCGATCACCGTGATGATGCTGCCCATCGTGATCCGTGCCTCCGACGTCGTGCTCCGCCTCGTCGCCGGCAATCTACGTGAAGCCTCGTACGCTCTCGGCTCCACGCGGTGGCGCACCGTGTGGCACGTGGTACTGCCGACGGCACGATCGGGCCTCGTCACGGCCATCATCCTGGGAACAGCGCGCGGGATCGGCGAGACCTCGCCCGTGCTGCTGACCAGCGGCGTGACCGCGGAGATGAACACGAACCCCTTCTCCGGTCCGATGATCTCGCTGCCACTGCAGGTGTTCGACTTCGTGAAGTCACCGGAGCCGACGATGATCGCACGCGGGTTCGGCACGGCCGCCGTGTTGATCCTGTTGGTGCTGGCCCTGTTCTTCGCCGCGCGCATCCTCGGCGGACGGGGGCCCGGCCAGCTGTCGGGACGCCAGCGGCGCGGAGCGACCGCCACCTCGCAGCGCGACCTCCTGAGGATCGCGTCCCGAACCGTTCTCGGCTCGGAGCCGCCACCGTCTGCGCAGTCCCTCCCTGCAACTGCCGCCCAGCCCGCAACACCCGACCCGAAGGAGACGTCGTCGTGACGCCCCGAATCCTCCGCGCGATGCGCTTGGCCCTCACCGGTCTGGCGGCCACGCTCGTGCTCGTCACCGGAACATTCGCCGAGGCCCCCGCGGCGATGGCCGCAGCCTGGACCCCGATCAGCGGAACCGGCTCCACCTGGTCGCAGAACGCACTCGACCAGTGGCGCCGCAACGTCGCCTCCAACTACGGCATGACCGTCAACTACTCGGGAACCGGCTCCTCCGCCGGTCGACGCGACTACATCGCGCAGACCGTCGACTTCGCCGTCAGCGAGATCCCGTTCCAGTCGAAGCCGGAAGACGGCTCGGCGCCCGAGAAGCCGACCTCGAAATTCGCGTATATGCCAATCGTGGCCGGCGGAACCGCCTTCATGTACAACCTGAAGATCGGCGGCAAAAGGGTCACCAACCTGCGGCTGAGCGGCGACACCATCACGAAGATCTTCACCGGGGTCATCACCAACTGGAAAGACCCGCAGATCCAGAAAGACAATCCGGGCCTGGCGATGCCGGACAAAGGAATCGTTCCCGTCACCCGTTCTGACGGCTCCGGCTCGACGGCGCAGTTCACGCTGTGGATGTCCAAGCAGCATCCATCGCTCTGGAACGCCTTTTGCGGCAAGGTCGGCCGGCCGAATCCCTGCGGTCTCACGTCGCAGTATCCGTCGTATGCGGGGTTCAAGGCGCAGAGCGGCTCTCTCGGGGTTGCCGGCTATGTGAGCCAGTCGTACGGAGAAGGAGCGATCACCTACGTCGAGTACTCGTACGCCCTCAAATCCGGCTTCCCGGTGGCGAAGGTGCTGAACTCGGCGGGGTACTACATCGAGCCGACCGCCCCCTCGGTCGCCGTCGCTCTGATGAAGGCCGCGATCAACAACAACGCCGCGTCGCCCGAGTATCTGACACAGATCCTCGACGGCGTCTACAACAATGCGGATGCGCGGACCTACCCGCTCTCGAGCTACTCGTACATGATCGTGCCCACCGAGACTTCGGGCATCTTCACGACAGACAAGGGCAAGACGCTCGGTGCGTTCACCAACTACATGCTCTGCGAAGGCCAGCAACAGGCGGCGACGCTCGGGTACTCGCCATTGCCGATGAACCTCGTGCTGGCGGGATTCGAGCAGATCAAACGCATCCCCGGCGCTGATGTCTCCGGGGTCAAGGCGGAGAACTGCCGCAACCCCACCTTCAAAGCCGGTGATTCGCCGTCGAACAACCAGCTCGCCGTGAGCGCACCGCAGCCGGCCGCCTGCGACAAGCAAGGCCCGAACCAGTGCACCACCGGCACAGCGGGTGCCAAGAACACCCCGACCGACACGACCGGCTCCGGGTCGGGCGGCTCATCGGCGGGCGCCGGCGGCGCGGGCGGGTCGGGGACGTCCGGCGCCGGCGCCGGCGCCGGGGGAACTGACGGCGGCGCGGTCGACGGAAGCACCGGCGAGGGCGGCGTGAACGTGTCCGTCAACGTCGGCCTCGCCCGTGCGACGCCCTATGCTCTCGCGGATGACGGCTGGGGCGGCCAGCAGACCGTGATGCTCATCGCAGGTGCGCTCGTCGTGCTCGCCATCGCACTGCCGCCGCTGTTCGTCGGCCGTCTTCGTCGGTCCCGCGGGCGCTCGGGCGACTGATCGCCTCGAACGGCGTCGCAGCGGTTCCCGGAACGTTGCGACGTCTTTCAGCGCGCAACCTCATCCGGCGGGCGTCGTCGGCTCGGATTCCGCTGCAACAACTTCCGGCGTCACCCTGTTCCGCCCCCGTTCACCGTTCCGTCACCGGCCGACCCGAGTCTGAGCCGAGAGACGCCGCACCGGCGTCGACCTTCCTGGAGAGTCCTGTGATCCTGCGCTTTTCTCCCACCCTGCGTGGCACCGTCGCCCGGGCGGCCGGCGTCGGCATCGTCGCCGGCATCGCGACGACGCTGGTGCTCGCAGCCGTCGGCGGCGTGGGGACGAACTCAGCCCGGGCTGACGAACCCCCTGCTGTGACGACCACTACCGTGGCGCAAGACCCGGATGCGGCGAACGCGCCCTTCCCCGACCTCGCAGTCACCGTGTCGCAGACGACGGGCCTCATCTCTCAGGGGGTGACCGTCAGCTGGACCGGCGGCAAGCGCTCCACTCCGCCGAGCAGCGCCAACGGCGGGGAGAACTTCCTGCAGATCGCCCAGTGCTGGGGCGAAGACAAGGCGAACCCGGGTCACGCGGATCGCACCACCTGTCAATACGGCGCGTTCAACACTCCGGGCGCCACCCGCGACGGCTATGTCGCCGATGGGACATCGATCTCCGAGAAGGACGACGACTACACCGCCCCGGCCATCGATGTCTTCACCCCCGCATACACCTCGGTTCCCTTCCGCTCTGTGACCGGGGAGGTGGTCGCTTCGGTGGAGAAGAAGAAGCAGCTCCCGGTCAACGTCAACGTGAACAACTTCTTCAACCCGAGCTCGTCGAACGAAGTGCCGTGGGCTGGATCGGCCACCAACGGCGCCGGCTCGGTGAAGTTCGAGATCCAGACCGCCCTTCAGGCGAACGGCCTGGGCTGCGGAACACCGACGGGCGCGGATGCGCAACCGCAGTCGTGCTGGCTCGTGGTCATCCCGCGAGGCACCGCCGACGCCGGTGAGCAGCACATCACCCAGTCCGGTCTGCGCTGGGACGCCTGGAAGCACGCACTGTCGTTCAAACTCAGCTTCAAACCGCTCGGGGTGACCTGCTCGATCGGCGCCGCCGAGCGTCAACTCCGGGGCAGCGAGCTCGTCGCCACGGCCGTCTCCTCGTGGCAACCCGTTCTCTGCACCTCGCAGGGCGGTGCGACGTACACGATGAGCAATGGTGCGGAGTCGGACGCCGCTGGCGCCGCGAACGGAACGGACCCGGCCCCCCTGGCCCTGACCTCGCGCGCCCTTTCCAGCGGCGACCAGGACGATCTCCGGTACGCGCCCGTCGCCGTCGGCGGCCTCGCAGTCGCGTTCGCTCTCGACCATTCGCCGGTCGCCACCGACGGGACCCCTGCCGAGCAGGCCGACAAGACCGGTCTCTCCTTCGACTCGATGAAGCTCACCCCGCGCCTCATCGCCAAACTCCTGACCGCTTCGTACACCGATGCGCTCCCGACGTACGCCGACAAGTCCGGCCTCGGCAAGAACGCCAGGAACCTGCTCCTCGACCCCGACTTCCTCGAGGTGAACGCGGACAACCCCGATTGGCAGTATCAGGCGATCGTAGCGCCCTCCGTCTCCGACCTCCTGGTTCCCCAGGGGCGGTCGGATGCGGCCTGGCAGCTCTGGCGCTACGTGCTGGCTGACCAGGATGCCGTGTCGTTCCTTCAGGGCAAGCCTGACAAGTGGGGCATGAGTGTCAACAAGCACAGCTCGATCAACCCGAAGGTGAACCCCGACGGCGGGCCACTGGAGCTCCCACGCGATGACTTCCCGAAGGCCGACCCGGTCGTCCAGCCGCCGAGTGCGGCGGGCGGCGAGGTCAACCTGGTCACCTGGCGCCCGTACACCAACGACCTCGATCAGGCCGCGTACTTCACCCTCCGCGGCGACGGCCAGACCCTCGGGCTCTGGGATCCGAGCTCTGCGCCTCCGAAGTACGGCAAGAGCGTGCGCAGTCTCCCGGGCTATCAGCGCGTGCTCGCGCTCACCGACACGAGCTCGGCGGCGAAGTACCAAGTCGTCACCGCGCAGCTCCGCAATGCGGCCGGACAATTCGTCGCACCGACCCAGGCGGGCCTCACCGCCGCGGCTGCCGTCATGACCCCGGTGGCCGGTCAGAAACAGGTCGTCGAGTACGATCCGGCGGGCGCCGCGGCGAAGACGGCCACGACCGCGTATCCGCTGACGATGCCCGTCTACGCCGCAACGAATCCCGCCCAGGGCGACAGTGCGACGCGCGCCGACTACGCCGCCTTCATTCGGTACGCGGCGACCACCGGGCAGACCCCCGGCGTCGATCCGGGCAATCTTCCTCCCGGCTACGCTCCCATCCCCGCCGATTGGAAAGCCCAGGCGATCGGTGCCGCCGCGGCCATCCAATCCGGCGCATCCATCACGCCGCCGCCGTCAGGCGGCGACGAATCCGTGCCGGGCGATTCCGGCGGCGGCGGTGGCTTCGGCGGCGACACCTCACTGGGTGACGGAGGCGGGGCGACCACGACCGACACGCATCCCGCCACCGGCGAGGCGGCCGGATCGTTGAGCGGCGGGCGGACCGCGAAAGACCCGGACACGGGCGGCATCGCCGCGATCGTTCCCGGCGGGGTCATCGGCGGGCTCGTCGCCGCCGCCTCCGTTCCCATCATCGGCCGGATGCGGAGATTCCCGTGACCGGCCCCCAGCTTCGGACTCGAGACGGTGCCGCCCGGCGCCGCGGAGCCGAGACAGCGCAACCGCTGCGGTTAGCGCTAACCCTCCCGAAAGGAACCACAGTGAAGACCAAGAAGGTCGCTGCGCTCTGCGCCGTCGTCGGTATCGCCGTCGCCGGTCTCGTCGTCGCCGGTCCGGCCAACGCCGACCCGGTGTCGGGCAGCTACGTGCTCGCCGGCTCGGACACGCTCCAGGATGCGGGCAACGCGCTCGCCAACGGAACGAACATCACCGGGCCCCTGGTGCGCGTCTCGAGCCCCACCGGTTCGATCGCCTCCTACGACGCCTTCGGTTCCGCCGCGATCCAGACCAAGCAGAGCGGGCCGTACTTCGCGCGCCCGGCCGGTTCCGGCGACGGCGTCAAGGCGCTCAGCCGCTCGATCGACGGCAACAAGTTCTCGGTCGTCGGAAACACGACCCCGGAGAGCGTCATCACGGGGCAGGTCGACATCGCACGCTCGTCGTCCGGTCCCGGTTCGGCGGCAAACGCCTCCGGCGCGCTCGCCTACGTGCCGTTCGGCCGCGACGCCGTGTCGTTCGCGATCGCTCCGGGAACGGCGGCCGGTCTCGGCCAGCTGACCACGGCACAGCTGACCCAGATCTACAACTGCACGCTCACCTCGGTCAACGGTGTCCCGGTCACCCCGGTGCTTCCTCAATCCGCCTCGGGCACACGCAAGTTCTTCCTCACCGCTCTCGGCATCTCCACGATCGCCGGCTGCGTGAACCAGACGAACCTCGCCGAGAACGACGGCACCGTGCTCACGACGCCCGGTCAGATCATCCCGTTCTCTGTCGCCAGCTGGGTCGCTCAGAAGAGCGGCGCCGCGCAAGACCGCACCGGCACCGCCACACTCGGCAGCGCCCTCGGAACCACCGCCCCCGTCACGGGTTCGGGCGCTGCCATCGTCCCGAACGCGGCGTACTACAACGACTCCACCTGGGGTCGTGACACCTACGTCGTCGTCGAGTACGCACGCATCAACAGCGCAAGCCCGACCTACGACGCCGGCCTCGCGGCGCTCGTCGACCCCACGAAGGCCAAGAGCCTGACCAACTTCGGCACCACGGCGGGCACCTCCGGCGCCGTGAAGACGAAGTTCGGCTTCCTCGCGCCGTCGACCACTGCGCCCATCCGCGCGAACCTCTCCTAGCCGTCAGACCCCAGAGAAAGAAGACATGACCATGCGCACCAATCGCATCGTGACGCTGGCCCTCGCCGGCGCTGCTGCCGTCGCGCTCAGCGTGGGCACCAGCAGTGCCGCGTTCGCCGTCGCCCAACCGAACGGCTCCGAGTCCGGACTCTACCTGTTCGACAACGACGCTCAGGAGTGGGTCGCCGATGGCGCGACCATCGCCTGGGACACCGACATCCTGATCAGCCCGTCGAAGACCGACCCGTTCGCCACCCTTCAGTGCCCGGCCGACGCCACCAATTGGCGCTCGTTCATCGCGCCGTCGGGATCCGAGCGGACCATCGCAGACTGGAAAGCGTTCTCGCACGCGCCGTTCGGCACGCCGGCCAAGCAGGTACTCGGCGTCGACACCACCCCGCAGCAGCAGATCAGTGGCTCCACCGCCAGCGTGAAGGCGAATGGCGGCGACTTCAGCTTCGGTGTCGCCTGTGTGAAGGACAATGGCGTGAACCTCGCGTCGTCTGGCCTCTGGTACTTCACGGGCCACGTGGCGAAGAACGGCTCGGGCAACTACACCTTCGATTCCGCCTCCACCGGCCCGTCGACCCCGACCGACCCGGCGGGGACGGGCTCGATCGGTATCGAGGCGACGACCATCACCGCCGCCGACGGTGCGCTCAGCCTCGTCGTTCCCACCGCCGCGAAGGCAACGCTCGGCGCGGCGACCCTGGTCGACAAGCTCTCCACGTCGACCGGTGAGCTGCCCGCCTTCCAGGTCGCGGACCGTCGTGTCGTCTCCACCCCGGGCTGGGATCTGACGGCCTCGACGGCGGCGTTCGTCAACTCCGCCGACTCGGCCAAGACCATCGACGCCCTCCAGCTCGGCGTGAAGCCGAAGGTCGTCTCGTCGACGGCCACCGGCGTGAGCCTCGGTGCAGAGCACAAGGCCGGGGACGCCACCCCGTTCAGTGCATTCGCCTCGGCACCGGCCGGTTCCGGCGCCGGCGACACCAATCTGAGCGCCGATCTGACGCTCGTCGCCCCGGCGAACACCCCCGCGGGAACCTACACCTCGACGATGACCCTCACGCTCGTCTCGAAGTAGTCCTGCGACCGGGGGAGGGGGTGCGTTCCGATGCGCCCCCTCCTCCGTCCGTTTCCACCCTGTTCAGCTGTTCGCCAGCGGCAGTCCACCCAGATTTGGACCAATGTAGCGTGCCCGTTTCCCCTCTCACCCGAATCGCCCGGCGACGCATCCCTCTGGCCGCCCTCGCCGCCGGTCTCGTCAGCCTGGTCGCCCTCGGTATCGGCGTCGCCCCCGCTTCCGCTGCCGATACTGATGCCATCTCCGGCGGCCCGAGCGACGACCGAACGCGACTGAGCTACCAGCTGCAGCCCGGTCAGCAAGTGGCCGACGACTACGTCGTTCGGAACACCGGCACGACCCCGCAACAGATCACTCTGTTCGCCACGGACGCGTTCACCACGCAGGACGGCGACTACGCCCTGCTCGACACGGCGAAGAAGCCGACCGGTGTCGGAACCTGGGTGACCTTCGAAGGCTCGCATCCAGCCGAAAAGCTCACGCTCGCGCCCGGCGAGCAGCGCACGGTGCCGTTCACGATCGTGGTTCCCGCGAACGCCGGACCGGGCGACCACCCCGGCGGGATCGTGGTGTCGAGCCAGAAGGGCGACGGCCAGATCCTCGTCGACCGCCGTGTCGCCACGCGTCTCTACGTGCGTGTGCCCGGCGACCTCCAGGCTCGGCTGACGATCGCCAGCCTCGGTGCGGACTACCACTCGGAGTGGAACCCGTTCACCGGCTCGACCACTGTGGCGTTCACCGTCACGAACTCCGGCAACGTCGCGCTCGGCGCCCACCTGCTCGTCGGCGCCAACACCTTTTTCGGAATCGGCGCCGGTGCCACGGTCCGCAAGGAACTCGCCGAGTTGCTGCCGGGAAGCACCCGCACCCTCTCGGTCGTCGTCCCCGGCGTTCCGCAGACCGGATATCTCGCTCCGTACGTGAAACTGCAGCCCACGGTCGAGAAGGAGGCGCTCAACCCAGGCCCGCTCGCCGCCGTCGAACGCGACACCGTCGTCGTGGCGGTTCCCTGGTGGCTACTCATCCTCCTACTGCTGGTCGCTGCCTTCTTCCTCGCCCGCAGGCTTCGCCGGCGCACCGACGGCAAGCGCGCGGCGGAGTGGGTTGCCTTCACTGAGGCCGAGGCCCTGCGCAAGGCACGGGAGGAGCGGGATGCGGAGACGGCAAGTTCTGTCAGCACCGGGCCGGGGGTGGACCGTGCGGGGCGGTAGGGCGCGCTCCAGCGGTCGCGCCGCCGCATTCGTGACCGTGTGGCTGCTTGCCACCTCGGCTTTCGCGCTCGCCGGTGGGGCAGCAGCCGTGGCTGACGACGGCTCCGACCCCGGCGGCATCGGCATCTCGGTCGACATCCCGGGCGGCGGACAGCCGTCGTCCGATCTTCCGCCTGTCGATGTCGGTGGCGCGACGCCGGATGGCGCGGCCCCGTCGACCCCACCTGCGGAGGTGTCGACGGGCACCCCGAAACCCTTGAGCGCATCCGAGGTGTCGAACGGGCCGGTCAACGTCAGTGGGCTCCAAGCCCGATATGAGCCGAGCATCGATCCGCTCGGCGGAAAGCTCGTCGTCTTCTTCACCGTGCACAACGGGTCGAAGACGGCGTTCGCCTCGACCGTGAAGATCTCCGCGGCTGGACCGGTGGGGAACGCGATCACGAGCACGCCGGCCGTGGCCGTTCCGACGATCCAGCCCGGCGCCACCGTCGCGATCGAGCGCACGCTCACGGGTATCGGCCAGTGGGCGTTCGTCACCGTGCATGCCACGTACACCCCGCCGGCCACGCTCGACGGCACTGCCGTGAATCCCGTGGAGCGCGACGTCACCGTGTTCGCCTTCCCGTGGCTCGGGATGTCGGTGCTCGTCCTGCTCGCCGCGGGTGCGGGCGTGGTTGCGCTCGTCGTCCACTCCGCGGCGGCGGCACCGGCACTGGTAGCGGTGACCACGTGATGACGGTGCAGGCCACAGCGGAGACGACAGCGCAGCCGACAATGGGGGCCGACGCGATCTCGAGCGGCGGAGAACCGCAGGCCCACGGCCGGTTCGGCCGCATGCCGAAGAAGGCGCCTGCGCCGAGGGCCCCGCGTCCACCACGCCGGCCGCCGGCGCCCCCACGCGAGCCCGTGGACATGACGCCGAACCAGCGACTGGTGCGCGGGTTCGCCACGCTCGGCGCCGCGCTTCTCATCGGGTTCGCGGCGAACGTGCTCGTGCTCAGCCACCTGCACCACCTCATCGGGCAGCAGGTGTCCACGAACACATTCCGGGAGCAGCTGGCCGACGCGACCGCACCGGTCAGCGAAGGCGATGTGCACAGCGTCCTGCTTCCCGACGGCGCGCCCGTCTCGCTCCTCTCGATCCCGTCGATCGATCTGAAGGAGGTCGTGCTCGAGGGTTCGTCCTCCGGTGTGACAGCGAACGGTCCCGGTCACCGCCGCGACACGGTGCTGCCCGGCCAGGCGGGCACGAGCATCCTGCTCGGACGTTCGGCCGCATACGGCGGCCCCTTCTCGCGCATCCAGCAGCTGACACCCGGCGCGACGATCGTGACGGTCACCGGACAGGGCACGAGCAACTATCGCGTCATCGGCGTGCGCTACGCGGGCGACCCCGACCTGCCGACCCTGAAGGCCGGCCAGGGTCGGCTCACCCTCGAGACGGCGCGCGGGCTCCCGTACGTTCCGTCCGGGGTCGTGAGGGTGGATGCGCAGCTCGTCTCGACCGTTCGCGATGCGGGATTCCGCCAGACCACCCCGCAGACCTTGCCGCTGGCGGATCGCGAGCTCGCCAGCGATCCCTCCACCGCGTGGATCCTCGTCTTCGCGCTCCAGGCGCTGCTCGCCGCCGAACTGCTCGCGGTGAGAGCCCTCGACAGATTCGGCGCCCAGCGGGTGTGGATCGTCTTCCTTCCTGTGCTGCTCGCGGTCGGCGTCATCGCCACGGACCAAGCGGCACGACTCCTGCCCAACCTCCTCTGAGCCTCCGACCAGGAATCCGCATCGCCATGACCGATCTCTTCTCCCCGCCCGACCGCACCGAACTGCTCGGGCTCCCGGGAGCCGCGCCCGCCTTCCGCGCGCAACTCGACCCGGGCGAGTTCGTGCCGTCCGCTCCGCTCGCCACCCTCGACGCCCAGAACATCTCTGCCTGGTTCGGCGACCACCAGGTGCTCGACCGCGTCTCGCTCACCATGCAAGCGGGCGCCGTGACCTCGTTGATCGGGCCATCCGGCTGCGGCAAGTCGACCTTCCTGCGCATCCTGAACCGGATGCACGAGCTGATCCCCGCGGCGAGTCTCGCCGGCGAGGTGTACCTCGACGGCGACGACATCTACGACCCCGCCAGGCGTCTGGTGGACGCCAGGAAGAGCATCGGGATGGTCTTCCAGAAGCCGAACCCCTTCCCGGCGATGTCGATCTACGACAATGTGGTCTCCGGCCTCAAACTGACCGGGACGAAGACCACTCGCGACGAGCGGGACGAGCTCGTCGAGAGCTGCCTCATCAAGGCGGGCCTCTGGAAGGAGGTCCGCGACCGGCTCCGGGCTCCAGGCGGCGGGCTCTCGGGAGGGCAGCAGCAACGTCTCTGCATCGCTCGATCGCTGGCGGTGAAACCGCGGGTCCTCCTCATGGATGAGCCGTGCTCCGCACTCGACCCCACCTCGACGCGCGTCATCGAGGAGACGATGCTCGAGTTGGTCGCGGATGTCACGATCGTCATCGTCACCCACAACATGCAGCAGGCGCAGCGCGTCTCCACCCAATGCGCCTTCTTCCTCGCCGCGAACGGGCAGCCTGGCGCGATCGTCGAATACGGCGACACCGACGCAATGTTCGGTGAGCCGCTCGACCCGCGCACCTTCGACTACGTCTCCGGCCGGTTCGGCTGAGCGACGAGGGTCCGCGCTGCCGTACTCCCGGGGGAGTACGGCAGCGAGCGACCCTGGGCGGATGGGATGCCCAGCCGCGCTCGTTACGATGAGCAGATGGCCTGGCACGCGAACGAGGAAGCGTGGCTCGCCCGCGCCGAAAGCGGCTGGCGGGGCCGCCCCAGGCCGCCCGGCGCCCGGTGGTTCCCGGTCGTGGTCGCCGCGCTGGTGCAGGTGCCCGGCGTGCTGCTCGCGCTGTTCCACCTGCGAGCAGATCTGGTCACGCTTCTTCTTGTTCTGCTCGCGTTCGCGTCGTCGTTCGTGCTGCTCGCCGCGCGTTCGCATCCCGGCCCCGTCGTCGTGATCGTCGGCGTGCTCTGCGCGGGCTCAATCGCGGTGACCACCGGGCCGCCGCTGAGCGCCGTGCCGCTCGCACTAGCAGTCGTCAGCGCCGTGGTGCGCGGGGCGCGGGTCTGGGCGTGGGGAACGCTCGCGGGCCTGGCGGTGGTCGGGCCGTTGACGGCGTTCCTGCTCATCGGGGAGCCGACTGCGATCATCCGGCCCCTGATGATCGCCCTGGTGCTCTGCTTGCTGATCGGGATCGGCGAAGCCATCCGCAACCGCCGCGAGCGCTTCCGGGCCGCCTCGCGACGGGTGGCCGAGCGGCGCGAGTCTGCTGCCGAGGCGGAGCGGCTCCGGATCGCCCGCGAACTGCACGATGTGCTCGCGCATTCACTGTCGCAGATCAGTGTTCAGGCCGGGGTGGGGCTTCACCTCTTCGACAGCCGGCCCGAGAAAGCGCGCGAAGCGTTGGCCGCGATCAAGACCACCAGCAGCCAGGCGCTGGAGGAGGTCCGCGGGGTTCTCGGCTTCCTCCGCTCGGAAGGGCACACGGCGTCCCGGGCGCCGGAGCCCGACCTGGAGCGCATCCCCGTTCTCGTCGAGACCTACGGGCGCGCCGGTCTCGACGTGACCTACGAGCAGGACGTCGTGAGCGTTCCGGCTCCGGCCATCCAGCTCGCGGTGTACCGCATCGTGCAGGAATCCCTGACCAACATCGGCCGGCACGCCCAGGCGACCACCGTGCGCATCTCACTGCGCGAAGAGGGCGGCGACTACGTCGTCACCGTCGCGGACGATGGGCGCGGGCTCCCCGACACGGTGCGCGACGGCGGCAAAGGGATGCTGGGGATGCGCGAGCGAGCCGAACTTCTCGGCGGCCGGTTCGAGACGCATCCTGGCGAGAACGGCGGTCTGACGGTCGTCGCCCGACTCCCGATCCGCACGATGGCCGCCACGGGCCCCGTCCGCACGACGGGCCTCACGTGATCAGGGTGCTGCTCGCCGACGACCAGCATCTGGTGCGGGCCGGGTTCCGCGCCCTGCTGGAGTCGGAGGACGGCATCGACATCGTCGGCGAGGCGGCGACCGGTCATGAGGCGCTGGAGCTCGCGCGGTCGACCACCCCCGACGTCGTGCTGATGGACATCCGGATGCCCGACGGCGATGGACTGTGGGCGACCGAGCAGATCGTCGCCGACCCGGCACTGTCGGCCACCCGCATCGTGATCGTCACGACCTTCGAGCTCGACGAATACGTGGCACAGGCGATCTCCGCCGGAGCGAGCGGCTTCCTGGTGAAAGACACCGAACCCGTCGACCTCATCCGCGCCGTGCGGGTCGCTGCGGCGGGGGAGGCCCTGCTGTCGCCCGGTGTGACCAAACGGCTGCTCGAACGGGTGGCCGGCGGGTTGAAGACTGCTCCGGCCGGGCACGACCTCGACACCCTGACCGATCGGGAGCGCGAAGTCCTGGCCCTCGTCGGGCTGGGGCTCACCAATGGCGAGATCGGCGAACGGCTGTTCCTCAGCCCCCTCACTGCGAAGACGCACGTCTCGCGCATCATGGCCAAGCTTGACGCCCGAGATCGGGTGCATCTCGTCGTCGTCGCCTACGAGACCGGCCTGGTTCAGCCCGGTTGGCAGTAGCCCGGCGAGTGTGCTCCGGCACCGTGCTCCCAGGGGAGTAGCCCAGGTGACTCCCGGCAGCGGATTCGCCGCAGCCGCTCAGCGACGAGTCTGAGGGGGACGGTTCGCGAACGGTGCGAGCCGCACCCGTCGATTGGATGACACCATGCTCAGCACACTGACCGCCACGACCGTCGCAGCCCATTGGGGCGGCCCCTGGGCAGGCGGATTCGGCTGGCTCTTCCTCCTGATCCCCCTGTTCTGGATCGCCGTCCTCGTCTTGATCTTCACCTTCGCCGGCCGGCGGTGGCGTCGCGCAGCCATCGCCCGCGGAGGCTACGGCGCGGGTTACGGATACGGGCACGGCGGAGGCTGGAGCGCCGGCTCGACCCGCTCCGCCGAGCAGACGCTGGCCGAGCGTTTCGCGCAGGGCGACATCGACGAAGTCGAGTACCGGGCCCGCCTCGAAGTTCTGCGTGCGAACCGCCCTGGCCAGGGCTGAACCGCACGGGGAGCGCACCGGGACCGTGCGGCGGGTAAACTCATGCGGGCCGTTTCCTCCTCGGCCCGAAGGGAACTCCCATGAACGGTCTGACGCCGGCTGACGCACGCACTCTGGTGCTGGTGCTCGCCATCGCAGGCGGTGCGCTCCTCATTCTCGTCGTGGTCCTGCTGCTGCTCTGGCTGCGCGCCCGCCGCGCCTTCCGCCGCCTCGATGCAACCCGCACCGAATCGGAGTGGAATCGCATCGACCGGGAGCTGGAGCTGGCCGAGCAGGAGGGCCGTTTCCGCATCATCCGAGAGCTGCAGGATGTGGCGGTGCAGGCCGTCACGCGGCTCGTCGCGCAGGCCGAAGGCATCCGCTACGCGGCCGCATCCGACCCCGACGCAGCCGCCCGCTCGGCCGGAGCGCTCGAAACGGGCGCGCGCGACGCCCTGGCCGATCTGAGGCGTGTTCAGACCGTCGTGCGCGAAGGCGAGTCGGCCGCTGTGCCGCAGCCGAGTCTCCACTCCGCCCGTGACCTTTTTCGGGTGATGCGGGATGCCGGGCTGGCGCTCGGCTTCACCGAGAGCGGCGACCGGTTCGATCTCCGGCCCGGTGCGGAACTCGCGGTGTTCCGCATCCTGCAGGGCACGCTGGAGAACGCGCTCAAACACGGTGGCACAGGAACGGCCGTCAGCGTGGGGTTCGCCTGGACCGACGAAGGTCTGCAGGTGAGCGTGGACGACGATGGAATCCGTGCGTCGGCCCGCCGCGCCGGCCTCAGCCCCCGCGAGGTCGACCAGGCGACGCAGTACACGATCGACGACGACCTGCGGGCGCTCACCGAGGCGTACGACGGCGCGGGACTCACCGAGATGCGCGAGCGAGCAGCCCTGTTCGGCGGCATCCTGAACGCCACGACGGTGCCCGGTGTCGGATTCTCCGTCTCCGTGGTCTTCCCGGCCCTCCGCTTCCACAACGGTGTGCACGGGGTGAACCTGGGGCGTTAGTCCTCCAGGTGGTCCCGACCGGGCAGCCAGCTCAGCCCGGGAACGCCCCAGCTGTTCTTGCGGGAGACTTTCGCCGCAGCCTTGGCGTGCGGATGCGTGAGCCTATCCACGTAGAGCACTCCGTTGAGGTGGTCGTATTCGTGCTGGAAGATGCGGGCGAGCCAGCCGCCGGTTTCCACCTCGAACGCTTCACCGTCGAGGTCGATCGCCTGCAGGATGACGCGCTCGGCGCGGCGGAGCGGAAAACGCTCACCCGGGAACGAGAGGCAGCCCTCCGACTCCTCATCCTCGTCGAGCTCGTCGGTCGTCGTGGGGGTGATCCACAGCACCGGGTTGATCGCGACCCCCCGGTGCAGCACGTCGTCGTCGTCCGTCCAGCTGTAGACGAAGAGCCGGAGCGGCCGGCCGGCCTGAGGGGCGGCGAGCCCGACGCCGGGTGCGGCATCCATCGTCTCGAACATGTCGGAGACGAGGGTGCGCAGCGTGTCGTCGAAATCGATGACGGGTGCGGCGGGGGTGTGCAGAACGGGATCTCCGGAGATCCGGATGGGGAGGACGGCCATTCATCAAGAATATCGGCACGAAACTGGATAGGGTCGTGGGGTGGGTACGGTGCTGATGGACGCGACGAACGACCTGGCGCTGCAACCCAGCGCCTTCGTCGGAATCCCGATCGCCCTCATCGGCGCCTGCTTCCTCTCCATCGGCGCGCAATTGCAGCACCACGGTGTCGCCAAGGTGGAGGCGAGCACGCACGACGCGGGCTCCGGTCTGAACCTCGCCCAGCTTGGACGCTTGCTCGCCCGCCCATCGTGGGTCATCGGCACGCTGATGTTGGGCTTGGCGATCGTCTTCCAGCTGGTGAGCCTGTCGCTGGCGCCGATCATGGTCGTGCAGCCGCTCGGTGCGGTCGCCCTCGTCGTGACGGCAATCCTTAACGCCCGCGTCAGCCACGTCAGCCTCAACCGCAGCTCGATCGTCGCCATCGGCCTCTGCGTGGGCGGAGTCGGAGCGTTCGCCTTCCTAGCGGCTTTCACGGCCCGGGATGTGCCGGTCACCAGTCAGGCACTCGTCGAGATACTCATCATCCTGGCTGTGGTGCTCGTGGCCTTCGGTGCACTGTTCTTCTACTTGCGGCACCGTTTCAAGGCGCTCATGTACATCGTCGGAGCCGGGGTGCTCTACGGGTTCGTCGCCACCATCGCGAAGGTCGTCATCGACCGGATCAGTAACGGTGAGTGGGACTGGCTCCTCGTGCTGTGCATCGTGGCGCTCATCGTGGCCGCCGTGGTGGGCGCCTACTTCGTGCAGAACGCGTACTCGTCGGGCCCGCCCGACCTCGTGATCGCCGGGCTCACCGTGATCGACCCGCTCGTCGCCGTCACCATCGGCATCCTCATCCTCAATGAGGCCGCACAGGCACCCTGGTGGGCGATGATCGGCTTCGTCCTCACCGGCGCGGTCGCGATCTACGGCGTCTTCATGCTCGCCCGGCACCACCCGCAGAGCCTCGAAGCGTCGGGATCCGCCGCGCCCGAGGCGGCCGGGCTTTCCAACGGTTCCCCCCGTTCCGGCTTAGACTAGGCGACTGAATCAGCCGGTCGGTCTCGACCGGCCGAGCGTAGACCACCGCCGGATTCATCATCCCGGCCCACAAACGTAGGGATTCACCACGTGCCCGATTCGAGCGGACCGCAAAGCTCCACGCCCGCCCAGCCGACCGGCGACGCCAAGAAACCCCTGACCGTTCTCATCGGTGCAGACACCTTCGCCCCCGATGTGAACGGCGCCGCCCGTTTCGCGGAACGTCTGGCCGCCGGCCTCGTGGCCCGCGGCCACGACGTGCACATCATCGCCCCGGCCGCCTCGCGCAAGCACGGCACCTGGATCGAGGAGCACGAGGGTCAGACGATGACGGCGCACCGCCTCTACAGCTGGCGCTGGTACCCGCACGACTGGCTGCGGTTCGCGATGCCGTGGCGGATCAAGCAGAACAGCGCCCGGGTGATCGACGAAGTGAAGCCGGATGTCGTGCACTTCCAGTCCCACATCGTCGTCGGCCGCGGCCTCTCCATCGAAGCGCAGAAGCGTGGCATCCGTATCATCGGCACGAACCACTTCATGCCCGAGAACATGCTCGAGTTCACCATGATCCCCAAAGGCATCCAGGAGTGGGCGATCGGGCTGGCGTGGAAGGCGGCGAAACGCACCTTCGGTCGCGCAGAAGCTGTGACCACTCCGACGCGCAAGGCCGCGGAGTTCCTGGAGAAGTTCACCGGTCTGCGCAATGTGCACGCTATCTCCTGTGGCATCGACGCGGCCAACTACACGCCCGACTTCGAGCCTCGCACTGCCAACCGCATCCTGTTCGTCGGCCGGGTGACAGGCGAGAAGCAGATCGACGTGCTGCTCAAAGCCGTGAAGCTCCTTCCCTCCGCGCTGGACGCACGCCTCGAGATCGTCGGTGGGGGAGACCAGCTCAAGAACCTCCAGCACCTGGCGGAGACCCTCGGGATCGCCGACCGGGTCACCTTCACCGGGTACGTCACCGACGAGGAGCTCCGCGAGGCCTACACCCGCGCCTCCGTCTTCGCGATGCCGTCGATCGCCGAATTGCAGTCGATCGCGACGATGGAGGCCATGGCCTCCGCCCTCCCGGTGGTCGCCGCGGACGCGATGGCGCTGCCTCATCTGGTGCACGACGGCGAGAACGGCTTCCTTTTCAAACCGGGAAACGCCGATGACCTGGCGAACCGTCTCGAACACGTGCTCACGCTTCCGCAGGACAAGCTCAACCTGCTGAAGAACGCGTCGCTTCGGATCGTGGCCGCACACGACATCCAGACCACCATCAGCACCTTCGAAAACCTGTATCGTGGTGAGCCGGTGGCCGACCCGGTGACGGAGTCGGCCCCACCGGTGCCGACTCCCGAGTAGCGGTACACGGGGCGGTAGCTCAGCTGGTTAGAGCATCGGACTCATAATCCGCCGGTCACGGGTTCAAGTCCCGTCCGCCCTACCATGTGAACTCTGGACCGCGGCCGCTACTTCCATTCGTCCTCCGGGATGCCGATGGAGAACCGGCCGATGACGGTTGTCCCGTCGGACTCGTAGACGGGGATGTAGCCGGTGCCTTCGAAGGTGCCGAATTGTTTGGTGAAGACGAATCCGTCCTCGCCGTTGGTGGCCCGAGCGCCGATCAATTGTGGGCACCCGTTGATGTTGCACGCCCCATAGGTCTGGCCGTGAGCATTCGTCGCCCATGGCGTCATCGATGAGGTTGCGTACTGTCCGGTGGCCGTCCATTCCGTGCCCTGGTCGGCCGTGATCGTGATCGACGTGCTGCCGTGCGCGGGAAGCAGTGCATCATTCATGCGCCACGGGTGAACCCGGCCCTGAGGATCAAGCCGGCCACCGCCCGTGCAATAGAACGTGGCGACCTCGAAGGGATCGCTCGCGACCTGCGGCACCGCCTTGATCGAGATCGTGCCCTGTGCGCTGAGGCATCGAAGCGTGACGATCACCCTGGTGGCGCCCTTCGGCGCGGGTCCGAGTTCGAGCGCGCCTGTACCTGTGTGAGTGGCCGAGCGGACTCCGCCGACGGGAGTGACGGTCGTGGTGCCCGGGAAGCTGTTCGCGGCGATGGCGGCGCCGGTCGAGATACCCGCGACCACGACTGCGGCGATGCTGATCGAGAGCAGACGAACCCGACGCTGGTGACGCTGAAGGCGGCTGCGTTTGGTTCCGATGGCGGCGAGTTCATCCCGCACAGCGCGGGCGACTTCCGGGTGCATCTCGGGCCCAGTCATGTCGGGCTCCCTTCAACGATCGGACGGATCTCGGGGTGGAGGTCGTGAAGCTCGACGCGAAGCCGCGCGCGTGCCCGGTGCAGACGCACCCGGGCGTTCGGTGCTGTGAGGCCGACGGACTCGGCCGCGGCCATGACAGGGAGGTCTTCGAGGGTGGTGAGGACGATCAGTGCGGCGTCGACCGGCGCCAGGCGGAGCAACGCTTCTGCGAGCCTCCGGCTCGTCTCCGACAGTTCGGCGTCGGGGCCGGCCACAGGCGCCGGGTGAGGGAGGTCGCGGAGCAATGCGCGATACCGCGCACTGCTCCGGCGAGTGTTGCGGGAGAGGTTGACGGTCGTGACGAGCAGCCAGGGGAGTACCGATCCCGAGACGAGGGGAACCGAGCGACGCTTGCGCCACAGCTCGAAGAACGCCGCCGCCGCGGTATCGTCGGCGTCGTGGACGTCGCCCAGGAGGGCGAGTGCACGGCGGTACACCCGGGCGTGGTGGCGGTCGAAGAGTGCGGCGAATGCGGTGCCGTCTTCCTGGCGCGCTCGTTGCCACAGCTCGGCCTCATCATCCATCACATACATGAATGTCCGCAGCCACTCTTTTCGTTACACATGAGGTCTCATTCTTGTCAGGCTGCGACTGCCGTGGCTTGCGGTTGAGGCATCGCGTCGTCAGTGGGCCTTCAGCTCCTCGGCGAACATCACGATGATGCCGCTCGGGCCGCGCACGTAGCTGAGCTTGTAGATGTCCTCGTAGGTGGCGACGCCGCGGAGCGGATAACAGCCGTGCCTCGCGGCGATCGCGAGGGCGTCGTCGATGTCGTCGACCGAGAAGGCGACACGGTGCATCCCGATCTCATTGGGCCGGGTGGGTTCGGTCTCAATGGCGTCCGGGTGGATGTACTCGAACAGTTCGAGGCGACCGTTGCCGTCCGGCGTCTGAAGCATCGCGATCTTCGCGTGGTTGCCGTCGAGGCCGACGGCAGTGTCGGTCCATTCGCCGCTGACGGTGTCACGGCCGAGCACCGTGAGACCGAGATCGGTGAAGAAGGCGATGGTCGCTTCGAGGTCGCGCACGGCGATCCCAACGTTCTCCAATGTGATGGCCATGCGTTGGATGCTACCGAGGCATCTCGGCCTCCGCCTCGCCCGATTGTCGCGAGCGCGGCTCGAAGGGGTGATTCCATGGGTGAATTCCGGATGGGTGTACCCCGGGGAAAGCCTGTGTATCCCAGTGTTTCACTGCTGAGGCACCCAGATGGGGGACACGTCGCGGCAATCGCTTCTTCGATAGCGTCCCGGTGTACCCCTCTGTCGACCCGTGCGGTTTCGCTATCTGACAGAGCCCCGCACCACTTTCCGGAAGAGAAGACGTCGAGATGTCTCTGTGGTCTGCCCGTCGTGGAACCCATCGATCGCCCACTCGCCGCGGTCTTGTACCGCGCCTCGCGATGGGGCTTGTCGCACTGCTCGTTCTTGCCGGGATCTCGATCTCAACGGTTCCCGCCAATGCGGCCGGAACCGCGACCCTCTCGGTGTCGATCAGTCCGGTCGACACAGCCAACGCACCGAAGTCTTCTGCAGCGGGCGGCGACACGGTCGGCTATGTGGTGAAGTACTCCTGCCTATCCTCGGACTGCGCGAACACGACGCTCACCCTTCCGGCGACGCAGACCGATCCAAACGGGTTCGGCTACCGACTTCTCGGCTATCAGAGCTGGACCGCTCCGTTCGCCGGCGCCACGATCGCCGCCGGCACGGGCGGCGCGTTGACGGTCACACTGGGAACCGTGACGGCCGGAACCTCTGCGAGCTTCACCGTCTACTACGGGATCAGCGCGACCGCCGGAAGCTACACCACGGACGTGGCGGGTGAGTTCTTCCCGGACGGGTTCGCGATCCAGAACAGCGTCACACTGGCGTCGACGACCGCTGTCGCCTCGACCACCGCGACCGCGTCCGCGGTGACGTGGCACAACACTGTGCCGAGCCCCAGCACTGTCATGACGCCCGGGTCGAGCTCCGTGCGCCCGGCACAGCAGGTGAGCTACCAGATCTATATGTCCAGCGGCGTGTGGGTCAACGGCGGGAGCGGCCGGATCGTCGGTTCGGCGGCCTACGTCGGCGCCGGCAGCTACGTCGTCGTCGATCAGCTTCCGCCCGAGGCCACCTTCGTGAGCACGAATGGCTCGGGCGTCTACGATCCGGTGGCGCGCACGGTCACCTGGAAGAGCGGTTCTGCCGCCGCTCCGGATGCCAGTACGGCGGGAGGCTGGGGAAGCACCTCCGCGAGCGGATGGACGACCCGCGGCGTATACACACCCCGGACGCTCGTGCTCTCGTACCCGGCCTCCGCTTTCCCTGATGCGGATGCGTCCGGCTGCAACTTCACCGCCGACGTCACCAACAACCTCACCGCCACGCTCACCTACCTGGACTCCGCCAAGACCCAGAAGTCCGCGACCACCTCCGCCACGACGACCGTCTCGTGCTACTCGCCGTTCGGCCGTGCCAGCACGGTGAAGGATTCCAGCGCAAACGCGTCCAGCGGCACCACCCGTCTCATCAACGTGCCGCCGGCGACCGCCGGCCTCACCTGCCCGGCGATCGGCTACGACGCCTGGGGTCGTGCCTGCACCGCGGGCGCCGCCCTCGCCGCGTTCGCCGACAACTCGCAGTACTGGGAGGTCGTCGTTCGCAACGCCGGCAACGTCCCCGGTGTCGCCGTCGTCAAAGACGACACCCTCGACCAGGCGGATGCGCCGGTCTACGAGATCAGCACCAGCTCGACGGCCACCATCGTCTACAGCCTGAAGTGCGGCACGGATGCTGCGACCTCGGCCACCGTGACCGGCACCATCATCACCTTGACGACAGCGCAGCGCCAGGCCGGCTGCCGCATCGTGTCGGCCACTGTCACCTCAGGCGCGATCGCGGCCGGCAACATCCGCCCGACCGACACCGGAGCCGGAACGGCGTTCACTGTCCACTACCGATACTCCGTCACGACGACCGCCCCGGTCGGTCAGACCCGTACGAACACCGCGACCGGCACCATGAGCTACCCGGGATACTCGCTGGCCGACATCGCCGGCTCGTCGGCGCACACCCTCCAGTTCCGCGCGCAGCCGCTGGTCGCACCGCCGACCGGTCCGAAGCCCTCGTTCTCGAGCTCCTTCGTCTCGGCGGCCGCCGTCAGCGGTGGCGGCAACGCGGTTCCCGGCCGTGACGTCACCTTCACCGTGCGTGGGGCGACCGCGAACATTCCGACCGGCGGAACGATCAGCCCGGAATACATCTTCATCGCGCCGGTCGGCTGGACGATCAACCCGAACGGCGCCTCCTTCGCGGCCGGCACCGTTCCAGACGGTGTCACCTTCCAGTACCGCACGGTGACGCTCGCCGGCGTCGACCGCCAGGCCGTCGTCGCCACGTGGCCAGACGCAGTCTCATTCGGTGTGAACGCCTCCTGGCCGACGATGTCGGTTGCCGCACAGCCGACCTACGCCGTCGCCCCGAACACCACGAGCGTCGCCGCTGCGTGGATGGGTGATGCGCAGGACCAGTACACGAACACCACGGCAACCTTCGGCGGCGCCACCCAAGACACCGGTGACATCGACGGCAACGGCTCCACCACCGATTGGTTCGCCACGACGACACAGAACATCGTCGTGTTCTCGTCGAGCGGGCTCAGTGTCGTCAAGGAGCTCTGCCAGGTCGACCCGGTCAGCGGCGCCTGCACCTGGGTGTCCGACCCGTCGAAGCTGATCCCTGTCGCTCCGAACGCGACGAACATCAAGTACCGTGTGACGTTGCGCAACACCGGCAACACCACCCTCACGAACACGGCGGCATACGATGTCCTCCCGTTCGTCGGTGACACCGGTCTGACCACCGGCACGCGCTCGACCTCGCGCGGATCGACGTTCCAGGAGACCCTGAGCGCGACCTCCGATGTGACCGGCCTCGTTCTCTCCTACTCGTCCTCGACGAACCCCGTCCGACCGGAGGTCGACCCGACCGCGCCGGGCACGGTCTCGGACTGGGGCGCCGGAGCCGCCGGCAAGAAGGCCATCCGGGCGGTCGCGGCCTCGCTCGCGCCCGGGGCGACCGCCTCGTTCGGCTACACGACCTCGGTCACGCCGGGCAGCGCACTCGACAGCAAGGCGTGCAACTCGATCGCCGTCGCCAGCGACCAGACGCTCGCCTCCGAACCGCTGCCGGTGTGCGCGACGACCGCCGAAGCCGATCTGCTCGCCCAGTCGCCCGCGACGCGGCAGGTGCAGCTGGAGCGCCCGAGCACGGTTCCCTTCACCTTCACGAACCTCGGCGGTTCCGCTGCTGCACCGGCCCAGATCAGCTTCGCCGTTCCCGCAAGTCTGACGGTCCGCCCGTTCACGGCTCCCGGATGGACGTGCACCAACCTCGCGGACGTGACCGGCCCGGCGATCATCACCTGCACGGCCGACACCGCGCTCGCGCTCAACACGCCGGTGACCTTCCAGGTGCCGGTTGTCCCGCACGCGAAGAATCTCACCATCGGCGCCGACATCGGCGGCGCATTCTCCGACCCGAACCTCGCCAACAACGCGACCTCCACGGTGTTGAATGTGCAGGATGCGGCCGGCCCGCTCACCATGACGAAGACGGACGGCGTCACCGCGGCCGTCACGGGACAGACGCTGGCATACACGATCACGGTCACCAATCCGCTGGCGTTCGAGGCCCTCGCCAACGTCGCCGTGAGCGACTCGCTTCCGGCGGGCGTCACCTTCGTCTCGGCCAATGGCGGGGGAGTGAACACGGCGGGCACGGTCTCCTGGACGATTCCGTCGATCGCTGCAGGCGGGAGTGCGCAGGTGCACGTGACCGTCACCGTCGATGACTCGGCCCTGACCTCTCTCACCAACACGGCGACCGCCAGCGTTTCCGACCCGGACTCCGCGGCGACGACGATGACGGCGACCGCAGCCGACACCGACACCGTCGACCGGCTCTCGCTGACGAAGACCGTGTCCATCGCCTCGACGGGGCGGCCACGGCCGGCGATATCGCGACATACACCCTCGTCGCATCGAACACCGGTGGTGGCACGCTCACGGGCGTCGCGATCGCCGATCCGCTCGCCGGGCTGTCGGCGCTCGCGTACGCCTGGCCCGGAGCCGCGGGAACCCTGACGAAGGGCCAGTCGGTCACGGCGACCGCCACCTACACGGTCACCCAGGCGGACATCGACAGCGGAAAGCTGACGAACGCCGCGACCGCGACCGGTGCCTCCGCCGGCGGTGGAAACGCCACCGCGTCGGCAACAGTCACCGCGCCCCTCAACGGGTCGCCGGGCATCCAGCTGACGAAGACGGCCTCCGCGCCGACCTCGACCGCGGGCGAGCTGATCACCTTCACCCTGAAGGCCGCGAACACCGGCAACACGACCCTGCACGATGTCGCCGTCGCCGACCCCCTGGCGGGCTTGACGGTCACCAACACGGCGTGGCCGGGTGCCGCTGGGGTCCTCGCCCCTGGTCAGACGGTCACGGTCACCGCGACCTACACGACCACCCAGGCAGACGTGGATGGTGGATCGATCACGAACACGGCGAACGCGACGGGTACCCCGCCGACCGGCGCCCCGGTCGCTGCCGCCGCTGCTGTCACCGTGTCGTTCGTCCAGCATCCGACGCTCACATTCGTGAAGACCGGATCGGTCCCCGACCAGGCCGACGTCGAGATCGGTGACACGGTCACCTTCCACTTCGCGGTCACAAACACCGGGAACACCACCGAGAAGAACGTCACCATCACCGATCCGATGACCGGGCTGTCTGCCGTGGGCTCGTTCGTGTGGCCCGGCGCCGCCGGAACCCTGCTTCCCGGCCAGACGATGACCGCTACCGCGACCTACCAGGCGACAGCGGCCGACATCGACAACGGCTCCGTGCGCAACACGGCGACCGTGACGGCCACCGCCCCCGGCGGGAACCCGACGGCGATCGGCGATGTGACGGTGCCGCTGGTGGCCGACCCGGTCATCCACCTGGAGAAGTCGGGAACACTCGCCTCGGGCGGCACGCCGAAGGCCGGTGACGTCGTGGACTACACGTTCACCGTGAGCAACGGCGCGAGCCTCACCCTCACCGGAGTGAAGATCGTCGACGGGATGAGCGGGCTCAGCGCCATCAGCTTCGGCACGTGGCCGGGCGCCTCCGGCCAGCTCGCCGCCGGTGAGTCGGTCACGGCGACGGCCTCGTACACGCTCACCCAGGCCGACATCGACCGCGGCACTGTCCTGAACAGCGCGACGGCGTCGGCCACGGGCGGCGGCAAGCCCGCCACCGGTGGCGCCTCCGCGACGGTCGACCTGACCCCGGCTCCGTCGGTGACCCTGACCAAGACGACGGCCTTCTCATCGAGCAGACCGACGGCGGGCACCACCGTGCCGTTCACCTTCACCGTCACCAACACCGGAAACGTGACGCTGAACGGGCTGGCGGTCGCCGACCATCTCGCCGGTGCCGGTGCCGGTGCCGTCACCTTCGGCTCCTGGCCGACGACGACCGGCACTCTCGCTCCGGGCGAGACGGTCGCGGCGACAGCCGACTACGCGCTCAGTCAGGCCGACATCGATGCCGGGTCGATCCTGAACACGGCGACCGTCAGTGGAACAGGCGCCCGCGGCGGCAGCGTGACGGCGGACGCCTCCAAGGGTGTGCCGCTCACGGCGGCACCGGCGATCTCGTTCGCGAAGACCGCCGTGCGGGGCGGAGGCGCCACACCGCAGGCCGGTGACGTCGTCACCTACACTTTGACGGCCGGCAATACCGGAAACGTGACGATCACCGGCGTCACCTTCAGCGACACGATGGCCGGGCTCAGCGCGATCACCCCGACCTGGCCGGGCACCGTGGGTACGCTCGCGCCCGGCGAGACCGCCACCGCAACGGCGACGTACACCCTTACTCAGGCCGACCTCGACAACGGCAGCGTCGTGAACGCGGCCTCCGTGTCCGGCAGCCCGGTGCGGGGGACGACCGTGGACGGCGACGACTCTGTGACCGTGCCGCTTGCGGCCGAGGGCGCGGTGACGCTGAAGAAGACGGGCGAGATCACCCAGCTGGTCGGGAAGCTCCCTGTGCCCGGCGACATCATCACCTACTCGTTCGAGGTGAAGAACACCGGGAACGTCACGGCCACCGCTGTGCAGATCGCCGACCCGCTTGCGGGTCTGAGCGCAGTCACCGTCGTCGGCTGGCCAGGCCTCCCGGGGGTGCTTGCGCCGGGGCAGTCGGTCACCGGGACGGCGACGTATGCGGTGACGCAGGCGGACATCGACACCGGCAAGGTCGACAACACGGCCACGGTCACGGCGCAACCCGTCCGCGGCAGCGCGCTGAGCGTCGACAGCTCCGCGACGGTGACGCTGCCCGGGGAGGATGGACTCGTCCTCGTCAAAAGGGCGCAGCTGGTCGACCCCAACAAGGACGGGGTCGCGCAGCCCGGCGAGACGATCAAGTACACATTCACGATCACGAACACCGGTACCCGGACGATCGCCAAGGTCGACGTGGCCGACAAGATGGTCGCGATCACGGATGGGGGCGTCAGCCTCGCACCCGGTGAGACCGTGACGCTTCATGCAGTCGACTACCGCACGACGGTCGCCGACGGGGCCCGCGGAAAGATCGTGAACACCGCGTCGGCGACCGGCGTCAATAGCGCCGGCGACCCGGTGACTTCGTCGGACTCGACGGCGACCGTGAAGGCCGACCCGCCGGCGTCCAAGGCCGACCCCTCGTCCGGCCTCGCGAGCACCGGCAGCAGCGTCCCCGTCGTTCCGATCGTCATCGGCGCGTCCCTGCTCGTGCTCGGGCTGCTGTCGGCTCTCGTCGCGTTCCTCCTCCGCAGGCGACGGGCCATCCGCTAGCCGCGCGGGTGACCTCGCCGAACCGACCCGCGACGGGCGGTGACCTCACAATGCGGTCACCGCCCGTGGTCCGTTCAGGTGGAGAAGGTATACTCGCGCTGTGTTCTCCTCATCCTCCGTCCCCGTTGCCCCTGCCGGGCGTTCGGAGGTCGTCGGCGTCGTCAACGCCGGCCTGAGATAGCGTCACCGCTCTCGACATCCGGCTCACCCCGCAGGGGAGAGCCGGGCGGCATCCGCCGCGACGATTCTTTGCGTCCGGGCAGCGCCCGTCGACGCCTGTGCGGCCTTCCGGCCGACCGAGAGGTGACCCATCCCATGATTTCCCTGACCGAACCCCTGATCCGTTCCTCCTTCGTCAACGCCTCCCGCAAGGAGGTCTCCGACATGTCGCTCCCGCTCGATTTCGCCGAGGTCGACTGGACTGCACACGACTACTTCGGGTGGCGCGACCGCAAGATCGCGCGACGCGGCTACGTCGTCGTCGAGCTCGACGACGCACCCGTCGGCATCCTGCTGCGCCAGGCGGAGGCGAAGTCACTGGCGCGCCCGCAGTGCTCCTGGTGTCAGGATGTGAACCTCAGCAACGAGGTGGTGTTCTACAGTGCACGGCGTGCCGGCCCGGCCGGCCGCAACGGCGACACCGTCGGTACGCTCGTCTGCGCGCAGTTCGGATGCTCCGCGAACGCACGGAAGCGTCCTCCGGTGGCCTACATCGGCTTCGATGTCGATGCGGCCCGTGCCGAGCGGATGGCCGTGCTGCGCGAGCGCGCCCGGAGTTTCGCTCGCTCGGTGCTGCACGGCACCGGGGCGTGACGCCCGGCCCGGACCGGCGTCCGGCCGCACCGGCACGCTAGGCTCTCTGACATCGAGAAGGGGCCCGAGTGAACGCTGCGGCCAGACGACCGGTCCGGGTCACATTCATCGCGGTCCTGACCTGGATCCAGGCGCTGTTCGACCTCATCGGCGGCATCGCGCTGCTGGTGCTCCAGAACGAGCCGGAGCTGCGCCTCCAGCTGGGCGGGCAGACCGGAGTGATCGTGACCGGGATCGTCCTCATCGCGCTGGGGCTCATCACGTTCGCGATCGCGCGCGGGCTGCTCCGCGGAAGTCGTACAGCCCGCGCGATCGTCACGATCGTGCAATTGCTGGCCATCGCTTCCTCGATGTACGCCGCCGCGCTGCTGCCGTCGCAGCTGCTCAGCGCTGTGATCAGCTCCGTGATCTCGCTGATCGTGATCGTCATGCTGTGGTCCGGCCGGGCGGGCGAGTTCTTCCGCGACTGATGCCGTCGGTCACTGGTCCGTTCGGCGCTGCTGCTCGGCCAGAGCGTCGAGCAGGGGACGCTGACCTTTCGTGAGCTTCGATCGCGCCTGATCGAGCGGGAACCACCGGGCGTCGTCGATCTCCGGGAAGTCCTGCACCGCGCCGGAATGCGGAGGCCATTCCAGCGAGAACGTGTTGCTCCGCACGTCCGGCGGGTCGAACGCCGCTTCAGCGGCGAACACCGTGAGGGATTTACCCGACGAGAGCCTGAACTCCCCGAGAAGACGGTAGTCGGCCTCCGGTGCGGGAGTGCCGACCTCCTCGCCGAACTCGCGTCGCGCGGCGGCGAACTCGTCTTCCGTGTCTTCTATGAGACCTTTCGGAATCGACCAGGCGCCATCATCCTTACGCTCCCAGAACGGGCCACCCATGTGGGCGATCCACACCTCCAGGGCCGGGGTGCGTCGGTACAGCAGAAGGCCAGCGCTTCTCACCGCGGGCATCGGACGCAACGCTCGTCCCAGATCATGGCTTCACCCTAGGCCGGCAGCGACTGCTGTGGCCGAAAGACGCCGTAACCGCGGTCGGACCGTGTCACCGACGCGACTAACGTGGGAAGGGTGAACTCCGGCGATGCGTGGGTCGAGGGCCCGAACGGCGAACGATTCTGGGGCAGGTTCGGCGCGGCCGGGCTCCTGGTGCACGACCGCCTACGCGGCATCCTGCTGCAGCATCGCGCGGATTGGAGCCATTTCGGGGGCACCTGGGGGCTTCCCGGTGGTGCACGGCACGAGGGCGAGTCCGCTGTGGACGGGGCTCTGCGCGAAGCCAATGAAGAAGCAGCCGTGCCCGCCGACGCGGTGGAGGTGCTTTTCACCAGTGTCCTCGACCTCGGATTCTGGTCGTACACGACGGTGGTCGTGGAGGCGGTTCGGCCGTTCGCAGAGCGGATGGCCGACGTCGAGAGCATCGAGTTGCGCTGGGTGCCCGTCGCCGATGTGACCGCGCTTCCCCTGCATCCTGGTTTCGCCGATTCCTGGCCCGAACTCCGGGCCCGGCTGGTCGCATTGGCCGAATAGGGACGGGCAGCGCGCGGGGATGTCGTCCGCTTGACCGAGAATGGAAGCGTGCACATCGTTCTCGACCGTTCCGGAGCGACGGTCGGCGCGATCCGCTTGGACGACGCGGGAGCGGTCATCGACGAGCGCACCATCCCGGCCGACGATCTGGTCGACTTCGTGCGCACCGCCGAGGCGGAGTCGCCCCGCTGGGTCTGGAACGACACGCGAGCCTGGTACCCGCGGCTACTCGCTGCCGGTGTGCGGGTGTCGCGGTGCGTCGACCTGCAGCTGAGCCATCGCATCGTGCGGATGTCGACGCTCACGGCCGAATCGGATCTGGCTCGGGCCCTCCCCGGCCCCTGGGACACCGCTCCCGAACTCGACGAGGAGCCCGAGCGCCGGCACACCGCACTATTCGAGTTCGAGGTCGACGGTGCGGAGGCGCACGCGTCCCCGCTCGACGAGTTCCGCGCCCAGAGCAACGCTGTCGCGGCGTGTGCGGAGCCCGGCCGCATCCGGTTGCTGCTCGCGGCGGAATCGGCCGGCGCGCTCATCGCGTCGGAGATGCGGTTCGCGGGACTCCCGTACAGCGTTGCACGTCATGACGCCCTCCTGACCGGTCTTCTCGGTCCCCGACCGCTCGCCGGTGCTCGACCAGCAGCGCTGGAGCAACTTCTCCTGGAGATCCGGGACGCCCTGGAGAGCCCGACCCTCAACCCGGACAGCCCTCCCGAGCTCCTCCGCGCCCTCCAACGAGTGGGACTGATGGCCACCTCCACCCGCTCGTGGGAGCTGCGTGAGCTCGAGCACACCGTGATCGAGCCGCTTCTGCAATACAAGAAGCTCTCCCGACTGCTCACGGCGAACGGCTGGGCCTGGCTCGACGCCTGGATCGTCGACGGACGATTCCGCCCCGACTACGTCCCCGGCGGCGTGGTCACCGGGCGCTGGGCGACCCGCGGCGGCGGCGCGCTGCAGCTTCCGCGGCACGTGCGGGGAGCGGTCGTCGCCGACCCGGGCTGGAAGCTGGTCGTGGCGGATGCGGCACAGTTGGAGCCGCGCATCCTCACCGGGCTGTCCGGCGACACCGCCATGGCCGAGGCCGGGCGCGGAAAGGACCTGTACGAGGGCATCGTGGCCTCGGGAGCGGTCGACGAGCGGGCACACGCCAAGGTGGCGATGCTGGGGGCCATGTACGGCGCGACCACGGGGGAGAGCGGCCGGCTGCTGCCCCGGCTGACGCGCGCCTTCCCGCGCGCCGTGCGTCTTGTCGAGGAGGCGGCCCGAGCCGGGGAGCGGGGTGAGATCGTCACCTCGCGTCTCGGCCGCAGTTCGCCGAAACCCGGGCCGTCGTGGCTGGCGGCCCAGTCGGTGGCGTCGGGCGCGGAATCGACCGATGCCGACGAGCGTCGTGCGCGCAGCCAGGCACGCGATTGGGGCCGGTTCACCCGCAACTTCGTCGTGCAGGCGAGTGCAGCGGAGTGGGCACTGTGCTGGATGGCGGGGCTGCGGAACAGACTCACCGAGCTCGCGCCTTCCGCCCGCATCGGGGAGGGGCCGCACCTGGTCTACTTCCTGCACGACGAGGTCATCGTGCACGCTCCGGCCTCGCTCGCCGAGCGCACCGCAGAAGCCGTCGTCGACTCGGCGGCCGAGGCCGGTCGGCTGCTCTTCGGCGGGTTCCCCGTGGAGTTTCCGGTGACGGCCGCCGTCGTCGACGACTACGCCCAGGCGAAATGACCCGGCACGGCATAAACCTGTGTCGGTGTTGGTTGTCTTGCACGAACTGACCGAGGATGGAGACCATGACCGACACCGCCCCCGCCCCCACCGATCCCCGCGAGATTCTGGCGAGATACCGCCAGCGCCGCGAACAGGCCGTCACCGCACCGAAAGGCAACTTGGCGCTTGTGAACACGCAGTGGATCACGGGCGACCCGGCAGCGCCGGCGCAGCAGATCTGGGGTGTTCCGGGCCTGTGGTCGCCGCTCCCGGCCGGTCAGTCCGGACTGAAGGTGACGGCTGCCGCGGCAGACGGGATCGTGGTCGACGGGCAGCCCGTCGACGGCGAGGCGATCGTGCGAGGCAAAGACGACCCGGAACCGAGCGAGATCCGGTTCGCCGATGGCGTGACCGGTTTCGTCATCGCGAGCGAAGAGGGCGAGTACGCGCTGCGGGTCTGGGATGCGAACTCCGAAGCGATCCAGGAGTTCGGCTCCATCGACGCGTTCGATTTCAACCCCGAGTGGATCATCCAGGCCGCCTTCACCCCCATCGATGGCGGCAAGACGGTCGGTTTCGAGCATCTGAAAGACGAGGGAAAGACCCGCGACATGGTCGTTCCGGGCGAGATCACCTTCACGAAAGACGGTCTCGAGTACAACCTCGCCGCGTTCAAGTCGGGCCGGGCGCTGCAATTGGTGTTCGCTGACGCCACCAACGGCGACTCCACCTACTCGGTGGGTCGCTTCCTCTTCGTGGCGCCGAACCCCGACGGCACGGTCACGCTCGACTTCAACCTCGCCGTGCTGCCGCCCTGCGCGTTCAGTTACAACTTCAACTGCCCGCTCCCGCCGAAGCAGAACCGTTTCAGCGTGCCGATCGAGGCGGGGGAGAAGAACGTCCTGAACAAGGCCGGCGAGCTGCTGCACTAGGTTTCGTCGCGCACGGCCGGACGGCGTCCCCGGCGGGGCCGCTCGAGCAGCCGATGCTGCAGCAGTGCGTCGGGATGCGCGATAAGGGCGGCCGTCACCTCGTCGATCCATTCCAGTGCGGCGCGGGCTCCGAGTTCGGCCGCACGGTTTGCCGCGAGTGCCGCCCGCGAGTCGGCGTCGTGGCTCAGTTCGCGGATCGCCTCCGTGAAAGAAGCCCGGTAGTCGGCGAGCACAGCGAGCACATCCGTGTCGGGGAGCGAGGCCGCGATCAGCACGCGGTCTTGCAACTCGTCCCAATCGGGGCGCGCATCCCTCGGACCGCGGGTCAGCCAGGCGCGGGCTCGGTCGGCGCCTGGCGAGGTGAGGGAGTAGAGCGGCAGGCCGTCCTCGGTCGCACCGGCCGATTCGACCAGTCCTTGGTCGACCATCCGGTCGAGCGTCGAATAGACCTGGCCCGCGTTCAGCGATCGGCGGTGCGCCGCCCGGGCGAGGAAGTCGCTCTGCAACTGCGAGCCGTAGGCGGGCCCGAGAGTGAGAAGCGCCAGAAAGCCGTTCTGAACCGACATACTCAGTATGCTATTCCTCCGCCGGCGCGACACGCCTCGTGAACCGCCGAATCACAATCTTGTAACTTCGCGGGGTTCTAGGGCATAATTCAAATCGTCGGCCGATGTGCCGATCCAATTTCATACCGTGCCCGTGGTTTTCATCTCGATTGGTCGTTGGGGAAGACGTACCGAATCGAATGGAGGAAACCATGGCAGCACACGCAGCTCGGGGAGTGCTCTACGTGCACTCCTCACCTGGCGCGCTCTGCCCCCACATCGAGTGGGCGGCGGGCCGCGCGATCGGTCGTGCCGTGAACTTCAGCTGGGAGGCACAGCCGGTGCTGAAGGGCGCCCAGCGCTCCGAATACTTCTGGGAGGGTCCGCAGGGGACCGGTGCCTCGATCGCCTCTGCCCTCCGCGGCTGGGAGCACCTGCGGTTCGAGGTGACGGAAGACGCCGGCCTCGGAACCGACGGGGGCCGATGGATGCACACGCCCGACCTCGGAATCTTCTTCGCCCAGACCGACACCGCCGGCAACATGGTCGTCCCCGAAGACCGGGTGCGCTACGCGATGGAGATCGCCGGAGCGAACGCTGTCGAGCTGCACCGCGAACTGCGTCTGGCGCTCGGCCAGGCGTGGGACGATGAGCTCGAGCCGTTCCGGCACGCGAGCGACGTCAACTCGGTGGTGTGGTTGCACAAGGTCGGCTGAGCCGCCCCGACACTCCCGCGGCGGGCAGGATCAGGCATCACGCGCTGCCGCCCGCACGCGGTGAAACGAGAAGACCCCGACCGGGGAACCGGTCGGGGTCTTCTCGTCGTTGTCGTCGAACGATCAGACCGAACGGATCGCCACGACGGCGTTGTGGCCGCCGAAGCCGAACGAGTTGCTGATCGCGAGTTGAGGTCCGCTGCCGAGCGGCTGCGCCTCGCCCGAGACGGAGAGCGAGATCGCAGGGTCGAGTTCGGAGATGTTGATCGTGGGCGGGGCGATCCGGTCGCGAAGGGCGAGGATCGTGAAGACAGCTTCGAGTGCGCCCGTTCCGCCGAGCAGGTGACCGGTGGAGGCTTTGGTGGCCGACACCGGGATGTCGCTGATCCGTTCGCCGAAGACCGCACGAAGCGCGGTGTACTCGGCCGGGTCGCCGACCGGGGTGCTTGTCGCGTGCGCGTTGATGTGCGTGACCTCGTCGGGAATGGCACCTGCCTGTCCGAGCGCGAGATTCACCGCCCGGATGGCCCCCCGGCCCTCGGGGTCGTTGGCCGTGATGTGGTACGAGTCGGCCGTGACGCCGCCTCCGACGATCTCGGCGTAGATCTTGGCGCCGCGCGCCAGGGCGTGCTCTTCGGTCTCGAGCACGAGGCTGGCCGCTCCCTCACCCATCACGAAACCGTCACGGTCGACGCTGTACGGCCGCGATGCGGTGGCCGGGTCATCGTTGCGGCGCGACAGAGCCTGCATCGACGAGAATGCCGCCATCGTGATCGGGTGGATGGCCGACTCGGTTCCACCGGCGATCACCACATCGGCCAGACCCGCCTGCAGGTGGGTGTATGCGTTCACGAGGGATTCGGTGCTCGACGCGCACGCCGATGCGACGGTGTGCGCGAACGCCCGGGCCTCGAAGTGCATCGACACGGCCGCGGACGCCGCGTTCGGCATCAGCATGGGCACGGTCAGCGGCATGACGCGACGCGGTCCGCGTTCACGGAGAGTGTCCCAGGCGTCGAGCAGCGTCCACAGGCCGCCGATGCCCGTCGCGTAGTCGACCCCGAGACGTTCGGGGGCGACATCGGGCGAGCCGGCGTCGGCCCAGGCCTCCATCGCCGAGATGAGGGCGAACTGGCTGGACGGGTCGAGGCGCTTCGCCACGGGACGTTCGAGAACGGCCTCCGGTCGAACCTTCGCCTCAGCGGCGAACGTCACGGGCAACTCGTACTCGGCAACCCAATCGTGCTCGAGGGTGCGAGCGCCGGAGACACCCGCGAGAAGAGCCTCCCAGCTCTCCGGGGCGGTACCACCGAGCGGCGACGAGGCGCCGATACCGGTGACGACGATCTTCTTGGTCATAACAACACTTCTCCGTTGGTGAGGAACGCGGGGGCGCGGAAGGCGCCCTCGATCGCGGGATGGGCCGGCCCGGAGATGCCGAGCCGGCCGCAACCGCGAAGGAAGATTCTTCTTGCGGGTGCTTAGGCCTGGGCCTTGACGATGAACTCGACGGCGTCGCCGACGGTCTTGAGGTTCTTGACCTCTTCGTCGGGGATCTTCACGTCGAACTTGTCCTCGGCGTTGACCACGATGGTCATCATCGAGATGGAGTCGATGTCGAGGTCGTCGGTGAACGACTTGCCCAGCTCAACCGTGTCGGTCGCGATGCCGGTCTCGTCGTTGATGAGCTCGGCCAGGCCGGCAAGAACTTCTTCGGTGGACAATGCCATGTGTTTTCTCCTTGAGGGGGTGTCGTTTGACCGTTGAACAGTTTAGGGCAGCACGACGACCTGCGCGCCGAACACCAGTCCGGCGCCGAAGCCGATCTGCAGTGCGAGGCCGCCGCTGAGCTCCGGATTCTCCTGCAGCAGGCGGTGTGTCGCGAGGGGGATCGAGGCCGCCGAGGTGTTACCCGTCGTCTCGATGTCCCGTGCGATCGCCACGGATTCGGGCAGTTTGAGCTGCTTGGCGAACTCGTCGACGATGCGCATATTGGCCTGATGCGGAATGAACGCGGCCAGCTGGTCGCCCGTCACGCCGGCCGCATCCAGCGCCTGCTTCGCGACCTTGGCCATCTCCCAGACGGCCCAGCGGAAGACGGTCTGGCCTTCCTGTCGAAGCGTTGGCCACGCCGCGACGCCGTCGCGGAAGTCGACGAGCGTTCCGTCCATGCCGACGGCGTCGGCCTTGGAGCCGTCGGAGCCCCAGATCGTCTTGGAGATGCCCGGGTACTCGCTCGGCCCGACCACGACGGCGCCGGCGCCGTCACCGAGAAGGAACGAGATCGTCCGGTCGGTGGGCTCGACGATGTCGGAGAGCTTCTCGGCTCCGACCACGAGAACGTAGTGGGCTACGCCGGTGCGGATGAGCGCATCCGCCTGCGCGATGCCGTAGGTGTAGCCGGCGCAGGCAGCGTTGATGTCGTAGGCGGCGGCAGGGTTGGCGCCGACCCGATCGGCCAGCACAGCGGCCAGCGACGGGGTCTGCCGGGAATTGCTGATCGTGGCGACGATCACCGCATCGATGAGCTCGGGGTCGACGCCGGACTTCTCGATCGCCTCGCGCGAGGCCTCGGTGGCGAGGTCGACGGCAAGCAGATCATGGCTGGCCCGAGTGCGGGTGATGATGCCGGTGCGCTGGCGGATCCATTCATCCGAGGAGTTGATCGGCCCGACGAGGTCGTCGTTCGGCACGATGAGGTCGCCGCGGGCGGCCCCGACGGACAGGATGCGGGTGTACTGCGGGCCATGGGCCTGCTGCAGCGTGGGGTGGGTCATCCGTGCTCCTTAGGCGGTCTGGTCGATGAGGTCGAACGCGGCGGGCAGATCGTCCGGTGTCTTGATGGCGACGCTGGGAACACCCTTGAGCCCGCGCTTGGCCAAACCGACGAGGGCGCCGGCGGGCGCCAATTCGATGATGCCGGTGACGCCCGCGGACTGGAACGCCTCCATGCTGAGATCCCAGCGGACGGGCGAGGAGACCTGGCCGACGAGGAGGTCGACGAACTCGACGCCGGAGGCGACTCGGGAGCCGTCTCTGTTGGTCCAGATCGGCAGTGTCGGGTCGGCCGCCGTGAGCGTACCCGCGAAATCGCGGAGGTGGGCGACGGCGGGCTGCATGAAGCGTGTGTGGAACGCGCCCGCTACCTGCAGGGGGATGACCCGCGCACGCGCGGGCGGGTTCTCGCCCAGCTGGGCAAGCGCGTCGAGGGCACCGGCGACGACGATCTGCCCGCCGCCGTTGAAGTTGGCGGGGGAGAGACCCAGCTGGTCGAGGAGGGCCAGCAGCTCCGCCTCGTCGGCGCCGATCACGGCGCTCATCCCGGTCGGGGTTTCGGCGGCAGCGCGGGCCATGGCGGCGCCGCGCTCACGCACGAAGGCGACGGCATCCGTCTCGCTGAGGATGCCCGCGCCGGCGGCCGCCGTCAGTTCGCCCACCGAGTGACCGGCGATTCCTCCGATGCGGTCACGTCGGCCGTCAGCGAGCAGAGCGGAGAGCGTGAGCAGCCCGGCTGCGACGATGAGCGGCTGAGCCACAGCCGTGTCGCGGATCGTTTCGGCGTCGCTGACCGTGCCGTGTGCGACGAGGTCGATGCCGACCGCATCCGAGATGCCGGTCAGCTGATCGCGGAAGGAGTCTTCGCTGAGCCAGGGTTCGAGGAATCCGGGGGTCTGGGAGCCCTGTCCCGGGCACACGATCACAATCACGGGTTCTAGTCTGCCAATCCTCCGCTGAGCGGATGTGTCGGTTGAGTACGAAGTAATCAGAGAAGCTTTGTCAGTTTGCTTCAAATTGGGGATCGGTGAGCAAACGGCCGACGGCGACGGCCTCGCGCTCGTAGTACTCAGCGTCGTCGCGAAGCGCCGGCTTGCCCAGCTCTTCCGCCTTGCGCACCGAATGCTCGGCGAGGTCGTGAAGCCGCGTGATCGCGAGCCGCACCACGTCGCCGCGACTCGACACCGAGCCGTAGGCGGCGAGGATGAGGTCGAGCCGTCGGCCGATCTCGTTCCAGCCGGGGGCGCCCGGGGGCGCCTCACCGGTCAGTGGCACGACGCGGGTCGCAAAATAGGCGATGTCCCAGAGCCGAGGACCGGGCGAGCACATGTCGAAGTCGATCGCGCCGAAGAACTCGCCGTCGCGGAAAGCGAGATTGTGCGGAGAGAAGTCGTTGTGGCAGATCACCTCGGCCGGAACCTTGGTGGGCGACTGCCAGATCGCGCCGTCGAGCCCGAACCCGATCGACGCATCGTGGAGCTGGCGGAGGCGCCTGGCTCCCTCCACCGCGATGCTGTCGGCCCAGACCCACTCCGGCAGCGGGTAGACCGGCACCGTTCCCTCGATGAACGACAGCACTTCGCGGTCGCCCTCGATGCCCTTCGGCCGGGGCGCCCAATCGACGCCGTTGCGAGCGATGTATGCCAGATAGCGGTGAACGGTCGGCGTCCAGGGCCCGGCGATACGGCGCACCGTGTCGCCGTCGCGGTGAATGACGTTCATGTTGCCGCCGGGCAGCGAATCGACCATGCGGGTCACCGCCGCGGGGCGTCCGGCTCGTTGATCGAGCCGACGATCAGCGCCGCTTGCAGGATCAACGCCTCCCGGGCACCGGTGGCGTCCCAGCCGATCACCTCAGAGACGCGCTTCAATCGGTAGCGAACGGTGTTCGGGTGCACGAAGAGCTCGCGAGCCGTCGCCTCGAGGGAGCGGCCGTTGTCGAGATAGCACCACAGCGTCGTGAGCAGTTCGGTGGAATGCGCCTGGAGCGGGCGGTAGATGCGATTGATCAGAGTGGCACGGGCGAGTCCGTCGCCGGCGAGCGCGCGCTCGGGAAGCAGATCGTCGGCGTGCACCGGTCGGGGGCAGTTGCGCCAGGCCTTCGCGACGGCGAATCCGGCGAGAGCCGCTTTCGCGCTCTTGGAGGCGTCAACGAGGCTTGTCACTTCGTGGCCGAGCACAAGATGCCCCGCGCCGAAGCCGGGCTCCAGCTGGGCGGCGATCTCCAGAAAGCTGACCACCGGGGTGGCTCCGATGCTCTCCTCGGGCGCGGCATTGCTCGGCCAGGCACGACCGATCACCAGAACGAGTCGGCTGCCTTGCACGCCGATGAGCACATCCGCCGACATGTGCCGAGCGGTGCGCCGCAACTGATCGACATCGAGCATCTTGGGCGCGGTGCCCACGAGCACGCTCACCTCGCCGTGACCGTGCCACCCGAGCGCGGCAATGCGGCTGGGCAGCTCATCGTCGTACTCGCCGGTGAGGATGCTGTCGACTACGAGGGCTTCGAGCCGCGCATCCCACAGCCCGCGGGCCTCGGCGGCGCGAGCGTAGACGTCGGCCGCACCGAAAGCGATCTCGCGCGAGTAGAGCAGGATGGCTTCCCGCAACGGCTCGCCGCCGTTCTTCACGCGATCCTCGACGACCTCGACCGTCACCTTGATGAGCTGCAACGTCTGCTGCAGACTCACCGAGCGCAGCAGCTCGCGCGGGGCCGCGCCGAAGACATCGGCCGCGATCCACGGTGTCGAGCGGGGGTCGTCGAACCAGGAGATGAACGAGGAGATGCCGGCCTGCGCGACAAGCCCGACCGCGGACCGCCGCCCGGGAGGCATGTCGCGATACCACGGCAGGGTGTCTTCAAGCCGTTTCAGAGTGGCGGTGGCGAGTTCCCCGGAGATCTTCCGGAGCCACACGAGGGTGTCGGCCTTCGTCTTCGCCGCCGCCGCTCTGTTCACGGTGTCCGCTTTCGTCACGGGCGTACTTGGCACGAGGAGCCTCGCCCGCGTGTCAGCTCTCGCCGCCGGCGGAACCGGTGGTGCCGGCATTCACGTCGTGCAGCAGGTACTTCTCGATCGCCCAGGCCGGAGCGTTCGGGTCGACCCTGCCCTGAGCTGCGAGCAGCTCGAGGGTGCGGACCACGAGGGACGGGCCGTCGATCTTGAAGAACCGGCGCGCAGCGGGCCGGGTGTCCGAGAAGCCGAAGCTGTCGGCACCGAGCGTCGCGAACTCGCCGGGGACGAACTGCCGGATCTGGTCGGGCACGGCGTGCATGTAGTCCGTCGTCGCAACGAACGGGCCTTCGGCACCCTGCAGCGTGCGGGTGACATACGGCACCTGCTTCTCCTGCTGCGGGTAGAGGAAGTTGTGCTCCTCCGCCGCCAGGCCATCGCGGCGGAGCTCGCCCCACGAGGTGACACTCCACACATCCGCCGACACGCCCCAGTCCTGAGCGAGCAGGTGCTGCGCTTCGAGTGCCCACGGCACTGACACGCCCGAGGCGAGCAACTGGGCCTTCGGCCCCGGAGCGTCGGAGGCGCGGAGCTTGTAGATGCCGCGGACGATGCCGTCCACATCCACACCCTCCGGCTCGGCCGGCTGCACGATCGGCTCGTTGTAGACCGTGAGGTAGTACATGACGTTCGGATCAGGGTGGTTCCCGCCGTACATGCGCTCAAGGCCGGCACGCACGATGTGGCCGATCTCGTAACCGTAGGCCGGGTCGTAGGCGACGACAGCCGGGTTGGTCGACGCCAGCAGAGGCGAGTGACCGTCGGCGTGCTGCAGACCCTCGCCCGTGAGCGTGGTCCGCCCTGCGGTCGCGCCGATCATGAACCCGCGCGCCATCTGATCGCCGGCCGCCCACAGGGCGTCGCCGGTGCGCTGGAACCCGAACATAGAGTAGAAGACGTAGACCGGGATGAGAGGCTCGCCCTGGGTGGCGTACGTCGTTCCGATGTTGGTGAACGCGGCTGCGGCGCCGGCCTCGTTGATGCCGACGTGGATGATCTGGCCTTGCGGGCTCTCCTTGTAGGCCAGGAGGAGCTCACGGTCGACCGAGGTGTAGTGCTGGCCGTTCGGGTTGTAGATCTTCGCGTTCGGGAAGAACGCGTCCATGCCGAAGGTGCGGGCCTCATCCGGGATGATCGGCACGATGCGGTGGCCGAAGTCCTTGGAACGGAGCAGATCTTTCAGCAACCGTACGAACGCCATGGTGGTGGCGATCTCCTGCGTGCCGGAGCCCTTCTTCGAGATCGCGTACGCCGAGTCGTCCGGCAGGTTCAGCTGCGTGTACTTGCTGCGCCGTTCGGGAACGTAGCCCCCGAGAGCGCGGCGGCGCTCGTGCAGGTACTGGATGGCCTCGTCCTGAGCGCCGGGGTTGTAGTACGGCGGCAGGTACGGGTTCTCTTCGAGTTGAGCGTCGCTGACCGGGATGCGCATGGCGTCACGGAACGTCTTCAGGTTGTCGAGCGTCATCTTCTTCATCTGGTGGGTCGCATTGCGCCCCTCGAAGCTCGGCCCCAGACCGTATCCCTTGATGGTCTTGGCGATGATGACGGTCGGCTGGCCTTTGTGCTCCACGGCCGCCTTGAACGCGGCGTAGACCTTGCGGTAGTCGTGGCCGCCGCGCTTCAGGTTCCAGACCTCGTCGTCGCTGTAATCCTTGACGAGCTCCAGCGTGCGCGGGTCGCGGCCGAAGAAGTTCTCGCGCACATAGGCGCCGTTCTCGGTCTTATACGTCTGGTAGTCGCCGTCCGGCGTCTGGTTCATCAGGTTCACCAGCGCACCGTCGGTGTCGCGGGCGAGCAGATCATCCCACTCGCGGCCCCAGATGACCTTGATGACGTTCCAGCCGGCGCCGCGGAAGTAGCTCTCCAGCTCCTGGATGATCTTGCCGTTTCCGCGCACCGGGCCGTCGAGACGCTGGAGGTTCGCGTTGATCACGAAAGTGAGGTTGTCGAGCTTCTCATTCGCGGCGACCTGCAGCTGTCCGCGGCTCTCCACCTCGTCCATTTCGCCGTCGCCGAGGAACGCCCAGACGTGCTGGTCGCTGGCATCCCTGATACCGCGGTTGGTGAGATACCGGTTGGCCTGCGCCTGGTAGATCGCGTTGATCGGGCCGAGACCCATCGACACGGTCGGGAACTGCCAGAACTCCGGCATCAGGCGCGGGTGCGGGTAGGAGGAGAGCCCGCCACCGGCGTGCGACTTCTCCTGGCGGAAACCGTCGAGCTGATCGGCGCTGAGCCGGCCCTCGAGGAAAGCGCGCGCGTACGTACCGGGGGAGGCGTGGCCCTGGATGAAGATCTGGTCTCCACCACCCGGGTGGTCCTGGCCGCGGAAGAAGTGGTTGAACCCGACCTCGTAGAGAGCGGCGCTCGACGCATACGTCGAGATGTGACCGCCGACCGCGATGCCCGGACGCTGCGCCCGGTGCACGAGGATCGCCGCGTTCCAGCGGATCCAGGCGCGGTAACGGCGCTCGATGTCCTCGTCGCCGGGGAACTCCGGCTCGTTGTCGGGAGAGATGGTGTTGATGTAGTCGGTGGTCGGAACCATCGGCACACCGAGGTGCAGTTCTTTGGAGCGCTTCAGCAGGCTCAGCATGATTTCACGAGCACGCTCGTGACCATGGGCCGCAACCAGTGCGTCGAGGGATTCCTGCCATTCGGCGGTTTCCTCCGGGTCCGAATCGATGTTATTCACCGAGTACGGGTCCTGGTCGTTTACAGTCACCCTCGACCTCTTTCTTGTGTGGGACAGATCGTGAGAGGTGCGATTCACTGTCGGGTCACGACAAGGGCGAAGGCACCATCCGCAAGCCTAGCCTCACTCCGGGCGGGGTGAAGACCGTCCGGCTGACGGCGCCCTTTGGTAGGCCAGGCAAGCGGGTCTATGCTGTGTGCTCGTGCGTCGGTGCGGAACTCGCATCCCGCGCGCTGAAAGGATCCGACCCCATGGCTCTGGAGAACGACACCCAGGCACCCGATTTCGAGTTGCTCTCCCAGTTCGGCGAAACCGTCCGGCTGAGTGACTTCCGCGGCAGACGCGCCGTCGCCCTCGTCTTCTTCCCGCTGGCGTTCTCGGGAACCTGCACGGGGGAGCTGTGCGCCCTGCGCGACAACCTCGCCCTCTTCAAAGACCACTCGGTCGAACTCATCGGCATCTCGGTGGACTCCAAGTTCACGCTGCGTGCCTGGGCGGAGCAGGAGGGCTACGACTTCACGCTGCTCGCCGACTTCTGGCCGCACGGCGAGATCGCCAAAGAGTACGGCGTGTTCCTTCCCGAGAAGGGGTTCGCGAACCGCGCGACATTCGTGATCGACGAATCCGGGATCATCCGAGCCTCCTTCATCACCGCGCCGGGCGAGGCACGATCGCTTGAGGCTTACCGCGCCGCACTGGAGCTGCTTCCGGCCCACGTCGGCTGATCGCCGTCGACATCATCACCGTGCTGTCACGGACGCGGAGGCCTACGCGCGTTCGCTAGCGTGACTGCCCATGGGAGACCCGAACAATCCATGGGCGGCCATCGTCGACGATGCCCGCCAGTATCCATCGCCGCACAACTCTCAGCCGATCAAGCTGCGACCGCTCGACGAGGCGACCGCGGAGATCTTTTACGACCTCGACCTCGGACTTCCGGCCGAGTCGTTCGGGATCCCCTTCGGCCACGTCTGCGCGGGCGTGTTCCTGGAGGGGCTGCACACGGTGGCCGCCGGCCACGGTTTCGACGTGTCGGAGGTGCTCGAACACAGTGAGATGGACTTCTCGAGCGCCGATCGACTGCATCCCCTCGGCACGGTCTCGCTGATCCGCCGGCCCGTGACCCCGGAGGATCGCTCGCGCCTCGCCGTGTTCCTCCGCCGGCAGACCTCCCGTCGCCCCTACGACGCCACGCTGGTGCCGGATGCGGTGATCGAGTCCGCCGCGACGGTGGCGTCGGCCGGCCACAACACCTTCAGGACGACCGCCGATGCCGCGACGGTGCGCGAACTGGTTCGTATCAACCAGTCGACCCTGTTCTCCGACCTGCAGAACGACGCCGTCTACGGCGAGATCATGACCTGGCTGCGGTTCAGCCGGCAGGAGGCACGCGTGCGAGGGGACGGGCTCAGCGCCGAGGCGATGCTCCTGCCGGGCGCGGTCCTCCGGTTCGCCATGAGCCATCGAGAGCTCTGGCGGGCGCCGGTCATCGGCGGCCTCATCCGGGCGACGTACCTCAACACCATGCGCGGCGTGCGACAACTCGGCTGGCTGGAGGGCCCCTTCTCCGGCCCAGCCGACTACATCGAGGCCGGCCGCACCTTCCTGCGGCTCTGGCTCCGGCTGACCCGGGACGGCGTCTCATTGCATCCGTTCGGAACGGTGATCACGAACCCCTCATCGCATAGCGCGTTCGTGTCAGCAGTCGACGCCGACGAGAGCGACGGTCGGATGGCCTGGATGCTCTTCCGCTTCGGTCACAGCAGCCGCCCTCCTGTCGCCCACCGTCGCCCCGCCGCCGCGATGCTGATGGGGGCAGCGTCATGAAGAAGGCATTGATCTTCGGGTTCGTCTGGGCGCAGGACGGCTTCGTGCGTCTCTTCACCCACAGCGTCCACACCCACAAGGTGCTGCTCGGGCCGGGCATCGAACCGTTCCGCTGGCTACTCGGACGGTGGCGTGCGTGGCGCACGTTCGAGTTGGCTGCACGCCGCGTACCGGCCTATCGAGCCTTCCTGGCCGAACGGGGCGCTCTCGCGAAACTCTCGTTCCGGGGCCGGCTCGCGGAAGCGTTCGCGACGATTCCGGAGATGGACAAAGACAGCTACATCAAACGGTGGTCCATCCCCGAGCGCAGCCTGGGAGGTACGCTGCCCCGGCACGGGGTCGTCGTCGACGAGTCGTCGGGCAGTTCCGGAACGCCGACCAGCTGGGTGCGGGGAAAGGACGAGCGGCTGGCCACGCGGCAGCTGCTGCAGGTGGGGTTCGCGCGCACCGCGAACTCGCTGCGCAAACAGCCCTTCGTGCTCAACGCCTTCTCGCTCGGCGCCTGGGCCACCGGCATGAACGTCAGCACCTCGCTCACCGAGGTGACGATGATGAAATCGATCGGACCGGATCGCAACAAGATCATCGCGACGATGAAGGAGTTCGGCACCGGCTTCACCTACATCATTCTGAGCTACCCGCCCTTCTTGAAAGCCCTGTTCGAAGACGACCGCATCGACTGGTCGGAGTACGACATCGTGGCGGCGTTCGGAGGCGAAGGCATCAGCGAGAACATGCGCGGACACATCCTCCGCTATGCGCACAGTGCATTCGGCTCCTACGGCGCGAGCGACCTGGAGATCAACGTGGCCATCGAGACCGATTACACGGTCGAGCTGCGCCGCGCGATCGCATCCGACCGCCGACTGGCGGCGAGGATCACCCGCCAGGAGGAGTACGGCGTGCTCCCGATGGTGTTCCAGTTCAACCCGTACGACTACCTCATCGAGACCAATAGCGCGGGTGAACTCGTGGTCACCATCGTGCGCAAGCAGAACATCAACCCGCGCATCCGCTACAACATCCACGACCGCGGTCATGTCATGCGGTTGCGCGAGGTCACCCCGATCCTGCGCGAGCTCGGGCACCAGAACGTGATCGGCCAACAGTTTCTCGACCTCCCGCTGCTGTTCCACTACGGGCGAAGCGATCTCTCGGTCGACTACAACGGCGCTGTGGTGGCACCGGACGCGCTCCGCGACGTCATCTACGGCGACCCCGACCTGCTCGAGGCCGTCGAGAACCACCGGCTGATCAGCTACGAGGATGACAATGGCCACCGTCAGCTGCATATCGCGCTGCAACTGACCGAGGCCGCCACCGCGCGGGAGGCACTCGACCACCAGAGGTACCGCGAGCATGTCGTCCGCGAACTGAGACGGATGAACGGCGACTTCCACAACGCGATCCTCACCGCACCGGACGGAACCCTGCCCACCATCGCCTTCTACGGGTTCCGGGCCGGCCCGTTCGAGGGCGACGGAGCAAAACTGAAGAACGAGTATGTCTGGCATCTGCCCGCCGGAGGACTCGCGAACTGGAATGTCGACCTCAGCCACGTCACAGCCCGATAAGCTGGAACACGTCGCTTTCGCGACGAAGGGCCTTTAGCTCAGCTGGTAGAGCGCCACGTTTACACCGTGGATGTCGTCGGTTCGATCCCGGCAGGGCCCACTGAGTTCAGCGATCCCCGACAAGACGGCGTCGAAGGAATCACCTGGTCAGGGTCAGTTTCGGCTTGGCGCGTCATGATGATCGTTGCGAACGGCTTGACCGACAGTGTCACGTCGGAGTGAGTCCCCCCGAAAAGAGATCCAGCCCGCACGAGAAGACCTGGGCGGGCTGAACGATTGTGTCTGTTCTAGCAGGAGCCGCGGCGAATCGATGCGGAGGCAGACATCACGGCTGCCGCCCCGTCAGGCTGCCGAGGCTTGCGTATGCGTCGGGATCCTTGGCGATCTGAAGTACAGCTATCTCACGCCACTGCTCGCGCGATACGGCGATAGGGTGAGCAGCATGTCTCCGGAGTACACCGCGCCCGCTCTGGACAAGTCGCTCGACATCCTCGAGCTGCTGGCGGAGCAGAGCGCACCCCTGTCGCAGACAACGATCGCCGGGCTGCTCGGGCGGTCGGTGGGGGAGATCTTCAGGCTGCTGCAGACCCTGGAGCGGCGCGGCTACGTGCTGCGCGACGAAGCCTCCGGTCTCTATTCGCTCACCATGAGGCTCTTCGATCTGGCGCACCGGCAACCGCCGCTCCGTGCGCTGCTCCAGGCGGCAGAGGATCCGATGAACCGGCTGGCCGACTCTGTGCGGCAGTCCTGCAACCTCGCCGTGCTGGATGGCGGGCGGCTACGGGTCGTGCTGCAAGTGGAGAGCCCAGCCGAATTCGGTTTCCATGTGCGCGTCGGAGCTGCCTTCCCGGTCGGATCGACGGCGACGGGCGCAGTACTCGCAGCGTTCGCGTCCGAGCGCATGCGGGACGATCTGCTCAGCGCGGAGACGATCCCTTCGTCGCGTGACGAGCTGGCGCAACGGATGAAGTTGGCCGTCGATCAGGGGCACCTCGAGATCGCCGACCAGCGGCAACCGGGAATCGTCGACCTGGCGCTTCCCGTGCGATCGGGCGAGGGGAGAGCCGTCGCTGCGCTCACGGTGCCCTACGTTGCGACGTCGTTCAGTGAACTCGATCCGCAGGCGGTGCTGGTGCAGGCGGAGGCGGCGGCCTCTCTCATCACCTCCCGTCTCGGCGCACTCTAGGTGTTGCTGGCCGGAACGTTGTTGACGACCGTGTGTCCTCGCGCCTGATGAGGCCTGCGATGGCGGTGCCGGCGCGGAGCAGTGCGACTGAGCGGGTTGCGATTGTTCGGAGTCGTTCCTGGAGGGCGTGACGGGGTCGACGGCGACGGCGAGCTGTTGATTTCTGCACGACGGATGTCTTTCGCCCGCACCCCTCTATGACGCGCACCTCGCTGACAAGCGTCGCGCCGAATGCCGAATGCCGAAGCGACGCAGATGCGGACGGCGTCCACAACCTCCCGGCTTCACACATCGGTGTCCCCTCTCACCCGAAAGGCGCATTCGTGTGTGAAACTAGGTTTTATACATGAAATGAGTTCCACCGAGGGAGAGTAATGAACGACGTCATGAAGGCACCGGGGGTACGGGCGGGCTTGGCGGAGGCCGGCGAGCAGAGACTCGGCTGGATCCGTTCGAGGATGCGCTCCCTCGCGGCCATCCGCACGGAGTTCGCCGAGAGCCGGCCGTTCGACGGTCTCACGATCGGTGTCGCCCTCCACTCCGAGCCGAAGACGGCGGTGCTATTGGAGACACTCGCTGCCGGGGGAGCGCATGTCGTCGGCACGGGCAACCACGGCTCCACTCAGGACGATATCGTCGCCGCCCTTGAACGCAACGGGATCGAGCTGTTCGGGCACCGCGATGAGACCCTGGACGAGCACCGCCGCAACCTGGAGCGGACGATCGATCGGAAGCCCGACATCCTGCTCGACAACGGCGCCGATCTGGCGGCGATCGTGGCAGACCGCGGCCTTGCCGACACGATCGTCGGCGGTACGGAGGAGACGACCTCCGGCGGCTTCCGCCTGCGCGAGGAGTACGCCGGACGCATCCCGTTCCCGGTGATCGTGATCAATGACAGCCCGTTGAAGGCTATCGCCGAGAACCGGCATGCCGTCGGGCAGAGCGCGGTCGAGAGCTTCATGCGCATCACCAACCTGCAGGTGCCGGGTCGCCGTTTCGCGGTGGCGGGCTATGGCTGGTGCGGACGCGGTGTCGCCCAGTACCTCCGCGCTCTCGGCGGCAAGGTCGCCGTCGTCGAGGTGGATGAACTCAAGGCTTTCGAGGCGGCCTTCGACGGTTATCGCGTCGGCTCCCTCGGCGAGCTCGCCGGGTGGGCGGATGTGGTGATCACGGCGACCGGGCGACCGGGCGTCGTGACCGAGAAGGTCTTCGATCTGTTCGAAGACGGCGTCGTGCTGGCCAATATCGGTCACTTCCCCTGGGAGATCGACGTTCCCGCCCTGCGGAGTCACGCTGTGCGCTCCACCACCGTGGCCACAGCTATCGAAGAGCTGGAGCTGCCCTCGGGCCGGAGGGTCGTCCTCCTCGCCGACGGCCGGATGTACAACCTTGCCGGGACAGCGCCGAAGGGGAACTCGATCGAGTCGATGGACCTCGGTTTCACCCTGCAAGCCCGTTCCCTCGAGCGTGTCGCGACGGGGACGGATTCTCTTGTCGCCGGACCGCAGCGCGTGCCCGACGACATCGAACGCGCCGTCGCCCGCCAGACACTGGCGCTGCTGAACAGCGCCGACTGAGAGCGGTGACGGTGGCTCCGGCTAGCCTGTGGCCGGTGCGGACGTCCTCGTGTCCGCGGACGGGAGCGTGTTCGTGCCGGAGAGCGTCGAGGCGTGGTGGGCGCGACGACGCTGGTCCAAAGACGTCGATGTGCCGTACCCGATCGGACGCTACCGCGACGACTGGCAGCGGTTCCCCGTACTGGTCAGGCAGTACCACCCCGACCTGAACCACGGACTCATGCTCAGCCAGGTGCCTCCGGCCGCCGACGTCTACCTGGTGTGGGAGTGCGCGACAGGCCATCGGTTCGTGGCGACACCGACCGAGCAGCGAGCCCGCCCCGGCGGCTCACGCCGACGCTCGACGTGGTGCCCGGAGTGCGCCGAGCTCGCCCGGCCGAGGCGCGCGCCGGTGCCGGCCCCGACTCCGGTCGAGCGGTTCGGCTGCGGCCATCCGCGGGACCCTCGTCGTCTCGACGACGATCCCGGTGACGACCGTTGCGCCCTCTGCCGCCGCCTGGACTCGTCCAGGATCACCCGTGACGAGCTGATCGCGCTGGCCACGCCGCAGTCGCGCGAGGCGGTCGCGGGGGAGAACGGCAGCGCACGACGTCACAGCTGGCAGTGCGCCGAGGCGCATCCCTCGTTTCAGGCAACCGTCGAGCGCATCCTCAGCGGCGTCCGCTGCCCCACCTGCCACCACGCGGCCGCGGGGGCCGCCGCCGTCGCGCCCGGAGATGCGTTCGTCAGCGGGTGGGCGCCGAAACCGTCGTCGGCCGCCGAATCCGAGTTGCGTCAGCGTCTGGGGAAGAGGCTTGAGGTGACTCTGAGCGATAACGCCGTGCGGGTGTCGCGACCGTTCTTCACCCACCTCGAGGTGTGGCCGGACGTCATCGTTCCCGAACTCCGCGTCGCCATCGAATACGACACGATGGGGCGGGATGGGCTGGAACACACCGGCAGGCGCGAGGCCGTCGATCGGCGCAAAGACAGGCTGCTCCGCGCTGTCGGATGGGAGGTCGTCCGCATCCGTTGCGGACGACTCGTCCCGATCGGCCCGTTCGACATCGTCGCCTCCGGTGTCACGGACAAGCTTCTCGCCGAGCTCGTGGAGCGGTTGGAAGAGATCCGGGGTGCGTTGATCGTCGGCGCGTACCGACGCTGAAATCTGCACTCGTGCATCCGGTAGCGCCCCGCTACTCTGAGATCGAATCCACCCTGAGGAGAAGATCATGGCGACGCTGCTCAACCCGTATCTCAACTTCCGTGCGCGCACCCGGGAAGTGATGACTTTCTACCAGACGGTCTTCGGCGGCACGCTCGACATCAGCACATTCGCCGATCTCGGCATGAACGACGACCCGGCGATCGCCGACAACGTGATGCATTCCGTGCTCACGACCGACACCGGCTTCACCATCATGGCCGCCGACGTGCCCGACCACATGGAGCTCGCCGCGGGCAGCTCGATCTCCCTCTCGCTGAGCGGAGACGACGAGCCTCGGCTCAGCGGATACTTCCACGCCCTGATGGAAGACGGCACGGTCGTCGAACCGCTGTCGAAGGCGCCGTGGGGCGACAGCTTCGGGATGGGCCTCGACCGTTTCGGCGTCTCCTGGCTGGTGAACATCTCGGGAGCGCAGCCCGCCTGAGCCGGGCTCTCTTGCCAGCAGTGAACCCGGCGACGGACAATGAGGAATGGATGTTCCGCTCCGCGCCGGACCTGTCCTCGTCGGCGTCTACCCCGGCCAAGACACGGCCGTCGTGCGCGAAGCGGCTCACCTCGCGGGGAGCCTCGGCACGCCCCTGCTCTGTGCCTTCGTAGCCCTCGACAGCTACCTCACGGAGTGGGAGCGGAGCGAATTGCGTGACGCCGCATCCCTGCACCCCACAGACATCGACGCCGACGACGATCGCGTTGCCCTCGATCTGGCGGGCGCGATCGTCCAAACACTGCAGGGAGCGACACTCGCCGAAGGCTGGTCGTTGCGACTCCTCGCCGGCGACCCGGCTCACGCGCTCGCCCGCGTGGCGGCCGAAGCGGATGCGCGGCTCATCGTCGTCGGAACGCACGGGAGGGGTGCTGGGCACGCTCTGGAGGCCTGGCTCTCCGGATCGGTGGCGATGTCATTGAGCCGCGACCAGCTCAGGCCGGTCGTCGTCGTGCCGGTCGGCCGTGCGGAGCGAAGCAGCGCCACGCTCGGCTGACGAACAGTCGAATGGGTGCGTCAGGCACGATGCCCGCCCACATCGGCACGAAAACTCTTTTCGCGCGATGTCGATCTGCGCTTCCGCCGCACGACCTGAAGATGAGAGGGTCGAACAGCACCCTCCAGATAAGGAGCACACCATGTCCAAGTACATGCTGATCATGCGGTCGACCGACGAGGCGTTCGCGAAGTTCGCGAGCCTCGACTTCGCCGAGATCATCAACGCGATGGGCCGGTTCAACGACGAACTCGTCCGCGCCGGCGTTCTGCTGGCGGCCGAAGGTCTCGAAGACCCCGGCGAGACGGTCGTCGTCGATTTCACCGGAGAGGCGCCCGTCGTCACCGACGGCCCCTACGGGGAGACGAAGGAGCTGTTCAACGGCTATTACATCCTCGATGTGGCCTCGAAGCAGGAGGCGGTCGAATGGGCGAAGCGGATGCCGTACTCCGAGGGCTCAAAGGTCGAGATCCGGCGGGTCCCGTCCATCGACGAGTTCCCGCAGGACAACGAGTGGATCCAGAAGGAGCGCGCCTGGCGCGAGGAGACCGGGCAGCTTTGAGCGAGGCGCGGCGCGTCGTCGATGCCCTCTGGCGGATCGAATCCGCCCGCATCGTCGGCGCGCTCGCCCGCTACACCCGTGACTTCGCACTCGCGGAGGATGTCGCGCAGGAGGCGCTGGCCGAAGCGCTCGTCAGCTGGGAGACCGCGGGCATCCCCGACGATCCGAGCGCTTGGTTGCTGGCGGTCGGTCGGCGGCGAGCGATCGACTCGTTCCGGCGCCGTGCAGGGCGTGACGAGCGCTATGCGCTTCTCGCGCGAGATCTGGACAGCTCGACACCCGGTGCCGACGCCTTGTTCGATCCGGACGCGATCGACGACGATGTGCTGCGCCTGATTTTCACCGCCTGCCATCCGCTGCTCTCGAGAGAGGCGCGCATCGCACTCACTCTGCGGGTGGTGGGCGGATTGACGAGCGAGGAGATCGCCCGGGCGTTCCTCGTGCCGGTCGCCACCGTGCAGGCGCGCATCACCCGCGCCAAGAAGGCCTTGGCCGCCGCGGCCGTGCCGTTCGTGGTGCCCGGGCCCGCTGAGCGTGCCGAGCGTCTCGGCTCCGTCCTGAGTGTTATCTACCTCATCTTCAGCGAGGGATCGTCGGCCTCCAGCGGTGACGAGTGGATGCGGAACGAGCTGGCGCAGGAGGCCCGCCGGCTGGCCCGCATCCTCGTGCAACTCGTGCCCGACCCTGAGGTGTTCGGCCTCCTCGCGTTGCTGGAGCTGACGGCCGCCCGATTCCCGGCCCGCGTGGATGCACGCGGACGGCCGGTGCTGCTCGACGATCAGGATCGGCAGCGCTGGGATCGCTCGGCGATCCAGCGGGGCCGCGCAGCACTGCGCCAGGCGAACGCCTCCGAGAGGGGTCTAGGTGCCTACGGCCTGCAGGCGTCGATCGCCGAGTGCCACGCGATGGCACCGTCAGTGGGGGAGACCGACTGGAATCGTATCGTGCTGCTGTACGACGGGTTGACGCGCATCGCGCCGTCGCCGGTGGTCGAGCTGAACCGAGCAGTCGCCGTCGCGATGGCGTCGGGGCCGGAGGCGGCGCTCCGACTGGTGGACGAACTCGTCACCCGTTCACCCCTCGGAAACGGTCACCTGCTCCCGGCCGTGCGGGCGGAACTGCTTGCGCGTCTGGACCGGCATGCAGAAGCCCGAGACGACTACCACCGCGCCGCACGTCTGTGCACGAACGCAGCGGAGCGTGGCGTTCTCGAAGAGAAGGCCGCCCGCCAAGAGGAGCTCCTGCGATCCTGATCTGCGATGCGGGAAACAACCACCCGCCCGCATTTCCACTGTACCTCGGGCATGGGGGCTTGCCACAAGACCCGGGTCGCGGCGGAGAATCGTGCATCGTGACTCCGACGACCAGCGCCTTCGCCCTTCCCGACCACCTCGCCGCCAAACTCGCACCGGCCCTGATCGCCGACGACGAGCGCCACTTCTCCGCCATCGAGACGAGCCTCGCCCGGTCGATCGCCGAGCTGACCGCACAGCGGGAGATCGAACGCGCGGCCCCGCCGATGAAGGCCAGGCGGCACTGGATCGCGACCTGGAGATTCACCGCCTGACCGCGCGGCTGCGAACCCTCCGGCGTTTCGGCCTCGATCTCTGTCTGGGTCGCATGGTGGGCGCCGACGGCGCCTCCCCCGTCTACATCGGACGTCTCGGCCTCACGGACGACGCGGGCGAGCGACTGCTGGTGGACTGGCGGTCTCCCGCAGCCGAGCCGTTCTTCGGTGCGACCCATGCGAACCCGATGGGTGTGGCGAGCCGCAGGCGTTACCGCTGGACGCGCGGCCGGATCAGCGACTACTGGGACGAAGTCTTCACGCCCGCCGGCCTGGCGAGCACGGCCGCACTCGACGACCAATCCGCGTTCATCGCCAGTCTCGGCGCGAGCCGGTCGACGCGGATGCGTGATGTCCTCACCACCATTCAGGCCGACCAGGATGCGATCATCAGAGCCGGCTCCCGCGGCGCCCTCGTCGTCGATGGTGGGCCCGGCACCGGCAAGACCGTCGTCGCGTTGCACCGCACGGCCTACCTCCTCTACTCCGACCCGCGCCTGGAGCATCGACGAGGCGGTGTGCTGTTCGTTGGACCGCATCCTGCCTATCTCGCGTATGTCGGCGACGTGCTTCCCAGCCTCGGCGAAGACAGCGTGCAGACCTGCACACTCCGCGATCTCGTGCCCGAGGGCGTCACCGCGATTGCGGAAGCCGATGCCGCTGTCGCCCGGATCAAAGCGACGATCGATGTCGTGAGGATCGTGGAGTCGGCCGTCGGATACTACGAACGCCCGCCGTCGGTCGCGATGACGGTCAGCACGCCCTGGGCGGAGATCCCCCTCAGGCCCACCGAATGGGCGGAGGCGTTCGCAGCGCCGGAGCCTGGAACGCCACACAATGATGCCCGCGACGTTGTCTGGGGGGCCTTGCTGGACATCCTCGCCGATGAGGCCGACACCGACGAGGTGCCGCCGCACCTCCTGCGTCGAACACTGGCGCAGAATGAAGAGCTGGCGGGCACCTTCGCCAGGGCGTGGCCGTTGCTCGACCCGACCGGCGTCATCGCCGACCTGTGGATGGTGCCGGCCTACCTGCGGCGCTGCGCATCCTGGCTCGCTCCGGAGCAGTTCAGCACGCTTCAGCGCGACGCCGGCGAACCGTGGACCGTTCCCGATCTGCCGTTCCTCGACGCTGCGCGCCTCCGGATCGGCGACCCCGAGGCCGCGCGACGGGCCCGCCGACGCGAGGTCGACCTCGCCTCGGCGAAAGAGCGCCGTGACAGCGTGATCGACGACCTCATCGCCTCGGATGACTCCGAGATGAGCATCATGTCGATGCTGCGGGGGCAGGACTTTCAGAACACACTCGTCGATGAAGCCGGCCTGCCGAGTGCCGACCCCGATCTGCTCGCCGGTCCGTTCGCGCACGTCGTCGTCGATGAGGCGCAGGAGCTGACCGACGCCGAATGGGGGATGCTGCTCCAGCGCTGCCCCTCGCACAGCCTCACCATTGTCGGCGATCGCGCGCAGGCTCGGCACGGGTTCACCGAGACCTGGCAGGAACGGTTGGCCAGAATCGGGCTTGAGCACATCGCGCTGGCGCCCCTGAGCATCAACTACCGCACGCCCGACGAGGTGATGGCGGAGGCTGAGCCGGTCATCCGGCGTGTGCTCCCCGATGCGAATGTGCCGATCTCCATTCGACACAGCGGCGTGCCCGTGACCTACGGCAGCACGGCAGAGCTCGACGCGATCCTGGCAGGGTGGCGTGCCGAGCACATCGACGGGATCGCCTGCGTCATCGCGATCTCGGACCCGCGCGGAACGAGCCCGCTCGACCCGCGCGTGCGCTGGGTGACCCCGGAGCTGTCGAAGGGACTCGAGTTCGACCTCGTCGTGCTCCTCGATCCCGAGACTTTCGGCGACGGAATCGAGGGGCGGTGGACCGCTACGTCGCGATGACCAGGGCGACCCAACGGCTCGTCGTTCTCACGACCTCAGGGGTCGTCTGAACACAGAACGGAGCGCGAGTTCGGCGCCGTGTCGAAAACGGCGTCTGCCGTTCGACGTCATGATGGGACCCAACAGACAAGAGGCTACCGAATGCGCACACTCATCGTGACCGAGTTCATCACCGTCGACGGAGTCATCGACTCGCCGGGCGGCGGACCGCATCCGCGGGCCGGCTGGTCGTTCAAAGAAGTGCCCTTCGTCGAGGCGGCGTACGAGCTGAAGGGACGCGAGCAGGCAGAGGCCGGAGCGATGCTCCTTGGCCGCGTCAGCTACGACGAGTTCGCACCCGTCTGGCCGAGCATGCCCGAGTTCGCGGCGTACAACGCCATGCCCAAATACATCGTCTCCAGCACGCTGACCGACCCGCAGTGGAACAACTCCTCCGTGCTGCGTTCGCTCGACGAGGTGGCGCGACTCAAAGAAGGCTACGGCGGGAACATCCTCGTGCACGGAAGCGCGCTTCTCGCCCAGGGTCTTGCAGCCGCCGGTCTCGTCGACCGATACCACCTTCTCGTGTTCCCGCTGCTGCTCGGCAGCGGAAGGAGGCTGTTCGCTGACGGCGAGACGACGAACCTCGAACTCGTCGAGCACGAGACATACTCGAACGGGGTCGTCAAGGCCGTCTACGACGTGGTCCGCTGACGACCCGAGCGGGAACGAGCGCGGGTCAGCTGCTCTCCCAGCGGAACCAGCGGATTCCGATGAAGGCGAACACGATGATGTAGCCGGCACAGGCCAGCAGCGCGTACGAGTCTTGTGCGCTCCATGCAGCCTGGTTCAGCACGTCTGAGAAGAGCGTCCTCAAGGCGCCGATCGGCGTCCATCCCGAGATCGATTTCACCAGATCGCCGAGCACGCCCGCGCTGCCAAGGATGCCGACCAGCACCAGCAGGATGAACAGGATGCGGCCGATCGCATTGATCGCGCTCACGGAGCGAACGAGGCCGACGAGCGCTTGGCCGATCGAGAGGAAGACGGCCGCCCCGAGCGCCGCGACGACGAGGGTCAGCGCGTACTGCCCGACGGTCGGCGCGAGGCCGTGCAGGATGACACCGACGATCACCACGATGAGGGAGGAGATCAGGTTTGCGGCGATCTGCACGACGAGCCGGCTCGTCATGACGGTCCAGGTCGGAGCCGGCGTCGCCCTGAGCCGCTGCAGCACGCCGACGGCCCGGTCGTGCGCGAGTGTGAGGCTGTAACCGAGAAGGCAGGAGGTGACCAGGCCGAGAGTGATGGCGAGTCCGATGAGCTCGGCAGGATCGCCGAGCCTGCCCTGGGACGTGCCCAGCGAGGTCGCCACCAGGATCACGACAGGAAGGAGCAGACTCAACACAACCGACACGCGGCTGCGGAGCAGAACAGTCAGGTCGGCGCGCAGCAGGGAAGTCAGCGCGAGGCCGACCGGGGGACGAACGGAGACCGGCTCAGTCACGGATCTCACTTCCAGTCAGACCGATGAAGACGTCTTCGAGGGTCACATCGCCGTGGGCGACCTCGACCACCCGAGGATCGGCGCGATGCTTCTCGATGAGGTCGGCCGGTGTGCCGAGGGTGAGCAGCGCGCCGTGATCGATGATCGCGACCCGGTCGCAGACGGCTTGCGCCTCCTCCATGGAGTGCGTGGTGAGCAGGATGCTGCTTCCCTCTTTCTGCAGCTGCTCGATGCGCCGCCACAGGCCACGGCGCGACTGCGGGTCAAGTCCGGCGGTGGGCTCGTCTAGCAGGAGGAGGAGCGGATCGTGGATGGTCGCGACGTAAAGGGCGACCCGCTGCTGCTGCCCCCCGGAGAGCTGCTTGAACCGCTTCCCGAGCTCCTTGTCGAGACCGATGGTGCGCATCCCGGCTCGTATCTCATCGCGCGACAGACGCACCCCGTACAACCCGCCGTAGAGCCGGGCGATCTGCTCGATGCTCAACTCGCCTTGGAAGCTGGACGACTGCAGCTGCACCCCGAGCCGAGCCTTGACCTCCAGGGGGCGCTGCCGGGCGTCGATGCCGTCCACGAGAAGTCGGCCGGACTGCGGGTGAACGAGACCTTCGACCGCGCTGAGCGTGCTCGTCTTTCCAGCTCCGTTGGGGCCGAGGAGACCGAAGATCTCCCCGCGGGCAATCTCGAAGCTCACCCCGTCGACCGCCGACTGCTGCCCGTAACTCACCCGAAGGCCTTCGACGCTCAGCGCCGACGGCCCGCTCGTTCCGGTGTCGTCGCTCATTCTTCCCAGTATGGAGCGTTTCGCGCCGGACATCCCTGCGAATCCTGCCAGCGAAGCGGTTCTCCGAAGCCTGGCACGCGGGCATGCCCGGCGAAGCCTCAGTTCAGGCGTCGACGAGCACGGGTGGCCAGGAAGATCGCGATCCCGAGATTCCCCGCCGCGGGCGCAGCGAAGGCCGCTGTACCGCCCGAAGGCACCAGGAAAGCCGAGGCGATCCGCGCTGCGCTCACCACGAGACGGGTATTGCGAATACGCGGGCGCGAGGCGCCGGAACTCGCCCCACCCTTCACCCGGATCTCCCCGAACAGGGGGCCTGTTGTGAAGCGGCTGTGAAGCTTGTGTTACGGCTCCGTTTCCGGAGGGCCTTCCGCAGCGACCGCCCACATAGTGTCGAATCTGTGGAAGTTCACAGCTTCCTGTTCCCGCACCTCAGCTCCACCCGCTAGCGCGCCCGCTCACCCCCCGGCCGCGCTGACGCATCCCCCTACCCTCTTCCAGCTAGGAGAACCGTGCCCAAGCGCATGTCCACGGCCCGGCGACTCGCAGTAGCGATCGCACTGTGTCTCACCCCAGCCATCGCGGTCGGTCTCGCCCCCGCCGCGTTCGCATCCCCCGTCCGGAGCGCACCGACGGAAGTCGCCACGGGCGACGACTGGTCGGTGACCTCTGCCCCCGGTGGCTACATCGTCACCCTTCGGCTCGATGAGCCGCTGCCGATGGTGAACGACGCCCCGACGCTGCTCGTCGACGGAAAGTCGATCGGCCTCGCCGCGGAATCAGATGATCTTCTCTCACTCTCCGTCGCCACCTCCGACCCGGCCGTCGCCAAGGCGACGAGTGTCACCAAGGGATGGTCGAGCGGCGACACCGAGAAGGCGCAAGAGACCGACAGCGCACCGGCCACACCGACCGTTCCCGAGAACAAGACACTGCTGAAGCAGCTGAAGTCACTCGCTGCACCGCTCGCTGCCGGCGTACCCGACCCCGCGGAGACCGGTGCGTACACCGTGACCGAAGCGGAGTACGACTTCGGCGACCAGGCCGTGCCGCTCGCCGCGATCGGCGGTCTCCGCGGTGAAGTCACCGGAAAGATGTACCTCAGCAGTGCGAGTGGGGCCCGTCCGACGATCATCCTGCTGCACGGTCGCCACACCTCCTGCTCCGGCGGCGGCGCGAACCCGCTGCGCTGGCCGTGCGGCCCGACGCAGATGAACATCCGAAGCTACCTCGGCTACGAGGGAACAGCGCGGTCTCTGGCCTCCGACGGCTACAACGTGCTCTCGATCGCGGCCAACTCGGTCAACTCCAACGACAACCAGCTCGCGCTCGACTACGGAGCACAGGCCCGCGGTCAGCTGATCCTCGACACGCTCACGATGCTTCAGAAGGCGAGCGCCGGCACGGCGGTCAGCTTCGACGACATCACGACGGCGGCATCCGGGGTTCCCAGCACGACGACCACACGCACACTCGACGAAGCGCTCGTTCGCGCCACGACCCGTGCCGACCAGCCGGCCGCCGCATCCGGAGTCACCGCCGCATCGCTGGTCGGCCGTTTCGATCTGAAGCATGTCGGCATCATGGGCCACTCACGCGGGGGAGAGGGCGTGGTCTCGGCAGCGACCCTGAACCAGGCGCTCGACACGCCTTTCGGGATCGAGGCTGTGCTGCCCCTGGCACCGGTCGACTTCGGCCGGATGACGCTGCCGGATGTGCCCACCGCTGTTTTCCTGCCCTATTGCGATGGGGATGTCTCCAACCAGCAGGGTCAGCACTTCATCGACGACTCCCGGAATGCGTTCGACGACAATGTGCTGCGTTCCGCGGTCTGGGTGATGGGGGCCGATCACAACTTCTTCAACACCGTATGGACACCCGGTCTCTACCCGGCCGCCACGGGCGACGATTGGAGCACCTCCGACCGCACCTCGACATGCGCGACGACGGACCCGACACGTCTCAGCGCCGCGCAACAATATCAGGTCGGCGTCTCGTACATGACCGGGTTCTTCCGGCTGACGATGGGCGGCGAAAAGCAGTTCCAGCCGCTGTTCGACGGCTCCGTGAAGCCCACGACACCCTTGACCTCCTTCGCGGACGTGCGGGTCATGGCCAAGCAGCCGCAGGACGCCACATCGTCGATCGCCGAGTTCACCAGCGAGAGCACGCTGATCCGCACCGTCGGCGCGGCCACGGCGACTGTCTGCACCAACCTCACGGGCCGCACCGTGCCGCAGTCGCTTCCGTTCTGCGCCGTCACCAAGGCGTCGGCGCAGGTACCGCACTGGACGCCGGGATCGTTCGCTCCCAATGTGCCGGAGTTTCCGGCCACGAAGTTCCTCTGGACGGGCGCCTCGGCGACCGACCCGGCTGTCGCGAGCACCGGCGAGCTGCGTGTGAGCGTGCCCGCTAAGCAGCGTGACGTATCAGCGTTCTCCCAACTCACCGTGAAGACGGCACCGGACGAGACCGTGAAGGCCGGAACGGATTTCACCATCACTGTCATCGACGGGAGCGGGGCATCCACGTCCGTCCTCGCCTCGACTGTGAACCCGCTCGCCGTCAACCGGATGCCCGGAGGCACGCACACGACTCTCAACAAGATCGTGCTGCAACAGCTCACGATCCCCACCTCGAGCCTGACCGGCATCGACCTTAAGGATGTCCGCGAGGTGCGCTTCAAGGCCGCGAACGGCGCCGACGGCACCGGGACCGGCGGTGTCTACCTCTCCGATCTCGCCTTCGACACCCCGAGCGTCGGCACGGCGGTGATCGCGACGCGTACAACGGTCAATGTCGGTGCGACCTCGGTCGAGGAAGGCGACGGCCCCGGCACGGCAGACGTCCCGGTGTATCTGAGTCGCGCCGACAAGAAGACGATCACGGCCTACGTCAGCGTGCTCGGGTCTGCGACCGCGACGGCAGGGATCGCCATGGAGAAGGTCGTCTTCGCCCCCGGTGAGACGTGCAAGGCAGTGACGGTCACAACGGCCGGCAACAAGACCCCCTCATCGACCCCGAGCACGGCATTCAAGGTGAGCGCGACGAATACGCAGAACGCCGTCATGGGCGCCAACGCCTTCGCGAACCTCACGGTGCGTGAAGACGACGGCATCACTGGTTCCGCCGTCGCGCTGCCGCCGGTCGGTGTGCAGGGCGATGTCTGCGCCGAGCTCGCCTCCGTGCACAGCCCGAGCGTGCTCGCGACGACGGCCGACGATGTCGCCCCGGACGACACCTTCACGGCGACCGCACGCGGCTACCGTGTGGGTGAGTCCGTCGCCTTCACCTTCGGAGCGGCAGACCTCGGGCGGGTGATCGCCGACAAGGATGGCGTCGCCTCGCTGGAGATCACGGTTGCACCGGATGCCACGCTCGGCGCCACTCCGGTGACGGCGATCGGGGCCGCCTTCGGCCACCGATCCGCCGCGGACATCTCCGTTCTCGCGCCGACCGAGACCACTCTGTCGTTCTCCCCGGCGAAGCCGGCCGCCGGCGACGTGGTCACCTTCGTCGCGACCGTGACCGGTGCCGATACGGCCGGGAAGGTCACCCTGCTCGACAGTGGGAGCGCACCAGCCAGAACGATCACACCGGCGCTCTCCCGGGCCGTCGCCGCGAGCGACCCCATCGTTCTCGGAAGTGCCGAGCTCGTGCACGGAGTGGCGACGGTGACGGTTGCTCTGCCGGCCGGCACCCACTCGGTGACGGCTCGGTTCGAGCGCACCGCCACCGCGAGTTCTTCGCTCTCGGACCCGCTGACCTTCAGCGTGCGTGCGAGTGGTTCGGTTGGAGGCGGCTCGGGCGCCGCACCGACCGATTCGGCCGGAGGCTCGGCAAGCGACCCGCTCGCCGCGACGGGCCTCGACATCGTCCAGTGGGTCGTCGGAGCGCTCATCGTTCTCGCGATCGGCGCCGGACTCGTGTGGGGCGGCCGTCGCCGGCGGATCGCGTAGCGACCACCGGTCAGCGGGGGTCGGCCCACACGGGCCGGCCCCCGTTCGCCTTCGCGAGACTATGCTGCGGATCAGCGCCCTCCGCGGTGTCGACGAGCATCGACCCCGATTCAGCGGCGGACACCGAGGAGGAGCCATGGATGAGCTGGTTGTCGACACTCTGATCATCGGGTGGGGCAAAGGCGGCAAGACTCTGGCGGGCACCCTCGGCCGTCTGGGGCGTTCGGTGGCGTTGGTGGAGCGGTCGACGCAGATGTATGGCGGCGGCTGCATCAACATCGCCTGCGTTCCGACGAAAGACCTGGTGCACAGCGCCGAGCAGCGGAGGCCGAGCGACGATCCGCAGGCGTGGTTCAGCGCGTCCGTGGTCGGGAGGGACACCCTCGTCGAGAAGTTGCGCGAACGCAATCATGAGATGCTCGCGGGTGTGCCGGCCGTCACGCTCATCGACGGGCGGGCACGCTTCACGGGCCCGCACGAGGTCGAGGTAAGCGCTGGTGCCGAGCGGCTCCTCGTGAGTGCCGACACGATCGTGATCAACACCGGGACCGCGCCGGCGCGCCCGGGGATCCCCGGCGCCGAGTCCAGCCCGCGGGTGCACGATTCCGAGTCCATTCAGCACATCGAGCCGTTCCCGAAGAGTCTCGTGGTGGTGGGCGGCGGCTATGTCGGCCTCGAGTTCGCCGGCATGTTCTCCCATTTCGGCGCGGCAGTGACCGTCGTCGATCGCAACGAGCAGCTGATGCCCCGGGAAGACCGCGATGTCGCAGACGCCGTGGCCGCACTTCTCGCGGAGTCCGGCGTCGAATTTCTGCAGGGTGCGACGGTGGTGCAGATCGACGAGGGAGATGCTGGCGCATCGGTCACCGTCGAGATCGACGACGGAGCCCGGACCATCGAAGGCGAGGCCGTGCTCTTCGCCACCGGCCGTCGCCCCGTCACGGCCGACCTCGGATTGGATGCCGCCGGTATCGTTGTCGACCACCGCGGATTCGTCGTCGTCGACGAAAGGCTCCGCACCTCGGTTCCCGGGGTGTTCGCGATCGGCGATGTGAATGGTGGTCCGCAGTTCACCTACATCTCACTGGACGACAATCGCATCGTCCTGTCCCAGCTGACCGGCACGGGTGAGCGCACAACGGCCGACCGCGTCGCCGTGCCGTCCGTCACCTTTCTCTCGCCGCCGGTCGCTCGGGTCGGTCTGAACGAGATCGAAGCGCGCGCGAGCGGGCGGCGGCTTTTGCGTGCCGGAAAGAAGATCGTCGACATCGCGGCCATGCCACGACCGAAGATCGTCGGCGAGACGCACGGGCTGATCAAGGTCATCGTCGATGCCGACACCGACCTGGTGGTCGGCGCGACCGTCTTCTCCGTTGACGCTCAGGAGGTGATCAATCTCATCGCCCTTGCCATGCGGGCCGGCGTGACGGCGAGTGAGCTGCGTGACGGGATCTGGACGCATCCGTCGAGCACCGAAGCCCTGAATGAAGTGCTCGGCGGGCTGGTGCCCCTGCGCTGATCCACGTCACCCCTCGCCGATCAGGCCGCCAGATGGAAGGTGTTCGCGAAACGGCCGAGAAGGTGGTCAGGACCGCGCAACACCTTGACTGCGCCGGCGGCCAACGCGAATTCTGGTTCAAGCTCGCCGGCGATGAGTCGGTGGATGCCCGGCCCTGCCGAGAACGCGAGGTCGACCTGGCCGCCCCCACGTTGCACGGCCAGATGGGGGCCGTCCACCCGGATGAGAAGCTCGCCGGTGCCGAAGTGCGCCCCATAGGCGGTCGACGGCAGGTTCGCTGCCACCTCAGGACGGAAGGCGGCCTGGAGGTCGATCGCCATCGAGTCCGGCGTGACGATCTGCTCGTCGCGGGGTTCGCGCATCGCTTTGAACCCCCATGCTCCGAGCGCGACCACGACGGGCTCGAGTTCGTGCCCATACGCGGTCAGCTCGTAGACGATCACCCGAGAGTGCGGAGCCCGGCGAAGGATCCCCGCCGCTTGCAGCTCCTTGAGCCGCGCCGCCAGGATGTTGCTCGGGATGCGGGGGAGCCCGGCGGCGAGCTCACCGTAGCGGCGCGGCCCGACGAGCAGGTCGCGAACGATGAGCAACGCCCAGCGTTCGCCCACGAGCTCCAGGGCTTGCGAGACCCCGCCGTACTGCCCGTAGTCGCGTGCGGCCATCGACCTCAGGCCTGCTGATTCAGGTAGGCCTCGGGGCCGTGCTCGACGGCCACCGGATCCATGTAGCCGAACTCGAGGATGTTGCCGTCGGGGTCGGTGAGCTGCCGCTGGTACATGAATCCGAAATCGGACGCGGGATGCGCTTCGGTGCCGCCCGCAGCCAGACCTGCGGCGAGGGCGGCGTCGACTTCCTCACGGCTGTCGACGAAGATCGCGGTGGCCGAGGAGACAGTGGCGGCCGGGTCGCCGATCGGTCGGTCGGTGAAGGTCTGGAAGAAGTCGCGCACCAGGATCATGAAATAGCTGTGGTCCTCCTCGACGACGACGCAGGCGGCGTTGTGGTCGGTGAAGAGTGGGTTGATCGTGAATCCGAGCGCCGTGTAGAACGCCTTCGCGCGTTCCAGGTCGGTCACCGGCAGGTTGACGAACATCGCGGTCATTTCGGTTCCTTTCGTGGCTACGGTTTCGTATCAGAGCTTACACTTGCAAAAAACAAGCGAAAGGTCAAGAGGTCAACCGGCGACCAGGAAGCTGTCGAGACCGGCGGCGATCTCCTCCGACTTGGTGTGGTGCAGGTAGTGCTCGGCATCCAGCTGAACGACCTCGCCACGCTCCACGCTCGCCGCCTGCTGTTCGTGCAGGCTGAGCCAGCCCTTCACATCCTTGTTGTCGGCCTGGACGAACAAGAGGACCGGCAGATCGCGCGGGAAGGCGAGCTTCTGCGCGTTGTGAAAGTTGGCACTGAAGTGCTCCATCTCGTTGGTGTAGGTCGAGTTGAGGGAGTTTTTGTTCGCCAGGAGTGCCATCTGCTCCTTCGTCGCCGCGCTATAGGGCAGCCCGGCATACGGATCCGGCGCGAGCGCCGTCAGAACCCGCATCAAGCCCAGCGACTTCGCCGCTTTCATGCCGGCGATGGGAAGTTCGTCGTCCATTCCGGGCTGCGTCGGCACGCTGCTGTCGATTCCGACGAAGGCTGTGACCTCATCCGGGTAGGTGTTGGCGTACTGGAGGCCGTAGATGCCGGCGATCGAGTGCCCCATCAGGATGTACTGTGCAATGCCGAGACCCCGCAGGGCCCCATGCACTTCGGAGACGATGTTCGCCGAAGTTCGCTCGCGGTCGGTGCCGTCGCTCAGGCCGTAGCCGAACGGCTCCACGACGACCACACGGTAGTGCGGGGCCAGTTCCTTCACAATCGGACCGAAATCGAGCACGGGAGAGGCGGTTCCGAAGCCGGGGAGCAGCACGACAGTGCGGTCGCCGCTGCCAGACAGGGACACGTTCATCCTCTTGCCGTCGACCTGGACCATCTGGCCGTATCGTTCGATCTTCTTCTCTTCGGATGCGGTGGCGACCGCGTTGACCGTCGTCGTGCCGATGAGCACGACGACGAGGGTGGCTAGTACTCCCGCGAGGGAGGTGAGAATGACCCGCAATGCCTTTCTGGGACGCTTCTTGCGGGGAGTTGCGGTGTGGGCGGCGGATGTCGGATTGGTGCTGTCGTCCATTCCTCCAGGCTAGGAAGGAAGGCCGTCCCGGCGAGTCGGGCGACGGTCCCATCCCTGTCAGACCGTAGCCTCATCCCGCAACCTGTTGACGTGGCCGCGAGTGTCTGAAACCTTGGACGACGTACGCATCACTTCCGGAGGAATCTCATGACTGTTCGCGTCGACCTCAACCTTTCACTCGACGGCGTCGCGGTGACGACCGATCAGACCGCCGAGAATCCGATGGGCGAGGATTGGGGTCGGCTCGTCGCCTCCTATATCGCCACGAGGACGTTCCGCGAGCGCGTGCTGCATGAGACGACGGGGGAGGGCACCACCGGCGTTGACGATCGCTATGCGGCGGCATACTTCGATAACATCGGCGCGGAGATCATGGGCGCCGGGATGTTCGGCCTCCACTCGTTCCCGGACGATCCGGATTGGCGCGGGTGGTGGGGCGATGAGCCGCCGTTCCGCGCGCCGGTGCTCGTACTCACCCACCGGGAGCGCCCGCCGCTGGAGTTCGCAAACGGCACTCGTTTCGACTTCCTTGCCGTGAGCCCTGAGGATGCGCTGAATCGCGCACGTGATCTCGCCGGCGGGGCTGACATTCGGATCGGTGGGGGAGTGAGCGTCGTCCGCGACTTCCTGGCAGCCGGTCTCGTGGACCGCCTGCACGTCGCGATCGCCCCGATCGTCATCGGACGCGGCGTGCACCTCTGGGACGATCTGTCCGGCCTCGAACGTGATTACACCGTCACGTCGGAGATCGCCGAGAGCGGTGTTGTCCACGTCACGTTCGTGCGCTGACCGCGCTCAGGGTATCGAGGCGGCCGAAGCGGAGCTCCGGCGCCCACCGGCAGACGATCGTGGGATATGGACGCTGAGGCATGCCGTCAGGCGTGGGCACGGTGCCAGCATGGTGTCGTGATCAATCGACTCTTCTCCTATGGAACACTTCGCCAGGCCGAGGTGCAGCATGCCCTGTTCGGCCGGGCCGTACCCACCACCCCGGATTCGCTGCCCGGGCACCGACTGGAATGGCTGCTGATCAGAGACCCCGATGTCATCGCCACGAGCGGCTCCGACCGCCACCCGATCCTTCGGACCGGATCATCCGAGGAGAGCGTGGACGGCGCGTGGCTCGAGGTCACAGATTTAGAACTCGCCGCCGCCGACGACTACGAGGTCGACGACTATGTGCGATCCCTCGTCACGCTGGCCTCCGGCATCCACGCCTGGGCGTACCTCGCAGCCTGACTCTGTCAGTCTGAGTTGGCCCCGGGATGTCGGTGATAAGTGGCCCCACCCTCTGACACGCCGGGCCGGTTGTGTCGGTGATATTTGGCCCCACCTGAGTGTGGTCTCGTCTGTGTTCTTGATGACGAGAAGGGCCTGGGATGAGGTCGGACAGAGTGGAGTTGTTCGCGCAGATTCGCCGTGATGCCCGAATCGAGAAGCTCTCGATCCGGGAACTGGCGAGAAAGCATGGGGTGCACCGTCGCACCGTACGGCAGGCGCTGGAATCGGCTGAACCGCCGGATAGGAAGCGGCGAGAGCAGCCTGCACCGAAACTCGATGCGGTGCGGGAGCTGATCGATGAGATGCTGCGGCAGGACATCGACGGGCCGAGGAAGCAGCGGCAGACCGCAACACGGATCTGGCACCGCCTCCTGGACGAGCACGGTGCGCAGGTTGGATACCCGACGGTGCGGGACTACGTCCGCGTTCGCCGACCGGAGATCCTGGGCAGGTCGGCGTTGTCGAGGGCGATGGTGCCGCAGCAGCACCTGCCCGGTGCGGAGGCGGAGGTCGACTTCGGTGAAGTGTGGGTGATCCTGGCCGGGTGAAGACGAAGTGTTACCTGTTCGCTTACCGGCTCTCCTTCTCCGGTCGTGCCGTGCATCGGGTGTATCCGACACAGGCGCAGGAAGCGTTCCTGGAAGGGCACATCGACGCGTTCGAGGAGACCGGCGGCATCCCGAGGTTGCAGATCAAGTACGACAACCTGACCCCGGCGGTGAAGCAGGTGATCCACGGCGGTCACCGGCAACGGATCGAGAACGACCGGTGGGTGCTGTTCCGCTCGCACTACGGCTTCGACGCGTTCTATTGCGAACCCGGGATCGAGGGTGCGCACGAGAAGGGCGGCATCGAAGGCGAGGTCGGCCGGTTCCGCAGCACCTGGCTCTCACCCATGCCGCAGGTGGACTCTCTCGCGGAGTTGAACGCGAAGATCCGCGACGGGGACGTTCAGGATGAGGATCGGCGGATCGGGCAGAAGATCACCACCGTCAAAGCCGATTACGCCTTTGATCGCGACCAACTGGCACCGTTGCCGCGTGACCGTTTCGACCCCGGCCTGGAGTTGTATCCGATGGTCGACCGTTCCGCGCTGGTCACGGTGCGGCAGGCGAAATACTCCGTCCCCGTCCGGTTCATCGGCCGCAAGCTGCGGGTGTCGTTGCGGGCCTCCGAACTCGTCGTCTTCGACGGCCGCACCGAAGTGGCCCGGCATGAGCGGGTGATCCAACGATACGGGCAGTCCGTTGTGCTGGATCACTACCTGGAGGTGCTGAAGATCAAGCCGGGCGCGCTCGGCGGTTCCACCGTCCTCGCTCGGGCCCGGGAGTCGGGTGTGTTCACCGTCGAGCACGAGGCCTTCTGGGCTGAGTCGCGGAAAGTCAACGGTGACGCCGCCGGCACCCGCGAGCTCATCGACGTCCTGCTCCTGCACCGCACGATGCCCGATGAATCGGTTCTCGCTGGGATCCGCGCGGCGCTCTCGGTGGGGCCCGTGCTCGCCGATGTCGTCGCCGTGGAAGCTCGACGAGCCGCGACCCTCCTGGCTTCTGCGGGCGCGGGTGGTCAGCCGCAGTCGGCGGGGCCCGGCCGGGAGCCGTTGCCGAAGGTGGTCTCACTCACTCAGCGGCGCCTGGCGGACCCGGCTGCAGTGATCGCCGGTCTTCCACCGGATTCCCGACCGGTGCCAACCGTGACCGGATACGACGAGTTGCTCACCAAACGAGCGGTGAAAGAGGTAACCGCGCCTCTGAACGAAGGGATCCAGGGAGCATGAGTCCAACCGTGACGAACGTAACCAGCACGCTGCGCCGCCGCACCAGCCTGACCGAAGAAGCCGCGTCCGCTGCGGTCGACTCCGTTTGCCGCAGGTTGCGGCTGCCCACGATCCGCGCAGTCGTGGAGGAGGCGACGAAGAACGCCCAGCGGGAGCAGCTGTCCTACCTCGGCTACCTCGCCGAGCTGTTGCTGGCCGAGGTCGACGACCGGGACCGCCGCTCCACCATCCGCCGCGTCGCCAACGCCGGGTTCCCCAGGCAGAAGTGGCTGGCCGACTTCGACTTCGACGCGAACCCGAACATCAACCCCGCCACCATCCACACCCTCGCCACCGGAGACTGGATCAGAAGGGGTGCACCCTTGTGCCTGATCGGAGACTCCGGCACCGGGAAGTCGCACCTGTTGATCGGGCTCGGAACCGCAGCAGCCGAGGCAGGTTACCGGGTCCGATACACCCTCGCCACGCGGCTTGTGAACGAGCTGGTGGAAGCCTCCGACGAGATGCAGCTTGGCCGGACCATCGCCCGCTACGGCCGCGTCGACCTGCTCATCATTGATGAGCTCGGGTACATGGAACTCGACCGCCGCGGCGCCGAGCTCCTCTTCCAAGTCCTCACCGAGAGGGAAGAGAAAGCCTCCGTCGCCATCGCCACCAACGAGGCATTCTCCGGGTGGACGAAAACCTTCACCGACCCGAGGCTCTGCGCGGCGATCGTCGACCGGCTCACCTTCCACGGCACCATCATCGAAACCGGCACCAACTCCTACCGACTCAACCACAGCAGGCAACCTCAGGCTGTCTGACCGGTTCGGATTCCTCGATGCAGCGCCTTCCGCCATCACCGGATTCTGGCACCAATCGACGATGTACGTTGCCGAGATCACTACGCTGAGGGATTGTAGTCTTGGAGGCATGCGCGCCATAGAGACTGTTCATGCTGAGCCGCGCGATTCGGTTGAGTCGCCCGCGTTTCGTGTGAACTATTGGCAGCGGACGTCACCGGACCGCGCATGGAACTTGGAAGCATACGTCTTGACGGACGTCGAGGACGTTATCGAGGTCCTGCGGTGGACGAAGGAACACGCGAACGGACGCCGATTCGAAGTCTTCGCTGAGGTAGACCCGGAACCGGAGTTCGAAGGCCGTCCGCGAACGACTCCGCTTATCCGGCTAGTCGGCGAAAACCCCAATGCTGGCCATTCGGTCGAGATTGGTCGCTTCGAAGCGATCTAGGCGGCTCCATTTCACTCCTGGAAACGCCTTAGAGCAATGACGAAGGAGGGTAGAGAACGCCTTCTCTACCCTCCTTCGTCGTGTCGTTACGCCCGTTATCCAGCTAGGTCGGAACGAACAAAGGTGACTGAAGCCGTTTCGCTAACTGGCGCCTGGTCGTTGGCAGCTGCGAAGTTGCCGCCACAGAGGACGGGCTTGATGTCACCGTACTTCGCGTATGTCGGTTGCCCGCTTAGTACATAGCCAGGAGGCGGGGTGATCTCGCCCTGCGCCCAGCCCCGGGAGTCCCCTGGGCCCTGATTGCAGGGAACGGCCCTGTTGTTCTGGATCGAGGACTTGCCGGTGTTCGAGACATCGCCTGCACCCCACTGTGTTGGGTTCGGGGACACCCGGATCAGTGAATAGTGCAACTTCAGGCTGCCAGCTGGTCCGGTGCACGTCACCACCGCAACGCCGTTGATCGTGCCCGTAACGTGTGTCGAGCCGTGAACCCACTGGACGTTCAAGTCGCAGCCGATAGACGGCGCCATGGTTGCCAACTGAGCATCTGAAGGCTTGGGTCCCACTGGCGGGAGGACGGTGAGCTGCGTCTCCTCCGTCGTGAACACCGTGCTGCCGTCACGCTGGGAGACGTCAGCACTCTGATACGAAGAAGCAGTGCCGCTATCGGTCGTGCCGGCATCAGCCGCGATGGGCGTAGACGCGTTGGCCGGAGCAACAGCGGCGACCGACCCGCACAGCGCGAACACCCCGGCGATCACAGCGGCCCTGATTGGCGATGATTTCAACAATCGGTTCCCCTCACCGCTCGCAGTCCATCCTGCGAGCTTTCACAGGACGCGTATGGCAAGCCGTCACTCCCGTAAAGCGTCGACTAGATTGCACAGCTCTACGGTCGACTCCGATCTCAGTTGCGACCCAGAGCGTTTCTGCCGGCCGCCGGGCGGGAAACAATGGCGGCCACTCACTACGGCACGTGCTCCTGGCCAAGCTCGCCACGGTGGTCCTGAAACCAGCGGACATTCCCGCCACCAAGCATCATCTTCGACGGCCGGCGCCGCGTTGCCCGAGCCCGAGCCCGAGCCCGAGCAGGCAACCAGAGAGGAGCCAAATAACTCCTACAGCCCGGGGCCAGAAAGGGTTGACAAAGCCACAGCCGATGCGGCGGCGACACCGGGTCCCGGCCTCGCCGGAGAAGGAGCATGAGCATGAATCCGGGAACTGGTGCCGAGGTTGTCGTCACCGAAGGCCCCGCGACACGACGCGCGCGCTCGTACCAGTGGTTGCTCGACCACTTGGCTGCGTTCCCCGGACGGGTCACCGTGGTGACCTTCGCCGCAGGGGTCGTCGTGACCGTCGCCGCCGGACTCTGGGACGGCGACTGGAACCCGACGAAACTCATTTCGCTGATCGCGACGTTGTGGGCGCTGTTCTTCGCGGTCATGATCTACCTGCTCACGGCGCGCGACACCGACAAGGTGCTCGACCAGATCGCCGACCTTCATGAACAGCTCGCGACCGCCCTGGATGCTCCCTCGGAAGACGCCGGCCCGTCCGATGGCGGTTCCGCCGACCACGCCGTCGACACAGCACCGGATACGGAATCCCTGGCCGGGGTACCCCGACCAGCCGTGCGGCCGCTTGCGCCGGCACAGACCGACCACCGGGAGCTGCAGCAGCACGGCGCACGCCCGGGGCCGCGACTCGTGAACGGTTCGCCCGCGATCATCGAAGAGGTGCCGGCTGAACTGATCACGGCCTGGACCTCGGCGACGGGCAAGAACCGCGAAGATCTCGCCCGGGCGTGGACGAGAGACCCTCGATCGGATAGGCAGTGGGTGTTCGAGACGTCGAGCCGCGAACGGTGGCTGGTCTTCTCTAAAGGGGACAGGGGAGTGGGTGTGATGTCGCTCGACGAAGTGGGCAGGGCCGGTCGACACCGCCCGAACCCGTTGCGTCGCTGACGGATCCATTCCGCACTGGTCAGAACTTCTTCACATGCGCTGAACGAGACGGACCGGACGTGGTCGCCTGCGGCCGAGTAGCCTGTGAGCCAGACGCCCGTCGCGGAGTAGCCCCTCCGAACCACCTGCGAGACCCGGAGATCCCCATGACCGTCAACACACAATCGCCCGACCGTTTCGTCTCCGTCGACCCGACTGATGCGCTGGCCCGCCCGCTGCTCGAAGAACTGGCCGCCGAATATGACACCCGGTACGGTGACTTCTTCGGAGAGCCCGCATCGGTTGAGCTGAACCGGTATCCCGCAGAGAATTTCAGCGCGCCGGACGGCACTTTTCTCCTGTTGCTGCGTGAAGGCACCCCAATCGCCGGGGGCGCCTTCCAGCGCTTCGACGACTCGACCGCCGAACTCAAACGGATCTGGACGAGTTCCACCCACCGGCGCGAAGGGCTCGCCCGGCGCGTCGTCACCGAGCTGGAGGCCGAGGCAATCCGCCGGGGGTACGCACGTGTCTATCTCACCACCGGCCCCCGCCAGCCCGAAGCGGTGGCGCTCTACATCGCGGCAGGTTACACACCGGAGTTCGACGTGACCCTTCCACCCGAGGAGGTCGGCATCCACGCCTTCACCAAACAGCTTCGCACCGACGACTGAATAGAATCGGCGGGCGACCCCGTCGTCCGCTGATATGCGCCAACGGTCATTGACAGTGAGCGTTTCCCTGCGCTTGACTTTCCGGTGTAGGGGGTGGGGGCGTTCGTGATCTCCGGAGATGCGGTGCGGAGTGACGTGAGATCGCGCGCGGGGGACTCCGACCACGTCTTCCGCAAAGGAGAACAGCCGTGATTATGAGTGCCCCGAGGCGCCGTCGGCCGCGATCAACAGCGTCGATAGCGGTTGCAGCTGCCGCGTTCGTTGTACTCCCGTTGAGCGCGACGGCACCCGCCGCGGCGGTCGAACGTTCGTCTGTGACCGCCGTAGAGATGACGCCTGCGCTCCAGGCGCAGATCCAGCAGATGGTGGAGTCATTCCAGACGACCCACAACCTCCCGGGGATGTCCGTCGCGGTGGTCACTCCCAACCCGACGGGGCCGAACCCGGTGATCACGACGTTCGCCGCAGGGCATCCGGCCTGGGGGTCGCCGACCCCGGTGGACGCTTCGACGCAGTTCGAGCTCGGGTCAGAGTCGAAGATCTTCACCGCAGACCTGCTGTCGTACCTGGTCGCATCCGGCCAGGTGGCGCTCGACGATGAAGTACAGCACTACGCACCGGCCGGGATCACTGTGCCTGAGTGGACCGACCCGACGAGCGGCAAGACCACGCCGATCACCCTGCGCGACCTCGCCACCCACCAGGCGGGGCTGCCTGACTTGCCTCCGAACTTCCTCGACGGCTGCGGACTCCCGATGAACTGTGCGAACCCGCGCCCGGGTTACACGCAGACGATGCTCTGGAACGCCTTCGATCACCAGCAGCTGCTGTGGCGGCCGGGCACCCGCTGGCTCTACTCAGACTGGGGGTTCGGCCTCCTCGGAACGATCCTGGCGAACGTCGTCGATCCCGTTCCAGCATCGCAGCCGCCCGCCTACCAGTCCGCCCTCGACGGCGCGTTCCTGAACGCGTTGGGATTGTTCTCCACGACACTGGAAGCTCCCAGCCCGCGCCTCGCCGTCCCGTACTCGACATCGGGGAGTCTGACGTTCTCTTGGGACAACACCAACGCTTTCAGCGGCGCCGGTGGCCTCATCTCCGACGCCGCAGACATGGGCGCCTGGGTCGCCGCGCACCTCGGCTACATCCCGTCAACCGCGCCGACCGGGGTGCAGTCGATGGCGACCACCCTCCACCCGGTCAGCACGATCACGACCATGTGTTCGACGCCTACTGACTGCGGAAACGCCCACTTCCAGATGGGACTCGGATGGCGTCTCTTCGCCGCCACGTCGTCGGGCGTCGGAGTGCCCTGGGCGTTCAAAAACGGCGACACAGCCGGCTCCAGCACCGACACGGCCCTCGCCCCCAGCCTGCGGACGGGGGTCACCACGATGTTCAACCGACAGCGGGTGGACAATGAAGAGTTGGCGATCCCGATCCTTGCGCTTCTCGTCGCCGACCAACCGGCTCCGACCGCGACCCCGACGGCTTCTCCCGGCGCAGGCACAGACCCACCACGCACGACCGCCCTCGCCGACTCCGGATACCCCGCATCCGACCTCCTCGTTCCCGGGTTGGGAGCGGCAGCGCTGCTGGCCGTAGGAGTCGTGCTGGCCGCCAAACGCCGTAAGCACAGCGCGAACGGCGCCCGCTAACGCGGCGAGCCGGCGCCCGGCGGCATGGGAGCAACCCGTGCCATACGGTCAGCGCACTGACGAGTCCCGTTCGGCGATCGCCTTCACGCCTTTCACGAGGCTGTCCCACATGCCTTTCGAGTGCGCGGCACCTTCGACAGTTGAGTTGTTGTCCTGCGACAAGGTGAACTCTGTCGTGTCACCCTCGCCGGTCAATGTCCACGTGAGTGTGTGGTAGTTCTCGGGAACGTCGTCCTGGCCACTCAATGGGCTGAAATGCGTGTTCACGAGTCGCCATTCAGGCTCAACCTCAAGAATCACGCCTTTGTCCTCATATTCCTTGCCCTGCCAAACGCCGCGCCAGAGGATCGGAGAGCCGACGGCCCAGTCGGTCACGACGTCTGTGCCGAACATGAACTCCTTGATCGCGACACTGTCAGTGAGCACGGACCACACCCGGCCCCGTGGCGCATCGATCGTGATCGTCGAGGTTGCGACATAGCTCTCGGTCATTGCATTTTCCTTCTTCCACATCAGCCGGCGTCCACACGCCTGCCGCCAACCTAGTCGGTCGCGCCCCACCCAAAGTGTGATAGGCGACCGTTCAGCGTGGGCCGCTTCAGGCCTGCGCGGTGGGCATCGCCCACAGCTCGGCGATCGAAGACCGTCGCGGCCGGGTGACCATGTAGCCGATGCTCTCGGCGATGTCCTCGGGTTCGAGCAGTTCGGGGATGTTCACCGCTTCGGACGCGGCCAGCAGCCGCTGCACCTGGTCGCTGTTGTGAGACTTCAATTCAGTTGCGACGGCGCCAGGCTCGAGCACGCCGACGCGCACGTGCTTCTGGGTGACCTCCTGACGGAGGGCTTCGGTGAAGCCGTTCACCCCGAACTTCGTCATGTTGTACGCGGCGAACGTGGGCCAAGCTTGGCGTCCCGCGATCGAGGAGATGTTCACGATGTCTGCCACGCCTCGAAGCGCATTAGCGGCCGCGTCGAGCAGATGGGGGAGCGAGGCCTTGGTCATGTAGAGCAGTCCGTTCTGGTTGATCGCGATCATTCGCTCCCAGTCCTCGACGTCCTGCTCGAGGACGGAGCCGAGCAGCATCAGGCCGGCGTTGTTGACCAGGATGTCCAGTCGCCCGAACCGCTCGATCGTAGCGGCGACAGCGTGCTCGGCTTGGGCGCAGTCGGTGATGTCTGCTTCGACAGCGAGGGCGATCCCTCCCGCGGCTTGGATGCTCGCGACGAGCGTCGCAAGTCGGTCTTTGCGCCGGGCGACGACGACGACGGATGCGCCCAGAGCGGCGAGCTCTTCGGCAGTGGCTTCGCCGATGCCGCTACTGGCGCCGGTGACGATCGCTACGGTTCCTGCGAGATTCGATGACATGGGGGAGTTCCTTTTGTGTTGGGTTTCGGGTTGCGGTCGGATCAGCCGTCGAACGATAGTGATGCGGACAGGTCCCGGTGCGCCTCGATCTGAGCCCGGATGGTGGCGAGGTTCTGCTCCTCACTGGCCATCACGTCGGCGCCGGCGAGGAATCGCAAGGGCAGGTCGCCCGAGTCAGAGAGCGCGACAAGCGCGTGTCCGAGCTTCTTGGGATCGCCGCCCTGCAAGCCGTTCATGCTCTTCCACGCCACGATGGTCTCTGCGGTCAGCTCGGCGTAATCTTCGATCTCCAGCTCGGGCCACATCGTCGATGAGCCCTCGACCAGCAGCTCGGTGCGAAAGAAGCCGGGCTCCACAGCCATCGTCTTGATGCCGAACCGCTCCACGTCGTACCGCAACGACTCCATCCACCCCTCCAGTGCGAACTTCGACGCTGCATACGCCGCAACGAACTCCTGGCCCATCAAGCCTGCAGCTGAGGTGATCGTGATGACCTGACCAGAACGCTGCTTTCGCATGATGGGGAGGATCGCGCGGGCGACGTTGGTCGGACCGAAGAAGTTCGTCTCCATTTGAGCGCGAAGCTGCGCTGGGCTGGTGTTCTCGAAGTAGCCGGCATAGAAGTTGCCGGCATTGTTCACCAGCACGTCTATCCGTCCGAAGCGGTCCGCGGCGGCCTGTGCCGCCGAAGCCGCAGCGGCCGGGTCGGTGATGTCCAGCGCGACGGTCAACAGGTTCTCGTGCGCACCAACCGCCTCGAGTACCTTCTTCGGATCGCGGCCGGTCGCGACGACCTGGTGTCCGGCGGTGAGGGCGGCCCGGGCGATGTCGATGCCGAGGCCGCGGCCGGCTCCGGTGATGAACCACACGTTGCTCATGAAGTGATGCCTTCCTTGACGTTCTTCGCCAGCCGTTCGGCCGGCTCTCCGAGTCAACCTCTCAGCAGGCGAGTTAGCGTGGCCCTACCTATGGGTGCACCAACAGGGACCCTCTAACGGTGACCGATCGGCGTAGCGTCGAGGCATGGACATCCACGATGACCTGAGCGAGTTCCTGACCTCGCGTCGGGCCAAACTCTCGCCGGAGACGGTTGGCCTTCCCGACTACGGCGGTCGGCGTCGCGTGCCGGGGCTCCGTCGTGAAGAGGTAGCTCTACTCGCCGGGATGAGCGCCGAGTATTACAAGCGCCTCGAGCGCGGCAACGCGACCGGCGTCTCGGAAGCCGTCATCGACGGCGTCAGCCGTGCTCTGCGGCTCAACGAGGCAGAGCACGCCCACCTTTATGAACTGGTGCGTTCCGCCAATGCCGGCGCGCATCCGCAGCGGCGCCGCCCAGTGCAGAAGTCGCAGCTGACCACGGGCATGCGGCAAACCATCGACGCGATGTCCACGGTGCCCGTCTTCGTGCAGAACGGCCGCCTCGACGCCATCGCCACCAACACGCTCGGACGCGCCCTGTTCTCCGCGATGCTCGACGGGGTCGAGCCGCCTGCGAATGCGGCTCGCTTCGTCTTCCTCGACCCGCGCGCCCAAACCTTCTACCTCGATTGGGAAGCCAACACGCGCCAGATCGTCGCCATCCTGCGCGCCGAAGCGGGCCGCTCACCCTTCGACCGGCAGCTTAGCGACCTGATCGGCGAGCTATCGACCCGCAGTGATCTGTTCCGGAAGCTCTGGGGAGCCCACGATGTGCGTGAACACCGCACCGGGACCAAGAGCGTCTGCCACCCGGTCGTGGGCGATCTCGACCTCACCTACCAAAGCATGGATCTCGAGTCCAACCGTGGCCTCCAGATGTTGGTCTTCTCGGCGGAGCCCGGTTCTGCCTCAGCCGAGCGCCTCCAACTTCTCGCCAACTGGGCCGAGTCGGTTGATTCTCTCGCGCCCACCGAGAACACCGTCGACCGCAACCGGAGCTGACCACAAGCCTCTGGTGCGAAGTCTCAGAGCGTCGGGGCGAAGCCATCTTCAGACGTACGTCTGGCCTCGTGCGGGCAACGCCACTACGGTTCTCCGAAATCTGGTTGTGGCGGACGATTTCGGCAGGGGCACGTTCGACGCCCGATATGTGGCGGTCGCTCGCGGTGGGAAAACGATGGTTCATGCCGTTGATCGACCGTCTAAAGGGCGTTCGTGTGCGCTTGGCGCGGTACAAGGAGCAACACCACCTCATCGTCGTCGTCGGTGAGGATGCGTGCGCGGACCGGCAGCTTGCCGGATCGGGTGCGGAAGAGGTCTGTCATCGGTTGGCCGTAATGGGGTAGTCCATTGTGGATCCAGTCGTCCAGGACTTCCGCTGACCAGTCGAAGACTGTCAGCACGGAGCGTGGTTTGAACGGGCTACCTGCCGATGACTTGCCCCATCGGACGTTCAGCACACCGTAGTCGCCGAAGTAGGGCGCCCGATAGTTGGGGGAGAGGTCAACGATCTGCAGGTGTCGCAGCTCGTTCACCCGCAGCCCGAAACTGTAGGCGACCTTCAGTGTTGCTGTGTCTCGCAGCACCGCTACAGCGCCGTTGCGACGAGGGGAGTCGAGTACCCGTTCGTATTCCAGATCAGCCAGGTCGAACAGAGCCTGAAGCTCGGGACGTGTGAATGCGCGCTTCTCGGAGCGTGACTCTGACTCGCCCTTGTGAGTGATCCGGTTGAACTCGGTGATGACCTGAGCGAACCCGGCACCGAACAGCAACAATGCGTCCGCGGACCAATCCTGCAAAAGATGCAAGAGAAAGCCAGGGAAATCCCGGCTAGAGGCAATTTTCGAACAGCCCGATCGTATCCCTGACGCGTTCGCGTCCGATCAACCGCAAGCAACCAATCGTCTAAAGCCCCTGATCAAGCCCGAAACCGAAGGGGAGCGCAATCGTCTCCGATTCACACAGCCTGCAAAATACGCGAGTTGTTGAACTTTTACTTGACATAATGTACATTATCAGTGCCGCGAATCCACAAGTTCTTACGCTGGTTTCGCGACCATGTCGGTATCGAGGACCGAGGGTTTGTGTCAAACCCAAGACGGGTAAATCACCATCGCCCCGGCCCCACCCGCCCATAGGCCACCCAACACGCGTGTTGGGTGTAGTCTGAGTGTATGACAAACACCGCAGAACGACCGGCCCAGGGACGGGCTCGAAGCGCGGATTCTCTGCGTCCCTCCGTCAGGCGTGGTGGTCTCAATCAGGCCCAGGAACGCACGGCCTTCTTGATTGATACGCTCGGTAGCGGTACGAGCCTCGCCGAGCTGTTGCACGTCAATCGGAGCCAACCTACTCAGTGGCGAAAGGGTGTCGAGTCGCCGAGCCCTGAAGTGGGTCGGGCGCTGGTGGATCTTGATCACGTCGTCGCCCGTGCTGCAATGTTGTGGGGTAGCGCGGGGGTGTTGCCTTGGTTGACGAGCGCGAACTCGTTCCTGGATGGGGCGACCCCGATGGACGTGCTCCGTCTTCGTGGCTCTCGCGACGTTGTTGACGCGCTCGACGCCGAACAGGCCGGTAGCTACGCCTGAGTATGCAGCTCTTTCGTGTATTCCCTTACCTGTCAGGTGCCCGCCGCGGGCAACCCGGACACCCCGAGTACATCCATCGCGGGCAAACAGTTGGCCGTTGGGACAACGCACACGCCTATGGGCTCTGGTATTTGTCATACTCGGCCGCCGGGGCTGCAGGGGAAACGTTCGGCAATCGGGGAACCTGGAGCGCGGACATATTTGCCGCGCCCTTCCTTGCGGGTTCTCGGCGTGCCCTCGCGACATATGAGATCCCCGACGACCTGCCAATCCTCGACCTCGATGACCCGCGCGAACTTGCTAGAAGGGATGTCCGGCCCAGCCAGATCGTGACCCGCAACCCCGCATTCACGCAACCATTCGCTTTGCGCGTCTTCCGTGAAGAGAACGCGGATGGCACCCGTCGATGGCAGGGGTTGCGGTGGTGGTCGTTTCATCGGCCTATCTGGTTCAACGCTGCCCTGTGGCAAGGTTTCAATGAAGACGTACCTGTTCAGCTGGCCCGAATCGAGGAGTTGAGCCTCGACCATCCGGCGATCCTCGACGCGGCGGCAGCGTTAGCACGCCCGCTCCCCTAGATTTACTGCCCAGGGAGGTTGGTCAAGTTGTGACGACTCGCTGTAGTCGTTGAGAGATCACGAGGACCTCCTGCGTTGGAGTGGAGCTACTTAGGTTCCGTTTCGAACGAGGAAGGATGATTTTGAACGGCTAGCGTTCGTCGTCGTCGCCGGCTGGGTCAAAGATCGGTCTGGGTTCGGCCCTCGCATCGAGCACTACCTCATTGACGATGGTCGCAACGCTCTCGAAAACGGTCACGGAGCGGCAGCCACTGGCTGGCCGAAACTGTTCGCCCCACTCAATGATTCGGAACGATCCGCCCTCCTCACGCTTCTCGAAAGATTGCTTCCTCAGGGCTGACGGAAGCGCGTTGCCCCGAGTTCCAGACTGCGAGCGCACAGAGGAAGGAGTCGCGTTGCGCTCGCGCCTCGCGCCCCGCGACGATCGGCCCCACACCGAGAACGGCGAACCTCGGGCTACTGTGCGGCGAAGGCGCCGAGTAGTCGATAGATCAGCCGATCTGACGCTACAGAGGCGTCTCCTTCGGCGGCCATGACGACGCCGGCATTGGCCTCCAGCAGGAGCGCGACATCGGTCCATTCAAGATCGACGGCCGCGCGGTTCTCAGCCTTTGCTCGCCGAATGAGCTCGCCGAAACCTTCTTCGACCGTTCTTCTCTCGGCTGCAAAACCGTCGCCATGCAGGAATGACGTGACGATCATGTCCGCACACGCCGGGTGCCGGGCCTGTTCAGCAGCGACATCCGCGATGAGGCGACAGAAGGCCGCCCAGCTATCACGCTCGGCGAGCCCCTCCCCCAGGCGCCCCAGCCACCCTTCGACGCTGGTTGCGAAAACGGCATCGACCAGCGACTCTTTTGTGGGAAAGCGTCGGAAGAGGGTCGCAACCCCCAGCCCGGCGCGCTTCGCCAGGTCGGTCATCGAGATGCCGGTGCCGAATTGCGCGAACGCTTCCCCGGCAACCGCGATGATGTGATCGCGGTTGCCGCGGGCATCCGCTCGAAGCTCGACCGTTGCCGTCGGAGCCATAAGACCTTCTCTCGAGCGCAATTGGAACGTACGTGCCACTTAATGATAGCGTCTCCATATGGAACGCTCATTCCATTTAGGCGAGGAGCCATCATGCGTGCCATTCAATTCTTCGAATATGGGGACCCGGAAGCGCTGCAGATCGTTGACGTCGCCGTGCCTCAGCCGACCGCAGCACAGGTATTGGTGCGCATCGCGGCCACAAGTGTCAACCACGTCGACGTTGAGACGCGGCTCGGGCGTCTGAAACTACTCTCGGGGCGCCGTTTTCCGCGGGGCACTGGTATCGACGTCGCTGGAACAGTCGAATTGGTGGGCGCTGATGTCAATGGATTCACACCAGGCGACCGTGTGTGGGGCGTCAAGGCCAGTCTCTTTCCCCGAACCACCGGTGCAGCGGCCGAGTTCATGGCCATCGACGCACATCTTCTCTCGGCCATCCCCACGAACATCGACATCCTTGACGCGGCAGCGCTTCCGGCAGTGGGAGTCACAGCGATTACGGCAGTGAGAGACAAGGGTCGGGCCAAGGCGGGGAATCGCATACTGATCAGAGGCGCTGCAGGCGGAGTCGGCAGCGCCGCAGTGCAGTACGCGCACTCGCTGGGCGCGCATGTCACCGCTCTTGTCAGCGAACGGAACATGCAGTTCGTGCTCGCTCTCGGGGCAGACGTCGTGCTCGACCGAAAGGCAACACATGTCGAAGATCTCGGAAGTTTCGACGTAATCATCGACACAGTCGGCTCGAACCTTCTGCAATACCGGCGGCATCTTTCGGAACATGGACGCATGGTTACGATCGCTTTCAGCTCCACCAGGAGCATTGCGGCAATCGCGTTTTCCGCGATTTATGGGCGGGAACGGATTCGAACATTTTTCGGCCAGCCGCCGCGAGGCCTGATCGCGCAGCTCACCGATGTCGTCGAGTCTGGCGGAATCATGCCCGTCATCGAGGAGATCTACCCGCTCGAGAAGATCGCCGACGCACATCGAGCAATTGAAGCCGGTGGCGGGCGGGGCAAGCATGTCATCCGCATCGGACCCTGACCGACACCCACTCTCGGTTGGTCGTTCAGGAAACCGATGTCGCGATCACAGATTTGTGCCATGACAGAGACGATCGCGAATAGCGTGATCTCGTCAATACTCCGTATTCTCAAGCGACCCCTACTTCAGCGCCGGGGGCGGCGCCGAAATCGACAGCTCCGACCTCAAGTCGGTGGCTTCCGCGACGCTCAACTCCCGCCTCCCAAACAGCCGCTCCTACCCGTTCGAATAGACAAGGCCGAATTCAGAATCGACTGAAAACTGATTTGTGAACGTGTTGCAGTTCGGTGACCGCCGCAGCGCGTTGAACGGATGGTGACTCAACCTTCGGGTTCCTCACGCGATCGCCGGCGCTTGACTCCCCAGACAACTCCCCCGGCGCCCAGCACCATCGAACCGTAGATCGCCGAGCTCGACGCCACCGTTCCGCCGAAGGCCGCGACCGTGCCGCCACCGTCTGCACGCTGCCAGTCGCATCGGCGACCCAGCGGCCACCAACTCAGGCCCTGCCGGGCACTGTCACCGCTCTCGGAGATCACCGCCGATGGTGACGATGGGCCCTCCTGATAACAGCTGTTCGTTTGAGCGCTGCCGATCGTGAAGAATGCCGCCATCAGCCCGGCCACCAACACAAGCGCACTCAGCACCACTGCTATTGCAGAGCCGACGGAACTGCTCCCCGGTTCTTCACCCACCCATGCACCCTCGTCACGAACCGACCTGGTCAGCCGGCTTTCGCGTCGATCTCCGCGCGTCGCGCCTCGAAGATTCTTCGAAGGATGGCATCCGGAAGCTGGTGTTCCGCGGAATAGTGGATGCTTCCGCTCGTCGTTTCGAAGGCGTCCAACATGTGGCGGGCATTCGCTACCACCGCTCCGCTGTACGGGTACAGGGAGAGAAAGTTCTTCGCGCGCACGGTGGCCACGAGGCCTTTGCCGCGGTAGAGAAGCGCCGCCATGGCGTAGCTCATTCCCTCTTCGGCCTCGGGAACGACCTCCCGTGCGATCGCGTAGACGCGTTCAAGGGCGGCGCGATCGGCACCGTCGAACGTGCTCAGATAGGTGCTTACCTCCGTGCCCATGAAGCGATCGTACGCCGGGGCCGAGCCGAAGCGAACTACCGCCCCAACACTGAGGCGGCCCGACAGGCCACCTCGAGCATGGCCAGCTGCACCGGCTCATAATCGTGCAGCCACTCGTCGGTCGCGCGATTGCCGTGGGTGGCCAGCACGGCACCGTACCGTCGACCGAGGGCGCGTGCGACGGCGAATACCGTTTCGCATTCCATGTCCATCGCGTCCGCCCCGATCTGCTCGACCTGCGCGATGCGTTCTGCGGCCGCAGACTCGAAACCGGCAAGCGGGCGCCCCTCCCCCAGGTAATACGAGTCACAGGACAGCACCGCGATCGGCGCCAGCACGCGGCCCACCTCCCGCGCCGCCTCAGCCAACGCCGAAACGACCTCCGGATGCGCGGACAACGGCTCGTCGCCGGGCGCATAGAACCTCGCAGCTCCGCCCTCGCGAAGCGCCGTCGCCACCGTGGTCAACGTGCCGGGCGGGATGCTGGCCGGAAGAGCACCCATCCCCCCGACCCGGATGAAGGTGTCCACTCCGAGACGAGACAGCTCGACGATCGCGATCTCCGTCGACGGTCCGCCGATACCGGTGGAGCAGACGGCGATCGGGGTCCCGTCGTAACTACCCGTCGCAAGCCGGAACTCCCGCCGGTAGCCGACCTCCTCGAAATCGTCGAGAACGGACTGCGCCATCGGAACCCGGGCCGGGTCTCCCGGCAGCAGGCAGACCCGCGGAAGCGGACCGCGCGCCGGAACGTGAGGCGGAAGCCCGTCCCGCCATGGATCCGACGCCGTCTGACCACTTCCATGTGGCGGAATTTCGATTCTCATTAGTGCAGCATAGGCCAGATTCACAGACGACGGACAGAGGCAACGTTCCCGCCGGAACGAGATCGTAAGCGACGGGAAACATGGCGGAAATCTGAGAACAGTAGACAGATGTGTACGAATTGACAGAAAGGAATCGATCATTCATACTCGCTTTACTCAGACGGAATTCTGTTCCGTCACACGGAAACAACGAGGTTCTTCATGACCACCTTTCTTGCCGCCAACGGCATCACCAAGGTCTACGACACCGCGCAAGGCGGCACCGTCACCGCGCTCGACGATGTGTCGTTCGAGATAGCAGACCGCGAGATCATCGCCCTCATCGGCCCGAGCGGTTGCGGCAAGTCGACGCTGCTGAGGATGATCGCCGGGCTCGACACGGCCTTCACCGGCGAGCTGAGTTGGGACGTGCCTCCGAAGCGCGGCCAAGACATCGGCTTCGTCTTCCAGGAGCCCGCCCTCCTCCCCTGGCGATCAGTGCTGAGGAACGTCGGCCTCGGGCTCGAAGGCAAAGGGAACTCGAAGAGCGAGATCAAGCGACGCTCGCTCGAACTGATCGAGCTCGTCGGCCTGAGCGACTTCGCCGAGTCCTACCCCTCCGAGCTCTCCGGCGGGATGCGCCAGCGTGTCGCGATCGCCCGGGCGCTCGCCTATGACCCGCGCATCCTGCTGATGGACGAGCCGTTCGGCGCCCTGGACGCGATCACACGCGACTCGCTGCAAGACGAACTGCTCAAGATCTGGGAGCGAACCTCCAAGACGATCGTGATCGTCACGCACAGCGTCGAAGAAGCCGCTTACCTTGCTGATCGCGTCGTCGTGCTGAGTGCCCGTCCGGGGCGAATCCGCGCGGTGCACACGGTGCCTCTCTCCCGCGAACGCGATTCGAGCATCCGCGAGACGCCCGAGTTCGCCCGCTTCACCGGCGTGCTCCGAGGTGAGCTCGAGTGACTTCCGCCACCGTCGCCGGCAAAGACCAAATCGAGTTCGAGTCGAGACTCCGCTTTCCCCGTGCCCGTCGGCAAGTTCTGACGACACTGATCTACCTCGTCGTGATCATCGGAACCTGGGCGCTCTACGTGCACCTGGCCAACGTGCCGTCGTACCTCCTTCCGTCGCCCGAATCGGTGGCGAAGTCACTCGGAGAGATGGCGACGAACGGACAGCTCTGGGGCAACCTCGGGTACACCATTCGCAACATCCTGCTCGGCTTCGTCAGCGGAATCCTGATCGGCGTCGCGCTCGGGTACCTCCTCTGGGCCTCCCGCTGGGCGAGCGAGATCGCTGCACCGTACATCGTCATCCTCCAATCGGCGCCGAAGATCGCCATCGCTCCATTGCTGGTCCTGTGGTTCGGTCTGGGGCTCGAATCCCAGCTGGCGCTCATCCTGATGCTGACCTTCTTCCCGATGATGGTCGCCATGCAGCTCGGGCTCTCCTCGATCTCGCCCGACGTTCGCACGCTCGCCCAGTTGCTGGCGATGGGCAAATGGCGCTATTTCAGAACGGTCCAGATCCCGGGTGCGATGCCCGATCTGCTCTCCGGCGCCAAGATCGCGATCGTCGACGCCATGACGGGAGCGTTCCTCGCCGAGTTCATCTCTGCACAGCAGGGCCTCGGCTTCCTCATGGTCCTCGGCAACAGCTCCTACAACACTCCGATGCTTTTCGCGGCCGTCATCCTGACCGTCGCCGTCGGACTCCTCGGTTTCGGCGCGGTGTCTCTCGCCGAACGTCGACTGCTCAAGTGGCGGTCGGCCAGATAGCAATCCCCCGTTGCACCACTACCTCAGGAAAGAGCCCATGACAATCAGCTCACGCACCAAACGCGTTCTGGCCTCCCTGGCCGGCGCGACCGTCGTCCTCACGGCGTTGGCAGCCTGCTCCCCCGCCGACTCGGCGGCCAGTGGCGGCACCGCCACAAGCGGTTCCGGCAAGGTCACCGATGTGACGATCCAGATCGACGGATCGGCCGTTCCCTACTACGCACCGCTCTATGAAGCGGCCGACAAGGGATACTTCGCCGACAACGGCCTCAACGTCTCATTCACCTATGCCCAGGGTTCCGACATCCTGCAGAACGTCGCCGCCGGCAACGTTCAGTTCGGCTTCCCCAACGGCGACTCCGTCGTCACTGCGAAAGGCAAGGGTGTCGACGTCGACGTCGTGCACACGACATACCAGCAGGGCATCGGAGCCGTCCTCTTCAACAAGGACACGTCCGGAATCACCGGGCCCGCCGACCTCAAGGGCAAGACCATCGCGGTCACCGATCTGGGAAGCCCGAACTACATTCAGCTCCAGGCGATTCTCAAGTCGGCCGGTCTCACCGTGAACGACGTCACCGTGAAGACCATTGGCACCGGCGCGATCGTGCAGGCCCTCCAGTCGGGACAGGTCGACGCGATCGTCTTCTCCCGTCTGCGCTACTTCGCTCTGCAGTCCGCCGGCTTCCCGGTCGGCCAGATCCTGAGCGACAAGTACCTCCCGTCGTTCGGCAACGTCCTTGTCACCAGCCCGTCCTTCCGGAAGAGCAACCCGGCCGCGGTGAAGGGCTTCGACGCCGCGCTCGACAAGGGACTCGAGTACGTCATCGCAAACCCGGCCGCCGCGGTGAAGGATGCGATCGCCAAGTACGCGCAGACGTTCAACGGCCAAGAAGACGCCGTGACGAACGTCGTGAAGGACGTCTACATCAAAGACCTCTGGCAGTCGGCCGAGACCGACAAGCACGGCCTCGGCTACGGTGACCTCAGCCGTTGGCAGAAGGCGATCGACGCGCAGGCCGACTACAAGCTGATCGACTCGAGCTATTCGGCGAAAACTCTGGTGGTGGAGCCCGATGCGCTCAAGTAACACCACGTTCGACCGGGTCCGGCCCCTCCTCGTCGGAGGGGCCGCCCTGGCCGGGGGCGTGCTCGTCTGGTGGGCGATCGCCACGTTCAGTGGCGTCCCGGCCTATGTACTGCCGACCCCGGGTGCCACCTGGCAGAGGGCGGTCGAACTCTTCAGCGCCGGTGCCATCCAGATCCACATCGCGCAGACCATCGCCGAGGTGCTGCAGGGCGCCGTGATCGGGATCGTGATCGGCATCGTGCTGGCCATGACCTTCCACCACGTCGGATGGATCCGGCGTGCCCTCATGCCCCTCATCGTTGTCGCTCAAGTCACTCCGAAGATCTCGATCGCACCCCTGATCATCCTCTGGGTCGGTCTCGGCATCGGCTCCAAGATCACCCTCGTCGCACTGGTCGTCGTCTACCCGGTGCTGATCAACATGCTGGCCAGGCTCGAGTCCATCCCGTCGACCGTCCGCGACCTCGCGAAGATCACCGGGATGGGGCCCCTCCGTCGCGCCTTCCAAATCGAGTTCCCGTACAGCGTGCCGGCTCTCGCCGCCGGTGTGAAGCTCGGACTGCTCCAAGGCGTCACCGCCGCCGTCATCGGCGAGTTCATCGGCGCTCGAGCCGGGCTCGGCTATCTCGAGAAGCAAGGGCAGGACAACGACGACATCAGGCTCGTCCTCGTGACGCTCGGGCTCCTCGCTCTGCTCGGCGTCGTGCTCTACCTTCTGGTCGGAGCCATCGAACGACGAACGACGAAGCGGTTCGAATGACGATGACAGCCGAGTTCCGCAGCAGCCGAAGCGACTTCTTCGCCGCCGCCGGGACGCCGACGGATGCGGTCGATCTGTCGGTGACGATCGGCGGCGTACGGTTCGCGAACCCGGTGATGCCCGCATCCGGCTGTTTCGGCCCCGAGCTCGGTCGGCTCATCCCGGTCGAGGAGCTCGGTGCCGTCGTCACCAAGACCGTCTTCGCCGAACCTCGCGGCGGAAATCCGGCACACCGTCTCACAGAGCTCGCCGCCGGCATGGTGAACAGCGTCGGCATCCCGAGCGAAGGTCCCGCGGGATACCTGCGACGCCTCCACCCGCGGTACGAGGAACTGGGTGTTCCCGTCGTCATCAGCGTCGGAGGTCATCGCACCCCCGAGTACGCGGACATCATCCGTGAGCTCGACGGGGCAGGAACCGCTTACGAGCTGAACGTCTCCTGCCCGAACCTCGACAGCGAAGGCACCGACATCGGTAGCGATCCATCGGCCATCGAGAGCGCCGTCGGTGCGGCGCGGGCCGCCACCACCAAACCCCTGATCGTGAAGCTCCCGGCCATGATGTCCTCGGTCGCCGACTGCGCCCGCGCCGCGGAAGCCGCCGGCGCCGATGCGATCTGCGTGTCTAACTCGATCCCCGTCCTCGCGATCGACCCCCGCACCCGGCGTCCCGCGATCGGCAACACGATCGGAGGGCTGACCGGTCCGAACATCCGGCCGATCGTCTCGCGCCTCGTGTGGCTCTCGGCTCGCTCCGTCGCAATTCCGGTGGTGGCATGCGGTGGCATCCAGACTGCAGAAGACGCACTGGACTACCTCTCGCTCGGCGCAGCAGCGGTGCAGATCGGGACGGCCAATTTCGCCCGGCCGTGGGTGATGGTCGAAATCGCTCGCCGACTCTCCGTTCTTTCCCCGAAACTGGGGGCACACGTCTCTGAGCCAAGGGGGAAGAAATGACGCAAGTCGAACCGAATGAGAAACCCATGCAGGTGGTGGTGCGGGCGTTGTCCGTGTTGACCTGCCTGGCCGAGAACCCGCACGGCCTCACGCTGCATCAGGTGCATCTCAAGCTCGGCATTCCCCTCGCCAGCATGTACCGCATCGTCGCCACGCTCGAGCACGAGGACTTCGTCAGCCGCTCACCGGCGACGAAACGGTTCACCCTCGGCCCGTCGGCGCATCGGCTGGGCCGCACCGCCGACTACACCGCCCATCTCGTCGAGCCTCCGGCGCCCCTGATCGATCTCGGCTCGGCCACGCGGGAGACGGTGTTCCTCACCCAGCTCATCGACAGCAAGGTCGTCTGCGTGGCTCTCGTCGAGTCCCCTCACCATCTGCGATTGTTCGTGCGCGTCGGCCAGGAGATGCCGCTGCGTGCCGCGGCCTCGGCCCGCGCCATCCTCGCCTACCGCGACCCCGTGCTCGTCGAGGCGCTCCTCAGCAGCGCCCCCCGCGACCCGTTCATCGAGAGTTCTCCTCGCGACGCCAGCGACCTCATCGATCACCTCAGCCTCATCCGCGAGCGCGGCTTCGACATCTGCGACAACGAGCTCGACGACAACGTCTGGGCCGTCGGCGCCCCCGTGTTCGATGCCAGCGGGCGTGTGGAGTACGCCGTGACGCTCGCGGCGGCTTCCGCGAGGATGCAGTCGCCCGAGAGCCGGGCACACGCGGCGATCGAGGTGCTCAGCACAGCGGAACGCCTCTCCGCCAACCTCGGCTTCAGCGGCGCCCGCCGCGAACGGACCGAGACGGAAGTGGCCGATGTCATCGAACGTCACGCAGATGTCGCCGCCCTCGGGAAAGGCAGCCGATGAGTTTTCTCCGCGACGGCATGATTCGACGAGACCCGATCGAGCAGCTCGACGAGCTCTCCCAGGATCTCAGCGCCACCTGGAACGCCGCCTCCGTTCCTGCCTCGATCTCGACCTGGATGTCCCGGCCCTCCATCCTCCGTCGGATCGCCGACGCGCTGAGCGCCGAGCTTCGTGACGACATCGACCGCATCCTCGCCGTCGGCCCGGGTGCACAGGCCCTCGGCAGCGCGGTCGCCCTCGCCACGGGGATCCCGTATGTGGCAGAGGCCGGGAGCACCCGTTTCGGCGACCTCCACCGTGGCGAGCGCGTGGCGGTGGTCAATGCGGTCAGGCAGGGTGAGGATGCGCTCGGCGCAGCGAACGCCTCCGGTGCTGTCATTCTGCAGAACCTCGCCGTCGTCGATCTCGACGATCGACGAGACGATCCTGCGAAGACCGCCCTCTTCCGGTTCACTGGTAGACATCAAACGCTCGTCACCGAAAGGAAAAGCTCATGACAACCTCCCCCGATCTCGCCTCACTCGTCGCCTCCGTGACCGTCCGCGAGGCCGACGGCTCCAGCTGGTACGACCTCTCGTCGCACCCGGTCTCGGTCGACGCGATCGGTGGCGCGATCGCCGATCGGGTCCGCGACGCCGGTATCACGGCCGTCATCAGCTGGTGGACCCCGGACGAAGCCGTACTCGCGCACGTCGTCGCCTCCGCCCTCGGCGTTCCGCGGAGTTCGGCCGAGCTGGAGCTCGGACTGATCACTCTCTCCCCCGAATTGAACGCGAACAACGGCCGCCGGGTGCTGCTCGTCGCCACCGACTTCGACTTCAACAAACCGCAGGAGCCCCTGCGTGTCCTTCTGGAGGGGCGGGGACAGGCGCTCGTCGCCACCGCGAGCTTCTCCGAGCCCGAGGGCATCCGTTTCACCGGGCTCGACTGAGCCTCCCCTTCGACTGGAGTTCCATGCAGCACGCCATCCCACCGCTCGTCGACGCTGTTCAGGACGCCAGGATCGCCCGCCGGATCGATGACTTCGCCCGGCTCTCCGATCCCGGCCCCGGAGTGACCCGTCTCGCATACTCCGCCCTGGAAAGGGAGGCACACCGGCTGTTCATCAGCGAGATGAGCGCGCTCGGCCTCACGGTGCACACGGATGCCGCCGGTAACACCATCGCCGAACTCGCCGGCGACGACCCCGCGACTCCCGTGCCGGCCATCGGCACCGGCAGCCACCTCGACAGTGTCCCGCAGGGCGGCCGGTTCGACGGCATCGCCGGGGTGGTCGCAGCGATGGAGGTCGCTCAGGTCATGGTCGAAGGTGGCATCGCTCACCAGCGCCCATGGCGTTTCGTCGCCTTCGCCGCCGAAGAGGGCGCCCGCTTCGGTCAGGCCTGCAACGGAAGCCGTATCGTCGCCGGTCTCACCTCGGCGGCCGATGTGCGAACGCTCAGCGATGCCGACGGTGTGACGATGGCGGAGGCCATGACCGCCGTCGGGCTCGACGTCGAGCGGCTCGCGGACGCCCGGTGGCGTCCGGAGGACTGGCATGCGTTCGTCGAGCTCCACATCGAGCAGGGCGGCGTGCTCGAAGAGTCGGGAGCGCCGGTCGGTGTCGTCGACACCATCTCGGGGAGCACCCGTCTTCTCGTCACGATCGAGGGTCAGGCCTCGCACACCGGCGGCACTCCGATGCATCTGCGTCGGGATGCACTCGTGACCGCCTCCCGCTGCGTGCTCGCCTGCGACGAGCTCGCGCGTGATCCGCACCACCACGGCACGAGGATCACTGTGGGCACGATGCAGGTGCGCCCCGGCTCCATCACCACCATCCCCGGCGAGGTGACCTTCTCGATCGACGTACGCGACATCGACAACGACCGGCAGCGGCGTACAGCGGACGCCCTCGTCGCCGAGATCTCCCGCATCGCCGCCCGCGCCGATACCCCGGCCCAGATCGCGCTCCTCGGCGACACCTCTCCCGTCGTGTTGCCGTCGTGGGTGGCGGCGCACACCCTCGCAGCCGCCGGAGAGGGCGAGGTCGAATATCGCATCCTGCCCAGCGGTGCGAGCCACGACAGTCAGCAGATCAACCGCGTCACGCCCACCGGCATGATCTTCGTACCCAGCCGGGGTGGCGTCAGCCATGTGCCCGAAGAGTTCACCGACATCGGCGAGCTCGCCGTGGGCACCCGTGTCCTCCTCTCAACACTCCTTCGACTGGACGCCGACGATGAGCGCTGACGGCGTCGGGCGCCTCGGCGACATCGTGAAGGTGCGCCCTCCACAAGCGGCCGACCGACCCGAACCGCTCTGGGATCATGCCGAGGTCACCTCCCACCGCACGATCGGCGACCGCTACCACCGCATCGCTCTGCGGAGCCCGGCCATCGCCGCCGCGGCACTGGCCGGCCAGTTCGTGATGATCACGATCGGCGACGGGATGGAGGTCGTCCTACCGCGCCCGATGGCGATCCATCGGCGCCGACCTGAGGCCGGCGAGATCGAGATCGTGTTCGCTGTACTCGGCCGGGGCACAGCCGTGCTGGCCGAGCTCGCGGTCGGCGACTTCGTCACTGTCACCGGTCCCCTCGGGCGCGGCTTCGAGCTGTCCGACGACGCCGCCAACCTCCTCTTGATGGGCCGGGGTATCGGGGTTGGTGCGGTCATGGGAGCCGCCGAGGATGCGGTCGCACGCGGAATCGAGACGACAGCTGTGCTCAGCGCCCATCGCCTCGAGTCCGTTATCGGCGGAGACGATTGCACCGAACTCGGTGCGGCCGCGATCGCCGTCGCCGACGAGGACGGCTCGAGCGCCGTTATCCGCATCGAACGAGACCTGCTCGCCCGCTTCGCGGCATCGCCTCCCGACACGATCATGGTGTGCGGTTCCCAGAGGCTGCTGGATCTCGCCCTGCGACTCGGTGAACGCTGGGGCAGTCGCGTGCAGGTCTCGTTGGAGGCCCACATGGCGTGCGGGATCGGCTATTGCCACGGATGCGCTGCCCCGATCCCTACTGATGCGAACCGTGAGGGGCCGCTCGTCTGCGTCGACGGACCGGTCTTCGACGCCGTCTCCCCTCTGGCGGCCACCGCGTGAGGATCGAGAACGTCCTGATCTTGGGCGTCGGCACCGCGCGAGACATCGTCATCGAAGGCGACGAGATCGTCGATCTTCCCCCAACGGCACAGACGGCGCGCCCGCCGCGCGTCGCACTACCCGGTCTCGTCGATCTGCACTCCCATCTGCGCGAACCCGGTGGTGAGGGCTCCGAGACGATCGCCAGTGGAACAGCGGCGGCCGCCGCGGGCGGTTTCACCGATGTGTTTGCGATGGCCAACACCGACCCGGTGACCGACACCGTCGCGCGTGTGCTCGATGTGCGCCGCCGAGCCGAAGGGAGGGCCGCAGCGGTGCATGTCGTCGCTGCGGCGACCGTCGGGCTCGGCGGCCGGCAGATCGTCGAGGTGGAGCGCCTCACCGCCGCCGGCGTCACGATGTTCTCAGACGATGGCAAATGCGTCGCGGACGACGACGTGATGCTCGATCTCCTGACACGGATCGCACGAACGGATGCGGTCTTCGCCCAGCATGCCCAGCATCCGGGCATCGTCGGGGCCGGAGTGATCAACGAACGGGTGGCGCAGGCCGCCGGTGCGGTCGGCTGGCCGAACCGCGGCGAAGCCGAGATCGTCGCGCGCGACATCGCGATCGTCAGGGCGACCGGCGCACGCCTGCATATCTGCCACATCTCGACGAGGGAGACCGTTGAGCTTCTCGCTCAGGCGAAGCTCGAAGGACTCCCCGTCACCGGTGAGGTCACGCCGCACCATCTGCATCTCACCGACGACGACGCGCTCGGCTCCGGGGCACGGCTGAAAGTGAATCCGCCCCTTCGCAGCAGCGACGATGTCGCTGCCCTCCGGAAGGGGCTGCGCAGCGGCGTGATCGACGCCGTCGGCACGGACCACGCTCCGCATCCGGTCGCCACGAAAGCGCTCCCCTGGCCAGACGCCGCCTTCGGCCTCACCGGTTTGGAGACCGCCGCCGCCGCGGTGATCGCCGCCCTCAGCGACGACAGCGGGGTGACCGATTGGAACCGCGTGGTCGATGCACTTGTCCGCCAGCCCATTCGTATCGGAGGACTGACCGGTCGCCTGCCGGCCGACCTCGCTCCAGGTGCTCCGGCGACGCTGACCGTGCTCAGTCACAGACCCGCTGAACGCGTCGACACGGCGAAGCATCTCTCCCACTCGCAGAACGCGGCCTTCGCCGGCCTGGAGCTCTCCTGGCGCGTGGAGCTGACCCTCCGAGAAGGTCGCCCCACCTACCGGCGCTGACCGGGCCCGAGAAACGCCGCACCGCTCTACGGACGGGCGGCATTACCCCGCTAATGTCGGCAGCACGGCCGCACGTGCAGCGGCCCCTAGGGAAAGGTCATTCCATGACGTCCACTGATCCGGTCGGCGAAGTCTTCCACGACTTCTCGCTCGACGCCAAGAACCTCACCAGGTCCGCGATCAACGGGGTCCGCGCCGCGCTCGGTATCAGCGGGCTCGTCGCGCTGGTCCTCGGGATCATTCTTCTGGTCTGGCCCGGCAAGACCCTCATCGGTCTCGCCATCGTCCTCGGCATCTACTTCGTCGTCGCCGGCGTGATGCGGCTCGCGCTGGGGATCTTCAGCAAGGGCATCACCGGGGGCATTCGCACGCTCAACATCATCCTCGGGGTGCTGCTGGTCCTCGCCGGCATCATCGTTTGGCGCAACTCCGCCGCTGCCGCCGTCACCTTGGCGATCTTCGCTGTCGCGTTCATCGGGATCGGCTGGATCATCGAGGGTGTCATCACACTGGCCGAATCGAGCCGCGCGTCGTCGCGTGGCTGGGCGATCACCTACGGCATCCTCAGCATCATCGCCGGTATCGTCGTCCTGGTCGTCCCCGCATCGTCCGCAGTCTTCCTGGTGATCTTCGCAGCGATCGCATTGATCGTCTTGGGCATCGTGGGCATCATCCGGGCGTTCACGTTCGGCCGCGAGGTGCTGAAAGCGACCGACGCAGCGACCGCCTGATCGCGGAACGCTTCGAGCCCTCGGGCGCGTCACGAACGGGTCGGCAGTTCTGCCGGCCCGTTCGTCGTCTCCAGAGGCGCCAAAGGTTCCAGAGGCTCCTGGGGCTCCCGGGTGCTCCCCCGCGGTGCAGCAGACCGACCATCACGCAGGCCGGTGGCTACACCGGTGTTGCTGGTGCTGCTGTGTGGGCTGAACACGGCGTCGATCATGGTGAACTCTCAGCGCGCCCACTACCACGGGAATTGCGAAGAGATGCTGATCGGGCCTGGTGTCATCGGGAGCCTTGAGTAGTCGGGCGGCAGCTGCCGGTGGGGCTCCGCGACTTCTTCCGCCGCGACGTTCGCCGCGCCATCAACGCCACGGGGCGGCGGAAAGCACTTTCGTTCGGTTCAGGCGCCCTCGTAGTCGCCTGTGCGGCGACCTTCGCGAGTGTCACCCGTGGTGGCTGTGGCTGGTTCTCCTGGCCGTCCAACAGCTCCGAATCCGTACCGATCAGCGTCCAATCGGCGACAACATCCTCATCAGACTCAGCTACCGACACACCTCCAACCCTATTTGTCGGTCTGGAACACGTTGAGGAGTACCGGGCCGAGAAAGGATGCGACGGCCAGCACGAACGCGATGAACGTGTGGACGAACAGGGCCGCTCCTCTGCCCAGCGACAGCGCCCACACCAGGCTGGATCACGAGCGTGTGAAGTACCCTCCACCGGCCACCGGAACGCGCAAGAACGATCAACCGGCGTTGGCCTCGCTCGGCAGGTGTTTCGCCCACCAGTCGAGGATCGCGTCGAACCGCTGCTGCCGGTGGCGCGGGCGGCCCGCGCGGCTGAGTTCGTGGTCCTCGCCGGGGAACACCAGCAGCTCGGTCTCGACACCGCCCCGCTTGAGCGCGGCGAAATAGCGTTCCGCTTGGCTCAACGGGCACCGCAGGTCACTGGCCGAATGCAACACCAGGGTCGGGGTCGTCACCTGGTGCACGACGGCCTGTGGGCTCTGCGAACGGATCAACTCCGGGTCGGTGCCGGTGTACTCCTGGCCGAAGAAGCTGCCGATATCGCTCGTGCCATCGAACGTCACCGGGTCGAGGAAGCCGCGCTCCACGATCGCAGCGACGAATCGGTGGTCGTGCGCGATCGTCCAGGCCGTGAGGTATCCCCCGTACGACCCACCCATGATGCCGAGGCGCTCTCCGTCGAGGCCCGGCTCCGATGCGATCGCCCCATCCAGGAAGTCCAGCACATCCGTGAGGTCGACCGTTCCCATCGCTTGACGGATGACCCGGCCGTGCTCCTGCCCGTACCCGGCCGATCCGCGAGGGTTGCACAGGACGACGGCATACCCGGCCGCGGCGTAGACCTGCGCTTCGTCGAAGAGGCTCCCGGTGAACGCCGCGAACGGTCCACCATGGATGACGAGGAGCACCGGATGCGGTCCTTCGCCGGCCGGCGCGACGACCCAGCCGTGGATCGGGTACCCGTCGCGCCCGGCCACCGTCAACTCCCGCGGTTCGATGATTCCGCGCGTTCGCAGCGGGCTGGAGAAGTCGGTGACCCGACGCAGTCGGCCGGCTTCGACGACCGCGACATCGCCATTCGTCGAAGCGTCCGCCATCGACACGACGACCGTCTCGCCGGCCACCGCGACGCCGGTCACGACGGTCGTCTCGTCTGTCAGCTCGCGCTGCGAGCCCGCCGCCGTGACCGCGGTCAGCACGAGAGCGCCGCGTCGGCGGTCGCGCACCAGCACCGAGTCGTCCTCATACGCGACGATGTCCGACTCTGCGAGATCCATCGTCTCTGGGTCGGTGAGGCGCCGCGGGGCGCCGCCGTCTGCGCCGATCGCGAAGAGTGCCGCGTTGCGGGCGACGAAATCGGTTCCGGCCGCACCGACCTCGTGGGCAGAGAAGTAGAGCACCCCGTTCCGGCCGTACCCGACGGCCACGACCGACCAATCGCCGTGCGCCCCTGTCACATCCCGCGGTTCCGCGCTGCCGTCGACAGGGACGACGAAGACGCTGGAGCGCAGGTCGTCATCGCGTGTCGCATGCCGGGCCGAGATGAACGAGAGCGTCGCTCCGTCCGGCGAGAAGGCGATTCCGATGTCGTCCCACTCCCCCGCGGTCAGCTGCCGAGGCTCGGCGATGAAAGGCTCGACCGCTGCCGCACCCTCGGCGCTGGGTGCGGCCGGTGCGGCCGGCTCTCCCCACACATCCGGAACCGCGACCAGGAAGACGTGGGCGCGTCGGTCGATCGTGTACCCGAGGCCGTTCGCCTGATATTTCAGCGTCGTGATACGTCTCGCCGGCTCGGATGCCGCATCCAGCCCTTCGACCGTGCCATAGCGCCCCGCCTCGGGCTCCCGGCTCACGAATGCGATCGTGCGGCCGTCTGGCGCCCAGGCGAACTCGGAGACACCCAGCTTGCGATCGGTGGCTTGAACGGGCTCGCCGCCCGTCGCATCCACGACGTAGAGCTGGGGAGCCGCTTTGGGCGCCGAGCGCAGAAAGGCGAGAAGGCGGCCGTCCGGCGAGAACTGCGGAGCGCTGTCCCGGAAGCCCCGCGTGAAACGCTTGGGCGCCGCGTGCCCGGTCAGCGGTACGGTCCAGAGCTGTCCGACGGTGGCGTCGGCGGCCAGATCCGGTCGCGTCACCGAGACGACGGCACGGCCGCCGCCGGGATGCACCGTCGGCGCCGACACGCTGGTCAGCAGGTCGAGGTCGGCCGCCTTCATCAGCGTCCTTCGTCCGTCGGCACGAAACTGGAGATGTCACCGACCAGACGGGTGTGATCGGCCGGGATCGGCTCCACCGTCGCCAGAGCGATCTCGGCCGCGAACTCGCTCACGTTGTAGAGCTTGCCGGCGGCCTCCTTGCGCGCGTCGATCGCGCCCGGGTTGAGCCGGTTCAGCAGGGTAGCGGTGATCGTGCCCTCGATCATGTCGCCGGAGACGACGACGAACTCGACGCCCTTCTCGGTGAGGGTCGGGATGAGCGCGCGCAGCGCATCTTCGCCGGCCCGCTTGCTGAGAGCCACCGCTTCGTACTCCGGCATCGTCTCGGTCGTCTTGATGAAGTGCGCCTGGTGGCTCGTCACGAAGACGACGCGCGAGCCCGGAGCCAGCAGGGGGAGCGCGGCGGTCAGCATGTCTACCTGAGCGTCGCGGTTGAGCTGCATCGCGTAGTCCTCGGCCATGCCGGACTCCATGCCGCCGGACGCATTGAGGACGAGCAGGTCGAGACCGCCCCACTCCGTTTCGACGGCGGCGACGAGCTGCGCCACCGAAGCCGGATCCGTCATGTCGGCTCCGACGGTGATCGCCGTGCCGCCGGCCGCCCGGATGCTGTCTGCCAGCTTGACCGCCCGCGCTTCCTTGTTGCGGTAGTTGATCACCACGCTCGCCCCCGCCTCGGCGAGGTACTGCGCGGTGTCGGCACCGATTCCGCGGGACGAGCCCGTGATCAGGGCCCGCTTTCCGGCGAGCGAGTGAAGGGCGAGAGGGTTGGACACGAAGACTCCTACAACTGATGAACGCTCGCCGGGGCGAGTCGGATTGTCGTCCCTGAGACTACCAAGTGGGTTCCGTGCTGGGAGCCTCCCACCTGCTACCTTGAAAGAACCAGTGAAGGGAGTGGACGATGGAATTCGAAACTTTTGCCTGGATCGTCTGGCTCGTCCTCATCCTGGTGTTCATCATCGTTGAGATGCTGACCCTCGATTTCGTGTTCCTGATGATCGCCGTCGGCAGCGTGGGGGGATTGATCTCCGGCCTGTTCGGCGCCCCATGGTGGCTGCAGCTGATCATCGCCGCCGTACTCTCCGTGCTGTTGATCTTCACGATCCGGCCACCGCTGCTGCACCTGCTGAAACGTGGCGGCGACCCGGCCAAAAGCAACGTCGCCGCCCTCATCGGCATGTCCGGCACCGTCGTATCGACGGTCTCGCGCACGTCCGGCCAGGTCAAGCTCGCCGTCGGCGAGACGTGGACCTCCCGGCTCGCCCCCGGCGCACCCTCGGCTGCGGCCGAGCTCGTACCGGGCGAACACGTCATCGTCGTCGCGATCGAGGGGGCGACGGCCGTCGTCACGCCCGCCCCGGTGATCGCCGGCGCCGACGACTTCACAGAAAGGAGCGCATCATGAGCAACGCGACCCAATTGGTTGTGCAGATCGTGGTGTTCGTCATCATCGCGATCATCGCGATCTTCGTCCTCGTCACCCTGTTCCGGGCCATCCGCATCATTCCGCAGGCCACCGCGGGCGTCGTCGAGCGGCTCGGTCGCTACCACAAGACCCTGATGCCAGGCCTCAACATCGTCGTTCCGTTCGTCGACCGGGTGCGCCCGCTCCTCGACATGCGCGAGCAGGTCGTCTCCTTTCCCCCGCAGCCGGTGATCACCGAAGACAACCTCGTCGTCTCGATTGACACGGTCGTCTATTTCCAGGTGACGGATGCGCGGGCCGCGACCTACGAGATCGCCAACTACCTCGGCGCCGTCGAGCAGCTGACCACGACGACCCTCCGTAACGTCGTCGGCGGCCTGAATCTCGAAGAGGCGCTCACGAGCCGCGACGAGATCAACGGCCAGCTGCGAATCGTGCTCGACGAGGCCACCGGCAAGTGGGGCATCCGAGTGTCGCGCGTCGAGCTGAAGGCGATCGACCCGCCCGTCTCCATCCAGGACTCGATGGAGAAGCAGATGCGCGCCGAACGTGACCGTCGCGCCGTCATCCTCACCGCCGAGGGCACCAAGCAGTCCGAGATCCTGAACGCCGAGGGCATGCGGCAGGCCGCCATCCTCAAGGCGGAGGGTGACGCGAAGGCGGCCGTGCTGCGGGCCGAGGGTGAGGCGAAGGCCATCACCACCGTGTTCGGCGCGATCCACGAGGGAAACCCGGACAACCTCCTGCTCGCCTACCAGTATCTCCAGACGCTGCCGAAACTCGCCGAGGGCGCCGCCAACAAGATGTGGATCATCCCGAGCGAGCTCACTCAGGCACTGCAGGGCATCGGCAAGGCGTTCACCGAGAAGGGCTCCGACGCCGTGCATGCGGCGACGCGCGCGGCTGCAGCTGCCGCCTCGACGGCGACGCCCCCGACGGCTCCCCCGTCCGTGCCGCCGGCGGGCGGCGACGCCCCCGGAACGGCGTGACCTTCCTCTCCGGTCCACTCCCCCGCATCATCGCCCACCGGGGCCTCGCCACCGAGGCCCCGGAGAACACGCTCCTCGCGTTTCTGCGCGCGCTCGCGGCAGGTGCGACCCATCTCGAGACGGATGTGCACGCCACCGCCGACGGTGTCGCCGTCATCAGCCACGACGCCGACCTCCAAAGTGCCGTGGGCCGATCGGTGCGTGTCGACCAGCTGACGATGGCCGAGCTACGTCGGCTCGACCTCGGCGCCGATCAGTCGTTCTGCTCGCTTGCTGATGCTCTCGACGCCTTCCCCGAGGCGCGGTTCAACATCGATATCAAGGATGCGCGGGCCGCTGAGCCGGCCGCGCAGGCCATCCTCGCCACGCGCGCGACCGATCGGGTGCTGATCACCTCGTTCGATGAGCGACGGCGTCGCGCCGCGGTGGAGGCGCTCCCCGGTGTGGCGAGCTCCGCCTCGGTGTCGCGCTTCCTCCCCGCATTGCTCGCCGCGAAGGCGGGCCTCACGCCGCTCGTGCGCCGCTCCCTGCGAGGTCTTGTGGCGGTCCAGGTGCCTGAACGAGCCACGTTCGTGCGTCTCGTGACCGGCCGAACGATCGACGTCCTTCACGCGGCGGGAGTGGAGGTCCACGTGTGGACGGTGAACGATCCTGCAACAATGACACGTCTGCTCGATCTCGGTGTCGACGGCCTCGTCACCGACCGCTGCGACACGCTGAAAGCGCTGGTCGAATCGAGAATTCGACCCTGAGAGGCCTCTGGGAGTATCGCGGCGACGGAAAGAGAATCCCCAGCTTGTTGGTTTATAAATGGGAAGCATCGCGCGAAGAGGAGACCACACAATGGCAGATCGCAGTTTGCGCGGAATGAGGCTTGGCGCCCAAAGCTTACAGAGCGAAGAAGGCGTCGTGTACTCCCCGCGTTCCCGTTATAACTACCTGTGCCCGGATTGCGGCCAGGAGACCGAGATGGTGTTCTCGGCCGACGCTGAAGCCCCCGAGACGTGGGAGTGCAAGCACTGTGGCCACGAGGCCACCCTGCTGGTCGGCAACGAGCCTGTCGAGGTCGACCGTTCCGACGTGAAGGTTCCCCGCAGCCACTGGGACATGCTGCTCGAGCGGCGCACCCGGGCGGAACTGGAAGAGCTCCTGGAGGAGCGTCTCACCTACCTGCGTGCGCGCCGTGGCGGCGAGCACAAGATCGGCGCCTGAGCGCCGCAGCACGACTCAAGAAGGCCGTTCGCACCTGGTGCAGGCGGCCTTCTTTCCGTTCCGCCACCGACACCGAGCCGGTGACCGACACGGAGCAGCAGGTCTCTCAGCGGAAGCGGCGGAGCGCCGAGACGGGCGCGCGAGGCCGCCTGCGGGCGCTGAAGGCCACCAGGAGCCCGAACAGGCCCAGCCCCGCTACCAGGTACTCGATACCTCTGCTGAGGAGCGTGGCGGGCGTCGTGGTGGTGCCGAGTGGAACATCCGCCACCATCGCCCCCGGCCGGAACGGCGGGATGCTGTCAATGGTCTCACCGCTCGGCCCGATGATCTGGCTGCTGCCGACGGTCGAGATGTTCACCAGCGAGCGCCCGGACTCGATCGCCCTCAGCCGCGCGATGGCCAACTGTTGCTGGTTCTCGTCCGTCTCGCCGAAGTCCGCGTTGTTCGTCTGGGCGAGGATGACCTGGGCGCCGCCTTGCATCATGTCTGTGAGCAGCTGGTCGTCGACGATGTCGAAGCAGATCGAGATCCCGGCCCGCACCCCGTTGACGTCGAAGACGTTGTCACGAGTTCCGGGCGTGTAGTCGCGACCGATGAGGTCGATGAGCGAGGGGGCGAAGGGGCGCCAGAACGCGCGATCCGGCACGTATTCGCCGAAGGGTACGGGATGCCGTTTGTCGTAGTAGTCGACCGCGCCCTCCCCCTGCTTCCAGAGCAAGGAGGTGTTGTAGTACTTGCCGTCGCGGTAGGTGATCGTCCCCACGATGAACGGCGCGTCCATTCGGCGGCTGAGCGCGTTCAGGATGGCCGCCGTGTCGGGGTCCCGCGTCGGGTCCGGCTGTGCGGCGCCCTCGGGCCAGACGACCATGTCGACCTTCTGGTCCTCGATGGTCTGCGTCTCGGCGATCTGAGTGTTGAGCACCGCATTCGGCGGGGCATTGTCGAAGTAGCCCGCCGGCCCGTTGCCCTGCACGGCGGCGATGCGCGTCGTTCCGTGGGTCGGCGTCGGCCAGGCCGGGACCGCCAGCACCAGCGCGACGGCGCCGATGGCGAGAGCGCCGCGCCAGACCCGCTCGAGGTCGACGGCGAAGCAGAGCTCGAGCAGCACGACGACGAGCCAGACCATCACGAAGCTGAGGCCCGAGATGCCCAGCCACGCCGCCAAGGGCGCTAACGGGCTCTCGGATTGCGATTCGGCCACACGGCCCCAGGAGAATCCTCCGTACGGCCAATTCCCCGTCACATACTCCCGCAGCACCCACAGCCCTGCGACGATGACAGGCAGCAACCCGACCCGCCCTGTGGTCGTCGGCCATGCTCGGGGGACCCAGCGATAGGCCAGCGCGATGAGGAGTCCGCCCAGCCCCACGAACAGCGCTTCCAAGGTCGACAGCGCCACCCACGGCACGGGGCCGAGGTAGAGCGACGTCCACGCGATGTGGAACAGGTAGAACGACTCTCCCGCGACGAACGCGACCAGAAAGGCGCTGCCGGCACGGCGCCCGCGCAGGGCGAGCAGCACCATGGCGATGCCCACGAACGCGAGAGGCCACCAATCCCGGTCGGGGAAGGCCGCATCGAGCACCGGCCCCGATCCCGCGGCCACGAGGAGCGCGAACCAGAGAGGGAGCGGCGCGCGAGGGAAAGCAGTCACGGAGTCAGAGCCTAGAGCACGCGGATAGGCGTCGACCGCGCCGATCTCAGGCAACGGATGAGTACGCCACGATGCCGCGACGGATCGACTCCAGCGCCTGCCGAGCGGTGCGCCCGACAGGACCTTGCGCCACCAGCGAGAGCTGATCGAGCAAATCGATCGTCTGCTTCGTCCAGCGCACGAAGTCACCAGCCGCCATATCGGCCTCCGAGAGCACGATGTCCAGCCCCGACCCCTTCGCCCAGGCGTGCATCGCGAGCGACAGCGTCGTCGACGGCGGCTCACTTCCGGCCAGATGGTGACCGCGCTCCAGATCGTCGAGTCTGCTCCAGATCTCGACGGTATTCTCGAACGCCGGCCGGAACCCGCCCCGAGGAAGCATCCGTTCGCTGGCGAGCCCTTCGTCACGCCGAGGCTCGAACACGAGGGCGCAGGCCATCGCCGCAAGGCTCGGCGCGTCGAGCTGATTCCAGAGGTTGCGGCGCAGGCACTCGGCCACGAGAAGGTCGCGCTCACCATAGATGCGCTTGAGGGTGCGGCCGTGCACGGTCAATTCGGTGATGCCGCCCTCGACGGCGAGATAGCCCAGGTCGATCAGCACGTCGGAGACCCGGTCGAACACCTTGGCGACGGCTCCGGTGCGCGACCGGATCTGTGAGCTGAGCGCATCCGTCTCCCGCTTCAGCTTCCACCAGCGTTCCGCCCAGCGCGCGTGCTGCTCCCGGTCGGGACAGCGATGGCACGGATGCTCCTTCATGCGCTTGCGCAACGCGACGAGCTGACGTTGCCGACGGTCGCGATCGGAGCGCGAAGCGTTCTCCATCCGCGCGCCCTTGCGCTCCAGATCACTCAGCTCCCGCCGGATGCCCGAATACTCGCGGAAGTCGCCCAGGTGGCAGGTCATCGCCTTCTCGTAGCCGGCGAGCGACTCCTCCTGCTGCCGAACCTTGCGCGCGAGGTCCACGACGGCACGATCGGCCTGGAATTGGGCGAATGACGACTCGAGGATCTCGCGTGTGCGCAACCGGCCGAATTGGTCGATGAGATTGACCGCCATGTTGTACGTCGGGCGGAAACTGGAGTTGAGCGGGTAGCTCCGGCGCGACGCGAGCGAGGCCACCGACTGCGGGTCGAGCCCGTCCTGCCACTGGATGACCGAATGCCCCTCGACATCGATCCCGCGTCGCCCGGCGCGCCCGGTGAGCTGCGTGTACTCCCCCGGGGTGATCGGCACCCGGGATTCGCCGTTGAATTTCTCGAGCTTCTCGAGCACGACCGTGCGCGCGGGCATGTTGATGCCCAGGGCGAGTGTCTCGGTCGCGAACACGACCTTCACGAGCTTGCGGCGGAAAAGCTCCTCCACCACCTCTTTGAAGGCGGGCAGCAAGCCGGCGTGGTGCGCCGCCACCCCGCGTTCGAGCCCCTCCAACCATTCCCAGTAGCCGAGAACCGCCAGATCTTCGTCGAGCAGGGTGCGGCACCGATCCTCCACGATCTCGCGGATCTCGTCACGCTCGTGCGCCTCGGTGAGCCGGACCCCGGAACGGAGCGTCTGGCGCACCGCCTGATCGCAGCCGTTGCGGCTGAAGATGAAAAAGATCGCCGGAAGCAGGTTGCGTTCCCCGAGCATCCGCACCACTTCGGCGCGATCCATGCGGAACGACTCCGTCCGCCCGCCGCGGGAATGGTAGCGGCCGACCTCGTTCCGCTGGCGGGAACCCGATACCCTCCCGCCATAGCGGGCCAGCTGCACGAGCTCCGGATTCACGCGATTCGTCGCGGCGAGCCCCGATGAGTCGAAGAGGTCGATCAGCTTCGACCGCATCAGGATGTGCTGCTCCAGCGGCACCGGGCGCTCCTCCGAGACCACGACATCCGTGTCGCCGCGCACGGCCTGCAACCAGTCGCCGAACTCCTCGGCGTTCGAGACCGTCGCGCTGAGCGACACCATGCGCACCGCCTGAGGAAGATGGATGATCACCTCTTCCCAGACCGCGCCGCGGAACCGATCGGCGAGGTAGTGCACTTCGTCCATGACCACGTAGGCGAGATCGGTCAGCAGATCGGAATTCGCGTAGAGCATGTTGCGCAGCACTTCGGTGGTCATGACCACGATGCGTGCGCGGGAGTTCACATTGGTGTCACCGGTGAGCAGCCCCACCGAGTCGGCACCGTACTCGGCGACGAGCTCCTGGAACTTCTGGTTGCTGAGCGCCTTCATCGGCGCGGTGTAGAACACCTTCGCGTTCGGCTCCCGCATCGCCAGGAACACCGCGAACTCGGCGACGATGGTCTTTCCCGCCCCCGTCGGCGCGGCGACGAGCACGCTCCGACCGTTCTCGAGACTGCTGCACGCCTCGAGCTGGAACGGATCGAGCTCGAACCGGAGGCCACCCCGAAAAGCGTCGAGAAGGGGTTGGCGAACGCGCGAACGGGAGGCCGCGTAGCGCTCGGCCGGGGACAGCTGATCGGTCACGGGACCAGCCTATGTCGCGAGCTCCGCCTCCAGGCGCACCGCAGACTTCGCCACGCGGCGATCGTGCAGCCAGGCGACACCGTACGCCGCCAGATACAGCAGAATCATCGGGATCGCGAGCAGGAACATCGAGAGCACATCGGCCGCGGGCGTCGCGATCGCGGTGAACAGTGCGATCAGGATGAACGCCCAGCGCCACGACTTGATGATCGACCGCGCGCTGAGCACCCCCACGAAGTTCAGCAGCACGAGGAACACGGGAAGGACGAACGCAACCCCGACGGCGAGCGTCAGTTTCAGGACGAAGTCGAAATAGGTCTTCGCCGAGATGATCGACGAATCCGCCCCCGGTGCGAAACTGGTGAGAAGGGTGACGATGTGCGGAACAAGGAGCCATCCGACGTACGCTCCGGCGAGGAACAGCGGAACCGCGGTGAAGAAAAAGCCGAACCCGTACCGGAGCTCCTTGCGGCTCAGCGCGGGCACGAAGAACGCCCAGATCTGATAGAGCCAGATGGGGCTCGACAGCACGACACCGACCGTGACCGCGATCTGCATCTTCAGGTCGAAAGCGCCGGTGATGCTGTCGTAGTTGAGTTGCGCCATACGGCCCTGCTGCTTGGCGATCTCGGTGATCGGAGAACGCAGCGCGTCGAGAAGGTAGTCAGAGACGAACCAGCCGACGACGGCACCGGCAAGCAGTCCCAGGGCAGAACGGAAGAGGCGTTTGCGAAGTTCGACGAAATGTTCGCCGAGCGTCATTCGTCCTTCGTGGTTCTTGCCTCGCTTGGTTGAGGCCACGACCTACGGTTTCGTGGGCGATTCAGACGAGGGAGCGGACACGCCATCGGCCTTCAGCGTGGGGTCTTCCGGCTTCTCGTCGTCTTTCTTCATCGCGTTGACCTCGCCCTTGAAGATCCGCATCGACTGGCCGATGCTCTTGGCGAGCCCGGGAAGCTTCGGCGCTCCGAAGAGCAGCAAGATCACTGCGAGGATGATGAGCAAGTGCCATCCGGTGAGGCCACCGAGCATGAGATCAAGTCCTTTTGGTCAGGTGCGAAAACGGTGTCGGATCCGCATTGACCAACAGCTTACCTCGTCGCACCCGCGCATCGCTGCGAGATTGTCGCGCGAATCGGCGATCCGCCCTGGCTTGGTCCCGCTCCGCCGAGAGACGGGACGCGTCGTCGAAGACGGCGGAATGGAAGGGCGGATCCCGGAGCTCGTCCGCCCGCCGGGAGAGAACCTCGGCCTTCTCCGCGAGGGCCCCCACCTCTCGACCGGCGGCCATGAGCTTGCGGAAGAGGTGCACGGCGAAGAACACGAGCATCCCGAGGAAGGCCAGGATCAGCGTTCCCCAGATGACGATCCACGACCACCAGGGCATGGGCGGAAGCCTACCGGTACCGTTCGGCGCCGGCCCGCGCCCAGTCGGCGACGACGCGGCGAGCCTCCGGCGGATCGAGAACGGTGAGAACGCCGGAGAGCCCGGACACCAGCCGTTTCAGGCCGTGGTAATGCGCCACCCGCACGCTCGTGCGCACGAGCCCGTTGCTCTCGACACGCGTGGCGCCTTCGGGGATGTAGTCCACGATGAGCGGCACGGCCGCGGCCGACACCTCGATCTGCACGAGAAGGTCGTCCGGTGTCGGCTCGAATAGCGTCTCCGGCAGGGTCACGTCTCCGGGCCGGTATGTGATGGGGTCTTCCGTGGCCGTCAGGTCGTCGATGCGATCGAGCCGGAAGGTGCGGATCGCGGTGCGCAGATGGCACCACCCTCGCAAATACCAATCCTGGTCGATCGACTCGATGCGCAACGGATCGACGCGACGCCGTTCGCTTTCCCCACGCGAGTTCAGATAGTCGAACTCCAGCTGTGTGCCTGCGGCGACGGCATCCCGGATGACCGCAAGCGTGTCGTCTGTCTCCGATCCGGCGACCGCCACCTGGCTCGGGGCCGCGGAGGCACCGCGGGCGAGCTTGGCCATGAGGGAGCCGATCACATCCCGGTCGGCGTTCTCGGGCAGGGCCGAAAGATACTGCAGACCGGCGATCAGCGCCGCCGCCTCGCGCGCGGAGAAGCGCGGCGAGTCGTCGATGGCCACCTGATGGGTGAGGACGATCTGGTCGTTCTCTTCGAAATCGTCCCAGGCGATGTCGAACAGATCACCCGGTTGATACTGATTCGTCTCGCCGGGGATGCCCGAAACGGCGATCAGCCGAATTGCGTCTCGCAGCTGGCCTCGCTCGACCCCGAAATGTGCCGCCGCCTCGGCGACGCTGACCCGATCCCTGTCCATCAGGTAGGGCACGAGCGCGAGCAGGAAAGCGAGCTTGTCCTGGGCCTGCATCGGTTTGCGGCGCTCAGCCATCGTGCTGCACCCCCTGATCGATCGTGCCGTCGTCGTGGGCGCGGAAGGTCGCGACCAGACGCTCACGCACCGCCTCGCGGATCGTCTCGGGCGCGAGCACGAGCACCTCCGGACCGAAACTCGCCAGTTGATCGGCCAGGATGTTCGCATCCGAGTAGTTCACGGTGAGCCGGAACGATTCCCCGTCCCGGCGCGGGGGAACCGCATCGCCGTAGCGCTTCCCGAGACGTGTCGCCGCGTCGGTGCCCGCGGTCACCTCGATCTCGGCCACGTTGCCCGCCCAGATGCGTTCGAGTTCGGCCAGCGCCTTCGCCGCGAAGTCGGTGCCCTCGGCCTCGAATCCACGAGCGGTCACCTTGACCGCGCCGACCATGCGCGACAGCAGGAAGGTGCGCGAGCCGTTCGCGTCTTGGTCGATGCCCTGCAGATGCCAGCGCCCCTGGTGCTGCACGAGCGCCAGCGGGGCGACGGTGCGAACGCGCGACGCGCGCTCCCCCGGCTTCAGATAGGGGAACTGGACGATGACCTTGCGTTCCAGCGCGAGGTTCAGCGGGTCGAATGCGCTCTCGCGGGCGCGCAGACGCGGCGCATACCCGACGATCGGGTCGTCCGCCTCCACCCCGAGCGAACGCAGCTTCATCAGCGCCCGACGAGACTCGGACGAGAGGGAACCCTCTCGCCACACCGTCGCGGCCAGGCCGAGCAGGGTGATCTCTTCCGGCGCGAACACCACATCGGCCGGCAGATCGTATGCCCCCTTGGGTATGCGATAGCGCAGCAATTGGTTATTGCCCGAATCCCCCGGCGCCTCGACGGTCTCGAGCGGCACGCCGAGTTCGCGGATGTCGTCTTTGTCGCGCTCGAACTGCCGCTCGAGGCTGCTGTTGTCTCCGCGCAGCGAAAACCGCTGACGGTACCCCTGAACCGTGGAGAGGATCTCGTTCTTGGTCAATCCGGTCTCGGTCGCGAGCAACGCGAGCACGAGGCTGAAAAGTCGCTCCTCCACGGGCACGCGGGAGGGCGAAGTCGACGACGGAGGCACCCCTCCATCCTAATCGGCTAGCGGATGCCCAGGATGTCGACGACCCACGCCGAGGCGGGGAAGCTTCCGTCTTTGGAGGCCGGCGTGAGCACGGCGATCTGCGAGCCGACCTTCTGGCCGACGAGGGCCCTCGTCATGTCCTGTGGCAGCACATTGCCCTGGGCGGTCGCGCTCTGACCGGTGTCGACGACCACCAGGTCGGGCGAACCGTTCTGCCACGTGCTGACGACGACGTTCTTGTTCTCCCAGCCGACGGCTGTGTACTGCACGACGACCGAGCTGTCCTTCTTCACTGTCGCACCCGAACCGGCTTTGAGCGTCTCCGACGTGACGGAGGTCGGCGCCGATCCACCGGGGATCGTGATGCCGGGCTGACCGGTCGGCGCGAGGACGACGGTCGGGAAACCGGACACCGAGGGCTGGGGTGTTCCGTCGGCCTTCGCCAGGTACGCCTTGACGACGTCGATCACGGCGATCGCCGTGCCGGCGGAGGCGTCGGAGCCGCTGTCCTTCGGGGCGATCGCGACCGCGATGCGCGAACCGACGCTCGTGCACTGCAGTGCCGTGTTGAATGCCGGAATGTTGATGGTGCCCACCGGGACCAGCTGCGCACTGTCTTTGGCGTAGGAGCTCGCCTGCAGGGTCGCGCCGGTGTTCCCGTCGAACACCGAGTACTCGATCTCCACGAGCTGGTTCTTCTGCACCATGGCGCCGTCGCCCTGGATGACCGTGCTGCGCTCGGACTTCGTGGTCTTGATCGGCGTCGGGAAGCTGACCTTCGGCTTCTCGCCGAGCTTGCCGCTGACCTTCACGAGATCAGATGCGCTTCCCGGCTTCAACGCCGTGTCACAGTTGGCGTTGGGGTTCGACGAACATCCCGTGAGTGTGACGGCCAGCAGGCCGGCGGCCACGACGAGTGCGGTTGCTCTGCGCACGAGTCCTCTTTCGGTGCAATCGGTGGGAGTCGGAGGGACGCGCCCTCCGGCCTCCCATGCTAGTTGATCGTTTGGTCCTGGTCTGACGCTGCATCCGTCGCGCGCGCCTTCGACAGCTCTGCGCTCGTCGCGGCCGCTCGCACGCGCTTGCGCAGGCTCTTCGGGCTGGACTGGCGTTCGCCGAGCGCGCCGGGGGTCCACGCCTCGACGTCTTCGTCGCTGTAGTCGCTCTTGGACGGTCGGCGCTTGAGCTCCGGCAGAATCGTTCCGGGTGCCAGCCGGCGTGCGGTGATCAGGAACCCCGTGTGGGCGATCATCCGGTGGTCGGGGCGCACGGCGAGGCCTTCGACGTGCCAACCGCGCACCATCGTCTCGCTCGACTGCGGGTGCGTGTATTCGCCTGAGGCGCGGATGGCCTCGGCGACGCGGGAGAGCTGCGTGACGGTCGCGACGTAGCACAGCACGACACCGCCGGGTTTGAGGGAGGAGGTGACGACGTCGAGGCATTCCCACGGCGCGAGCATGTCGAGCACGACCCGGTCGACGCTCTCGTCGTCGACCGCCAGCGGCAGCTCATCCTGCAGATCGCCGACGGTGACGGTCCAGTTCTCGGGGTCGCGACCGAGGAAGGTCGCCGCGTTCGATCGGGCCACCTCTGCGAACTCGTCGCGACGTTCGAAGGATCGGAGGGTGCCCGACGGCCCGATGGCGCGCAGCAGCCAGAGCGAGAGAGCCCCGGACCCGACACCGGCTTCGATCACGCTGGCACCGGGGAAGATGTCGGCCAGCGCCAGAATCTGCGCCGCATCCTTCGGGTAGATGATGGCCGCGCCGCGCGGCATCGACATGACGAAGTCGTTCAGCAGCGGACGCAGGGCGAGATGCTCCACGCCGACGTTATTGGTGACGACGGATGCGTCCGGCAGGCCGATGATGGCATCGTGCTCCAGGATGCCGCGGTGGGTGTGGAACACCTTGCCCGGCTCGAGCGTGATGGTGTTCATCTTGCCTTTGGGACCGGTCAGCTGCACCCGGTCGCCGGCACGGAACGGTCCGCTGCTCTGCGGGAACTCGCCGGCGCTCATCGCACGGCCGCCCGGCCGCCGGCGAGGGCCACGATGTCATCGACCGTCTTGCCCTCCAGTGACGGCCACAGGGTGTGCTCGTCGCTCTCGGGCAGCGGAACGATGTGCGGCACGCCGAGCGCGACCGCGCCCGAGGCGACGGCCGAAGCGAGTCCGACGAGCGAATCCTCGATGGCGACGGCACTCGACACGTCGATGCCGAGAAGGCCTGCAGCCCGCAGGTACGGTTCCGGATGCGGCTTCGGCTCGGTCACCTCGTCTCCGCTGACGATCACGTCGAAAGCGTCGAACGGGATCTGCGCCACGATCTGCTCGGCCATGCGGCGTACCGACATGGTGACCAGCGCCGTGCGGATGCCGCGCTCCCGCAGGGCACGCAGCAGCTCCCGCGCACCGGGACGCCAAGGGACCCCGTCGGCATCCAGCCGCTCCTGCACGCGGTTCGTCAGCCACTGCACGATCTCATCCGGATCCAGCTCGACGCCGCGCGAACGCAGGATCGCTGCCGAGTTCCAGAGGCCCTGGCCCACCAGCAGCAGGCCGTCGTCGTGGGACCACTCGCCGCCGAAGGAGTGCACGAGCTCCACCTCGGACTCCATCCAATACGGTTCGGTGTCGACGAGGGTGCCGTCCATGTCCCAGAGAACAGCGGCCGGCAGCGGGGGTGGAGTCAGAGAGGTCACGGGCGACAAGCCTACCGGGGACGGGCGGGCCTATCCTGGATGGATGGCGTCCGATCGGTCGCCGGAAGAGAACGAGGTTCATCCACTGTGACGCAGGGCACCAACTTTCTCGGAGGCCGCATCCTGGTCGTGGCGTTCGAAGGCTGGAACGACGCGGGCGAGGCCGCGAGCGGCGCCGTCCGCACGCTGCAGGACGTTCTCGACGTCGTGCCGATCGCCGAAGTCGACCCCGAGCTGTACTTCGACTTCCAGTTCAACCGTCCGACGATCACCGACGACGACGGGCACCGTCATCTCATCTGGCCCTCCGCGGTGATGTACGGTCCGGCCCGCCCGGGCGACCCGGCGCACGCGCTCGCCGATGACGCCAATCTTCGTGTGAGCGGCGACAACGTCGGTAACATCTACCTCCTTCTCGGCACCGAGCCCTCCCGCAGCTGGAAGAGCTTCACGGCGGAGATCCTCGACGCGGCCCTGGCAGCCGACATCGGCGCGATCGTGTTCCTCGGCGCCATGCTCGCCGATGTGCCCCACACGCGCCCGATCTCGATCTTCGCGTCGAGCGAGAACAGCGCCGTGCGAACCGAACTGTCGATCGAGCGCTCCACCTATGAAGGCCCGGTCGGCATCCTCAGCGCGATCGCCGAGGGGGCCGAGACCGTGGGCATCCCCACCGTGACGATCTGGGCGTCGGTGCCGCACTACGTGCACAATGCGCCGAGCCCGAAGGCCATGCTGGCGCTGATCGACAAGCTCGAGGAGCTCGTCGATGTGACGATCCCTCGCGGTGACCTCGTCGACGAGGCGGCCGCCTGGGAGGCAGGCATCGACGCGCTCGCCTCCGACGACGAGGAGATGGCCTCCTACATCCAGCAGCTGGAGCAGGCCCGCGATACCGTCGACTCCCCCGAGGCCAGCGGCGAGGCGATCGCCCAGGAGTTCGAACGTTACCTGCGGCGGCGCGGCGACGGCCGTGACGGTCAGGCGGGCGGGCGCCCAGATGAGCCCTGGCGAAGCTGACGACCGGAGCGCGATGATCGACCGGCGCTGAGCTGCCGCCGGCGGTTACGCGGCGAGCACGCCCGTCGAGAGCAGCACGATGAGCACGACGCCGAGCACCACGCGGTAGATCACGAACGGCAGGAAGCTGCGGCGCGAGATGTACCCCATGAAGAACGCGATCACGACGAGCCCGACGAGGAACGCCACGATCGTCGCGACGACGGTCTCCCCCGGCCCGAAGACCTCGATCGTGCAGGTGTTCGCCGCCGCCAGTGCCTGCGTGCAGGGCTCTTTCACGGCCTTGTAGAGCTGGTAGAACCCGCTGCCGAACACAGCGGGGAGAGCGAGGAGGAACGAGTACCGCGCGGCCGCCCGGCGCTGGTAGCCCATGAACAGCCCGGCCGTGATCGTTCCGCCTGACCGGGAGACGCCCGGGATGAGCGCGAGCGCCTGGGCGAAGCCGAAGATGATGCCGTGCCCCCAGGTCAGCTCCCGCAGGCGCCGGGTCTTGCTGCCGACGTAGTCGGCGATCCCGAGCAGGATGCCGAAGACGATCAACGTCACCGCCACGATCCACAACGACCGGAAGGTGGTCTCGATCCTGTCCTGGAAGAGCACGCCGAGCACCACGATCGGGACGCTGCCGATGATGACGAGCCACCCCATCTTCGCGTCGGGGTCGTTGCGCGGAACCTTACCGAATAGCGAGCGGAACCAGCGCCCGATGATGCGGACGATGTCCTTCCAGAAATACAGGAGCACGGCGGCCTCGGTGCCGAGCTGGATGATGGCGGTGAACCGCGCACCCGGGTCGGCTCCTGTGCCGAGGAGTTCGCCGACGATGCGGATGTGCGCGCTCGACGAGACGGGAAGGAACTCGGTGAGCCCTTGCACGAGGCCGAGGATGATGGCGTTGAAGAAATCCATGCGTCGCTTTCGCTGGCGGAGTGGACGGGGTTGCTGGACTCAGTAGCCGAGCAGAAGGTCGCGCAGCACGGTCCGACCAAACACTAGCGCGTCGAGGGGAACACGCTCATCGACCCCGTGGAACATGCCGGGGAAGTCCAGCCCGGCGGGCAGCCTCAGCGGAGCGAAGCCGTAGCCGGTGATGCCGAGCCGACTCAGCGCCTTGTTGTCCGTGCCCCCCGAGAGCAGATAAGGGAGCACCGGCGCGCCGGGATCGTGTTCGGCGAGAGTTCCGACGATCGCGTCGATCAGCGGTCCGTCGAAGCTCGCCTCGAGTCCCACATCCCGGTGCATGATCTGGATCTCGATGTCGTCGCCCACCAACTCCTGCACGAGGCCGAGGACGCGATCCTCGTCACCGGGCAGTGTGCGGATGTCGATCAGGGCTTCGGCGGTGTCCGGGATGACATTGTGCTTGTAGCCGGCGTTCAACAGTGTCGGGTTCGTCGTCGCACGCAGGGTGGCCAGGATGAACCCGGCCGCCGTTCCCGTTCGCAGCACGATCTCGTCCGGACCGACCTGCTCGGGATCGACGTTCAGGATGCGCGAGAGCTCGGCCAGCAACTGGGTGGTGGTGTCGGTGAGCTGGATCGGCCACTCCTGCCGACCGATCGCCACGACCGCCTCAGCGAGACGGGTGATCGCGTTGTCCCGGATCAGCCGCGAACCGTGCGCAGCCGGGCCGCGTGCCACGAGTTTGATCCACACCAGGGACTTCTCGCCCGTCTGCATCAGGTAAGCGCGCTTTCCGCCCAGCTCGATCGAGTACCCGCCGACCTCGCTGATCGCCTCGGTGGCGCCGGCGAACAGCTCGGGGTGGGTGTCGACGAGGAAGTGCGAACCACGACGGCCGCCGTCTTCCTCGTCGGCGAAGAAGGCCACGACGAGGTCGCGCTCGGGCTGATTCCCGGCCGAGAGGATGTCGCCCACCGCGGTCAGGATCATCGCGTCCATGTTCTTCATGTCGACAGCCCCGCGCCCCCAGAGCAGGCCGTCTTTGATCACGCCGCCGAACGGGTCGACCGACCATGCGCGGGGGTCGGCCGGGACGACGTCCAGATGGCCGTGCACCACGAGCGCCGGCTTGTCGCCGTCGCGGCCGGGGACACGAGCGACGACACTGGTGCGACCCGGGTCGGAGTCGAACAGCTGCGGCTCGAGACCGATGGCCTTCAGCCGCGCCTCGACGTATTCGGCGGCATCCGTCTCGCCGTTCGACTTCCCCTCACCGAAATTGGTGGTGTCGAAGCGGATCAGATCGCGTGCGATCACCGCCGTCTCGTCGAGCCCGCTGTCGTTCTGCGCATCCGTCATGCCTCCAACGCTACCGGCGCCTCCCGCGGACGCCAACGCGACACCACCGGGCGCGCCCGGGGAGCGTCCGGTGTGAAATCGGGTTCCGTTTTCGTGCTAATGTCTTTCTTCGGCGGCCGGTTCGATCGGCGGCCGAAACACCTGTCCGGGTGGCGGAAATGGCAGACGCGCTAGCTTGAGGTGCTAGTGCCCGTATAGGGCGTGGGGGTTCAAGTCCCCCCTCGGACACAGAACAGAGAACCCCGGTCTCACGACCGGGGTTTTCTGCATCCCGGGCGGCAGAGAAGAAGGCATCCCTTAGACTTTCGTCTCGGATATGACACTCGACACTGCCCCACGCACGCCGAGCCCGGCCGACATCCGGCGCTGGCGACGGTACCTCGCGGACGAACGCGCCGAGGCGGCCGTCTACCGCGACCTGGCCGGGCGACGCACCGGTGAGGAGCAGGAGATCCTGCTCGCTCTCGCAGAGGCGGAGGGGCGCCACGAGCAGCACTGGCTCACATTGCTCGGAGAGCACGTCGGCCGCCCGCTCCGCGGCGACATCCGCACCCGCATCCTCGGGTTCCTGGCCAGGCGGTTCGGCTCCGTGTTCGTCCTCGCGCTCGCACAGCGCGCCGAGGCACGATCGCCGTACGCGACCGACGCGGACGCGACGCCGCAGATGGCGGCGGACGAACAGATCCACGAAGAGGTCGTCCGGGCGTTGGCCGCCCGCGGCCGGCAGCGTCTCTCCGGCACGTTCCGCGCGGCGGTCTTCGGCGCGAACGACGGCCTGGTGAGCAACCTCGCGCTCGTCCTCGGGATCAGCGCGAGCGGGGTCCCGAACCACGTCGTCCTTCTGACCGGCGTCTCGGGGCTTCTGGCGGGTGCCCTGTCGATGGGGGCCGGGGAGTATGTCTCCGTCCGTTCCCAACGCGAACTGCTCGAAGCCTCCACGCCGAATCCTGAGACCCGCACTGTCATCCCGCATCTGGATGTGGATGCGAACGAACTCGCCCTCGTCTACCGGGCCCGTGGGATGACCGCTGACGAGGCACAGGCGCACGCGCACGACGTCCTCGGCGGGCTCGCCAACGATCCCGATGAGCCGCAGGCGGATGCGGTGGATGAGCACGAAGCCGTCGGGAAAGGCTGGAACGCCGCCATCTCGAGCTTCTGCTTCTTCGCCTCCGGTGCACTCATCCCGGTTCTGCCCTACCTGTTCGGGCTCCAGGGGACGGCGGCGGTCATTGTGGCCGCGACTCTGGTCGGCCTCGTTCTGCTCGGCACCGGAGCCATCGTCGGTCTGCTCTCGGGGGCCCGCCCCTCAGGCGCGCACTGCGCCAGCTCGGCATCGGGTTCGGCGCCGCCGCCGCGACTTACCTGCTCGGCCTGCTGTTCGGCACGACGCTCGGCTGACGCCTGCCGCCCGCCGCGATCGGTCGCGACCGATCGCGCGCAGACCGGACGTCAGCGGCGAGCCCGGACATCAGCGGCGAGCCCGGACATCAGCGGCGATACCGGTCGCCATCGGTGCCGTAGACGAAAGCGCCGGTGATCGGCACCAGAAGGAACCAGAGCCAGCTGTAGCCGTACCCCCAGATCGCGCTCGTCGCGAAGAAGAGGATGAGGGAGATGAACGGCACGATCGACACGACGGCGAGGCCCCAGCGGCCATAGTGGTGCGGCGGCGGTCTGTGCTCGTCGAGAGGGGCGGAGTCGGCCCCGCCCGCCCGGGCACCGGCCGAGGCGGCCGTCTGGTGCGGGCCTCCGACGGGATCGAGATCGACCCTGCCGGGGAGATCGACGAACAACGGGGCGAGATCGCCCCGGGTGACGGACGCCCGGGCAGCCTGAACCCGTGTCTGCAGTTCGGCGTCAGTCAGCCTGCCATCGGCCGCGTGGGTCTGCAGCGCGGCGACAGCCCGCTCGCGCTCATCGTGGCTGAGACGCAGCGACGCGCTGGAGGGATCCGAGAAATCCGTCATGTCGTCAGTATGCCAGGGAGCGGATCGGCGGCGAAGGTTCTACAATCGTGAATCGAACATATGTTCGATTCACGGATGCGAGGGAAGACACATGACGGAGATCCACGAGGCCGTCGCCGTCTGGACCACCGACGACGGGATACCGACGCGACTCGTCTGGCGCACGACGCGCTACCGGGTGACCGATACGCCGACCGTATGGGCGGAGGTGTGCGCCTGGTGGCGCCCCTTCGGCGAACATCGTTACAGCATCGGTACCATCCCCGCGAGATCGGCGGCTGGCGCTTTCAGGCCACCGACGATCGGGGCGTCGCCCGCGTCTTCGACGTGCGGCACGATGACGAACGGCACAGCTGGCAGCTGGTGAGGATCTTCGACTGAGGGCGTGCCTCCCCCGGCACGCGCCCACGGCAAACTACTCTCACCGGGTGAGCTACGACCCCTACGGATCCGATGTCCTGGCCGGCGATTGGAAGAACGCCGGCCGCAAACCCGTTCCGACGGTTCCCGTCGTCCGCGACCTCGTGGTCGAAGACGCGGCCACCGGGTTCTGCGGAGCGGTGACGCGCCTGGAGGCCCAGACCGTGGAACTCGAGGATTATTTCGGCAAGAAGCGGGTGTTCCCGCTCGGCGGCGGGTTCCTGATCGACGGCGAGCCGGTGACCCTGGTCTACCCGAAGAAGTCCGACGACGGCACCCGGGCGCGCACCGCATCCGGCTCCTTCGCTGTGACCGGCCAGAAAGCCCGTGTGGCGCGGGCCAGCCGCATCTTCGTGGAGGGCCGGCACGACGCCGAGCTGGTCGAACGCGTCTGGGGCGACGATCTGCGGGTGGAGGGCGTCGTCGTCGAATACCTCGAAGGCGTGGACGATCTGGATGCGATCGTGCGGGAGTTCGCCCCCGACCGCGATCGGCGGATCGGCGTTCTGGTCGACCATCTCGTCCCGGGCTCCAAGGAGAGCCGGATAGCCCAGACGGTGGCGCGGGGGCCGTTCGGCGACCACGTCCTCGTGGTCGGGCATCCATTCATCGACATCTGGCAGGCGGTGAGACCCGAGCGGGTGGGCCTGGTCGCCTGGCCGGACATCCCGCGCTCGATCGAGTGGAAGCACGGGATCTGCGACGCCCTCGGGCTCCCGCACGAAAGCCAGGCCGATGTGGCGAGAGCCTGGAAGAAGATCCTCGGTTCCGTGCGCGGATTCGGCGATCTGGAGCCGGAGCTCCTCGGGCGCGTCGAGCACCTCATCGACTTCGTCACCGAGTCTTGAGCCCCGGAATGGGTGGACTTTCCGTTCTCTGCCGGTAGGCTGGTGCTACGCCGCGTGTTTTGCATGTGTTGGAGCGGTACGTCCCGAACCCGGAGCGTTGCCACCTTTTCAGGAGCAGGCTTACAACACGCAGCGAGGCTCCGACGTTCGGAGTCGCAATTACGCTCCTGGAGGAGACATGGCAACAGGTACGGTCAAATGGTTCAACGCTGAAAAGGGATTCGGCTTCATCGCCCCCGACGATGGCGGCGCTGACGTCTTCGCTCACTACTCGGCGATCACCACGGGCGGCTACCGCTCGCTGGAGGAGAACCAGAAGGTCGAGTTCGAGGTGACTCAGGGTCCGAAGGGCCTGCAGGCGGAGAACATTCGCCCGCTCTAGTCAAGAACTCGTGAAGGGGTCGGACCGCGAGGTCCGGCCCCTTTTCGTCGCCCTGGGGGCCGCGACGGGGATTTCCCAGGGCATTCCCAGCCAGATGCGGCATAGCCGGATCGGGTGCCGCCTCAGCCGAAAAGCATTTGCTATCGTCGAACATATGTTCGAAACTTGAAGGGTGTTCACGACCGTCGCCGCCCTCGCCTCCCCGGCACCCGACCGGGCGCAGGTGCACGAGCTGCAGTCGCGCATCCGGCAGATGCAGGCGACCAAACTCGAGAGCCGCGGGCTGGAGACGCATCCGGCTCTCGCCTCACTGCTGCCGGGCGGCTCGCTGAAAGCCGGCGCCGCCTACTCGGTGCGCGGGTCGACGACACTCGTCATGGCGATGCTGGCGGGCCCTTCCGGTGCCGGAGCCTGGTGCGGGGTCGTCGGGATGCCCGACTTCGGGGCCGAGGCCGCCGGGCGATTCGGTATCGACCTGGAACGGCTCGTGCTGGTCCCACACCCCGGCGAGCACTGGCTCACGGTGACGGCCGCGATCGTGGATGTGCTGAGCGTGGTGGTCGTCGTCCCGTCGACCGCGGCGCGCGATGCCGACGTGGCCCGGCTCACCGCCCGACTGCGGCAGCGCGAGAGCACCCTCATCGTCGTCGGCGACTGGCCGCAGGTGGAGGCGACCCTCACCGTCGCCCACAGCGGCTGGGACGGTCTGGGCGCCGGCGTCGGCGCTCTCTCCTCCCGCCGCGTCACCGTGGAGTCCGCCGCCCGCGGCGGATCCGGCTCGCCGCGTCGGGCCGAGCTGTGGTTGCCCGATCTCCGCGAGACCTTCCGCGCCGCCGACACCGATGGTGCCGGCCGCGCGCAACACGCCGGCCGTGAGCGCCCCGCTCTGGAGGCGGTGGGCTGAGTGCGGGTGACGAGGGCGATGGTGCTGTGGTGCCCGGACTGGCCGGTGACCGCCGCGATCCGGGCACGGGAGCTTCCCGACGACGCACCGGTGGTGCTCGTGGAGGGCGGCCTCGTCTTCGCCTGCTCGGCGGCGGCCAGGGCCGACGGGGTGAGACGGGGGCTGCGCATCCGGGAGGCCCAGTCCCGATGCACCCAGGTGCTGGTGCTCCCCTACGACCCGGTGCAAGATGCGCGGGCCTTCGAGCCGGTGCTCGCCGCCATCGAAGAGATCGCTCCGGGAACGCAGCCGGTCCGTCCCGGAACCGTCGTGCTGCGAGCACGGGGGCCGGCCCGCTACTACGGCGGGGAAGAGAGGGCCGCCACCGAGCTGCTGCGCTGTCTGGAGGGTCTCGGCATCCCGGACGCGCGTATCGGTATCGCCGACGGGCCGTTCGCCGCCGAGCAGGCTGCCCGCCGCACCGGGGCCGAGCGCGTGCGCGTGATCCCGGCGGGCGACTCCCCCGCCTTCCTGTCGCCGTTGCCGGTGGCGACGCTCGGGCAGGAGGAGCTGACGCCGCTGTTCCTGCGGTTGGGCATCCACCGGCTCGGCGATCTCGCCGCACTCGACCGCACAGATGTGCGTCACCGGTTCGGCGCGCTCGGAGAGCGTTGTCACACGCTGGCGAGCGGGCTCGACGACACCGCCGTCGTGCCGCGCACGCCGCCGAAACAGCTCGACCGGGCGATCGAGTTCGAGCCGCCGCTCGACAGGGTGGACCAGGTCACGTTCGCCTTCCGTGCCACCGCCGAGACCTTCATCGCCGGGCTCACCAAGGCGGGACTGGTGTGCACCTCGGTGCGCATCGAGGTCACCGACGAACGAGGGAAGACGGGCGAACGCACCTGGCTGCACCCGCGGCTGTTCTCCGCCGGCGACGTGGTAGACAGAGTGCGCTGGCAGCTGCAGGGCAGCGGTGCGATCGACAGCGGTCTCGGCTCCCCCGTCGTGCGGGTGCTCGTCGCCCCCGAGGCCGTCGACGACATCGGTCACCATGAAGACGGGCTCTGGGGCGGCGGCGCGGATGAGCGCATCCACCACGGCCTCTCCCGCGTGCAGAGCATGCTCGGGCACGATGCGGTCGTCACCGCGACGATCGGCGGCGGCCGAGCACCGGCCGAACGGCGGGTGCTCGTGCCCTGGGGCGATCGGGCCGTCGGCGCCGCCCGAGCGGAACAGCCCTGGCCCGGGAGCCTGCCGGCGCCGGCGCCGGCGACCGTGTTCGAGGCACCGCTCACCGTGGCCGTGCTCGATGAAAGCGGCCGACCGGTGGCGGTGGATGCGCGGGGCTCGGTCACCGCGCCCCTCGCCCGGTTCTCCCCCACCGCATCCGCCCGCGACGCTCGCGAGGTGAATGCCTGGGCCGGGCCGTGGCCGGTGCGCGAACGCTGGTGGGATGCCGCTCTGGCCCGCACCGTTCAGCGGTTCCAGGTGGTCGACGCCGACGGCACCGCCTGGCTGCTCGTGCTCGACGGCACCGATTGGCGTGCGGAGGCCCGCTATGACTAGCCACGGGAGCGACGATGGGCTGGAATAACCCGCCGATCCCGTGGGCCGAGTTCGAACGACGATTGTCGGGCACGCGCACCGGCGAGCAGGAGGAGGAACGGCCGACCTCGCGCAAACGGGCCGCGTATGTTCCGCCCCCACTGCCGCCGGAACAGCCGGAGGACGACGCCGGCCACGTTCCTTACGCCGAACTGCACGCGCACTCGAACTTCAGTTTCCTGGACGGCGCCAGCTCGCCGGAGGAACTGCTCGAGGAGGCGACCCGGCTGCGGCTGCACGCCCTCGCGATCACCGATCACGACGGCTTCTACGGCGTCGTTCGTCTGGCCGAGGCGGCGGAAGCGTACGACCGGGTGAAGACGGTGTTCGGCGCCGAACTGTCGCTGCAGCTCAGCAGACCCCAGAACGGGGAGGCCGACCCGGAGGGCAGCCACCTCGTGGTGCTCGCCCGGCGGCAGGAGGGGTATCACCGGCTGGCGGCGGCCCTCACCGACGGGCAACTCGCCGGCGAAGAGAAAGGGCGCCCCCGGTACGACCTCGAGGGCCTCGCCCAGCAGGCCGGCGGCGAGTGGACCGTCCTCACCGGCTGCCGCAAAGGCGAGGTGCGCCGAGCGCTCGCATCCGGCGGCGAGGAGGCGGCCGAACGCGAAGTCGCCCGACTGGCCGAGCTGTTCGGGCGGGAGGCCGTGCTCGTCGAGCTCATCGACCACGGCAACCCGCGCGACACGACCGACAACGACACACTCGCCCGCATCGCCGGGCGGCTCGGGATGCCGGTGGTCGCCACCAACAACGTGCACTACGCCTCCCCGGCGCAACACCCGCTCGCCGCCGCCCTCTCGGCCGTGCGTGCCCGGCGGAGCCTCGACGAGATGGACGGCTGGCTGCCCGCCTCCGACGCCGCCCACCTGCGCAGCGGGCGCGAGATGGCCGCCCGGTTCGGCCGCTACCCGGGGGCCGTCGAGCGCACGGTCGAGGTGGCCGACGACCTCTCCTTCCGGTTGCGCAGCGCACGGCCGAAACTGCCGAGGCAGGAGGTTCCCGACGGGCACACGCCGATGAGCTGGCTGCGCGAGCTGACCTGGCGCGGCGCTGCCGAACGCTATCCCGATCTCGACACCGACCCCCTTCACCAGAAACGCACCCGGATCGAGCACGAGTTGAAGGTGATCGAAGAGAAGGACTTCCCCGGCTACTTCCTCATCGTGAACGACATCGTGAGGTACGCCCGCGAGCGGGACATCCTCTGCCAGGGGCGAGGCTCGGCCGCGAGCTCGGCGGTCTGCTACGTGCTCGGCATCACGGCGGTCGACGCGATCCGCTACCACCTGCCGTTCGAGCGGTTCCTCTCCAGCATGCGCGACGAGGAACCCGACATCGACGTCGACTTCGACTCCGACCGGCGTGAGGAGGTCATCCAGTACGTCTACAGCAAGTACGGCAGGCACAACGCCGCGCAGGTGGCCAATGTGATCAGCTACCGCCCCAAGAACGCCGTGCGCGACATGGCCAAAGCCCTCGGATTCAGCCCCGGCCAGCAGGACGCCTGGTCGAAGCAGATCGACACCTGGGGCTCCATCCAGACCACGGCCGACCACGACATCCCGGAGCCGGTGGTCGAGCTCGCGCAGCAGGTGCTGAAGTTCCCCCGGCATCTGGGCATCCACTCCGGCGGCATGGTGCTGACCGACCGGCCGGTGGGCGAGGTGTGCCCCATCGAGCACGCCCGCATGGAGAACCGCACCGTGCTTCAGTGGGACAAAGACGATTGCGCCTGGATGGGTTTGGTCAAGTTCGACCTGCTCGGCCTCGGCATTCTGAGCGCCCTGCACTATTCGATGGCCGTGATCGCGGAGTCGCTCGGCGAGCGATTGACGCTGGACAGCATCCCGAAAGAAGAGCAGGGCGTCTACGACATGCTGGCCCGGGCAGACGCGATCGGCGTGTTCCAGGTGGAGAGCCGGGCGCAGATGGGCACGCTGCCGCGCCTGCGGCCCCGAGGGTTCTACGACCTGGCCATCGAGATCGCGCTCATCCGGCCGGGACCGATCCAGGGCGGAGCGGTGCACCCGTACATCCGGCGGAAGACCGGCGAGGAGCAGGTGAGCTACGCGCACAAAAAGCTCGAGCCGGTGCTGGAGCGCACCCTCGGCGTTCCGCTCTTCCAGGAACAGCTGATGCAGATGGCGATGGCGATCGGCGGATTCGACGCCGCCGACGCCGACCAGCTGCGCCGCGCGATGGGCTCCAAACGCGGGGTGGAGAAGATCAGCCGGTTGCGCGCGAAGCTCTACGAGGGCATGGCCGCGAACGGTCTCACCGGCGACGAAGCCGACGCCATCTACGCCAAGATCGAGGCGTTCGCCAATTTCGGTTTCGCCGAGAGCCACTCCCTCAGTTTCGCGCTGCTCGTCTACGCCAGCTCCTGGCTCAAGCTGCACTACCCCGGCGCCTTCCTCGCCGGGCTTCTACGCGCGCAACCGATGGGGTTCTACTCTCCGCGCACCCTCACCGCGGATGCACGCCGGCACGGTGTCGTGGTCCACCGGCCGGATATCCACCGCTCCGGCGTCTTCCCCGTGCTGGAGGCTCTCGACGACGCCACAACCGGACCGACCGGTTCAAACGTTTGCCTCGAGCGCACCCAACCCCCGGTCGCCCCGCTGCCGACTCCGGGCGGAAAGCCGCTGCCCGCCCCGCAGATCCCGCTCGACTACGACAGGCACCGTCGCGACGCCGGCCACGCAGTGCGGCTGGGCCTCGCCGGGGTCGCCTCGATCGGCGAGAAGCTGGCCGCGCGCATCGTCGCCGAGCGGGAGCAGCACGGACGGTTCACCGACCTCGGCGACCTGAACCGCCGGGTCGGCCTCAGCGCGGCCCAGCTGGAGGCTCTCGCGACCGCCGGCGCCTTCGACGGGCTCGGGCTCACCCGACGGCAGGCCATCTGGGAGGCGGGACCGGCAGCGCAGGAGAAGCCGGAGTTTCTCACCGGCACGACGATCGCGGTGCAGCCTCCACTGCTGCCGTTCCTCTCCCCCGCCGAACAGCTGGCTTCCGACCTGTGGGCGACGGGGATCTCTCCGGACGATCACCCGATCGGCTTCCTTCGGCCGCAGCTGAGTGAGCGCGGGGTCTACCCGGCCGAGCAGCTCCCGTTCGCCGAGTCCGGGCGCCGCATCGAGGTGGGCGGTGTCGTGACCCACCGCCAGCGCCCGCAGACCGCCGGCGGCGTCACCTTTCTCAACCTGGAGGACGAGACCGGACTGGTGAACATCATCTGCCCGCAGGGCGTCTGGAACCGCTACCGCCGGGTGGCTCGGGAGGCACCGGCCATGATCATCCGGGGCATCCTGGAACGGTCGCACGAGGGGGTCGTCAACCTGATCGCCGACCGGATGGAAGCACTGACGGTGGGGATGCGCACCACCTCACGCGACTTCCGGTGACGCGGCGACGCGCCTGAGCCCGCCCTAATCGTCTTCGAACCGAAGATGCCGCACACTGCGACCGTTGCGACGCACCAGTTTCAATGCCTCCACGCCGATCCGGATGTGCCGATCGACGAACTCGGCGGTCACACTGTGATCGCTCGCGGCCGTCTTCACCCCCTCGGGGATCATCGGCTGATCGGAGACCAGCAGCAGCGCCCCGCACGGGATGCGGTTGGCGAAGCCGGCCGCGAAGACCGTGGCGGTCTCCATGTCGACAGCCATGCAGCGCGTGCGCTGCAGGTACGCCTTGAACGTGTCGTCGTGCTCCCACACCCGCCGGTTCGTCGTGTAGACCGTGCCCGTCCAATAGTCGTAGCCGAAGTCCCGGATGGTCGTGGAGACACCGCGCTGCAACTGAAACGCCGGCAGGGCGGGAACCTCCGGCGGCAAATAGTCGTTCGAGGTCCCTTCCCCGCGGATCGCGGCGATCGGCAGCACGAGATCGCCGAGCCGGTTCTTCTTCTTCACCCCGCCGCATTTGCCGAGGAACAGCACCGCTTTCGGGCTCACCGCACTCAGCAGGTCCATGACTGTCGCAGCGTTGGGGCTGCCCATCCCGAAGTCGATCATCGTGATGCCGTCGGCGGTGGCGTTCGGCATCGGCCTGTCGACACCGCGCACCTCCACCCCGTGCAGTCGCGCGAAGATCTCCACATAGTCGCCGAAGTTGGTCAGCAGCACATGGTCACCGAACTCGGCGAGCGGTGTCCCCGTGTAGCGCGGGAGCCAGTCGGAGACGATCTCCTGTTTGTCTTTCATCGCATGTCCTCTCAGACCACCCCGGCCGAACCCAGCGCCGCGCCGATGGCGAACGTCGCGATCAGCGCGATCGCCCCGCCCACAACGACCCGCACGGTCGCCCGCCAGCGCGAACTGCCGCCGATGAACGCAGCGACGTATCCGGTCAGCGCCAGGGCGACGAGCACGACGACGAACGTCACCGGCACCCGGGCCGCCTGCGGAAGCAGCAGCATCGGCAACAACGGCAGGATGCCGCCGATCGTGAAGGGGACGGCCGACGCGAGTGCGGCGTGCCACGGGCTCACCACGTCGTCGGGGTCGATGCCGAGTTCGGCGGAGAGGTGGGCGGCGAGCACATCGTGTTCGGTGAGTTCGAGCGCGACCTGACGCGCCGTCGCCGGCTTCAGCCCTTTCGCCTCGTAGAGACCGACGAGCTCCTCCAGCTCCTGCTCCGGCGTCTCCTCCAGTTCGCGGCGCTCCTTCGCGATGAGGGCGTGCTCGCTGTCGCGCTGGCTGCTCACCGACACGTACTCGCCGAGGGCCATCGAGATGGCGCCGCCGACGAGCGCGGCCAGCCCCGCGGCGAGGATGGGGGCGATGTCTCCCGTCGCCCCAGCGACGCCGACGGCGACCGCGGCCACCGAGACGATGCCGTCGTTTGCACCGAGCACGCCCGCCCGCAGCCAGTTGAGCCGTTGGGCGAGCCCTTCGCGATGAGGCTCGCCCAGATGCTGCCCGGGCAGCGGGTTCTCATTCGTCGCCGAATCCGTCATGAGACCAGCAGACCATGTCCGGCGCCGCCGCGCCAGTGAGGGAAGGCAGCCCACACCCGGCGGCCGCTTCGTCACACACGCCACCCACCCGATACGATTCTGAAGGTCCCGACAGAAAGTCAGCTATGCCGCAAACCACTTCGCTTTCCCCTCTGCTCGAAGATGTGCTCCGCCGGAATGCGGGAGAACCTGAGTTCCACCAGGCTGCACGCGAGGTCTTCGATTCACTCGGCCCTGTGATCGCGGCGCATCCCCGCTACGCCGAGGCATCGGTGCTGGAGCGTCTCAGCGAGCCGGAGCGGCAGATCATCTTCCGCGTGCCGTGGACGGACGACCGCGGCCACGTGCACATCAACCGCGGTTTCCGCGTCGAGTTCAATTCCGCTCTCGGCCCGTACAAGGGCGGGCTGCGTTTTCACCCGACGGTCACACTCGGCACGGTCAAGTTCCTCGGTTTCGAGCAGATCTTCAAGAACGCGCTCACCGGTCTGCCCATCGGCGGCGGAAAAGGCGGAAGCGACTTCGACCCCAAGGGCAAGTCCGACGCCGAGGTGATGCGGTTCTGTCAGTCGTTCATGACGGAGCTGTACCGGCACATCGGCGAGTACACGGATGTGCCTGCCGGTGACATCGGCGTCGGCGGCCGCGAGATCGGCTATATGTTCGGCCAGTACAAGCGCATCACGAACCGCTACGAGTCGGGTGTGCTCACCGGCAAGGGTGTCGGCTGGGGCGGTTCGCTCGTGCGAACCGAGGCCACCGGTTTCGGTGCCGTCGTGTTCGCCGAGCGGATGCTCGCCACCCGCGGTCGCTCGTTCGACGGTGCCCGGGTGCTCGTCTCCGGTTCGGGCAATGTCGCGATCTATGCCATTCAGAAGGTGCAACAGCTCGGCGGCACCGTCGTCGCCTGCTCCGACTCGACCGGCGCGGTCTACGACGAGGACGGCCTCGACCTCGACTTGCTCCGCCGGGTGAAGGAGCAGGACCGCGGGCGACTGAGCGACTATGCGGCCGCGCGGGGCACCGCATCCGTGTACCGCCCCGGTGGTGACATCTGGGCGCTCGCGGCCGAGACGCACATCGATGTCGCTATCCCCTGCGCCACGCAGAACGAGCTCGACGGCGACGCAGCGGCGACCCTTGTGAACAACGGCGTCATCGCGGTCGTCGAGGGCGCGAATATGCCGTCGACCCCCGAGGCCGTGCGTGTGTTCTCATCCGGCGGCATCCTGTTCGCGCCCGGCAAGGCGGCAAATGCCGGCGGCGTGGCAACCTCGGCGCTCGAAATGCAGCAGAACGCCTCCCGCGACGCGTGGACTTTCGACTACGCCGAGCACCGCCTGGCCGAGATCATGGTCGGCATCCACGACCGCTGCGCCGAGACGGCGGAGGAGTATGGCAGCCCCGGCGACTACGTTCTCGGCGCGAACATCGCCGGTTTCGTGCGGGTGGCCGATGCGATGATCGCCCTCGGCGTCATCTGATCCCCTCCCTCCCGACGAAGCGCTACCCGCGCCCGATTCGCTTGCGCAGGAAGTCGATGCGTGCCTGGAGCTGGGTGACACTGGCCTGTGCGACGGCAGGCCCGCCGCACACCCGCCGCAGTTCCGCATGCACCAGCCCGTGCGCCTCCCCGGTGTTCTTCGCGTACAGACCGACGAGGCTGTTGAGCAGCGAGCGCTGCTCTTTGAGGTTGCGGTAGAGCGGTGCGGGCGGGTGCCCGTCAGCGCCCGCCGGCCGCGAGGCCGTGCGCCGCGCCTGCCGCTGCTGCCGCTGCATCAACAGCTCGTGCACCTGGTCTGGTTCGAGAATGCCCGGCAGACCGATGAAGTCGAGCTCCTCGTCGCTGCCCGGAACCGCGAAGCTGCCGAATTCGCGGCCGTCGTAGAGCACCCTGTCGAAGTTCGCCTCCGACCCGAGGGCTTCGAACGCGAACTCCTCCGTGAGCGCATCCGACCCGCGCTCCTGCCGGTTCGCTTCCGCCATCATCGCGTCTTCGGGGTTGAAGAAATCCCCTTCCGCGTTCTCGTCGCTCGGCCGGTCGAGCGCGTGGTCGCGTTCAAGCTCCAGCGCGTTCGCCAACGCCATCAGGCTGGGCACATTCGGGAGGAAGACAGAGGCGGTCTCGCCCCGACGACGGGCCCGCACGAACCGGCCGATGGCCTGGGCGAAGAACAGCGGCGTGGATGCGCTGGTGGCGTAGACGCCGACCGCGAGACGCGGAACATCGACCCCCTCTGAGACCATGCGCACGGCAACCATCCAGCGCGAGGTGCCGCTCGAGAACTCGGTGATCCTGTCGCTCGCCTCCTTCTCGTCGGAGAGCACGACGGTCACCGGCTCGCCCGAGATCTGCTGCAGCAGGTCGGCGTAGGCACGAGCGGTGTACTGGTCGGTGGCGATGACGAGGCCGCCGGCATCGGGGATGGCGGCGCGCACCTCGGTCAGACGCCGGTCGGCGGCGCTCAGCACCGCGGGGATCCACTCTCCGCGCGGGTCGAGCGCCGTGCGCCAGGCCTGCGAGGTGATGTCTTTGGTGTTCCCCTCGCCGAGACGCGCCTCCATCTCGTCGCCGGTCTTCGTGCGCCAGCGCATGTGCCCGGCGTAGACCAGGAAGATCACCGGACGCACGACGCCGTCTTCCAGGGCGCGGCCGTAACCGTAGTTGTAGTCGGTGAGCGAGGTGCGGATGCCGTTCTTGTCGGGCAAGTAACTCACGAACGGGATCGGCGCCGTGTCGGACCGGAACGGCGTGCCCGTGAGAGAGAGCCGGCGGGTGGCCCGTTCGAATGCGTCACGGATGCCGTCGCCCCAGCTGAGCGTATCCCCGCCGTGGTGCACTTCGTCGAGGATGACCAGGGTGCGGTAGTTCTCGGTGATGTCTTTGTGCAGGCTCGGGCGCATCGCGACCTGCGCGTAGGTGACGGCGACCCCGCGATAGTGCCGCGCATAGCGGCCGTCGGAGTTCTTGAACTCGGGTCGAGGTGCAGCCCGACCCGTTCGGCCGCCTCGGCCCACTGCCTCTTGAGGTGCTCCGTCGGCGCGACGACGGTGACCCGCTCCACCGTGCGGGAGCGCAACAGTTCCGTCGCGAGCCGCAGCGCGAAGGTGGTTTTGCCGGCGCCGGGCGTCGCGGCGGCGAGGAAGTCGCGGGGCTCGGTCTGGAAGTAGACGTCGAGCGCCTCGGCCTGCCATGCCCGCAGTTTGTCGGCGGTTCCCCACGCTGCGCGCTCGGGGAACGACGGCGACAGGTGCTCCGCCGCGAAGGTACCCGCGTGCGCTCCCGGTCGATCGGGGTTGGGGGGTGAGGTCGGCGTTTCCACTTGTATCGAATTTACCGTGCTCCCCTGACAGTCGCACGCCGCCCGCCCGCCCGGGCGCGCCGCCCCGCACATCCCCGGCACCGCGGCCGGCGTGCAGAATGGAGGCATGGTCGACGCGCAGCACCCCTGGTCCCGTTATGTCGCTCTGGGCGACTCCTTCACGGAGGGGATCGGCGATCCCGAGCCGCGAAGCGCGGGCGGTCACCGCGGCTGGGCCGACCGGGTGGCCGAGGTGCTCAGCCGCCAGACCGGCGACTTCGCCTATGCGAACCTCGCCGTGCGCGGCAAGCTCATCAGGCAGATCGTCGATGAGCAGGTGGAACCGGCTCTCGCCCTGCGGCCGGATCTCATCACGCTCTCCGCCGGCGGCAACGACGTGATCCGCCCGGGCACCGACCCCGACCAGATCGCCACACTCTTCGATGAGGCCGTGGCGCGCCTCAGCCGGGAGGGAGCGACGATCGTCGTGTTCACCGGCGTCGACGTGGGGTTCTCGCCGGTGTTCCGCGGTATCCGGGGCAAGGTCGCGATCTACAACGAGAATGTGCGCGCCATCGCGGCCCGTTACGACTGCATCGTCGCCGATCAGTGGTCGCTCACCGAGATCCAGGACCTGCGGATGTGGGCCCCCGACCGGCTGCACCTCGCCCCGCTCGGCCACCACACCGTCGCCCGCATGGTGCTCGCAGCGCTGAACGTCGAGAACGATCTGCAGCCGTTGGAGCCCGAACCGCTGCCGGAGCGCAGCTGGCGTCAGGCGCGGGCAGAAGACCTGTCCTGGGCACGCGAATATCTGGTGCCCTGGGTGATCCGCCGCATCCGGCACCAGTCCTCCGGCGACCACGTGCAGGCGAAGCGCCCCGACGCAGTTCCGTTCCTCCTCCCGCCCGTCGACGGCGAGTAGCGGAGGCGGGATGCTGCGCTAGGCGCCCAACCCGCCCGGGTGTGCCAGACGCCAGAGGAATCCAGGGTCAGTGAGCTCGCTCGCGAGCGCGAGCGGTGCCGTCTGCGTCTTTCCGTCGAGGGTGAACGTCACCTGCCCGACCACATCCCCTTTGGCACCCGCCTGCAGCGGCCGAGTCTGCACCGCCACCTGGATCGGGGTGTCCGACCAGACGACGAACGACTTCGCCTTCGTTGACACCAGGGTCGTCTTGGCGCCCCACGGCGTCGTGTACGTGCCGTACGACTGCCCGATCGTCGAGGCCTCCACCTCGTGGAACCCGTTCTTCATGCTTCCGAGCAGTGCCTTCACCGAGGCCCACAAATCGTCGTGGCTCTGTGCGCCGAGCACGACACCGACCACCCGCACTTTCGTGTCGCCGACCGTGACCCGTGCTGAGAAGAGCAGGCAGTACCCCGCCTCGTCGGTGTTCCCGGTCTTGAGGCCGTCGATCCCGTCGACGCCGAGCAGGGAATTGGTGTTGTCCTGCTCGCCCGCCCCCGGCAGCGTCACGGTCTTGAGAGACACGATCGAGGAGAGCACCGGATCGGCGAGCACGAGCTTGCCGATCCCCAACAGGTCCTTCGGGGTGCTCACGCTCCCGGGCGTCAGACCGTCGGGGCTGTCCATGTGCGTTCCGGTGAATTTGTTGGCGGTGAGCCAGCTGTTCGCCGCTTTCACGAAGGCACCCGTAGAGCCGTACGACCAATTGGCGAGCGTGATCGCGTAATTGTTCGCCGACGGGAGCAGCATCGCCTCCAGCGCCTGCTTCTCGGTCATGGACGTGCCGGCGACCACCGGCGCCCACGATCCGCCCTCGGCGATCACCTCGTTCCAGATGTCCACATCCTTCTGGGTGAACCTGATCGTCGGTCCGTCGCTCCCGGCCGTCAGCGGCTTCTTGTCGAGGACCACCAGCGCCGTGATCGTCTTCGTGATGCTCGCGATCGGCACGCTCGCCGCCGACCCGTGGAACGCCGTCGCCCCGGAGTAAGCGGGCGCCGTGATGCCGCTGGATCCCGAGCCCGGCCAGGCCAGCTTGGCCGCCGGCTGTGCGATCGTCGCCTGATGCGAGGTCACCGCCGCCGTGGCGGGCACCGGCGCGAAGAGCGAGCCGGCGACATAGAGGACGCTGACGAGCACCACCCCGAGGAGACCGAAGACGACGATGCGCCGTCGACGGTAGACGTTGCGACGGGCGAGGCGGCGGGGCTGGTCGTGCACCCCGAGATTCTATGCGGTGCTAACGAAGCGCTCCCTGTGAACGCGCCCGCAACGCCCAGAGTGCCACGGCGCTGGCCGAAGCCACATTGAGCGAGTCGACGCCGTGCAGCATCGGGATCGTCACCACCGTGTCGGCGGCCGCCAGAGCGTGGCGGCTCAGGCCGTCCCCCTCCGAACCGAGCACGAGCGCCAGCCGTTTCGGCGGGTTCGCCGCATAGTCGTCGAGGGAGACCGCGTCGTCGGCCAGCGCCAGGGCCGCGATCTCGAACCCGGCGTCGTGCAGGATCGGCGCCGCCTCGGACCACTCCGGGATGCGCGTCCACGGAACCTGCAGCACCGTGCCCATGCTCACCCGCACGCTCCGCCGGTAGAGCGGGTCGGCGCAGCGTGGGCTGATCAGCACGGCATCCGCCCCGAGCCCGGCCACCGAACGGAACATCGCCCCGACGTTGGTGTGGTCGACGATGTCCTCCAGCACCACGACCCGCCGCGCATCCCGCAGCAGCTCGGCGGGGTCGGGAAGCGCCGGGCGGTGCATCGCCGCAAGTGCCCCGCGGTGCAGGTGGTAGCCCGTGAGCTCCTCGAGAATGGAGCTCTCCCCGACGAACACGGGCACATCCGGGTAGTCCACAAGCAGCGGTTCCACGTCGGCCAGCCACTGCTCCTGCAGCAGGACGGAGCGCGGACGGTGGCCCGCGGCGAGGGCTCGCGTGATCACCTTGGTCGACTCGGCGATGTACAGGCCGCCCGCCGGCTCGCTGACCCGCCGCAGGGCGACATCCGTGAGACGCGAATAGTCCGCGAGGCCCTCGTCGCCGAGGTCGGTGATGCGATGGATGCGCACGAATCGTCCGCCCTTTCTGGTGGTGATGTACCCAGATTGCCAGTCGCCGGAAACAAATCGGAAAACTGGGGTGTTTAGACTCAGGGCTGGCTGGACCTGGAGGTGTCGATGGCTGCGTTCACGACGGAGATCCCACCCGAGCTCGCGCGCGGGCTGGACGAGGCCGTCGACATTCTCGCCGGGCGCACATTCTCCGTGCTCACCGGTGCCGGTGTCAGCACCGATTCTGGCATCCCCGACTACCGGGGCGAGGGCGCGCCCACCCGCACTCCGATGACGTTCCAGCAGTTCCTCGCCTCCGAGACGTTCAGCAAGCGTTACTGGGCCGGCAGCCACCTCGGCTACCGCCGCTTCGCCGCCGCCGCACCCAATGCCGGGCACCGCGCTCTGGCGGAGCTGGAGTCGGCCGGCGCCGCCAACGGTGTGATCACCCAGAACGTCGACGGCCTCCACAAGCAGGCCGGTTCGCGCAAGGTCGTGGATCTGCACGGTGCGATGGACCGAGTGCTCTGTCTCGCCTGCGGTCAAGTCTTCGCGCGCGAGAGCATCTCGGCTCGCATCGAGGCGGCCAACCCATGGCTCGACACCGCCGGCGCCGTCGAGATCGCGCCCGACGGGGATGCGATCGTCACCGACATCGACGCCTTCGTCGTTCCCGAGTGCACAGTGTGCGGCGGTCGGCTGAAACCCGATGTGGTCTTCTTCGGCGAGTTCATCCCGGCCGAGAAATACCGTGAGGCGAGCGCGCTCGTGCGCTCCTCGGATGCTCTGCTCATCGCCGGCTCGTCGCTGGTCGTCAACTCGGGCATCCGCCTTCTCGAGGAGGCCCGCCGTCGGCGGCTGCCGATCGTGATCGTGAACCGCGGCGCGACCAAAGGTGACTCCCGGGCGACCGTTAAGCTGGAGGCCGGGACCACGGAGACCCTGGTCGAACTCGCCCGACGACTCGGCTGAGGCTTCGCGCGCCCTTCGACGAAAGGACGCGCGTGACAAGAATCTCCCTCGTTCGCCACGGCCAGACCGACTGGAACCTGGCCAAGCGCATCCAAGGCTCCAGCGATATCCCACTCAACGAGACGGGACGCAATCAGGCCGAGACCACGGGCCTCGCGCTGGCGCGCGGTCGCTACGACGCGCTCTACGCGAGCCCGTTGAGCCGAGCGGCCGAGACGGCGAGCATCATCGGTCGGCACACCGGTCTCGGCGATCCGATGCCGCTGCCCGCGGTGGCCGAGCGTCGCTATGGCGAGGCGGAAGGGATGACGGGAGCGGAAATCCTCGCCCGTTGGCCGGAGGACACACCCGTTCCCGGTCGGGAGAGCCGGCAGTCCGTCGTCGATCGGGCGCTACCGGCGCTGCTGGAGCTCGGCGAACGGCACCCGGACGAGTCGATCATCGTCGTCAGCCACGGTGGCGTGATCGGCTCCCTGGTGCGGCATGTCACCTCCCATGCACTCCCAGGGCCTGGCGAGGTCATCCCGAACGGATCGGTGCACGAGTTCGTCTACACCGACGGCCGGCTCGAACTCGACCGGTTCAACCTCAGCCCCGAAGATCGCGACCTGTTCACGGCATCGGTGCTGTAGCGGAGGGTTCGCCGAACCCCGGAAGCATCGTGATCTCCCGGAACGATGCGGGGAGTTCCTCCGCGCGGACAGCGATGGAGCCGGGCCCCGTCGCGTGGATTCCGCGCGCCACGCGCGCTGAGGCCACCGGACCGAGCAGCTCGACCGTGGCCAACTCCGCACCCGCCGAGGAGATCGCTCCCCCGACATCCAGCCGTTCGATGCTGCCGCCCGGCTTGATGCTCAGCGCCATGGCCGGAAGTGAGATCTGCTGCCCTTTGACCAGGCTGATCCCCGTCGATCCTCGGGTGACGATGTCACCGCTGACGGTGAGGACGGGCAGGGGTCTGCTCAGCTGGACGCCGATCGCCCCATCCCCCGCGGTGCTGATGGAGAGGAAGTGGGCTTCCTGGATCGAACCGTCATACAGGTTGAATCCCCGCGAACCCGCTCCATACGTCTCGATCGCGCCGTCTGCCTGCAACGTTCCGAGCCGGCCGAAGTTGACGAACCCGATTCCGGACGGGCCACGCGAGGTGATCGTCTCCCGGCTTCGCCAGGTTCCGACCTCACCCCAGTTGTCGAGCACCATGTCGTTCTGGCCGTTCGTGGTGACCGTCCCCAGGTTATCGACGAGGTCGACCGTCGCGCCGCCGATCACGAAGACGCCCCCGCTGATGACGTCCGGGGTGCCGGGAGCGATCCCGCCGTCGGTGTGGATCTCGCCCGTCGTCAGCAGCGAGACCGCGACGGCCCCCTCCCCTCCCGCATCCCGGGATCCGCCCACGAACACACCGCTGCCCCGCACAGGCACGTCAGCGGTTCCCGCCGAGATGCCCTCCAACACCGCTGTGAACCGCGACGAGGCATCGTTCTGGCGGTTCCACAACGTGAACGCACCCTGCAGGGCGTCGACGCCGAACGCATGAGGGCGGTGGAACCGGCCACGAACATCGGCCGCAACGACGTGCACATCCCTCGTCACGATGTGGCCGGAACGCACACGCCCCTCAGCGATGAGGGCGATCTGCCCCACCGTGGAGACACCCGACAGCTCGAGCGTGCCCCAGCTCGCCACGCTCGTGTCGGTGAACAGTGCCGCCTCGGTGAGGCTCGTCTCGATCGTGATGTCTGAGACGGTGTTGTCCGTGGTGACACCCACTCCCCTCCCGCCGAAGCGCAGGCGGCCGCCTCGCAGCTGGGTTCCGGGCGCCAGCGTGAGGCTCGGCATCCCCTCGATCGTGCCGTCGACGGCGATGCCGGGCACACCGTCAGCGACCGCTTTCGTCAGTTCCTCTGCCGTCGTGACCGTCGTCCAGGTCGTCATGATCGTCACCTTCCCGTCGAGTACGTCTCGTCGTCCCACTCAACACCTTCGAGGTCGGAGGGGATAGGAACGTGGACGGGTTGGAAGGGGCGCCGAACCGACGGTCAGCCGAGTTTGCGTTTGGCGCGGGCGGCCGCCGCGGTCAGAACCGTCAGCAGGTGATCGGCCGACGCCCGCCACGTGAAACGGGTGGCCTCGGCGCGCGCAGCGGCCGACCGCGACGCCCACTCGTGAGGGGCCTCCAGCTGTCGGATGCGGGCGACCAGTTCCTCAGCGCTTTCGGCGGCGAAGTAGAGCGCCGCCTCTCCCCCGATCTCACGGAAGATGGGGATGTCGCTGACGACGGCCGGCGTTCCGAGCGTCATCGACTCCACCAGCGGGATGCCGAAGCCCTCGTCGAGCGACGCCGTCACGAGCGCGGTCGCGTGGGCGAGCGTCTCGGCGTACTCCTCGTCGCTCGCACCGTTGTGGAAGACGATCCTCGCCGTCGGAGCGATCGCCGAGAGACGCTCGCGTTCGGCATCCGTCACCCGGCTCATCAGGTGCAGCTCGTACTCCGGCAGCAGCGCCGCCGCGCGAACCAGGGTCTCCACATTCTTGTACGGCATGAACGACCCCATGTACACGAGGGATCTGCTCTCGGGCGTCGACCTCATCAGGCGTTCCTCGGGCAGCGGGGGCATGTCTGCCGCGTTCGGCACGACATGAACGGGGCGCCGCGTCAGACGATGCTCGGCGATCAGCTGCTTGGTCGTCTGCGAAACCGTCACGACGGCGTCCGAACGGTTGAGCAGCATCCGCTGCGGCCACCACGCCAGGTGGTAGAGCCGCCAGAGCCCCCTGATGGGCGCCTGCAGGTCGCGGGGTGGCGTTCGATTGCGGTAGTAGATCAGATCGTGCACGGTCAGCACCAACCGGTAGCGCCGACCCCAGCTGCCCATCGTCTGCATCGGTGTGAAGACCACATCCGGCCGCAGCCGGTTCACCTGACGGGCCACCCACGGCTCCCGGATGCTCGTCGGCGAGCTCACGAGCTCCCACGGCAGCGTCGGGAGCATGTCCAGCTGGCGGTGATCGCTGATCAGCATCGTCACCGCATGGCGCTCTCCGAGAGCTGCGACGAGTCCGGCCGTGTAGCGGCTGATGCCGTCATGGCGACCGATGCGCGTGTAGCGGCAATCGAACACGATCCTCATCGGATGTCCCCCTCGCCGCTCCGCGTCGAGAGGAAGGCCTCGATCGCGCGGGCCGCCTCCACCGGCGTCTCGTAGTGGATCAGGTGCCCGACGCCCGGGATCACTAGAAGCTGCGCATCCGGGAACAGCTTCTGCAGCCGGTGCTGGGCCGACAACGGTGTGATGTCGTCCTTCTCTGCGGCGATGAGCAGGGTGTGTTCCGGAATGCGCGCAGCGAACTCGCTCACATCGTGCGAGACCGACGCCTTGAACGCCTCCAGGACGACCCGTCGATCGCTGAAAGCGCTGAAGTAGCGATCGTGTTGATCGTGGATCCAGCGGCGCAACGACTTCTGCTTGGTCTTCGCCATGGTGATGCTCATCACGCGCACGATGAGGCCGTTGCGCAACAGCCAGAACCCCAGCCGTTCCGGTAGGGCCGCGCCCAGCCAGTAGTAGAAGATCGCGAGCCGGGTGAAGACCCCGCGCGGCCCTTCGAGGGCGGGCTGCCCGATCGGGTTGACCAGAATCACCGCCGCCGGGTCGAACGATTTGGCACCCTGCGACTCCGGGGCACCTCGGCCGGCGAGTGTCGCCGAGACCACGATCGAACCGAACGAGTGGCCGAGGATCACGAACCGTCCGTGCAGGTCGAGCTCGTTCACGAATGCACGGAGCCAGCGCGCATATCCGTCGATGTCGTGCTTCGCCTCGCCCAGTGGATCCGACTCACCGAAACCGGGAAGGTCGGGCGAAATCAGCCGAACACCGCGCAGATTCGCCACCACCGGCTCGAGACCGTGGTGGTCACCGCGGAAGCCGTGCACGAGAACGATCGTCGTGTCGGCGTCCCGGTCGCCGTAGTCCCAGTACCGGGTCCGTCCACCCAGGACAGCGATCACCGACGGGCGCACGGGTACGCGATCGAGGGCCTCGGCGTATGGTGAGGCTGGATACCGAGTGGTGGGGGTCATCGCAGACCAGTTTAGGCAGCGCCGGAGACTTTCTCCGGCGCCGGGCTCCGCCGACTGGACAGGTCACCCTCACCAGCACCTAGACTCGTCTGGTTGTAATCGCTTGCATTCGGCATTCGTGCCAGAAGGAGAACCGTGAGTTTCACCGCGCCCATCACGCTTCCCGGGCTCACCCTCGACCCCCATTGGTACCGCCGATCGGTGTTCTACGAGGTCATGGTGCGTTCGTTCGTCGACAGTAACGGCGACGGCTCCGGCGACCTGCAGGGCCTCACCTCGAAGCTCGACTATCTGCAGTGGCTCGGCATCGACGCACTGTGGCTTCCCCCGTTCTTCCAGTCGCCGCTGCGCGACGGCGGGTACGACGTCGCCGACTTCCGCGCCATCCTGCCCGAGTTCGGAACGATCGACGAGTTCAAAGACCTCGTGACCAAGGCGCACGAGCGCAATATGCGCATCATCATCGACCTGCCCATGAACCACACCTCCGATCAGCACGAGTGGTTCCAGCAATCGCGCGAAGACCCCGAGGGGCCGTACGGCGACTTCTACGTGTGGAATGACACGGACGAGAAGTGGCCGGACATCCGCATCATCTTCACCGACACCGAAGACTCCAACTGGGCGTTCGACGAGGCCCGCCGGCAGTTCTACTTCCACCGATTCTTCTCCCACCAGCCCGACCTCAACTTCGAGAACCCGGCCGTGCACGAAGCGATGTTCGACATCGTTCGGTTCTGGCTCGACCTCGGCGTCGACGGCTTCCGGCTCGACGCCATCCCGTATCTCTACGAATCGGATGAGGGCAACGGCGAGGGTGAGCCGAAAACCCACGAGTTCATCAAGAAGCTGCGCGAGATGGTCGACCGCGACTACCCCGGGCGGGTGATGATCGCCGAGGCCAACCAGTGGCCGCGCGAGGTCGCCGCGTTCTTCGGCACCGAGGAGGAGCCGGAGTGCCACATGGCCTTCGACTTCCCCGTCATGCCACGCATCTTCTACTCGCTGCGCTCGCAGCAGGCCGGAGAACTCGTGCGAGTGCTCTCGGAGACCACCGACATCCCCGAAGGCGCCGGTTGGGGTGTGTTCCTTCGCAACCACGACGAGCTCACCCTCGAGATGGTGAGCGAGGAATACCGCCAGGCGATGTACGGCTGGTATGCCTACGACCCCCGGATGCGCGCCAACGTCGGCATCCGTCGTCGCCTCGCCCCGCTGCTCGACAACTCGCGCGCCGAACTGGAGCTCGCCCACGCGCTGCTCTTCTCGCTGCCCGGCAGCCCGTTCCTCTACTACGGCGACGAGATCGGGATGGGCGACAACATCTGGCTCCCGGACCGTGACTCCTCCCGCACCCCGATGCAGTGGACGCCCGACCGGAACGCCGGCTTCTCCACCGCCGACCCGGGCAAGCTCTTCCTCCCCGTCGTGCAGTCGCTGGTGTTCCACTACAACCAGGTGAACGTCGAAGCGCAGCTCGCCCAGTCGCGCTCCCTGCTGCACTGGATCCGCAACGTGATCCACGTGCGCAAGGCGCATCCCGTGTTCGGGCTCGGCAGCATCCGGGTGCTGCAGACGAACCACGAGTCCGTCCTGGCCTTCGTGCGTTCGTATGAAGGCAGCGGCACGCATTTCGGCGATCAGCCCGAGGATGTGCTCTGCGTCTTCTCATTCGCGCACAACCCGGTCTCCGTCAGCCTCGACGCCCCCGAGTTCGCCGGAAGCACCCTGTTCGACATGTTCGGCGGCGGAGAGTTCCCGACGGTCGCGGAAGACGGGCGTTTCACGCTCACGCTCGGCACGCAGAGCTTCTACTGGCTGCACATCGAGCCGCGCCGCGACTGACACGGTCGGGTGACGGTGGTCGCCCGTACTCTGAGCATATGAGCAACTGGCACGATGAATTGGGCGTCTTCGACCTCGAGACCACCGGGATCGACGTCGAGACGTCCCGCATCGTCTCCGCGCATGTGGGGCGCCTCGACGAGTCGGGTCAGGTGGTCGAACGCCGCGACTGGCTCGTCGACCCCGGCGTCGAGATCCCGGAGGGCGCGACCGCGGTGCACGGCATCACCACCGAGCACGCCCGAACGGTCGGCATGCCCGCCCCACAGGCCGTCGCCGAGATCGTCGCAGCCCTCCGCACCCTGTTCGAGCACGGAACGCCCGTCGTCGCGTACAACGCTCCGTACGACTTCACGCTGCTCCACCGCGAAGCAGTGCGTCACGGTGTGACCCCTCTCGTCTCCCCCGGTCCGATCGTCGACCCGCTGGTGATCGACAAGGCGGTCGACAAGTACCGCCGCGGCAAGCGCACTCTCGAGCTCACCGCTCTTTTCTACGGTGTCGATCTCATCGGTGCGCACGACGCCGGCGCCGACGCGATCGCGGCCGGCCGGGTCGCGCAGGCTCTCGCCCGTGCACATGCGGAGGCGCTTGCCCTCGAAGCCGCCGAGCTGCACCGCCGGCAGATCGACTGGAGCCGGGAGCAGGCCGATGATTTCCAGGCGTACATGCGCCGCGTGCGCGACCCGGAATTCACAGCGGCGGGCGGCTGGCCCGTTCGCTGACGCGCGACGGCGCGCCGCATCTGAGTATTCCCTCTGAGATTGCTGACCGCTACAGTCGACGTATGAGTACACCAGACCTGCCCGAGCAGCCCAGCCCGTCTCCGCAGTATCAGGCCCCGGCGCCTCAGTACCAGCCCGCCCCGGCCCGGTACAACACCATGTCCATCGTCGCCTTCATCCTGGCGTTCTTCGTCTCGATCGTCGGCATCATCCTCGGCTTCATCGGTCTCTCGCAGATCAAGAAGACCGGCGAGCAGGGCCGTGGTCTTGCGATCGCCGCCATCATCATCGGCTTCGTCGAGGTGGTGCTGACGATCATCATCGTCATCCTCTCCATCGTCGCCATCGGTATCGCGGCCACCACCACCTACTCCACCAACTGAGAACACCCATCGAGGGGCGGTGAACGCACCGATTCAGTCCGAATCGATGTGTTCACCGCCCCTCGATGGCGTTAAACGCCGAAGGGGCCCCGCCATCAGGCGGGGCCCCTTCGCGCGGCGGTTTACTTGCCGAAGTTCTTGTAGCGCGAGTTGAACTTCTCGACACGACCGGCCGAGTCGAGGATGCGCTGCTTGCCCGTGTAGAACGGGTGCGACTCGGAGGAGATCTCGACGTCGATGACCGGGTAGACGGTGCCGTCTTCCCACTCGATGGTCTTCTCGCTCGTCACGGTGGAGCGGGTAAGGAACGTCGCACCCGAGGCCAGGTCGCGGAAAACCACCGGAGCGTATTCGGGGTGGATGTCAGTCTTCATCAGGACTTCCTTGTTGCGTAGTGTTGTTTGGTCATGCCCCAGGCCTGTCGGCCGGGGCGGGAAGCATGTCGGCACAGAGCATCGCAGCTCGACGGCCAGCTACCTACTTTAGCAGAATGTTCACTCCGCCGTGGCTTGACGCGCCCGGGCGGAGTAGCGACCGCCCTGCTCGCTGAGCTCGATGTCGAGGCCGAAGGTCGAGCTCAGACGCTCAGCGGTGATCACATCGCCCAATGCTCCGGCGGCGGCGACGGCCCCGTCTGTGAGCAGCAGGGCGTTGCCGAAGCCGAGCGGGATCTCCTCCACGTGGTGGGTGACCATCACGATGGCGGGCGAGCGCGGGTCGCTGGCGTACCCGCCGAGGAGCTGGAGCAGCTCCTCACGACCGCCGAGGTCGAGGCTGGCCGCCGGCTCGTCGAGCAGCAGGATCTCCGGGTCGGTCATCACCGCGCGGGCGATCTGCACCCGCTTCTGCTCGCCGTCACTCAGGCTGCCGAAGGCACGGTCGGCGATGTGGTCGAGGTTCCACTCCGAGAGCACGCGGTGCGCTCGACGCTCATCGATCTCCTCGTATTCTTCGTTCCAGCGGCCGGTCACGGCATAGGCGGCGGTCATCACCACATCGAGCACGGACTCGGTGCGCGGGATGCGCCGGGCGAGCGCACTCGAGGCGAAGCCCAGCCGCGGCCGCAGTTCGGCCAGATCGCTGTGTCCGAGCGATTCGCCGAGCACAGCTGCCTCCCCCGAGGTCGGGTGGAGAGCGGCGGCCGCGATCTGCAGCAGCGTGGTCTTTCCGGCTCCGTTCGGGCCGAGCACGACCCAGCGTTCTTCCGGTTCGACCGTCCAGTCGACCGAGTCGAGAATCGTATTCCCGTCACGGACGACGGAGACATTTTCAAGCTTGAGAACGCTGGCCATGACCTCTAGCCTACCGGCGACGTCAGCCCGCCAGTGACCGGTAGATCGCCCGTGTCTGCTCCGCGATCGACTCCCAGCTGAAGTCGGTCTCGGCTCGCAGCCGTCCGGCCCGGCCCATCAGCTCGGCCCGCTCCGGGTCGCTCACCACGGCGATCAGGGCCGCTGCGAGGTCGGCCACGAACGCGTCCGGATCCGTCGGGGTTCCTGTTCCATCTGTCGCCTGTCGGATCGGGACAAGTCGGCCGGTCACACCGTCCACGATCACCTCCGGGATGCCTCCCGTCGCCGTTCCCACGACCGGCAGCGCGCACGCCATGGCCTCCAGGTTCACGATGCCGAGCGGTTCGTAGATGGACGGGCAGACGAACACGGTGGCTGCGGTGAGAGCGATCCGCAACTCCTCCTGCGTGAGCAGCCGGTCGATCCACACCACGCCGTCGCGTTCGGCCTGCAGCGCCTGGACTCCGCGGGTCACCTCGGCGAGGATCTCCGGCGTGTCCGGCGCCCCGGCGCAGAGAATGAGCTGCACGTCTTTCGGCAGCAGCCGCGCGGCACGCAGCAGATACGGCAGCCCTTTCTGCCGCGTGATCCGGCCGACGAAGATGACGGCCGGTCGATCCGGGTCGATGCCGAGCGCGCGGGCTCGCTCCGGGTCGTGGAGCGGGCTCCACCGTTCGAGGTCGATCCCGTTGTAGACGACGGTCACCTTCTCGTGGTCGAGCGACGGGTACGACGTCAGGATGTCGCGCCGCATCCCCTCGCTGACCGCGATGACTCGATCGGCCCCCTCGAACGCGGTCTTCTCGATCCAACTCGAGACGCGGTACCCGCCGCCGAGCTGCTCCGCCTTCCACGGTCGCAGCGGCTCCAGGCTGTGCGCGGTGACCACATGCGGGATGCCGTGCAGCAGCTTGGCCAGATGGCCTGCGCCGTTCGCGTACCACGTGTGCGAGTGCACGACATCGGCGCCGCCGGCATCCTGCGCCATCTGCAGATCGACCCCGAGCGTCGTCAAAGAGCCGTTGGCCCCGGCAAGCTCGGCCGGCACCCGATAGGCGACCGTATCCGCCTCGTGACGGGGCTCCCCGAAGCAGCGCACGATCACCTGAGTATCGGTTCGCAGCGCACGGACGAGCTCGGTGGCGTGCACCCCGGCACCGCCGTAGATGTCGGGCGGGTATTCACGGGTGAGAAGGTCGACGCGCATGACGTGAACGCTAGTACACCACCCGGGTTGCCTCTACTCTGGTGGCATGGCAGGCAAGAAGATCTTCGGCATTGTTCTCGCGGGTGGCGAAGGCAAGCGCCTGATGCCCCTCACGGCAGACCGGGCGAAGCCTGCCGTGCCGTTCGGTGGGCAGTACCGGCTCATCGATTTCGCCCTGTCGAACCTCATCAACTCACAGCTGCGCCAGATCGTCGTTCTCACCCAGTACAAGTCGCACAGCCTCGACCGCCACGTGTCGCAGACCTGGCGGCTCGACGGGATGCTGAATTCCTATATCGCCTCCGTCCCCGCCCAGCAGCGGCTCGGCAAGCGCTGGTTCAGCGGTTCGGCCGACGCCATTCTGCAGAGCCTCAACCTCCTGCGCGACGAGAAGCCCGACATCGTCGTGGTCGTGGGCGCCGATCACGTGTATCGCATGGACTTCGGTCAGATGATCGAGGCCCACATCGCCTCCGGCGCCCCCGCGACCGTGGCCGCCATCCGCCAGCCGATCGGCCTCGCCGACCAGTTCGGCGTGATCGAGGTCGACGCCCAGCGCCCCGATCACATCGGCGCCTTCCGCGAGAAGCCCTCCGACCCGATCGGCTTGCCCGATTCACCGAACGAGGTGCTCGCCTCGATGGGCAACTACGTCTTCGACGCCGACGCGCTCATCGACGCGGTCGTTCGTGACGCCGACCGGCCCGACTCCAACCACGACATGGGCGGCGACATCATCCCCGACTTCGTCGCCCGCGGCGAGGCCGGCGTCTACGACTTCAATCGCAACGACGTTCCGGGTTCCACCGACCGCGACCGCTACTACTGGCGGGACGTGGGCACCATCGACTCGTTCTTCGAAGCCCACCAAGACCTGATCGCCGCCCTCCCCGTGTTCAACCTGTACAACAGCGAATGGCCCATTTTCAGCCAGCAGCTGAACTCGCCGCCCGCGAAGATCGTGCGTGACGGACGCGGGGCGCTCGGCACGACGATCGACTCGATCATCTCGCTCGGCTCGGTGATCTCCGGAGCCCATTTGGAACGCAGCGTGCTCGGACCGTGGAGCAAGGTCGACTCCGGTGCCAAAGTCGTCGACTCCGTCGTTTTCGAGCGGGCCGTGATCGAACCGAATGCGTTCGTCGGCCGGGCCATCCTCGACAAGGATGTGGTGGTCGCCGAGGGTGCGAGCATCGGCCTCGACCACGATCGCGATCGGGCACGCGGGTTCACCGTGACCGACTCCGGCCTCACCGTCGTCGGCAAGGGAGTGCACGTCGTTCCATGAGCAGTCCTCTCCCCCGCATCCACAACAGAACATCCGCCCGCTTCCTCGTCGTGCTCGACGCCGATTCCACCCTCATCCATGACGAGGTCATCGAATTGCTCGCCGAGGAGGCCGGTGCGCGCACCGAGGTCGCCGACATCACCGAACGGGCCATGCGCGGCGAACTCGACTTCGAGCAGAGTCTGCGCGAACGGGTCAGTACGCTCGCAGGCCTGTCATCCGAGGTCTTCACACGGGTGGGCGAACGCATCCGGGTCACCGACGGTGTTCCCGAGCTCATCGCCGGAGTTCACGCCGCGGGCGGGCTGGTCGGGGTCGTCTCCGGCGGTTTCCACGAAACCCTCGACCCGCTCGGCCGCCGTCTCGGTCTCGATCATTGGCGGGCCAACCGCCTCGAAGTCGTCGACGGCATCCTGACCGGCGGCCTCGCCGGGCCCATCGTCGACGCCGATGCCAAGGCCGCCGCCCTCACCGAGTGGGCAGCCGCCGCGGATATCCTATTGCGCGGCACGATCGCGATCGGCGACGGCGCCAACGACCTGCGCATGATGGCGGTCGCCGGCCTTGCCGTGGCCTTCAACGCCAAACCGCGGGTGCGCGCCGAAGCGGACATCGTGGTGGACCGTCAAGACCTGAGCCAGATCCTGCCTCTCCTCGGCCTTCGCGGTTGAGACCGCAGACGGGTCAGTGGCCCATTCCGAGGCCGCCGTCGACGGGGATGACCGCACCGGAGATGTAGCCGGCGTCGTCGCCGGCGATCCACGCGACGACCTTGGCCACCTCACCGGCCGTGGCGAAACGCCCGGCCGGGATATTGCGCTTGTACTCGGCCTGCTGCGTCTCCGGCAGCGCCGCCGTCATATCGGTTTCGATGAACCCGGGGGCTACGACGTTCGCTGTGATGCCGCGCGCGCCGAGCTCGCGCGTAATCGAGCGCGCCATTCCCACCAGACCGGCCTTGGACGCGGCGTAGTTGACCTGACCGCCGGAGCCGTAGAGACCCACGACACTGGAGATCAGCACGATGCGCCCGAAGCGGGCCTTGAGCATGCCCTTCGAGGCCCGTTTGACCACGCGGAATGAACCGCCGAGGTTGGTGTCGACGACGGTGTCGAAGTCTTCGTCACTCATCCGGAGCAGCAGCGTGTCGCGCGTGATGCCGGCATTGGCGACGACGACCTCGACCGGACCGAGCTTCTGCTCGATCTCCGCGAATGCCGCATCGACAGCCGCGCTGTCGGTCACATCCGCACGAACAGTCAGCGCACCCTCGGGACCTTCGCCGGAACGCGCCGTCACGGCGACGCGGTGCCCTTGCGCCAGGAACTCTTCCGCGATCGCGTATCCGATCCCGCGGTTTCCGCCCGTTATGAGCACGGTGCGTGGCGTTGTCATCCGGTTTCCCTCCAGCCGTCGGGGCCCTGTGCCCGTCGAACGATCGCGTCCCAGTTTATGGGCACCGCCCACCACGCTCGGATGGACGTAGTCTTGAGACAACGCACATGAGACACCAGCAACCCTCGATCACCACTCTCCCGCTCTCGCCCGACGAGGAGAGGCACCACCGTATGGTCAAATACATGGTGGCGATGAGCATTCGCGTGGTGTGCGTGATCGCGATCGTGTTCGTCCCCGGCTGGTGGGTGCTCATCCCGGCCGCCGGCGCCGTGTTCCTGCCGTACTTCGCCGTGGTCGTCGCGAACGTCTCGACGGACCCGCGCAGAGGTGACGTTCAGCGTCCGGGCAATATCCTTCCGATGACGCCTCCGCCGCCCGCGGGGCCGCGCGACGAGACGAAAGGGAACGACGAGTGATCGGGTTCTCAGAGCCGGAGCCGTTGATATGCTCACGCGCCGGCTGCGGAAGCACCTCGGCGTGGCGTGTCGAATGGCGCAACCCCAAGATTCATTCGGCCGACCGGGTGAAGGTCTGGCTCGCCTGCGACGAACACGTCGATTTCCTGCGTGAGTACCTCTCGGCTCGCGACTTCCCCGTGCGCGTGGTGGCCGTGACCGAGGCTCCCGCCTCCGAACCGATACCGGATGCGAGGCGCAGCGCGTGAGCACGACTGCCGGTTGGCGTTTCGCCTTCTCCCGACGCTGGCTGGGCTACCTGGCCTTCGCGATCGCCTTCGCGATCGCCTGCGCCGGCCTGTCGGCCTGGCAACTCGCCCGGAGCAAGGAAGCGGCCGCCGCGAACGCCCTGATCTCGGCGAACTTCTACTCGCATCCCGCCCCGCTCACCTCCGAGCTTCCGACGCTCGGCTCGTTCAAGGCCGACCAGGAGTGGCGACGCGTCACAGTGACGGGAACGTATGAGCGCGATCGCGAGATGCTCGTGCGCAATCGTCCGTTCAACGGCAGTCCCGGCTTCGAGGTGCTCACGCCGTTGCGCACGGCGAACGGCTCACTGTTCCTCGTCGACCGCGGATGGGTTCCCACCGGGAACACCACAGACGCACCCGACTCGGTACCGTCGGCGCCAGCGGGCACAGTTACGGTCGTCGCCCGGCTGAAGCCCAGCGAACCGGCCATCGCGGGCCGCTCGGCGACGGGCAACCAGATCGGCACCATCCAGCTCTCCGTCGTCCAGCAGCACCTCGGGAATGTCGACCTCTACACCGGCGCCTACGGGCTGCTCGACTCTCAGAAGCCTTCGCCGGCCACAGCGCCGGCCCCAACCGTCACCGACCCTCCGACCCAGGATGAAGGACTGCACTGGTCGTACATGATCCAGTGGATCATCTTCGCTCTGATCGGCTTCTTCGGCCTCGGCTACGCGCTGCGAACCGAGTATCGCAAGCTCAACGAAGACGACCCGGAGGAGCGCGCCCGCGCCGCGGAACGGGCCCGGAGGCGTGCACTCAAGCGCACCGACGCCGACGTGGAAGACGACCTGCTCGACGCCACACATTAGGCGTCGGCCATCGGGCCGGCGCCCAGCCCTGAGGCGGGCGACGGCTCGCTACGCCAGCGAGATCAGGTCGAGATAGTCCTTGTTCCAGTGATCTTCCACACCGTCGGGCAGGATGAGCACCCGCTCCGGGTTCAGCGCCTCAACAGCCCCCTCGTCGTGGCTGACGAGGACCACGGCACCCTCGTAGTGCGCGAGCGCATCGAGGATCTCCTCCCGGCTCGCCGGGTCGAGGTTGTTCGTCGGCTCATCGAGCAGCAGCACATTCGCGCCGGACACCACGATCATCGCCAGAGCGAGGCGCGTCTTCTCGCCGCCGGAGAGCACCCCGGCCGGCTTGTGCGAGTCGTCGCCCGTGAACAGGAAGGAGCCGAGCACCCGTCGGGCCTCGGTCTCAGTGAGATTCGGCGACGACGACACCATGTTCTGCAGCACAGAGGCCTCGACGTCGATCGTCTCGTGCTCCTGGGCGTAGTAGCCGATGCGCAGGCCGTGCCCGGGCTCGATCTGCCCGGTGTCGGGTTTGTCGACGCCCGCGAGCATCCGGAGCAGGGTGGTCTTGCCCGCGCCGTTCAGGCCGAGCACCACGACTTTGGAACCGCGATCGATCGCGAGGTCGACCGCCGTGAAGATCTCCAGCGAACCGTAGCTCTTCGAGAGGTCGCTCGCCTGCAACGGCGTGCGACCGCACGGGGCCGGGGTCGGGAAGCGCAGCTTCGCCACCCGATCGACGGCGCGCACCTCTTCGAGACCGGAGAGCATCTTCTCAGCACGAGCAACCATCTGGTGGGCGGCCGCGGCCTTCGACGCCTTCGCCCCGAAGCGGGCCGCCTGCAATTGCAGCACGCCCGCCTTCTTCTCGACGTTGGCGCGCTCCTTCTTGCGGCGCTCCTCGTCGGCCGCACGCTGGCGCTGGTAGTTCTTCCAGCCCATGTTGTAGATGTCGATCTGCTGGCGGTTCGCGTCGAGGTAGAAGACACGGTTGACGGTCTCGCCGACGAGCTCGACATCGTGCGAGATCACGATGAACCCGCCCGAATAGTTCTTGAGGAAGTCGCGCAACCAGACGACGGAGTCGGCGTCGAGGTGGTTCGTCGGCTCGTCGAGGATGAGGGTCTGCGCATCCGAGAACAGAATGCGGGCGAGCTCGATCCGGCGACGCTGACCACCGGAGAGGGTCTTCAGCTGCTGGTCGAGGATGCGATCGGGCAGGTTGAGGTTGCTCGCGATGGACGCGGCCTCCGCTTCGGCGGAGTACCCGCCGAGCGTGTGGAACCGCTCCTCCAGCCGCCCATACGTCTTCATCGCCTCGGCGGAGACCGCCTCGTCGGGGCTTGCCATGTCGAGAGTGGCCTGGTGCATGCCGATCACGATCGACCCCAGGCCCCGGGCATCGAGGATGCGCGTGCGGGCCAGATCGTCGAGGTTGCCGGAGCGCGGGTCCTGCGGCAGATAGCCGATCTCGTCGCTGCGCTCGACCTTGCCGCCCGAGGGCTGCAGATCGCCGGCGAGGACCTTCGTGAGAGTGGTCTTGCCGGCGCCATTGCGTCCGACGAGACCGATCTTGTCCCCGGCGGCGACACGGAAGGTGACACCCTCCATCAGAAGGCGGGCGCCGACTCTGAGCTCAAGGTCTTGCACGGTGAGCACAGGCGTCATCCAATTCGTTCGTCGTGGGGGAAGATCTCAGTATATTTGATCGGCACCGACCTCGGCACCAGCGACGAGGGGTCGCAACGCGCCGTCCGACCCGAAAGCCAGGCGGCGTGTTGCGACCCCTCGTCGGGTGAAGCTAGATCGCGAAGCCGAGGGCCCGCATCATGTCGCGGCCGTCATCGGTGATCCGCTCGGGACCCCACGGCGGCATCCACACCCAGTTGATGCGGAAGGCCTCGACGATGCCGTCGAGCGATTCGGCGGTCTGCTCCTCGAGCACGTCGGTGAGCGGGCAGCCGGCAGAGGTCAACGTCATCGAGATGATGAGTGCGTTGTTCTCGTCGTCCCAGGCCAGGTCGTAGATCAGCCCGAGGTCGACGACGTTGATCCCGAGCTCGGGATCCATCACGTTCTTCAGCGCCTCTTCGACCTGGTCGAAGAGGGCCGGCGCTAGTGTCGCTGGCATAGTGGCAGCTTACGCTTCGGTCAGCTCGGCGGCATCGGCCTTGGCCGGCTCCGGCGCGTCCACGAAGCGGTCGTAGCCTTCTTCTTCGAGACGCTCGGCGAGCTCCGGACCGCCCTGTTCGGCGACACGGCCGGCAACGAAGACGTGCACGAAGTCCGGCTTGATGTAGCGGAGGATGCGCGTGTAGTGGGTGATGAGCAGGATCCCGAGGCCCGTGTTCGCCTTCGCACGGTTGACGCCCTCCGAGACGACCTTGAGCGCGTCGACGTCGAGACCGGAGTCGGTCTCGTCGAGCACCGCGAACTTCGGCTTCAGCAGCTCGAGCTGAAGGATCTCGTTGCGCTTCTTCTCGCCGCCCGAGAAACCTTCGTTGACGTTGCGCTCGGCGAACGACTTGTCCATGCGGAGCTTGTCCATCGACTCGCGCACATCTTTGACCCAGGAACGGATCGACGGAGCTTCTCCCTCGATCGCGGTCTTAGCGGTGCGCAGGAAGTTCGTGTTCGTGACACCGGGGATCTCGACCGGGTACTGCATCGCCAGGAAGAGACCGGCGCGGGCGCGGGCGTCGACGGTCATGGCGAGCACGTCCTCCCCGTCGAGCGTGATCGTTCCGCCGGTGACGGTGTACTTGGGGTGGCCGGCGATCGTGTAGGCCAGGGTCGACTTGCCCGAACCGTTCGGGCCCATGATCGCGTGGATCTCGCCTTCCCGGATGGTGAGGTCGACGCCGTTGAGGATGGGCTTCACGCCCTGCTCCGTCTCGACGGTCACATGGAGGTCGCGGATCTCAAGAACTGACATGACTCTAAATCTCTTTCATTGCGGTCGGGTCGATGTAGACGTCTCCGTCGATCAACTCGACCTGGAAGACGGGGACCGGCTCGTACGCCGGCAGGTTGACGGGCTTGCCCGTGAGGAGCGAGAACTGCGAGCCGTGCGCCCAGCACTCGAGGGTGTCCCCCTCGACGAAGCCCTCGGAGAGCGATATCTCGCCGTGCGTGCACGTGTCGCCGATGGCGTGGATGTCACCGGCGGCGTCTTTCACGAGCGCGATCGGTACACCGTCGACGACGACGCGGGAGGCCTGGTCGATCACGAGCTCGTCGGCCGTGCAGACTCTGCTCGCCGCCATCAGACGGCCACCGCGACGGCGTCCAGCTCCGCCTCGATGGCAGCCTGGAGCCGCTCCTGCAGAGCCGGGGAGCCGATCTGCTGCACGATTTCGGAGAGGAATCCGCGCACGACGAGGCGCCGGGCCTCGTCTTCGGTGATCCCGCGCGACTGCAGGTAGAAGAGCTGCTCGTCGTCGAACCGGCCCGTCGCGCTGGCGTGGCCGGCACCGACGATGTCGCCGGTCTCGATCTCGAGGTTCGGAACCGAATCGGCGCGCGCGCCATCGGTGAGAACGAGGTTGCGGTTCTGCTCGTACGTGTCGGTTCCGACGGCTCCCGGCCCGATCAGCACATCGCCGATCCACACCGTGCGCGCTCCGGCGCCCTGCAGGGCCCCCTTGTATGTCACCCGGCTGCGGGTCTCGGCAGCCTCGTGGAACACGTAGACCTGCTGCTCCAGGTGCTGACCGGCATCGGCGAAGTAGGCACCGAGCAGTTCGGCGTCGGATCGCGTGCCGGCCAGGCGGACCGCCGGGTTGAGCCGCACCACGCCGCCGCCGAGCGTGACGGCGACATGCTTGAGCTTCGCGTCCCGGCCGATCGTGGCGAAGTGCGTTGCAGCATGCAGCGCGTCGTCGTCCCACTCCTGCACCGTCACGAGCGTGAGCTGCGAGGCATCACCCAGGACGATCTCGACGTTCTCGGTGAGGTGCGCGGCGCCTGTGTTCTGCAGGATCAGGGTGGCATGGCTGTTCGGGGCCGTCTCGATCACGGTGTGTGCGCCGCGGGCCGTCGCGCCCAGAACGGATCGGGTGAGTGTTGCCTCTTTGGTGTCGTCTCCGGTTATGGAGATCAGGAGGGCCTTCTCGAAGGCCGACCAGGCGTTGGCGCTCGCGCGGTCCTCCGGCTTGCCGGCGGACCCGATGCGGGGATCGTCCCGATCGACCCAGGATGCGCTGATCCCCGCGGCCTCGGTGAGGTCGAACGCGTACGGCGAGCCGTCGAGGTCACCGGAGATGAGCTCGGCGAGCCGCCCGACCGGAGTGTACTTCCAGTCGACCTCGCGGCCGGTGACGGCCGGGAAGTCGGACACCGTGGTGGATTTGAACCGGTCAGACCGCGTCTGAACGGGCACAGCGCTACGCAGGTGCCGCGGGGTTTCGGTTTCGATGGTCTTCGTCGGAGTGCTGGCGGAGGTCATTGAGCCGACATGTCCTTTCGGCGAGAGGTGGTGAGGGCGGTCATCCGACGGAGCCCTCCATTCCCATCTCGATGAGCTTGTTGAGTTCGAGTGCGTACTCCATCGGGAGCTCGCGGGCGATCGGCTCGATGAAGCCGCGCACGATCATGGCCATCGCTTCGTCTTCGGGAAGGCCCCGCGACATGAGGTAGAAGAGCTGCTCCTCGCTGACCCGAGAGACGGTCGCCTCGTGGCCGAGCTGCACATCGTCGACACGGATGTCGATGGCCGGGTAGGTGTCCGACCGGGAGATCGAGTCGACGAGCAGTGCATCGCAGCGCACGGTGTTCGCGGCGTGGTGCGCGGTGGCGTCCACCCGCACCTCACCCCGGTATCCGGCCCGGCCGCCACCGCGGGCGATCGACTTGGAGACGATCGACGACTGTGTGTACGGCGCCATGTGGATCATCTTGGCGCCGGCATCCTGGTGCTGGCCGGGGCCGGCGAAGGCCACGGAGAGGGTTTCGCCCTTAGCGTGCTCCCCCATCAGGTAGATCGATGGGTACTTCATCGTCACCTTGGAGCCGATGTTGCCGTCGATCCACTCCATCGTCGCGCCCTCGGCGGCCGTGGCGCGCTTGGTCACCAGGTTGTAGACGTTGTTCGACCAGTTCTGGATCGTCGTGTAGCGAACACGGGCGTTCTTCTTCACGATGATCTCGACCACGGCGGAGTGCAGCGAGTCCGATTTGTAGATCGGGGCCGTGCATCCCTCGATGTAGTGCACGTAGCTGCCCTCGTCGGCGATGATCAGCGTGCGCTCGAACTGGCCCATGTTCTCGGTGTTGATGCGGAAATAGGCCTGCAGCGGGATCTCGACGTGCACGCCCGGAGGCACATAGACGAATGAGCCGCCCGACCAGACAGCCGTGTTGAGCGCCGCGAACTTGTTGTCGCCGCTCGGGATGACCGTGCCGAAGTACTCCTCGAAGAATTCGGGGTGCTCGCGCAGCGCCGTGTCGGTGTCCATGAAGATCACGCCCTGAGCCTCGAGCTCCTCGTTGATCTGGTGGTAGACGACCTCGGACTCGTACTGCGCGGCGACGCCGGAGACCAGACGCTGACGCTCGGCCTCGGGGATTCCGAGCTTCTCGTATGTGTTCTTGATGTCGTCGGGCAGGTCTTCCCAGGTCTGGGCTTGCTTCTCGGTCGACCGCACGAAGTACTTGATGTTGTCGAAGTCGATCTCCGACAGGTCGGCCCCCCAGGCGGGCATCGGCTTGCGCTCGAAGAGTTGGAGTGCCTTGAGCCGGCGCTGGAGCATCCACTCCGGCTCGTTTTTGAGGTCGGAGATGTCGGTCACCACCTCCGGCGAGATTCCGCGACGCGCGGAGGCACCCGCGGCGTCGGAATCCGCCCAGCCGAACTCATACTGCCCAAGGCTGTTGAGTTCGGGGCGGTCAATCAGGACGTCTGACATATTCAACCTCGTTTCCTACCACTCGTAACCGGCTATCATTCCGGCTCATTCCCCGCCCCGGGGCGACAGGCGTCGTCCGGTTGAGGGTGCGATTGTGCGGGTGGCTGGTGTGCGTACCTAGAATGCCCGGGAACATGGGCCACGGTGCCCCGGCTGCACCTCAGATGAGGTGCAGACGCACGCGTTCAACGCGTGCTTCTCGAACTCCCATATTGTACAGGCTGGCGGCCGCCTCACGGCGAAGTGTCACGGAATTGACAGGGGCGCGGCGACCCGTCGGTCACTTCGCGAATGCGTCGGCCGGCTGACGGGGTGAGACCGTGACGGTGGGGAACAGCGTCGGGTTCACGTCGAGCAGCACCCGCAGCACGCCGACCCAGACGAGCGCCGCGCCCAGCAGGTGAACGGCCACCAGCCATTCCGGCAGGCCGATCAGGGACTGCACGAGCCCGACAGCGGCCTGCAGCAGCACGACGACGATGAACGCGACGGTACGCCGGCGCGAGAGCACGGCGCCGGGCACCCGGCGCAGCACGACCAGGAGCACCACCGCGAGCACCAGGGTCGCGGTGCCCAGGATGCCGTGCACGATGGTGATCCCTGTCCAGTTGAATGCCATCCGCGGCACATCGGCCGAATCGCCGGAATGCGGGCCTGACCCCGAGACGAGCGTTCCCACGAGGATGAGCAGCAGTGTGCACGCCACGAGCGCGAAGCTCAGGATGCGGGCCACTCGCGGGATCGCCGTGTCGCTCGACTCGCCGACGTGCGCGCGATGCCAGGTCAGGGCGACGGTCGTCAGCAGGGCGATCGCCATCATGAAGTGGAACGCGACGATGTACGGGTTGAGCTCGGTGAGCACGGTGACGCCGCCCGCGATCGCGTTGGCGACCACCAGCCAGAACTGCGACCAGGCGAGGCGCGTCATGGTGCGGTTGCGTGGACTCTGCAATCGGGCGGCGACGATCACCCAGCCGACGGCCACGCAGAGCACTCCGGTCATCATCCGGTTGGTGAACTCGATGATCGCGTGCACGCCGAGTGCCGCGGTCGGGGTCAGTGACCCCGTCTCGCAGGCGGGCCAGGTCGGGCAGCCCAGACCGGATCCGGTCACCCGCACGACTCCCCCGCTGAACACGATGATGATGCTCACGATCAGGGCGGCCGTCGTCGCCCAGCGCAACGAGCGGGGACTCAGGGTGTAGCGGTCGGCGAGAAGGGAGAACGGGGTTCGAGGCACGCTCAATGTTAACCGAGACGATCGTGGGTGGATGCCGGGAGCGTCAAGACCCGAGCGAGAAGCGACTCCCCACGGAATTCGATCTCGCGGACCCCCGACGGCGCGAAGCCCACCGACTCGGCGAGTCGTTCGCTCGCCGTATTGCCCAGAAGATGCTCCCACCGCAATCGGGTGTAGCCCATCCCCGTCTCGGCCATCGAGTGGTCCACGACGCGAGTGAGCGCTTCGCGCATGTAGCCTCGCCCCCGCGCCTCAGGCGCGAGCCAGCTGCCGAGCGACGCCGAGCCGGGGGCCTCGTCTTTGCGCACCTCGACGACGCCGAGCAGAGGCGCATCGTCGGCGCGGAGCGCCCACACGGTGAACTGGCCGCTCGCTTCGCCGTGCGGCACATAGCTGCGGACGAAGAACTCGGCATCCGCGTGGGTGTACGGGATCGGCACAGGGATCCAGCGGAGGATCTCGGCGTCCTGACAGGCGTCGTAGACGGCGTCGATGTCGGATTCGCGCGGAGCATCGAGCAGCAGTCGTGCCGTGCGCAGCGTCGCCGTCATCGCGGGCGGACTAGAACGGAAGAAGCGGGTCGATCGCGACAGCCAGGAAGATCAGGGTGAGATAGGCGATCGACCCGTGGAATACCCGCATCGGCGAGACGGCCGCGTGCCGGATCGCGAGGTTGTAGAGGCGGTGCGATTCGTAGAGGAACCAGCCGCCGGCCACCAGGGAGACCGCCGTGTAGACCACACCCATGTGGGCGACCGGGATGAGCAGCAGCGAGCAGGCGACCATCGCCCAGGCGTACAGGATCACCTGCAGCCCGACGACCGCGCGGCCGCGCACGACGGCCAGCATCGGCACTCCCGCTTCTTTGTAGTCGGAGCGGTACTTCATCGAGAGCGGCCAGTAGTGCGGCGGCGTCCAGAGGAAGATCACGCCGAACAGGATGAACGGCGCCCAGTCGAGCGAGCCGGTGACGGCGGCCCAGCCGATCAGCACCGGCATGCATCCGGCCACCCCGCCCCAGACGATGTTCTGCGGAGTGCGCCGCTTCAGGATCAGAGTGTAGAAGACGACGTAGAGCAGGATCGCGACGAGCGAGAGCCCGGCGGCCAACCAGTTGGCGAAGAACCCGAGCACCAGGATGGACGCCGCTCCCAGCGCCCAGGCGAAGACGAGCGCCTCGCGATCGGACAGCTCGCCGGTGACGAGCGGGCGCTTGCTCGTCCGCTTCATCACACGATCGATGTCGCGGTCGAAGTAGCAGTTGAACGCTCCGGCGGAGCCCGCACTCATGTAGCCGCCGATAACAGTGGCGAGAACGAGCCAGAGGTTCGGGATGCCGTGCGCAGCCAGGATCATCGTCGGAACCGTCGTCACCAGCAGCAGCTCGACCACGCGAGGCTTGGTGAGCGAGACATACGCCTTCAGCTTGCGACGGACGCCGATGCGGCCCGATTCGACACGGCTCTCTACAGCGACGTCCATTGCTCCTCTAACTGCTCGGCGATCCCCGACGATTCTACGATACTGTGCCCGCGCGCCTGGTCTGCGAGGTACTTCGACAACCGACCGGGGGAACACTCCACGTTTCGTGCGTGTTACCTATACTTGGAGGTGCTCGCCAGCCGAAGGCCGCCTCCGTCCTCCCGTTCACGAACGGGACGCGAACGGATCCTGCCGCGGTGCCGATGACGTCCACGGCGCGCACTACCTCAACCGGTGCGGGACCTCACAGGGCCCTCACCATCTCGACGAAGGGTCAGTTTTCACGTGGCAGCTCTGCAATGGGATCCCATTGACAACAAGGCAGTAGACACCGCTCGCGTTCTCGCAGCCGATGCAGTGGAGAAGGTGGGCAACGGTCACCCCGGAACGGCCATGAGCCTTGCCCCCGCGGCCTACCTCCTGTTCCAGAAGGTGATGCGACGCGATCCTCACGACCAGCACTGGCTGGGGCGTGACCGCTTCATCCTCTCGGCGGGCCACAGCTCGCTGACCCAGTACATCCAGCTCTACTTCGGCGGCTACGGCCTCGAGCTCGACGACCTCAAGGCGCTCCGCACCTGGGGCTCGCTCACGCCCGGGCACCCCGAGTACGGCCACACCGACGGCGTGGAGATCACGACCGGTCCTCTCGGCCAGGGCATCTCCTCGGCCGTCGGCTTCGCCTACGCGAGCCGGTTCGAGCGCGGGCTGTTCGACCCGGAGGCCGACGCGGGCACCAGCCCGTTCGATCACTTCGTCTACGTGATCGCCGGCGACGGCGACCTGCAGGAGGGCGTGAGCAGCGAAGCCTCCTCGCTCGCCGGTCACCAGCAGCTCGGCAACCTCATCGCGATCTACGACAGCAACCAGATCTCGATCGAGGACGACACCAACATCGCCTTCACCGAAGACGTCAAGGCGCGCTACGAGGCGTACCACTGGCACGTCCAGGTCGTCGACTGGAAGAAGACCGGCGTCTACGAAGAAGACGTGCAGGCGCTCAACGACGCCATCGTCGCCGCCCAGGGTGTCACCGACAAGCCGTCGCTGATCATCCTGAAGACCATCATCGGCTGGCCGGCACCGAAGAAGCAGAACACGGGCAAGATCCACGGCTCCGCCCTCGGCGCCGACGAGCTGCGCTCCGTCAAAGAGATCCTCGGCTTCGACCCGGAGCAGACCTTCCAGGTCGACCCCGAGGTCATCGAGCACACCCGCAAGGCCGTCGAGCGTGGCGCCGAACAGCGCGCCGCGTGGACGACCGCCTTCGACGCCTGGGCCGCTGCCAACCCGGAGCGCAAGCAGCTCCTCGACCGCCTCGCCACCGGGGAGCTCCCGGATGGCGTCGAGGCCGCCCTCCCAGTGTTCGAGGCCGGAAAGGACGTCTCGACCCGCGCCGCCAGCGGCAAGGTGCTGAACGCTCTCGGCCCGGTCATCCCGGAGCTGTGGGGCGGCTCGGCCGACCTCGCCGAGTCGAACAACACGACGATCGAGGGTGCGGCATCCTTCGTGCCCACCGAGCACTCGACCCACGAGTGGACCGGAAACCCGTACGGGCGCGTGCTGCACTTCGGCATCCGCGAACACGCGATGGCCGCCATCCTCAACGGCATCGTGCTGCACGGGCCGACCCGCCCGTTCGGCGGCACGTTCCTGATCTTCAGCGATTACATGCGCCCCGCGGTCCGTCTGGCGGCGCTCATGAAGGTTCCATCGATCTTCGTCTGGACGCACGATTCGGTCGCCCTCGGCGAAGACGGACCGACGCACCAGCCGATCGAGCAGCTTTCGACCCTCCGCGCCATCCCGCACCTCGATGTGGTGCGCCCGGGCGATGCCAATGAGGTCGCCTACGCCTGGAAGAACATCCTCGAGCGCCGCGAAGGACCGGCCGGCATCGCGCTGACCCGTCAGAACCTCCCCGTCTTCGAGCGCGGCGACGGCGAGGCGACGGGCGAGACCTTCGCCTCCGCGAAGAACGTCGTCAAGGGCGCGTATGTGCTTGCCGAGGCGCCGGGCGGCACCCCGGATGTGCTGCTCATCGCCACCGGCTCCGAAGTGCAGCTCGCGGTGGAAGCCCGCGAGGCACTGAAGGCCGACGGCATCAACGCGCGCGTCATCTCGGCTCCGAGCCTCGAATGGTTCGAAGAGCAGAGCGACGAGTACAAGGAGTCGGTGCTCCCGTCCTCCGTCAAGGCCCGTGTCTCCATCGAGGCCGGCCTCGACCTCAGCTGGCGCAAGTACGTGGGCGACCACGGCCGCAGCGTGTCGATCGAGCACTTCGGTGCCTCGGCCGACTACAAGACGCTGTTCCGCGAGTTCGGGATGACCACCGAGCACACCGTCGCCGCCGCCAAGGAATCGCTCGCGTCGCTCTGAGCGAAGCCCCGCGAACACAGTTTTCGAAGTACGAGGAGATAAGAAGAAAATGACAGACTCCACCCCCACCGCCCAGTTGTCCGCCGCAGGCGTCAGCATCTGGCTCGACGACCTGTCGCGCGAACGCATCCAGTCCGGCGGGCTCCAGAAGCTCATCGCCGAGAAGAACGTCGTCGGCGTCACCACGAACCCGACGATCTTCGCCAACGCACTCAGCAACGGCGAGGTCTACGACGAGCAGGTCAAGCAGCTCGCCGCCGCCGGCACGAACGTCAGCGACGCGGTCTTCGAGATCACGACCGACGACGTCGCGGCTGCCAGCGACATCTTCCACGGCGTCTACGAGCAGAGCAACGGTGTCGACGGACGCGTCTCCATCGAGGTCGAGCCCGGCCTCGCGCACGACGCCGCCGGCACCATCGAGCAGGCCAAGAAGCTCGCCGCGAAGGTCGACAAGCCCAATGTGCTGATCAAGATCCCCGCGACCGTCGAAGGCCTCGAGGCCATCACCGAGACGATCGCGGCCGGCATCAGCGTCAACGTCACCCTGATCTTCAGCCTCGACCGGTACCGCGGCGTCATCGACGCCTACCTCACCGGCCTCGAGAAGGCTCAGGCGGCGGGCATCGACCTGTCCGGCATCCAGTCGGTCGCCTCGTTCTTCGTGTCGCGTGTCGACACCGAGATCGACAAGCGTCTCACCGCCATCGGCACTGACGAGGCGCTCGCGCTCAAGAGCAAGGCCGGCGTCGCCAACGCTCAGCTCGCCTACCAGGTGTACGAGGAGCAGTTCGCCTCCGATCGCGCCAAGGCCCTCGTCGCCGCCGGCGCGAACGAGCAGCGCCCGCTCTGGGCCTCCACGGGTGTCAAAGACCCGAACCTGCCCGACACGCTGTACGTGACCGAGCTCGTCGCCCCGAACACCGTGAACACGATGCCCGAGAAGACCCTCGACGCGACGTTCGACCACGGCGTGATCACCGGCGACACCGTCACCGGCTCCTACGGTGCTGCGGCCGATGTGCTCGGCGCCATCGACGCGCTCGGCATCTCGTACGACGAGGTCACCGCCCTGCTCGAGAAGGAAGGCGTCGAGAAGTTCATCGTCTCCTGGAACGAACTGCTCGAGACGGTCACGACCGCTCTGGAGGCCGCGAAGTGAGTTTCAAGATCCATGTGACCGGCGCGGCCGAAACAGCCGTCAAGGCTGTCGTGCCGCAGCTGGTCGCCGATCTCGTCGCCTCCGGCATCACAGCGCAGGAACCTGCGCTGTGGGGCCCGGACGCCGAAGCCGAGGCGACGAAGCGCCTCGGCTGGACCGAAGCGGTCGCCATCTCGCGCCCGCTGGTGCCAGAGATCGTCGCCCTCCGCGACGAGCTCCGCGCCCGTGGCATCGACCACATCGTGCTCGGCGGCATGGGCGGCTCGTCCCTCGCTCCCGAGGTGATCACCCGCACTGCCGGCGTCAACCTCACCGTGCTCGACTCCACCGAGCCGGGCCAGGTGCTCGCCGCGCTGAACGACCGACTGGCCGCCACGGCCGTCGTGATCTCCAGCAAGTCGGGTTCGACCCTCGAAACGGACAGCCAGCGCCGCATCTACGAGAAGTCGTTCCGCGACGCCGGGATCGACCCGGCCGAGCGGATCGTCGTCGTCACCGACCCGGGATCCCCGCTCGACGCCTCGGCACGCGAAGCGGGCTATCACGTGTTCAACGCCGACCCGAACGTGGGCGGCCGCTACTCGGCGCTCACGGCCTTCGGCCTCGTGCCGTCCGGCCTTGCCGGAGTCGACCTCGACGAGCTGCTGCGTGAAGCCGAGACGATCTCCCTCGAGTTGGCCATCGACGATCCCACCAACCCCGGGCTCATCCTGGGAGCGGCGATCGCCGGAACCAACCCGCTCAAAGACAAGCTCGGCATCATCGCCGACGGCACGCACATCGTCGGCTTCGCCGACTGGGCAGAGCAGCTGATCGCCGAATCCACCGGCAAGCAAGGCACCGGGCTGCTCCCTGTCGTCCTCGACCCGCTCTCTCCCGAGCTCACCGAGAACCTCGAAGATCTGCAGATCGTCCGATTGGTCGACAACGCGGAGACACACCACCTGTTCCCGAACAACCGCCACGAGGGTGAGATCCTCGTCTCCGGCAGCCTCGGTGCGCAGCTCATGGTGTGGGAGTACGCTACCGCTGTCGCCGGCCGGCTTCTCGGCATCAACCCGTTCGACCAGCCCGATGTGGAGGCAGCCAAGGTCGCCGCCCGCGCGCTGCTCGACGACCGGCCCGAGCCCGCGACGCCGGCGTTCATCGCCGACGGCATCGAGGTTCGGACAACCGGCGACTTCCTGGGCACGGCGTCCACCCTCGACGCCGCCGTCGGTGCGCTGCTCGCGCAGCTCGGACCGGACGGCTACGTCTCGATCCAGGCTTACGTCGACCGTGTCGCGCTTCCGCAGCTTGCGGGCATCCGAGACCTGCTCGCCGCCAAGGCCAAGCGTCCCGTCACGTTCGGCTGGGGTCCTCGCTTCCTGCACTCGACCGGCCAGTTCCACAAGGGTGGCCCCGCCGTCGGCGTGTTCCTGCAGATCACGGCGAATGCGACCGACGACCTGGCGATCCCCGAGCGTCCGTTCACCTTCGGACAGCTCATCCAGGCCCAGGCCGCGGGCGACGCAAGCGTGCTCGGACAGCACGGCCGTCCCGTTCTGACCCTCAATCTGACGGACCCCGAGGCCGACCTCGTCGCGCTGTTCGAGGCCGTCAACTAGTCGCGACCGCCCGCATCCAAGGAGCTTCATGTCCCCGGTGGAAATCACCCCGGAGTTCAACCCCCTGCGGTTGTCCTCCGATCGCCGCCTCAACCGGATCGCCGGTCCGAGCAGCCTGATCATCTTCGGCGTGACAGGCGACCTGTCACGCAAGAAGCTGATGCCGGCCGTGTACGACCTCGCCAATCGCGGCCTGCTCCCGCCCGGCTTCTCGCTGGTCGGCTTCGCACGCCGCGACTGGGAGGACCAGGATTTCGAGAAGGTCGTCTACGACGCCGTCAAGCAGTACGCCCGCACCCCGTTCCAGGATGAGGTCTGGCAGCAACTCGCCCAGGGCATCAGGTTCGTTCCGGGCGAGTTCGACGACGACGACGCATTCCAGCGTCTCAAAGCGACCGTCGAGTCGCTCGACAAGGAACGTGGAACGATGGGCAACCACGCGTTCTACCTCTCGATCCCGCCGAAGGCGTTCCCGCTCGTCACCGAGCAATTGCGCCGCTCCGGTCTCGCCGAACAGAACGACGGCGGCGGTTGGCGCCGCGTCGTCATCGAGAAGCCGTTCGGCAGCGACCTCAAGACGGCCCGCGAGCTCAACGCCGTCGTCGAATCGGTCTTCCCGGCCGACTCGGTGTTCCGGATCGACCACTACCTCGGCAAAGAGACGGTGCAGAACATCCTGGCGCTGCGGTTCGCGAACGAACTGTACGAACCGATCTGGAACGCCAACTATGTCGACCACGTGCAGATCACGATGGCAGAAGACATCGGCGTCGGCGGTCGGGCCGGATACTACGACGGCATCGGGGCGGCGCGCGACGTCATCCAGAACCACCTCCTGCAACTTCTGGCGCTGACCGCGATGGAGGAGCCGATCTCGTTCGACGCCGCCGACCTGCGGGCCGAGAAGGAGAAGGTCCTCGCCGCCGTGCGGCTGCCGAAGGACCTCGCCACGGCCACCGCGCGCGGTCAATACTCAAGCGGATGGCAGGGCGGGGAAAAGGTCGTCGGCTTCCTGGACGAAGACGGGATGAACCCCGAGTCGACTACGGAAACCTACGCGGCCATCAAGCTCGACATCGGCACCCGCCGGTGGGCGGGAGTGCCGTTCTACCTTCGGGCCGGCAAGCGGCTCGGTCGCCGCGTCACCGAGATCGCCGTGGTCTTCAAGCGCGCCCCGCAGCAGCTCTTCGCCGAGAGTCAGACGTCAGCGCTCGGCCAGAACGCGCTCGTCATCCGCGTGCAGCCCGACGAAGGGGTGACGATCCGCTTCGGTTCGAAGGTTCCCGGCGCCGGCATGCAGGTACGCGATGTGAGCATGGACTTCGGCTATGGGCACGCCTTCACCGAGGCGAGCCCGGAGGCGTACGAGCGCCTCATCCTGGATGTGCTGCTCGGTGACCCGCCGCTGTTCCCCCGTCATGAGGAGGTCGAGCTCTCCTGGAAGATCCTCGACCCGATCGAAGAGTTCTGGACGACCCAGGGTCAGCCAGAACAGTACCGTCCCGGCACGTGGGGTCCGAGTTCAGCCGATGAGCTGCTCGCACGCGACGGCCGCGTTTGGAGGCGTCCATGATCGTCGATCTGCCCGACACGACAACGAGCAAGGTCTCGAAGGCCCTGGTCAAGATCCGCGAGGAGGGCGGCGCCGTCGCCCTCGGGCGTGTGCTGACCCTGGTCATCGCCACGAATCTCGGTCAGGAGGAGGAGGCCATCGAGGCCGCCAACGACGCCTCGCGCGAGCATCCCATGCGCGTGATCGTCGTCTCCACCGAGGAGGAACGCTCCACCACGAACGGTGACGGCCGACTCGACGCTCAGATCCGCGTCGGCGGCGACGCCGGCGCAAGCGAGGTCATCGTGCTGCGCGCCTACGGCGAGACCGCCAGCGACGAGGAGGGGCTCGTCACGGGACTGCTGCTCCCCGACGCTCCGGTCGTCGTCTGGTGGCCGGGCATCGCCCCCGAGGTCGTCTCCCGATCGCCGCTCGGCCGCATCGCGACGCGCCGCATCACCGACGCGTCGGCTCAGCCCGATCCTCAGGCAGCGCTCCAGCATCTCTCGAAGACGTACGCCCCCGGCGACACCGACTTCGCCTGGACCAGGCTCACCCTGTGGCGGGCGCAGCTCGCCGCCGTTCTCGACCAGCCGCCGTACGAGCCGATCGAGAACGTGGAGGTCGCGGGTGCGGCCGACTCGCCCTCGACGGTGCTTCTCGCCGCTTGGCTCTCGCTGCAGCTGCAGGTTCCGGTCCAGCACGACCTGACGTCGCGCGCCACCGGCTCCAGCGGCATCCACGGGGTCCGGATGGGGCGGGCATCGGGAGTGATCGAACTCGAAAGAGAGATCCCCAACATCGCGCGCCTCTCGCAGCCCAACCAGCCCACGCACGATCTGTCGCTCCCGCGGCGGAGCCTGCGCGACTGCCTCGCCGAGGAACTGCGCCGGTTGGACCCCGACGACCTGTACGGTGAGGTGATCACCAAAGGGCTCGACCAGCTCGAGGCCGCCGACACGGGAGTGGGCAGCAAGGGATGACGAACGAACGGCGGGTGCTCGTTCACCCCGACAAACAAGCCCTCACCGGTTCGGTCGCGGCGCGCTTCCTGACTAAGACCGTCGACATCCTCGACGACCTCGGTGAAGCGAACATCGTATTGACCGGCGGTACGGTTGGCATCGCCGTGCTGGAGGCTGTGAACGCCTCCACCGCGCGCGATAGCGTCGACTGGACCAAGGTGCATTTCTGGTGGGGCGACGAACGATTCGTCCCCAAGGCGAGTGAAGACCGGAACGATCTCCTGGCCTTCCGGGCACTGATCGATCACATCGCTGTTCCGCCAGAGAACGTTCACGCGTTCCCCGCGTCCGACGAGATCGAGAGCATCGACGAGGCCGCCGCCGTCTACGCGGCTGAGCTCGAGGCTTTCGCCCCCGACGGGGCGAAGCAGCCCCGGTTCGACATCACCTTCCTCGGCGTCGGACCGGATGGCCACATCGCCTCGCTATTCCCCGACCGCGCGGGCATCCGCGAGGCGGAGGCGACGGTCATCGCGGTGCGCGACTCGCCGAAGCCTCCGCTGGAGCGCCTCAGCCTCACCCGGCCGGTGCTGAACTCCTCCGACCGCATCTGGCTGGTCCTCGCCGGCGCCGACAAGGCGTCCGCGCTCGGCCTGGCGCTGGCCGGCGCGAGCTACACCGAGGTTCCGGTGGCCGGGGCGAAAGGTCGCAAGCGCACCGTGTTCTTCGTCGACAAGGACGCCGCGGCCGAGGTTCCCGAGAACCTCATCGCCCCCAGTTACTGATCGTGAACGAGAAGAGGGGCCCGGATGCGAATCCGGGCCCCTCTTCGTGGTTTGGTTGACGACTCGTCAGACCGACGAAACCGCTAGCTCGTGGCAGTCAGCTTGCCACGACGGGCACGCAACTGATTGAGCGCATCTTCGAGAAGCTGCTCGGCTTCTTCCTCCGTGCGACGCTCCTTCACGTAGGCGAGGTGTGTCTTGTACGGTTCGAGCTTCGCCACCGACGGCGGGTTCTCCTTGTCACGGCCGGCGGGAAGACCCGACGACGGCGAGTCGATGACCTCGGGGATCTCCTCGTCGGGCAGGTTCGCCGCGAAGTGGCGAACAGTCTCGTTGCCGAGGGCGTCCCAATAGGAGACTGTGATGCGTTCCGCGTGGAAACCGCGATCCTGCTCCCCCATCGGTCCGGCGCCGACGCGCGAACCCCGAATTGCACTTCCTCCGGATGCCATTTTGCTCCTCGCTGTGTTGACGCTGTTGTGCGGCGCGGGGCGCTTACGCGCCCGAATCGAACTTGGTGATCAGGCCCAGGACCACGATGCAGATGATCCAGATCAGTCCGAGGATCACCGTGATGCGGTTGAGGTTGCGCTCGGCCACACCGGAGGCACCGAGGTTCGAGGTGACACCGCCGCCGAACATGTCGGACAAACCACCACCGCGCCCCTTGTGCAGGAGGATGAGCAGCGTCAGCAGGAGGCTGGTGATGCCCAGCAGCACCTGCAGGACGACCTGGAGAATTTGCACGAGAAACCTTTCGGAACGCGACCGGACTCTGTGCCCGGGAAGACCAACGACCAGTATAACCGCAGGCGGCTTGCGAGAGCCGCCTGCGTTCGGGTGAGCCTAGAGCCCGACGTGCTTCTGGTAGCGGACGATGCTCGCGAACTCCGCAACGTCGAGGCTCGCGCCGCCGACGAGTGCGCCGTCGACGTTCGGCTCGCGCATGAAGCTGGCGATGTTCCCCGATTTGACCGAGCCACCGTAAAGTATGCGCGTCTTGGCAGCGACATCCTCGCCCAACACCTCGACCAGAACGGCCCGAAGAGCGGCGGCGACCTGCTCGGCCTGCTCGGGCGTCGCCGCCTGGCCGGAGCCGATGGCCCAGACCGGCTCATACGCCACCACGATGTCGGCAGCGGACTTCACACCCACGAGTGCCGCCCGCAGCTGTGCCACCGGCACGGCGCTGGCGCCGTGGGTCTCCAGGTCTTCCGCCGTTTCACCGACGCAGATGATCGGGGACAGGTTGTGCGCCAGAGCGGCCGCGACCTTGCCGGCGACCTGCTCGTCGGTCTCGTTGTGCAGCGTGCGCCGCTCCGAGTGTCCGATGATCACATACCGGCATTCCAGCTGCGCCAGGAAGCTCGCCGAGATCTCGCCGGTGAACGCACCGGACTCGTGTTCGGAGACGTCCTGGCCGCCGAACGCGAGCGGCAGCTTGTCCGCCGAGACCAGGGTCTGCACGCTCCGGAGGTCGGTGAACGGCGGGAACACCGAGACCTCGACAGCCGAGAAGTCGTGCGAGGCGTCTTTAAGGCTCCACGCGAGCTTCTGCACGAACGCGATCGCCTGCAGGTGATCGAGGTTCATCTTCCAGTTGCCGGCGATGAGCGGCGTACGCCGCACGCTCGAGCTCACTGCTGCCATCCGAGGACCTCCAGTCCCGGCAGGTGCTTGCCCTCGAGGAACTCGAGGCTCGCACCGCCACCCGTAGAAATGTGACCGAATTGGTCGTCGCGGAAGCCGAGCGCGCGCACGGCCGCCGCGGAGTCGCCCCCGCCGACGACGCCGAGGCCGTCGACCTCGGTCAGCGCCTGCGCGACCGCTTTCGTGCCGGCCGCGAACGGCGCGAGCTCGAACACACCCATCGGACCGTTCCAGAAGACCGTTCGGGCTCCGCGCACATATTCGGCGAAGAGTTGGCTCGTCGCCGGACCGATGTCGAGACCGAGGCCGCTCGAGCCCCAATCGGTGTCTTCGATGCCGTCGATCGGGCGCACGACGTGCTCCGCATCCGCCCCGAACTTCGAAGCGACCACGACGTCGCGCGGGAGGACGATCTCGACCCCGAGCTCCTTCGCCTGGGCGAGGTAGCCCTTGACGATATCGATCTGGTCGGCCTCGAGCAGACTGGAGCCGACCTTGTGACCGAGGGCCGCGAGGAACGTGAACAGCATCCCGCCGCCGATGAGCAGCGAGTCGACCCGCGGGAGCAGGTGACCGATGACGCCCAGCTTGTCGGAGACCTTCGAACCGCCGAGGACGACCGCGTACGGGCGCTCGGGGTTCTCGGTCAGCCGGTCAAGCACATCCAGCTCGGTGGCGATGAGCTGACCGGCGGCGCTCGGAAGCGCCTTGGCCAGCTCGTAGACACTGGCCTGCTTGCGGTGCACGACGCCGAACCCATCGGAGACGAAGGCGTCGCCGAACGCGGCCAATTTGGCCGCGAAGGCTGCACGCTCATCGGCGTCTTTGCTGGTCTCCCCCGGGTTGAACCGGAGGTTCTCCAGCAGCACGACGTCGCCGTCGGCGAGGCCTGACACGGCCTCTTCGGCGCCGCCGCCCACGGTGTCACGGGCGAAGGTCACCGGCTTGCCCAGCAGCTCGCAGAGCCGCTGAGCGACCGGGGCCAGGCTGTACTTGGCATCGGGCGCGCCCTCGGGGCGGCCGAGATGGGAGATGACGACCACCTTCGCGCCCTGGTTGATCAGAGCGTTCAGAGTGGGAATCGACGCTCGCACACGGCCATCGTCCGTGATCTGACCATCCTTGAGGGGGACGTTCAGATCGCAGCGGACGATGACGCGCTTGCCGGCGAGCGAACCGAGTGAATCAAGGGTGCGAAGCGTCACGTCGGTTCCCGGTACTAGAGGCGGTCGGCGACGTACTCGGTCAGGTCGACCAGACGGTTGGAGTAACCCCACTCGTTGTCGTACCACGACGCGACCTTGACCTGCGTGCCGATGACCTTCGTGAGACCGGCGTCGAAGATCGACGAGTGCGGGTCGCTGACGATGTCGGTCGAGACGATCGGGTCTTCGGTGTACTTGAGGATGCCCTTGAGGGGACCCTCGGCCGCGGCCTTGTACGCCGCGTTGACCTCGGCGACCGTGACAGGCTTCGACACCTCGACCGTGAGGTCGGTGATCGAACCGGTGATGACCGGGACGCGCAGCGCGTAGCCATCGAGCTTGCCGACAAGCTCCGGGATGACGAGGCCGAGAGCCTTGGCGGCACCGGTCGACGTCGGGATGATGTTCGCGGCGGCCGCACGGGCACGACGGAGGTCGCTGTGCGGGCCGTCCTGCAGGTTCTGGTCGGCGGTGTACGCGTGGACCGTGGTCATGAGACCGCGCTCGATGCCGAAGTTGTCGAGCAGCACCTTGGCAAGCGGGGCGAGGCAGTTAGTCGTGCAGGAAGCGTTTGAGAGGATGTCGCTCACCGCGCTGTCGTAGGTCTCCTCGTTGACGCCGAGGACGATCGTCGCGACGTCATCGCCGGTGGCCGGAGCCGACACGATGACCTTCTTGGCACCGCCGGCGAGGTGCTTGCGCGCATCCTCGGACTTGGTGAACCGTCCGGTGGACTCGATGACGATGTCGACACCCAGCTCGCCCCAGGGCAGGTTGGCCGGGTCGCGCTCTTCGAGAACCTTGATCGGCTTGCCGTTGACGATGATGTTGTCGCCGTCGAGCTCGACGGTGGCATCCAGACGACCGGTGATCGAGTCGTACTTGAGAAGGTGCGCGAGCGCCTTGTTGTCGGTGAGGTCGTTCACGGCGACGATCTCGAGGTCGCTGCCCTTGGCGAGCGCGGCGCGGAAGAAGTTCCGACCAATGCGACCGAACCCGTTGATTCCGATCTTTACGGACACAGATGTCTCCTGTTACTGACGAGGCGCCGACGGCGCACATTTCTTTGGGGATGCATTTTGTTGGGAAGGACCGGACGGCGGTGTCCCGGGAGGTTCCCCTTCCGGGACACCTCTTCCGCTACGACAGTAGCAGCAGCCCCGCGGTCTTTTCGCGCGCCCTGGTGAAGCGCTCCTGAATGTCACCCCAGTTGGTGATGTTCCAGAACGCCTTCACATAATCGGCTTTCACGTTCACGTAGTCGAGGTAGAACGCGTGTTCCCACATGTCGAGCAGCAGCAGCGGAACGGTGGCCGCGGCGAGGTTGCCCTGGTGGTCGTACAGCTGCTCGATGATGAGTTTCTGGCCGAGCGAATCCCAGGCCAGGATCGACCAGCCGGAGCCCTGGATGCCGAGGGCCGAGGCCGTGAAGTGGGCGCGGAACTTGTCGAACGAACCGAAGAACTCGTCGATCGCAGCGGCGAGCTCACCGGTCGGCTTGTCGCCGCCGTCCGGAGACAGGTTGTTCCAGAACACGGTGTGGTTCACGTGGCCGGCGAGGTTGAACGCGAGGTCTTTCTGCAGCTTGTTGACATACGTCAGGTCGTCGGCGTCGCGAGCCTCGGCCAGCTTGACGAGGGCGGTGTTCGCACCGTCGACATACGCCTTGTGGTGCTTGTCGTGGTGCAGCTCCATGATCCGACCGCTGATGTTCGGCTCGAGTGCCGAGTAATCGTAGGGAAGGTCTGCGAGCGTGTAGTCAGCCATTACTCATCTCCAATGTGGTTCCCGGCGCGAGCGGTTCGAACCGGGTTCGAGCGACTTGTCCAGTCTAGTAAAGGCAACCGTCGGCGGCACCGGATGTTCCCATCGGCGTCACAGAGCGGCTCAGACCTCGTCGAGGTCGGCGGGGAGGTTCGCGTCGGTGCCCGGGATCCCCAGGTCGACGGCCTTCTTGTCGGCCATGGCGAGGAGCCGACGGATGCGACCGGCCACCGCATCTTTCGTCATCGGCGGGTCGGCGTGGTGGCCGAGCTCGTCGAGACTGGAGTCGCGGAAGTTCAGCCGGAGTTCACCCGCATAGCGCAGATGCTTCGGCACATCGTCGGCGAGGATCTCGAGAGCCCGCTCCACCCGGGCGCACGCGGCGACCGCCGCCTGCGCCGAACGCCGCAGGTTGGCGTCGTCGAAGTTGACCAGACGGTTGGCGGTCGCCCGCACTTCACGGCGCTGCCGAAGCTGCTCCCAGTTCTCGACCGTCTTCTTCGCGCCCATGTGCACGAGCATCGAGCTGATCGCATCGCCGTCGCGGATGACCACACGGTGCACTCCCCGAACCTCGCGTGCCTTCGCGGCGACGCCGAGACGTCCGGCCGCGCCGACCAGCGCCATCGCCGACTCGTTGCCCGGGCAGGTGATCTCGAGGGCGGCCGACCGGCCCGGATCGGTCAGCGAACCGTGGGCGAGGAACGCGCCGCGCCAGACGGCGGCGAGCTCGTCACGGGAACCGGTGGTCAAACGGTTCGGCAGTCCGCGGATGGGGCGTCGACGGGCATCGAGCAGACCGGTCTGCCGGGCGAGGGTCTCCCCGCCTTCGAGAACCCGCACGAGGTACTGACTCGTCCGCCGCAGGCCGGACGCCGAGATCACGGAGACGTCGCTGCGGACTCCGTACAGCTCGGCGAGGTCTTTGCGCACGCGTCGGGCGAGCTCCGGGGTGTCGAGTTCACTCTCCACCGCGATCCGGCCGCTGATCAGGTGCAGACCGCCGGAGAAACGGAGGATTGTCGCAAGCTCGGCGGCCCGGACAGTGGTCTTGCTGACCTCGACCTTCGTGAGTTCGTCTTTGACGTCGGCGGTGAGAGCCAATCGGGTTCCTTTTCTGTCGTCGGCCGGGGTGGGGCCGGATTCATGCGGCCGGCGTCATTCACGGCCGAGATCGCGGTGTTTGATGTTCACCGCGACCCCTGGGATGTCCTTCAATCGCGTAGCGAGCTCTTCCGCAATCGCTACCGAGCGGTGTTTTCCCCCCGTGCAGCCTACCGCGATCGTGGCATGCCGCTTGTTCTCGCGCTGGTAGCCGGCGAGCACCGGGCGCAGCGCGCCCATGTACGATTCGATGAAATCGAGGGCGCCGGGCTGCTCGAGCACGTAGTCGCGCACGACCTCGTCGAGACCGGTGAACGGCCGCAGCTCGGGGTTCCAGAACGGGTTGGGCAGGAAGCGCGCGTCGGTCACCAGGTCGGCATCTGGCGGCAGGCCGTATTTGAAGCCGAAGCTCATTACGGTGACCTGCACGCCGGCCGTGTTCTCGGCTGCGAAGGTCTCAGTGATGTTCATTGCCAGCTGATGGATGTTCAGGTCGGAGGTGTCCACGATGATGTCGCTGGCCTCACGGATCTCTCGCAGCCGCGACCGTTCGGCGACGATGCCGTCGAGGATCGTGCCGTCGCCCTGCAGCGGGTGCGGTCGACGCACGGCCTCGAAACGTCGGACGAGCACCGCATCCGTCGCCTCCAGGAACAGCACACGCACTTTCGTGCCCTCGCGCAGGCTCTGAACCATGTCGCGGAGATCGGTGAAGAGGTTGCGACCGCGCACGTCGACCACCGCAGCGATGCGGGGAAGGGTCGACCCCGCGCGGCCCGCGAGCTCGATGAGCGGTCGGAGCATCTGCGGCGGAAGGTTGTCGACGACATACCAGTCGAGGTCTTCGAGCGCGTTGGCGACGGTCGAGCGGCCGGCGCCCGACATTCCGGTGACGATCAGCACTTCCTGCTGCTCGTTGTCGGTGGTCATTGGTGGCGCTCCTCCGGTCGGTTCGGTCCCCCAAGCCTAGCGACTGGTGAGCCGCTCGTGGACGGCCGAAGCAAGAGTCGCTCCGACACCGCGCACCTCCGCGATCTGTTCGGGGCTCGCCTTCCTGAGCTGGGCGACCGAACCGAAATGCTTCAGCAGTTCTTTCACCTTCGCCGGCCCGAGCCCGGGGATCTCGCCCAGGACCGATCCGATGTCCCGCTTGCGCCGGGCCCGCTGATAGGTGATCGCGAACCGATGCGCCTCATCCCGGATGCGCTGGATCAGGAAGAGCGCATCGCTGTTGCGCGGCAGGATCACCGGGAAGTCGGAGTCGGGAAGCCAGATCTCTTCGAGACGCTTCGCAATGCCGGCGAGCTGGATGCCCTGAACCCCGGACTCCTCGAGCGCCCGCCGGGCGGCGGCGACCTGCGGCTGACCGCCGTCGACGATGAGCAGATTCGGTGGGTAGGAGAACTTCTTGCGGCGCTTCTCCGCCGCGGCCGCCAGTTCGGCCTCGACATCGATCGTCGGGTCGTCACCAGCCACGTCTGCGGTCGTCTCGTCGTCTACGCCCCCGTCCGGCGTCGCGGATTCGACCGGCAGCTCCTCCCCCTCGGAATCCAGCTCGGGGTTCTTGAGGTAGGCCAGTCGGCGCGTGATCACCTGGTAGATCGACTCCGTGTCGTCGGTGGAGTCGGGGATGCTGAACCGGCGGTACTGGTCTTTGCGGGGCAACCCGTCTTCGAAGACGACCATCGAGGCCACGATGTTCGTGCCACTGAGGTGGGAGACGTCGTAGCATTCCATGCGCAACGGGGCGTCGGACATTTCGAGCGCATCCTGGATGTCGGAGAGGGCCTTGGACCGCGCCACGAAGTCGGAGCTGCGGCGCGTCTTGTAGAGCACCAGGGCGTTCTTCGCGTTCATCTCCACGGTCTGGGCGAGCGCGGCCTTGTCGCCCCGCTGGGCGACGCGCATGGCGACGCGCCCGCTGAGACCGGATCTCGGGCCGGAGGAGTCGCCGATCTCCTGCCGCCGCGCGGTGAGCCACTGCTCGAGTTCGGCGACGTCGTCGGGCAACTCGGGAACGAGGATCTCGCGCGGCGGCGCATCCGTGCCTTCATAGGCGTTCTGGATCACCGTCTCGACGAGGTCCCCGAGCTCCACATCGAGTTCCTTGTCGACCACCCAGCTGCGCACTCCGCGGATGCGGCCGCCGCGCACGATGAACTGCTGGACCGCGGCGGCGAGTTCGTCGTGGGCGATGCCGAACACATCGGCGTCGACACTGTCCGAGAGCACGACGGCGCTCTTGCCCATCGCCGCTTCGAGCGCCTGAACGGCGTCACGGTGTCGGGCGGCCGCCTCGTAGTCCTGGGTGCTCGCCGCCTCCTTCATCCGCTCGGTGAGGGCACGGATGTGCTTGGTGTCGTTGCCCGCCATGAACGAGACGAAATCTTCGGCCAGTTCGCGGTGGTCTTCCGGGCTGATCCGGCCGACGCATGGCGCCGCGCACTTGCCGATGTCGCCGAGCAGGCAGGGCCGCCCGGTGAGCTCGGCGCGGCGATAGACCCCGTCTGAGCAGCTGCGCATCGGGAACGCCTTGAGCATCAGGTCGACCGTGTCGCGAATCGCCCAGACCTTCGTGTACGGGCCGAAATAGCGCGCATCCTTCGCGCCGCGATTGCGGGTGACCATGACCCGCGGGATGCGGTCTCCGAGGGTGACCGCGAGGTACGGGTAGGACTTGTCGTCCCGAAACTGCACGTTGAAGGGCGGGTTGAACTCTTTGATCCAGGTGTACTCCAGCTGGAGCGCCTCGAACTCGCTGGCCACGACCGTCCACTCCACGGAGGCGGCCGTCGTCACCATGCGCCGGGTGCGCTCGTGGAGGCTGCGCAGCGGCTGGAAGTAGTTGCTCAGCCGGGCACGGAGGTTCTTGGCCTTGCCCACGTAGAGCACGCGACTGTTCGCGTCGCGGAAACGGTACACACCCGGTTGGGTCGGGATCTCGCCCGCCTTCGGGCGATAGCTGACGGTATCGGGCACGCCGGTCTCCTAAGCGGCGCCTCGGGCACCCTCGGCGCCCTGCAGGATCTCCTTGAGGAAGAAGCCGGTGTGGCTGCCCTCGACCTCGGCCACCTGCTCGGGCGTGCCCGTGGCGATCACCTGACCGCCGCCGGCTCCACCCTCGGGACCCATGTCGATGATCCAGTCGGCGGATTTGATCACGTCGAGGTTGTGTTCGATGACGATCACCGTGTTGCCCTTGTCGAGCAGGCCGTTCAGCACCAGGAGGAGTTTGCGCACGTCTTCGAAGTGCAGACCGGTGGTCGGCTCGTCGAGCACGTAGATGCTGCGGCCATTGGAACGGCGCTGCAGCTCCGTCGCGAGCTTGACCCGCTGCGCCTCACCACCGGAGAGCGTCGTGGCGCTCTGTCCGAGCCGCACGTAACCGAGTCCGACCTCGACGAGGGTCTTCAGGTAGCGATGGATCGCCGTGATCGGCTCGAAGAACTCGGCGGCTTCGCTGATCGGCATGTCGAGGACCTCTGCGATGTTCTTGCCCTTGTAGTGCACGGCGAGGGTGTCGCGGTTGTAGCGCGCCCCCCCGCAGACCTCGCAGGCCACGTAGACGTCGGGCAGGAAGTTCATCTCGATCTTGATGGTGCCGTCACCCGAGCAGGCCTCGCAGCGGCCGCCCTTGACGTTGAAGCTGAACCGGCCGGGCAGATACCCCCGTGACTTCGCCTCGATCGTCTCGGAGAAGAGCGTGCGGATGCGGTCGAAGACGCCCGTGTACGTGGCTGGGTTCGAGCGCGGCGTGCGCCCGATGGGGGCCTGATCGACGTGCACGACCTTGTCGAGGTTGTCGAGACCGGAGACCACCTTGTGCTTGCCCGGCAGTTTGCGGGCGCCGTTCAATCTGTTGGCCAGCACCCGGTAGAGGATGTCGTTGACCAGCGACGACTTGCCCGAGCCGCTCACCCCGGTGACAGCGACGAAGGTTCCGAGCGGGAAATCGACCGTGACCTTCTTGAGGTTGTTCGCCTCCGCTCCGACGACCGAGAGCATGCGCTTCTTGTCGATCTTGCGCCGCTTGACCGGAACCGGGATCTCTCTGCGGCCAGCCAGGTAGTCCCCTGTGAGGGAGCGCGTATTCGAGAGCAGGTCGTCATACGACCCGGAGTGCACGACGTGGCCGCCGTTCACGCCGGCGCCGGGGCCGATGTCCACGATCCAGTCCGCCGTGCGGATCGTGTCTTCGTCGTGCTCGACGACGATCAGGGTGTTCCCCAGATCGCGGAGGGCGATGAGGGTGTCGATGAGGCGACGGTTGTCGCGCTGGTGCAGCCCGATGCTCGGCTCGTCGAGCACGTAGAGCACGCCTGTGAGACCGGAGCCGATCTGCGTCGCGAGCCGGATGCGCTGGGCCTCGCCGCCCGAAAGCGATGCCGCCGCCCGGGACAGATTGAGGTAGTTGAGCCCCACCTGGATGAGGAAGTCGAGTCGCACCTTGATCTCGCGCAGCACCTGCGCGGCGATCTTCTCTTCCCGCGGGGTCAAATGCAGCTTCTCCATGAAGCCGCGGGCGTCGCTGAGGCTCAGCTCGGCGGCGTCGGCGATGCTCGCCCCGTGCACGAGCACGGCGAGCACCTCGGGCTTCAGCCGCTTGCCGCCGCACACCTGGCACGGCACCTCGCGGAGGTACTCTGCCCAGCGCGCACGCTGGGTGTCGGTCTCGGCCTGGAGGTACTGTCGCTCGATGTAGGGCACGACACCCTCGAACCCCGATGTATAGCTCATCTCGCGGCCGTAGCGGTTCTTCCACTTGACCTTGACTTCGAAGTTGTCGCCGCGCATGACCGCGGTCTTGACATCGTCGCTCAGCTTGCGCCACGGCGTGGTCAGCGAGAACCCGAGATCGCGGGCGAGCCCGTCGAGCAGCTTCTCGTAGTACTGGAAGAGGCCCTTGCCCTGTGTGGTCCAAGGGATGATGACGCCTTCGGCGATGCTCAGATCGTCGTCGCCGAGCAGCAGATCTTCGTCGACCGACATGCGCGTTCCGAGGCCGGAGCATTCCGGGCAGGCGCCGAACGGGGCGTTGAACGAGAAGGTGCGGGGCTCGATCTCGGTGAGCTGGATCGGGTGGTTGTTCGGGCAGGAGAGCTTCTCGCTGAACGAGCGCCACGCTTCGGGCCCCTCGGCGTCGACGAAGTTCACCTGAACGAGGCCGTCGGTGAGGCGCAGCGCCGTCTCGAGGGAATCGGTGAGGCGGCTGAGGATGTCTGGACCGGCCACGAGACGGTCGACGACGACGGAGATGTCGTGCTTGTACTGCTTCTTCAGTGTGGGCGGATCGCTCAACTGGACCGGCTCGCCATCGACGAGTGCCCGGGAGTAACCGCTCGCCGCGAGCTCTTTGAAGAGGTCGACGAACTCGCCCTTCTTCTGCGAGACGACGGGGCTGAGGATCTGGTAGCGCCGACCCGACTCGAGCTCCATGAGCTGGTCGGCGATCTGCTGCACCGTCTGGCGCTGGATCGTCTCACCGCAGACGGGGCAGTGGGGAACACCGATGCGCGCCCAGAGCAGGCGCATGTAGTCGTAGATCTCGGTGATCGTCCCCACAGTCGAGCGCGGGTTGCGGTTCGTGGACTTCTGGTCGATCGAGACCGCGGGGCTGAGACCCTCGATGAAGTCGACATCTGGCCGGTCGACCTGACCGAGGAATTGGCGCGCGTAGGCCGACAGCGACTCGACATAGCGGCGCTGACCCTCGGCGAAGATCGTGTCGAATGCGAGCGACGACTTGCCCGAACCCGAGAGACCGGTGAAGACCACCAGGGAATCGCGCGGGATCTCGAGGTCGACATTGTGCAGATTGTGCACGCGGGCACCACGCACGCTGAGATGGGACCCGGTCACCTTGCTCACACTCACTGGATGATTCCGCTCACTCGACCAATTCTCCGCTCTTCCGTGCCGATGCCGGGCCGTGTTCGCCCACCGCGCATCGAAGGTATGTTCGATTGTAGCGTGCTCCCCCGACACCCGGATGCTGACAGCTCTGCCCGGCACGCGCCGAGTCTATGCCGCACCACCGACAGAGCGCTGTCAGTTCCGGGGCCCACTCAGGAGCGGCCCCGCGAGCAGCGCGACGACGCCCGCAATGGCGAGGCCTCCCACCACGGCGAGCCAGGCGAATCCCGCCGACGCGGTCGTCGCGAGCGCGAGGGCACCGACGGCGACGAGCTGCACGGGGATCTGGATCAGGAGGAACCGACGCGTGCTCGGCCACAGAGCGGCCGGCTGAAGACGCGCGCCGGGCGCGACCACGAGCATCCAGGAGGCCAGCAGGTGAAGAGCGTGCGCGCCCGCGATCAGGGTGTATGTCCGCCAATCCGTGAGGGCTTGACCGTGCAGCAGCGAGGCGAGAACGAGGACGCCGATCAGGAACCAGGCCGTCATCCAGCGAGGAACCACGACTGCCGCGAGGGCGAGCGCGAGAGACACTACGAGCCAGAGCTCGGAACCGGCCAAGGCGGCGCAGAGCGCGATCGCGACGACCGCGAAGAGCGCACGGAGCGACCAGGCCGGCACCGTGAACCCCAGCTGTGGCTTCGCCGCCTCGACCTCCCTGTTCACCGCCTCCCCGCTCACCCCAACCGCATCCCCGTTCACCTCATCCTCCTGGGCCGGCTCAGCTCGCGCAGACGCGCCTCGCGCCGCTCGCCGCCTGCGTCCTGCCAGGCGAGCAGGTCGATGCCCGCGGCGGCCAGGCGGCGGAACCGCAGCTTGCGCTCGAGCTCGACCACCCGCAGCGCAAGCAGATCGCGCCCCGGCAGATCGCCGGTGTGGAGCGTCGGGAGCACATCGACGGCGATCACCCGATGCCCGGCCGCTCGCCAAACGAGGGCCAGCCGCAGCGACTGCTCGTCGAGAAAGGTCGAGAGCACGAACACGAGGGCGCCCGGCACCACGATCGGGGGGCGAACCCGTTCGGTCGCCGCTCCGCTCGGTCCTGTCACGGCCACCGAACGGAGCACGCGTTGAAGGTGCCGGGTGCCCCCGCGCGGCTGGATGCCCCGGGTCGCGTTGGCCAGGTCGTCGAAGCCGACCCTGTCGCCGGCAGCCGCATACGCGGAGGCGAGCGAGGCGACCGCCTCGCGGGCGAGATCCTGAGACCCGACGCCCGGCCCAGGATGCAGCGCCGGCCATTCCGAGACACGACCGGTCACATCGTCGCGGCTGTCCATGACGAAGTGGACGGCCGCATCCGAGGTGGCCATGGTTCGACGCACGTAGAGCTCTCCCGGAAGTTGCGCCCGCCGCGCCGTCGCCTTCCAATCGATGCGGCGAAGCCGGTCGCCGGGCGCGAAACGATCGACGTCCCGGAACTCACCGCCATCGCCGGGCCGCCCCGATGCATGCGGGCCCGTGAGACCGATGAGTCGAGCGGGGAGCGGAAGGCTGCGGACCGGGATCGCGCGCGGCGGGATCACCCGGTCGGCCGTCGTCGGCGGCGTCGCCTCACTGACCGATGACGCATCGATACCGATCACACGGGCGCCGGCACCCACGAACCGCTGCGGGCCGGTGCGGACGACAGGCACGTGCGAGACGATCCGCTGGGCCGCACGGGCCGAGACCACCACCTCGACCGGCTCACGGCCGGGGATCTCCAGCCGTAGTTCCACCGCGTCGGGCCGCGCATCGCTTCCGATGCTCACCGTCGTCTGCACCCGGCGCCCCGGCACGGCCTCGGCCGAGGCCCCGACGACGATGCTCATCTGTTCCGGCGGCCGTCGGTCCCAGGCGACTGCCGCCGCAACGAGCAACGGCGCCCCAACCAGAGCGAGGTCCACCCGCGCCGTCACGAACCCGACGACGAGACACAGCAGCCCGACGACGACGGCGGCCACGACGGCCGGGCTCAGGCTCCAGCGGGCACGGAAGCGGCGCAGGCGGCCGCCGTCCGCCCGCGCGCCGTCGCTCTCTCCGACGGGAACCGCCGCCGAGGTCTCAGGGATGCTACCGGTGCCGGTCACGCCGGAGCGCCTTCCTCCGCGCTCGCCGTCGCTCGGTCGTCCCGTCCGACGACGGGCGGCCCGGGAACCGAGCCGACGACCTCCTGGACCACCTGCGCGGCCTGCACCCCGCTCGTCCAGGCCTGCACGGTGAGCGACAGACGGTGCGCGAGCACCGGCGTCGCCACCGCCTTGATGTCGTCGGGGATCACGAAATCCCGGCCGGCCATCACTGCACGCGCCCGTGCGACGAGGAGCAGTCCCTGCGAGCCTCGCGGTGACGCACCCACCTCGACCGCGCGATGCCGCCGGGTCGCCGCGGCGAGGGCGACGCAATAGGCGGCGATGTCCGCATCGACGTCCACCCCTTCGACTCCCTCCTGCATGGCGCGCACGGTGAAGGCGTCGATCACCGGTTCGACGGTCGCGCGCTCCTGACGACGGCGCACCCGGGCGAGGAGCACCTCACTCTCGCCCTGCGCATCCGGGTAGCCGACGGCGAGCCGCACCATGAACCGGTCGAGCTGCGCCTCCGGGAGCGCGTACGTCCCCTCGTACTCGATCGGGTTGGAGGTCGCGACGACGTGGAACGGTCGAGGGAGCGGAAAGCTCTGGCCCTCCACGGTGACCTGCCCCTCAGCCATCGCTTCCAGCAGCGCGGACTGCGTCTTCGGCGAGGTGCGATTGATCTCGTCGGCGAGGAACAACCCGGTGAAGACCGGGCCCGGCCGGAACGCGAACTCCCCCGACGACGGCACGTAGACGAACGACCCGGTGATGTCGGCCGGGAGAAGGTCGGGCGTGCACTGCAACCGCCGGAAATCGAGGCCGATCGCCGAGGCGATGCTGCGCGCGGCGAGCGTCTTGCCCAGACCGGGCACATCTTCGAACAACACGTGGCCGCCGGCCAGGATCGTGGCGAGGGCGAGTTCCAGGGCCGGACGCATGCCGACGACGACGGTCGAGACGCGGTCGAGGATCTCGGCACTCAGCCGGGCGATCTCGGGCAGGGCAAGCGGCGCGACGGCCTCGGTCGGACGGTCAGCGGACATCGTGGTTCTCCTCGGTTTCGTTCCTGGGCGTGCCGGCTGGCGCGGCTGGGTCCGGTGCCGCTGCCCGGTCCGGTGCTGCTGCCCGGTCCGGTGCTGCTGCCCGGTCCGGTACTCGGGCTGGGTCCGGTGCTTGGGCTGCCACTGACTCTGTGTGACGCGACGGCGTCCGCCGAAGGAAGGCACGCACCCTCCGCGACGGTCGCCTGAGCGCTGTCTCTTCGACGGGCGCCAGAGCACCGGGCGGAGCATCCGCAAGCCGGTCCAGCGTCGCCAGCACGGCCTCGAAGGTCGCGAGGCGGGGCGATTCGGCCGTTCCTCGACGGATCACCTGCAGCACATCCTGCCCGAGCACCCGCTCGACCGCCGGCCGGTCGGCCGGGTCGTCCAGGTCGAGCCCGTGCAGGGCGAGAACCTGGCCGGTCAGCGTGCGCAATCGGCGCACCGCCTCCGGTGCGACACCTCCGCCGCGGGTGTGCAGCGACCAGCCGAGCTGGACGATCTCGCGGCGGGCCCCGTCACGCGGTTGGACCACATCCGGCGCCCAATCGACCCGGGCCTGGTCGGCGACCAATGCCAATGCGGAGGTGAAGGCTGCCACCGCGGCCCCGATTCCGATGGCGTGCGGCACATCCACCCCGAAGAACCAGCAGGCGGCACCCACTGCGGTCCCGAGCACGACGCACCCCAGCACGCGACGGCGTCGGAAACCTGTCACCGTGGCGTGCGGGCGCTCGGTCCGGTCGGGTCTCGATGCCTGTCGCATCAGCGGGGACCACCCTCCGCCGGAGCGGACCAGGATGCGCGAAGCGTCTCGAGCGATGCCCTCGCCACCTCGACATCGTCCAAGGTCACCTCCTTCGCGCCGAAGCGCACGCGCAGGTAGAGATCGAGCAGGGCGTGAGCGGCCGGCCCGTCGGCTCCCACCCGGACGAGGATGCGCGCCGTGAACTCCCCCGGCGTCTCGGCCGCCAGTCGGTGCACCCCCGACTCCTCCGCCGCCTCCTGAAGCCCCAACCAGGCCTGCTCGATCGCATCCCGGGGCTCGCGTGGCTCGGCCAGCGTGTCGAGGGCACGGTCGAGCCCGCGCCGCAGCGGTGGTGCGGCGGGCTCCGCTGGGGCGTCCGGCTCTACCACCTCGAGCGACTCGATCCGGAGTTCCTCGATGTCGCGTTCCCCCCGGCGCCGGCGCCGCCGGATCAGCTGCCACAGCAGGAGGGCGGCGATGGCAAGAACCAGAACCGCCAGCAGACCGACGATCCAGGCGAGGTCGAAACGGCCGAGCTGATGCTGGGCTCCGGGAACCGGGCCGGCTGAGAACGGTGGCGGCGTGAACACCGCGGTGGGCGCCGGTTGAGCTGGCGCGTTCAGGTTCCAGGCGAACGGTCCGAACACGGGAGCACCCTGCACCGCGATGGCGGCGGCCGCGACGAGCAGCAGCCCGGAGCAGACGACAAGCGTGCGGTGCCGCTTCATCGCGCCGCCGTCGTCCCGCTCATCCTGCCACCGTAGCGTGCGCTGGTCCGGCCCGCGCGCGCCGACCCGGCGGCGCCGGCCGGCTCAGCCCAGGTGGCCGGCCTTCTCCATCTGCCGCAGATCGCGTTTGAGGTCGCCGAGCTCGTCACGCAGGCGTGCGGCGAGCTCGAACTTCAGCTCGCCGGCCGCCTGCAGCATCTGCTCGTTGAGGTCGGCGATGAGCGACTCCAGTTCGGCGCCGCCCTGCGCCGCGATGCCGCCCTTCCGAAGGTTCGGCGTCGGGCTCTTCTTGCGGGCCTCGCGACCGGCGAGCATCTGGGCGGTGTCGGCCCCCTCACGGGCGAGCACATCTGTGATGTCGGCGATGCGCTTGCGCAGCGGGGTCGGGTCGATACCGTTGACGCGGTTGTACTCCACCTGCTTCTCGCGGCGGCGGTCGGTCTCCTCGATGGCGCGCTTCATCGAATCCGTGAGCACATCGGCATACATGTGCACTTGGCCCGAGACGTTGCGCGCTGCACGGCCGATGGTCTGGATGAGCGAGGTCGACGACCTCAGGAAACCTTCTTTATCGGCGTCGAGGATGGCGACGAGCGACACCTCGGGCAGGTCGAGACCCTCGCGCAGCAGGTTGATGCCGACGAGCACGTCGTAGACGCCCGCGCGCAGCTCGGTGAGCAGTTCGACGCGCCGCAGGGTGTCCACATCCGAGTGCAGGTAGCGGACTTTCACCCCGGCCTCCGCGAGGAAGTCGGTCAGTTCCTCCGCCATCTTCTTGGTGAGCGTCGTCACCAGGATGCGCTCGTCACGTTCGACGCGCTGACGGATCTCTTCGAGCAGGTCGTCGATCTGCCCCTTCGTCGGCTTCACGACGATCTCCGGGTCGATGAGGCCGGTCGGGCGGATGATCTGCTCGACGATCCCGTCGGCGATGCCCATCTCGTATTTGCCGGGGGTGGCCGAGAGGTACACCGTCTGGCCGACGCGGTCTTTGAATTCGTTCCATTTGAGCGGGCGGTTGTCGAGCGCGCTCGGCAGCCGGAAGCCGTGCTCGACCAGCGTGCGCTTGCGCGACGAGTCGCCTTCGTACATGGCGCCGATCTGCGGCACCGTCACATGCGACTCGTCGATGACCACAAGGAAGTCGTCGGGGAAATAGTCGAGCAGGCAGTTCGGCGCCTCGCCCGGATTGCGACCGTCGATGTGGCGCGAGTAGTTCTCGATGCCTGAGCAGAAGCCGATCTGCTCCATCATCTCGATGTCGAAGCTGGTGCGCATGCGGAGTCGCTGCGCCTCCAATAGCTTGCCCTCTCGCTCGAGCTCGACGAGCCGGTCGTGCAGTTCGGTCTGAATGGTGCCGATGGCGCGCTGCATCGTCGCCGGGCTCGCGGCGTAATGGGTGGCAGGGAAGACCGAGACCGCATCCAAACGCTCGATGATCTCGCCGGTGAGCGGGTGCAGAGCATAGAGCGCCTCGATCTCGTCACCGAAAAGCTCGACGCGGATGGCGTGTTCCTCGTACATCGGGATGATCTCGATCGTGTCGCCGCGCACCCGGAACTTGCCGCGCGAGAAGTCGACGTCGTTGCGCTCGTACTGCATGCCGACGAACCGGCGGATCAACGCATCCCGACCGACATTCTCGCCCACCTGCAGCGCGACCATGGCCTCCAGATACTCCTCGGCGGCGCCGAGACCGTAGATGCACGAGACGGTCGAGACGACGATCACGTCGCGACGGCTCAGCAACGAGTTGGTGGTGGAGTGGCGCAGCCGCTCGACCTCGGAGTTGATCGAGGAGTCTTTCTCGATGAAGGTGTCGGTCTGCGGAACGTAGGCCTCGGGCTGGTAGTAGTCGTAGTACGAGACGAAGTACTCCACCGCATTGTTCGGCATCAATTCGCGGAACTCGTTCGCCAGCTGGGCGGCGAGGGTCTTGTTATGGGCGAGCACCAGTGTCGGGCGCTGCACCTGTTCGATGAGCCAGGCGGTCGTCGCCGACTTGCCGGTGCCGGTGGCGCCGAGCAGCACGACATCCGTCTCGCCCGCGTTGATGCGGCCGGCGAGCTCGGCGATGGCCTGCGGCTGGTCGCCGCTCGGCTGGTATTCGCTGACGACCTCGAAGGGACGGACGGCGCGCGTGGGTTGCATGTCTCAAGTCTAGGCAGCACCGCCGACACCAGACCCGGTGTGCGCTGTGGGCGCAACGGTGTCAGCCTCGCAGGCGCTCCCACAGCAGATCCGCCTGCGCAACGGTCTGTTCGAGGGTGCCGTCGGTGTCGATCACGACATCCGCCACCGCGAGACGCTCCTCATCCGACGCCTGCGAGCGGATGCGACGCTCTGCCTCCCCGCGCTCCATCCCGCGCAGACTCACCAGACGCTCGACGCGGGTGTCGGCCGAGGCGTGGGCGACCACGATGAGGTCGAACGGATACTCATTGGCCGATTCGACGAGCAGGGGGATGTCGTACACCACGATCGCATCCGGGTTCGCCGCGGCGGCTTCCTCGAAACGCGCTGTCGAAGCGCTGAGCACGGCCGGATGGGTGATGGCGTTGAGGCGCAGGCGCGACGATTCATCGGCGAAGACGATCGCGCCGAGCGCGGGACGATCGAGGCGGCCGTCGGCCAGGAGCACACCCGGCCCGAACGCATCGACGATCTCGGCGAGAGCCGGCGTTCCGGGCTCGACGACCTCTCGCGCGATGCGGTCGGCGTCTACGACGAGCGCGCCCCGTTCGGCAAGTCGGCGGGCGATGGTCGATTTTCCGGAGGCGATCCCACCGGTGAGTCCGATCAGCTGCACGCCCCCATGCTAGCGGGACGACACGACGGGCTAACGACGGAACGGCCGACCCCGAAGGGCCGGCCGTTCCGCAGAACCGCTTAGGAGTTCGAGCTGAGCTTCTCGCGAAGCGCGGCGAGCGACTCGTCGTCGGCGAGGGTGCCACCGACCGAGGTCTCGCTGGCGAAGGACGAGCCGCCGGTGGACGACGAAGTGGTGCTCTCCGTCGCGGCCTCTTCGAGACCCTTGGCGACCTGCTTCTTGTGCGCCTCCCAGCGAGCCTGGGCTGCAGCGTAGTCCTGCTCCCACTTCTCGCGCTGAGCGTCGAAGCCTTCCTTCCACTCGTTCGTCTCCGAGTCGAAGCCCTCAGGGTACTTGTAGTTGCCCTGGTCGTCGTACTCGGTGAGCATGCCGTAGAGCGCCGGGTCGAACTCGGTGCCCTCGGGGTCGACGCCCTCGTTCGCCTGCTTCAGCGAGAGGGAGATGCGGCGACGCTCAAGGTCGATGTCGATGACCTTGACGAACACCTCGTCACCCACCGACACGACCTGCTCGGCGAGCTCGACGTGCTTGCCGGACAGCTCCGAGATGTGCACGAGGCCCTCGATGCCATCGGCGACGCGGACGAAAGCACCGAACGGAACCAGCTTGGTGACCTTGCCCGGTGCGACCTGACCGATCGCGTGCGTGCGTGCGAAGACCTGCCACGGGTCTTCCTGGGTGGCCTTGAGCGACAGGGAGACGCGCTCGCGGTCCAGGTCGACCTCGAGGATCTCGACGGTGACTTCCTGACCCACCTCGACGACCTCGGAGGCGTGCTCGATGTGCTTCCAGGAGAGCTCGGAGACGTGGACGAGACCGTCGACGCCGCCGAGGTCGACGAACGCACCGAAGTTGACGATCGACGAAACGACACCCTTGCGGACCTGACCCTTGTGCAGGTTGTTCAGGAATGTGGTGCGGCTCTCGGACTGGGTCTGCTCGAGCAGCGCGCGACGCGAAAGCACAACGTTGTTGCGGTTCTTGTCGAGCTCGAGGATCTTGGCCTCGATCTCCTGGCCGAGGTACGGCGTGAGGTCGCGCACGCGGCGGAGCTCGATGAGCGATGCCGGGAGGAAGCCACGGAGGCCGATGTCGACGATGAGGCCACCCTTGACGACCTCGATGACCGTACCGGTGACGACACCGTCGGCATCCTTGATCTTCTCGACGTCGCCCCATGCGCGCTCGTACTGCGCACGCTTCTTGGACAGGATGAGGCGACCTTCTTTGTCCTCCTTCTGGAGAACGAGCGCCTCGACGGTGTCGCCGACCTCGACGACCTCGCTGGGGTCGACATCGTGCTTGATGGAAAGCTCGCGGGAGGGGATGACACCCTCGGTCTTGTAGCCGACGTCGAGGAGGACCTCGTCGCGGTCGATCTTGACGACGGTACCTTCGATGAGGTCACCGTCGTTGAAGAACTTCAGCGTCTTTTCGACCGCGGCAAGGAAGTCTTCAGCAGATCCGATGTCGTTGATGGCGACCTGCTTGGGTGCCTTGTCGGTCGTTGCGGTTGTCATGTAGTGAGTGCTCCGTTATGGACATGATTCGGGCCGGTCGCGTGGTCGTGCTGTGTTGTTTTCCGCGAACGGCAAGCGGATAGAGTCGTCACAAATGTGACAGTCCAGTCTAGCTGCGTTTCGAGGCCGCAGGCAACCCGCGTTTGGAGACGATGTCGCGCAGGGCCGGCTCGAGCTCGGCATGCTCGAAACCGTACCCGGCGTTCAGCAGTCGCTCCGGAACCACCCAGCGACTCTTGAGCACCAGCTCGGTCTCGGTGCGGATGACCGCCGACCCGGTTTCGAGCATCCAGCGGAACGCAGGAAGCCCTGCCGGCACCCCGAGAACCCGGCGGAGCGCTGCCATGAACGTCCGGTTGTCCACGGGGTTCGGCGATGAGACATTGACGGCGCCGTCGATCTCCGGATGCTCGCGCAGGAAGTCGATAGCGCCGAGCACATCCCGGAGGTGCACCCAGCTGAACCTCTGCCTGCCGCCGCGTGCCCCAGCCTCGTGGAACGTCCCCGCGTTGCGGCGAGCCGTCGTGGCGAACCAGCGACCGTCCCGCTGCGCACCGCCCAGACCGAACCGCGCAAGCGCGATCAGCGGAAGGAGGGCGCTGCCGTCGCCGAGCACGATGGCCATCCGCAACGCCACCCTCCGGGTGGAGGGCAGCTCGTGCTCGAAGAACGCGCGCTCCCACGCGGTGGCGACGCTGACCGAGAACCCCGTCCCGATCTCGCCGGCCGACTCGGTCATCGCGCGGTCCTCCGCGTGCCGGTAGATGGTCGCGGTCGATGCGTTCACCCAGAGACGCGGCGGCACGGTGCTCGCCGCGATCGCGGCGCCGACCTCCCGCGTCGTGTCCAGCCGGGAGCGGAAGATCTCGGCGCGGTTTGCGTCGGTGTACCGGCAGTTCACGCTCCGGCCGGCGAGATTGACCACCAGATCGGCGCCATCGACGAGGCGGGTGATCGCGGCCGAGTCACCCCAGGATGCATCCGGTCCGGTGCGCCCGATCAGCGACACGGTCGCACCGCGCTCCCGGAACGTCGAGCTCAGGTACGCGCCGATGAAACCGCTCGCTCCGGCGATGACGATGCGTTCGCCCATCCGGCGCCCTCCTCTGTCGTGATCGTGTAGCGGAACCCACCCGCGTACTCGTAGCCGCCCGACCCGCGGCGCGACGACCGCGTCGAACACGCCCCGGCCGCCGCCGCGGCACCCTCCGGGATTCCCTCGAAGTAGGCGCGCGGCCGGGGGTGCAGCTGATCGAGCTGCTCCCCCAGCACCACGCGATAGGGCGACGGAGCGTTCAGTCGAGCAGCGCAGACCTGAGGGTGTCGAGACCGACACCGCCGATGTCGAGCGCCTTCTTGTGGAACGCCTTGATATCGAAGTCGGCGCCCTCGCGCCGGGCGTACTCGTCGCGCAGCTGCTCCCAGATGCGCTGCCCGATCTTGTACGACGGGGCCTGCCCCGGCCAGCCGAGGTAGCGGTTCACCTCGAACCGCACGAAACCGTCGTTCATGTTGACGTTCTCGCGGAGGAACTGGAACGCGTACTCGCCGGTCCACGGTCCGGTGCCGTCGGGAAGCTGCTTCTCCAGATGCACGCCGATGTCGAGCACGACGCGGGCAGCACGCATGCGCTGGCCGTCGAGCATCCCAAGCCTGTCGGCCGGATCGTCGAGGTAACCCAGCTGCTCCATCAGACGTTCGGCGTAGAGCGCCCAGCCCTCGGCATGACCCGAGGTGCCGGCGATACGCCGCCACGAGTTCAACTGCGCCTTGTTGTAGGTGGCCTGCGCGATCTGCAGGTGGTGACCCGGGACGCCCTCGTGGTAGACCGTGGTCAGCTCACGCCAGGTGTCGAACTCGGTGACGCCCTCGGGCACGCTCCACCACATGCGGCCGGCGCGAGCGAAGTCGTCACTCGGACCGGTGTAGTAGATACCACCCTCCTGGGTGGGGGCGATCATGCACTCCAGCCGGCGGATCTGTTCCGGGATGTCGAAGTGCGACGTGCCCAGCTCTTCGATGGCGCGGTCGCTCGTCTCCTGCATCCAATGCTTCAGCGCGTCGGTGCCGTGCAGCTTACGGGTGGAGTCGCCGTCGAGGAACGCGATCGCCTCATGCACCGAAGCGCCCGGCTTGATCTCCCGAGCGACCGACTCCTGCTCGGCCACCATGCGGGCGAGTTCTTCGATGCCCCATTCGTAGGTTTCGTCGAGGTCGACCGTGGCGCCGAGGAAGCTGCGCGAGGCGAGCGAGTAGAGCTCGCGGCCGACCGCATCCTTCTCGGGCGCGTGCGGCCCCAGCTCGTTCTGCAGGAACCCGGCCAGCTTGGCGTAGGCGGCGGCCGACTCTTTCGCCCCCGAAGCGAGATCGGCTGCGAGCGAAGCGGGAAGGTCGGCGTCACCGGCCTTGGCGTCCGCGGTGAACTCGAAGAAGAACCCGGACTCGGCAACCTGCTTGTTCGCCTGGGTCAGCACCTCCCGCACCTGACGGATGGCCGGGACGTTTCCGGCGGCGATGCCGCTGCGGAGGGTCTCGATGTAGCCGTCCATCGCGGCAGGCAGATTGTGCAGCCGCTTGGCGATGTTCGACCAGTCCTCCTCCGTGTCCGTCGGCACGAGGTCGAAGATGTCACGCAGCTCCTGCGCCGGCGAGGCGATCACGTTGAGGTCGCGCTGGTTGAACCCGGCCTCGTGCTTCTCGACCGTCAGCTGGAGGTCGCGCGCCAGATCCATCTTGGTGACCCGGTCGATGTCGTCAACCGGCTCCGCCGCTTCGATCGCGACCAGGGCCTCCTTGACCTTGCCGATGGCCTGCTCGGCGCCCGCCGGGGAGTAGTCGGCGTATTCGCCTTCGCGGCCCGGACGCCCCAGCCAGACGTGGAACTCGGGGTACAGCTCTAGTTGCGTGTCCACCCACTCTTCAGCGATCGTGTCGATCGGAGTAGGCGTCCGCTGTTCTGCGTTAGTCATACTTCGACCCTATTCGCCTGACGCGCGCACAACCACCCGCCCTTCCGAGAGCGATCCCGGCCGGGATCGAGACGAGCGACAGGACGACGCCGCAGAGCACCCCGATCCAGTCCGCACCCGGAAGCAGGAGCGAGGCGACCAGGATCAACGGCCCGACCGCGGCGAACAGGGCGATGCAGCAGAAGAGCGGAACCCGCCCGACCGGACCCGGCTGGACCGAACTCACCGCCTCGGCACCACCATCGTCGCCCCTGGAGCGATGCTAGTGGAGACCGGCCGCCGGATCAGTGCGCGGCGGCGTCCCAGTTGGGGCCGCGGCCCACCTGGACCTCGAGGGGGACGGCGAGCGTGGCGGCGTGCGACATGCGGTCTCTGACGATGGCCTCGAGGGCGTCCCCCTCGCCGGTGGCCACCTCGAAGATCAACTCATCGTGCACCTGGAGGAGCATCCGCGACTCGAGACTCCCGTCGATCATGTCGCCCGCGATGCCGAGCATCGCGATCTTCATGATGTCGGCGGCCGACCCCTGGATCGGCGCATTCAGCGCGGCCCGCTCGGCGTTGTCGCGCAGCACCCGGTTCGTGCTGGTGAGATCGGCGAACGGCCGACGGCGACCGAAGATGGTCTCGGTGTAGCCGTCGACGCGCGCCTGCTCGACGACGCCACGCAGGTAGTCGCGAACGCCGCCGAAGCGCGCGAAGTAGTCGCTCATGAGCTGTTTGGCTTCGGACGTCTCGATGCGAAGCTGCTTCGACAGCCCGAACGGGCTGAGACCGTAGGCGAGGCCGTACGACATGGCCTTCACCTTGGTGCGCATCGCCGGAGTGACCTCAGACGGGTCGACGCCGAAGATGCGCGCGCCGACGAAGCGGTGCAGGTCTTCGCCCGCGTTGAACGCCTCGATCAGCCCCGGGTCTTCGGAGAGGTGCGCCATGATCCGCATCTCGATCTGCGAGTAGTCGGCAGTGAGCAGGGTCTCGAACTCGGCGCCGCTGCGGATCGCGGAGCGGATCTCCCGCCCCTCCTCGGTGCGCACCGGGATGTTCTGCAGGTTCGGGTCGTTCGACGAGATTCGGCCGGTGCTCGTTCCCGTCTGGTCGTAGGTGGTGTGGATGCGGCCGTCCGACTCGACCGAGCGCTCGAGCGTCTCCACGATCTGCTTCAGCTTCGTCGCATCGCGGTGCTGCAGCAGCAGACCGAGGAACGGATGCGGGCTCTTCTCCTGCAGATCGGCGAGCGAGGCGGCGTCCGTCGAGAACCCGGTCTTCGTGGCACGGGTCTTCGGCATCTGCAGCTCCTCGAAGAGCACCTGCTGCAGCTGCTTCGGCGACCCCAGGTTCACCTCGTGGCCGATCTCAGCGTAGGCACGCGCCGCGTAGTCGTTCGCCTTGTCGGTGAGTTCGCCGCGCAGGCGCGCCAGCACCTCGCTGTCGACGCTGACGCCCGCGAGCTCCATCTCGGCGAGCACCGCGACCAGCGGCAGCTCGATGTCGTCGAGCACCGTGCGGGTCCCCTCGTCGAGCGCGAGCATCTGGCCCTCGGCGACCCGACGCACATACCAGGCCTCGGTGGCCGGGCTCACCGCATCCATCAACGGAACGAGCTGGTTCGGGTCGGAGACCGGGAGAGTCTCCCCCAGCACCTCGTAGACCTGCTCGGCGAGTGACTGCGGGGCGCCGCCCGGGCGCACCAGCCACGAGGCGATGCGGGTATCGAAGGCGAGACCGTCGACGACGAGCCCGGCACGGCTCAGCGCCTTGAACTGCGGCTTGGCGTGGAAGAAGTACTTGGGTGCGCTGCTGGCGAGCCACTCCTCGAGAGCCTGGTAGTCCATTCGGCCCGCGGCCCAGGGCACGTAGACCGTGTCGTCGTGCGCCGCGAGCCCGAAACCGGTGATGCCTGCCGGGCCGAGCTCCACTTGCACTCCGACGGCGCCGTCGCCGGCGGAGGCTTTGTCCAGCCAATTGCCGAGCTCTTCATCGACCATCGTGCGCACGGGCGGGATGCTCACCGCGCCCGTCTCGAGCGCCTCGCTGAAGCTGCCCGACCCGTCGAGCATCCCCTCTTCTGCGGAGGTCTTGAGCAGGCGGTCGAGCAGCGTCTTGAACTGCAGCCGCGCGAAGATGTCGCGCACAGCGCCCTCGTTGAGCGGCCGGCGCTCCAGATCGCCTGGACCGACCGGCAGCTCGACATCGGTCAGAAGTCTGTTGAGCCGCCGGTTGCGGAGCGCATTCTCTTTCTGGTCTCGCAGATTCTGCCCGACGACGCCTTTGATCTCGTCGGCGTGGGCGAGGATCTCGTCGACCGTGCCGTACTGCTGGACCCACTTGACGGCGGTCTTCTCGCCCACCTTGTCGATGCCGATCAGGTTGTCGCTGGTCTCGCCGACCAGAGCCGCGATCTCCGGATATTGATGCGGTTCGATCCCGTAGCGCTCGCGCACGGCAGCTGGGTCGTAGACCTTCAGCTCAGAGACACCGCGCACATTCGGGTAGAGCAGCGTGACGTCGTCGTTGACGAGCTGGATGGTGTCGCGGTCGCCCGAGACGACGAGAACACGGAACCCTTGAGCGGCACCCTGCGAAGCGAGGGTGGCGAGGATGTCGTCGGCCTCGAAATCTTCCTTCGTGACCGTCGTGATGTTCATCGCGTGCAGGGCCTCTTCGAGCAGCGGGATCTGCCCGACGAATTCGGGCGGCGTCTCGCCGCGCGTGCCCTTGTACTCCGGATACTCCCGCGTGCGGAACGAGTAGCGCGAGATGTCGAAAGCGACCGCGATGTGCGTCGGCTTCTGCTGGGACAGCAGGTTGATGAGCATCGCGATGAAGCCGTGGATCGCGTTCGTGTGCTGCCCGTCGCGGGTCACGAAGCTGTCTACCGGCAGGGCGTAGAACGCCCGGAATGCCAGCGAATGGCCGTCGACGATCAGGAGGGTAGGCTTTTCGGAGTCTGACACCAGGACAGCCTACAAGGCGCCTGTGACAGCCGAATCGTTCCCGTCGACGAAGGAAAGACCGCCATGACCGAGGATGCGCTCGCGTATGTCAACCGCCGAGGACTCGGCCGGCTCGCCGAGAAGATGGGGATCGAGATGCTCGAGTTCACCCTCGAGCGAGCCGTGGCCCGGATGCCCGTCGAAGGCAACACGCAGCCGGCCGATCTCCTGCACGGCGGCGCGTACGTGGTGCTCGGCGAGTCCCTCGGATCGATGTCGGCCAATCTCCACGCGGGGGCCGACCGTCTCGCGGTCGGCATCGAGATCAATGCGACGCACACCCGCTCGGCGACGAGCGGCTATGTGACCGGTGTGTGCACGCCCATCCACCTCGGTCGCACTCTTACGACCCACGAGATCGCGATCACCGACGATCAGGGTCGACGCTGCTCGACGATCCGCATCACGAACCTCATCAAAGACCGCTGATCGCTCGGCTGCCCTGCGCGGGCAGGCGCTATTTCTTGGCGGCGAGCTGCTCGATGATCGCCTGGGCGACATCGTGCATGGTGAGACGGCGATCCATGGAGGCTTTCTGGATCCAGCGGAAGGCCTCGGGCTCGCTCAGGCCCATCTTCTCGTTGAGGAGGCCTTTGGCCCTGTCCACGAGCTTGCGGGTCTCGAACCGCTCGACCATGTCGGAGACCTCGGCCTCCAACGCGATGATCTGGGCGTAACGGGCGAGGGCGATCTCGATCGCCGGCAGCAGATCGTTCGGCGTGAACGGCTTGACGACATACGCCAGGGCACCGGCCTCGGTGGCCCGCTCCACGAGCTCCTTCTGGCTGAACGCGGTGAGCAGGACGACCGGGGCGATGTGCCCCTTCGACAGCCGCTCGGCCGCCGAGATACCATCGAGCTGCGGCATCTTGACATCCATGATGACCAGGTCGGGACGCAGTTCCGTCGCGAGCGCGACGGCGGTCTCGCCGTCCCCGGCCTCGCCGACGACCTCGAAACCGTTGTCACGGAGGATCTCGACGATGTCGAGCCGGATCAGCGATTCGTCTTCCGCGACGACGACGCGTCGGGGGGCGGTTGGGGTAGCTTCCTGGTCAGTCACGGGTTAAAGCCTACGGTATTCTTTGGATGTTGTTGTGCGCCGGTGTGGCGGAATGGCAGACGCGGAGCACTCAAAATGCTTTGTCCGAGAGGGCGTGTGGGTTCGAGTCCCACCACCGGCACAACCTGATCCCGCTCCCGATCGCGGTGGCATTCCCCTCCCGTTCGACCGATATCGGCACCGTCCGTGCTCATCCGTCGCCGCTCTGGCGCGTCGTGCGGGACGCGACTAGTGTGCTCGGAGACCCCCATTCGGGGGTGGACCGATCAACTGAATGGTGCTGCAATGCTGCCTCGAACTGTTCCGGAAATCCCCTCCCGCGCCGTCGGCGCCCGACGGCGACTGCTCTCGGGCTCTGCCGCCGTCGTCGCACTCGTCCTCGGTCTCGGCGTCGTGGGAACCTCCGGCGCCCAGGCATGGTCACCCTCACCGCAGCACGGGGACACGACGCTGACCCCGCACACCAGCTTCGCGATGGCTCCCGACGGATCGAGCGGGGCCACGGTCGGTGGCGAGAACATCCCGAACATCGATTCGGTGAAGAAGACGATCGCCACCTACTACGGCGATCCCGGCACCGGCATCGCGAACACGACCGCTTCGCCGTACATCAGCCAGATGACCGCGATCGTCGCTGCCGAGAAGGCGAAGCTGAAGGCGGAATACGACCAGGCTCGAGGCCGTGGCGAGAAGCCGGCGATCGTCTTCGACGCCGACGACACGACTCTCATGACCTACGACATGGAAGTCGCGGACATGCACTTCACTTTCAACCCGGCCGAACAGGATGTGTGGGTGCAGGGTGAGCGCTTCCCTGCGACCCCCGGCATGGTCGGCTTGGTCAATGAGGCCGCCGCGATGGGCTACACCGTGTTCGGCATCACCGGTCGCAACGACGACCAGAAGGCGGGGACGCTCGGCAACCTCGACAAGGTGGGCTACAAGCCGTTCACCGACGCCGACTTCTACACGAAGTGGACAGGAGTCGGGGCGTCGCAGCAGCCCTCGTACATCACCTGCGCCACGACCAAATGCACGACCGTCGAGTTCAAAGCGAACACGCGCAAGCACATCGAAAGCCTCGGCTACACGATCACCCTCAATGTGGGCGACCAGTTCAGCGATCTGCAGGGCGGATACGCCGAACGCTCGCTCAAGCTGCCGAACCCCACCTACTACCTCCCGTCGCCCGACCTGCCCGGTCTCTCCGAACCGGCGCTCTCACCGCGAACCGCTTTCACGATGGCGCCCGACGGGTCGAGCGGCGCGACGGCGGGCGGGGAGGGCATCCCGAACATCGACTCGGTGAAGGCGACGATCGCCACCTACTACGGCGACCCCGGCACCGGCATCGCGAACAAGACCGACTCCCCGTACATCCGGGAGATGCGCGCCTTGGTGCTGAGGCAACTTCCGCAGATCGCCCTGACCTGCTTCGCGGAGAAGAAGTTGCACAAGAATCCAGCCATCGTGCTCGACGCGGACGACACGACCCTGATGACGTACGACATGGAGGTCGCCGACATGCACTTCACCTTCAACCCGACCGAGCAGAACGTCTGGGTGCAGGCGCAGCGCTTCCCGGCGACCCCGGCGATGACGACCCTCGTCGCCGTCGCGCAGAAGTCAGGCTGCACAATCGTCGGGCTCACCGGCCGCAACGACAACCAGAAGGCGGCGACCATCGCCAATCTCGCGAAGGTCGGCTACTCCGGGTTCACCGCGGCGAATTACTACACCAAATGGACCGGCGTCGGCACCTCGCAGCAGCCGTCTTACATCAGCTGCGCTCAAACCGCCTGCACGACGATCGAGTACAAGTCGCAGACCAGGAAGCACATCGAGTCCGCGGCCGGCGGCCACTACGACATCGTGGCGAACTTCGGCGACCAGTACAGCGATCTGATCGGCGGCGCGGCCGACCGCGCGATCAAACTTCCGAACCCCACGTACTACCTGCCGTAGCGGCGATGCGGTCACGAACCGACAGCACGCATCCGATTGTTGCGGGCGTCATGGGTGAGTTCGGCGAGACCGAGCTGCTCGAGCAACGGCGGGAGGTACATGCCGAACCTGCCGCGGTAGCCCTTGCGCAGTCCATACCAGCCGCCCACCGGATTGGCTTCGTCGCGCCCCCATGCCTCGACGGTCCCCGCGACGGCCGGCTTCTGCTCGTCGGCCGCACCGAGCGGCACCCAGTCAGCCTGCGTCCGCAACCACGCGGCGAGGTCGTCGACGGCGCTCAGACGGTAGCGGAGCCTGGTGGACCCGACCTGGCAGATCAGCGCCGGCGGGTCGGTGCCCTCGTCACGCCACATCGTGTACGCGGATGTTCCCGGAGCCGTGGTCAGCATCCACGGGTCGGACTCGGTTCCCTCGGCCATCGTCGTCTCCTTCGCCCGGTGGATGTTACGAGTATGGACCAGGAACCTGCCGGGAGCTCAGCTCCGTTCGGCGTCGAGCTCCCGGTGCTGCCGCACCAGCAGCTCGAGCGCGTCACGTGCCCGGTCGGCCTGGCCGATCGTGACCGCGATGGCGAGGCCGCGCTGCCGTTCGACCACCAGCCCCTCGCGCTTGCCGAGAACATACGCGAGCCCGCGACCGGAGAGCCGGAATCCCCACCCGCCCCAGCGGAGCGGATCGATGACCTCGGCCGACACATTCGCCACCGACTCCAGGCGCACCCGGATGATCGGGAGGCGGAATAGAGCCGAGCTGAGCCGCATCCCCCGCGCATCGATCCGCAACCGCATCCGACCGAAGAACAGGAAGACCCCGCCGATCAGCAGCAGGGCGACGGCCGCTCCCACGAGACCCGGAGTGCCCCGCACGGCGGCGACGACGAGACAGGCCACTCCGCCCGCGGCGAGCAGCGCTCCCGGGGTCGTGAACCATGCGGTGCCCGTAGTGCCGGTCCAGACGAGACGGTCTCCTGCGCGAAGGGGTGGGACGGTGGGGGCGGCTTCGTCGGCGTCCTCGTCGAGAACCGGCTCGGCTGCAGGCCGGAGGATGAGGAACACCGCGACGCCGAGCGCGACCACGGGGATGAGCATCAGCATGCGCGCGTCGAGCGTCGCCTGCTCCGGCGACGGAGCCGCCGCCGTCGCGAGAGCGGGGACGAACCACGCCAACGATGAGAGACCTGCCATGCCGGTGGCGAACGCCGCGAGGAGGCGCGCGCGGTTCGACGTGACCGAGGCGACGACGGCCGCGATACCGGCGACTGTGATCACGATCACGATCCCAACGAAGATCCAGAACGACGACCAGGTGTCGGAGTAGCCATCGGGCGTAGCGCCGCCCGACCAGTGCGAAGCCATCCGGGGTCCCAGCTGCGGCCCCACGACGATTCCAGCGACGACCAAGGCACCGAATGGCACGAGTGCCAGGAACAGGGCGATGACCTGGCACACCCGCGTCGCGATGCGGCCGTTCACGACAGTCCCCGGATGATCACGGACAGTTCCCGCGAGCTGATGCCCGCACGCGTGGCCTCGGCGACCAACGATGCCGCGGACTCGAACACGGTGCGGACTGTCGGCGCGTCACCGGCGACGACAACGGCGCCCCGGCCGCGGCGGAGGTCGATGACCCCGGCCTCACGCAGATCGTCGTAGGCGCGAAGCACCGTGTGCATGTTCACGCCGAGCGACCCCGCCAGCTCGCGCGCCGACGGCAGACGCTCGCCCAGCTGGATCTCGCCGCGTGCCACGCCGAGTCGTACCTGGGCGACGATCTGTTCCGCGAACGACGCGGACGACTCGGCTTCCAATCGAATCAACATGTTCGCATTCTATACAAACAAGTCGCACTCTCGGGTCGCACTCTCCGAGCGTCAGATACGGGCGCCGACCACCGTCGCCGCGAACCGCTGGGCGCGCTCGCCGAGACCGGCGATGCGAGCGGCAACCGCCGCCTCCACATCGAACCCCACCACGGCCGGCGACGGCTTCCGCCGCACGTTCTCGCAACAATCGAAATCGCCGCACAGCATGGTGCCGACCGTGTCGCCGTTCCTCCCGGCCTGACCCGCGCGCCTGGCCACGTAGAGGTACACGTCGTGGGTGAGCTGCACATCCTGGCACCAACCACACATCGACGCAGAATGCGACCGCATCGACGCATCGGAGGCGCGCAGCACGATGCCGACCGGACTGTCCACCGTCGGGACGACCACGAAACCGCGCTGCGGCGAGCGCGGGTCGCGCCATCCGAGGTATTCGCGCCGCGACCAGTCGACTTCGTGCAGCCCCGGCGGCATCGGCAGCTCCGCCGCCTCGGTTCGCGAACAGTTCACGAACGCGTCACGGATCTCCTGTTGCGAAAGCATCTCCATGAAAGCTCCTTACCCATCCATGCTGTCACAGCTTGACCCTGACCCCCAGGGCACGGCTTAACCTCCCGGCATGACCTCACTCACCTCTGTCACCGATGCCACCTTCCCTGATGCGGTGCTCGCCGCCCCCGGCACCACCGTCGTCGAGTTCTGGGCGCCCGGGTGCGGCCCGTGCCGCGCGCTCGGGCCGATCCTCGAACAGCTCGCCGACGAGCACGCGGACACGCTGAGCATCGTGAAGATCAACGCCGACGACAATCCTCAGGCCGCGATGACGTACCGTGCCATGGCCTTGCCGGTCATGAAGGTGTTCCAGAACGGCGAGGTCGTGAAGACCATCATCGGCGCCAAGCCGAAGCCGGCGCTGGAGCTGGCGCTCGCCGACTACCTCAGGTGAGGTCGTCGAACGCGCCCGTGACCCAACCGATGTAGCGCTCGGCCGAACGCAGGACAGCCCCGCGCGCATCGCCGAGGACCGTGTTCCCCAGGTTGCCGTAGAGCCGCTCGAACGGCCGCTCGCACAGCCGGTCGGCGACTCGGCGCACCACCGCACCCGACAGCGGGATGTCGTTCGGGTAGCTGCGCATGAAGGTGACCCATTCTCCGCTCGGCCCCGGGAAGACGGTGTCGCCGGCGAGCACCACGCCGCCGTCGCGCTCCCAGTGCACGATCGCGCTGCCCGGGAAGTGTCCCCCGACGGTGCGGAGGGTGACGCCCGGCAGGATCTGGCGCTCGCCGGACCATGTCGCCACGCTGGGGTCGTCGCGCTGCACCCAGGACCGGTCTGCTTCGGCCACGAGAACGGGTGGCCCGCCGAGCAATCTGGACCACGAGGTCTGGGCGCCGAACATGTGCGGGTGGCTGGTGGCGATCACGGCCACGCCGCCCAGCTCGCGCACCGCGGCGACCGCGACCTCGTCGACGAACCCGGTCGGGTCCCAGAGGAGGTTGCCTGCCGGCGTGCGCAGCAGCAGGCTCTGCTGGCCGATCCCCACCCTCGGCTCGGAACGCAGTGCGAACAGCTCGGGTTCCAGTTCGCTGACCGCCACGCGCTCACCGGCCTCCGCCAACGCCTGGAGCGACGTCCACCGCTGCCCGTCGTGGGGGACGTACTGCCTTTCGTCCTCGCAGATCGGGCAGACCTCAGGATGCTCGTCCGCCGCCGGATACTCGACCGCGCATGCCGCGCACAACCAATCGACCATTCCGCGACACTACTCCGGGAGTGATCGGTGCCGCCATTGCCCCCGCTCGACCACGGGAATACGCTGTGCCTGCGGTGCAGTGGTCTCTTGTTTTCGGAGAATTCCGACGAAAGGCACGAGCGATGGCGAATCAACCGGTTGTCTTCCTCCACGGTCTCTGGCTCCACGCCTCCAGCTGGGGGTCGTGGGTCGAGTTCTTCCGCAATGAAGGCTACGACCCGATCGCCCCGAATTGGCCCGGCGAACACGACACTGTCGCCGACACGCGCTCGCACCCCGACGAGGTGGCGGATGTGGGAATCGACGAGGTCACGGCGCACTTCGCGAGGATCATCGAGACGCTCCCGATTCCCCCGGTTCTCATCGGCCACTCGTTCGGCGGGCTCATCACCGAGAAACTTCTCGGGCAGGGATACGGCACCGTCGGCGTCGCCATCGACCCCGCCCAGATCAAGGGGGTCCTCCCGCTGCCGCTCGCCCAGTTGCGGTCCGGACTCCCGGCCCTCCGCAACCCGGCCAACATCAGTAGAGCGATCTCGCTCACCGAGAAGGAGTTCCGGTACGGCTTTGCGAACCAGCTCGACGACGAGGAGTCGGCTGAACTGTTCGAGAGGTGGACCATCCCCTCCACCGTGCGACCCCTGTTCCAGGCCGCGGGCGCGAACTTCTCCCTGCACTCGCAAGCGGCAGTCGACACGGCCAATGAGGATCGCGGTCCGCTGCTTCTGATTTCCGGAACGGCGGACCACACCGTGCCCGATGTCACCACTGACGCTACCCTGCGGCAGTACCGGAAGTCGAACGCGGTGACCGAGCTGATCAAATTCCACGGCCGCGGTCACTCGCTCACGATCGATCACGGGTGGCGCGATGTCGCCTCCGAGGTGCTCGCCTGGTTGGGGCGCCAGGGGCTCGATGACTGACACGGTGTTCGGGGCCCGCGGAATACCGCACGCATCTGCCGGCTTGTCCCCATCGTGAAACGCATCGGATTCCTCTCTTTCGGCCACTGGCAGGACGTGCGCGGTTCCCAGGTGCTCACGGGCGCCGACGCGCTGCTGCAGAGCGTCGAGCTGGCCGTGGCCGCCGAGGAGGTGGGGGTCGACGGCGCCTATGTTCGCGTGCACCATTTCGCGCAGCAGCTCGCCTCACCGTTCCCCCTGCTGGCGGCCATGGCGGCCCGCACCAGCCGCATCGAACTCGGCACCGGCGTGATCGACATGCGATACGAGAATCCCCTCTATGCCGCGGAATCCGCCGCGGCAGCCGACCTGATCAGCGGCGGGCGACTGCAGCTCGGCATCAGCCGCGGGTCACCCGAGACGGCGCTGCGCGGCTACGAGTCGTTCGGATACGTTCCGGCCGACGACGAGACCGATGCCGATATGGCGCGTCGTCACACCGATGTATTCCGCGCAGCCATCGCCGGAGCCGGGCTCGCCCTGTCGAACCCGCAGATGACCGGCGTCTCCCAACCGCTCGCGATCGAGCCGCGCTCCCCCGGTCTGCCTGAGCGCATCTGGTGGGGCGCCGGTTCCCGGGCCACCGCGGTGTGGACCGCCGAGCAGGGCATGAACCTGATGAGTTCGACACTGCTCACCGAAGACACGGGCGTGCCGTTCGACCAGCTGCAGGCGGAACAGATCCGGATGTTCCGGGACGCCTGGCGTGAAGCCGGTCACGACCGCGAACCGCGAGTGTCGGTAAGCCGGAGCATCGTGCCGATCATCGACGAGGAGACGAACCGCTTCTTCGGCCTGCGCGCCCAGGCGGACGCGACCGACCAGGTCGGCCATCTCGACGGCGGGCTCGCCCGCTTCGGACGCAGCTACATCGGCGCCCCCGACGTCATCGCGGCCGAACTCGCACAGGACGAAGCGGTCCAGGCCGCCGACACCGTGCTCGTCACCGTGCCCAATCAGCTCGGCGTCGACTTCAATGCTCGCATCCTGGAGTCGATCGTGCGGGATGTCAGACCCGCGCTCGGGTGATCCACGCCCCCCGATCACGGCGTAGCGGTGACCGACCGCCCCCTGCCAGACTGGTTCCGCTGCAGACCCGAATCCGTCAGCGTCCGTGTCGAGAAGGGTCTGCCATGCCGGGAACCAGGGTCACCGCCGCCGTCGCGAGCGTCATCGCGGTGATCGCCGCTTCCGGGCTGGCGACATCCGCGGCCGACGCGGTTCCGAACAGCGGGGTCGACCCCTCGCCGTCGGCGATCACGAGTCTGTGGGCGTGGGGCAACCCGATCGACCCGGCGGCGGATGCACGCGGCCTCGGTCAGCCCGAGTTCCAGCCCGCCGCTTTGGCCGCCTTCGCGCAGAGCCATGGGCTCCACTCCGTGTACCTGTCGGTGCCGTGGGCAGCGAACCAGGGCGCCTTCGCAACCTGGTTGCCCGAGGCCGTCGACGCACTGCACGCGGTGGGCGTCTCCGTCTCGGCGCTCGGCGGGGACAGCGCGTGGGCGGCGCAGCCGGGCCTCGCCGCGCAGTGGGTCACGGATGCGCTCGCCACCGCCGACTTCGACGCCGTGCAATTCGATGTCGAGCCGTGGGCCGGTGTGCCGAATCCCGACCTCGCCACGATCGTTCCGCAGTACACCGCCATGCTCGCCGCCGCCGCTGCCGTCGCCCACGGGACGCCGATCGGCGCGGACCTGCCCTGGTGGCTCGCCGCCCAGCCCGTCGGCGGGGGCACCGCGTTCGACGCGATCCTGCCCCACCTTCAGTCGGTGGCGATCGTCGCCTTCTCCGACCATGCGACCGGCGCGGACGGGATCATCGCCCTCGCTTCCCCGGCGGCCGACGCGGCGGCCGCCTCCGGCATTCCGTTCACGATCGGCGTGGAGACCGACACCCCGGCCGTCGCCGGCGGCGCGCAGTACACCTTCGGCGACGACGGAGCGGACGCGCTCGAAACGCAGACCGCCCTTGTGCGCGACGGGTTCGCAGCGACGGACGGGTACCGCGGGGTCACCGTCGAGCACCTCCTGAGCTGGCGCACGCTGCTCGGCGACTGACCCGGGCTGCCGAACGCTCGGCGGCAGCGAAGTCGGGAGTGTCGCCCGGCCCTCTCCGGCGCGAGTAGCGTAGGGGGATGTTCTCGAGCTACATCGCCATCGGCGACAGTTTCACGGAGGGGGTCGGGGACGATCTGCCGGACGGGCGGGTGCGCGGCTGGGCGGATTTCGTAGCCGTCGGTCTCGCTCTGGCGTCGCCCGAGATCGTGAGCTATGCCAATCTCGCGATCCGCGGTCGCAAGCTCGGTCCGCTCCTCACCGAGCAGTTGGAACCGGCTGTCGCCCAACACCCCCAGCTCATCAGCATCAATGGCGGCGGCAACGACATCATGCGACCGCGCGTGTCGACGGTTTCGGTGACGGAGCAGCTGATGGCGGCGGCCGACCGGGTCACCGGGGCGGGCATCCACCTCGTGATGCTGAGCGGCGCCAACCCGACGGACCATCTTCCGCTCGGCGGTCTCGTCGCGAAACGCGGCGAGGAGCTCGATTCCACCGTGCGGGCGCTCTTCCCGCGGGAGAACGCCACCTTCGTCGACAATTGGGCCGACACTGGGCTGAGAGCGCTGCGCTACTGGTCGCAGGACCGTCTGCACCTGAACGCGCTCGGCCACGCCCGCGTCGCGTCGAACGTGCTCACCGCGCTCGGCGTCGCTGTTCCCGCCGAATGGGGTGTCTCCGAGGTCGCCGCCGAACCGGCAGGCGCGTCCTCGCGACGGACGGCCGCCTATTACCGGGAGTACGTGCTCCCCTGGATCGGCCGCCGGCTCACTGGCCGTTCCTCCGGTGACGGTCGCGCGGCGAAGATCGCCACGCTCACGCCAGTCGACCCGAGCAGAGCGACACCCGTCTGACCGGCGGGCGTCGGCCGACCGGGTGTGCCGGCGTTCCGCTCAGACCGCCACGGCCTCGAGTACGCTATCGGCCCGTTCCGCGTTCCCCTCGGCCAGGCCACGATCGATGGCCTTGCGGGCGGCGAGCCAGAGCGCGACGCCGACGAGGAACACGAGGCCCTCGGTGATCGTCAATGCCCAGACGATGCCGGGAAGACCGAACCAGAGGTTGCCGAGCAACACGATCGGGATGAAGAGCACTCCCTGCGTGATCGACATCACCGTCGCCGCAAGCGCCCGTCCCGTGGCCTGGAACAGGGAGGTGATGAGGCCGGTGAGCCCGTTGCCGATCATCGCCACGAGCTGGGCGGTGAGAATGGTGGCGCCGATCGCCAGCACGGAGGGATCGGCCACGAAGGCCGAGAAGAGCTGGTCGCGAAAGAGGAACACCGCGACCGCGAAGGTCAGCCCCACGCCGCCGACCGTGATCGCCGAGGCCCGCAGCGCCGACATCAGCCGGCTCCTGTCCCCTTGCCGTAGGCGAAGGCGAGTAGCGGGAGCACGCCCAGCGTCACCCCCATCAGCAAGAACTCCGGCACCTGTGCGATACGGACGGCCACGCCCATCGCCGCCAGTGGACCGTCGCCGTAGGCCGCGGCGAGATTGTTGAGCACCAGCGATGTGACGATGAGGAACGAGGCCTGCAGTAGTTCGCCGACGCCGACGCCGAACACCGGCTTCAGCACGGACGGCGAGAGGGTGAACCACCGCGGCGCGAGGCTGATGTGCTCGCTGTTCCGGTGCAGCCAGAGGGCGAAATAGGCCACGACGCCGAGGTTGGACAGCCCCATCGCCAGCGCCGCTCCGGCCACGCCCCAGTGCAGCACCAGGATGAAGAGCACATCGAACAGCAGATTCGCCGCGGTGGAGGCGATGAGCCCGATCATGACCTGACGGGAGGCACCCTCTGCCCGCACGAGCTGTTCGAGACAGAAGGCCGCGGCGAGCACCGGGACGAAGGCGAGCATGACCGCGACGTATGCGCCCGTCGCCGACGCGGCCGCCGCATCCGCGCCGAGCAATGCCACGATCGGGTTCAGGAGGAGCAGGCCGACGCCGCCGAGCACGGCTCCGGCGACCACCGACCCCCAGACGGCGAAGGACGAGACCCGTCTGATCTCGCCGGCCTTCGTGGGATCGCTCTCGCTCGCGCCGAGAAGACGGGAGATGAGCGCGCCACCACCGACGCCGAAAACGCCTCCGACGGCCATGACGAGCCCGAGGATCGGTGTGCCGAAGGTGATGGCGGCGAGCAGCACCGTGTCGTGGAGCGAGCCGATGAACCCGGCGTTGATCACGTTGTAGACGGCCCCGACGATCATCGCGGCGGCCATCGGCACGCAGAGGTGCACGAGGGCTCGAACGATCGGCGCGGAGGAGAGGTACCAGCGGTTGGTGCCGACGGCGTCGGCCTGTGTTTCGGGTGTCGTGGTGCTCATGACTGCTCCTTTCCGGGCAGGGTGAAGCGCGCGCCGACGAACGCCGGCACGGCGAGAGAGGGGATGCGCGGCCAGGCCGCGCGCGATCCGTTACGACCGGGTGGGCTGCGGCAGTTCCGCCGTGACCTTGGTCAGGAGCGCGTGCAGTGTCGCCCGCTCCTGGTCGTCCAGCGGGGCGAGGATGGTGTCGTCGGCGTCCCGCATCGCGGATTCGAATCCGGCGATGAGGTCGGCGCCGGCGGGCGTTGCATACACACGTTTGCTGCGCTCGTTCCCCGCCTCCGTGCGACGTTCGATGAGGCCGCGGCGTTCGAGTCCCTGCAGAAGGCTCGATACGCTCGCCGCACTCGTGCGGGTCATCTGCGCGAGATCACGCTGGATGGATCCGGGGTTCTGCACGAGGAATCCGAGCGCGAACGCCTGCTCATGGCTGAGTTCGCGCGCCCGGATCCAGTCCTCGCCGACCTTCCGCTGCGCCCAGCCGATCCAGCGGACGAGTTCGAGGCTGCTCGAGAACGTCATCTCCGGTTCATTCATAATCAGAACTCTAATTGTTAGCGTTCTAACTGTCAAGCCTCGAACTGATCAGGAGCCGCTCACTCGTTGTCGCCACCCGTCGAGTCCAGCCGGATCGCACCCGGGGAACCGCTCCACGCCCACTCCGCCACCTCGGGGATGTCCTCCCCGTGTTCGCGGGTGTACTCGCGCGCCCGCAGACGCGCATCCTGCATCTCCTGACGGAAGGCACCCTGCTTCGCCGCCAGCCCGGGCACGCGATCGAGCACATCCATCACCAGGTGGTACCGGTCGAGATCATTGAGCATCACCATGTCGAAAGGCGTGGTGGTCGTGCCCTCCTCCTTGTATCCGCGCACATGCAGATTGTCGTGCCCGACGCGACGGTAGGTGAGGCGGTGGATGAGCCACGGATAGCCGTGATAGGCGAAGATCACCGGCTTGTCCGTGGTGAACAGAGCATCGTACTCACGGTCGTTCAGACCGTGCGGATGCTCGCCCTCGCTCTGCAGTCGCATCAGATCGACGACGTTCACCACGCGCACCTTCAACGATGGGATGCGGTTCCGCAGAATCGACGCGGCGGCGAGCACCTCGAGGGTCGGGACATCACCCGCGCACCCCAGCACCACATCCGGCTCTTCGCCTACCACCTCGGTGCCCGCCCAGCCGAAGATGCCGATGCCTCGCGTGCAATGCTCGATCGCTTCGGGCATGGTCAGCCAATTGGGCGCCGGCTGCTTGCCCGCCACGACCACGTTCACATAGTCGACCGAGCGCAGGCAATGATCATAGGTGGAGAGCAGCGTGTTGGCGTCGAACGGCAGGTAGACCCGCACGACATCGGCCTTCTTGTTCACCACATGGTCGATGAAGCCCGGGTCTTGATGGGAGGCGCCGTTGTGGTCCTGCCGCCACACATGCGAGCTGAGCAGGTAGTTGAGCGACGCCACCGGTCGGCGCCAAGGGATGCGGCGCGACGTCTTCAGCCACTTCGCATGCTGGTTGAACATCGAGTCCACGATGTGGATGAATGCCTCGTAGGAGGTGAGCAGCCCGTGCCGCCCGGTCAGCAGATACCCTTCGAGCCATCCCTGGCATTGGTGCTCGCTCAACATCTCCATCACCCGGCCGCTGGTGGCCAAGTGGTTGTCGTCGTCGATCGGCCAGAACTCGGCGTTCCACTGCTTGTCGGTGACCTCGAACACATCCTGCAGCCGGTTCGACGCCGTCTCGTCGGGGCCGAACAGGCGGAAGTCGGTGGGGTTGGCGACCATGACATCCCGCAGCCATCCGCCGAGCACGCGCGTCGCCTCCGCGACGGTTGCCCCCGGGGCGGGAACCTCGACGGCGTACTCACGGAAGTCGGGCAGCCGCAGGTCTCGCCTCAGCAGCCCTCCGTTGGCGACCGGGTTGGCGCTCATCCGACGCTCACCGAGCGGGGCGAGTGCGGTGATGAGCGCAATGGGAGCGCCGGACTCGTCGAAGAGTTCCTCGGGCCGATAGGACGCGAGCCAGTCCGCGAGCACGGCGGTGTGGGCTTCGGTGTCGCGGGCATCGGAGAGGGGAACCTGATGCGACCGCCAATTGTTCTCGGTGGGATGCCCGTCCACCTCCTTCGGACCGGTCCACCCTTTCGGTGTGCGCAGGATCAGCATCGGCCAGGCCGGTCGCCCCTCGAGTTCGCCCGCCGCGGCAGCCCGCTTGATGCCGTCGATCTGATCGAGGATCGTGTCGAGCGTCTCGGCCATCCGCTCGTGCACCGCCCGCGGATCCTCACCGTCGAAACCGCCCGAGACGAGGTACGGCGTGTGGCCGTAGCCGCGCATGAGGTCGAACAACTCACTCTCGGGGATGCGCGCCAACACCGTGGGGTTCGCGATCTTGTACCCGTTCAGGTGCAGGATCGGCAGCACGACGCCGTCGGTGACCGGGTTCAGGAACTTGTTCGAATGCCAGGCCGTCGCGAGCGGACCGGTCTCGGCCTCGCCATCGCCCACGACGGCGGCGACGAGCAGATCCGGATTGTCGAATGCGGCGCCGTACGCGTGGGAGAGCGCGTAGCCCAGCTCGCCGCCTTCATGGATCGACCCGGGCGTCTCCGGCGCGGCGTGGCTCGGGATGCCGCCGGGGAATGAGAACTGTCGGAAAAGCCTCCGGAGTCCGTCCTCGCTGCGATCGATCGCGCTGTAGATCTCGCTGTACGTTCCGTCGAGGTAGGAGCTTGCCACCACGCCGGGACCGCCGTGGCCCGGACCGGCCACGAAGATCGTGTTCAGGTCCCGCTCCTGGATCGCCCGGTTGAGGTGGGCATAGACGAAATTGAGGCCCGGCGTCGTTCCCCAGTGGCCGAGCAACCGAGGCTTGATGTGCTCCCGGGTGAGCGGAACGCGCAGCAACGGATTGCCGAGCAGGTAGATCTGACCGACCGAGAGATAGTTCGCGGCTCGCCACCAGGCGTCGAGACGGTCGAGTGCCTCCGGAGACAAAGTGTTCGGCATCGGAATCCTTTCCCTTGGCGCGAAGCCTACGCGGGCCTCGACTCCGGGCAACCACCCCGAGAAGAACAGTCGTCGACTCCGACCGCACGGTTCGGGTCCGTCGAGCGCTCGGAGCCCCTCGCGGGCATGCCGCACGCGCGATAGGTTGTCGCTATGTCTGCGCAGACGATCACGGTCGAGGCCGTCCGCCCCGACCTCTGGCCCCGAGTGCAGCAGGTCTTCGGCGAGAAGGGCGACCCCGCCGGATGCTGGTGCCAATGGTTCAAACTGACCGGCGCCCGGTTCCGAGAACTGACGGTCGACGAACGATCGCAATCGCTCCGCCAGAGAATCGGGCAGGATCCGGCCCCCGGCGTCCTCGCGTGGCTCGACGGCGAGCCCGCCGGGTGGGCGGCGGTCGAGCCGTTCTCCCGTTACCCGGGGCTCGCCCGCTCCCCCATCACGAAGCGCACCGCCGACGACCCGGCTGACCCCTGGGCCGTCACCTGCTTCGTGGTCCGCGCCGATGCCCGCCGCCGCGGTGTCGCCGGCGCCCTCCTCGCCGGTGCCGTGGATTTCGCCGTCCAGCACGGAGCGACGGTGATCGAGGGCTACCCCGTCGACACGGCGGTGCGGCCGTCCCTGACGGCCGCGGAGCGCTACCACGGCACCGTCAGCCTGTTCGAGGACGCCGGGTTCCGCATTGTGAGACGCCCCTCGACGATCCGGGCGATCATGCGCCTGGAGCGTGCCGAAGGAGCCCGTAGGCTCGAGGGGTGACCTCGACCCCCGAACACCCTGCGCGGCGTTCGGCGATCGGCGCGGGCACTCAGATCGCCACCGAGGTGAGCATCAACTTCGGCTCCTCCCTCGCCGGACTGCTCATCCCGATCGTCGGCTCCGTCGTCGTCGTGGCGGTGCGGCAGATCATCACCGCCGTCGTGGTGCTGCCGTTCTATCGACCCCGTCGCGCCGAACTCACCTGGCGGCGTCTGTGGCCGGCCCTCGCGCTCGGTGTGGTCCTGGCCACGATGAACCTCAGCTTCTATGAGGCCGTCGGCCGGCTCGGGCTCGGGATCGCGGCCACCATCGAGTTCCTGGGGCCGTTCGCGCTGGCGTTGGCAGGATCCCGCCGACTGCTCGATGTGCTCTGCGCGGTGGTCGTCGCCGCCGGCGTCGTGCTGCTCACGGGAACGGTGGGCGCGATCAACGGCTGGGGTGTAGTGCTGGCGCTCACAGCAGCAGCCTCCTGGGCGGCTTACATCCTGCTGACCGGCGCGTGGCACTTCGACTTCCCGGCCTCGAAGGGTTGAGCGTAGCGAGCGTCGTGGCCACGGCAATCCTTGTGCCGATCGCGCTCGTCGTCGTCGACTACAGCCGGATCGACTGGGGTGTGATCGGTCTGCTCGTCGCGGCCGGTCTGCTCTCCTCCGCCATTCCCTACAGCCTCGACACCTTCATCCTGCGCCGCATCACGCCCCGGCTGTACGCGATCATCACGAGCTTCGGGCCTGTCGTCGCCACGCTCTTCGGGGTGCTCGTGCTGCACGAGCATTTCACTCCGCTGCAATTGGCGGGGATCCTCATCGTCTGCGCGGCCGCCGGTGTCACGATCGTGACGCAGCGCGACCATCCCCGCTCCGAATTGGAGAGCACGGCCGAAACCATCCCCTGATCGCTGACAGCGGAGGTCAGGAGAGGATGTCTTTCGTGGTGAAACGGCCGATGGCGAGCGCACCGAACACGGCGATGTACCCGAGCTGCAGGAGCGCATTGCTGCCGAAGGAGTCCCACGAGATCGGCTGACGCAGCAGATCGGCGAATCCCAGCCAGTAGTGGCTGAACAGCCAGGGGTGCACGGCGTCGAGCTGAGGCAGCTGGTCGAGCACCTGCGACACCACCGAGAGCACGATCGTCGCCGCCATCGCCCCACCGGCACATCGGTGAGGGTGGAGAGGAACAGGCCGATCGCACACAATCCGAGAAGCGACACCGTGACATACGCGGCGATGCCGAGCAGACGCAGGAACGCATCGCCCACGCTCACGACGTCGCCCGAGAGCAGGGTGACCGGTCCGATCGGGAACAGGATCGCCCCGATCAGCGAACCGGCGAGAATCACGACAACCGTCGCCGCCACACAGAACACGGCGGCCCCGGCGTACTTCACCGCCAGCAGACGCACCCGGCCGGCCGGCGCGATCAGCAGATAGCGCAGGGTCCCGTGGCCCGCCTCCCCGGCCACGGTGTCCCCCGCCACAACACCGATCGTCAGCGGCAGGAACAGCGGAACGCAGACGACGAGGGCAGTGAACCCCACGAAGAGCCCGTTCGCCGTGATCTGGTCGAGGAACTGGGGCCCGCGACCCGATCGGCTCCCGCCGGTCACGCGCACGGCGACGGCGATCAGGATGGGAACCGCGGCCAGGGCGGCGAGCATCGCCCAGGTGCGCCATCGGCGGAACAGCACGGAGAGCTCGGACCACAGCAACGACCAGCCGGCCGCTCGCCGTGGCCGGATCGCGGCGGTCTCACTGCTCGACATCGAAACCTTCCCCGTAAGCTCCACGAACCGTTGCTCCAGCGTCGCACCGTGGACCGCGAACGCCCGCACCCGCACGCCGCCGGCGACGAGCGCAGCCACGATCTCCTCCGGGGCGACGGGCCCGGGTGCGGCCGACCCCGTTCCGGCCGTCGCTTCCGGCAGGGGTGCATCCATCACCCGTCCACGGTCGTCGTCGGTCCGATGCCGAGCTGCGCCAGAACGGCCGTCGCCGCCGGCGCGTCGGGAGTGTCGAGCCGGAGGCGCGGACCGCTCGCCCCGCGCAATTCGTCGAGCGATCCCTGAGCCACGAGCCGCCCCGTTCGCATGATCGCCGCGTGCGAGCAGATCTGTTCGATCTCGGCCAGCAGGTGGCTGGAGACGAACACCGTCCGTCCCTCGCCCGCCAGCGACCGCACCAGCGTGCGGACCTCCCGCGTCCCCTGCGGGTCGAGGCCGTTGGTCGGCTCATCCAGGATGATCAGGTCGCGGTCGGTGAGGAGCGCCCCCGCGATTCCGAGCCGCTGCTTCATGCCGAGCGAGTATGTTCGCACGTTCCGGCCAGCCGCGTGGGTCAATCCGACCCGGTCGAGCGCGGCCGCCACGCGCGCCCGTCGGGTCGCCGACGGCGCTGAGCGGTCCGCCGAATCGCGGCGGATCAGGTTGGCCGTGCCGGAGAGGTACGGCGCGAACGCCGGCCCTTCGACGAGCGCGCCGACGCGAGGGAGAACGGCGGCGCCCCGCTCCGGCATCGGCTGTTCCAGCAGTCGGATCTCCCCGGCCGATGCTGACACCAGCCCGAGCAGCATCCGGATCGTCGTGGTCTTGCCCGACCCGTTCGGGCCGAGGAAGCCGAACACCGACCCGCGCGGAACGTCGAGGTCGACACCGTCCACCACCGTCCGCGAACCGAACCTCTTGGTCAGGCCGCTCGTCGTGATGGCGGCGGCGGTGCCTGTCACCGAGCGGCGGCTTGCAGGGCGGAAACGGGGACGGCCCCGGCGAAGACCCGGCCATCGTCGGCCACGAACACCGAGACGAGCGATGTGCTGAACGCACGACCTCCCGATACCGCGGTGGTCAGCTGACCGTACAGCGGCGACGATGTGAGCTGCGACGGCACAGACCCGGCCGGCAGTGCGACGATGGCGTCCCAGCCGGTGCCGGTGACGGTCGGCTTCGGATGCGTCGGCGCCTTATTCTGCGACGGCCCGGCGGATGTCGGCAGCGCCTGCTCCGTCACGGTCGCGCCCTTCGGCGGAGTGAAGGAAAAGACGTCGGACGACGGTGTCGCGGTGCTGAACCGGCTGAATCCGACCTCGAAAGCGGGCGTGGTCTGCCCGCGAGCATCCACCTGGACCCGCAGCGGGATGCCGGTGTCACCGTCGACCGCGATGGAAACGGAGCCGACCAGGGTGGCGTCGGTCTTCGGCGTGAGCACGAGATCGTATGCGTCTCGTCCCGCGACCTTCACCGGGGCGCCGAGGGTGACCGAGGTGCTCGGATCCACCGCGGTCAGGAAACGCTGCGCGAGCTGCGACGGCGTCATGGCGGTGCCGGGGATCGCATCCGGGTCCTGCCCGCGGTTGTCCGGCGCTTTGAGGCTCGAGCGGTCGGGCAGTGCGATGTGCGTGACCTTCTCACCTGTCGAGGTGTACAGCCACACATCGGAGCCGTTGCGCACCACGTCGCGCTCGGCGAGCTGGTCGAGCACCTGCACCCGGAGTTTCGTCGGACCGTCGACGTAGACAGCGGCGGTGTGCGAACCGGTCAGCAGCTCGAGCGCGTTCGCGGCGCTGCTCTCGGCGCCCGAACCGGAACCCTGCCCGATCGAGGGAAGGGACGGCAGGCCGAGGTCGGAACTCTGCTCGACCGTGCCGGAGAACGCTTTCACCTCACTCGCGGCGACCAGGTTCAGTACCTCGCCCGGCGTCTTCGACGGCAGATCGGCCGCACCCGCGGCGAGCGGTGCGATGATCGCGCCTGCAGCGATCGCGACCGGCACGACGACGGCCGGCAGCCAGCGGACCCAACGGTTCTTCATGACATCGACACTACGCCGGTGTGGATGCCGAGGGACCTCGCAGATGCTGCGAACTCGGTGGGAAACCGCTCCGGTCCGAACGACGGGAAGGGCCCCGCCGAAGCGAGGGCCCTTCCCGTCGGATCCGTGATTCAGATGACGTCGCCGACCCGGTGCACGCGGATGTCGTTGGTGGTGCCGGGGATTCCGGGAGGGGACCCGGAGATGATGATGACCTTGTCGCCGTTCTCTGCGCGACCGGTCGACTTGAGCGCCTCATCCACCTGCGCGACCATCTGGTCGGTGTGAGTGACCCGCGCGACGACGAACGACTCGACGCCCCAGTTCAGCGACATGCGGCGGCGGATCGACTCTTCCGGCGTGAAAGCGAGGATGGGGATGCTGCTGCGGATGCGCGACATGCGCCGCGCCGACTCACCCGACTCGGTGAACACGCAGAGGTACTTGGCCTCAACGAAATCGGCGACCTCGACAGCGGCCAAGGTGATGGCGCCGCTCTGGGTGCGCGGACGCGTGCCGAGCGGGGCGATCCGGTCGAGCCCGTGCTCCTCGGTGGACCTGACGATGCGCGCCATGGTCTGCACGGTGATCACCGGGTACTCCCCGACACTGGTCTCTCCGCTGAGCATGACCGCATCGGCACCGTCGAGCACGGCGTTCGCCACATCCGAAGTCTCTGCGCGGGTCGGAACCGGGCTCGAGATCATGGATTCGAGCATCTGCGTCGCCACGATGACCGGCTTGGCCGCGCGGCGGGCGAGCTCGACGGCGCGCTTCTGCACGATGGGCACGGCCTCCAGCGGAAGCTCGACGCCCAGATCACCGCGGGCGACCATGATGGCGTCGAAGGCCTCGATGATCTCTTCGAGCGCCTCGACGGCCTGCGGCTTCTCGATCTTGGCGATGACGGGGACTTTGCGTCCCTCTTCCGCCATGATCTCGTGCACGCGCTCGATGTCGCTGGCGTTGCGCACGAATGAGAGGGCGATCAGGTCGGCACCGAGGTTGAGCCCCCAGCGCAGATCGGCCTCGTCCTTCTCGGAGAGGGCCGGGACGTTCACCGCGACTCCCGGCAGATTGATGCCCTTGTTGTTGGACACCGGTCCGGCCACGATGACCTTGGTGGTGACGACGGTGCCGTCGGTCTCGGTGACCTGAACGCGCACCTTGCCGTCGTCGATGAGGAGGTAGTCGCCGGGCGACACGTCCTGGGGAAGACCCTTGAAGGTGGTCGAGGAGATCTCCCTGGTACCGATGATGTCGTCGGTGGTGATCTTGAAGATGTCACCCTCGGCGAGCTCGTAGGGGCCGGCCTCGAACTTGCCGAGACGGATCTTCGGGCCCTGGAGGTCGACCATGACGGCGACAGGCTTGCCGGCGTCGTCGGCCGCCTTGCGCACATTCGCGTAGACGCCCTCGTGGACGTCATAGCTTCCGTGACTGAGATTCATTCGGGCGACGTCAACGCCCGCGTCGATGATGGCGCGGATGTTGTCGTAGCTCGAGGTCGCTGGCCCGAGGGTCGCGACGATTTTGGCCCTTCTCATACTTTTCTTCTTGCTCCGTGATTCTGCGCCCCTGACGGCGCTCGATTCGGTGATGACGTCACGCGGGGTTCCGCGCGCGCGTCCAACAGACAAAAGAGTTCATCAACTCAGACGAGGATTCCACGATCGGTGGGACGGACCGGGAACGGCAACTGTGTCTCCCCCTCAAGATACCGGTCAACGGCCGACGCCGCTGCACGGCCTTCGGCGATCGCCCAGACGATGAGCGACTGGCCGCGGCCCGCATCCCCTGCCACGAACACGCCGGGTCGGCTCGTCTGGTAGTCGCCGTCGCGCTGCACATTGCCGCGCTCGTCGAACGGGAGCTCCAGCTGGGCCGAGAGATCCTGCGACTCGGGGCCGGTGAAGCCGAGGGCCAGCAGCACGAGGTCGGCCGGGATCTCCCGCTCGGTGCCCGCCTTCGGCACGCGGCGACCGTCGAGGTACTCGGTCTCGGCGACGCGGATGGCCCGCACCTCGCCGTGCTCGTTCGCCAAGAATTCGACGGTCGAGGCGAGGAACTCGCGATGTCCGCCCTCTTCGTGGGCGCTGGAGACCTCGAACAGCGTCGGCGTGGTCGGCCACGGCTGGTGACCGGGCCGCTCGCTCGGCGGCTGCGTTCCGATGGCGAGGTTGGTGACGGAAGCCGCTCCCTGACGGTGCGCGGTCCCGATGCAGTCCGCACCCGTGTCGCCACCACCGAGGACCACGACGTGCTTGCCCTCCGCAGTGATCTGGTCGGCGATGCCGTCGCCGGCGCCCGCCTTGTTCTGCTGAACCAGGTACTCCATGGCGAAGTGCACACCGCTCAGATCGCGTCCCGGGATGGGCAGATCGCGCGGCACCATCGCACCGGTCGCGACGACGACCGCGTCGTACCGCGCGCGCAGGTCGTCCCAGGTGATGTCGGCGCCGATGTTGACGCCGGCGCGGAACCGAGTGCCCTCGGCCATCATCTGGTTCAGTCGCGCCTCGAGGTGCTTCTTCTCCATCTTGAAGTCCGGGATGCCGTAGCGCAGCAGGCCGCCGATACGGTCATCGCGCTCGTACACGGCGACGGTGTGACCGGCCCGCGTGAGCTGCTGAGCGGCGGCGAGCCCGGCCGGACCGGAGCCGACGACGGCCACCGTCTTGCCGGTGAGCCGCTCCGGCGGGTGCGGCTGCACCCAGCCGTTCTGCCAGGCCTGGTCGATGATCGACACCTCGACCTGCTTGATCGTCACAGCGGGCTGGTTGATGCTGAGCACGCAGGACGACTCGCAGGGAGCCGGGCACAGCCGCCCGGTGAACTCGGGGAAGTTGTTCGTGGCGTGCAGGCGCTCGATGGCCTGACGGCCCTCGCCTCGCCACATGAGGTCGTTCCACTCCGGGATCAGGTTGCCGAGCGGGCATCCCTGGTGGCAGAACGGGACACCGCAATCCATGCATCGGCCGGCCTGCTGCCGAAGCTGGCTCGGGTCGCCCGCCTCATAGACCTCTTTCCAGTCCATCAGGCGCACGGACACCGGGCGACGTTTGGGGAGCTCGCGCTCCGTCACCTTGAGGAAGCCCTTCGGATCAGCCACGAGTCGCTCCTTCTTCAACGAAATCCTTCAGATCAGTCAGCATCATCCGCCGGTAACCTCCAGGATTCTGTTCCACACGATGTCGCCGTCGGGGTCGAGGCCCTCGTCCACGGCGTTCTGACGGGTCTGCAGCACGGCCGCATAGTCGCGCGGCAGCACCTTGACGAATTTCGCGACCGTCTCCTCGAAGGCCGCGAGCAGCTTGGCGGCCAGCACAGAACCCGTCTCCGCCTCGTGCCGCTGAAGCAGGTCGCGCACGATCTCGACGTCTGCGCCGCCGAGCGGCAGCAGTTCGAGTTCACCGCTCGCGAGCGAATCCCGGTTGACACGATCGGTCTTGAGCTCGTAGACGTAGGCGGTTCCGCCCGACATCCCCGCGCCGAGGTTACGGCCGGTGCCGCCGAGGATCACGGCGAGCCCGCCGGTCATGTACTCGAGGGCATGGTCGCCGACCCCCTCGACCACCGCCGTGGCTCCGGAGTTGCGCACGAGGAACCGCTCGCCCACGATGCCGCGGATGAACATGCTCCCCTGCGTCGCGCCGTAGCCGATCACGTTCCCGGCGATGACGTTGCGCTCGGCCGGGAACACACTGTTCCTGTCCGGCCGGATCACGATCTCGCCACCGGAGAGCCCCTTGCCGACATAGTCGTTGGTGTCCCCTTCCAGGCGAAGGGTGATGCCGCTCGGCAGGAACGCGCCGAGCGACTGCCCGGCCGACCCGGTGAGCGAGATCTCGATCGAGCCGCTCGGCAGGCCGTTCTCGCCGTGCCGAACGGTCACCTCGTGACCGAGCATCGTTCCCACCGCGCGCTCGGTGTTGCGGATGGGGAGCGAGATCGCCACGTGCCCGCCGCTCGCGAGCACGCTCTCGCTGCGCTCGATCAGCTGGTTGTCGAAGTGCTTTTCCAGTTCGTGATCCTGCTGACGCGCATTCTTGCGGGGCGCATCCGCGGGGAAGTCGGGACCGGTCAGGATGGGCGAGAGGTCGAGGCCAGACGCCTTCCAGTGGTCGATCGCACCGTTCACGTCGAGCAGTTCGCTGTGCCCGATCGCCTCGTCGAGGCTGCGGAAGCCCAGCTCGGCCAGGTACTCGCGCACCTCCTGCGCGATGAACTCGAAGAAGTTCACGACGAACTCGGGTTTGCCCGAGAAGCGTGACCGCAGCACCGGATTCTGGGTGGCCACGCCGACCGGGCAGGTGTCGAGGTGGCAGACCCGCATCATGATGCAGCCGGAGACCACCAGCGGCGCCGTGGCGAAGCCGAACTCCTCGGCGCCGAGCAGAGCGCCGACGATCACATCCCGGCCGGTCTTCAGCTGGCCGTCGACCTGCACGACAACGCGGTCGCGCATCCCGTTGAGCATCAGCGTCTGCTGGGTCTCGGCCAGGCCGAGCTCCCAGGGTGTTCCCGCGTGCTTGAGCGAGTTGACCGGGGAGGCGCCCGTTCCGCCGTCATGGCCTGAGACGAGCACCACATCCGCCAGTGCCTTCGCGACACCTGCCGCGACGGCGCCGATGCCCGACTCGCTCACGAGCTTCACGTGAACCCGGGCGTTCGGGTTGGCGCGCTTGAGATCGAAGATGAGCTGCTTGAGGTCTTCGATCGAGTAGATGTCGTGATGCGGCGGGGGCGAGATCAGCCCGACGCCGGCGGTGGCGTGGCGGGTGCGAGCGACCCAGGGGTACACCTTCGTCGGCGGCAGCTGGCCGCCCTCACCGGGCTTCGCACCCTGGGCGAGCTTGATCTGGATGTCGTCGGCGTGCGTCAGATACATCGACGTCACACCGAAACGCCCCGAGGCGACCTGCTTGATGGCGCTGCGACGCTCCGGGTCGAGCAGCCGGTCGAGGTCTTCGCCGCCCTCACCGGTGTTCGACTTGGCACCGAGGCGGTTCATGGCGATGGCCAACGTCTCGTGAGCCTCTTTGGAGATCGAACCGTAGCTCATCGCACCGGTGGAGAACCGCTTGACGATGCTCTCGACCGACTCGACGTCGTCGAGTGGGACCGCCGGGCGCACACCCGACTGCAGCTTGAACATGCCACGCAGCGTCATGAGCGACTCCGCCTGGTTGTCCACCAGATCGGTGTACTCCTTGAAGATGTCATAGCGGCGCGTGCGGGTGGAGTGCTGCAGCCGGAAGACCGTCTCCGGGTTGAAGAGGTGCGGGGCGCCGTCACGACGCCACTGGTACTCGCCGCCGGTCTGGAGCCGCTCATGGGCGAGCACGGCGCTCTCGGCCGGATAGGCGCTGACGTGCCTCGCCAGGTTCTCGGCCGCGAGCACCTCGATGCCGACCCCGCCGAGCTTGCTCGTCGTGCCGGTGAAGTACTGGTCGACGAGCGCCTGGCTGAGGCCGACCGCCTCGAACGCCTGGGCGCCCGCATAGGACGACACCGTCGAGATGCCCATCTTGGACATGATCTTGAGAACGCCCTTGCCGAGCGCCTTGATCACGTTCTTCACGGCCTTCTCCGGCGAGATGCCGGTGATGAGTCCGCTGCGCACGAGGTCCTCGCAGGTCTCCATCGCCAGATACGGGTTGATCGCCGAGGCGCCGTACCCGATCAGCAGGGCGACGTGGTGCACCTCGCGCACATCGCCGGCCTCGACGATGATGCCGACCTTCATCCGGTTCTCGGCCCGGATGAGGTGGTGGTGCACGGCCGCGAGCATGAGCAGCGACGGGATGGGCGCCAGATCTTTGTTCGAGTCCCGATCACTCAGCACGAGGAACTGGGCGCCGGCTTCGATCGCCTCGTCGACCTCGTCGCACATCTCCGCGAGACGGCGCTCCATCGCATCGGTGCCCGCATCGAACCGGTACAGACCCTTGACCGTGGTGGTGAGCCGGCTGCCCGGGGTCGGGTCGATGTGCTGGATCTTGGCCAACTCATCGTTGTCGATCACCGGGAAGTCGAGCACAACCTGTCGGGCGTGCTCTGGGCCGGACGAGAGCAGGTTGCGCTCCGGGCCGAGACCCAGCTTCAGCGAGGTGACGACCTCTTCGCGGATCGAGTCGAGCGGCGGGTTCGTCACCTGGGCGAACTGCTGCGTGAAGTAGTCGAACAGCAGCCGCGGTCGATCGGAGAGCACCGCCACCGGTGTGTCGGAACCCATGGCCCCGAGCGGTTCCGCACCCGTGGTCGCCATGGGCTTGAGCAGGATGCGCACCTCCTCCTCGGTGTAGCCGAACGTGCGCTGACGCCGGGTGATCGACGCCGGAGTGTGCACGATGTGTTCGCGCTCGGGGAGGTCTTTGAGGTTGATGCGGCCCTCATCCAGCCACTGACCGAAAGGCTCGCTCGCGGCGAGCTCCGCTTTGATCTCGTCGTCTTCGATCAGACGGCCGGCCACGGTGTCGACCAGGAACATCCGACCCGGGCGCAGCCGGCCCTTGCGCACGACTCGGCTCGGCTCGATGTCGAGCACGCCGATCTCGCTCGCGAGAACGACGAGACCGTCGTTCGTGACCACGTAGCGACCGGGGCGCAGACCGTTGCGGTCCAGCGTGGCGCCGACGACCGAACCGTCGGTGAAGACGATCGCGGCCGGGCCGTCCCACGGCTCCATGAGCATCGAGTGGTACTCGTAGAAGTCACGGCGAACCGGGTCGATCTCGGTCTGGTTCTCCCAGGCCTCCGGCACCATCATCATCACCGCGTGCGGCAGCGACCGGCCCGACAGGGAGAGCAGCTCGACGACCTCGTCGAACGAGGCGGAGTCGCTGGCCCCCGGTGTGACGATCGGCAGTACCGGGCCCAGGTCGCCGAGCAGCTCGCTCTCGAGCTGGGACTGGCGGGCGCGCATCCAGTTGCGGTTGCCCTGCACGGTGTTGATCTCGCCGTTGTGAGCGATCATGCGGAAGGGCTGCGCGAGCGGCCACGACGGGAAGGTGTTCGTGGAGTAGCGCGAGTGCACGAGTGCGAGCTTGGAGGCGAAGCGCTGGTCGGAGAGGTCCGGGTAGAACGGCTCCAGCTGGAGCGTGGTGACCATACCCTTGTAGACCATCGTGCGGCTGGAGAGCGACGTGAAGTAGACGTCGAGCTCGCGCTCTACGCGCTTGCGCAAGAAGAAGGTCTGGCGGTCGAGCAGGATGCCGCCCACCGGCTCGCCCTTCTCGCCTGTGCGGGTGCTCGACACGAACAGCTGTTCGATTGCCGGCATCGCCCCCCGGGCGAGCGTGCCGATCTCGTCGGCACGCACCGGCACGTCACGCCAGCCGAGCACCATGAGCTCCTGCTCCAGCGCGATCGCCTCGATCGCGGCCTTGACGGCAGCGCGCTCCCCCGGCTCGAGCGGGAGGAACGCATTGCCGACCGCGTAGCGGCCGGCCGCGGGAAGATCGAGACCCGACACGGCGCGCAGGAACGCATCCGGAACCTGGGTGATGATGCCCGCCCCGTCGCCGGTGCCCGCGTCGGAGCCGACCGCACCGCGGTGCTCCAGATTGCGGAGCGCGTTCAGCGCGGCATCGATGATGTCGTGCCCGGCGGTTCCCCTCAGGGTCGCCACCATTGCGAGGCCGCAGGCGTCCTTCTCGAAGGCCGGGTCGTAGAGACCCTGCTTCACGGGCGTGGTGCTGAAGCGGGAGTGGGGATGCGTAAGCGCCATCTTTCGACCGTCCTCACGTTGAAACGGATTGCGGGGGACGCCATCGGCCCGGTGCTGGGGAAGGGGTTCCGCCGCTCACCGCGGGCTGAGTGCGGCCCGGGGAGACGGTACGGTCGGGGTGGGTGCGGGTGTCCTCGACAGGTGGTGTTCGAGCCGACTCAGCTTGTGGCTTTGGCTGCGTTCGACCCGGTCGGTTCGTCGGCATCCTCGCCACGAGCCTCGTCATCCGAGTCGGTGTCGTCAGAGTCTACCTCAGCATCAGCCAGGTCTTCGTCATCTTCCGGGCGCACCCACTGACGGCCGGGAACGTACACGCTCGGCTCGAGACCGGGGTGCCGCCGTGTCTGCACGATGAAGAGCACGATGCCGAGCACGACCGCCGCGAACGCGGCCCACACATTGCTCGGGATGCCGAGGAACGAGAACTCGCTCGGGTCGATGCGGATCGACTCCAGGTAGGAGCGGCCGAGGCCGTACCAGATGAGGTAGACGGCGAACGTCTTGCCCCAGCGGAGGCTGAACTTGCGCTCGAGCCAGAGGATGACGACGATGCCGATGACGTTCCAGATGATCTCGTAGAGGAACAGCGGCTGGAACAGTGTGTCGGCAGGAAGGCCCACCGGGATCGCCTTGTTGGCCGAGTCGATCTGCAGGCCCCACGGCAGGTTCGTGGGAAGGCCGAAGAGCTCCTGGTTGAAGTAGTTGCCGAGCCGGCCGATCGCTTGGGCGAAGAGCAGGGCGGGGGCGAGGGTGTCCGCGAACGACCAGAAACGGATGCCCGACCAGCGGCAGCCGATGTACGCACCGATCGCGCCGCCGATCAGTGAGCCGAAGATGGCGTTTCCGCCGTCCCAGATGGCGAACACGTTCCACAGGTCGGCACCCGAGTAGAAGTAGTCGGCCGGGTGTGTGAACACGTGGTAGAGCCGCGCTCCGACGATGCCGAGCGGCACGGCCCAGAGGATGATGTCGAGGACGACACCGGGCTCCCCGCCGCGCTTGCTGAGCCGCCGCGACGTCCAGATGGCCGCGACGATGATGCCCACCAGGATGATGAGGGCGTACGTGGTGATCCGGTAAGGCCAGAACGGCAACGTGATCTGTTGCCACTCCGGTCCGGGGCTGGGAATGCTCGCGTACCAGCTGCTCATCGTCGCAAACACCCGATGACTCACCTTTCAAGTTGGGGAAGCCGCGCGAAACTCGGCGCGCGGCCACCATAGTCTATTTCGCTTTCGCGGTTCCCTGAGCCAGCTCGGCCGCGACCTGGGCGACGCGCTCGACGCCGCCGTCGGCGAGGGCCTTCACGAGGGCGGAGCCGACGATCGCGCCGTCGGCGTAGCCGAGGATCTCGGCCACCTGATCAGCCGTGGAGATGCCGACGCCGACGCAGGCGCTCTCCGCGCCCGCCTCGCGCAGACGCGCCACGAGGGAGCGAGCGGCGGCGTCGACGTCGCTCCGCGCCCCGGTGATGCCCATCGTCGAGACGGCGTAGACGAACCCACGGCTCGCCTCGACGACCTGGCGCAGACGCGCTTCGGTCGACGACGGAGCCGCCAGGAACACCCGGTCGAGGCCGGAGCGCTCGGAGGCCGCCAGCCAGGCCGCACCCTCGTCGGGGATGAGGTCGGGCGTGATCAGCCCGGCTCCCCCTGCCGCGACGAGATCGTCGGCGAAACGGTCGACCCCGTACTGCAGCACAGGGTTCCAGTACGTCATCACGAGCACCGGGACGTCCACACTCGCCGTGATCTCTCGCACGGCAGTGAAGCCGTCGCGGAGCCGGAAACCGTTGGACAGCGCCCGCTGGGTGGCGGCCTGGATGACCGTTCCGTCCATCACGGGATCGGAGTACGGCAAACCGAGTTCGATGACGTCGACGCCGTTCTGCGCGATGGCGATCGCGGCGTCGATGCTGGTCTGCAGGTCGGGGAATCCCGCCGGCAGGTAGCCGATGAAGGCGCCGTCCGCCTCGATGTTGCGCCGCGCGATGGTGGCGGCCACCCGGCTCCCGCTGGATGTGCCGCTCACGACTGCATCGCTCCTTCGTCGATCAGGTTGAAGTACCGACCCGCGGTCTCCATGTCTTTGTCGCCACGACCGCTCAGGTTGACCAGGATCAGGGCGTCCGGCCCGAGCTCCGCACCCAGTTTGAGGGCGCCGGCCAGGGCGTGCGACGACTCGATGGCGGGAATGATGCCCTCGGTGCGGCTGAGTAGGCGGAGCGCATCCATCGCCTCGGCGTCGGAGATCGGCTCGTACTGCGCACGACCGATGCTCGCCAGCCAGGCGTGCTCGGGGCCGACGCCCGGATAGTCGAGCCCGGCCGAGATCGAGTGCGACTCGATGGTCTGGCCGTCCTCATCCTGCAGAAGCATGCTGCGGGCACCGTGGAGGACACCGGGGCGACCCTTGGTGATGGTGGCGGCATGGCGCGGGGTCTCCGCGCCCTCGCCGCCGGCCTCGTAGCCGATCAGACGCACGTCTTCGTCGTCGAGGAAGGCGTGGAAGATGCCCATGGCATTCGAGCCGCCGCCGACGCAGGCGACCACCGCATCGGGGAGCCGCCCGGTGAGGTCGAGGACCTGCTGGCGCGCCTCCTCGCCGATGATCTTCTGCAGGTCGCGCACCATCGCGGGGAACGGATGCGGTCCGGCGACCGTTCCGAAGATGTAGTTGGTGTTCGCGACGTTGGTGACCCAGTCGCGCATCGCGTCGTTGATGGCGTCTTTGAGGGTGCGTGAGCCTGTCTTGACCGCGACCACTTCGGCGCCGAGTAACCGCATCCGCGCCACGTTGAGAGCCTGGCGTTCGGTGTCGACCTCACCCATGTAGATGGTGCACTCGAGCCCGAACAACGCCGCTGCGGTGGCGGTGGCCACGCCGTGCTGGCCGGCGCCGGTCTCCGCGATCACGCGGGTCTTGCCGATGCGCTTGGTCAGGATGGCCTGCCCGAGCACATTGTTGATCTTGTGCGAGCCGGTGTGGTTGAGGTCTTCGCGTTTGAGGATGATGCGCGCGCCGCCGGCATGGGCAGCGAAACGCGGCACCTCGGTGATCAGCGACGGACGACCGGTGTATGTGCGGTTCAGCTCGTCGAGCTCGGCGATGTAGGCCGGGTCGACCTTGGCGGCTTCCCAGGCGACCGAGAGCTCGTCCAGGGCGGCGACCAGCGACTCAGGAACGAACCGGCCACCGAACTCGCCGAAATACGGCCCGGTCTGGGCGCGGAGGGACGGGTCGGGAGGAACGGACATCAGACCACCAGGAATTCTTCGAGCGTGGCGAGGGGGTCGCTCGTGACGAGGGCCTCGCCCACGAGAACGACGTCGGCGCCGGCCGCCCGATAGTGCGCGACATCGGCGGCGGTCTTCACGGCCGACTCCGCCACGCGGATGACGCCGGAGGGAATGCTGTCGGCGAGGGTGCCGAACAGGTCCCGATCCAGCTCGAATGTGGAGAGGTTGCGGGCGTTCACGCCCACGAGGCCGGCGCCCGTGTCGAGGGCACGGCCGAGCTCGTCGGCGGTGTGCGCCTCCACCAGGGCGGTCATGCCGAGGGAGGTGATGAGCTCGTGCAGCGACACCAGCGTCTTCTGGTCGAGGGCGGCGACGATCAGCAGCACGAGGTCGGCACCGGCGGCGCGGGCTTCGAACACTTGATACGGGTCGGCGATGAACTCCTTGCGGAGCACCGGGATCGACACAGCGGCGCGCACCGACTCCAGGTCGGCGAGCGAGCCACGGAATCGACGCTCCTCGGTGAGCACACTGATCGCACTGGCCCCGCCGGTCTCGTACGAGACGGCGAGGGCGGCCGGATCGGCGATCTCGGCGAGTGCACCACGCGAGGGGCTCGCGCGCTTCACCTCGGCGATGATCTTGACCCGTTCGGCCGGCGCGAGAGCGGTCAGAGCGTCGAGTGCGGGCGCGCGATCGACCGCAGCGGCCTCAACTGCGGCGAGCGGTCGCTCGGCTCTCCGCCGCTCAGCGTCTTCCAGAGCGCCGGCGACGAGGTCGGCGAGCACGCGTCAGTGGCCCTTCGGCTGGTACTTGGCCCCGCCGACGCCGTAGCCGGCCCGCTTCATGATCCAGCCGACGATGAGACCGACGATGGCGAGCCCGGTGGCCGCCCACACCACGATCGGGGCGTCGTAGAAAAACGCGACCGTGCCGATGGTGAAAGCGACCAGCATGATGATGACGGCCGTCCACGCCGCCGGCGAGTGACCGTGGCCTGGCTCGACTGACTCGGTGCTCATGGGACTCCTGCTCGTGAGGTGCACAGCGGCTGCGGCCGGCACGGTGGTTCGGTGGGCTTCGAATCAAGTCTAGCGAGTGCGCCGTGCCGCTCGTGCCGCGACGCCGGCGCCGGTCAGCGGGTCGGGTCTTCTCCACGGCTGAGGTCGTCCCAGCTGTCGATGGCCGAGTCCCGGTCGAGGGTCGCTGGCTCGGCGGGGGCGACGCCGTGTTCGGCGGCCTCCGCTGCGGCACGCGCCTCGGCGTCGTCGGTGGCTTCGACGGCGGTGTCCGCATCGAACAGCTCGTTCACGCCTGTGCCGTTCGCATCTTCGAGGCGGGTCTGGTACCGCCGCGACGGGCCGGGCCAGAGTCGCGACGTGACGATGACGGCCGCGCTCGCAAGCACGAGTGCGATCCCGCCGGCGACGGCGAATGCGGGCCAGATGTCGGTGTGGATGCTGATCACGAGCGCCGCGACGGACTTCGACCCCGCGACGCCGGTGGCCGTCGTGATCGCCGCCGAGCTCGCTCCCACGGCGTCGCCGATAGCGCTGAACGACGAGATCAGCACGCTGACCCCGAGCAGAAGGCCGAGCAGCGACAGCACGATCCGGAACACCGGGCCGGCGATGGCCAGCGCGGCCGCCAGCGCCAGGCCGGCCAGCGACAGCGCCGTGAGCGCGGGGGCGGCCGCGGAACCCTGCACGGTGATCGAACTGGCGTGATCGGCCACCGCGGTCAATTGCGCGGAGAACCAGGTCTGCGTCGAGGAGAGCAGCGTCAGACCGCTGCCGACGAGCAGGATCAGCAGCGTCACATACTTCGCCCGGCGGGACACACGCCGTTCCGGCTGCGCCTCGTCTTCGTTCTCAGTCGCGTCCGTCACCGCGCACCCGTCTCATCGCATTGGCGACTGCGACCGCACGCAGGGGCGCCGCCGCCTTGTTCTGCGACTCCTGGAACTCGCTCTCCGGCACCGAGTCGGCCACGAGGCCGCCACCGGCCTGCACCCGTGCCACGCCATCCATGATGGTGGCGGTGCGGATGGCGATCGCGAGATCCGCATCCCCAGCGAAGTCGAAGTAGCCGATCACGCCTCCGTACACGCCGCGCTGGGCGGGCTCGAGTTCGTCGATGATCTCCAACGCCCGGGGCTTCGGGGCACCCGAGAGAGTGCCGGCCGGGAAGGTGGCACGGAAGACGTCGATCGCCGACGCCGTCGGAAGCAGGTCGCCCTCCACCGACGAGACGATGTGCATGATGTGGCTGAACCGCTCGACGCGCATGAACTCGGTGACCTCGACGGACCCGGCCTCGCACACCTTCAGCAGGTCGTTGCGGGCCAGATCGACGAGCATCAGGTGCTCGGCGCGCTCCTTCTCATCCCCGAGCAGGCTGGTCTCGAGCTCGAGATCCTCCTCCGGCGACGACCCGCGCGGCTTCGAGCCCGCGATCGGATGCGTGAACGCGCGGCCGTGCTGAACTTTCACCAGCGCCTCGGGGGACGATCCGACGATCGAGTACTCGCCTCCGTCCGGTCTCTCCAGCGCGAGCAGGTACATGTAGGGGCTCGGGTTCAGGCTGCGGAGGACGCGGTAGACATCGAGCGGATGCGCGGAGCACTCCAGCTCGAACCGCTGGGAGATGACGACCTGGAAGATGTCGCCGTCGACGATCCGCTCTTTGGCCGTGACGACCGCCGCCAGGAAGTCCTCTTTACGGGTTCGCGAGGTCGGCTCGGCGGGCGTGTCGAGATCGACTTCGGCGAGCCAGGCCTCCGACGGCCGCGCGAGTCCCTCTTGCATGGCGTCGAGCCGGCTCTGGGCGGCGGCCCAGAGCGCGTCCTCGTCGTCCACGCCATCGTTGAGCACATTCGCGATGAGCTTGACCGTGCCGAAACGGTGGTCGATCACCACGAGGTCGGCGCAGAAGGCGAGGGCCTGTCCGGGAACGTCGAAATCGGCCGGCGGTTGGTGCGGCAATCGTTCGATCTGGCGGATGGCCTCCCAGCCGATGAACCCGACGAGCCCGCCCGTCAGCGGCGGCAGGCCCTCGATCCGCGGTGTCTGCCAGCGGGCGTACAGCGCCGCGAGCGCCTCCAGCGGTGGCAGCTCCCCTGCGGCGCCGATCGCGCGCTCGGCCGGGATGCCGTAGTCGAGCCAGCGCACCGCATCCCCCACCTGGGTGAGCACGCCGAACGACGAGACACCGACGAATGAGAAGCGCGACCAAATGCCGCCCTGCTCCGCCGACTCCAGCAAGAATGTGCCGGGGCGACCGGCCGCGAGCTTGCGGTAGATGCCGACCGGCGTCTCGCCGTCGGCGAAGAGCTCGCGCACGACAGGGACGACACGGTGGTCGGACAGGAGCGCGCGGAAACCGTCTCGGCCGGTGGAACCGGCGACGGTGGCGGTGATCACGGGGCCTCCGAATCGGGTGTTTCGCCGACGGTCGGCGAGAGCTGGTCGGCGTCGAAGCAGGTGCGGGTTCCGGTGTGACAGGCGGCGCCGATCTGCTCGACGGTCACCAGCAGCGTATCGCCGTCGCAGTCGAGGGCGGCGCCCTTGACGTATTGGGCGTGGCCGGAGGTGTCGCCCTTGCGCCAATACTCCTGACGCGACCGCGACCAGAAGGTCACTCGCCCTTCGGTGAGCGTTCGGCGCAGCGCCTCCGCATCCATCCAGCCGAGCATGAGCACCTCGCGGGTGTCCCATTGCTGGATGATCGCCGGCACCAGACCGTCCGAGTTGAAGCGGGTGCGTTCGAGGATGGCGGGATCAAGCACCGCGCCGTCTTTCGTCATGATCTGACCTCCAGGCCCGCCTGAGCGAGCTCCTTCTTGACATCGCCGATGGTCATCTCGCCCGAATGGAAAACGCTCGCGGCCAGCACCGCGTCGGCGCCGGCCTCGATGGCCGGAACGAAGTCGGTGACTTTGCCCGCACCGCCGGAGGCGATCACGGGAACCGAGCTGATCGCGCGCATGAGCCGGATGAGCTCGGTGTCGAACCCCTCTTTGGTCCCGTCGGCGTCGATCGAGTTCACCAGCAGTTCGCCGGCCCCCAGCCGGATCGCCTCAGCGGCCCAGTCGAGAGCATCGATGGTGGTCTCGGTGCGTCCGCCGTGGGTCGTGACGACGAAACCGGATGCGGTGGTCGCCGACCGCTTCACGTCGAGCGACAACACGAGCACCTGCGCGCCGAAGCGGTCCGCGATCTCGGCGACGAGGGCGGGCCGCGCGATCGCGGCGGAGTTGACGCCGACCTTGTCCGCGCCACTGGCGAGCAGGCGCGCCACGTCGTCCGTGCTGCGCACGCCCCCACCGACGGTGAGCGGGATGAAGACCTGTTCGGCGGTGGCGCGCACCACGTCGTAGGTGGTGGCGCGGTTGTCGACCGTCGCCGTCACATCCAAAAAGGTGAGCTCATCGGCGCCCTGCTCGTAGTACGACCGGGCCAGTTCGACCGGGTCGCCCGCGTCGCGCAGGTTCTGGAAGTTCACACCCTTGACCACGCGGCCGTCAGCCACGTCCAGACACGGGATGACCCTGACCGCGACGCTCATCAGATGCGCGCCGCGTGGATCGACGTGACCAGGATCGCTCGAGCACCGAGCTCGTACAGCGCGTCCATGATGTGGTTGGTCTGATCGCGCTGGATCATCACCCGCACAGCGACCCAGCCGGGCTCGCCCAGTGGCGAGACGGTCGGCGATTCGACGCCCGGGGTGAGGGCGACGGCCGCGTCGAGCAGGGCCACGGGCAGGTTGTAGTCGATGAGGACGTACTGGCGTGCGACCATCACCCCCTGCAAACGACGCAGTAGCGTGTCGACGCCCGGCGCCGGCGCGGCGGAGGCGATGAGCACGGCCTCCGACTCCAGAATGACCGGGCCGAAGATATCCAGGCCCTGCTTGCGCAGGGTGGTGCCAGTCTCGACGACGTCGGCCACGGCATCCGCGACCCCGAGCCGCACCGCCGACTCGACCGCGCCGTCGAGCTTGACCAGGGTCGAGTCGATGCCGTGCTCGGCGAGGAACCCGCCCACGAGACCCGGATAGCTCGTGGCGACACGTTTGCCGTGGAGCTCGGTCAGTTCAGAGAATGTGCCGGTCGGCCCGGCGAAGCGGAAGGTGGATGCCGCGAAGTCGAGTGAGGCGATCTCGCCCGCCGACGAGCCGGAGTCGAGCAGCAGGTCGCGGCCGGTGATGCCGACGTCGAGCGCACCCGACCCCACATAGGTGGCGATGTCGCGGGGACGCAGGTAGAAGAACTCGACGCCGTTGCGCGGATCGGAGACGATCAGCTCTTTCGGGTCGCGTCGGCCGTGGTAACCGGCCTCGGACAGCATCTGCGCCGCTGTCTCGGAGAGGGAACCCTTGTTGGGGACGGCGATTTTCAGCATGGGATGGTCTTTCGTGTACGTCGGAGGATCAGGACGGGATCGGCATCGCGCGGACGCCCGTCACAGATGTCGGTACACGTCGGCCGGGGTGAGGCCTTTGGCCAGCAGGAGCACCTGGAGGTGGTAGAGCAGCTGCGAGATCTCCTCTGCCGTCTCCGTGTCGGACTGGTACTCGGCAGCCATCCAGACCTCGGCGGCCTCCTCTACGATCTTCTTTCCGATGGCGTGCACGCCCGCATCCAGCTCGCGCACCGTTCCGGAACCCTCCGGGCGGGTGGCGGCCTTCTCGCTGAGCTCGGCGAAGAGGTCGTCGAAGGTTTTCACCCCTCCAGCCTACTGACTCCGGCACCCCTCCGTGCGCACGTGCCGGGGCGACGGGCTCAGTGCCGGTGGGCGGAGGCGCTCTCGCGCAAGAGGGCGATCTGCGCGGCGGGGTCGTCGGCGCGGAAGACGGCGGACCCGGCGACGAAGGTGTCCGCGCCGTTCTCCGCCGCGATGACGATCGTCTCCTCGGTGACGCCACCGTCGACCTGGAGCCAGACATCCACACCGGCGGCATCCACGGCGGCGCGCAACTGCGCCAGCTTGGGCATCGTCTCGGCCCGGAACGACTGGCCGCCGAACCCGGGCTCGACCGTCATCACGAGAACCTGATCGAACTCCGCGAGCAGCTCCAGATAGTCGTCGGCCGGGGTTCCGGGCTTGAGGGCGATCCCGGCGCGCGCCCCAAGGGCGCGAAGACGCCGCGCGAGACGCACGGGGTCGGCTGCGGCCTCGGCGTGGAAGGTGACCGAATACGCCCCCAACTCGGCATAGCCGAGCGCCCAGTGATCCGGGTCGTCGATCATCAGGTGCACGTCGAGCGGGATCGCCGACACGGCCTGGATGCGCTCCACCATCTGCGGGCCGAAGGTGAGGTTCGGCACGAAATGGTTGTCCATCACGTCGACGTGCACGAGGTCGGCCGACGCGATGCGGCCGAGGTCGCGCTCCATGTTGACGAAGTCGGCGGCGAGAATGCTGGGGTTGATCCGTGCGGGCATGGCCCCAGCCTACTTTTTGGTCAGCAGGGCGATGAACATCCCGTCGGTTCCATGGCGGTGCGGCCAGAGCTGCACCTGCGTGGGATCCCCGGCCAGGTCGAGACGCTCGACGGCGAGACCCTGCACGACCTCCGCGGTCGCCAGCGGGGCGAGCGCATCACGATGGCGCTCCAGCGCATCCGCGACGATCCCCCGCGTCTCGGCGATATGCGGCGAGCAGGTGACATAGGCGAGCACGCCGCCGGGCTTCAGCGCGGCGATCGCGGCATCGAGAAGCTGCGCCTGCAGCACGGTGAGCTCCGCCACATCCCGCGGGGTTTTGCGCCAGCGGGCTTCGGGACGCCGCCGCAGGGCACCGAGTCCGGTGCACGGAGCGTCGAGCAGGATGCGGTCGAAGCACTCCGGATCGGTGTCGCCGACGGTCGTGCCGTCGCGCTCCCACACCTCCACGGCTTCGGGCAGACCGGCGAGCGCGCGGCGCACGAGGTCGGCCCGCGCCGGGATCACCTCGTTCGCGATCAGCGTCGCTCCCCCGCCCAACGCCTCAGCACCCAACAGGGCCGACTTGCCACCGGGCCCGGCGCAGAGGTCGAGCCAGACCTCGCCCGCGGTGACAGGACGCGCCCGGCTCAGCGCGAGAGCCGCCAGCTGCGACCCTTCGTCCTGCACGCGAACCCGGCCGTCGTTCGCCTCGACGAGCCGCTGCGGGTCTCCCCCACCGCCGGTGAAACCGACCGGTGAGAACCGATCGGGAGTCGAGCCTTCCGGTGCTTCAGCCAGACCGGGCAGGGCGATGAGATTGACCTTCGGGGCCTGGTTGTCGGCCGCCAGCAGCTCGTCGAGCTCGGCCTCGCGGCCCTCCGCCGCCAGCGCCCGGCGGAACGCCCGAACGATCCAGGTCGGGTGGGAGGTGAGGGCGGAGAGTTCCTCGTCGCGGTTCTTCGCATCCGCGAGCACGCGCAGCCGCCACTCCTCGGCGCTGTGCCGCCCGATCTCGCGCAGGACGCCGTTCGTGAACCCGGTAGCCGAGCGCGACCCCACCGAACGGGCGAGCGCCACCGACTCGTTGACCGCCGCGTGGGCGGCGACCCGGGTCGAGAGAAGCTGGTGCGTGCCGAGCCGCAGCACATCCAGGATCGGTGGGTCGATGCGGTCGGTGCCACGGCCGGCGGCGACGGCGATCACGCGATCGTAGTATCCCTGCATCCGCAGCGTGCCGTAGGTGAGCTCGGTGGCGAGACCGGCGTCGGCCGAGGAGAGCCCGGCCCGCGCGATGCGTGTGGGCAGCAGTAGGTTCGCGTACGCGTCCGATTCCCGCACAGCGGCGATCACCTCGAAGGCGACCCGCCTGGCCGGCTGGACATGCGCCGGATTCTCCTTCATGAGAGCACCACCCCTTCATCGGCGACGCCGCGCCACCAATCGGCGGCCGGCATCGCGCGCTTGCCGGCCGGTTGCACCGTTACGAGTTCGAGTGGATCGGTCGCCGTTCCGACGAGTACGCGCTTCTCGCGCAGGACCACCTCGCCCGGTGGGATGGGCTCGCCCGCCGCCGGGCGCGCGGCATGGATCTTCAGGCGGTCGTCCCCGACGAGGGCGAACGCCCCCGGTTCCGGCGTCACACCGCGCAGGCGGGCGAAGACGGCAGCCGCACTCCGCGAGAAGTCCAGATGCGCATCCGCCAGCGCGAGCTTGGGGGCGAGCGTCGGCTCCCCTGTCTGCGGCACCGCGACCGCCGTTCCCACGGCGAGGGCATCCACCGTGTCGGCCAGCAGCACAGCACCGGAGACCGAGAGCGCTTCGAGGAGATCGCCCGCCGTCTCCGTAGCGCCGATCGGTCGGCGCAGCTCGGCGAATACTGCGCCGGCGTCCAACTCGGGAACGAGCTGGAACACGGCGGCCCCGGTCTCCGCGTCACCGGCGATCACGGCGTGCTGAACGGGCGCGGCCCCTCGCCAACGCGGAAGCAGCGAGAAATGCAGGTTCACCCAGCCGAGCCTCGGCGTCGAGAGCAGCGGTTCACGCACCAGACCGCCATAGGCGACGATCGCACCCAACTGCACCTCGAGTTCAGCGATCCGCTGCGTCACCGCGTCGTCGAGGCGATTCGCCTTGATAGTCTCGATGCCGAGTTCGGCCGCCGCCGAGGCGACCGGCGAGGGTGTGACGATCCGCTTGCGGCCGAGCTCCGCATCCCGGCGGGTGATCACGGCGACCACCTCGTGCCGGGTGGCGAGCTCGCGCAGAGCGGGAACGGCGACCGCGGGGGTGCCGGCGAAGACGAGGCGCATGAAGGTTCTTTCGGTTCTGAGGTGCTGGGACTGATTTTATCCGCCGAGGCATCCGGCACACAGCTCGCCTCTGCCTGAGGCGTTCGCGCGGTTCGGCACGAACACCGTCGCGGCGTCAGAGGATCTCGGGGTCGTCGAAGCGCACCCGGAGCGTCGGCGCCGGCCGGAAGCCGGTCTTGCCCGCCGGCGCGCGCCGGCGTTTCGTCGCGTTCCGCACGGCGGCGGCACGCACCGCGGTCGCGACCTCCTGGCCGCGGGAGTACTCGAACCGCAGGATGGTGCGAACCTGACCTTCGCCCACCGGCGCCGGGCCGAGCACATCGATCAGGAGCGCCGGATCAACCGCCGCCGCCGCCTCGCCGACCACCTCGGCCGCACCCGAGAGCGAGGCGAGGCGCACCGCCGGAGGAAACCGCAACTCCCGTCGCCCGGCCAGCTCGCCGCGGGCGAACTCGACGAACCGCCCGGTTGCGAAGTCACGGGCGAGCGCACCGGTCACCCCGACCAGGAGGGTGGGAGCGCCCGGTGCCGCCAACGCGGCCGCGTTAGACCACCAGCGCAGGCAGTCCTCGGCCACCCGCAGGGTCTCGCGAGCGAGCATCCGCTCCCCGTCGAGCAGCAGCACGGCCCGATAGCCGCCGGCAGCGATCGGCTCGGCGCCGCGGGTCGCCACGACGATCGCGGGCGCGGCCTCCACCCGCTGCACCGGATGCTCACCGTCGGCCACGATCACCCGAACCCCTGGAAACGCCCGGCCCAGCTCCTCCGCCGTGCGCCCCGACCCCACCGTGATCATGCGGAACTTCGTGTGCTCGCAGTGCTCGCACCGCCAGTCGGTCGCGAGCGCACCGCACCACCCGCACGACGGCGTCGCACCGGCGCGCGTCTGGCCGAGCGGCCCCTCGCAGCGGTTGCAGCGGGCCGCCTGACCGCAGCTCGCGCAGGCGAGCACTGGAGCGTATCCCGGGCGCGCCACCTGGATCAGCACGGGGCCGGGCGTGGTCCCGCCCTCACCGAGGAGCGCCGACCGCGCCGCTTGCCACGCCGTCGAAGGGATGCGCGCTGCCCGCGCCGCACTCTCGGCCGCCGGCTGATTGGCCGTGAGCACGACCTTCGGGAGCACCGCCCGGTCGGGCGCCACATCGTGCATCCAACCGATGTCGACGAGGCGCTGGACCTCGACGCTTCTGGTCAGCCCGGCGAAGACGAGGGCGCAGCCCTGCAGCTCCTGCCGCACGAGCGCCGCATCCCGGGTGTGCACATACGGGCTGAGCGGCTCGGCGTACAGCGGGTCTCCGTCGCTCCACACCGCGATCATCCCGAGCCGCTCGGCCGGCGCGTAAACCGCCGACCGGTTGCCGATGACGATGCGGGCACCGCTCAACGCGGCGAGGAAGGCCCGGTAACGATCCGGGTTCGACTGCGCCGCATCGATGCGGACCACCGCTTCGGCCGGCGCGATCGCGGCGAGGGCGACCGCGAGCTGATCGAGGTCGCGATAGTCGGGCACGGCGACGATGGCCGATTCTCCGCGAGCCCAGCATCCGGTCGCCAGCGTCGCCAAAGTGACGGCCCACTCCCCCACCCATGTTCCATCGGGCAGCTCGGCCAGCCGAGGGATCGCCCGCACCGCCAAGCGGCCACCGTCGGCCACCAACTGTTCCAGGCGTCGCTCCCCGTAGCCGCGCACGGACGGTTCGGCGATCGTCGCCGGGCTCGGCGGAGCCTCCCCCTGCCGGCGAGCCAGGCCTTCTCCACCCGCACTTGGCGCCCCGGCACCGCAAGACGAAGGATGTCGTTCGCGGTGCCGGCGCAGCGGTCGGCGACACGACGGGCGAGCGCCCACACCTCCGGTGCGAGCACGGGAACCGGGGAGACGACGGCCTCGAGCGGACTCAGCTTCCCGTCGAACGCTCCGCCGGCGCCATCGCCCTCGCCGCTTGCCACGATCTCCACGAGGTAGCCGTCGGCGATCCGCCCGGCACTGCGCAACGGCACCTTGACGCGCACGCCGGGCCGGGCGAGCTCGGCGAGGTCATCCGGAACCAGGTAGTCGAAGAAATGATCGAGCTGCGGGAGCGCCGAATCAATGACGATGCGGGCGACCCGGCCGGCCGCCGCCATCGCTACAGCCTCGCGGCCGACCGCAGGTCGTCGACGCGGTCGAGGCGCTCCCACGTGAAGTCGGGGAGTTCACGGCCGAAGTGGCCGTAGGTCGCGGTCGTGGCGTAGATGGGGCGCAACAGGTCGAGCGACTGGATGAGCGCGGCCGGTCGCAGATCGAACACCTCGCGGATGGCCGCGATGATCCGCTCGTCCGGAACGTGCCCCGTGCCGAACGTCTCGACGTAGAGGCCCACGGGCGCCGCCTTGCCGATGGCGTAGGCGATCTGCACCTCGAGACGGTCGGCGAACCCGGCGGCGACGGCGTTCTTCGCCACCCAGCGCATCGCGTACGCGGCAGACCTGTCGACCTTCGACGGGTCCTTGCCCGAGAAGGCCCCACCGCCGTGGCGGCTGGCGCCACCGTAGGTGTCGACGATGATCTTGCGGCCGGTGAGACCGGCATCGCCCTTCGGCCCGCCGATCTCGAACCGTCCGGTCGGGTTGATGAGCGTGCGGACGTGGGAGGACTCCAGCCCGGCGGCGTGGAGGACAGGCGCGATGACCTCCTCGATCACCTCGGCCTGGAGGGTCTCATTGGAGACGCTAGGCGCGTGCTGCGTGGAGAGCACGACGGTCTCCACCGACTTCGGAACGGAGCCCTCGTATCCGATCGTCACCTGGGTCTTGCCGTCGGGACGGAGGTAGTCGAGCGTACCGTCTTTGCGCACGGCTGCCAGACGCTCGGCCAGCCGGTGCGCCAACCAGATCGGCAGCGGCATCAGCTGCGGCGTCTCCGTGGTGGCGTAGCCGAACATGATCCCTTGGTCGCCCGCGCCCTGACGGTCGAAATCATCCGAACTCTGCTCGGACCGGGTCTCCAGCGCATTGTCCACGCCCTGCGCGATATCGGGCGACTGCGCGCCGATGGAGACCGAGACACCGCATTGGGTGCCGTCGAAGCTCACCTCGGACGAGTTGTAGCCGATGTCCACGATCTTCTCGCGGACGAGCGCCGGGATCTCGACGTAGCCCTTCGTCGTCACCTCACCCGCCACGTGCACGAGCCCGGTGGTGACGAGTGTCTCGACGGCGACGCGGCTGTGCGGGTCGACCGTGAGCAGCGCATCCAGGATGCTGTCGGAGATCTGGTCGCAGATTTTGTCGGGATGGCCTTCGGTGACGGACTCGGACGTGAAGAGGCGCAGATCGGCCATGGTTCTCCTCAGCGGGCGCGCGGCCCGTGGTTCGTTAGACGATGACGTCGAGAATACGATCGGCCACCGACAGCTTGCTTCCCGAGGCCTCCATCACTATATCTCCGCCCCGTCGGAGCACGACGACCTCGTTACTGTCCGTTGCGAAGCCCTGGGTCCACCCCACCTGGTTCAGCACGAGGAAATCGCATCCCTTGCTCGCGAGCTTGGTACGACCCAGCTCGATGAGCGACGACGGGTCTGGCTCGGTCTCCGCCGCGAACCCCACGATGACCTGCCCCTCGTGCGCGCCGGACGACAGACCGGCGAGGATGTCGGGGTTGGCCACGAGTTCGAGAGTGAAGCGCTCCCCCGACTCCGTCTTCTTGATCTTCGACTCGCGCACCTCGACCGGCCGGTAGTCGGCGACGGCCGCGGTCATCACGACGATGTCGGCGCCGACGGCCGCCTCGGTGACGGCGTTCTGCAGGTCGAGGGCGGTCTGCACAGAGACGACGTCGACGCCCTCGGGGGCCTCTACCTCGAGGTGCGCCGCGACGAGCGTCACCTGTGCGCCCCGCGCGCGGGCCGCCTGGGCGAGCGCGACACCCTGGCGGCCACTCGACCGGTTGCCGAGAAAGCGCACCGGGTCGAGCGGCTCCCGGGTGCCGCCGGCTGTGACGACCACCCGCTTGCCGGCGAGATCGTCGCCGCCCCGCGGACGGCGTGCCGCCTCGTTGGCCCGCCGACGCTCCGACAGCACGACCACATCGGCCACGGCGTCGGCGATCACCCCGTCTTTCGCGGTCGGCGTGGCGACCGGCGTAGCCCGCGGATGCTCGCCGACCGCTGCCAGCGCCTCGCGCACGATCGTCGCGGGCTCTTCCATACGTCCAGGGCCGGAGTCTTTGCCGGTGAGCTGACCGCTCGCCGGACCGACGACCGTGACGCCCCGGCCGCGCAGGGTGGCGATGTTCGCGACGGTCGCCGCGTTCCCCCACATCTCGGTGTGCATCGCCGGCGCGATCACGAGCGGGGCCGTGCTGGCCAGCACGGTGTTGCCGAGTAGGTCGTCGGCGAGACCGGCCGCCAATTTGGCGATCGTGTTCGCGGTCGCGGGGGCGATCACGATGAGGTCGGCGGACTGGCCGAGCGCGACATGCCGTACCTCGGCGACGCCCTCATAGAGATCGGTCGCCACGGGGTTACGGCTGATCGCCTCCAGAGTGGGCCGCCCGACGAAACGCAGGGCGGCCTCCGTGGCGACGACATGAACCGTGTGGCCTTCGAGCACGAGCGAGCGGATCACGCCGACCGCCTTGTATGCAGCGATGCCGCCGGTCACTCCGACGACAATGGTCAATCGTGCGCTCACGGCGGCATCCCCTCGAAAGCCGGTCCCCTGCCGGACGCGGCGACTGCTCGTTCTCGTTGCTGGTGCGGAGGCTGTTACTCGACGATCGGCTTGATGATGAGCTTGTCCTCGTTGATCTCGTGCAGCGCCACGGAGAGCGGCTTGTCGTCGACCGAGGAGTCGACGAGCGGTCCGACGTTGTCGAACAGGCTTCCCTCGTGGAGGTCGGCGTAGTAGTCGTTGATCTGCCGGGCGCGCTTGGAGGCGAAGATCACCAGGGCGTACTTGGACTCGACCTTCGCGAGAACGTCGTCGATGGGCGGGTCGATGATGCCTTTGTTGCTGAGTGCCATGGTTGTAGTGCTCCTTGCCGGATCGGCTCAATGATGGTCATCGCGGTGACGACTGCGCCTTCGAGAAGACGCGGGACGACGGTTTACGGGCGCGACGGCGCCGCGCGGATCTTCATCAAGTCTACGACCTCGCGCGCGGCCTCGGCCACGTCGGTGTTCACGACGCGGTGATCGAACTCGTCCTGGGCGGCCAATTCGACCTTCGCTGTCTCCAGCCGGCGCTGCTGCTCGGCCGGTTCCTCGGTGCCTCGGCCGATGAGTCGGCGCACCAGCTCCTCCCAGGTGGGCGGCAGCAGGAAGATGAGACGGGCCTCGGGCATCGCTGCGCGGACGCTCCGCGCGCCCTGCAGGTCGATCTCGAGCAGAACACTTTTGCCCGCTTCGAGCGCTCGCTCGATCGGGGCGCGCGGCGTGCCGTAGCGATAGGCGTTGTGCACTGTGGCGTACTCGAGCATTTCGCCATCGGCGATCATCCGGTCGAACTCGGCGTCGTCGACGAAGTAGTAGTTGACGCCGTCGACCTCGCCGGGGCGGGGAGCGCGGGTGGTCGCCGAGACCGACAGCAGAACATCCGGATAGTTCTCGCGGATGTGGGTCGAGACGGTTCCCTTGCCGACCGCGGTCGGGCCGGCAAGCACGACGAGCTGGTTCTTCTGCTTCCCGCTGCGCGACTCGCGCTCGATCAGGAACTCCCGCAGCCGCAGCCGCTGGTGGCGGCCGAGACCCCCGAGTCGTTTCGCCGGCGAGATCGCCAGCCGCCCGAGGGCGTCCTGCATCTTCGTCGTCCCGATGGCGGGAACGCTCAACAGGAACTCGGTGACGCGCAAGCGTCCTTCGACGCCGTCAGGTTCGGCCGTCGCCCGGTCGAGCACTGTCAGCGGTGAGACTTCGTGGGAGGCGATCGACGCTTTCACAGCGGCGCGGGCACGCCGGGCCGCGACAGCCGCCTGGGACGCGGCGGCGCGGTCGACCTCCGGCGGGGCCGGGCGCGCTGAACCGGCCTCAGACATCGACGCTCCGAACCTCGGCCGCTCGAACCTCGATCGCGGCGGCGAGACCGTTCGGTCCCGCCGTCAGCAGCCCGCGCGACTCGCTCACGACGACACCGCCGGCCAGCGAACCGAACAGTCGCGCGACATCTCCGACCGCGGCGCCCTGGTGTCCGAACCCGGGAGCCAGCACCGGGGCGGCGTTCCGGGTCGGCACGCCGGTGGTGTCGATTCCGAAAGCCGGAAGGTCGAGCGTGGCGCCCAGCACCAGGCCGATCGACCCGAACGCGTGTGCCGGCTGCGCCTGGTTGAAAGAACTCACGTCTTCGATGATCGCACGCGCGACGGTCTCGCCGGCACGGGGGCCGTCGGCGACCCGGGCCTGCTGCATCGTCCGTGCCTCCGGATTCGAGGTCGCCGCCAGCACGAACAGACCCTTTCCGGCGTGCTCGGCGAGCCGCATGGGCTCATCGAGGGATCCGGCACCGAGGAAGGCGGAGATCGTCATGGCATCGACTTCGAGCGGCGCACCGGGGGTGAGCCAGGCTTCGGCGTACGCCGTGACGCTCGTTCCGATATCGCCGCGTTTCGCATCCGCGATCACCAGCAGGCCCGCCTCCCGGGCCGCGGCGAGCACGTCCTCCAGCGCGGCATACCCGGCGGAGCCGTACCGCTCGAAGAAGGCGATCTGTGGTTTGACGATCCCAGCGCGCCCCACTGCCGCGGCGACGACCACCAGGCCGAACTCGCGCACACCGGAGGCCGAATCCGGCAGGCCCCAGCTCTCCAGCAGGTGCGCGTGCGGGTCGATCCCGACACAGAGCCGCCCCTGGTGTTCGAAGACCGAGGCCAGCCGATCGCCGAATGCAGCGGGAGCGGCGTTCATGCGCGGGCGGCCCGATCGAGCGCGTACTGCTGCAGCGACCTCACGTCGAAGCCCTCACGGATCGCGTCGATAGAGGCGACGGCCGCACTCAGCTCGGCGATGGTCGTGAAGAGGGGCTTGTCCCCTGCGACCGCCGCCGCGCGGATCTCGTAGCCGTCCGCGCGCGCCGACCGGCCGCTCGGCGTGTTGATCACGACGTCGACCTCGTTCCGGTTGATCAGATCGACGATCGACGGCGCCTCGCTCTCGGTCTCGCTGAACTTGCGGACGACGCTTGCCGTGATCCCGTTGCGGTTGAGCACCTCGGCGGTTCCCTCGGTCGCAAGGATCGAGAAGCCCAGCTGCTGCAGGCGCAGCACAGGAAGCACGATCGAGCGCTTGTCGCGGTCGGAGACCGAGACGAACGCCGTGCCGCCGAGCGGCATGCCGCCGTACGCGGCGGCCTGGCTCTTGGCGAACGCCCGCGGGAAGTCCTTGTCGATGCCCATGACCTCACCGGTCGACCGCATCTCCGGGCCGAGAACCGAGTCGACGACCGTTCCCTCCTTGGTGCGGAACCGTTTGAACGGCAACACGGCCTCCTTCACGGCGACCGGAGAATCCATCGGGATGACCGAGCCGTCCTGGGCCGGGAGGAGCCCCGACTCGATCAGATCGGCGATCGACTCGCCCACCATGATGCGCGAAGCGGCTTTCGCCAGGGGGATGCCCAGGGCCTTCGAGACGAACGGAACCGTGCGCGACGCCCGCGGGTTCGCCTCGAGCACGTAGAGCACGCCCGCGCCGATGGCGAACTGCACATTGAGCAGTCCGCGCACGCCGACGCCTTCGGCGATCTTGAGTGTCGCGTCCCGCACCCGGTCGATCTCGCGTCGCCCGAGTGTGATCGGGGGCAGTGTGCAACTCGAGTCGCCGGAGTGGATTCCGGCCTCCTCGATGTGCTCCATCACACCGCCGATGTAGAGCTGCTCGCCGTCGTAGAGGGCGTCGACGTCGATCTCGATCGCGTCGTCGAGGAAGCGGTCGACGAGCAGCGGATGCGACTGCCCGACGATGCCCTGACCGGCCACGCGCTCGAAGTAGTCGGCGAGCGAGGGGCTGTCGTAGACGATCTCCATGCCGCGACCGCCGAGCACATAGCTGGGGCGCACCAGCACCGGGTACCCGATCTGCTCGGCCACCTGAACGGCGCCCGGGTAGTCGTGCGCGGTGCCGTTGCGCGGGGCGAGCAACCCGGCGTTCTCGAGGATCTCCGCGAACAGGCCGCGCTCCTCCGCCAGGTCGATCGCCTCGGGCGTGGTGCCGAGGATGGGGACGCCCGCCGCCTCCAGGCCCTTCGCGAGGCCGAGCGCGGTCTGTCCGCCGAGCTGAACGACGACGCCGACGAGCTCGCCGCTCTGACTCTCGGCGTGGATGACCTCCAGCACGTCTTCGAGGGTGAGCGGTTCGAAGTAGAGCCGGTCGCTCGTGTCGTAGTCGGTCGAGACCGTCTCGGGGTTGCAGTTGATCATGATCGTCTCGAACCCGGCGTCGTGCAGCGCGAACGAGGCGTGCACACAGGAGTAGTCGAACTCGACGCCCTGCCCGATGCGGTTCGGACCGGAGCCCAGGATGACGACCTTGCGCCGGTCGCTCGGCCGCACCTCGGTCTCGAGGTCGTAGCTCGAGTAGTGGTACGGCGTGAGGGCGGGGAACTCGCCCGCGCAGGTGTCGACCGTCTTGTAGACCGGGCGGACGTCCAGGATGTGCCGGATCTCGCGCACATCGTTCTCTCCGAAGCCGCGCAGCTGGCCGATCTGCGCATCCGAGAAGCCGTGGTCCTTGGCGTAGCGCAGCGTGTCGGTGTCGAGGGTCTCGGCGTTCCTGATCTGCTCGGCGACCTCGTTGATGAGCACGATCTGGTCGATGAACCAGGGGTCGATCTTGGTCGCCTCGAACACCTGCTCGGACGTCGCGCCGAGGCGCAGGGCCTGCTGCACGTCGACGATTCGGCCGTCGGTGGGGATGCGGATCGATGCCAGCAGCGCCTCGACGGTGGCCGCGGACTCATCGGGATTCACCGGGCTCCAGTGGAAGGACGAGCCGCGCTTCTCCAGCGACCGCAGAGCTTTCTGCAGGGCGCTCGAGAAGCTGCGGCCGATCGCCATCGCCTCGCCGACCGACTTCATGGTGGTGGTGAGGGTCGGGTCGGCGGCCGGGAACTTCTCGAACGCGAACCTCGGCACCTTGACGACCACGTAGTCGAGCGTCGGCTCGAAGCTCGCCGGCGTGACCTTCGTGATGTCGTTGGGGATCTCGTCGAGCCGGTAGCCGATGGCCAGTTTCGCCGCGATCTTCGCGATCGGGAAGCCGGTGGCCTTCGACGCGAGGGCGGAGGAGCGCGAGACGCGCGGGTTCATCTCGATCACGATGATGCGGCCGTCGGCCGGGTCGACGGCGAACTGGATGTTGCAGCCGCCGGTGTCCACGCCGACGGCGCGGATGATGTCGATGCCGATGTCGCGCAGCTTCTGGTACTCGCGGTCGGTCAGCGTGAGTGCCGGGGCGACCGTGATCGAGTCGCCGGTGTGCACTCCGACCGGGTCGACGTTCTCGATCGAGCAGACGACCACCGTGTTGTCGGCGGTGTCGCGCATGAGCTCGAGCTCGTACTCCTTCCAGCCGAGGATGGACTCCTCCAGGAGCACCTCGCTGGTCGGGCTCTGGTGGATGCCGTCCCCGACGATCCGGCGCAGCTCGGTCTCCGTGTAGGCGAAACCGGAGCCCAGTCCGCCCATCGTGAAGGACGGGCGCACCACGAGCGGGTAGCCGAGGTCTTCGGCGAAGCCGACGGCCTCCTCGACGGTGTGCGCGATGTGCGAGCGCGCGACCTCGGCGCCGGCCTCGATCACCAGCTCCTTGAAGATCTGACGGTCCTCGCCCTTCTGGATCGCCTCGAACTTGGCTCCGATCAGCTCGACGCCGTACTTCTCGAGGATGCCGTGCTCGTGCAGCTCGATGGCCGCGTTGAGCGCGGTCTGACCGCCCAGGGTCGGCAGGATCGCATCCGGCTTCTCCTTGGCGATGATCGTCTCGATGACCTGCCAGGTGATCGGCTCGACGTAGGTGGCGTCGGCGAAGTCGGGGTCGGTCATGATCGTGGCCGGGTTCGAGTTCACCAGGATGACGCGGACGCCCTCCTCACGCAGCACGCGGCAGGCCTGCGTGCCCGAGTAGTCGAACTCACACGCCTGACCGATGACGATCGGCCCGGAGCCGATGACCAGGACGGACTTGATGTCGTCTCTCTTCGGCATGCTTACTCGCCTTCCTTCTGCGCGGAGGTGGTCTCGGTTCCCTGCTCGGTGATCATGGCGAGGAACCGGTCGAAGAGGTAGTTGGCGTCGTGCGGGCCGGCCGCCGCCTCGGGGTGGTACTGCACGCTGAACGCGTTGAGGTCGAGGCAGTTGAGCCCCTCCACCACGTTGTCGTTGAGGCTGAAGTGGCTGACCTCGACCCGACCGAAGCCGGCCGGGGAGTCGAAGGTGCCCTCGATCGGCGCCTCGACCGCGAACCCGTGGTTCTGCGCCGTGATCTCGACGCGGCCGGTGCGCTTGTCGAGCACCGGCTGGTTGATCCCGCGGTGCCCGAACGGAAGCTTGTACGTGCCGAGGCCGAGCGCCCGGCCGAGCAGCTGGTTGCCGAAGCAGATCCCGAAATACGGGATGCCGGCGCGCAGCACCTCCTGCAGCAGCTCGACATGCTTGTCCGACGCCCCCGGGTCGCCCGGCCCGTTCGAGAAGAACAGCGCGGACGGTTCGAGCTCGAGGACATCCCGCGCGGTCACCATCTGCGGCAGCACGTGCACGTCGAGGCCTCGCGCGGCGAGGTTGTTCAGGGTGGACGTCTTCACGCCGAGGTCGAGCACGGCGACCGAACCGACCTTCTCGCCGACGGCGGGAACCGTGAACGGCTCCGGCGTCGAGACCTCGGCCGAGAGGTTGCGGCCCGCCATCCCCGTGGCGCTGCGCACCTGCTCGAGCTGCTCGCCGTCGCTGAGGGCGAAGTCCTGACCCGAGAAGATGCCCGAGCGCATGGCACCGGCCGCACGGATGTGGCGGGTGACGGCCCGGGTGTCGATCCCACTGATGCCGACGATGCCCTGGGCGACAAGGTCGTCGTCGAGGCTGCGCTGCGCGCGGAAGTTCGACACGACGCGCGACGGTTCGCGCACCACGTAGCCGGCCACCCAGATCTGACGCGACTCCATGTCTTCGTCGTTCATTCCCGTGTTGCCGATGTGCGGAGCCGTCATGAGCACGATCTGGCCGGCGTACGACGGGTCGGTCAGCGTCTCCTGGTACCCGGTCATGCCGGTGGAGAACACCGCCTCGCCGAACGTCGTGCCGACGGCGCCGTACGCCCGCCCCACATAGCGGGTTCCATCTTCGAGGACGAGGACTGCCGGTTCTGAACCTGCCACGTCACACCTCACTTTCCGTCGTATGTCCCGCCCGAGATCCGGTGGGAAGCAGTTTGTCGACCGCGTCGAGCAGAGCGGCCCGGTCGGCCGGGTCGATGACCCGGAGATAGCTGTCGGCGGCCGCGGCTCCGCTCGTCGTCCAGGAGAGCCGGAGGAGCCCGTCCTTCTCGACGACGCGGTCGATCGTGACCCGTGCCGAACCGATCCCGCTGAGCGCGGCGGCTTCGATGAAGACCGGGGACTCTCCGGTGATGGCGATCGTCACACCGGTCGACTCGACCGTGACCCGGGCACGACCGCGGAACCTGAGCCCGGGGAGGGCCAGCCGTTCCAGCGATTCGCCCCCGCGGGTGGTCGCCACGTAGAAGGTGTCGGTCTCCGCGAGCACGGTACCGCCCTCCGGACGCTGGTACCCGGCGCCGGCGCCGCTGTCACGCCGGGTTCGTCGGCGCCAGCCCCAGAGCATGAGCAGGAATGCGATCACCAGAACCGCCACGACGACGACGGTGGGCACGAGCTTATCCACGGGTGGCCTCCTCGGCTCGGGGTGCGGACTCCACGGCGGCGTACGCCCGTGCGCGGGCGGCCACCTCCTCGACGGCGACGACCTCGCCGTCGAGCACCGTCGCGTATCCGTGATGGAAGGTCGCGACGACCCGGCCGGGCAGGGTCATCGCGAGATAGGGCGAGTTGACGCCCTTGCCGGCGAGGTCACCGGTGGTGAACTCGCGCGAGGCGGTCGGGTCGTAGAGCGTCAACTCCGCTGCCGCCCCCGTTTCGAGGGCGTGGCCGTGACCCGAGATCCGGCCGATCCGCGCCGGAGTGTGCGAGAGCACACGGGCGACATCGGACCAGTCGAGCATCCCGGTCTCGACGACCGAGGCGTGCACGACCGAGAGCGCGGATTCGAGCCCGACCATGCCGAAGGCGGCGGCATCCCATTCGCATTCCTTCGACTCCAGGGGATGCGGCGCATGGTCGGTCGCGACGATGTCGATCGTGCCGTCGGCGAGTCCTTCGCGAAGGGCGGTGACGTCGTCGCGGCTGCGCAGCGGCGGGTTGACCTTGAAGCGGGCGTCGTAGCCGCGGGCCAGCTCCTCGGTGAGGATGAGGTGGTGCGGGGTGACCTCGGCGGTCACGTCGATGCCGCGCGCTTTCGCCCAGCGGATCACGTCGACCGACCCGGCGGTGGAGACGTGGCACACGTGCAGCCGCGACCCGACATGCTCGGCGAGCAGCACATCGCGGGCGATGATCGACTCCTCGGCGACCGCCGGCCAGCCGGCCAGCCCGAGTTCGCCGGAGAGCTCGCCCTCGTTCATCTGGGCGCCGACGGTGAGCCGCGGCTCCTGCGCATGCTGAGCGATGACGCCGTCGAACGCCTTCACGTATTCGAGTGCGCGCCGCATGAGCAGCGGGTCGGAGACGCATTTGCCGTCGTCCGAGAAGACGCGTACCCGGGCCCGGGAGTCGGCCATCGCACCCAGCTCGGCGAGCCGCTCACCCTCGAGGCCGACGGTGACCGCCCCGATCGGGCGCACGGTGGCGTATCCGGCTGCGTCGCCCAGCGAGAGCACCTGCTCGACGACGCCGGCCGTGTCCGCCACCGGCGAGGTGTTGGCCATTGCGAACACCGAGGTGAATCCACCCGCAGCGGCCGCACGCGTTCCGGTCAGGACCGTCTCGCTCTGCTCATAGCCGGGCTCGCGCAGGTGGGTGTGCAGGTCGATGAGGCCCGGCAGCGCGAGCAGGCCGTCCGCATCGACCACTGTCGCCCCCGCGGACGACAGCGCCGTTCCGGTCTCGACGATCCGGCCGTTCCGCACCAGCAGGTCGCTCGTGCGACCGTCCACGAGCGTCGCGCCCGTGATCAGAAAACTCTCTGTCACCATGTCCCGTCGTCCTCCCGATCTCCACCGGACAGCAGGAGGTACAGGGCGGCCATCCGCACAGACACCCCGTTCGCTACCTGTTCTCTGACGGTCGATCGGGGTGAATCCGCCGCCGCCGCCGAAATCTCCAGGCCCCGGTTCATCGGCCCGGGGTGCATGACAATGCTACCGGTGCCGAGGCGGGCCAGCCGGTCATCGTCCAACCCCCAACGCCGCGAGTACTCGCGCGAATTGGGGAAGAACGCCGCGTTCATCCGCTCCGCCTGGATGCGCAGCATCATCACCACGTCGGGCCCGGCGTCGATCGCCGCGTCGAGGTCGTAGCCGACGTTCGCCGGCCACCCGCTCAGCACCACCGGCAGCAGGGTGGGCGGAGCGACGAGCGTCACGGCCGCCCCCAGCGTCTTCAGCAGCCAGACGTTGGAGCGCGCAACCCGGGAGTGCAGGATGTCCCCCACGATCGTCACCGTCACACCGTCGAGGTCGCGCCCCCGGGAGGCGGCGCCGTGGAGCCGCCTCCGCATGGTGAACGCGTCGAGGAGGGCCTGGGTCGGATGTTCGTGCGTCCCGTCCCCCGCGTTGATGATCCCCGCGTCGATCCACCCGCTCGCGGCGAGCGTCTGCGGCGCGCCCGATGCGCTGTGCCGCACGACGACCGCGTCGGCACCCATCGCGGCGAGGGTCTGCGCGGTGTCTTTGAGACTCTCGCCTTTCGACACGCTCGACCCTTTGGCGCTGAAATTGATCACATCGGCCGAGAGACGTTTCGCCGCCGCCTCGAACGAGATCCTGGTGCGTGTCGAATCCTCGAAGAACAGGTTCACGACGGTCTTGCCGCGCAGCGTCGGGAGCTTCTTGACCTCGCGCTCCTGCACATCGGCCATGTCTTCCGCCACGTCGAGCAGGCGGATCGCTTCGTCGCGGCCCAGGGTGCGGGTGGAGAGCAGGTGCCTCATGCGCCGGTCTCCTCGATCGTGACGGACTCGTCACCATCGATCTCGCTGAGCCGCACGTTGATGCGCTCGGAGGCGGCGCTCGGCAGGTTCTTCCCCACGAAGTCCGCGCGAATCGGCAGCTCGCGGTGCCCGCGGTCGACGAGCACGGCGAGCCGGACCGCGCGGGGGCGACCCAGGTCGCCCAGCGCGTCCAGTGCCGCGCGGATGGTGCGGCCCGAGTAGAGCACATCGTCGACCAGCACGACGGTCTTGCCGTCGATCCGGCCCGGAACAGATGTCGGAGCCGGCGTGCGCGTGAGATTCCGGGAGAGGTCGTCCCGGTACATCGTCACATCGAGAGCGCCGACGATATCGCCCGCGCCCGGCTCGATCCTGTCGATGATCTCAGCGATCCGCCGCGCGAGAAAGACGCCGCGGGTCGGGATTCCCAGAATCACGAGATCGTTCGTTCCCCGGTTGGACTCAAGGATCTCGTGGGAGATCCGAGTCAACGCCCGGGAGATGTCAGCCTGTTGCAGCACAGTTCGCGCCGTCATGCCGACTCCCTTCTCCGCCTCACAGGACGGTGGTTAAAGGTTGTCTACCGGGGTCGAGCATAGCAGTGCGGCGGGTCACCGATCAGTGCGCGGCGAGGAAGGTCTTGAACTCGTTCGCCTTCGTGATGTCGCCGGAGAACTGTTTGCCGTTCACCAGCACGGTCGGTGTCTGCTCGATCTTCTTGAGCGTCGAGCCCTCCACATCCACGGGACCGCTCAGCGCGCGCGCCGTGTTGCGTTGCGCCCAGGCCTGGTACGGCCCGCTCTTCGCCAGGCAGCCGGCGATGTCTGCGATGCCGAGATCCGTCGCCCGCTTCGCGAGCTCCTCATCGGTGAGTCCGCTCGACCCCTCCTCTGGCTGGTCCTTGAACAGGGCCTGGAAGTACTCCACCATGCGGTCGGGATCGTTCACCCCGACACAGGTGAGCGCGGCGACCGCGCGCGTCGAATAGCCGGTCCCGTTCGAGTTCGGGTCGAGGAAGGTGAGCGGGTGGATGCGCAGTGTGATCGAGCCATCGGAAACGGCCGAGGCGATCGTCGCCCCGTTCGTCTTCTCGAACTGCCCGCAGAACGGGCACATCGGGTCGACCCACACATCGACGCGTTTATCGCCGGTGCCGGCCTGGAGGTAGCCCTTGTCGAAGTTGACGGCACCCTCGGTTCCGCTCGGTGGTTTCGCCGTGGATGTCGGCACCGACGACGAGCCGCCGACGATCGAGCAGGCGGCCACTCCGACGAGGAGCGCGGCGGCGAGGAGTGCCGCGCCGAGGGCGCGGAGGCCGCGGCGACGGGAAAGGACGGTGGGGGTCATCGTTCTGCGTTCCGTTCGTTCGGGCACCGGCGGCCGGCGCCGGCCCTAGGCCGTTCTGTTCTGCGCAATCTTGGCGAGGAGGCCGTTCACGAAGCCGGCGGAATCGTCGGTGGAGAGCACAGTCGCCGCCTCGACGGCTTCGGAGATGGCGACGCCGTCAGGGACCTCGTCGTTGAACAGCACCTCCCAGACGCCGATGCGCAGGATCGCACGATCCACGGCGGGCATCCGGGCCAGGGTCCACCCCTGGGAATAGGTCTCGATCTGCTCATCGATCTCGTCGAGGTTGTCGATCACCCCGTCGACGATCTCGCGGGCGTACAGCCAGGAGGTCTCGCGCTGCGGCTCATTGGCCGCCCGCTCCGCCTCGGTCGCGAGGGCCTGATTCAGGGGCACCTGCCGGATATCGGCACCGTAGAGCACGTCCAGCGCGCGTTTACGGGCTTTGGTTCGGGCACTCATGCTTGTTCGTTACTCGCTGACCGACGGGGGTCAGTCGTTGACACGGCCGAGGTAGTCCCCGGTTCGCGTGTCGACCTTGACCTTGGTGCCCGTCTCGAGGAACAGCGGAACCTGGATCTGGTAGCCGGTCTCCACGGTCGCCGGCTTGGTGCCGCCGGTCGACCGGTCGCCCTGCAGACCAGGCTCGGTGTACGTGATCTCGAGAACGACCGACGCGGGGAGCTCGACGTAGAGCGGCTCGCCATCGTTGAGCGCGATGGTGACGTTCTGATTCTCGAGCATGAAATTCGACGCGTCGCCCACGACGACACCGGTGACGGTGATCTGGTCGTAATCGCCGGTGTCCATGAAGACGAAGCTCTCGCCGTCCTGGTACAGGTACTGGTAGTCGCGTCGGTCGACGTTCGAGGTCTCGATCTTCGATCCCGCGTTGAAGGTACGGTCGACCGTCTTGCCGCTGGTCACGTTCTTCAGCTTGGTGCGAACGAAGGCACCGCCCTTGCCCGGCTTCACGTGCTGGAACTCGATCACGGTCCAGAGCTGGCCGTCCATGTTGAGGACGATGCCGTTCTTGATGTCAGCGGTTGTAGCCATACGAGAGTTCCGTTCGAGTAGAAGAAGAAGCGGGTGGATGCACGCCCGGGGCGGACCACGGTGGCTGCACCCGGCAAGACGGGGCGGCAGCCTCAAGAGATTCTAGTTGGCGCGCTGCGATTCAGCGAATGACTGACGGATTTCGGAGGATGTACGCCAGCGCGAGCCGGTACCCCTCGAACCCGAGACCGGCGATCACACCGGTGGCGACAGCGGTGATCACACTGGTGTGGCGGAACTCCTCGCGGGCGTGAGGATTCGAGAGGTGGACCTCGATCACGGTGCCGCCGGCCTTCGTCACGAGAGCCACCGCATCCCGGAGCGCGAACGAGTAGTGCGTCCACGCGCCGGCGTTCAGTATGACGGGCGCACCGCTGTCGGCCGACTCGTGCAGCCAGCGCAGGAGTTCGGCCTCATCGTCGGTCTGGCGCAGGTCGATCGCCGTCTCCGCCGCGTCGGATTGCAGCAGCTCACGGAGTTCGGCGAGTGTGCCCGAGCCGTAGACATCCGGCTCCCGGGTGCCGAGCCGACCGAGGTTGGGACCGTTCAGGACGAGGACGCTGCTCATGACGCCCTAGCCTAGCGGTGGCGCGGCCCAGCAGGGCGCGGCCCAGCAGGGCGCGGCCCGGCAGGGCGCGGCCCAGCGGGGTGCTCAGCCCAGCGCCGCCTCGCCGTCGACGAGGGGGCGCACGCGCACGGCCGACCAGGCGCCGTCGATCGCGATGTTGCTGATCGCCCGCCAGCCGAACGCGCCGGCCTCGCGCATGATCGTGTCGCGGTTGACGTCGGCTCGTCCACCCTTCGGGTAGAGGTACCAGACCGCACGCGCACGACTGAGCACCGGGAGTTCGTCAGCGAACCGTTCGAGCAGTTCGGCCCGGGAGTGCACGAACGCCAGCGCGACCGCGCCGTCACCGAGGGCCGTCTGCGATGCCCCGTCCGGCAGCACACCGATCAGGGCGCGCTCCTGCGCCGTTCCGCCCAGGATGCTCACCGCGTCTCCCGGCTTCACCTGAAGCTTCTGGGCGATGGTCTTGATTCCGGCGGTCACGGCTACTCGCCGATCTCCTGGTACGCGGCGAACAGCAGGCTCTGGTCCGGCCCCGCGAGCACGGTGGGGCGCGCCAGGGCGTCGAGGACGATGAACCGCAGCAGACTGCCACGGGCCTTCTTATCCCGCTGCATCGTGGCGAAGAGCGTCTGCCACCGCCCGAGCGGATACGTCGTCGGCAGCGTCAACGACTCGAGGATGCGGCGGTGCCGGTCGACCACGTCGTCCGACAGCCGGCCGCTCAGCCGGGCGAGCTCGGCCGCGAACATCATGCCGACCGCGACGGCCGCGCCGTGCCGCCACTGGTAGCGCTCCGCGTGCTCGATCGCGTGGCCGAGCGTGTGCCCGTAGTTGAGGATCTCGCGGAGCCCCTGCTCGGTGAAGTCCTCCCCCACGACCCGGGCCTTGATCGCGATGGAGAGCTCGACGAGGCGCCGGAACTCCGGGGTCGTCGGGTCGGTCGCGCGGTCCACATCCCGCTCGATGATGTCGAGGATCTCCGGCTCGGCGATGAAGCCGTACTTCACCACCTCGCCGAAACCGGCCAGGATCTCGTTCTTGGGCAGCGAGGTCAGCGTGTCGAGGTCGCAGATCACGGCCGCCGGCGCATAGAACGCTCCCACCAGGTTCTTGCCTTCGGCCGTGTTGATGCCGGTCTTGCCGCCGACCGCCGCATCCACCATGCCGAGCAGGGTCGTCGGAACCTGCACGAGCCGCACCCCGCGCAGCCAGGTCGCCGCCACGAAACCGGCGACATCCGTCACGGCCCCTCCGCCGAAACCGATCACGGCATCCGACCGGGTGAAGTCTGCCTGCCCCATGACCTGCCAGCAGAACGCCGCCACCTCGACGCGTTTGGCCGCCTCCGCATCCGGGACCTCGGCGAGCAGCACCTCGTAGTGGTCGAGCAGAGACTCTCGCAATTCCGCCGCGGCGGCGCCGAGCGTCGGTGGATGCACGATGAGCACCTTGTTCACGCCGCCGCCGAGCGCGCTCGACAGATCGGTGCGCAGTCCGCGACCGACCAGCACCGGATAGGGGTCGGCACCGGCCACCACGATCTCGGTGGGCTGGTCTTGTTCGATGTCGGTCATCGTCGTCCTTCCTCGACCCACTGCGCGATCTCGTCCACGATGGTGTCGATCGGCCGGGTGGATGTGTCTGCGGTGTAGTCGGCGAGTGACGCATAGAGATCAGCGCGCCTCGCCACGAGCTCTTTCCAGGAGTCCAGATCAGTGACGAGCGGTCGCTTCGCGTTCGCGATCCGGTCGGCGATGGCTTCCGGCTGCACGGTGAGCAGGATGACGCAGGCGCCCGCGAGGTCGGTCTGTGTCTCGGGGTCGAGCACGGCTCCCCCGCCGAGCGAGACGACCCGGGGCCTTCCAGCGCCTCGGCGACCGCGATCCGTTCCAGCGAGCGGAAATGAGGCTCTCCGAAGTCGGCGAAGATTGCCGGGATCGGCCCGTGCTGCGCGACCACGACCGCATCCGTGTCGATGAACGGAAGGCGCAGGCGGCGCGCCAACCGCTTCCCGACGCGCGTCTTTCCCGCTGCCGGTGGCCCGATGAGGACGATCGTCACGTCTGCGGCGCTCTCGTTCCGAACGGTCGACCCGTCCACTTAGGCGTAGGGCGCCGACAGGCGCGTCGTCGCCAGGTTCTCGGGGATCGCCTCCAGGTAGCCGCGCAGGTTGCGCGCCGTCTCCGAGATCGAGTCACCGCCGAACTTCTCCAGCATGGCGTTCGCCAGCACGAGGGCCACCATCGCCTCGGCGACGACCCCCGCCGCCGGCACCGCACAGACGTCGGAGCGCTGGTGGTGGGCCGGAGCAGCCTCGCTCGTCGCCACGTCCACGGTGCGGAGCGCGTGCGGGATGGTCGCGATCGGCTTCATGCCGGCGCGGACCCGCAGCACCGTACCCGTGCTCATGCCGCCCTCCGTGCCCCCGGCCTTGTCGCTGGTACGGGTGATCTCCCCGCTGTCCTGCACGAGCTCGTCGTGCGCGTCGGAGCCGCGACGCGTCGTCGTCAGGAAACCGTCGCCCACCTCGACGCCCTTGATCGCCTGGATGCCCATCAGAGCGCCCGCCAGCTGGGCGTCGAGTCGCCTGTCCCAGTGCACGTGGGAGCCCAGTCCGGGCGGAAGTCCGTAGGCCAGCACCTCGACGACACCGCCGAGCGTGTCCCCGTCTTTGTGGGCGGCGTCGACCTCCGCGACCATCGCCAGGGAGGTCTCCGGGTCGAAGCAGCGCAGCGGATCGGCGTCCAGCGTCGCGAGGTCGCTCGGCAGCGGCAGCGGCGAACCTTCCGGCACGCGCACGGGTCCGACCGACAGCGTGTGACTCACCAGCGTGACGCCGAGCTGCTCGAGGAAGGAGCGGGCGACCGCGCCGAGCGCCACCCGGGCCGCCGTCTCACGGGCGCTGGCGCGCTCCAAAATCGGCCGGGCCTCGTCGAAGCCGTACTTCTGCATGCCTACGAGATCGGCATGACCGGGACGCGGGCGGGTCAGCGGGGCACCGCGACCGCCGGCGAGCTTCTCCGGATCGACCGGCTCTGCGCTCATCACGTCGATCCACTTCGGCCACTCGGTGTTGCCGATGCGCACAGCGATCGGGCTGCCCAGGCTGTAGCCGTGCCGCACCCCGCCCGAGAGCTCCAGCGCATCCTGTTCGAACTTCATGCGCGCGCCCCGGCCGTAGCCGAGTTTGCGGCGCGCGAGATCGGCACGGATGGCGTCGAGGGAGACCGGCACACCGGCCGGCAGGCCTTCGAGCAGGGCGATGAGTTCTGGACCGTGGGATTCCCCGGCCGTGAGCCAACGAAGCATGGTTCGATTCTGGCACAGCGTCGAGGGCCGCCCGCGCGCCCGCGGGCGTTGCCCGGCGCCTACTCGGTCACGCGACGGCTACTCGGTCAGCGGAGCGCCGCTCGCGTCGATCCCGATCGCCTCGAGCATCGCCGCGAGCACGGTCTCCTCGTCGTCGACCGGCTGCAACGGATCGCCCGAGACGAAGATGCGCACCTGCAGCAGTGCCTGATGGGCGAGCAGGGCGAGACCGGAGATTACCGTGCCACCGACCGCCGACCAGGCCGAGCCGAGCACGCTCGGCCACGGATCGTACGAGACGTCGAACAGCACCGCGCGACGTCGCGTCGAATCCGTGTAGAGCGCCTCCGTCGTCACCCCGCCCGGAAGCGTGCTGACGACGAGGTCAGGGATGTCGAGCGAGCGGTCGGCCTGCGCAAGCGGGCGGAGGCGGATCATCAACCCCAGCTCGTGCGCGAGCGGCTCCAGCCAGACGCTCCGCTCCAGCGAGCGGACGTAGACGTCGACACGCTCGGCGCCCAGCTCCGCCGCCGCGACCAGGGCGGATGCCGCCGTCGCCCCCCCGCCCAGGATGTGCACGAATCGCGCACTCTCCAGGCCGGCGGCCGCCAGCGCCCGCACGATCCCGGGAACGTCCGTGTTGAATCCGCGGAGGACTCCATCGTCGAACAGCACCGTATTCGCCGCGCCCGTGCGCTCCGCCACCCGGTCGACCTCGCCCAGCAGCGGTAGCACCGACTGTTTGAGCGGCATCGTCAGCGACAACCCGCGCCACTCGGGGCCGAGGCCCTCGACGAAAGCGGCCAGCGTGTCGCCGGTCACATCGGCCGCGTCGTACTCCCAGTCGAGACCGAGCGCGCGATACGCCGCCCGGTGCAACGCCGGAGACTGCGAGTGCCCGATCGGCGAGCCGAGCACCGCGAGCTTCCGCGTCATCGGCTTGGGTCTGCGCGCGGTCTTCGGCTTCGCCTTGACGGGTGCGGGCTCCGGCTCGGACGCCACGGGCGCGGATTCCACCGGCTCCGACGCCACCGGCTCCGGCGCCACAGACTCCGACACCACAGGCTCCGACACCACAGGCTCCGACGCCACTGGCTCCGGTTCGGGTTCCTCGGACTCTGCGGCGAGCTCGACCTCGGCGACGACGACTTCCTCGGCCTCCGCCTCCCGTTCCGCCTCGACGAGCGCGGCGATCCCCGCCTCAGCGGCCGCCTCCGACACCCCGTTCTCGCCGGCGTCGATCATCGACGGCACTTCGGGCGTCTCGTCGGTGTGCGGTTCGTCTCGTTCGTCAGTCATAGCCGGGGTTGTCCTTCATCCATTGCTGCCATTTTGCGACGGCGGCCTCATGCTCGGCCTCCGTCGTCGAGAAGATCGTCTCGCCGGTCTTGAGGTTCCAGGTGACGAAGAACATCCACGGTCCGACCGCCGGATGCAGCGCGGCGTCGATCGCGAGATCGCCCGGGTTCGAGATGGGGCCGACCGGGAGCCCGGGATGAACATACGTGTTGTAGGGGTTCGAGGCGTCGGCCCGTTCCGCATCCGTCGTCGTCACCGTGTGCGTGTTGCCGGTGCCGTATGCGACGGTCGCGTCCGATTGCAGGTCCCATCCCTGCGCCAGACGGTTGAGGAAGACGCGGGAGACTTTGGGATAGTCCGGGGCGAGTCCCGCCTCGCGCTGCACGATCGAGGCGAGCACCACCGTCTTCCAGCGGTCGGCCGGCGCGACCCCGGCGTCGTCGAGCGCCTGGAAGCTCCGATCGACGAGTGTCTTGATGGCGTCGTGCGCCGTCACCCCGGGAGTGAAGGTGTACGTCGCCGGGAACAGGAACCCTTCGAGCGTCTTCGCCTCCGCCGGCACGCCGTACTGCGCGGGGTTGGCCGCGGCCGCCTGCAGTTCGGCGAGCGGGATCTTCGTCGCCTCCGCGACGATCGGGAGGATGTCCTTCTCCGCAGTCCCCTCCGGGATCACCGCCGTGTTCTCGACACGCGATGACGGATCTTGCAAGGCGACCAGCGCCGCCTGAGCGCTCATCTGCTTGGCGAGCTTGAAAGCGCCCGGCTGGAACTCGACGGCCGGATGCTGCCGCAGGAGCAGGGTGTAGAACGCGGAGTAGCTCTTCGTCACCCCCGCCTTCTGCAGATTTGTCGCCACATCCGAGCCCGTGTCGCCGCTCTTGATCGAGAACAGCACCGAACCGGTGCCCTGGCCGGTGTAATCGTCGTCTTTCGGCGAGACGGCTGCGATGAGTTTCGCCACTTGCGGCTGGAAGAACGCGTACGCTCCGCCGACGAGGCCACCCATGATGGCCACGATGATGATCGTCACCCAGAGCGGCTTCAGGCTGCGCTTCTTCCTCGGCCGCTTCTCATCGGAGACGTAGTGCTGCTGACGCCAGGCCAGCGGTGAGGTCGAGGCGTCCGCGGCCTCCGCCGAGTCGTGAGCCGTCAACCCGGCGAACGCCGAGAACGGATGCTCATCCACCGGTTCCGGCGTCGCCTCGGGCGGTGCCGTCTCGTCGGACACGGTTGGTGTCGCCGTCGTCGGCAGTGAGGGCGCCTCCCCGTTTTGGTCGCTTCCGATGACCGGCTGAGCTCCCGTCTCCTCGCGCTCCCGCGCCTCCCTCGCCTCGCGTCGCGTCATCGGCGGCCGGTTCACGGCGGGGAAGACCGGTGGGGCCGGAGGGGCGACGGGTTCCGCCGGCCCGGCCGGCGGCTGCTCGGCGGAGCCGAAAACCGTGCCGAACGGGTCGAACTCGCGCTCGATATCCTCGGAGGGAGATGTTTCGCCGTGCCCAGGGAGAGATGGGTTCTGCGACAAACTAGGGTCCAATGTTCGATTCGACGGGGGTGCCCGGCGGATGACCTGAAGCGCGCTCCGCGTCGAGGGCGTGCTGCAAAATTATCGTGGCAGCCACCTGATCCACCACCGGACGCGCGCTTTTCGAGTTCTTTCCCGACGCCCGCAGTGCCGAATGCGCAGAAACCGTCGAAAGCCGTTCATCCACGAGACGCACCGGAACGCCCACCTCGGCCTCCAGAGCAGCAGCGAATCCGATCGCGTCGGCGGTCGAAGCCGTCTGCGCTCCGGAAAGCGCCAAAGGTAGTCCGACGATAATCTCGAAAACTTCGAGTTCGGTCACAATCTCGCCGATTCGCCGACGATCGGCAGCATCCTCGGAGCGGGCGACCGTCTCCACCGGCGTCGCGAGCACCCCGTGCAGGTCGGATCTGCTGACACCGATGCGCACCTTGCCGACGTCGACGCCGAGGCGGACTCCCGCTCGCACCGGTGCCCTACCCGCCGATCGCCGACGTCACCGCACTGAGCGCCGCCGGGATCGCGTCGATGTCGGCTCCGCCGCCCTGGGCGAGGTCGGCCTTTCCACCGCCGCCGCCGCCGAGAACGCCGGAGGCCGTCTTCGCGAGCGTCCCGGCGTTCACGCCGGCGTCGCGGGCTCCCTGGTTCGTGGCCACGATGACCACCGGCTTCTCGCCGACCCTCGCCGCGAGCGCGACGACGGACGGATCCGAGCCGAGTCGTTCACGCACGGTCGTCGCAAGCAGACGCAGATCGTCGGCCGAGTTGAGCGTGCCGGCGTCGGAGGCCACCAGCGTCACGGCCCCATGCCGAGCAGCACCGTCGAGCAGTGACGGAACCTTGTCGAGCACCGCACGCGCCTCGAACGCCGCGATCCGCTTCTCGGCCGTCTTGAGGCTGGCAAGGAGGTCGGCGATCTTCTCGGGGAGCTGCTCGCGCGGCGTCTTGAGACTGCCGGAGAGCTGGGAGACGATCGTGCGCTCCACAGCGAGGTCGCGGAAGGCCTCCAATCCGACCAGCGACTCCACCCGGCGGTTCGTCGAACCGACGGACGACTCGCTCACCAGGTTGATCATGCCGATCTCGGCGCTGGAGGTCACATGGGTTCCCGCGCAGAGCTCGCGCGACCACGGGCCGCCGATGTCGACCACACGCACGGTCTCGCCGTACTTCTCACCGAACAGGGCCATCGCGCCGAGCGCCTTGGCCTCGGCCAGGGGCAGCTCGCGGGTGCTCACCTCGAGGTTCTTCCGGATGGCGTTGTTGGAGATCTCCTCGATCTCGGTGCGGGTCTCGGCGGAGAGCGCCTGATTCCAGGAGAAGTCGAGGCGCAGATAGCCCGCCTTGTTGTACGACCCCGATTGGTGGGCGTTGGGGCCGAGCACCTGGCGCAGCGCCGCGTGGATGATGTGTGTTCCGGAGTGCGCCTGCCGAGCGCCGCGACGGTAGTCGCCGTCGACGAGACTGGTCGCCGGCGAGCCGACCCCGACCTCACCGTTACGCACGAGCACCTTGTGGCTGATCAGCCCTTTGACGGGCTTCTGCACGTCGAGGACCTCCAGCTCGTAGCCGGGCCCGACGATCGTTCCGGCGTCGGCATCCTGACCACCGGACTCGGCGTAGAGCGCCGTCGCGGCGAGAATGACCTCGGCGATCTGCCCCTCCGTCGCCGTCGGAACCGCGGCGCCGTCGACGATGAGACCCAGGATGCTCGACTCCGTCTGCAACTCCGTGTAGCCGGTGAAGACGGTCTCACCCAGCGCGCGGAACGCACTGTAGACCGAGAGGTCGGCGAGGGCGGTCTTCTTCGCCTTGGCATCGGCCTTGGCGCGCGTCCGCTGATCGGTCATGAGCGTGTCGAACGCTCTGCGGTCGACGCTCAGGCCGGCCTCCTCCGCCATTTCCAGCGTGAGGTCGATCGGGAAACCGTAGGTGTCGTGCAGCAGAAATGCAGTGTCGCCTGCCAGCTCCTTCTTGCCCGCCCGCTGCGTGTTCGCGACGGCGGTGTCCAGGATGCCCGTTCCCGCGACGAGCGTGCGCAGAAAGGTCTCCTCCTCCGCATACGCCAGCTGGGAGATCCGGGCGAAGTCGCTCGCGACCTCCGGATACGCCGCCTTCATCGCATCGCGCGACACCGTGAACAGTTCAGGGAAGGTGGCGTGATCCACGCCGAGCAGCTTCATCGCACGCACCGTGCGCCGCAGCAGCCGGCGCAGGATGTAGCCGCGCCCCTCGTTCGACGGCGTGACACCGTCTGACATCAGCATGAGCGCGCTGCGCACGTGGTCGGCGATCACTCGGAGGCGCACATCGTCCTCGTGGACCGCGCCGTACGTCTTCTCGGCGAGCTCGGCCGCACGGTCGAGCACCGGCCGCACTTGGTCGATCTCGTACATGTTCTCGACGCCCTGCTTGAGGAAGGCCACCCGCTCCAGACCCATGCCGGTGTCGATGTTCTTCTTCGGCAGGTCTCCGAGGATCTCGAAGTCGCCCTTGCCCGTTCCCTCACCGCGCAGATACTGCATGAACACGAGGTTCCAGATCTCCACATAGCGGTCGTCGTCGGTGGCCGGACCGCCATCGATGCCGTAGGCGGGGCCGCGGTCGAAGAAGATCTCCGAGCAGGGGCCGGCCGGGCCGGGTTGGCCCGTCGACCAGTAGTTGGTGTCCATCCCGAGCCCTTGGATGCGTTCCTCGGGCAGTCCGGCGACGCGTCGCCAGATCTCGCGGGCCTCCTCGTCGTCTTCGTAGACGGTGACCCAGAGATCTTTCGGATCGAACCCGAGACCGCCATCGGTCTCCGGTGTCGTCAGCAGATCCCAGGCGAACGTGATCGCCTGCTCCTTGAAGTAGTCGCCGAACGAGAAGTTGCCGCACATCTGAAAGAAGGTGCCGTGGCGCGGCGTCTTGCCGACCTCGTCGATGTCCAGCGTTCGGATGCACTTCTGCACGCTCGTCGCCCGCGGGAACGGCGCCGGAACGAGACCCGTGAGATAGGGCACGAACGGCACCATCCCGGCCACGGTGAACAGCAGAGTCGGGTCGTCGCTGACGAGCGAGGCGGAGGGGACGACCGTGTGCTCGCGCTTCGCGAAGAAGTCGAGCCAACGGCGGTGGATTTCAGCAGTCTGCATGGGTTCCGGTTGTTCGAGGTCGGAAGGAGGGAAAGGGTGGGGTTCAGTCGCCGTCGATGGCCGATCGCAGCTCGGCCTCACGTTGGCGGTAGCCGTCGGAGACGGCCGTGCCGAAGTCGCGGGCCTTCTTGTCGATCGTGCCGAAGAACTGTTTGCCCTGCGGAGTCTCGTTCATCTTGTGCGCCACGACGAAACCGAGTGCGACACCGACGATGAGCCAGAGAAAACTCTTCATACCCATAACTCCCTCATGGAATAGCTCCACGGATTCGCTCCGTGGATGGATGCGGGCTGCGGGCGGATCACTCTGCCTGCGCCCGCGCACCCCGGTCAGTTTAGTGCGTGCCCCCGCGCGAACGCCGTGAGCCTCCGCCCGCCCGGAACGCGGCGCGCACCGCGGCACTGAACCCGGCGAGTTTGATGAGCGGACCGCCGACGGTGGCGGCGAAGAGCGCGACGAGGGCGGACACGTTCCCGGTCACATCCGCGACGTTCTTGGTGATCACATCCACCCGGGCCAGCTGCTTATTGGTCTCCTGGAGCGTCGTGGCCGTCTCGTCGAGGATCGGCGTGATGCCGTCGCTCGCGTCCTTGATGGCCTGCCGGGTCTGGTCGAGCACGCGTCCGAACTTCACGAGCGGGATCGCGATGAATCCGACGAGCACGGCGAAGACGACCGCCGCGATCAGTCCTGCGATGTCGCCACCCGACACGTGATCACCATCCATTCTTCGAACCGGTCGGTGCCCGGCTGGTCAAGAATACAGAGAAACGGGGCCGTGACCGAAGCCACGACCCCGTTCCGGGTGTCTGTTGCGAACCCTAGCGGGCCGCGTAGTACTCGACGACGAGCTGGACTTCACACGTCACGGGAACCTCGGCGCGCTTCGGGCGACGAACGAGACGGGCGTGCAGCTTGTCGAGCTCGACGTCCAGGTAGGCCGGCGTCTTCGGAAGAACGTCGACGTGACCGCCGGCGGCGGCGACCTGGAACGGCTCGGTACCCTCGGAGCGCGCCTTGACGTGGATCAGCTGACCCGGCTTCACGCGGAACGAGGGACGGTCGACGATGTTGCCGTCGACGAGGATGTGGCGGTGCACGACCATCTGGCGCGCCTGCGCCGTGGTGCGGGCGAAGCCGGCGCGCAGCACGAGGGCGTCGAGACGCATCTCGAGCAGCTCGACCAGGTTCTCACCGGTCAGGCCCTGGGTGCGACGGGCCTCTTCGAACGCGATCTTCAGCTGCTTCTCGCGGATGCCGTACTGGGCGCGCAGACGCTGCTTCTCGCGCAGACGAACGGCGTAGTCCGAGTCGGCCTTGCGCTTGGTGCGGCCGTGCTCACCGGGAGCGTACGGACGCTTCTCGAGGTACTTGGCGGCCTTCGGGGTCAGGGCGATGCCCAGCGACCGCGACAGGCGGGTCTTGCTACGGGTACGTGACTTGGTAGACACGAGTTCCTTTCGGTTGTCTCTCTAACAGTGTGAACGCAGGCACACAGGATCGTCCTGCAAAATTAGAGGGATGGTGCCGAGGACGCCCGGCTACAGGGCCTGTCCCTTCGAGAACGTGTGTCGACGCAGCCGCACGCGAAACACATTTCTAGGCCCGCCGAGTCTAGCAGAACCTTTGCTACAGCCCGCGCACGATCCGACGCAGCTTGGCGAGGCGCGCGGAGACCTCGCGTTCGTTACCGTGCTCCGTCGGCTCGTAGTACGTGGTGTCACGCAATTCATCGGGCAGGTACTGCTGCTGCAGTACGCCGAGCGCATCGTCGTGGGGATACTTGTAGCCTTTGCCGTGTCCGAGGCGTTTCGCACCGGCGTAGTGGGCGTCGCGCAGATGCTTCGGCACGCGGCCGATGCGGCCGGCCCGCACATCGGCGATCGCCGCGTCGAGCGCCATGTACGCCGCGTTCGACTTGGGAGCGGTGGCCAGGTGGACCACGGCCTGAGCCAACGGGATTCGCCCCTCCGGCATCCCGATCAGCTGCACCGCGTCGGCTGCCGCCACCGCGACGACGAGCGCCTGCGGATCGGCCAGGCCGATGTCTTCCGAAGCGAGGATGATGATGCGGCGGGCGATGAAACGCGGGTCTTCCCCCGCCTCGATCATCCGCGCGAGGTAGTGCAGCGAGGCGTCGACATCCGACCCCCGCACCGACTTGATGAACGCGCTGATCACGTCGTAGTGCTCATCGCCGTTGCGGTCGTAGCGCAGCAGTGCGCGGTCGACCGCCTGGGCGACCAGCTCGGCCGTGATGACCGGCTTCTTCTTCGAGGTGGCCGGGGTCGACGACGCGGCGCTCACCGAGGCGGCCTCGAGCGCGGTGAGCGCGCGTCGCGCATCCCCCGACGCGAGGCGCACGATCACAGCCCGTGCTTCGGGGGCGAGCGTGTAGAGATCGGCGAGACCCCGATCGTCCGCCACCGCTCGGTCGATGACCGTGCCGAGGTCGTCGTCGCTGAGCGTCTCGAGCGTGAGCAGCAGGGAGCGGGACAGCAGCGGCGAGATCACTGAGAACGACGGGTTCTCCGTCGTCGCCGCCACGAGGATGACCCAGCCGTTCTCGACACCGGGAAGCAGTGCATCCTGTTGGGCCTTGGTGAACCGGTGGATCTCGTCGAGGAACAGCACCGTGGAGACACCGTAGAGGTCGCGCGTCGACAATGCCTCGTCCATGACCTGACGCACATCTTTGACGCCCGCCGTGACGGCGGAGAGCTCGACGAACCGACGACCGGAGGAATGGGCGATTGCCTGCGCGAGCGTGGTCTTGCCCGTTCCGGGCGGACCCCAGAGGATCACCGAGACCGAACCGGTCTCGCCGCTCTGGTCGGTAGCCAGGCTGACCAACGGGGAACCGGGCCGCAACAAATGCTTCTGCCCTGCGACTTCGTCGAGCGACTTCGGCCGCATCCGGACCGCCAGAGGGGTGGCCCCGGTGCGGAGTCCGGGTTGCGCGTCGACCATGCCTCCAGGCTAGTTGCTCCCGCCGACACCGAAATCTGGGAGCGGCGACTTTGTCGCGCACAGTCGGTTCGAATAGGGTTCATCCTGATCCCGCGGGCGGTGGCGCGCCGGATCGCACAACTCTTTGCACGACGGCGCGCCCTCGGAGGACTCACGTGGCAACAAACAAGCAGAACGACCGCGAAGCCCGGCAGGCCCGCGAACGGCTGCGTGCATACCAGGCGCGCCAGACCGTGCACGAGACGAAGGTCAAGCGCCGCGTGCGCGACAACTGGATCGCGGCCGTAGCCCTGCTCGTCGTGCTCGTGCTCGCCGTCGGCACCCAGCTGCTCTACTTCACCAAACCGAACAAGCCGAGCGCCTCCGCCTCGCCGTCGGCATCCGCCCAGACATACACGCTCCCGGCCAAGACACTCGCCGGCGACCGCACCTGGACAGGGACGCTGACCATCAACGGCATCCCGCTCGGTGTCTCGCTCGACGGCGCGAAGGCCCCGCAAGCGGTCTCGTCCACCATCGCGCTCACGCAGAAGGGCTTCTACAACGGGCTCAGCTGCCACCGCCTGACCACCTCGACCAAGCCCGTCTTCGCCGTGCTCCAATGCGGCGACCCGAAGGGCGACGGCTCCGGCGGACCTGGATACTCCTACGGGCCCATCGAGAACGCGCCGAAGGACAATGTGTACCCGGCCGGCACCATCGCGATGGCCCGCCAGGGCAACAATGCCAGCAGCCAGGGCAGCCAGTTCTTCGTCGTGTACAAGACCACCACGATCCCGGCCGACACGGCAGGCGGCTACACGGTGATCGGCACGGTGACGAGCGGGCTCGACACGCTCATCACCGACGTAGCCGACAAGGGAGTCGAAGGCGGAGGGACCGACGGCAAACCGGCGGTCACCACGAAGATCGACAGCTTCACCCTCCAGTAGCCGGTGAGACTCGCGCGGCTGCACGCCGCGCGAGTGTGCAATAGGCTAATTCGCAACTGTGGGCGGTCATCCGCTCGGAACGCATGTCAGCAAGGTGAGGCTCTTGGCTACTACTGATCAGCAACCGTGGGGTCGTGTCGATGAGACCGGCACCGTCTTCGTCCGCGAAGGCGATAGCGAGAGGGCCGTCGGCCAGTATCCAGACGGTTCTCCCGAAGAGGCGCTCGCCTATTTCGAACGCAAGTACACCGACCTGGCCGGACAGGTCGGTCTGCTGGAGCAGCGCGCCCGCCGTGCCGCACCCGCCGCCGATGTCGCGAAAGCGGTCGCCTCGCTGCGCGAGAACCTCACCGGCGCCAACGCTGTCGGTGACCTCGCCGCCCTCGCGGCACGACTCGACAAGCTCGGCGGCGCCGTCGAAGAGCTCACCGAGCAGCAGAGCGCCGAGGCGAAGGCCCTCGTCGAACAGGCCGTCGCCGAACGCACCGCCATCGTCGTCGAAGCCGAAGCCCTCGCCGCCGAAGACCCCGCACGCACGCAGTGGAAGCAGACGACATCCACGCTGGACGCTCTCTTCGCGCGGTGGCAGACCCACCAGCACGAGGGTCCGCGCATCCCCAAGAACGAGGCGAACGAGCTGTGGAAGCGATTCCGCGCGGCCCGGTCGACCATCGAGCACAACCGCAAAGCGTTCTTCGCCGACCTCGACAGCCAGCACCGCGATGTGCGCTCGCGCAAGACGGCGCTGATCGAGCAGGCGGAGTCGCTCATCCCCCGCGGCGCCGACGGTGTTCCCGAATACCGTCAGCTCCTCGACCAGTGGAAACTGGCCGGTCGCGCGGGCAAGCGCAACGACGATGCGCTCTGGGCCCGGTTCAAGGCCGCCGGCGATGCGATCTACGGCGCCAAGGCCGAGATCGATGCGCAGGAGAACGAGGAGTACAGCGCCAATCTGGAGCTGAAGGTCGCCCTGCTCGACGAGGCCGAGCCGCTGCTCAAGGCCACCGACCGAGAGTCGGCCAGAACGGCGCTGCTCTCCATCCAGCGCCGCTGGGACGAGATCGGCCGCGTTCCGCGAGACCAGGTGCGCGTCATCGAAGATCGACTGCGCAAAGTCGAGACCGCCGTCCGCAAGTTGGACGAGGAGCACTGGGAGCGCAACAACCCCGAGAAGAAGGCCCGCACCGAGGGTCTGGCCAGCCAGCTCACCGCCGCGATCGCCAAGCTCGAGCAGGAGCTCGAAGAGGCCGAGGCCGGCGGGGACAAGCGCAAGATCAAGGAAGCGCAGGAGGCTCTCGCCGCCCGCAAGGTCTGGCTCGACGCCCTCGGCTGACCCCGCATCACGCGGCTTCTGCACAGCGCAGGGTTCTCCACATCTCGCCCTCGCACCGGTGACACCGGTCGACGGCGCGGGATGCTGGGGGCATGGCTTCACTCCTCCCTCGCCTCCTCACCACCGAGACTCTTCCCGCGGCTGAGCTGTGCGCCCTGCGCCTCGACGGAGCCCTTTACCGCGTCGCTGACGCCTTCGCGACCCTCGACACCCCCGACGACGCGGAGCTCCGCGCGGCGGCCTTCCTGCTGAGCGCGCCGCGCTCCGCCGTGGCCGACCGCGGAACCGCATCATGGATTCACGGCACCCGGCCGGAGCCGCCGCTCCCCCTTCAGGTGTGCGTCACGGCGCCCCGCCGAGGGTCGACAGCCGTCGCGCTACGGCTCGACATCCGTCAGACGGCACTGTCGGCTGGCGACACCGTCCGCCTCAGCGGCGCGCGTGTGACCGCGCCGGCACGCACCGCGATCGACCTGCTGCGAACCGAACCCCACTTCACCGACTCGCTCAGCTCCGAGATCCGGGCGCTTCTCGACCGTGCCGGGGTCGGGCCCGAGAGCTGCAGGAGGAAGATCCTGCGGCACGCCCGCACCCCGGGAACCGTGCGAGCGATCGAACGGCTCGAGGCGCTGGGTCAGCCGGCACTGACGCGGTACACGTCGTAGACCGCATCGATGCGACGCACGGCGTTCAGCACACGATCGAGATGCGTGGTGTCCCCCATTTCGAAGACGAAACGGCTGAGGGCGAGCCGATCACTGGAAGTCGTCACTGTCGCCGACAGGATGTTCACGTGGTACTCCGAGAGGACCCGCGTCACATCGGAGAGCAATCCGGAACGGTCGAGCGCCTCCACCTGGATCTGCACCAGGAAGACGCTCTTCGAGCTCGGCGCCCACTCCACCTCGATCATGCGATCCGGTTCTTGCAAGAGCGATTGCACATTGCGGCAATCCGCCTGGTGCACCGACACTCCCGCACCGCGCGTCACGAAGCCGACGATCGGGTCGCCGGGAACCGGGGTACAGCATTTCGCCAATTTGACGAGGATGTCCGGTGCGCCCCGCACGAGAACACCCGAGTCGCTGTTGCGGAGCTGGCGGGAGCGGCCCTTGACCGGGATCTCCATCTCGACGGCTTCGCCCTCGGCGGCCGACTGCACCGAGGCGACGACCTTCTCGATCACCGATTGGGTCGAGACGTGCCCTTCGCCGACCGCGGCGTAGAGCGCCGACACGTCTTCGTACTTGAGCACGGACGCCACCTCGGAGAGCGCATCCTGCGACATGAGCTTCTGCAACGGCAGGTTCTGCTTGCGCATGGCCCGGGCGATCGCATCTTTGCCCTGCTCGATCGCCTCGTCGCGGCGTTCCTTGGTGAACCACTGCCGGATCTTATTGCGGGCGCGGGGGCTCTTGACGAAGTTGAGCCAGTCTTGGCTGGGGCCGGAATCGGGGTTCTTCGAGGTGAACACCTCGACGACATCGCCGGTGGTGAGGACGCTCTCGAGAGGGACGAGACGTCCATTCACCTTGGCGCCCATCGTGCGGTGCCCGACCTCGGTGTGCACGGCGTAGGCGAAGTCCACCGGGGTCGCGCCCGCCGGAAGACCGATCACGCGCCCCTTCGGGGTGAAGACGTAAACCTCTTTGGCGCCGATCTCGAAGCGGAGCGAGTCGAGGAACTCGCTCGGGTCGGCCGTCTCGGCCTGCCAATCGGAGATGTGGGCGAGCCACGCCAGGTCTGTGTCGACCAGCGCGGAACCGCCCGAGCTCTTCCCGGTGGTCTGCTCCTTGTACTTCCAGTGCGCCGCCACGCCGAACTCGGCACGCTGGTGCATCTCCTCGGTGCGGATCTGAATCTCGACCGGGCGCCCTTCCGGGCCGATCACGGTCGTGTGCAACGACTGGTAGAGGTTGAACTTCGGCGTCGCGATGTAGTCCTTGAACCGACCCGGCATCGGCGTCCACCGTGCGTGAATGGAGCCGAGCACCGCGTAGCAGTCCCGCACCGAGTTCACCAGAACCCGAATGCCCACCAGGTCGTAGATCTCGTCGAACTCACGCCCGCGCACGACCATCTTCTGGTAGATCGAGTAATACTGTTTCGGCCGTCCGACGACTTTGCCGCGGATCTTCGCGCCCTTGAGGTCGTCGTTGATCGCATCGATCACCTGTTGCACGAGGCGCTCGCGCTCCGGGGTGCGCTGACGCACCAGGCTCTCGATCTCGGCATACAGCTTGGGGTACAGCACCGCGAACGACAGGTCTTCGAGCTCCCATTTGATCGCCTGGATCCCCAGGCGATGCGCCAGCGGCGCGTAGATTTCCAGTGTCTCGGTGGCTTTGCGGGTGGCGGAGGCCGCCGGAACGAATCCCCAGGTGCGGGCATTGTGAAGCCGGTCGGCCAGCTTGATGATGAGAACTCGGATGTCTTTCGACATCGCCACGATCATCTTGCGCACCGTCTCGGCCTGGGCGCTGTCGCCGTATTTGACCTTGTCGAGCTTGGTCACACCGTCGACGAGCATGGCGATCTCGTCGCCGAACGCATCCCTCAGCTCATCGAGCTTGTAGTCGGTGTCTTCGACGGTGTCGTGCAGCAGTGCCGCCGCGATCGTCTTCGCCCCGATGCCGAGGTCGGCGAGGATCTGCGCGACAGCGACCGGATGCGTGATGTACGGCTCACCCGACCGGCGCTTCTGCCCGGAATGGGCGCGCTCGGCGACCGTGTACGCCCGCTCGATGAGCGAGAGGTCGGCCTTGGGATGGTGCAGACGCACCGTGCGGATGAGCGTGTCGACGGCTCCTGCCGGCTGAGCACGCGAGAAGATGCGCGGCACGAGACGGCGCAGGGAAGCGGTCTGCGGTGTCGAAGTATCAACCATGTGCGCGCCTCCTGCCTCCCATTATCGCGGTCCTCGGGCCACGTTCCGACCGCGGGTCACAGCGGGCACTCAGGAGACCGTTCCGGCCGAGCCGTCGTCGCGCACGACCGGCGCCCCATCCGACTGCCAGGCGTCCATTCCGCCGGCGACGTTGGCAGCCGGGTAGTCGGCTCGTCTGAGGGCGTCGGTGGCGAACCGCGAACGCCCGCCGGTGTGGCAGATCACCAGGATCTGCTCGTCGTCGGGAAGCTCCTGCAGACGCGCCCCGAGTTCGGCCAGCGGGATGTGGTGGGCGCCGGGGGCATGCCCGGCCTGCCACTCGAAGCCCTCACGGACATCGAGCAGCCAGGCCGAGCCGGCCTCGACGAGTTCGCGGGCGCGCACGGCGCTCACCTCGTCTGCGTCGAGATAAGAACCGGGCACGTCACTCCCCTACTCTGCGGCGACCGCGGCGGCTTCGGGCTTGACGGCCTTAGGGCGGATCGCGAGAACCTTCGCGTCATGCTTCTTGACGGCGGCTTCGCCCTCCCGGAACTGGGAGTACATCGGAGCGGCCAGGAAGATCGTCGAGTACGTGCCGACGACGATGCCGATGAGCAGCGCAAGCGAGATGTCGCGCAGGGTGTCCGCGCCGAGCGCGAAGGCGCCGAGGAACAGGATCGAGGCGACCGGCAGCACCGCGACGACGGCGGTGTTGATCGATCGCACCAGGGTCTGGTTCACGGCGAGGTTCACCGATTCGGCGAAGGTGCGCCGTGTGAGCTCGAACTCCTCCTTGGTGTTCTCCCGCACCTTGTCGAACACCACGACCGTGTCGTAGAGCGAGTAGCCGAGGATGGTCAGGAAGCCGATCATCGTGGCAGGCGAGACCTCGAACCCGACGAGGGCGTAGATCCCCGCCGTGATGATGAGGTCGTGGAACAACGAGATGATCGCCGAGGCCGACATCTTCCAGGTTCGGAAGTACAACGCCATCGCGATGAATGCCAGCAGCAGGAAGACGACGAGACCCTGGATGGACTGCTGGGTCACATCCGCACCCCACGAGGGCCCGACGAAGGTCGAGGCGACCTCGGTGATCGGAACGTTGTACGCCTTCGCCAGCGCGTCCGCGACCTCTTTGGTCTGCTCTTCCGAGAGCTGGTCGGTCTGCACGCGCACCGAGTTGTTGTTGACCGTCGTGACGTGCGCGACGGCATTCGGAACCACGCTGGAGAGCGCATCCTGCGCCTTCGCCTGCGAAGTGTCGTCCACCTTGGTGATCTGGAACTGCGACCCACCGCGGAACTCGATGCTGAAGTTGAATCCGCCTTTGAGAACCGGGATGAGAATCGCGACGATGATCATGACCGCCGCGATGGCGTACCAGATCTTGCGCTTGCCGACGAAGTCGAAGGAGCGTGCGCCGGTGTAGAGGTCGTTACCGAACTGCGTGAGACGACTGGCCATCAGGAGTCCTTCCCCCCGGTCTTGCTATCAGAGGACGAAGAGACAGATGCCAATTCGGCGGCCTTGCGCTCGGCGATGGTCTGGCGGCGAGCCGCTTCCTTGCCGGCGCTGGCGGCCTTGCCGACGCTCACATCGACCGGCTTGCGGAATTGCGCCGCGCCCCGATAGACAGCGCCGAGGGCCTGCGGGTCGAGACCCGACCACGGGTTCCCGCTGTTGAAGAAGCGGGTCTTGGCCAGCAGCTGCAGGGTCGGGTGCGTGAACAGCATCACCACGAGAACGTCGATGACCGTCGTCAGACCGAGGGTGAACGCGAATCCGCGAACGTTGGCGGCAGCGAGGACATAGAGCACCACGGCGGCGAGGAGGTTGGTGGCCTTCGACGCGTAGATGGTTCGCTGCGCGCGCTTCCATCCCGCTTCGACGGCGGATTCGAGACCTCTCCCGTCGCGCAACTCGTCACGTATTCGCTCGAAGTACACGATGAAGGAGTCGGCCGTGAATCCGATCGCGACGATCAAACCCGCCACACCTGCCAACGACAATCGGTAGTCGTAGTGCCACGAAAGCAACGAGATCGTCAGATAGGTGAGGGCCGCGGCGACCACGAGCGAGACGATCGTGACGAACCCGAGAAGGCGATACTGGAAAAGGGTGTAGATCGCGACGAGGATCAGGCCGATCAAACCGGCGATCAGCCCGCTCAACAACTGGGTCGAGCCGAGCGTGGCCGAGATCGTGTCTTGGCTCTGCACCTTGAACGAGAATGGGAGCGCGCCGAACTTCAACTGGTCAGCGAGCGTCTGCGCCGAGGTCTGCGTAAAATTTCCCGTGATCTGGGGTCGACCGTCGGTGATGACGGCGTTCGTCGTCGGCGCCGAGATGACCTTGCCGTCGAGCACGATGGCGAACTGGTTCTGCGCACCGGTCAGACCGTTCAGGCGGGTTGTCACGGTGGCGAACGCCTTGGTGCCCTCGTCGTTGAAGACGATGTTCACGCCCCACTGACCCGTCACGCCGCTGGAGCTCTGCACCAGGCCGCTGCTCGCATCCTTGATGTCCTGACCCTTGACCTCGACGGGCCCGAGGATGTACTTCGCCGAGCCGTTGTCTTCACAGGTGATGAGGGGCTTGTCGGCCGGCGCGACGCTGTTGTTGTTCTTCGCCGCCTCGGACGAGCAGGAGTACGCGTCGAACTGCGCCTGCAGCTCCGGTGTCACCCAGGCGAGGTCGCTGCCATTCGTCGGCTTCGTCGACGGTGTGGACTGCAGGCCCGGTGCGGGAGTCGGCGCCGGCGTTGACTTGCCGTCGGCCCCGACCACCTCGTTCGTCGGCCCGCTCGCGGCGAGAACCGCGCGGAAGTCGAGCTTGGCACTGGCCTTGATGCGGTCGAGCGTCTGCTGGTCGGGCGTGCCGGGGATCGAGACGACGATGTTCCTCGACCCCTCGGTCGAGATCTCCGACTCGGAGACGCCGGAAGCGTCGATGCGCTGGCGGATGATCGAGACGGCCTGGTCGAGCTGCTGCTGCTGAACGGTCTGACCGTTCTCGACTTGCGGCGCCAGGATGATCTGGGTGCCGCCCTGGAGGTCGAGCGCGAGCTTGGGCAGCCACGTCGCGTTGCTCCAGATGACGCCCGCCGTGAGCGTTCCGAGAAGCACGACGACGATAGCGCCGAGCCACGTCAGTGAACGCCAGGCTTTTTTGACCGGGGTCGACTTTGCCACCTAGGTACTCAGCTTTCTACGAGCGTGCCCACGTCGCATCGACGTGGGCACACAGGGGAATGGGTCAGTCGTCGCTCTTGGCGCCGGGCTTCTTGTGCGCCTCGTCGATCCGCTCACCGAACTCCGGCTCGGACAGCGGGATCGCGTGGTCTTGGTTGAGCTCGGCCACCGACGGCTCCGTCTCGTCGGCGGGCTCGTCGACCTTGGGCTCGACGACGCGGGCGAGAACCTGACGGTGCACCTTGATGATGACTCCCGGCGTGGTCTCGACGAGAGCGGTGTTGTCGTCTTCATCGACGGACAGCAGCTTGCCGTACATGCCGAAGTTGGTCATGACATCGGCGCCGGCGACCATCTTCGAGCGCGTCTCAGCCTGTTCCTTCTGGCGCTTACGGCTGTTGCGGAACATGAAGAAGATGAGCGCCGCCAGGACGACGACCATCACGATGGTTAAGGGGTCAATGGGCATGAAGTCTGCCGAACCTTCCGGTGCGATTGTGGGAATGGCCGAGAGGCCAGCTTGAATTATAAGTCATCCATCAGGGATGGTTGCTGTGAGAGCGCTTGCTGCGGGCCCGGAATCCCGAAATGCCGCCAGGCCGACGGGGTGGCCACGCGACCGCGCGGGGTTCTCGACAGCAGCCCGATACGCACCAGGAACGGCTCGACGACCGACTCTATCGTCTCGGACTCCTCCCCGACCGACACAGCCAACGTGTTCAGCCCGACCGGACCACCGTCGAAGCGTTCGAGAATGGCGTGGAGCACCGCCCGGTCGAGCCGATCGAGCCCGAGCGCATCCACGTCGTAGAGCTCCAGCGCGGCGCGTACGGCGTGGATATCGGCACGCTGCCCGTGCACCAGGGCGTAGTCGCGAACACGCCGCAGCAGCCGATTGGCGATTCGCGGCGTTCCTCGGCAGCGCCCGGCGATCTCCGCCAGCGCCTCCCGATCGACGTCGAACTCGAGCATCACGGCCGCTCGCGTGAGCACCTGGGTGAGCTCGGCCTCGTCGTAGAACTCCAGATGGGCGGTGAACCCGAACCGGTCACGCAGCGGGTTCGGCAGCAACCCCGATCTGGTCGTCGCACCCACCAGGGTGAACGGGGCGAGGTCGAGCGGGATCGAGGTCGCCCCTGCGCCCTTGCCCACCATGATGTCGATGCGGAAGTCCTCCATCGCCAGATAGAGCATCTCCTCGGCGGAGCGCGCCATGCGGTGGATCTCGTCGATGAAGAGCACCTCGCCCGGCGTCAGAGACGACAGCAGGGCAGCGAGATCGCCGGCGTGTTGGATGGCCGGGCCGCTCGACATCCGTAGCGGGCGTGCGCTCTCGTGCGCGACGATCATCGCGAGAGTCGTCTTTCCGAGTCCCGGAGGCCCTGCCAAGAGGATGTGGTCGGCGGTCCGATCCTGCATTTTAGCGGCGGTGAGCAGCAGCTGCAACTGCCCTCGCACCTTCGCCTGACCGACGAACTCGGCGAGCGAACGCGGTCGGAGTGCACCCTCGAACGCGAGCTCGGAGTCTGACTCCAGCTCGGGTGCGGTGAGATCCTCGTCGTCGGTCACGGTCATACCCGCCCGGTCTGCGTGGCCGGCCCGAGACGGGCGAGTGTGAGACGCAGCAGCGTCTGAACACTGTCGCGCAGCTTCTCATCCGTGTCGGCGATGACCTCGGCCACGGCCTCCGCCGCCACCTTCTCTTGCCAACCGAGGCCGACGAGCGCGACGAGCACGCTGTCGCCGACGGACGACGGCGACCCGCCGTTCGCCGGAGCGGCGGGGGCGCGTCGCGTGACGACGAGCTTGCCGGAGAGGGAGACGACGATGAGTTTTGCCGTCTTCGGGCCGATTCCCGAGACCTTGCGGAAGGGGGCGTCGTCGTCGGCCGCCACCGCATCTGCGATCTGGTCGGGCGAGAGCACGGCGAGGACACCGATGGCCGATTTCGGCCCCACGCCTGACACGCCGGTCAACAGGTCGAACACCTGCAACCGCTCGATGTCGGCGAAGCCGAACAGCGAGAGCGCGTCTTCGCGGACGATGAGCGAGGTCAGCACGAAGGCCTCGTCGCCCACGCGCAGGGAGAGCACATGATCGGGGGTCAGCTGCACGGAGAACCCGACACCGCCGACCTCGATCACCGCCGTTCCCCCGCTGGCGGCGAGAACCGTGCCACGGAGAGAGGAGATCACCTGGCCAGCCTACGGGGCCCCGCCGACGCCCGCCCCGAACGCTCCGCGGCGCGCCACGCGGCCTGAGCCGGCGTGAGCTCGGCACCATCGGCGCCGCCGGTCGCCGGCGGTGCGCCGCGCCAGGCGTGACAGATCGCGATCGCGAGCGCATCCGCGGCGTCGGCGGGTTTCGGCACCTCCGCGAGCCCGAGGATGCGCGCCACCATCGCCTGAACCTGCTTCTTGTCGGCGGCACCGTACCCCGTGATCGCCGCCTTCACCTCGCTCGGGGTGTGCAGGGCGACGGTGAGGCCGCGCTTGGCGGCCGCGTGGAGCGCCACACCACTCACCTGGGCGACACCCATGACGGTGTGGAGGTTGTGCTGCGCGAAGACCCGCTCAATCGCCACCACGGCCGGGCCGTGCTCATCAAGCAGGTCTTCGATTCCGGATCCGACGGCGAGAAGACGCTGTTCCAGCGGCATCGTCGGCGGCGTGCGGATGACCGTGACGGCCACCAGCGTCGCCCGCCGATCGGGGCGCACGTCGACGACCCCGACACCGCAGCGTGTGAGTCCCGGGTCGATGCCCAGAACCCGGAGCGTCATGGCGTCTCCCGCTTACTCGGCCTCGAGCTCGGCCTGCACCTCGGGGGTGAGATCGAGATTGGTGTAGACGTTCTGCACATCGTCCGAGTCTTCGAGCGCGTCGATGAGGCGGAAGACCTTGCGCGCGGTCTCGGCATCGGCTTCGACGTTGACCGTGGCGACGAACTCGACGTCGGCCGAGTCGTAATCGATGCCGGCCTCCTGCAGCGCCGTGCGCACGGCGACCAGATCGGTCGCCTCGGTGAGGACCTCGAAGCTCTCGCCCCGGTCCGTCACATCTTCGGCTCCGGCGTCGAGCACGGCCGCGAGCACGTCGTCTTCCGTGACGCCATCGGCGTGCGGTACGACGATGACACCCTTGCGGTGGAAGTTGTATGCGACGCTGCCCGGGTCGGCCATGGTGCCGCCGTTACGCGTCATCGCGGTGCGCACCTCGGCGGCCGCGCGGTTCTTGTTCTCGGTGAGGCACTCGATCAACAGGGCGACGCCGTTGGAGCCGTAACCCTCGTACATGATCGTCGAGTAGTCGATCGACTCACCGCTGAGCCCGGCACCGCGTTTGATCGCGCGATCGATGTTGTCGTTCGGGACCGAGGTCTTCTTGGCCTTCTGAACCGCGTCGACGAGCGTCGGGTTGCCCGACATGTCGGCTCCGCCCATCTTGGCGGCGACCTCGATGTTCTTGATGAGCTTCGCGAACGACTTCGCCCGACGCTGGTCGATGACGGCCTTCTTGTGCTTGGTCGTTGCCCATTTGGAATGCCCGGACACTGTGCTCCCTCACCTACGTCTAAAGATCCTGTCCATTGTAGAGCCTCGCCCCGGGCTCCCCCGCGCGTCTCCATGGGCTTCCCGCACGGATCACAGCTGCCGAGTGACGTCCAGCCCCGCTTCGGCGATGATGCGCGAGGCCGTCTCAGCCGCGCTGCTCGACGAATCGACGAGACGCTCGTCGATACCGTCGAGGAGGTCGCGCTCCACGTACCAGCGCCGCAGCTCGTCTGCGCCGAACGAGCCCGCCTTGTCACGCGAGGCGTGACGTACCACCGTCACCTCGAAGGGGATGTCGAAGTAGTAGAACCACGAATCGACGCCGTCGATCGATGCCAGGGTCGCCAGGAGCGATGTGTAACGATCGCGGCTCAGAATCCCGTCGAGCACGACGGCCGGGGATGCAGTCAGCGCGTAGCGCGCCACGAGTTCGATGAGGTCGGTATTCGCGCCGTCGTTCGTCTCGCGCGCGCCCAGCACGCCCCGGCGCAGATAGTCCTGCTCCACGAGCGCGACCCCCTCGCCGAGACGCTCCCGCAGCAGCCGCGCGACCGTCGACTTGCCCGAGCCGGCATTGCCGCGGAGCACGATCAGCTTCACGCTGAGCGCACCTTGCCGAGGAAGTACTCGTGGAACCGCATCTCCCCCGTGATCTCCGGATGGAAGGACGTGCCCACGAGGTTGCCCTGTTCCACCGCGACGACGCGCCCATCGGCCAGGTTCGCCAACGACGTCGCCTTCGGCCCGACGCTTTCCACGATCGGAGCCCGGATGAAGACGGCGTGCATCGGCGAGTCGCCGACCGCCGGCACATCCAGGTCGGTCTCGAACGAGTCGAGCTGCGAGCCGAAGGCGTTGCGGCGCACCGAGACGTCGAGCCCGCCCAGGCTCTGCTGACCGGTGATCCCGTCGAGGACGCGATCGGCGAGCATGATCAGCCCGGCACACGTTCCGTACACCGGAAGACCGTCGGCGATGGCCTGCTTCAGCGGTTCGGCGAGACCGAAGGTGCGCGACAGCTTGTCCATGACGCTCGACTCGCCACCGGGAATCACCAGGCCGCCCACGTCGGCGAGCTCGGCGGCGCGCCGCACCGGGACGACGTCCGCACCGAGCTCACGCAATACGGCGATGTGCTCGCGGACGTCGCCCTGCAGGGCGAGGACGCCGACGCGGGGGCTACCAGCCACGCTCGGAGAGGCGGTGCGGTGCGGCAAGGTCGGACACGTTGATGCCGACCATCGCCTCGCCCAGACCGCGCGACACGTCTGCGATGACCGACGGGTCGTCGTAGAACGTCGTCGCCTTCACGACCGCCGCGGCGCGCTGCGCCGGGTTGCCGGACTTGAAGATGCCCGAACCGACGAAGACACCGTCGGCGCCCAGCTGCATCATCATCGCCGCGTCGGCCGGTGTGGCGACACCGCCCGCAGTGAACAGCACGACCGGCAGCGTGCCGGTCTCGGCGACCTCGACGACGAGGTCGTACGGGGCCTGGAGCTCCTTGGCGGCGACGTAGAGCTCGTCTTTGCTCATCGAACTCAGCGCGGCGATCTCCGACTTGATCTTGCGGATGTGCTTGGTCGCCTCCGAGACGTCGCCGGTGCCGGCCTCGCCCTTCGAGCGGATCATCGCCGCGCCCTCGTTGATGCGGCGGAGTGCCTCACCGAGATTGGTGGCGCCGCAAACGAACGGCACGGTGAAGCCCCACTTGTCGATGTGGTTCACGTAGTCGGCCGGGCTCAGCACCTCGGACTCGTCGATGTAGTCCACGTCGAGGGCCTGGAGCACCTGCGCCTCGACGAAGTGGCCGATGCGGGCCTTCGCCATGACCGGGATGGAGACCTCGGCGATGATCGCCTCGATCAGGTCGGGGTCGCTCATCCGGGCGACGCCGCCCTGCGAGCGGATGTCGGCCGGAACGCGCTCGAGCGCCATCACGGCGACGGCTCCGGCATCTTCGGCGATGCGAGCCTGCTCGGGCGTCACGACGTCCATGATGACGCCGCCCTTGAGCATTTCGGCCAGTCCGCGCTTGACGCGGTTCGATCCGGTGGCGGTGCCCTGTTCCGTGTCTGTCATCGAAAGTCCTCTCGTCGGGAACAAAGATAGGTTTGACCTATGCCAAACGATAGCACTCCGGATCCGGCTCACTAGACTCGACTTCCGGGAGCGAAATGGACGAGACGAGCATCACGGGAACGACCGCGGCGGAGATCGCAGCGAGTGTGCGCGCCCTCCACGAACGCGGCGCCCTGCGTACGGGAGACGCCCTCCCCCCGGTGCGCGAGCTCGCCGCCCTTCTCAGCGTGAACCGCAACACGGCCGTCGCGGCGTACCGTCTGCTGGCGCAAGCCGGTGTTGTCGTCGCCCGAGGCCGGGCCGGCACGGTCGTCGCTGGCCACGAGGCCGTCGCTCAGGAGGGCTACACGGCCGATACCGTGCTGCGCGACATCGGCACGGGGAACCCGGACCCCCACCGCATCCCGAACCCGTCGACCGCGCTCGCCGGCGCGATCGGTCGACCTGTGCTCTACGGCGAGCCGGTCATCGACCCGGCCCTCGAGTCGCGCGCCCTCGACTGGGTGCGCGACGACCTCCCCGGGCGGGACCTCCGGATCACCGTCACCAGCGGTGCCGCGGATGCCGTCGAACGACTGCTCGCCCAATCCCTGCTCCGCGACGACGCCGTCGCCCTCGAAGACCCCTGCTTCCTCGCCAGCATCCACACCGTGCGCCTCGGGGGCTACCGCGCCGTTCCGGTGCCGGTCGATGACGAGGGGATGACGGTCGACGGAGTCCGCGCCGCCCTCGACGCGGGCGTCCGCGCGATCATCTGCACCCCGCGCGCCCAGAACCCGACCGGGGCGACGCTCTCCCCCCGACGCGCTGCCGCCTTGCGTGCCCTGCTGGCGGATCATCCGTACGTGCTCGTCATCGAGGACGACCACTACTCGATGCTCTCCCAACGGGTCTACGAGACGCTCATCGGCCCGGATCACCGGCGCTTCGCCCTGGTCCGCTCCGTGTCGAAGTTCCTCGGCCCGGATATGTGCCTCGCTGTCGCCGCGACCGATCCCGAGACGGCAGAACGCCTCGCCCTCCGCCTCAGCCCCGGCACGACCTGGGTGAGCCACCTGCTTCAGCGTCTCGTGCTCGCCCAGCTCATCGACGAGACGGCCTTGGCCGAGATCGCCGCCGCCGGGCGCCACTACGCCGAACGCAACGCCTCCTTCGCGGCCCGCCTCGCCGATCGGGGACTCCCGGCCGAGGCCCAGGACGGCCTCAACCTCTGGGTGACCCTGCCGATCGAGGCGAGGATCGTCGCCGAGCGTCTCACCCGGCGCGGTTGGCTCGCCCGAACCGGAGACGAGTTCGTTGTGGGCGAGCGGGCGGCACCGTCCCACCATCTGCGGTTGACCGTCCACGACCTCGAGGAGGAGGAGACCGCGCGTCTCCTCGACGACCTCGCGGACGCCACGCACGAAGCCTGGAACGGGGCCACCTCCGTGGGATGAGAGGATCGGAGGATGAAGATCCTGTCGATCCAGTCCGCTGTGGCCTACGGCCATGTGGGCAACTCCGCCGCCGTGTTCCCGCTCCAGCGCATCGGCGTCGAAGTCCTCCCCGTCTACACCGTGAACTTCTCCAATCACACGGGATACGGCGCCTGGCGTGGGCCGCTCATCGCTCCGGACGATGTGCGCGCCGTGATCACGGGCATCGAGGAGCGCGGGGTGCTGGGGCAGATCGACGCCGTCCTGTCCGGCTACCAGGGCAGCGAGGGCATCGGCGATGTCATCATCGACGCGGTGTCGCGGGTCAAGGCCGCCAACCCCGACGCCGTCTACGCCTGCGATCCGGTCATGGGGAACGCGGCCTCCGGCTGCTTCGTCGCACCGGCGATCCCCGAGCTGCTGCGCGAACGTGTCGTCCCCGTCGCCGACATCATCACACCCAACCAATTCGAACTCGGCTACCTCACCGGCACCTCCCCCGACACGCTGGAGTCCACGCTGGCCTCGGTCGATGCCGCTCGGGCCATGGGCCCGCGAACGGTGCTCGTGACGAGCGTCGAGCGGCCGGATCGCCCCGCCAACACGATCGAGATGCTCGCGGTCGACGACGCGGGCGCCTGGATCGTCGAGACCCCGCGACTGCCGATGAAGGCGAACGGGTCGGGCGATGTCACGGCCGCCCTGTTCACCGCTCACTACCTGCGCAGCGGTGAGGCCGAGACCGCGCTGCGCAAGACGGTGTCGAGCGTCTACGACCTTCTGGCTCGCACGCTGGAATCCGGCGAACGGGAACTGCAGCTCATCGAGTCACAGGAGTTCTACGCCGACCCGCGCGAGCAGTTCGCGGTGCGACACGTCCGCTGACCGGCAGGCCGGATGACCAGCAGGCCGGATGACCGGCAGGCCGAGCGGCGACGAAACCCCCGTCAGTCCGTCGGCCAGGCCGCCGCGAGCGAAGCGCGCACATCGCCGAGCAGCTGCGGGAGCGCCTTGGTCTTCGCGATGATCGGCAGGAAGTTCGCATCCTGGGCCCAGCGCGGCACGATGTGCTGATGCAGGTGCGCCGCGATACCGGCCCCCGCGACGGCACCCTGATTCATCCCGAGGTTGAAGCCGTCGTTGTGCGACACCTCGCGGATGACGCGCATGGCGGTCTGGGTGATCGACCCGATCTCGGCGACCTCCTCCGGCGTCGCCTCGTCGTAGAGGGCGATGTGGCGGTACGGGCACACCAGCAGGTGCCCGCTGTTGTAGGGGAACAGGTTGAGTAGCGCATAGGCGTGCTCGCCGCGGGCGACGATGAGGGCGTCCGCGTCGCTCAGGGTCGGGGCCACGCAGAACGGGCAGTCGTCCCTGTCGGGCTGCTGGCCGTTCTGGATGTAGACCATGCGGTGGGGCGTCCAGAGCCGCTGGAACTCATCGGGCACCCCGACCAGGGTGCCGGGGTCGTCGATGCGGACCGTCTCCGGCGCGTCATCGTCTCCCCCGGCCTCCTGGCCGTCGTAGTCGTGGATGCTCAGTCGAGCCATGCGGTGTCGACCTGCTCGTGCTTCTCGATCGCCCCCACGATGCGCTCGATCGCTTCGTCGATCGTCACGCCGTTGCGCTGGGTGCCGTCGCGGAACCGGAAGCTGACCGTGGCGGCCGCCGCATCCTCTTCACCCACGATCAGCTGGAACGGCACTTTGGCTTTGGTGTGCGTGCGGATCTTCTTCTGCATCCGGTCGTCGGAGTGGTCGACCTCGGCTCGCACTCCGCGGGCCTTCAGCCGCGAGATCACGTCGTCGAGGAACGTGCCGTAGGCATCGGCGACCGGGATGCCCACCACCTGCACCGGCGAGAGCCACACCGGGAACGCGCCGGCATAGTGCTCCAGCAGGATGGCGAAGAACCGTTCGATGGAGCCGAGCAGGGCACGGTGGATCATCGCCGGCTGTTTGCGGGTGCCATCGGCCGCGGTGTACTCCAGCTCGAACAGCTCCGGCTGGTTGAAGTCGAGTTGCACGGTGGAAAGCTGCCAGGTGCGGCCGATCGCATCCCTCGCCTGAACGGAGATCTTCGGGCCGTAGAACGCGGCGCCGCCGGGGTCGGCCACAAGATCGAGGCCCGACTCCACAGCGACCTGCCGCAGCGTCTCGGTGGCCTGCTCCCAGCTCTCGTCGGAGCCGACGTACTTGTCGGGATCTTTCGTCGACAGTTCGAGATAGAAGTTGTCGAGACCGTAGCCGCGCAGCGTCTCCAGCACGAACTCGAGCTGGCGCGCGACCTCGTCCTTGATCTGATCGTCGGTCACATAGATGTGGGCGTCATCCTGGGTGAGACCCCGCACACGGGTCAGGCCCGAGAGCGTTCCGCTCTTCTCATAGCGGTAGACCGTGCCGAACTCGGCAAGACGCAGCGGGAGCTCCCGGTAGCTGCGGCCGCGGGCCCGGAAGATCAGGTTGTGCATCGGGCAGTTCATGGGCTTCAGGTAGTAGTCCTGCCCCTGCCGGGTGACGTGCCCGTCGGCGTCGATCTCCTCGTCGAGGTGCATGGCCGGGAACATGCCCTCCTTGTACCAGTTGAGGTGCTGGCTGATCTCGTACAGGCGGCCCTTGGTGATGTGGGGCGTGTTCACGAGCTCGTAGTCGTTCGCGATGAGCCGCTCCCGCATGAAGTTCTCGATCTCGTTGCGGATGATGCCGCCCTTGGGGTGGAACACCGCCAGGCCCGAGCCGATCTCCTCGGGGAAACTGAACAGGTCGAGTTCGGCGCCCAGCTTGCGGTGGTCGCGTTTCGCTGCCTCCTCCATACGCAGCTGGTAGGCGCGCAGCTCATCCTTGGTCGGCCAGGCCGTGCCGTAGACGCGCTGCAACTGCTTGTTCTTCTCGTTTCCCCGCCAATATGCCGCAGCGACACGGGTGAGCGCCCAGCCGTTCCCGATCATGCGGGTGTTCGGCAGGTGCGGACCGCGGCAGAGATCCTTCCAGACCGTCTCGCCGGTCTTCGGGTCGACATTGTCGTAGATGGTCAGCTCGGCGCCGCCCACCTCGACGTTCTCGCTCTCGTCGAACGCCGGGGTGTCACCGTGGACGGCGCCGCCCTTGAGACCGATCAACTCGAGCTTGTACGGTTCGCCCGCCAGTTCGGCGCGGGCCTCGTCGTCCGTGACGACGCGGCGCACGAACCGCTGGCCGGCGCGCACGATGCGCGACATCTCCTTGTCCAGCGCCTTCAGATCTTCCGGCGTGAACGCCTCGACGACGTCGAAGTCGTAGTAGAACCCGTCGGTGATGGGCGGGCCGATCCCCAGCTTCGCCTCCGGGTTGATCGACTGCACCGCCTGAGCGAGCACATGCGCGGTGGAGTGGCGGAGGATGCTCAACCCGTCGGCCGAGTCGATGGTCACCGGCTCGACGGCATCCGTGGTCGTGACCTGCGTGGCGAGATCTTTCAGTTCGCCGTTGACGCGCATCGCGACAACGGAACGGTCGGTGAAGAGCTCGAAGCCGTCAGCCACCTTTTCCACTCCTAAAGTTCGTTGTTGAGGACGCAATCAACTTTAGTGGCGCGACGGATGCGAAAAAGACCCGAGCGTTTCCGCTCGGGTCTCGGCGGCTTCGGCGTTCGGGCGAACTCGGTCCACCCGCGCGTGATCCGCTCCCGGATGATCGACGGCATCGATGTCGAGGGACTGAACATCCCGCTGGACCGGGTCGGCGAACCCGAGGAGGTCTCGAACCTGGTGGTCTTCCTGTCCAGCGATGCGTCGAGCTGAGCGCGGCCGCGCTGCGAAAATACCATCGTAGCGCGGTTTTCGTGTTAGCGTGAGATGTCGCGCCGACGGGCATCGAGATCCGGCCTGGGCGCGCTCCGACATCACCATCGAGGGAGATACCTGATGACGAAGGACGCCAGCGCAGCGCGGGACATCCCGGTCCCCACCACTATCAGCCCGGAGGCGCAGGCGATCCTCGCCGCGACCTCTCAGGAGCCGCCGGTCCCCGGCCCGTCCAAGGACGACACCGAGGCCTGGCGCGCCATCGCGGCCATGGCTGCGACGGACGAATCGGGGACCGTCGAGGCCGTCGCGCTGGTCACGACCGCCGCCGTCCTCACCGACGTCGAAGCCGAGGTCGAAGCCCGCGACCTCAACGGCGCGACGTACTTCGTGGCGACGCCGGAGGGGCTCGACCCCGAAGACCAGCGGGTCCTCTTCTTCATCCACGGCGGCGGCTTCACCTGGGGCGGCGGCCCCACCGCCCGTCGCTCGACACAGATCCTCGCCGGCGCCTACGGAGTGAAGACCTACGGCATCGACTACCGGCAACTGCCTGACGCGCCGTTTCCAGCCGGACTGGACGACGTCATGGCCGCCTACGGCAGGATCCTCGACGAGCACGGGCCGGAGTCGGTCGCTGTCGCAGGCCAGTCGGGGGGAGCCAACCTCTCCGCGGCTCTGCTCTTGCGCGCCCGGGACGAGGGAATCCCCCTCCCGGTCGCCGTTGGCCTGATCTCCCCGCCGGCCGACCTCACCCAGGCCGGCGACACCTATGCGACGAACGCGTTCACACTGGCGCCCGGCGGACTGACGACCATGGCCGACTTCTACCGGGGCGAGTACCCGCTCGAGCACCCGTACGTCTCGCCCCTGTTCGGAGAATTCACCGCCGAGTTCCCGCCGACCATCCTCACTGCCGGCACCCGGGACTTCTTGCTCTCCGACACGGTGCGCATGCACCGCAAGCTCCTCGCCGCCGGCGTGCGCGCGGAGCTGCATGTATGGGAGGGTGCACCGCACGGCATGTTCATGGGTCGCGCTCCGGAGGATCGGGAGCAGCTCACCCAGGTGCGGCGGTTCCTCGAGGAGGCCTGGGCCGCCGCCGCGCAGACGAACGCCGTGTCGTGACCGCTCCGCACCTGATCGGCCCAGGCTCGGGAGCCGTCGCGGTCAACCGGCTGCCGATGACGTCGCTACGCCGCCCGTTCGACCTCGGGCTGGACGGCGCATGGTCGTTCCAACTGCTCCCGGCTTTCGAGCACGAGCCGGGTGAGACCTGGACACCGGTCACCGTCCCCGAGCTGTGGACGATGCGTGAGGCATCGGACGGACCGCACTACACGAACATCGTCATGCCGTTCGACGCGGTGCCGCCGAACGTGCCGGCGGTCAATCCGACGGGCGTTTACCGGAGGGCGTTCGAGCTTGACGCGCCCGGGGAGGATCGGATCGTCCTGCACGTAGGGGCCGCTGAAGGCTACCTCCGCGTCTCGATCAACGGCGAACCGGTCGGCGATAGTACCGACTCGCATCTCGCCGCCGAGTTCGACATCACGGACTTCTGCAAGCCCGGGACGAACGAGATCGAGCTGCGCATCGCGAAGTGGTCGGTCTACTCCTACCTCGAGGATCAGGACCAGTGGTGGCAGTCCGGCATCAGCCGCTCGGTCGGCTTGCATCGAGTTCCGGCGATCCGACTGCACGATGTCGTGCTCACGGCCGACTACGACCCGCAGACGTGCCGCGGCGGGCTCACGGTCGTCGCGTCGACGAGCGGCCTCGACGCCCTCTCCGGTCAGGGGTACGCCGTCCGGGTGAGTGCCCTCGGCAGGTCGATCGACCAGCCGGTCACTCCCCGATCGGTGTCGCAGACGATCCCCGGGGCATCGGCAGACCGCTCCGCGCGGCCTGCCTCCCTCATCCCCGACGGGATCACGGATCTGCTCAGCCTGTCAGCCGCCCGCGCCCCTCTGCCGCCCGAGGTCGCAGCCGGCGCATCGGCGATGGCGGCCGGCATGTACCCGGCCGACACCGCGGGCTCCGTCACGATCTCCCTCGAGGATCTCGAGGTGCAGCCCTGGTCGGCAGAGCGCCCGCACCTCGAGCCCCTGCAGGTCGAACTCCTCGACGAGACCGGATCGGTCGTCGACCGCACGGAGATGCGAGCCGGCTTCCGACGGGTCGAGATCGTCGGTCGCGACCTCCTCGTCAACGGTGGGCGCGTCTGGATCCAGGGCGTCAACCGGCACGACTTCCATCCCCGCACCGGCCGGGTGCTGACCCGCGACGACCACGTCGCCGACCTCGCTCTCCTCAAGCGGTTCAACGTGAACGCGATCCGCACATCGCACTACCCGAACGACCCCGTCTTCCTCGACTTGTGCGACGAGATCGGCTTCTACGTGGTCGACGAGGCGGACATCGAGGCCCACGCGTTCGCGAGTACGGTCTGCGACGACCCGCGCTATCTCGGCGCCTTCGTCGACCGGGTCTCACGCATGGTCCTGCGCGACCGGAATCACCCGTCGATCATCGCGTGGTCGCTCGGCAACGAGACGGGATACGGCGCCAACCATGATGCCGCCGCGGCCTGGGTCCGGCGTCACGAGCCGACCCGGCTCCTGCATTACGAGGGCGCCATCTCGCCCGACTGGCACGGCGGCCACGCGGCCACCGACATCGTCTGCCCGATGTACCCCGCATTCTCCGCACTGGAGGCCTACTCCGCGCATCCGGACGCGGACCGCCCGCTCATCCTCTGCGAGTACGCGTACTCGCAGGGCAATTCGACTGGCGGTCTGGCGGAGTACTGGCGGCTCTTCGAGACGCTCCCCGGCCTCCAGGGCGGCTTCATCTGGGAGTTCAAGGACCACGCTCTCGACCGGGACCAGGACGGTCGCTACCGCTATGGCGGGGACTTCGGTGACGAGCCCAACGACGGGCCGGTGGTGCTCAACGGTCTGGTCTTCGCCGACGGCACTCCGAAGCCCGCGCTCTTCGAGGCACGCGGTATCTTCAGCCCGATCCGCGTCGTGTCCTCCGCCGACGAGGCGACGAGGGGAACCGTTCGCGTGCGCAACCGGCAGATCTTCGCGGACCTCTCCGCCTACACCGTCGAGGCGACCGTCGAGCAGACATCCGGCCGTTCGGAGCCGCGACCCGTCACCGTCGACGCCGCGGCCGGCGAGACGGCCGCAGTGTCCGTTCCCGCCGACCTGGTCGCGCTGTTCGGGGATCCGGACGCCCTCGCCCTCACTCTCACCGTGCGGACCGCCGCCGACGCGCTGTGGGCTCCCGCGGGGACCGTCATCGCCGTTCACCAGGTGAGGAAGAGCCGGTCCGCCGCGAACACGCTGTCCACGCCGTCCGCTGCATCCGCCCATCCGCTCAGCGACAGCGGCGAGCTCCTCCACCCGCTCCTGGCGTCGACACCGCGGCTCTGCCTGTGGCGCGCTCTGACGGACAACGACGGGTCGTTCTTCCTGGATCAGCGGTTCGTCCGCACCGGCTTCTTCGCGCTGCGCCCGGAGTCCGTGACAGTCGAACGGCTCGACGACGGCGTGTCCGCCGTGCGGATCGACTACCGAACCGCCTTCGGCGACGCCGTCGTCCACTCGCGGCGGGTCACGCGGGTCGCGGCCTGCGAATTCGTCTTCGACGAGCACGTCGAACTCCCGGAGGGGACGACGGACGGCCTGCGCGTCGGGATCGAGCTTGAGCTCGACGGCGCGTTCGATGACATCGACTGGGTCGGACTCGGGCCGTGGGAGAACTACCCCGACCGGCGGGACTCCGCGCTCCTCGGTCGCTGGTCGTCGACCATCGACGACTTCGCCACGCCGTATCTGCTCCCACAGGAGAACGGCGGCCGGGGCGGCGTGGAGCAGATCCGGATCTCGGGCCCCAGCGGCGTCGTGCTGACCACGCACCCCGTCCCCGTGCAGGCGACGGTCGGGCGCCATCCGATCGCGGAGCTCGAGGCGGCCTCGCACTGGTGGCGGCTGCCGGACTCCTCCCGCACGATCCTGCAGCTCGACGTCGCTCATCGTGGCGTCGGCACCGGAACACTCGGACCCGACACCCGCCCCGAGTTCCGTCTGACGGAACGCACCCATCACTGGACCTGGCGCCTGCACATGCACGCCGACGACGAAGGACCCGCATGACCGACACCGAGCCCTCCCCCGTCATCCGATCGATCCTCCGAGGACTGAGCCTGGAGCAGAAGGTCGCGCAGCTGACGGGGATGTTCGTCACCGACCTCTTCGGCCCGCCCTCCGCCCCGGGCGAGTCTTTCGGCATCGCGACGGAACGGCTGCACACGATCCGGCCCCACGGGGTCGGCCATCTGTCGATGGCCTGGTTCCTGGGGAGCACCGCGCACGACCTCCGCTCCGGGATCGACCGCGTTCAGGCCGGTGTGCGCGAGGTGACGCCGTTCGGGATGGGCGCTCTCGTGCACAACGAAGGCATCAACGGCTTCCTGCACGACTCCGGCACGCAGTTCCCGACGGCGTGGGCGCAGGCCGCGACGTGGGATCCGGAGCTCATCTCCCGCGCGTCGACCGTCACGGCGGACCACATGCGTGAGACCGGCGTGCAGGTCCTTTTCGCACCGGTCCTGGACCTCGCCAGAGACCCGCGATGGGGGCGCGTGCATGAGACGTACGGCGAGGATCCGGAACTGGTGGCGCAGATCGCCGCGGCTTTCGTGCGGGGGGTGCACTCTTCCGACGCATCACCGCGCGTGCTCGCCGGAGGCAAGCACTTCGTCGGTTACGGCGCCTCCGAGGGCGGACTCAACCAGGCGATCACGCAGCTAGGACGTCGTGCTCTGACCGACGAGTACGCCGAGCCGTTCCGTCGGGCGATCCGTGAGGCCGGGCTCGAAGTGGTCATGGACTCGTACAACGAGATCGACGGCGTACCGTCGGTCTCCGATCCGTGGCTGCTCACCGATCTCCTGCGCGACCAGCTCGGGTTCCGCGGCATGGTCGTGAGCGACTACGACGCGATCAACATGCTCCGGACGGTCTATCACACGGCGAAAACCGAGCAGGAGGCCGCCGCGCAGTCGCTGAGCGCAGGCATGGACGTCGAGCTGCCGAGCGACACCAACTTCGTGCACCTCACTGCAGCGGTCGAGGCCGGCCGCGTGAGCGAGGAGTTCGTCGACCGGGCCGTACTGCGCGTCCTGCGCGTCAAGGAGCTGGTGGGGCTGATCCCCGGCTCCTCCGTGGCCTCCTCCTCGACCACGGCACCCGACCGCGCTGCCGGTGCGGCGATCCGTTCGGCGATCGCCGAGCGCGCCGTCGTCCTGCTGCAGAACGACGGCGTCCTCCCCCTCTCCCCCGCCTCAGGGCGCGTGCTCGTGACCGGCCCAGCCGCAGATGAGCTCCGCATCCACTTCGGTGCGTACACCTCGGTCTCGAACATGGAGATGCAGTTGGGCCACCTTGCGCTGCGCAGCGGCGACATCCCCGGTATCGACCCCGAGACGTTCAACTTCACCGACATCTTCCAAGCACGGATGCCCGGCATCGAGCCGCGGTTCGAGACGAAGACGCGCGAGCTCCATCCCGAAGCGGCGACGCTGGTCGACGCGCTCAGCGAGACGGATGCTGCCGTGACGTTCGCTCCCTGCGGCGGCTTCAGCGACGATGATCCGATCGATCCGCGACGGATCGACGAGGCGGTCGCCGACGCGGATGTCGTCATCGTCGCCGTCGGCGAACGCACCGGCTGGGTCGGCAACAACACCGCGGGCGAAGGCCAGTCGACAGCGGACCCGACGCTGCCGGGTCACCAGACCGCGCTCGTCGAAGCGATCGCCGCGACCGGAACGACGGTCGTCACAGTCGTGGTCTCCGGGCGTCCGCTCGTGATACCCCGCGTCGCCGCGGCGTCGAACGCAGTCCTGCTCGCCCCCCTCCTGGGCGAAGTCGCCGGCCGGACCATCGCCGATGCCCTCTACGGCCGGGTGAATCCGAGCGGCCACCTGCCGACCACGTTCCCGCGCTCGGCCGGTCAGATCCCGATCTACCACGGCCACCACTACGGCAGCGGCTACGATCACCCGACCGGCACGCGCCACGGCTACGGCGACCTCGCGGATCCGAGCCCGCTCTACCCGTTCGGGCACGGGCTCTCCTACTCGCGTTTCGCCATCGAGCCGAACGGCGTCCATGCCTCGATCACCGACGACCTCATCCGCATCGGCTGCACGGTGACCAACACCTCCGATCGTGAGGGCGAGACGGTCGTGCAGCTCTACGCACGCGATGAGGCGGCGAGCATCGTACGCCCCGTCCGTCAGCTGCTCGCCTTCTCCCGCGTGCGCGTCGCCCCGGGAGAGAGAATCGAACTCACCCTGGTGGCACCTGTGGAACGTCTGCACTACACGATGGCCGATGGCTCTCGTGGAATCGAGCCGGGGGAGGTCGCGCTCCTGGTGGGGTCGAGCTCCACCGACGTGCGATTCCAGACCTCCGTGACGGTCGGAGGCTGACCGATGCGCGAGCTCCCGATCACGATCACGATCGACACCGGCGCCTCGGCGAAGCCGGTGAGCCCGACGCTGTTCGGGCTGTTCCTCGAGGACATCAACTTCGCCGTGGACGGCGGCCTGAACGCGAACCTCGTCAACAACTACAGCTTCGACGGCCTCTACCTGGTGAACGGCGTCATCCCGTATCTCCCGTTGGATCTCGTGCCCGAGGAGCACCGCGAGCGTCTGGCGAGCATCCCTCCCGAGGAGCTGACGATGCCGCCGACCACGCCGGCCGGCCGCCTGGTCGACCGGCTCCGGCATTGGACGATCGCCGACGGGACCATCGACGCGTCGGACGATCGGCCGATCGATCCGGCCTCGGGTTTCGCCCGGCTCACGTCGCACGGTTCGGCCCGGCTGGAGAACCTCGGTTACCCCGGTGACCGGCCCGGAATGCCGTTCGCCGCGGACGGCGCACTGCTCTTCTCCGCGTTCGTCCGGGCGGACGACTACCGCGGCGAGATCGAGGTACAGCTCCTCGGCGCCGACGGCGTCGTCGTCGCGCGGGCCGGACTGGAGATCGTTGACGACGGCTGGAACGAGGCTGCGGTCCGGCTCGCCCCCACCGCCACGGCTCTGGGCTCGCTGCAGATCCTCCTCCACGGCACCGGCACCGTCGATCTGGACGAAGTGCGGCTCATCCCGGAATCCCATTGGGGTGACGGCGACCCGCGCTGGAGTCAGGGGGTGCTTCGGCGCGACCTCGTGGAGACCCTGGCCGCGCTCGCGCCGCGCTTCCTGCGCTTCCCCGGCGGATGCATCGTGGAAGGCTGCGGCGACGGCAGTCACTACAAATGGAAAGACACCATCGGCCCTCTCGCCTCCCGGCGCCCGGAGTACAACCTCTGGGGCCAGAAGCGCGCCGACGGCGACTACAGCCAGTCGAACCAGATCGGGTTCTACGAGTACTTCCTGCTGTGCGAAGACCTCGGGATCGCGCCGATCCCCGTCGTCTGGTCGGGCGACAGTTGCCAGACCCGCATGGACGAGCACGTCGACGCCGACAGCCCCGCGTTCGCCCAGGTGGTCCAGGACGCCCTCGACCTGGTCGAGTGGGCGACCGGCGACCCGGCCACGAGCCGCTGGGCCGCGCTGCGCGCGGAGGCGGGGCACCCGGAACCGTTCGACCTGCGTTGTGTCGGGATCGGCAACGAGAACTTCGGCCCCGCCTACCTGGAGCACTTCGCCCGGATCAAGGCGGCCCTCGATGAACACCACCCCGCCCCCGGCCTTCAGCTGATCGTCACCGGCGGTGTGCTGCCGGCCGGAGAGACCGTCGACCCGGCCTGGGCCGCGTGGGGCCACGATGCGAACATCCTCGTCGACGAGCACTTCTACAACGCCCCGTCGTGGTTCTTCGAGGCGAGCACCCGCTACGACGGCTACCCGCGCGGGGGTGCACGCGTCTTCCTGGGCGAGTACGCAGCCCACACGCCGTATGCGATGCCGGACGAGCACCGTGCGATCCCGGAGAGTCTGGCCCTCCCCGAACCGAACACCTGGCTGAGCGCGCTCTCCGAAGCGGTCTTCCTCACCGGGGTGGAGCGCAATGCCGACATCGTCGCGTTCTCGTGCTACGCCCCCTTGTTCACACTCGTCGGGCACGGCCAGTGGGAGCACGACTTGATCGATTTCAGTCCGCGACACGTACTGCCGACGGCGAACTACCTCGTGCAGCAGCTCTTCGGCACCCGCGTCGGCGAGTGGATCGCACGCGTCGACGGCTCCCTTCCCGATGATGTCTTCATCTCCGCGACATTCGGAAGCGGGGTCGCGCACGTCAAGCTGGTGAACATCGGCTCGACACCCGTGGAAGTGTCCCTGGCCATCGAGGGCGCCCCGGACGGGGACGCCGACGTGGTGCTCCTGAGCGCCCCGCTCCACGCGGTGAACCGTTTGTCGTTCGACGGCGAACCGCGCCCTGAGATCGCGCCCGTACCGTCGACCGTGACGGTCATCGGCGGGCGCGCGCCGATCCGGCTCCCTGCCGCTTCGGTCGTCGCCGTGTCCGTTAGAATCGAGGGGCCGTGAAGGCAGAGGTAGCGGCAGAGACACAGGGAGAGGGGCGGCCTGTGGCGAATCCGGTCCCACGCACGCGTGGTCCGTACGCGAAGACCGCGCGAGTGCGAGCAGGCATCATCGAGGCGGCGACGACCGTCTTCTCGGAGTTCGGGTTCCGCGGAGCCACGATGAAGGATGTCGCCGAACGTGCCGGCATCAGTCAGCGGGGTCTCGTCCATCACTTCGAGACGAAGGACGACCTCCTCCTCCAGGTGCTCGAATTCCGCGACCAGCAGACGGCCGAGCTTCTGACCGCCGAGGGCAGCCGCGGGGAGCTCGCCGGCCTGCTCTCCGTGGTGCACGACAATGCCCGCTATCCGCGGCTGATCGAGCTGCAGTCCCTGATCTCGGCCGAGGCGACCGCCGAGGAGCACCCGGCTCACCAGCACTACGCGGAGCGCTTCTCCAACTACCGCACATACATCGCACAGATCTTCGATGCGATCCGCGCGTCCGGGGACCTCGTCTCCCCCCTGCCGTCGACGTCCCTGGCTTCGATGTTCATCGGGCTCGTCGACGGCCTCCAGCTGCAGTGGCTCTACGACTCCTCCATCGATGTCGAATCGGCGGCCATCGCCTACCTCGAGACAATCTGCCCGGCGGTCGTCCACCGCCAGCTCGTGTCGATCGAACAACCGGTGGAGCCGGCGCCGACGGCGTGAGCCGCGGCGCCGGTTCCGGCGTCACGCGGTGATGTCCAGCGACTCGCCGTTGGTTCGGGCCACCTCGCCCAGCCAGAACGCGCTCGGCTTCGGCATGCGCTCGAACGTGGTCCTGTCGACCGCCACCAGGCCGAACGTCATCTGGTAGGCGTGGACCCACTCGAAGTTGTCGACGAACGTCCAGTGCAGGTAGCCCCGCACATCCAGACCGTCCTCCAGCGTCTCCGCGACGCCTCGCAACGCACCCGTGGTGTAGTCGATCCTGCGCCGATCGTCGTCGGTCGCGATCCCGTTCTCGGTGACCATCATCGGCGTGCCCCCGGTGACCTCCCACGCACGGCGGAGCGCGATGCCGAGCGCGTCGGGGCGGTAGGCCCAGCCCGTCTGCGTGAGTTCGGCACCCTCGGGAGCGCCCTCGAGCCCGTTCGGTCCGACGAGCTGACTCGTGTAGGCCTGCACGCCGACCCAGTCGTCGTCGCGCGAGGCCTCCAGGTAGGCGTCCTCCCACACGCGCTGGTAGCGCGGGAGCTCCTCCTCATGACCGGCACGTGCGACCAGGCTCTGCACGGCGACTGTCCAGCCGACCTTCGCGGTGGTGGTCGCGTGCAGGATCTCCCGCGCCCGCGCGTGCGCGCGCAGCATCGTCTGCGCTGCCGCTTCCTCGGGCTCCGGCATCGAGAACGCATTGATGCCCGCCTCGCCCGAGACCACGTCCTGGCCCGCCGCCATCTGAGCGATCACCGCTTCCGGGTCGGACGCCTGCAGCACCAGGGACATCTGGTACATGACGGCGAACATGTTCGGCTCGTTGATCGTCGCCACCCACGTGACGCCGTCGAGGATGGGAGCGACGGCGGTCACGTAGTCTGCGAAGCGGTCGACGGCCTCTGCGGAACCCCACCCGCCCGCCTTCGCGAACCACAACGGACTCGAGAAATGGTGCAGGGTGACGACGGGCTCGACGCCACGGGCGAGGCAGTACTCGATGATCGCGCGGTAGTGCGCCAGAGCGGCGGCCGAGAAGACCCCCCGCGACGGCTCGATGCGTGCCCATTCGATGCTGAAGCGGAAGGCGTTCAGGCCGAGGGACACCAGAAGGTCGACGTCCTCCTTCCAGCGGTGGTAGAAGTCGACGGTGTCACCGCTGATCTCCGTGAACGACGAACCCTTCAGGTGCTCGAGGGCCCAGAAGTCGCTGAGGGTGTTGTTGCCCTCGTTCTGATGGGCCGCAGTCGATGCGCCCCAGAGGAAGCCGTCGGGGAAACGGGTGGTGTGTGCAGTCATGCGTGTTCCTTCGCTGTGTCGATCGTCACGGTGTCGTCGGGGCCGCAGCCACCGCACGGAGGGTCAGCCGAACGGGCTCGAGCCCCTCCGACGTGAGGGTGAGGGAGATGTCTCCGACCCCGGTGGGACGGACGATCGCGAGCAGCCGCCCGTCGAACGTCCGCTGCGTCTGCTCGTGGTAGCCCGCCTCGGGATCGGGCCGGGCGCTCCCGAAACCCTGGAGCACGCCGGCGCCCTCCACCGTGGCGGTCACCTCCCGGTCATGAGCGGAGTCGAGGGTACCCGCCGCATCCCGGAGCTCGATGGTCACGAAGCTCAGATCGCTGTGATCAGCCGTGACCCGCGTCCGGTCGGCGACGACCGAGAGCGAGATCTCCTCGGCGGCAGAGCGCAGTGTGGTCCTCGCGGGCTCGCGCGCGCCGGAGTAGGCGATCGCGATGATCTCGCCGGGCTCGTACGTCGTCTCGAATGTCGCGCGGTAGCCGTGCTCGCGGCCCGCGGGCGACCGGCCGACCGAGACACCGTTCACCACGAGCTCGACCTCATCCGCGTCGGAGTACACCTCGACGATGACCGGTGAGCCCGACTCGACGTCCCAGGTCCAGCTGGATACGGAATCGGACCACGTCCACATCCCATCGTGACGGGGCTGCCCGTGGAACGCGGGGCGCTGCACCGCGATGTAGGGCTCGCTGCGCAGGCCGAACACCGTCTCCCGGTAGTACGAAGCGGGGCGCCGGTGCCCGGTGATGTCGATGTCACCGCACCACGCGAGGAGCCATGGGAAGGGAGCGCTGAGGCTGAGCTCTTCGCGCTCGAGGTAGACGGTGCGGCCGATTCCCGCCTCGCCCAGGTAGTCCCAGCCCGTCCAGGTGAAGTCGCCGATCACGTGGGCGTTGTCCTCCACGAGCCGCCAGTTCACGTCGATGTGCGTGGGGAAGGTCTCGGTGCCGACGATGACGCGGTCGGGGAAGAGCTCCCGGTCGAGTTCGTAGCGACCGTCGCCGTAATTCAGTCCGGCGACGTCGAGCACGGCGAACGATTCGGCGGTGGCCTCGCTGACCAGGGACGACGCGCTGATCTGGTTCATCATGGCGCCCGCGTTGTTCATGAAGGTGTTCACGCCGCCGCCACCGTCGCCTCCGCCGTCGGCTCCTGTCGCCGGCCCCATCATCGCCATCACCTGGGGCAGCACGGACACGAATCCGTTGATGCCGTTGGTGACGAGGCGCGTGGAGTCGAGGGCGCGGACCTTCTCGGCGAGGCGGCGCCCCCACTCCGATCCGAGCGGGGTCCCCGTCTCCGGGATCTCGTTGCCGATCGAGTAGAAGATCACGCTGGGGTGGTTGTAGTCCTTTGCGACCATCGACTCGATGTCGCGCTCCCACCACTCCGGAAACGAGAGGGAGTAGTCGTACGACGATTTGCTTTCCGTCCACATGTCGAACGCCTCGTCCATCACGATCATGCCGAGGCGGTCGCACGCATCGAGCATCGCCCTGCTGAGCGGGTTGTGCGAACTGCGGATCGCGTTGAACCCGGCCGCCTTGAGGATCTCGACGCGGCGTTCCTCCGCACGCCCGATCGTGGCCGCTCCGAGGAGTCCGTTGTCGTGGTGGATGCATGCACCGCGGAGGGTGATCGTCTCGCCGTTGATACGGAGGCCCTGCAGCGGGTCGAGCTGGATGCGACGGATGCCGAACGATGTGGCGCGCTCGTCCAGGTCGGTCTCACCGTCGCGGATCTCGACGGTCGCCGCATACAGGGATGGGCTGTCGGCGCTCCACAGTTCGGGCTCCGGAACGTACAGGCGCGTGCGCACGACGGCTCGGCCTCCCGCGCGGAGCGTTGCGGGAGACGCGCCCGTCGCCACGACGGCTCCGCCGGCGTCCCGGACGGTCGTGACCACCGAGACGGTGCGCGTGGAGATCGACGAATTGCGCACGGCGACCGCGGCCTCCACGACCGCGCGTGTCTCGTCGATGTCGGGCGTGGTCACACGTAGGCCGTCCGGTTCGACGTGCACGAGGTCGGTGACGGAGAGGTGCACATCCCGGTAGATGCCCGCACCGGTGTACCACCGCGAGTCCTGATGGGCGCGCGTCTCGACCCGGATGGTGTTCGTCTCGCCGTAGCGCACATAGTCGTCGAGGGGGACGTCGAAGGTCGCATAGCCGGACGGGCGCTGTGCGGCGAACGAGCCGTTCACATAGACCATGGCGTCCCGGTAGGCAGCCTCGAACCGGAGGCTCACGCGCTTGTCTCGATACTCGTCCGGCACGTCGAACGAGGTCGAGTACTCGAACTCGCCGCTCGGGAAGTAGCCGGAGGGTGACCCGGAGTCCGGAGTCCGGCCCAGCGAGAGCAGGGCGTCGTGCGGCAACGTGACCTGCTCGGACGGTGCGGAGGCGCCGCCGAGCTCGGAGAAAGCGCTGACGCGCGGGCGGACGCTCCAGCCTGCATTGAAGTCGTGGATGGTCACGCGGCAGCTCCTCGGAGTCGTCTGCGCAGCTCGCGACGTTCGCGCTGCAGATCGGGATCGGCCGTGGGGGCGGCGAGCAGAAGGCTCTGGGTGTATTCGTGGGCGGGAGCCGTCGTCACCTGGGCGACCGGCCCCGTCTCCACGAGTTCGCCCTTGTACATGACGGCGACCCGGTGGCTGATGTAGCGCACGACCGAGAGGTCGTGCGTGATGAAGAGGTAGGAGACCCCGGTGTCGCGCTGGATGTCGATGAGCAGATCGAGCACCATCGCCTGCGTCGACAGGTCGAGGGCGGAGACGGGCTCGTCGCAGACGATGAGCCTCGGCTCCAGCGCGAGCGCTCTCGCGATGGCGACGCGCTGGCGCTGGCCGCCGCTGAACTCCCGCGGGTAGCGCTGCGCCGCGTTCGAGGGCAGTCCGACCTGCTCGAGGAGGCGGAGCACCGTCGTGCGCGATTCGGCCGCGCTGATCCCCTGCGCGACGAGCGGCTCGGCGAGAATCTCGGAGATCGGGAGCACCGGGTTGAGGGAGGTGTACGGGTCCTGGAAGATCACCTGCAGGCTCTTGGCGAGCGGCCGGCGCTGCTTCTGCGACAGGTGCGTGATGTCCTCGCCCTGGAACGTGATCGACCCGCCGGTCGGGGCAGCCAGCCCGAGAACCGCGCGACCGAGGGTCGTCTTGCCCGAACCGGACTCCCCGACGAGACCGAGCGTCTCACCCGGTGCGATCTCGAGCGAGATCCCCCGGAGGACCTCGGGTGACGCGGAACGGAATCCGCGCCCGGGGTAGCGCAGACGCAGGTCGTCCACCGTGAGCAGTGCGGTCATTTCTTCTCCTCCCCGACGAGCGCATCGGAGTCGGGCGCGGGGTCGGTGCGCACGGTGTTCTCATCGAGGATCGACGCGATGAGCTGCTGGGTGTATTCGTGGGCGGGCTGGTGGAAGATCGTCCTGACATCTCCGGACTCGACGACGGTGCCACTGCGCATGACGACGACGCGGTCGCAGAGGTCGGCGACGACCCCGAAGTTGTGCGTCACGAGGAGGACGCCCATGCCCAGCTCGCCCTGCAGGTCGCGCAGCAGGTCGAGGATCTCGGCCTGGATGGTGACGTCCAGGGCGGTGGTCGGTTCATCCGCGATGAGGAGTTTGGGCCGGCTGGCGACGGCGCCCGCGATGAGCACCCGCTGAGCCATGCCTCCCGAGATCTGGTGCGGGTAGGAGGCGAACGTCCGCTCCGGGTCCGCGATACCGACGCGGGCGAGGAGCTGCAGGATCGTCGCCTTGGCCTCCTTGCGGGGCATGGCGGCGGTGAGCCCTTCGACGAGCTGGCTTCCGATGGTGAACGACGGATCGAGGTTCGACATGGGCTCCTGCGGGATGTACGCGATGACGCTGCCGCGCATCTTCCGCAGCGCCCGCGCGTCCTTCGAGACCAGCGACTCCCCCACGATGGTCAGGACGTCGGCGTCGATCTGCGCCTCCGGAGGGAGCAGTCCGAGGATCGAGAACGCGGTCTGCGTCTTGCCCGAGCCGGACTCGCCGACCAGGCCGACGATCTCCCCCGGCGCGACATCCAGCGAGACGCCGTCGACGACGGGTTTGAGCATGCCGTCCGTCTGCGCGTACGCCACGGAGAGGTTGCGGACCGTCAGGAGGGAGCCGGTGCTCGTGTCCATCGTGGCGGCGGCCATTGCGCGCGCGCGCGTCGCTTCCGCCTGCTCTGCCGCCGCGGCAGCTGCCGCCTTCCGCTCCGCGCGCGTCGGCCGCTCCGCGTCCGTCAGGGCGTCGCGGTAGGCGTTGCCGAGCATGATGAGCGCACTGGTGAGCAGCGCCTGCACGACCGAGGGCCAGACCAGCTGCAAGGGGTAGGTGTAGATGTTGAGGAACGCGTCGGCAGTCATGGAGCCGAAGCTCGGGGTCAGCGTCGAGCCGACGCCGAGGAAGGCCAGCCCCGCCTGGATGCCGATCGCGGCGGTCGCGAGGAAGGCGACCGAGATGATGATCGGGCCGCGGACGACGTACAGGACGTGCCGGGACAGGATGCGGCGGTTCGAGAGACCCGAGACGCGGGCCGCGTCGACATAGAGCTCGTTCTTGACGCCCACGACGAGGTTGCGCACCAGCCGGTAGGTGCTCGGCGCGAGGAAGATGCCGAAGATGAACATCGTCGCCTGGTAGGCGCCGCCGGTGATCGGCGAGAGCACGAGCACGAGCACGAGAGCCGGGAAGGTCATCAACAGGTTGAAGGTCCACGAGGTGACCGCGTCCGTCTTCTTGCCGATGTATCCCGCGAGCAGTCCGAACACGGTGCCGATGACCGTGGCGACACCGGCGCCGATCAGTCCCGAGATCACCGACACGTTGATCGAAACCAGGATGCGCGCCCAGATGTCGCGACCGTACTGGTCGGCACCGAGCAGGTAACCGGGTGTGCCCGCCGGCGCATTCACATGCTGAAGAGATGTGGCGGTCGCATCGTGCGCAGAGAGGAGCGGGGCGAAGATGCCGAGGAGCACGATGCCGACCAGCACGATCAGGGATGCCAGCCCGAGCGGCTTCCTGAGCACCCGGCGGACGACTCCGGACCGCTTTCTCTGCGGCGCGGAGACGGCCGCGATGTTGTCGATCTCTGTGGTTGTCATGCGACACGCACCTTCGGATTGAGCCAACCGCTGACCAGGTCGACGATCAGATTCACGATGACGACGAGGAGAACGCTGAACAGGGTCACGCCGAGCATCACGGGCAGGTCGCCCTGGATCGTCGCCTGGTAGGCGTAGGTGCCGAAACCGGGGAGGGCGAATATCTTCTCGATGAACAGGGCGGACCCGAACAGGCTGATGAACAGGAGGGAGAACGTGGTGAAGGCGGGCCCGGACGCATTGCGCAGGGCGTGCTTCAGGAGGATCGACATCTCGGAGACCCCTCGGCTGCGCAGGGTCCTGACGTAGTCGCGGCTGAGTTCGTCGATGAGGGAGCCGCGGATCTGCGCGGCGAGCGACGCGATGCCCGCGATGGAGAGCACCACGGAGGGAAGGATGATCGACGCGAACCACGCGGAGGGCGACTCGGCCAACGGCGTGTAGCCGACAGCGGGGACGAGCTGGAGGGTGATCGCGAAGACGTAGACGAGGATGATGCCGAGCAGGATCGCCGGGAAGATGAACGACAGTGTCGTGATGCCCTGGAGCACCACGTCGAGCGGACCGCGTTTGGCCGCGGCCGCGACGCCGAGGACGACGCTCAGCACCAGGGTGATGAGCAGCGAGACGACGACCATGGACAGGGTGACCGGGAGGCGCGCAGCGATACCGGACGCGACCGGCTCGCTCGTGAAGTACGACGTGCCCAGGTCACCGTGCAGGACGCCGATGACCCAGTTGACGTACTGCTGGATGATCGGTTGGTCCAACCCGAGCTTGTGGTCGAGTGCGGCCACCTGATCAGGGGTCGCGCCCGCGCCGAGGATGTTGTTGGCCACCGGGATGTTCGCCGCGTGGGTCAGGAAGAAGGTGATGGCCGTCACGATGAAGACGAGCACCAAGCCCGCGCCGAGTCGGCGCAGAATGTACACAATCACGATGGACTCCAGAGTGCGGCGCGGGGGTCTGGCCCCCGCGCCGCGTCGGGCGATGGCTACTTGGCCGCCGCGAGGCCGTATGGAAGAAGGTTCAGCGACGGGATGACAGCGGGCGTGTAGGTGATCCGCTTCGTCGCGACCCAGGGAGAGGTCGAGTAGAGCAACGGAGCGTTCCACGCCTGGTCGACCAGGTACTTGTTGACGGCGCCGAACGCCGCACCCTGCTGGTCCGCGGAGGCGGCGTTGGCCTTGGCGATGAGCTCGGTGAGTTCGGGCGTCGTCGATCCGTACGGGTTGAAGGCGCCGCTCAAGGCCGCGTTGATGTCCGCGGCGTCGTTGCCGGAGTAACCGTTGTACATGAAGTACATGCCGTAGGTGCCACCGTAGACCTTCGCGAAGAAGTCCTGGAACGGGACGGTGTCGTAGCTGACCTTGATCCCGATGGCGCCCAGCTCCTGGGCAATGGTGGCGTCGTAAGTTTGGGAGACGACCGTGCTGGGCATCTTGACGCTGAATCCATTCGGGTATCCAGCCTCGGCCATCAGCTTCTTGGCGCCCGCGACGTCGAAGTCGTAGGTCTTGTCGACGCTCTTGCTGTAAGCGGCGCCGAGCGGGCTGACGGTCTGCTCCGTGGGGTGGGAGCCGGCGACGAGCTTCGACGAGATGGATTTACGATCGATGGCCATGTTGATCGCCCGGCGCACCCGGACGTCTTTGAGCGCCGGTACGATCGTGCCATCTCGGTCCGCCAGCCAGAGGACGCCCACCGCCTGCGGCAACGACGTTCCCGTGCTGAACGTGCTCGACGGGAACTGGCTCACCTGGTCGATGTTCACGTTTCCGAAGTCGAGCTGGCCCGTCTTCAGCGCGTTCTGCGATGCGGTCGGATCGGCGATCACACGGATCTTGACGGTCTCGAACGGGTACGACGCCACATCCCAGTTGTCCGGATTGCGCTTGAGCGTGTAAAGCGAACCGGCGGTCGTGGTCGACTTGTCGAGGATGTAGGGGCCGGATCCGACGGGATCGAGCTTGGAGCTCTCCGCGCTCAGGGCCTTAGGCGCTCCCACCCCGCCCTGCACACCGGCGAGCTTCGAGATCAGGGACGCGTCCGCGGTCTTCAGGGTGATGACCACCGTGCTCGCGTCGGACGCCGTTACCCCGCCGATGTTGGTCAGCTGAGCCGAATACGACGGCTCCTTCATCGTTCGCTTCAGGGACGCGACGACGGCGTCCGCGTCGACGGCCTCGCCGTCGGAGAACTTCTGCCCCGTGCGGAGCTTCAACGTCAGCGTGAGCTTGTCGGAGGAGTACGACCACGACTTCGCGATGCCGGGGGTCGCTTCTCCCTTCACATTCGTCTTAAGGATCGAGTCGTACACCGAGGTGAACAGGGTCGAGTCTCCGCCTGACCAGTCACCGATGGTGAAGTTGGCCGGCGGAGCCTGGACGGCGAGGTTGAGCGTCTGCGGCGTCGCGGAGCTCGAGGGGCTGCTCGTCGCCGTGCATCCCGCCAGGAGGAGTGCGGCCGCGGCCGCGGTGGCGGCGGCTCGCAATCCGAGGGTGAACTTCATGTGGACTCCTTTGTCGATGCTGTGCTGAGGATGTGACCGGTCACGATGCGGTAGCCGTTCCGGCCGTCGGACCCTTCCCGGCGCCTTCGCATCGGCGGGATCTCGCGACACTGCATCCTAAGTCACACGCAATACCATTTTCAAATGGTATTTTCGCAGCATGCCCGAACGGGTGGTCAACGGTATGGGAGGATGACGTCGTGAGCGCACTGGGAGAGTCCGATCGACCCGTCACCGCGGGCGATGTGGCAACCCGTGCCGGCGTGTCGCGATCGACGGTCAGCAACATCCTGAACGGCAACGAAGCACGCTTCTCGGCTCGGACCCGCGAGAAGGTGCACACCGCGGCCCGCGAACTCGACTACCGCCCCTCCCTCGCAGCGCGGTCCCTGGTCAGCGGAATCAGCGACACAATCGTGATGCTGCTGCCCAACACGACCTTCGGAAGCCGCTTCCAAGACGCCGTCGACCAGGTCACGATCGACACCCAGCATCTGGGTGCGAATGTCATGGTGCGCTTCGCGGGCGCCTCGCTGGAGAGCTCCATCGCCGCCATCCACGCGCTGCGCCCTCTCGCGGTGATCGACTTCGCCGGCCTCCCCACGACTGAACGGCTCCGGCTCGAGCAGCGCGGCACCACCGTCCTTCCTCGCCGACACAGCGACGACGGACGGAACATCCCTGACGGCGGGATCGCCGAGCTCCAGGCCGGAGCGCTGCTCGAACGCGGCGACCGCACCTTGTGGTTCGCCTCCATCTCCGACAGCAGGCTCGACCCGTACGGGCCGGGCCGGTTCGACGCGCTGCGGACCTACTGCGCGCGCGTCGGGCTCGCCGAGCCCCGTCAGATCGACGTCCCGTTCGCCCTCGACGCGGCAATCGCCGCACTGACGCGTGTTCTCAAGGAGTCCCCCTCACCCGTCGGGCTCGCCTGCTACAACGACGACGTGGCGATCGCCGTCCTTGCCGCCGCGCGCGAACTGCAGGTCGATGTCCCGGCCCGGCTCGCCGTCGTCGGCGTGGACAACACGGTGATCGGCCAGCTGTGGTCGCCCCGCCTCACCAGCATCGACACGGACATCCGCGGATTGATGGATGCGCTGACCCACGAACTCCAGTCGCAGCTGGCGGAGTCGACCCCGCCGCCGGACCTCGGGACGCTACCGCACTTCACCCTCGTGCGCGGCGGGACCACCTGAGGCACGATCCCGCTCGTCGAGCCACGCGGCCATCGCCTGAATGCCACGGCGGAAGCCGCGGGTGCGCGGCTGGTTCAAGAAGCCGTGGAGCGTCTTCTCAATGACCACGTAGTCCGCGGCGACCCCGGCCGCGCGCAACTCGTCTGCGAACTGGTCGCCGGAGGCTCGCAGGCTGTCCCTGTCCGCGTCCATGACCAGCGCGTCCGGAAGGCCGGCCAGAGACTCTCCCGCCGGGAACGCGGTCGCGTACAACGTTTCGTCGCCGACATAGTTGTGCGTCATCCGCTCGTAGGAGTCGGGGGTGAACGCGATGCGGCCGGCGATTCCCGTGAGCCGCGACGACACGGACCGAGGGAGCGGGGGCAGAGCCGAGTGGAAGCCGCCGTACGCGAGCGCGAGACCCTCGACCCGGACATCCGCGTCGTCACGGAGCGCGACGGCAGCCGTCACCGCGAGATTCGCCCCAGCACTCGCCCCGCCGATCAGGACCCGCCGCTCGCCGGAGGCGACGAGGTCGCGCACAGCATCGACGACGTCGTCCCGCCCCGCGGGGAACCGGCCGCCTGAGGGTTCGAGCGACAGAGGGGCATGGGAGGCGAGCTGGCGCCAGCGCAGCAGCGGGGCCAGGCGGTAGTCGATGGTGCGGACGCGGCGCCCCGTGCCTGCGATAGCTTTCGCGACGGCGTGCGACTCCTTCTGATCGAGGCCTCCGGACATCCAGCCGCCGCCGTGGATCCACACGAAGGGCGAGGCGCCGGCACGCGGATTCTCGGGGAGGTAGTCGCGGAGGGGAATCCGGGCTCCCCGTCCAGCGAGCGTCGAGTCCGTAGTGGCGGCCAGCGTCACAGATTCATCTCCTTCACTCCTGCAAAAACAGTATCTATTTCTGTTTATCTTGGCAGAACGACGGACGGGCGCGATACAGTCGGTAACATGCCGCGTCGTCCCTACCCCAAAGGGGTTGCGAAGCGCGAGGAGATCCTCGCCACCGCCCTCGAAGTCATCGCCGCACGTGGGTTCGGCGGAGCCACGCTCCGTGAGCTCGCCGACGCGTCGAACCTGAGCATCACCGGGCTCGTGCATCACTTCGGTACGAAGGAGCACTTGCTCACCGAGGTGCTGCGGCGACGCGATGAACTCGACGCCGATGCATACGAGGACAGCGCTCCCGAGACGATCGCCTCCATGGTCGACCGGCTCACGACGCTGGTCGACCACAACGCGTCCGTTCCCGGTCTCGTCGCGCTCTACTCGAATCTCGCAGCAGACGGGACGGCCCCCGACCACCCCGCCCACGAGTACTTCAGCGAGCGCATCACCCGCAGCCAGAAGCTCGGTCGCGAGACGCTGGAGGGCCTCCAGGACGCGGGTGAGCTGCCACGGGAGGTCGACGCCGGCGACCTGGCCCTGCTCGTCACGGCGGCGGTCGATGGCCTGCAGCTGCTCTGGGAGTACGACGACAGCATCGACATGACTCGCAGCCTGAAGGCTCTCGGCACCCTCCTGGAGCTGGCGAAGGCCGGAGCGACGGCCGCGCGATAGCTAGCCGAGCTGGCGTCTGATCTCGTCGAGCGAGTCGAAGACCTCAGCGGCAGCCTCGGTGGTGTGGATGGTGTTCTCCAGCTCTCCCCGCCGGATCGAACCGTTCACGGCACGCAGCATCGGCACATAGCCGTTGCCCTCCCAGAGCGTCTCGATGGACTCCGTCGGCTCGACGTCCGGGGAGAACGGCGTATGGACGGTCGCCTTCGAGGTCGCCCAGAAGCCCGGGTCGGTCGCGATCCACCCGGCCGTCCCGCAGATCGAGGCCCCGAGATCGAGGAACTCGACCATCGAGCTCGCGCCCCGCGCGAAGCGCCCGCCCGAATAGCTCAGCGTGAAGTGCTCGCTGAGGTCGACCCCGTCATCGCGCACGACACCGTCGGCGTGGATGCGGTCCGGGACACCGAAAAGCATGTGCGCGAGTGTCACCGGGTAGATCCCCTGATCGAGGAGCGTGCTCCCCCGCATCTCCGCCTTCCAGCGACTGGAGCCATCCTGCGGGAACGGCACACCGAACGACGCGTCGATGCTCCGGACCTCGCCGATGCGCCCCTCACTCAGCAGCTCCTGCAGACGGGTGTAGAGCGGATTGAACTTCATCCACATGGCCTCCATGAGGAATCGCCCCTCGCGGGCCGCGATGGCGCCGAGTTCTCTGACCTCGGCGGCCGAGAGCCCCATGGGCTTCTCGCACAGCACATGCTTCCCCGCCATCAGCGCCGCTCTCGCGATCTCGAAGTGCGTCACATGGGGCGAGCCGATATAGACCGCGTCGAGGTCGGCGCCGAGGAGGTCGCGGTAGTCGCCGAAGCGGTGCTCGATTCCGAACTCCTCGGCGAATTCATCCGCCTTCGCCTGCTCTCGGGACGAAACCGCGACGATCTCGGCCCCGTCGACCAGCTGCAGGTCGGAGGCCATCTGACGTGAGATCGTGCCCGTCGCGACGATCCCCCAGCGCACGCCCCGCTCGGCCGCGCTCACGCGGAGAACCCCGCGCCGAGACCGAATCCGTGACGGAACAGCGGATCGATCGTGTCGAACGGCACGTCCGCACGATTCGCGAGCACCGCCTCCATCGACGACGGCAGGTCGAAGGGCAACCGCCCCGACGGCTCGGCCTCGCCGGTGAGGACCCGGGCGATGGCCTCGTCGGCCGCCCCGAAATTCACGATGGTCGAACTGGCGACGTCGACCAGGTCGGTCAGGATGGCGGGACGGTCGAGGTAGACGTCGAGGACGACCGGCACCCGCTCGGCGATCGCACGGATGCGCTCGATCGTGCCGACCGGGAAGTCCAATGAACCGGCATGGAAGAACGACTCCCACGTGGTGCCGTCCCCCCGCTGCTCCCATGGCGCCGCGATCCGTACGATGGCGACGTCCGCCGTGTCGAGGTCGGCGGCCACGAGACCGCGACGCTGCAGAGCGTCGGGAGACATCCCGTCGAGGAACACCCGCGTGCCCGGCGCGAGCGGAAGGGCGGCCGCCTCCTCACCGGCGCGCAGCAGGGTCACCGCGGCCGCCTGCGCCGCGATTCCCGCTTCGCGGGCATCCGGCGTGCCGACGAGCCGGTCGGCCTGTTCGACGTCGACCAACGGCGCATCGAACAATCCGAGACGGAACTTCTCGCGCAGCAGCCGGAGCACCGACCCGTCCAGGCGCGATTCGGGGATAGCGCCGTCGCGGACCAGCCGTACGAGCGTGCTCGCGGCCGATTCGCCGCCGAACTGGTCGACGCCGGCGTCCAGCGCCTTGATCATCCGCTCATCGAAGCTCAGGTCTTCGACGCCCCACGCCATGCCGCTGAGAATCCCCCAGTCGGTGCAGACGATCCCGTCGAATCCGAGCTGTTCGCGCAGAAGGCCTGTGATGATTCCGCGGTTGAAGCCGAACCCCACTTCTTCCCATTCGGTGCCGAGCGGCATCCCGTAATAGGGCATGATCTGCGCGACTCCTGCGTCGATGGCCGCGCGGAACGGTTCGAGGTGGAGGTCGAATCGGCCACCCGGGTAGATCTGTTCGCGGCCGTACGCGAAGTGGGGATCCTCCCCGTCCTTCTGCGGGCCCCCGCCCGGGAAGTGCTTCGCCATCACCGACACCGATTCGGCCCCCACCTCACCGTTCTGCAGCGCCTCGATGTAGGCGCCGCCCAGCCGGCTGACGATCTCGACGTCCTCACCGAAGGTGCCGCTGGCCCGCGCCCATCGCGGCTCGGTCGCCAGATCGATCTGGGGATGCAGCGCGACCCGGATCCCGACCGCCAGGTACTCGCGGCGGACCGTGTCGGCGAACCGGCGGATGAGGTCCTCGCTGCCGACGGCGCCGAAACCGAGCGACTCCGGCCACTGCGAGAAGGGACCGGCCATCAAGGCGGCGGCAGGGTTGTCGGTGAAGGCGTGGCGCGGGTCGCTCGAGATCGTGATCGGGATGCCCAGCGGCCGGGCGAGCGCTTCGCGTTGCAGGGCGTTGATCCACTCCGCGGTCTCCCGGGCCGTCGGGCCCTGGAGGATGTTGAAGTGGGTGATGTTCGCACTGAGCATCTCTCGCAACGAGGCACCGCCGAACATCCCCGGCGCGTCGGGGTCCCCCATTTCGGCCATCGGCTGGAACATCTGGCCGGCCTTGGCCTCCAGATCCATCCTGCCGAGCAGGTCGGCGGCACGTGCGTCCGCGCTCTGCGCCGGGTCGCGGTAGAGCAGGCGTTCGATCGTCATGGAGTGGTGTCCTTCGGCTCGGGGTCAGCTGGTGGCGGGTCGGTCGATGATCGGGAGGATGAGTCGGCTGGGGCCCGCGGGCCCGTGCAGCACCCTGTTGCGCGCCACGACGAACTCCGTCTCGTCCGTGATGCCGCCGCCGGTGTTGGTGTTGCGGTCGAAGCGCGGGTAATTGCTGCTCGAGACCTCCAGCCGGATGCGATGCCCCGGGAGGAAGACGTTGGACGTCACCGACAGGTCGAGCTGCACCTCGTAGACCTCGCCGGGCGTGAGGAGCTCGGGGGCATCGAGAGCCGACCGGTACCGCATGCGCAGGATGCCATCGGTGAGGTAGAGCGAGCGCCCGTCCGGGTGAACGTCCACGAGCTTCCCCGTGAAGTCGGTGTCGAACGCCGACGATGTCACGTACGCCCGGAGCGTCACCTGGCCGGTGACCTCGACGGGATCCGTGAGGACGGGAGTGGTGAAGGTGAGGACGTCCGCCCGCTGCTCCACCGCGGACTGGTCGACCGGGCCGCAGCCTCCCGTCTCACCGGACAGCAGCATCCGGCCCCCGACCGACGGAACCGGATCGGCCGGGTCGTAGAGGTACTCGCCGCACCCATCCGCGTCCGGCACCGACCTCGAAAGAGCGCCGTCGGGCGCGAGGAAGAAGTCGGTGCAGACCGTGTCGGTGAGCGGCCAGCTCTCCTCGTCGCGCCATTCGTCCACACCCATGACGAAGATCCGCACCGGAGCGTCGCCGTCGAGCGCGGCGGAGTCACCCCGGAGGTGCCGGTCGAAGAACCGCATGTGCAGCTCCTCGACGCCGCTCGCCGGCCCTGAGGCCGCGGAGCCGAAGTCGCGTCCGGGGTAGGACCCGGTCTGGCCGAGGTGATCCCACGGTCCGATCACCAGGCGCTGACCCTTCCGGGCCCCGGGGGTGCCCGCCCCCTCCTTCATCAGCCGATAGGAGTTCACGGTGTCGGTGATGTAGACGTCGAACCAGCCTCCGATGCTCAGCGCGGGGACGGTGACGGCGGCAGGATCGCCGCTCACCGCGATGCCCTTCCAGTAGTCGTCACGTCCCGTGTGCTCCATCCAGTTCGACCACCACGCGGCCTCGTCGCGCAGGCGCGGACGGTCCGACATCGGGAGGCGGTCGACGAGCGCTTCACCTTCGGCGATGACCTCGATGTACTGCTCGAGCGAGGTCAGCCGGGGCGCGACCGAGTTCAGCGTCGACCACGAGTGCACCAGGTGCCAGGACATCGCGCCGCCTTCGCCGAACCAGGGAGCGAAATAGGGGTCGGTGGATGCGAAGTGCGGTGCGATGGCCGACAGGCCCGTTGGTCCGGCGGAGGCCGTCTGCCACTGCGTGACGCCCAGATAGGACGCCCCGTACGAGCCGATGTGCCCGTCGCACCACGGCTGCGCGAGGATCCACGCCACCGTGTCCGCTCCGTCGTCGACCTCGCCGACGAACGGCTCGAACGTCTCCCCCTCCGAGCGGAACCGCCCGCGCACGTCCTGCCAGACGACGGCGTAGCCCCGCGCGATCAGGTCGGCGTGCCCCGGAAGGAGGGGCGCGTCGGGGAACATGTCCTTGCCGTACGGCAGACGGACGAGGAGCACCGGGGCCGGTGACGCGTCCGGGATCCAGACGTCAGTGGCGAGACGGACACCGTCCCGCATCGGAACCATGGCGTTGCTGATGGTCGGCTGCGACACTACTGCCTCCTAGGGGGTTCGATCGTCGTGGGGTGGATGATCAGGCGAGGTGGCGGCGGAAGAACGCCCGGAACTCGGTCGCGCGTTCGGCATCCTCCGGGCTCATGAAGTCGAACCCGCCGTGCGGGAGTCCCTCGAACACGTGCAGCTCGGCCTCGACGCCGGAACGACGCAGCTGCCGATGGAATCGCACGGTGTCGGAGAGGAGCCCGTCCCGCGTCCCCGAGATGAGGACGGTGGGAGGGAATGGCGAGAGGTCTCCGAAGATCGGGGAGAGGGAGGGATTCCGCGGGTCCTCACCTCGGGTGTAGAACTCCACCAGCGTGCGCGAGTGCTGTCCGATGATCGGGTCCAGCCCGTCGTTGGTGTGCCAGCTGTCGCCGTCGAGCGTCAGGTCGACGGCCGGGGTCCACAGGCCCAGAGCCGCCGGCATCGGGAGGCCGTCGGCCGCCGCACGCAGAAGCAGCGCCGCCGCGAGGTTCCCGCCCGCCGAGGTTCCGCTGACCGCGACGTTCGCCGCACCGGCCTCGCCGATCAGGGAGCGGTAGACGGCGACGCAGTCGTCGAGGGATGCCGGATACCGGTGGCCGGGCAACATGCGGTAGTCGACCGCCCAGGTGCGCAGACCGAGACTCGAGGCTTCCAGTGCGGCCGCAAGGCGCGTGAGCTGGCCGCCACCCTGCGTCCACCCGCCGCCGTGGATCACCAGGACGACGCGCTGGTCGTCATCGGCGAGGCCGTCCGGGGTGCCGACGAAGACGGGCACACCGTCGACGAGACGCGCGTCCACCTGCGTCCTCGTCGACGCGATGTACGTCTCGAGCAGGCCCGATGCGATCAGTTGCTCCTCCTGCGCCCGCTGACCCGCGACGACGCCTTCCCAGGCGTCGTCATCGTCGGCCCGCGGCAGGATCGTGCGCGGCACCTGGGCCGAGGCGTCGAGCGCGCGCCGGGCGCCCTCGCTGAGCGAACGCGGAACGGGGACGTCGTGCGCGGCGACCCTGAGGGCATCCGGAGCAATGTCGGCCATCTCTTCTTCTCCTGTTCGTTCTTCAGTCGAAGGTGACGACGACTTTGTCCGTCGCACCGGGTGTTCCCGCCAAGCGGATGGCGCGCTCGACGGAGTCGAACGGGACCACGTCACTGACGATCAGCGCGTACTTCTCCCAGTTGGCCTCGAGGTCGTCCGCCACCTGGAAGAACTCGTCCGCGTAGCCCATCGAGGCGACGATCGCGAGCTCCTTCGGGATGAGGGCCTCGAAGTCGACCTCGATCGTCTTGCGGTGGATGGCCACGACCCCCAGCCGCGCCCCCTGCTTCGCCGAGCGGAGGACGAACTCCACGACCGAAGGGACACCCGCTGCGTCGAGGTAGATGTCGGTGCCGGGCAGCCCCTGCACACCGAAGGCGTCGGCCCCGGAGCCGTGCAGCTGCACGAGACGCTCAGCCAGATCCTCCTCGGCCGAGTTCACGACGGCGTCCGCGCCGAGCCGCAGCGCCTTCTCGAGCCGATTCGCCTGCACGTCCACGACGACCACGTTCGCCACGCCCAGCGCCTTGAAGGCGAGCAGGGCGCCGAGCCCGACCGGACCGGCGCCGAACACCACGGCGGTGTCAGAGGCGCTGGGACGTGTGCGGTTGACGGCGCGACGCGCCACCGACATCGGCTCGACGAGCGCCGCGACGTGGAATGGGATGTGCGGCGGCAGGATGCGAAGGTTGCGGCCGACGGCGGCCTCCCGCACCAGCAGGTATTCACTGAGACCGCCCTGTGGGCCGCCCGCGCCGATGATCGCGTCGGGGACCCCCATCGGGTTGACGACGACGTGGTCGCCGACGGCGAGTCCGACGACGTCGCCGCCCACCTGCGACACCACGCCTGCCGGCTCGTGCCCGAGACGCGTCTGCACAGCACCGGGAACGATGAAACCGGCAGCGAGGCTGTGCGGGTCGGACCCGCAGAGCCCGCACGCCTTCATCGTCACCAGCACGTCCGCAGGACCGACGGCCGGTGTCTCCACGTCAAGGATGGTCAGCTCATCCGGCCCGGTGATCGTCGCCGCCCGCATCAGTGCTCGCCTCCGAACGCACGTGCGCCGCCCTCGACGGTTCCCGTCTTCGCAACGTTCCCGAGCCAGGCGAGGCTCGGCTTCGGCTGACGCTCGAACGTCTCGCGGTCGACCGCGATCAGGCCGAACGTCGGCTCCCAGTGACCCCACTCGTAGTTGTCGAGCGCCGACCAGTGCAGGTACCCAGCTACCTCCACGCCGTCATCCATCGCGGACGCCAGGGCATGAAGCGCCTGCGCCGTGTAGTCGATGCGCCGGGTGTCGTCGGCGGTGGCGATCCCGTTCTCGGTGATCAGCGCGGGAACACCCTCCGTGACCTCCCACGAGTGCCGGACGGCCATGCCCAGGGAGTCGGGGCGATAGGCCGTTCCGACCTGGGTGTTCTCCGGGCTCGGCGCGTGCGGCACCGGACCGTTCGCGTCGATCTCCTGCGTGGAGTATGCCTGCACGCCGATGAAGCCGTCGCCGCGGGCGGCCTCGAGATAGAGGTCTTCGCGCAGGTAGCGCTCCTCGACCAGCTTCGCCTGATTCTCCGGCTTCGCGGTCAGCGCCTGGTTCGCGACGGTCCAGCCGACCGCCGCATCCGTCTTCGACCGCAGGATCTCGCGGGCCGCGTGATGCGCGGCCGCGAGCCGTTGGCCGACCTCGGGGTCGGGAGCGGGGAGCACCATCTGGGTGTCGCCCTCGACCGTCGGGCTCTGCCAATCGCTCGTGCCGGCTTCCGCCAGCTTCATCATGGTGCCGATCATCGCTAGCATGTTGGGCTCGTTGATGGTGCAGATCCACGGCACGTCGCCCAGGATCGCCGCCGCCTCGCCGACGTAGCTCTGGAACCGCTCGATCGACCGGTCGTGCAGCCAGCCTCCCTCGTCCGCGAACCACTTCGGGGTGGAGAAGTGCTGGAGGGTGACGACGGGCGTCAGGCCGAGCCGCTGCGCGGTCTCGATCATCCGACGATAGTGGGCCAGCTCCGCCTTCGAGAAGTGACCGGGGATGGGTTCGATCCTGGCCCACTCGATTCCGAACCGGTACGCGTTCAGCCCGGCGTCGGCGAGGAGGCGCATGTCCTCCTCGAACCGGTGGTAGCTGTCGACGGCGTCGCCGCTGAGAGCCATGCCGGGGGTGTGCTGTTCCCGGAACCACCAGTCGCTGTTGATGTTGTTGCCCTCGATCTGGTGCGGCGCCGTCGAGGCGCCCCAGAGGAAGCCGTGGGGGAAAGTGCTGCTCATCGTTCTATCCTTCGAATCCGTTTGCTGTGTTCGCTCTGCTTAGCACGTCGTCGACCATGCCGGGAGGGACCGCTCCGCCGAGCGAGCCGAGGAAGCGCCCGAACGGCGACGAGTCGAGGATCGGGGTGTAGTCCACGTCCTCCTCCGAGCCGGCGCTGAACTGGGCGAACATCGCCGCGAACAGGTCGGCGAACGCCGCACCGGCGATCGGGTCGCGCATGATCTCGCCGAGCGAGGACTCTGCGGTCAGGCGGTACCGGATCGGCTCGGCGTCGACCTCGACTTCGACCGTGCGGCGGATGTCGCGGCTGGAGGCCGCGGCATGGAAGGCGTAGGTGCCGGGCTCGACGACACGGCGGTGCAGCTCCTCGCTCCAGAACGCCAGCTCGTCCCGCGGGATCGGCACGCTCACGTCGGCGCGCTCGCCCGATTCGAGCTCGACGTCCCCGAAGCCGACGAGCCAGCGGGGGGCGCGGGCGACGACGGATCCGTCGAGCGATGCGTAGACCTGCACCACCTCGCGACCACGGCGCTCCCCCGTGTTGCGGACCGTCACCTGCGCGACATAGTCGTCCCCGTCCGCGACGACGCTCACCGACTCGTAGTCGAAGCTCGTGTAAGAGAGGCCGTGACCGAAGGGGAACGTCACGTCGATCTCGCGGGTGTCGTACCAGCGATAGCCGACGAAGATCCCCTCGCCGTACCGCACGTGCATGCGCTCCCCCGGGAAGCTCGTGAAGGCCGGTACGTCCTGGATGCGCTCCGGCACGGTCTCGGTCAGCCGTCCGGATGGATTGACCACCCCGAACAGCACATCCGCGAGTGCACCGCCCGCGGCCTGCCCGAGCAAGGCGCCGTCGACGATTGCCGCGGGTCCTGCCGCGATCGGGGCAAGGCGGACCACGCCGCCGTGGGACAGCACGACCACGGTTCGGGGCTGCGCGGCGAGGACGGCCTCGAGCAGCGCGAGCTGATCCTCCGGCAGGTCGATGCCAGGACGGTCGGCGCCCTCCGCCTCCTGATTCTCGAACAGGCCCAGGAACACGACCGAGACGTCGCTCGCCGCTGCCTCCGCCACGGCAGCGGCACGAAGGGCCGCACGATCGGCGTCCGCGTCCGCGCTGAAGCCGGCCGCGAAGGTCACGGACGCGTCTGCGGCCAGTGCCCGGATCTCGTCGAGCGGGATGTCGACGCGGGTCGGCGTGACGTGGGAGCTTCCGCCGCCCTGGTAGCGCGGCTTGACGGCGAACTCACCGATGACGGCGATCGCGCCGGACGGCTGGAGCGGCAGGAGGCCCTGATCGTCTCGGAGCAGCACGATCGCCCGTCCCGCCACCTCGCGGGCGATCGCGTGGTGGTCGTCGGCGCTCCAGACCGTGCCGGGGCGACGCTCGGCTCGTGCCCGACGGGCGAACCGCTCGAGCCGCCCGGCGTTCCTGCGGACCGCCGACTCCTCGATGTCACCCGACTCGAGGGCGGCCACGACCCGCGCGTCGCTCGTCCCGTCGTCTCCGGGCATCTGAAGGTCGAGCCCGGCGGTGACCGCCGCGACCCGATCGGCGACCGCCCCCCAGTCCGACATGACGATGCCATCGAAGCCCCAGTCGCCGCGGAGGACGTCGGTCAGCAACCACTCGTTCTGCGAGGCAAGAATACCGCTGATGCGATTGTAGGAGCACATCACAGTCCACGGCTGCGCGTTGGTGACGATGCGCTCGAACGGCCGCAGATAGATCTCACGCAGCGCCCGGGCGTCGACGTCGGCACTCACGCGCATCCGGTCCCATTCCTGGTTGTTGACCGCGAAGTGCTTCAGGGAGGCGCCGACGCCCATGCTCTGCAGGCCCCTCACCCATCCCTCGCCGAGAACTCCCGCGACGAACGGATCCTCCGAGAAGTACTCGAAATTGCGACCGCCGCGCGGGTCGCGCTTGATGTTCACGCCGGGGCCGAGGAGGACCTGGATGTCGAGCGCCTGACACTCGCGCCCGAGCGCCTCGCCAACACGGAAGGCGGATGCCGCATCCCACGTCTGGCTCAGGGCGACCGCGGGCGGGAAGCAGGTGGAGGGGACGCTCCTACCGGACAGCGATAGCTGGTCGGAGCTCTCCTCCTGCTTGCGGATGCCGTGGGGTCCGTCCGTCATCAGCACGGCCGGGACGTCGCCCACCCGCTTCGTCGTCCAGAAGTCGGCGCCGCTGCCGAGTCGCGCTTGGTCGGCGAGGCTCAGCTCCGTCGTGTCGGGCAGGGTGTCTGTCATCGGTTTCCTTTGCAGTGTCGAGGTCGAACGGGAGGATCGGGGATCAGCGCACGCGCACCGGGAGGATCGTCACCGCGGCGAGGGCGACGAGCACGAGGGCGGCGACCCAGACCACGGCGTATCCACCGCTCAGGGCGACGACGAATCCGGCGAGTGCCGGACCGAGCGCCTGTCCGAGGTTGGTGGCGAGTCCGGCGACGCCGAGGTCTCGGCCCGCCGCCTTGGCGTCGGGGAGCACATCGATCAGGAGCGCCTGGTCGACGGGCGTGTAGATGCCGAAGGCGAGTCCAGCTACGACGGCTTGGATGAAGAGGCCGGGGACCGTCGGCGAGATCAGGGGGATCGCCATCGACGCCGCCATGAGGAGCGACGACACGAAGACGAAGCTCTTGCGCCGCCGCCAGCGGTCCGAGAGCGCTCCGGCCACCACGATCGCCAGGACCGTCGTCGGGAGGCCTGCGAGCGCGAGCAGCGGAACGAGCGTGGTCGCCTCCGCCTGGCTGAGAGCTGGCTTCACGTAACTCTGGAGCATGTAGAAGGACAGGGCACCCGAAACGCCGTACCCGAAGGTCAGCAGGATGCGCGCGATCCAGACCCAGCGGTAATCGCGGCTGCGCAAGGCGTAGGTGAATCCGAGCGCAAACGCTTTCCAGCTGAAGGGCGGGACCTGCAGCGAGACGGACGAGCGGTCCCTGACCCGGAACACGAAGATCAGCACGATAACCACGACGAGGGCGGCGAAGACGAAGTAGCTGTTGAGGCCGAGTGTGGCGAAGGCGACGCCCGCGGCCACGCTTCCCAGGATGCCGCCGACGAAGGAGCCCAGACCGCCGATACCCGAGATCGTGCCGCGACGGGCTTCGGGGATCCGGTCGGCCAGTGTGGCGCCCAAGGGGGCCTGCGCCGCGTTGAGCGCAGCCTGCGCGATCGCCCAGAGGACGACGAGCACTGCGACGGTCGGCGCGAAGCGCACACCGACCAGGAACGCCGCCCCGATCGCGACGCCGACGAGCATCCACGGAGCGCGGCGCCCCAGGCGCGAGCGTGTGCGATCGGAGAACACTCCGATCAGCGGCTGAACGATCATGGTCGCCGCGACGCCGATCGACGTGACGAGAGCGAGCGACTGGGCGCGGCTCGCGTCGAAGGTCGCCAGGATTCCGAGCAGCCGGCTCTGGTCGGCGGTCGCGGTCGCGGCTCCCGCTGCGATCGCGTCGCGCAGAGCGGTGAGCTGCTGGAGGTCGACGCCGGCGTCGCGCCCGGTGAAGAACTGCGCCATGGCCAGGAGCTGCACCTGGTTCGGCAGGAGAACCGCGGCCACGCCTCCCCAGATGGCGGTGAATGCCACGAACGTGAGCGCGTACCAGACCCCGTAGCGACGCAGAGCCCGACCTCGCAGGTACTGCTCGGACGTTCCCGGCTCGAATGGTTCCAGGACGTCGGGATCGACGGTCGTCACCGCTGAGGCGCCGCTGAGAGGCAGGTCGGTGGAGGGGGTTGTCATCGGGGCTCCAAAGGCTCTTCATCGAACGGGAGGTCCATGCGGGGAATCGTGCGTCGGCGCGGATGCTGGGACGCGTCGTTAAACAGAAACAGTATCTGTTTCTGCTTTTTGGTGCAAGCCCATCGCTTCCCCGTCACGCACCGTTGGCGCGCTCGAGCAACGGCGCGATCGACGCCGGATCGAAGGACCCTCCGCTGAACCCGCGCAAGCGGTCCAAGGGGATGGCTGCCGCCATCCGCGCGGTGTCGCCGCCGAGCGCGTCGCTGGTGTCGTCCGCCTGCTCATCACCCCGCCCCTGCCCCATGGCCGCCGCGAACAACGGCCCGGCCAGCGGATGGCTCATGACCTCGCCGAGCGTCGACTCCATCGACAGCGGAAGGCGCAGCTGGTCGCCATCGACGACGAGGACCTCGGTCAGACGCAGGTCACGACTCGACGCGCCCGCCGAGACGAGGTACCTCCCCGGCTCCACCTGCCAGCCATCGATCCTCTCGTCCCAGTAGGCGAGATCGTCTCGGCGGATCCGGATCTCCGTGTCGACGGTCTCACCGGCCTGCACGGCGACGGAACGGAAGCCCTTGAGCTCGCGTGGCGCACGGCGCATGGCCGACTCCGGCGCGGCCACGTAGAGCTGGACGACCTCACGCCCCGCCCGGTCCCCGGTGTTGGTGATCCGCACCCGCGCACGGATCCCCTCGGCATCGGTCTCGAGTGCGAGCGTGTCATACCGGAAAGTGGTGTAGCTGAGACCGTGACCGAACGGGAAGCCGATCTCGAGCTCACGGGCGTCGTACCAGCGGTAGCCGACGTAGATGCTCTCCCCGTAGAGCACACGCGAATTCTCACCCGGGAAGTTGAGGTACGAGGGCGCATCCTGGATACGCACGGGCACCGTCTCGCTCAGCCGCCCCGAGGGGTTGACCGCACCGAACAGCACGTCGGCGATCGCTCCGCCCCCGGCCTGGCCGAGCAGACCGCCGTCGAGGATCCCGGCCGCGTGCTCCGAGACCTCGGCCAGCCGGAGGACGCCGCCGTGGCTCAGCACGACGACGGTGCGCGGCTGGGCCGCCGCCACGGCGCGCAGGAGCGCGAGCTGCCGCGCCGGCAGCTCGATGTCGTCGCGGTCGAAGCCCTCGGACTCGTCGGCGTCGTCCAGCCCGAGGAAGAGCACGGCGACATCGGCCGCGCGTGCGACCGCGACCGCGTCCGCGAGCGATCGCCCCTCATCATCGCCTCTGCTCGCCGGCCAACCTTCGGCGTACTCGACGCGTCCCGGTGCAGCCGACAGCGCCCGGAGCTCGTCGAGCGGCACCTCGACGCGCGTCGCCCGAACGTGCGAGCTCCCACCACCCTGGTAGCGGGGCGTCTGCGCGAAGCGTCCGATTACGGCGATCGACGCTCCCGGCGACAGCGGCAGCACCTCGTCCCGGTTCTGCAGCAGCACGATGCTCCGCGAGGCCGCCTCCCTGGCCAACGCGTGGTGCTCATCGAAGTCCGCGGCGGCACCGGACGCACCCTCGCTGCGCTCGATCAGTCGCACGACGTTCCCGGCCGCCGCCTCGAGGGCGTCCGGGTCGAGTTCACCGCAGGCGACAGCCTCGGCGAGCGCGGCGTCCGCCTGGGCGTCCCCACCCGGCATCGTGAGATCGAGCCCCGCACGTACGGCGGCCACCCGATCGCGCACCGCGCCCCAGTCGCTCACGACGGCGCCGTCGAAACCCCACTCTCCACGCAGCACGTCGGTCAGCAGCCATCGGTTCTCCGAGGTGTAGACGCCGTTGAGCTTGTTATAGGCGCACATCACCGTCCACGGCTTCGATCCCGTGACGATCCGTTCGAATCCGCGCAGATAGATCTCGCGGAGCGCTCGCGTGTCGACCTGCGAGTCCGATCGCATGCGGTCGTGCTCGGCGTTGTTCGCGGCGAAGTGCTTCACGGACGCGCCGATCCCCTCCCCTTGGATGCCGTCGACCCACGCAGATCCGAGCACCCCCGTCAGGTGGGGGTCTTCGGAGAAGTACTCGAAGTTGCGTCCGCCTCGGGGGTCGCGTTTGATGTTGACCCCAGGCCCGAGGAGCACACCGACACCGTAGTGGCGCGCCTCTCGACCGAGCGCCGCACCGATCCGCTCAACGAGGTCGGGATCCCAGCTCTGGGAGAGGCCGGCTGCAGGGGGAAAGCAGGTCGCCGGCTCGCTCGGCGCGATGCCGAGATGGTCGTGCGCGCCCTTCTGCGCCCGGACGCCGTGTGGGCCGTCGGTGAGGACGATCCCCCTCGGGGATCCGGGGAGGCTCTTGGTCGCCCAGAAGGACGCACCGCTTGTGAGCGCGGCCTTCTCGGTGATGGTCGGGATTTCTACGGGCGGGGTGGGTGTCACGGTGTTCCTTTTCAATGGGGAGCGAGCGCGAGGCGATTAGCGGGCGCTCTTGACCTTCCAGACCACGAGCGCCCCGCCCACGAGGGTGAACGCAGCGGCGATGAGGTAGAGCAGGGTGTAATTGATGGCAACGTAGGGCGCGAAGTCCTGGATCGTCCCGCCGACCCGGCTGGTGATGAAGTAGATCGAGAACGTCGTGTTGAAGGTCACCCCGACGTTGAAGAGTAGGCGGGCGAGCCAGTTCCATGAGAAGTCCGCGTGCTGACGGGGAGAGTACAGATACTTGCGGAGCACCGCGCCGATGGCGCCTTCGGGGGCAGGAAGAGTGCGCGCGTCCGCGTCCTTCACGACGGCGACGAAGAGAAGGGTGAACACCACGCCGACTGCGCCAGGCACCAGGAACATGAGAAAGTCGTCGGCGACGAAGGCGGAAGCGATTCCCGCGCCGACGACGGGTGCGACCATCTGGACGAAGCCGACGAGGCCGGCGACCTTGCCGCGCTGCTCCTCGGGGAGCTTGTCGGCCTGGATGATGGTCAGGACGGTCAGCGCGCTCCCCCACCCGAGCTGCGCCGCTGCCCACCCGATGCCGAGCACGAGGGTCGACGGGGCCGCGGCCATGATCACCAATGCGATCGCGCCGACGACCGACCCGACGAGCAGATAGGGCCTGCGCCGTCCCATCCTCAGACGGGTGCGGTCGCTGAGAATGCCGACGATCGGGGCCGAAAGCACCGCGACCGCGGCCCCGATCCCGATGATGTAGCCGAGGTACTCCTGATGAGCGGGCTCCACTTGCTGGAGCTTGAGCGCTAGGGAGATTGCGATGGGAGCAACGAACGCGATGTACACGCCGAAGGTGGCGAGCACCATCATCCAGACGTAGAGGGGGCCGACCTGCGGCCGCACGGCGGGGGCGTGCGCAGTCTCCACTGGGATGATCCGCTCGTCCGCCGCTGCGCCGGCAGCGCGCGTCAGCGGCGTCTCGTCGATGTACCTCGTCTCATCGATATCGGGTTCACCGCCGGACGACGCGGGGGTGGTGGTCGACATGAGATCCTCCTCGATCCGTGACGGTGGTCGCCCACGCGTATCGGGTCGACGCGACGACGATAACACTAAATTCGCGCCTCAGTGGTATTTTCAGAGCCCCGAAGACGTACGCCGACCCAGGCGCCGACTTGCCCTTCGCCCCCGGGCCCCTCAGCCTGATCCCCATCCGGCAACTCGGCGACGCATCACCGCTGCCGATCAACATCGTGGCCGGTCCCGGCGCCCCACCATTCCCCAGCTCGCCGATACGGACGTGCGCCGCGTCAGCCTCGGCTCCGCCATCGCCGAGGCCATCGCCGCTGATCCCGCCGAATGGAACGGCCACTTCTCGAAAACGGACAATCTGCGTGGCGGAAAGACAGTCTTTCCGGCGGTCGACACCAGCCTCATCTCACTTCAAGGGTCTGGTTTTCAACCCTCGATAGTCACAGCTATCCCCACTATTCGGCGTGAGGCCCCAGCGTCTGTCAGCGGCGTCCTTCCGAGCTTGCTCGCTCAGTACGCGTACGTCGCGCCGAGCGCGATCACATTCCCTGCTGTGAAGTTCGCCACTGTCGCCGCGGCGAAAATCTGGTAACACTGCGATCCGGCCCAGCATCACCCGGACGCGCTCCTGATGGGGTGGTTGCTCCAAGGCGCCTGCCAATTCGAGTTCGCTTTCTCGCCTTGCCCCGTCTGCTGCTAAATGTACTGGCGATCCTCGTCACTCATCGTTGCGGAGAGTCTGCGCCAGACTGTCTCCCACCGACCAGAAGGGAAAGCGGATGTCTGCTCAGACATCTTGGGTCCCGCCAGTGTGTGACGACGACAGCCAGGTTGTGCCGACGGTGAGACAGACCACGATCAGATTGGAGATGCCCCGAACCAGAGGACGTCATTCGGCTCGCCGAGGAATCGCGACCACGCCTAGAGGACATGGGAGATGACGGGCGGGCCGTTCCGCAGCTCGCCTCAGATTCGACGGAGGTTGACTTTGAACTCCGCACCGCTTGGCTTGGGCTCGCGACTGCTCACCTGGTGGACATCTACCAGGTGGTCCGCCAGCCTGAGATCCGCGTCGGTGAGCGGAAGCTTCGTCTGACCGCCAGTAGTCGTAAGTTTGCGATATTTATCCGGCATAAGGCGCAGAATCGAAAGCAGTTCCTCTGCCGTAATCGCATCCAGCTCGAGCACAATCAGCTGCACCAAGAGGCTCGGATCAACGCCTGTACTCGCCATGACAGTAAGATTCGACGGCCCGACGGCAAGAGATCTTGCCACCGCAAAACGGGCAAGTGCGTCGAGTGCTACTCGTCCCGTTGCAGATCGAAAATCGTCTAGATGAAGGACCACGGCTTTCCTGATGCCATCCGGGAGGCTTGGGTCCTGCGCCAGAGCCGCGAAATCGTCCGTGGAAAAGCCGATCGACCGGATGTATTCCGCGAAATGCTCTGAGGCCCGAATATAGGAGCTCTTTATCGGCCAACGCATTGTGCCGAGGGACTCAAATGCTACTGCCGAATCCTCGACCAGCCCTGCGTTCAGGACTGCGCCTGCCATACCCTCGTCGTGGTCCTCCAGATGAAGCTCACCAATAGGCAGTGGCGTCACGACCCCTAGGCTGGCTGCGAGCTCTACACGCTTTTGGTAGTTCAACCGATCTGTGGTGAGCAGCGTCAGGGCGAGACTGCTCTTGTCCGGCTCATCGACCGCTTCCAGCGAGGTGATTTTATCGGCGAAGTTCAGCGTTGCTGCCAGCTGATCATCCACGTGCCCGCGCTTTTCGAGGTAGGCAGCTATGTTGCTGTAGCTTGGCGCGAGCTTCTTAGTCTGTGCGACGATCGGCCACAGTTTCTCGTTCAGATTCGTGATCTTCTTGACGCTGACACCCGAGGACCGTTCGGCGACCTTCCGCACTTCATTTGAGTCCTTGTTCGCCAGCTTGTTGAGGACAGTGGTGAAGTTCTTGTAGCTCGCGATCGTATATGTTGTCGATTCCGCATTCTCTTGTATGTCCAGGTACGTCGAGAGATTTGCCACTGCGTGATCGAATACGTTCTCATCGGCTGCGCGAAGGATGTCGAGCGCGAGATCAGTGCCGCCAGTCGCCTCCGTCAGGTTAGCCTCGGTCAATCGATAGAGAGAGTCTCTGATGACCAACGGTCTTAGAGCCTCCGACACCAAAGAGAGGGAATCGAACGTGACATCCGTTTCCTTCAGAATCGCGGCCACGGTCTCCAAGGAGTACACAGTGCGCTCGCCTGTCAGCGTCTTCATCTTCAAGTAGTTCGCCTGAATGAATTCCCTCATTGCTGGCGTCGCCACGTAGCGATTCGTGGGCGAGATCACTGAGAGGGCGGTATCGAGAAGATCGGCTCGCTCCGCCTCTGCTACGGAATCATCGGTTACCAAGAAGTCGAGAATCCCCGGCCAATTCGGCCCCAGGCGCGATACTAGAGCCGTCTGCTCGTGACCGCTCGAGAAGTAGGCGGTTCGTATTGCGGCGTCCTCTTGCGTGTCGCCGCCGATAAGCCTCATGGAGCGATCGAGTCTTACGTCGCCGCTTGCAAGTAGGTGGTCGAGCAACTGGATGTTGTAGATGCTTCGCTCAGCGAAGATCCGGTCCCCAACTTCGTCAAGCAGGGCTTCGATCTGCCGCCCGGTGCCGATCTCAGCATTGATGTCGACGGCGCCGGACTCGACTGAATGAAGGATGTAATTCCTGGCTTTCGCGGTCACCGTGTCGTCGTAATAGAGCGAGACGTAGAGGCTGAAGTTTCTGTCGATGTAGCCGGCCGCGATCAGGTCAAGTGCCAGACCGTTTCCTAGGTGTCGCCTAGCCATGGCAGAGAATGACTCAGACCCATGATCTGACTCGAGAACAAGGTCGTCTCGCTCGGCAAGGTCTTTCATTGTTGCTGTCTTCAAAAAGTCACGAAGCTCGACGTTCTCGTCGATATCGCTCTGCATCGTCTTGCCGTCGGCGACGTCCCACTCGTCAAGAGTCAGCGGATCATCCAGCTCGGTGCGCAGGTCATCCAAGGTGATCTTGACCTCGAATATGGCCTGCCCGGAGTAGTAGCTCTGGACCGTCACGTTCGAGCGATAAGTGATCGTGAGTTCGAGCGATTCGTCCTTCAGCCACGTCTTCCAGAAGTTAGATTCGCGAATTTCGGGCAGGGTGATGGCCGTTGCGAGACTCAATTTTCCCTGGTCAAGGGTCTGTCCCACAGATCGCATTAGGCGGCTCATATACTCTTCGAGTTGGTCCCCTAGCCTGTCCGCCCGGGACTCCATCAGTTCAAGCTTCCGGCTTCTTGAGCGGGCGCGGCGGATCTGCGACTCGGCTGTGGCGATCTGGAAATTCACGAGTTTCCGGAAGTCTCCCCAGACCCGGTCGAGCTGGCTCGTTCCGTCCTTCACCTTCTCGAAGTCCGTCATGCTCAGGTTTTTATAAACGATCATCGCGAACAGTGGCTGGGGGTCGAGCTCGTCAAGGTGCCCGGGAGCGAGGATTTTCTGTTCAAAGACGCCGAATTCGTTGTGGATGTTTTTGATCAGACGCATGTCGACCAGGTGCTTGGAGACCAGGTCTAGAAGTGGCTTTTGGATCTGGAAGCCGGAGGCCTTCATCTCTTTTGAAATCAGGTCGCGTGCGTTGTGGTGGCTAATGAAGGGCACGACGGGGATGACTACGTCGAAGAACTTGGTTCGGTTAGTGACAGCTAGCTGCCTGATTTCCTCATCGCTGAGCTTGACTCCATTGATCGACAGCTTCCCCAACTGTTCGAAAATGCTGTCCTTGATGGCGTAGACAAAGGTGATTCGTCTTGGATCTATCTGCTTCGAGTTGTTGAGCAACGTATTTAGCTCGCGAAGGGTCTCGAAGATATAAGGGTCGTTGAAGCGATCGAGGTCTTCGAACAAGACAACGTCATAGGGATTTGCCTCAAAAAAATAGACGAGTTCGTCAAGGTATTGGTCGAAGAAGCTGTCGGCGCTGTTGGTGAGGGTTATGGAAGCTGGTCCGGACGTTAGCTTCTCAATCCACACTCTGTTGTGGAACAAGGCTTGCAGCCCTTGTGTCATTGCGAGCACCAGGATGAAGACGCCGACGTAGATAAGAACAGTGGGCCACAAGTCATTACCGAAAATGGCTTGAACTCTCGATGTTGCTCCCGTAAGCAGGGCAATGGCGGTCAAAGCCGCGGCTAAGAGAACTGAAATCCCGAACGCCCGTCCTCTCCGAAAGCTTTCGATCCGTCGGTAGCGAGACCCGGGAACGCTCGATGGCTTCTCTCGATAGAGAAGTTGCTTGACGATTTCCTTCTGGATAGCGTTCGTAATCGCAGGGGTCGCCAACGGATCCGTCTTCGCGGATTCGTCGCGAGCTATTGTCTCTTCGCTTCCCAGTGTCGACAGCGACACACTCACCACCCGATTGCTAAGATCCTCGAGAACCTTGCTCAGAATGCTGCTCTTGCCCGAGCCGTAGCTTCCCGTCAGCGCGATATTATGCGGCCGAACGTCTTCATCCTCGACTTCTTCGTTTGCGTGCTTCGTCCTGTGCGCGGGCTTGTTGAGTTCGCCCTCGAGGTACTCGACGTAGATCTCGTGGTGCGCAGGCTCAAATACTGGTCGCAAGGAGTGAATCGAAAAGTTGGCCTGAGTTCCGTTCTCACGGTCATCAACTGCACTCTCCGGGTGAGCGTCAACCGCCCCATCTACGGCGCTTACATCGTCGGGCACAACTGGACTCCGTTCTGCGTAGCGCCGGTCGGGCGACGGCGATTAGTCAGCCTCGCGAAGGGACAAATCCATGCGGGTTTCCCTTCACACGGATTTTTGACGTCCAGCTGTGCACGGCGTTCGTTCAGCTTATCGGCGCGAGTCTGCTGTTCTCGGTAACCGAAGAGGTCTGTCGCGGCAGATACCTATCGTTCAAGAGGGACGGACGTCGACGATCGTCTTGGTTTCCTTGGTCTCAGCCATAACGAGGGGCCATCCGGCGCACGCGCGTGCTGAAAGGCCTGGGATAACCGCTGTCCGCGGTCCGGCACACCGATCGGTCGTAATTGGTCGCGCCTAGTTGCTCGCCGTTGATAGCGCACCGGTGTGGCGCTCTGGATCTCTTTGCGAGACGCTAGCTGGGTGCGGCGACGCAGTGCCATACGGCTCCTGTGCCCGCAATCGAGGATGGAGGGCCATTTGGCAACGCTCGCGTCGACCGAATTCCACCAAGGCTGTGCCGTCTGCGGCACTCATTTCCCCGTCGACATTCCTACGGAGATCGTGGCGGCCGCCCGGAGCCGCAATCTCGTTGTCTTTGCAGGCGCTGGAATAAGCACCGAAGCGCCGGGCCTCTTTCCGGAGACATTCTACGAAGAAATAGAGGCGAGGCTTCGCGACGAGCCGTCGGGCGACCCGTTCCCGACAGTGATGCAGGAGTTCGAATACGCGAATGGGCGCCGCGAGCTGATCAGGACGCTGACCGAGCGGATCGACTACATCTCAACCTTCCGTTCACTGCAGAACCGAACCACTGCCTTTCACCAGGAGCTAGCCACAATCGCGCAGCTTGATGCGATCTTCACAACTAATTGGGACGACTTCTTTGAACGCTTCGCGGGAGCTCGACCATTTGTATTGGACGAAGACTTTGCCTTCTTCGACACGCCTGGTAGACGGGTGATGAAAGTCCACGGATCGATTTCAAACTTGTCAACGATCGTCGCAACGACAAACGACTACGCGAGGCGGGAGGCGGATCTTCGGGAATCCATAATGGGCGCCAAACTTCGAGAATTCCTTTCCACGAAGACGCTCCTGTTCGTTGGCTATTCGCTGTCTGATTCGGATTTTCTGAGCGTGTACCGGTCGGTAATTGAACGGATGGGAGCCTTTCGTGCTCCCGGGTTCGTCGTAACACCGTTGGATACGGGTTCAGCGAAGGAACTCGGGCTGACCCATTTGAAGACAGACGGCGGCCACTTTCTGCACCTCCTTAAGTCTCAGCTAGAGCAGGTCGGTGAACATGTTCCTGACGAGCGACTGGAGCGTGCTGCCTGGGTGCACCCCTTGTTGATCGCTGCCCACAGCGCGTCCGAATCCATGCTTGAAGACGCGAACTCGTTTGGATGCTTCACGCAGTCTTACCAAGACGGTCTACTGGCCGCGCTAGGCAGGGTGGGGCTGCTCCGCCCTTCTGGCACTTACTCCGAGCCGCGGGCGGTCGAAGGCATTGTTCACAGCTACTCGCACTTGTTCGAGAAGGCAGTTGGACTCCGGCGCTACTTCGACGCATCCTACATTGAGGGCTATCTAATCGGAACGCGCTCGCTCCTTCTCGACGACGACGACTTCTTCAAGATCCCTATAGTTCAGACCTTTTCAAGCCCGACGTGGCGTGCTCGCACGAGAGACCCACATCTCGATGCGGATTCACCGTGGTGGATAGCAAGCCCGACGGCAACGCTCCGCGACTATCTCGCTACCGCTCGAACTCAAGAATCGGCCATCGCTTGGCTCGCCGACAACGCCATCTCGGCAGCAGGACGAGCCAGGCGAACCCCGGGACTGTCGACTCAGAACCGCGAATTGCTCGCGTCTCTTCGACCGGGACAAGTTCCGCAGCACACGGAGTTTCTTGACGGGATCTGATTCGGTCGCGAGGCGCCTTGGCCCTACACGCCTTCGGCCGACGCCCGGGTATGGAAGAGCTAGCTCCAAATATTGAGTACTGGCCGGGGCTCGCGACAATGGCCACGAGGGCTAAATTGATCGGCTCGTCGCTGGTTGATCAGGTACCAAACCGCTGCGCGCTGCCTGCACGACAGCCGCAGAGTGCGAATGCTTTAGGTCATCGGTTGGACCACAATCTATTCGTCACCCAGTTCCGCGAGCGATGCCGGCGATTCCCGGTCGTTCGCGACCCTTCCTACAAGCCAACCCGCGCGCCCGGCCACTTCCCGAGCGGTTCTGCCGCTACTCCGATGTTGGCGCAACAACTCATCAAGCAACGCAGAGAGGAGAACCGCCGACTCGGCGTAAGTCCGACGAAGGCCGTACGGTTCCATGCGACCTGCATGAACAATCTGATTGCGCATGTCGTAAAGGCGACAAAGCACCGCGGCCAGCTGAGTTCGAACAGACGCGACCTCCTGAGCATCGAGCGACGCCGCCCTTTCTCGCGCTAGCAGGCCGAGACCAGACGGTACCGACATCACATGCTCCGGCAGCGCCGCCTCGACGAGTTTTGCTGTTTGTCCGTCGCTCGCCTCCCGCAACGCGATCGCAAGGCCATCGTCGCCTGCTCGAGCGTGGCCGATGGCGAGAGCGGTGAATGTATCCCGCACGTACATGCACACCAGAACGTCGGCGGCACGGTCCGCTACGCTCGCAAGATCGCCAAAGTCTCCGGCGCCAGCGAACAGCGTTTCAAGCGTTGCCCACGCTGCGACCATCGCTGCGCGTGACGACGTTTGATCCGCGGCGGTCAGCAGGTCTAGTGCCGCCTCAAGTTCCTCTGAAGCTCGATCGAACATCTCGCCACCGCCGTCGCTGTCGAGTTCGCGCACGCCTATACCTAGCTCCGGTTCGAGCGAAAGCGCCACCGACCATGATCCGGGCGAGACCCAAGAAACCTCTGCCAGTGTGAAACGGCGCTTGCTGTGTGATGCTCGATAACGCTCGACCACGCGCCGCAAAGCGAGCTGGGCGTCGTTTATCGCCGCATACTTGTCGACCGTTTCGACCCGAATTTCCAAACCTCCCCGGTTGTCAGGCAAGGGAACACCCGGTAAGAACTCGCTGAACCGGGCTTCGAACTCCCGCTTCTGCAGTAGTGGAGGCGCGATGACATTGATCCGGTGCCGGACCGTCATTGATAGTGGTGACTCCGACCCGACCGCAGAACAATTTAGTAGGTGTCTAAGTCACTCGCCAAGACTATGCAAACGCAGCTCAAGCAGCAGGGCATCCAACAAACCGCCCGCAGGATGTCCCCCTATGTTCGGGGAACCGCTACGCCTAGCTTCTGGGGTGCCCATAGAACGATAGAGGAGCCACCTCTAACGCGTATCAGAATCAGTGCGTGGGGTCGACTGCATCTGGCTCAAGTCGCTCTGTCCGCTATCCTCAGGACTCGTGTCGGAAAGCATACTGAGCGCGCTCATTGGCGGTGGCGTAACTTTGGCGGTCGGTTTTCTGGCTGCCTTCGTCGCGATCTGGGTATATCGCGCCGGCGACAGGGCGCGTCGCGAAGAAGCAGCAACGGAACAGCGGCGGCTGACGGTGATTCGAATGCTAGACACCATTGATCGAGCTATCCGATGGAGGTCAGCGCCAAGCGTTGTTCGATTCTGGAGAAACCCAGTTGTGGACCTGACGCTGGCCCTTCCCAGATTGCTTCTTGAACTGCCTGGAAAAGATCTTCCTGTGGCTCAATGGGCGGCGGGACAAGTTCAACGCGCCGCGCTGGCGATCAGCCTCAAGGCGTTTGTGAACCGCATGATGACTATCGAGGGCAAGCTCATATCGTGGCATCGGGGAGATGTTCCTACATCGTGGTTCGTTGAACAGCTCGACGCAGAGCCATATAGCCCGAGGTTCCGGGTCCCGATGGGGATCCGTATCGCGATTTATGGAAGAGATCTCGTGCAGAACTTTGGTCTCGGTATTGCTTTGGGCGTCGGCATCTTGGGAATTCAGCGCAGGGGGAAGCCGTAAAAAAGAGGTTTGCAACAGGTTTACTGGCCGACCTCCACACTCCGAACAGAGCGCCAACGCGACGACGACGATGTCGAATCCCGCTTCCAATCGCTTTGTGGATTGCGATGTGATCTGGTGCCCCTGAAGGTGTCTGGGTTCAGGAGATCGTTGATAGATGAGTCGCGACATCGTTGATAGTGGTCGGCGGTTGACGATGAGGGATGTCGAAGGCGCGCGTGATCGTCCTGTCCGTCGTCCACCAGGGACTCACCAAGGCTGAAGCCGCCCGCAAATTCGACGTCTCCTGGCAATGGGTGCACACCCTCGTCACCCGTTACGAGACCGGCGGGTTGGACGCACTAGAACCACACAGCCGCCGCCCGCACACCTCCTCGACGGGCACCCCCGAGCACGTCCGTACGCGGATCATCGCACTACGCCAGCAACTGACCACCGACGGGCTGGACGCCGGACCGGTCACGATCGCCTGGCACCTCGAACAGGAACACCTGCCAGTCCCCTCGACCTCCACCATCCGACGCATCCTCGACGCCGCCGGGCTCATCACCCCACAACCAAAGAAACGACCCAAATCCTCCTACCGCCGATTCGAAGCCGACCAACCCAACGAAACCTGGCAGTCCGACTTCACCCACTGGCGTCTCGCCGACGGCACCGACATCGAAATCCTGAACTGGCTCGACGACCACTCCCGACTACTGCTCTCCTGCACCGCCCACCACCGAGTCACCGGCACCGACGTCATCACCACCTTCACCACCACCACCGAAGCCCACGGCTTACCCGCCTCAACCCTCACCGACAACGGACTCGTCTACACCGCCCGCTTCCGCGGCTCCCGCAACGGCTTCGAATACCTCCTCGCCGCCCTCGGCATCCAACAGAAGAACGGACACCCCTACCACCCGCAAACCCAAGGCAAGATCGAACGCTTCCACCAAACCCTCAAACGCTGGCTCACCAACCAAACCCCCGCAGCCACCATCCCCGAACTGCAAACCCAACTCGACCGGTTCCGGATCATCTACAACCAGCACCGCCCACACCGCGCTCTCGGCCGGCTCACCCCCGCCCTCGCCTACGCCGCCACGATCAAAGCCCAACCAACCCCGAACAGCCTCAGCACCCACTACCGCGTCCGCTTCGACACCGTCGACCGGTTCGGCAAACTCACCCTCCGCCGCGCCGGAAAACTCCACCACCTCGGCATCGGCCACGAACACGCCGGCAACCCCGTCCTCATCCTCGTCGACCACACCAGCGCCACCGTCACCCACCTCGACACCGGCGAGATCCTCAGCACCCACCACATCGAACCCGACAAGAAATACTGGCGCAACCAAACAAAAAAGCCCGGCCGATGGCCGGGCTCTTCCTAATATCAACGATGTCGCGACTCATCTATCAACGATGTCCCGACTCATCACACTGGTGCCCCTGAAGGTGTCTGGTTTCAGGACCTTGTGAACGCATGTCGCGGGACGTTGTGAACGATCTCGGGGGTTCGGTGGGGATGTCTCGGGACATTGTGAACGGGTGGCGGGCACTGTCGCAGGGTGAGCAAACCCGAGGTGCTGATCCAGGCTGTCGTCATTGAAGGACTCTCCTACGGGCAGGTCGCGGCCCGTTACGGCGTCTCGAAATCGTTGGTTCATCGGCTGTATCACCGCTGGTTGGATGAGGGCGATGCGGCGTTTCAGGCTCGGTCGTCTCGGCCGTTGTCGTCCCCGAACCGAACCTCACCGGGGGTGTCCGCCCGGATCCTGCAGCTGCGCGATCAGCTGACCGCGGCGGGACTGGACGCCGGGGCGGATACGATCCTCGCCCACCTCGACCGGGACGGCCACACACCCTCCCGAGCGACAATCTGGCGGATCCTCAGCCGAGCCGGCCTGGTCGTCCCGCAACCGCAGAAACGACCCCGCAGCTCCTTCCAGCGGTTCGCCGCGGAGCGCCCGAACCAGACTTGGCAATCCGACTTCACCCATTGGGCGCTGACCGACGGCCGGGACACCGAGATCATCGGTTGGCTCGACGACCACTCCCGATACCTGCTGCACCTGTCCGCCCACTACCGGGTTTCCGGGAAGACCGTCACCGACACCTTCACCGCCGCTGCCCTGCTCCACGGTTTCCCCGCCTCGACCCTGACCGATAACGGCAACGTCTACACCACCAAATACGCCGGCGGCGCGCGCGGGCGAGGAACCGCGAACGCGTTCGAAACCCTTCTCGCCCTCGAGGGCATCACCCAGAAGAACGGGCGCCCCTACAAACCCACCACCCAGGGCAAAATCGAACGGTTCTGGCAAACCCTGAAGAAGTACTTGGCCGCCCACCCCGCCGCCACCATCAGCGACCTGCAAACCGTCCTCGACGACTTCCGCGACTACTACAACCAGCAGCGCCCGCACCGAGCATTGAACCGACAAACCCCAGCATTCGCCTACGCCCTGATCCCGAAGGCCGAACCAACCACACCCGGCGACCCGAACCTCTGGCGGGCCCGCTACGACACGATCGATCCCGGCGGGAAAGTCTCACCCCGCTACGGCAACCGAATGCTGCACCTCGGAGCCGGCCGACACCACGCCAGAACCGAGATCATCATCCTCATCCACAACCACGACGCAACCATCATCAGCCTCGACGGCACCGTCCTCGGCGACTACAGAATCGACCCAAAACAGAGCTACCAACCCAAACTGAAAACGGCCGAACCCCGAAAACCGCGGGTTCAGCCGTTCACAATGTCCTGAGACATCACACTGGTGCCCCTGAAGGGACTCGAACCCCCAACCATTTCCTTAGGACGGAACTGCTCTTCCATTGAGCTACAGAGGCCGGCGCAACGAGTATACCGAGAGGCCACTTCGCGCGAGGAACGCACACCTACCGGAGACTGCGTATCAAGAGCGGGTCAACATCGGCCATCACGCGCTCGTTGAGACGTTCCGCAACCGCGTTGAGATCGTCCTCGAATAGGTCAGCGTACGTATCCAGTGTCATCGCCGCAGACTTGTGTCCAAGCATCCTTTGAAGCGCTTTGACGTTGGCGCCGGCGCTCACCGCGAGACTTGCAGCGGTGTGTTTTAGCGCATGCGGGGTCAAGTGATCCAGGTGTGCGTCGCGAAGGGCGGTGTTCCACCATGACGGCCGCCGAAACGCAGTATCCGGTCGAGGTAGGAAGCCTCCGGACGCCGAAGGAAAGACAAGCGCATCGCTCTGCCGATCAGACACACGGGCCGCTAAACGCGACGCCAAAAACTCGGGAAATGGAACTGACCGCGCCCGCCAACTCTTGGGCGCTCCGATGTGAATGTGCCCTTCCACCTCGGTCGCCGTTCGATAGATCCAAAGCCTGCGCCTTATCAGGTCGACGTCGGCTGCCGTCAGCGCCACGGCCTCTCCCCATCGAATGCCGGTGTAAGCGAGGGTAGGGATGAGGGTTTGCCGGATCTCATCTGGTGCCGCCGAGGCAAGCCGGAAAACCTGATCGTGAGTCAGGTAGCGGCGTCGCGGCGTCCAATCGTGGTGAGGCAGGTTTGACAATCCGCGTGCGGAATTAGCACTTATGCGGCCGTCCCTTACTGCGACATCAAGAATGCCGGCCAAGACGCCCACAGCTCGAACTACCACGCTCGCGGAGAGGGGCTTCCCGTCGGCGAATGTGCGCACCCGGGCCGTTGGCGCAGTTCCTTGACCGAGTTCGCGAACCCATCTCTCGACGGCAGAGGGAAGTATTGCACCGATCGGTGTGGCCGCCCACCGAGGAGCCACGTACACCCGCCATGCCGTGTCTAATGGAACAAAACTTGATGGCTTAAGGGCCTGCTGCTTGTTTGCTAGCCAGTCGACAGATAGTTCTCCGACAGAGATGCGCGCCTCGGGGGGCATTGAGGAGACAGGGCTGCGCTGAGACTGATCCACGGAGGTCATGTAGTTCCGCGCTTCGCGCCTTGTGCGAAACCCCCGCTTCTCGTGTTGCACACCCGACGCGTCTCGCCACCGCGCTCGATAGCGCCGACCGCGCGCTGATTCGTAGGCTGCAGCGCTTCCCATCTCTGACCTCGGTCTCGCTTGGGCGTCCATCGACGGTTGCGCCTTTGCAACCGTCGTCTCGCTTAGCCGGCAGCATAGAACAGCGGGACCATTTCGGAAAGTGTCCCTGCGGGCACCCGTGTGTCGAGGTTTTCGATCGACCCGTCACGTGCACCATGCTACGTTCAACGCTGTGGACGAGCCTCGATGGAGCAAGGACCGGCCTGTCGAGTCTCGCCTGCGCAGGCCCAGCGCTGAGTCAGGATTCCTGACGGATTGGTCGAGCGTTTGCGCGAGTTCAGCATTGGTGCAGTGATGACGCCGTTCGTGAACGACGTCAACAGGACCGGGGCTCGTGGAAGCCACGTCCCCGAGTGGGACGATTCTATGTCGGCCAGCCTGTGGGTGCGCACTGTCATGAACCCGGCACCGCGGGCTGGTTGAGGACGAACGAAACGGCGTGCCCGCGGGCTCTAACTATCAATCGCGGGGCTGCGACTTGGGCTGATCGAGTTGCTGCTCACGCTGCTGCTGCGCAACTCGAATGCTTTCGACACGCGCTGTCAGCCGTCCGATGCGCTCGCTTTCAGTCCCGGTGTCATATGGGGGAAGGCCAAGCTCGTATGCGTTGAGCTGCTCTTCTACGTCGTCAGCAGTCTGGCGCAAATAGAAGGCGCGCTCGCGGTACTTGAAGTAGCCAGTAAAGCCGGCCGACAACCCGACAGCGAAGCTTAGCCCAACGGCGATCCATTTGAGCGCGCCTTCGCCGGTGTTAAGGCTGGCGACCGCGGTCGTAGCGAGCGAGCCGACAATTATTGCGGACTGAAACGAGTTGTTAACTCGCCGATAGCGGTCTCCGCTCTTTCGTGTGGTGAGGATGCTCCGCTGCATTGCTCCTCTATAGGCGTATTGCCGCACCTCGACGGGGACATCCCTGCCGCTGAAATGCAGCGATTGTTGGCTATAGAGCTGCTCGAGAGCCAATTCGTGTTGCCGACGCGCAATCAACCTAGGGCCATCCGAGCTTGAACCCCACCCGGCCGTCGTACTAACTCCAATGATCGCCACTAAAGTCACGACCACCACAGGTATCCACATCCCGCTGAGGTCCACAGTGGAGGCGAAAAGGACGCTGACTGTAATCGCCGATGCCCACATCAATACGACGAGGGTGACAGCCGCCTTGATGGCACCGACGCCGATTCGCGCCCGGCGGACCCGTTCCTCCGCAGCGCTAATGTCAGCGCGGATCTCTATGAGTTCGTCTTCTATGTCGGTGTCAGTGAACGTTGGCACAGCCAGACTGTAGCAACTGCTGCCCAGTTAGCTGGGACGAGGTGTGAAGCTGCCCGTCGCGTGCCCAGGACGATCAGGAGGGCGAGAACCTCTCCTTGACTGGCTACGATCCGTGTTCACGGGGTTGGGTGAATGCAAGCAAGCCACCCGAATTGGGGGCGACGGCGTCTGGCTTACCCCAGCCCTGCCGACCCTTGACAGTGAACCTCTCGTCTAACCTCAAGAGCCTGAATCCAGACCGTCTTCAACAACAGGTGGCTTGAGGCAGGTTCCGCCAAGCTGAGCTATTGCTCAGTTGCCGCGTCGCGGGTCTTCTCGTACAGTCCCATTGCCATGAGCACATCGACCAGCGGCCCGAGGTTGCCCATCTGTAGCAAAGCCTTGATCGCGTTGTTGTGGCCGATGCCGGAAGCATAGATCGCGTCCTCGAGTTCCGCGACGATGGTCGGAGAGCTCTCGAAATCTATCTCAGTGTTTGCCATCGCTTCGCCCTGGATCTTCCGATTCTCGACCACGTGGCGAAGGATCGTCTCGGTGACAGAAACGCCATCGACTTCCTCGATACCGGTCCCCGCGAACAGGTCGTTGATCTTGTCGATGACGTCCTGCAGCAGTCCGTACTTGGTCTCTCGCGGCTGTGATGACCCGGCGGCTGTGATCCCTGCCAGCTCACCGTTCTGCCCGGCGGTGAGACCGAGGTTTAGGGAGTCGAGTTTCCGGAGACGATAGTGCGTGAGAACAATGTCATCAGTGTTGATCAGAAGCGGATCGGCGTCTTGTTTCTCGATGACGCGGCGGTAGACCCGGAGGAAGATCGCCATCTTCTCGATGTCGGTGTCGCCGTAGTCGAGGATCTGGGAGAGGAAGTCATATGCGCGCACAAACTGATTGACGGTGCCACGGAACTCTTCTAGCAGGCCCTTCTCCAGATCGTCCTCAGCCCCGACCGCTAAATTCCAACGGTCCCAGAAGACGTCCCGGGATGCCTTGATGTGCGAGTAGAGAGTGTTGTGGCTGCTCTTGTTCAGCCAGGCATCAACGACTCCGTCGACGTCATGCTGGTCGATGATGTGCATCGACTTAAGCTTGCCGAGCATGTCGTGGATGATGTTCGGATCGGACGGCCTGGTCAGCTCCGCGTCCTCGTAATAGGTCTGAAACGCCGCCAGGATCTCAGCCGGATCGTTGACGAAGTCGAGGACATACGTGTTCTCTTTGCCCGGGATCACGCGGTTCAGCCGCGACAGGGTCTGAACTGCAGTAATCCCTGAGAGCTTCTTGTCGACATACATCCCGACCAGCAGGGGCTGGTCGAATCCTGTCTGGAACTTGTTGGCGACGATCATCACTTGGAACTCGTCACCGCCGAATGCCGTCTCGAGAGCGCGTCCCTTCAGGCCGGGATTCATCGAGAATTCGGTGAATTCTGCGGCCCCGGACTCAGCGTCAACGACGGATCCGGAGAAAGCAACTAAGGCACCGAGTTCCTTCTCGAGCTTCTGCTCCTTCAGGTACTTGTCGATTGCGATCTTGTAGCGCACTGCTTCCTTGCGGGACCCGGTAACGACCATCGCTTTAGCCCGGCCACCTAGCTCGCTGCGGACGTTCGCGCGGAAGTGCTCGACGATCACGGCGACTTTCTGGGCAACATTCGTTGGATGCAACCGCACCCATCTCATCAGCTCGCTGTTGGCCTTGCCGGTGTCCACCTCGACGTCCAGGCCGCCAGCATCGGGAGTATGCGCGATCGTGAAGGCGAGGTCATACGGCAGGTAGTTCTTCAGCACGTCCAGGATGAAGCCCTCTTGGATGGCCTGCTTCATCGAGTAGAGGTCGAACGCGTGTTTCGTGCCCGTCGCGTCCTCACGGCCGAACAGCTCCACCGTCTTGCCCTTCGGGGTCGCCGTGAACGCGAGGAATGAGATTGTCCCGACGCCGACCTTGCGGGCCATCAGATCGGCCAGGACATCCTCGGCGTCGACGCCGCTGTCACCCGATGCGTTGTCTTCACTCTGATCCGTGGGTTCGGCTAGTCCTGCGGGTTCTGGCACCGGAAGGGTGCTAGCCCCGACAGTGAGAAGCTGCTTCAGCGACGCCGCCGCTTCGCCCGACTGGGACGAGTGCGCCTCATCCGCGATGACTGCGTATTTCCGTCCCGCGAGACCGGCGTTCTCCTCGATCACCGTCAGAGCGTGCGGGAACGTCTGCAGGGTCACGCCGATGATCTGCCGCTCGGCCAGGAGCGCCTCAGCGAGCTGCTTCGACTTCGAACCGTCGGTGCCCCGGGTTATCGGCTGGAACACACCCGTCGTGGTCTCCAGCTGTTCGACTGCGCGCTGCAGCTGGCCGTCGAGCACCTGCCGGTCTGAGACGACAATGACGCCGTTGAAGATCTTCTTGCCGTCGGCGTCGTGCAGCTGCGCCATTCGGTGCGCGGCCCAGGCGATCGAGTCTGTTTTGCCGGAACCGGCCGAGTGCTGGATTAGGTAGTTGTGCCCAGGGCCCTCTTCCAAGACCGCGGTTTCCAGCTTTGTGACCGCCCTCCACTGGTGGTACCGGGGGAATCGCAGCATCCGGTTGTAGGTCTTCTTCCCGTCAATTGGATCCGTCGTCTCCTCGAACCGGTAATGCAGGAACCGGCCGAGCAGATCCAGCCAGGTGTTCCGATCGAGGATCTCCTCCCAGAAATACGCCGTCGGACTGGACCCCGGGATGGCAGCGTTGCCGGCACCTTTGTTCTTGCCGCGGTTGAAAGGCAGGAAGCGAGTATTCGAGCCCTCCAGCCGGGTGGTCATATGGACTTCTTCGTTGGTAACCACGAAGTGCACCAAAGCACCCCGTCCGAACGAGAGCAACGGTTCCCCGTCGGGTTTCCGGTCCGTCGCGTACTGCTTGAGGCCAGCCGCCAAGTTTTGCGTCAGGTCGGTCTTCAACTCGATCGTCGCAACGGGGATCCCGTTCGCGAAAAGCACCAGATCTAGCCGGTTGCCGCTCTTGCCCGAGTACTCCACCTGTCGCATCACTCGCAGCCGGTTGGACGCGAATCGCTCGACAGTCTTCTGGTTGAGGGACGTCGCTGGCCGCGCCTGGAACAGCGAGAACTTCGCGTTCACCACACCTACAGATGCTTTCAGCACGTTGAGGGTGCCTCCCGCGTTCATCGGATCTGTGCCCTGAAGTTGCACGACCCGGTCGAGGATCTGCTTGCGGCCGAGCTCCTGTACAGCTTCAGAAGCGCCAGGCTTCACCAGCTTCGCGAGCTGCTCGGGCTGCGTCGCTTCGAGCCACGCGAATAGGTCATCAGGGAAAAGAGCTCGCTGCCGGTCATAACCGGTGTCGTTGGACGAATACTTCCAGCCGTGCGCTGCCAAATACTCGCAGAGCTCCGTCTCGAACGCGTCCTCGTGCTGGATGCCCACTTAAGCCGCCTCTCCGTGGTTTCGGACGTCGATCTTGCCCGTGACTGCTGCCGAGACCAGCGCCGCGCGGCGTTCCTTGGAGAGAGCGATAGCTTCTCGGGCGTCAGTGATTGCGGCGTCGATTTCACGGAAAGCGATCTGCAGACGCTCCACGGCTCCACGCTGCTCCGGAGGCGACGGAAGTGAAATCGGCAGCTTTGAGAACACGCTCCAATTTCGGTAGTCGACACTGCGCTGCCGCACGCTCCAGGCGTATGCCTGCAGGAATTCAGACAGTCCTAGGGCGCGCAAATAAAGCGCCATGAAGGCTGGATCAACACCCTTCTCTGAGACACAGACGTGGTAGACAGGCGAGCAACGCCCGTTCGAGTCTGAAACGCCGACCGCGCCGGCGAAACCATCAAGTCCATGGAAGACGATGTCCCCAACTGCGACGCCCTGATATCCCGACTCAGCTTCGGACATAGTAAAGCCCTCTTCGCGTCGATTCGAGCGCGCTGTAACCTCCCCGTCTCTGAAGGCGGTGACTACGTCAGCGCCTTGTATCGGTCGCTCCTGCTTACGAATGAAGCGTCCCAGGGAACCACTGACCGTCGGCTTGATTTCAAGCGTCTCGCTAAGCAACGACGCCGCACGCCGTTCGGCGAGCAACCCGATGAGTTCTTCCTGATCGGCGATGAACGCGTCGATCTCCGCCGTCTCCTGATCCAAGAAGTCCGCGATCTTGATCTGTTCCTCGTGGGAGGGAACTGCGATCACGATGGCACTTAGGTCGGATTGATTCAACTTGTCACGTGTGGAGCCTTTGATGTAGAGCGAATAATCGACCGCATTCAGGCTGGCCGCTAAAAATCGATGGTCGACGTCCACATTCGGCCGCAGAACATGCACGTGATTGTTCGGCCAGATTGGCTCATCGACGGCGAATGCGACGGGTGTAAGTCGGTCATAGAACGGCGCTCCGTCCTCGCCTACCAGAACAAGTGGACCCTCAACGAGCGAACGGTCAACGTACCCCTGGACGCTGTTGGCCCCCCAATATGGGATGGGACCGACCATGTGCGATCTTTCCTCCGCATTCTTCGGGATTCGAAGGTAGTCAAGGTTTCGGCTGAGGCGGCGGACTTGGACCCGCCTCCAGTCGCGATGACCTGCGTTAGTCGTCATGCTTTGACGGCCTCAAGGCGAGCACGAATCCGGCCGAGGACGGCATCAAGGTCGGCGTCGATCTCCTCGAGAGGTCGCGGGGGAACGTACTGGTAGAAGTGCCGCGTGAAGGGGATCTCGCATCCTTCCTTCGTCTTGGACTCGTCGATCCACGCGCCCGGCGCGAACAGCGCGACTTCACGGGCCAGGTACTCGTGGATGTCCTCGCCCCAGGGCACGTTCTCGGTGTCGCGGAGCGACGGATCAGCTGCCGGCTTCTTCTCCGCGTCGAGGACGACCTCGGCGATCTCGTCCTGATCTGCAAGCCCATCGATCAGCGCTGACGCTGTGGTCTTGGGCAGATCGAGGCCGACCTCGGCGAGGGCGCGGTTGAAGACCGCCGCGAACTCGGATCTGGACAACCACGGCGCAGCACCGTCCTGTGCTCCTGTAGCCGCTTCGACGCGTTCCAGGTACCGATGCGTGACCCGGTGCATCACCTCACTCAGTGCATCGAAGCCGTAGCTATCGATGACCTTCTTCGCTGCCTTCGTCTCGTAGAACTCGTTCGCGCGCTGGATGGTCGGGGCGAAGCTTTGGCGCAAGGGACGTTCGACGGTGATGGTTCGGTAATAGAACGCTTCCCGGTCAAAGATCTTCGATCGGTCATCCGGATTGAACGCCGAGTACAGCTCGACGATCTTCTTGATGTCGCTGCTGCCGAGCTCGTTGCGCTTGGACCCGAGCCCCTTGCGCATCTTTTGGAACAGCTTCGATCCGTCGATCAGCTGTACCTTGCCGGCACGTTGAGGGCTCTTCTTCGTTGAGAGCACCCAGACGTACGTTGCAATGCCCGTGTTGTAGAACATGTCCGTGGGCAGAGCGATGATCGCCTCGAGGTAGTCGCGGTCGAGCACCCACTTGCGTATGTTCGATTCGCCCGACCCGGCACCACCCGTGAACAGAGGACTGCCGTTGAGCACGATCGCGGCTCGGCCGCCGCCTTCTTCGGTGGGGCGCATCTTGGAGATCAGGTGCATCAGGAACAGCATCGAGCCGTCTGACACCCGCGGCAGACCCGGGCCAAACCGTCCGGCGAAGCCACGAAGGTTGTGTTCCTCGGTTACTGCCTTCTGCTGTTTCTTCCAGTCCACTCCAAACGGCGGGTTCGACAGGCAGTAGCTGAAGGTCTGACCCACGTGACCCGGGTTCAGAAGCGTGTCACCAAAGGTGATGGCGTCCACTGCTTGGCCCTTGACGGTCATGTCAGCCTTGCAGATCGCGTAGGACTGCGGGTTGATTTCCTGTCCAGCCAGAGTGAGAGTCGCTGAGGGGTTCGCGGAGCGGATGTGGTCTTCTGCCACGCTCAGCATGCCGCCGGTGCCTGCGGTCGGGTCGTACACGGAACGCACGATATTCGACTTCGAAAGGGTGTCTGACTCGGGCTCAAGGATGATGTCGACCATGAGCTCGATCACGTCGCGGGGTGTGAAGTGCTCACCAGCGGTCTCGTTGGACGCTTCCGCGAACTTGCGGATCAGCTCCTCGAAGATGTGCCCCATCTGCTCGTTCGGCACGGTCGCCGGCGAGAGATCCACCTGCGCGAAACGCTGCGTCACCAGGAACAGCAGGCCGTGCTCGTCGAGCTCCGCGATCCGCTCGGTGATCTTGTACTTGTCGAAGATGTCCTTGACGTTCTCAGAGAACCCGGTCACGTAGTCGTTCAGGTTTGCTGCCAGGTTCTCAGAGTCCCCGAGGGCGCTCTTCAGGTCGAACTTCGACTCGTTCCAGAACGAGTACTCGTGGGCGGCCTTGTGGCGGAGCAGCGACGCGCGCACCGGAAGACCAGCAGCAGCGGCCTCCTCAACAGCCGTGAACACGGCCTGTTTGGTCGGTGCGAGGACCGCATCGAGCCGGCGCAGCACCGTAAACGGCAGGATGATGTCTCCATACTGGTGCGCTTTGAAACTTCCGCGAAGAAGATCCGCGATCGACCAGATGAACGTGGCGTGGTTGTTGCTCAAGACCTTAAACTCCTAGCGCCGCGCACGAATTGATGCGCGGATAAGTAGAGTCTGCCGGGTCCAGGCAAGATCCGCTTGCGCCCTTTCGGGGTGGCACTCTGTTCATGGACCAACTGCTCGCCTTCCCTCGCGAGCGCTTCTCGCACCTATGCGACCCTCTACTAATCTGAGGACTATTGGGCGATGTGCGGGATAGCGGAGGCGGATGTGGGCACCGAGATCGAATTGATCAGCGACGGAGACGGGGTCGCGATCTTCGGCGATCCGACAGCCGTCGAGCGCTTCCTCTCTAGCGCCGGCTTGCCCTCGAAGGAGATCGCGCTACGCCCGTCGCTCGGCTCCGCCCTGAGCGCTGGCTCGGGCGTTGCGCAAGCAGGAGCCAGAGTCGCCGAGAACTCGGGCCGGTGGGTGAAGCTCACCGAGGAGTCGGCCAAGGCCCTCAAGCTCGGCAAGGCGATGAAAGGCTCGTCGGACGGCGTCAGTCGCGCGATAGCAACCACCAGCAAGGGCAAGGTCACGAAGATCCTTGAGTTCGTCAAGCCTGGTTCAGTCGGCTCCATGCTCACCAACCCCGCGATGCTCGCCGGCGCAGCTGGCATCATGGCGCAGCTCGCGATGCAGCAAACCATGGAGGAGATCACGCAGTACCTCGCCGTCATCGACGAGAAGGTCGACGATGTGCTGCGTGCGCAGAAGGACGCTGCGATCGCCGAAATGATCGGCGTGGGTATCGTCATTGACGACGCCATGATCAAGCGCGAGCACGTCGGCCGGGTCTCCGAAGTGACGTGGTCGAACCTGCATGGCGCCGCTCAATCCATCGCCACCACCCAGTCGTACGCGCTCCGCCAGCTCGACGCCCTCGCGGAGAAGCTGGAGAAGAAGCGCAAGGTCGGTGAGCTCATGAAGGCCTCGCAGGAGGCTGAGAAGTCCGTCGAGGAATGGCTTGCTGTCCTTGCCCGTTGCTTCCAGCTGCAAGACGGCCTGGCCATCCTCGAGCTCGACCGCGTCCTCGATTCCGCGCCCGATGACCTCGACCGGCACCGCGAGGCAATTCAAGCTGGGCGACGCAAGCGTCGCGACCTTATCGCGAGCACTACCCAGGGGCTCCTGAAACGTATGGACGCTGCCGCGGGACTCGCCAACACCAAGGTTCTGCTCCACCCGATCAAGGCTGGCGCAGTCGTGCGGTCGGGAAACGAGGTCGGCATCGACGTCGCAGATTTCAACTCTCGGCTCGGCATCCAAGAAGGCAGAGACGCCCTCGAGGCAAAGCGGTGGGGAGAAGCAGTGGGCGATGCGAGAGACGCGGTCGCGCACACTGCCTCGACAAGCGCCGCTGCAACCGCCCGTTTCAGCGCCGAAGCCTTCGCCAACGCCAAGTCCGTTGCGTCCGGCGTATCCGCGAACATCGCCGAACACCTTCCTGGGAAGCCGGACGAGGACTCTGACGACGCCGAGCGCGACTGAGTCGGCAAGGAGGGAGTCCCCACGCATGTCCCTGACCCTCGTGCCGCTCCTGCTCGACGCAGGCATCGATCCCGCGCGGACGCTCGTGATCCGTCATGCTTACGTTCGCGAGCCCGAGGACAGTGGACTGCAGGGCATCCACGCAGATTCCACCGACGCCGAGATCCTGGAGTACACGCGCACCCAGTCCGCCAACACGATGCGCTTCCCGTCGAACCCGCCGCATCTCTGGGTCGTCTTCATCCGCGAAGGTGGCGACCAAGCGCGCCTCTGGTCGGTGGTAGAGAACCGCGGCGAGATCTCGAGCGACGGCATCCTTCGGACGTTCGACCTCGTTCAGTCCGATCACATGGCAGATCTGTGGAGCCGACTCGTCATCGGGTGGAAGTCTCCCCGGACTTGGCGGATGAATGCCACCACCGCAGCCAGCTATCCGGTCATGGCAATCGCGGACGCAGAGCCGATTCCGTTCCCGGGCTTCGACCGCCTCCTCCTGAGCCATTCGCAATTGCAGGCTGTGATGCGCGAGCATCGCTACGCTTCGTGGCGCACCGCGCTGTCGTCCGTGTTTGGCATCTACCTCATCACCGACACCCGGGACGGGCGTCATTACGTCGGTAAGGCAGACGGGGTTGAGAGCATCCGGCAGCGCTGGAACGCCCATGCGACCAATGGGCATGGCGGCAACGTGGAGCTGCGCGCCCTGGACCCAGCGACCTTCCAACTCTCGTTGCTTCGTGTCTTCGACCCGGCAACGCCAACGAGGGATATCGACGCGGCGGAGAGCCACTTCAAGACCGCGCTCGACACGCGCCGCCACGGGCTGAACCGCAACTGAGTCGGCGCTCGGCCCAGGGAGACCAGGTGACCGCCATCCACTCTGACCGCGGAAACTCCGATTCTTGGTAGTGCCAACGACAATGCCGCAGTCCAACCTAGACAGCGTTCTCTCTACGACGGAGAGCCAGCGTCTGCGCTGGTCCATTTCGTCGGCACGCCGGAGCCGAACGCGTCTCCTTGCATCTGGCCAGCGCCGACATCCACGTTAGACGCCTGGAGATTACCGCGCCGGTATCCGTTCGGAAGCGAAGCGCATTTCAGGCTCAACCCCGTGCTGCCTGAGGGAATCGCGCAGAACCTTGTGACCGTCATCGACGTACTCGATGACGTCATCCAGCGCCAAGTGCCCCAAATGCCAACCTTCTAGCCTTCGTTGAATGTCGTCGAGGGCTTCGATGAAGTCCTCGACGTGGGGCGACTTCTGCGCGTCAAGCACGTACGCGACACAATGACGCGACAGATGCTGCGCGTCGCATCGCGTGGTCAGCTTCACGAGTTCAGCCCGAACCCTTCCGGTTGGCGCGGCGTGCCCCATACTTGCTGTCTCATCAGCACAATCGGCGATCGCCGACGCGATGCTTTCAATGACCTCAGCGCGCCTATTGAACTCAGACTCCGACACGCTCTCGCGTCGATCGTTCTCGCGGTCCCACCTCGCTTCGCGGCGCTCCGCGTCACGAGACCTGATTTGCATCCGAGCCACCATTACGGTCGTCACGCTGCCGGCCACCGCAATTCCAAGGGGAAGCATCAAGCTCGCGAAATAGTCCACACGATGAGAATGAGGGGAGGGCGCCCAACCCGAAAGTCCCCGTTCTGGGTTCGCTCCGGTGGAGCGGGAAACTCCAACAACTTCCCGGCGGCGGCGCGGGGCAGGTGCGAAATTCGGTATCCTCCGAAATTGACGCCGTCGCAGCGCCCATTCTCCGGAGGAGGCCATTACAGCAGACAAGTCGCTCTCGCCGCGCGCTAGCTCACAGGATTGCCCAGGCGATCCGTTACCGCTGTGTTACTGCAACATCGATCCACGACACGCAAAACCCCCGCATCCCGCGCAAACACAAGGACCTCGGGGGCTTAACACTGGCGGTACCGGTGGGATTTGAACTAGTTGGAAGTTCGAGCTTGGGCCAACGATCGAGACGTTCAGCCCACGCGAACCACCAGAGCTTCATAGATATCGACAGACCTTGTTTGCAGGTGGCCCGTAATCGCTCAACTGATCGGACGGATGGGTTCGGTTTCCCGGAAAGGAATAGGCTCGAGCCATGGTCGAGACGCCGGCGGAATCGTGCCAAGTCGGAGATAGCGATGATCCACACGATGTGGTGCGGCGACTGAACGACGCGCTCGGGGCCACTCTCGTGGCAGCTCTAGCTGGCGCCGCGTCCAGGGAGCAAGCTGCCAACTGGGCACGTGCAGACGCACCAGAGCCCATGCCAGAAGTGTGGAATCGACTCCAGCGCGCCGACGAGATTTGGAGCATGCTCGAATCTGAAGAAGGTCGCGACGTCGCACGTCGATGGTTTATCGGCGCCAACCCGCGATTTGACGGAGCGACCCCGGTGATGGCGATCAGAAATGACCGCCACACCGAGGTCCGTCGCGCGGCACAGGCATTTGTCGATGGAGACGTGGACGAGTGAGCGCGAAGCGTCTCACCCTACATAGCTCTTTGGACCTTCACCCGGGATCTCCCACAGATCGTCGTAGTTGACGGTAGCTAATCCCGCGGACTTAGCTACCGGCTCCTGTTCGAAACTTGGACTTTCAGGCGAAGCGTCGTCAGTTTCATTCGACAGTTCGGCATCGTCTTCCTTCGACAGGTTGGCATCTTCCGGGCGCGGCGGAACTGGCAGATGGATGATGACCGCACCGCGCTCGTTATCCAGCGCCAGGCGATTCCGGTAGCGACGGCCGCCTGTCCCCTTCACGTTGGGATAGCCCAGGTCGTCGAGCCGGGCCCCGAAGTCGCGCAGGCTGAGGCGATGTTCGCGCATGATCCCTTCGGCGAGGCTCCATTCTCGGTAGGAATCGTGTAGCTCCTTCGTGCCAGAGCCATTGCCATCTTCCACATCAGTGCACATCGCCTCGATAAATCGCACGGCGGTGTCCTGATTATCCATGTACTCCCCTGTCGCAGCTGCGACAGCTTGAGGCTCTCCGAGACCGTTCGCCTCGTACTCAGCCAATCCTCGGAGCATCCAGCCAAGGACAGCGTCAGTATTCGCCCGCGACTTGAGCTTGCGAAGTAAATGAGGGTCTTGCTGGTCCTCCGGGAAGACCACGTCGAACTTGCAAACGCGCGTGCGCGCCCAGAGCGCGGGATCATCCGCCGGTAGCTGTGGCGGATGATTCGTGATCAGGATCGCCATATGGGACGGCGAGAACGTGATCGAGTGGCTCTGGTACAGGTAGCGTCCGGTGATTGCGTCGCCACCCGTCAATCGCTTCATGAGTGCCGGATCAAAGCGCGCGCCTTTGTCGGTCTCCGAGAGCCATGCCACTCGCACTCCGCGTAGGTCGAGCATTGCCGGATTGGGCTTATTCGGATCTCCCTTCGTCAACTCGAAGAGAGACGACGGGGCGATGTGAGAGTACGAACCGAGCGCTGAGTGCCCAGCCTGGTAGAGGACGCCTTTTCCGTTACGCCCCTTTCCGGTGAGGATAGGAAGCGTGTGTTTGATTTGTTCGCCGATGAGACTCAAACCAAGAGTGCGCTGCAAGTAGCTGCGCACTGCCTCGTCAGGCACGCTCGACTTCAAAAACTCTTCCCACAGGTCAGAGGACGCGGCGGGATCAAATCGCGCCTTGGTGATCCGCGTGATCTTGTCGGCAGGTCGAGGCTTGTGAAGCTGGAGATGTGCAACGTCGACGACAGCCGTAGCATCCTCAGTCGCCAGCTCCCTCAGGTCAAGAGTTCCATTCGCAACGTTGAGCAAATACGGATCCGCGTCAAGTTCATCCACCGTCGCCCTGATGCCGGCAAGCGCGCTCATAAGTTCAAGCACACCTCTGATACCGGAGGCCGTTTGAGCCTGACGAAGGTCAGCAAGCAAATCCCTGTCCATCAGGGCATCGACGGAAAGCTCTCGAATCCGGCCCATGACAGCCGCCCTGGCGCGCTTGTCGTCCATGTCTCGTTCCCAGTGGGTACCAATCCATACGTACCAGCCGGCGCCTGCAACGTGCATGAGCTGATCGATTGAGTTCGCCGCGACCAGATGCGCGATTCTCGCGTGACTGCGCAGATTGTCGGCGTCTGACAGGTGCTGAATTCCCGGCGCGATTGAATCTTCCACCGAAGTATCGTCGTCGGACTCGTCCGTGTTAATGTCTTGATCAGCGCCGCCAAACGCTACAGATGCCGCCTCGCTGCTTGCCGGGCGGCGTCTGTCACTTGTAGGTTCATCGAGCAGTTCAATGTCATCCATCAGCGCACCGCCGCATTCGAAGCGGAAGCGAAGAGTGCGCGGATCGATTCATCGGTCACGCGAACAGTGCGACCGGCGATTCTGATTGTCTTGAGCTCGCCGCTCGCGATCATCCGCTGAACGGTGCGAACACCCACGTCGAGCGTCAAGGCGACATTGGGGATCGTGTGGCCGAGCCGTTCGATTGGCGGGGCATCGGCGGTGTCATGAACTGCGTGGTGGGCTGCGCTGGGCATACCTGTCTCCTTGGAAGCTAATTAGCTATCCAGGAACCAGGTCGCCTGGTCGTGTTTCCGGCCGTCTGGCGTCTGTGCACCGGGTGGTGCATGTCCTTTCCCGAGACGGACCTTCCCGCCTCTGCGCTTTAGTTTCGCGCTATTCATTTGTGTGAAAAAGAAATTAGCACGAGAAGGCAGCAATTGACGCAAACTGACCGCGCTTCCAGCCCGAGTGGATTTACGACCCCACGCTGACCCCACGAAGTCGCATGTTCGAGCCAAGTGGCGCCAGCAAAAGCAAAAAACCCCCGGTTTTCCGGGGGTTTCTCTCTGTGGGCGATACTGGGATCGAACCAGTGACCTCTTCCGTGTCAGGGAAGCGCGCTACCGCTGCGCCAATCGCCCAAACCCGCAAGCGGGTTGGAGGTGGATACGGGATTCGAACCCGTGTATACGGCTTTGCAGGCCGCTGCCTCGCCTCTCGGCCAATCCACCGCTCGGGTTCACCACCGTAATGAGAGGCCCGATCTTTCGACCGGGCCGACTCGAGCGGATGACGAGATTCGAACTCGCGACCCTAACCTTGGCAAGGTTATGCGCTACCACTGCGCCACATCCGCATTTTGTTCCGCATCGCTGCGGCACTTGAATGACTGTAGCCGATCTTTTCGTCGATCACCAAACCGGACACCGCCACCGGGAGTGTCGCCTGCCCGATGTGCGCTCGGACCGCTTCGTCGGCTAGTATCGAGTCTCGCAGCCGGGATTCCTCGGCACACCCCAGGGCGATTGGCGCAGTTGGTAGCGCGCTTCCTTCACACGGAAGAGGTCATCGGTTCGAGTCCGGTATCGCCCACCTCAAAGAAGCACGTCACCCCCACTTTTCGACTCTCTCCGATAGTGCCCCTCGCCGCATCGGGGGCAGACGTCCGCTTCACGTGGCTTCGAAACGCGTGGCCCTAGATCTTTGTGAAGCCACCGATCTCGACGGAGTCGCCAATGTTGGGATTACTCCCGAGTAGCTAAGCGATCGGCGCCTTTCCAAGCACCGCCACGAACGCACGTCTCAACGGCGACGGCGACAGGTGCGCAGCCTCCGCCAGTTCGGTTCCGGGGGTTATCGCGTTCTCACCTCGGACGCCCGTCTAGTGGTTGATTCGCCGCTCCTCGATGCCGTCAGGGGTCGTGCGGCGGAGGGCGGGGGCGGCGGGTGTGGGAAAGACGAGAGGCACGGAGGCGTCGCCGGGTGAGGGGTGGGCGAGGCGGATGCGGTACTCCGTCGCGCTCCAGTCGACGATGACGACCGGTCGCCAGGGCCAGGGTGCGTCCGGGCTGAGCGCGTCGACGGCGTCGAACGCGTCCGGCAGCGGCTCCGGCAGGCGCATCCAGCGCGGCTCGCCCAGCATCTCGATTCCGCGCATGTCGAGGACGGCCCCGGCTTCGGCGAGGTCCTGCGGTTCGCCGAGCGTCTCACCGATCAGGCTCATCGGGCTGAACGACTCCGCATCCCGTTCCGAGGCGGGCGCCAGGTAGCCCACGGGCGTGCCGTCGGTCAGACGGTGGTGGGCGATCCAGTTCGCGGGGATCATCGGAGCGCAACTCCGCCCGGCGCCATCGGCGGCTACCGCCAGCCGTAGCGGGCGACCAGCGCCGTCCGAACGGCCTCGTAGGGGCGCGCACCGAGCGCGGCGGCCTCGCGACGCATCCCGTTCTGGTGCACGCGGAAGACCCGCTCCAGGTTGACGTAGCTCGGCCGGCGCTGCGCATCCCACGGTCCGGTTCCGATCGGCAGGTATTCGCTGCGGCCCGGATGCTCTTGGCTGGTCAGCTGCACGGCGAGAACCGTTCCGTGCGGTTCACCGGCCACGACGAGCACCGGCCTGTCTTTGCCACGCCCGTCGTTCTCCTCGTAGGGAACCCAGGTCCAGACGATCTCGCCCGGGTCGGCGTCGCCGTCGGTCTCCGGTCGGTAGGCCGTCGTCACCGGGCCGAGGCGGCGTGGGTCGACTTCGATGGTGGCGTTCGGCCCGGACCGCCCGGGTTCGGTGCCCGCTCCGGACGCCGTCTCAACTGTCGGACGATCGGCCTTCCTCACCCTCGGGTTCGGCCGCAGCACGTTCGCCAGCGCGCGCAGGAGACTCATCGGGGACGTCATGGTTGGCACGATACCGGACCGGGGTGAGCCCCAAAGTCACCCGCAGCAGCCAGGCGATCGCGAGCGACACCAGGAAAGACCACGCCGCGATCCCGAATGCGGCGATGGCTTGGGCGACGAACAGGTCGAAGTTGCCGCTGTCGATCATGCCCTCGCCGGTGGCGAACAGGCCGATGAAGAGCATGCCGACGAGACTCGCGACGATGTGGATGACGCAGATGGTCATCGGCACACCGAACCGCACCCTGGCCGCGACGTCGACCATCGTGGCGCAGGCGAGGGCGGCCAGGGCGCCGAGGAGCAGGGACCACCCGGTCGTCACGACGCCGGAAGCCGGGGTGATCGCCACGAGGCCGGAGACGGCCCCGCAGAGCACGCTCGTGATGGTGGGGCGGCGTAGCATCACCCGATCGACGATCACCCAGCAGAGCGCGCCGCCCGCCGATGCGATGAGGGTGTTGATCCAGATGAGCGGGGTGAAGGCGTCGAGCGCCCCTTCCGACCCGACCGTGAGACCGAACCACCCGACCCACACCAGTGCCCCGCCGGCCGCCACGAGAGGAAGACTGTGCGTTCCGGTGGGCGCGTGACCGTGCCGGCCGCAGGCGAGGATGACGCCGGCCGCCCCGCTTCCGGCGGCGAGGCTCACCGGGAGCGCTCCCCCGAAGTCGATCGCCCGCATCCCCGCCACCGCCCAGCCGTCGGAGAGGGCGAAGACGGCGTATCCGGCGGGGAAGAGCACGAGAGGCGACCAGAGCACGACGAATACCAGCCAGGCCCGCACGGTGACCCGGGACGCGACGGCCGCCCCCAGCACAGCCACGGCGACCGCGCACAGGGCGATGAGGTAGCCGGCATGCGCCAGCGGGTACGGATCGGAGGAGGGCGCCTCAGCCTGCGCGAACAGGGAAGCCAGACCGGGGTCGGGTCGCCCGAGGAGATGCGCGATCCAGGGCGTGCCCGCCAGCAGCCCGTACCCGCCGAGGACAGCGAGCACGATCACGACAGCCGCCCCGGAGAGCACCGTTCGGAACGCGGAGGCCGCGCCCGCCCGCCCCGACATGCCGCCGTAGAACAATGCGATTCCCGGCACGATCACCATCACCAGGGTGGCGCTGATCAGCAGCAGGAGAGCGTCCACGGAGCGGCTCTGCGCCAGCGCGGCGATGACCGCGACGGCGTCGGGTCGCCACGGGAGCATCCGCCCTCCTTCGGATCGGGTCAGCAGAAATCACCTTAGCGCCCACGCGAAGCGGGGCGCCGCCCGAAGGCGACACCCCGCTCGCTGCTGTGTTCTTCGAGGTCAGACGGTCTCGAGGGCGTAGCCTTCCTCGCCGTGCACGACAGTGTCGACGCCGGCCAGTTCGTCTTCGTTCTTGATGCGGAAGCCCATCGTCTTCTGGATGATCCAGCCGATGGCGTAGGCGAGCACGAAGGAGTAGATCAGAACGCTGAAGGCACCGACCGCCTGCGCTCCGAGCTGGGTGAGGCTGCCGCCGTAGAGCAGGCTGGAGAAGCCCTTGGTGGCGTCGCCGTCGATGTGGGTCATGCCGAAGATGCCGATGTAGAGCGTTCCAAGCAGACCGCCGATGAGGTGGATGCCGACCACGTCGAGCGAGTCGTCGAAGCCGAGCTTGTACTTCAGGTCGATGGCGATGGCGCAGACGGCGCCGGCGAGCAGGCCGAGGACGATCGCCCAGAACGGCGTGAGGATGTTACAGGCCGGGGTGATCGCGACCAGACCTGCGACGGCTCCGGATGCGGCGCCGATCGATGTGGGTTTGCCATCTTTGATCTTCTCCACCACAAGCCAGCCGATGGTGGCTGCGGCCGGAGCGGCAAGCGTGTTGATCCAGGCGATGGCTGCGACGCCGTCGACGGCCGCCTCCGAACCGGCGTTGAAGCCGAACCAGCCGAACCACAGCAGCGCAGCGCCGAGGAGGGTGAGGGGAACGTTGTGCGGCTTCGACATGCCCTTCTGGAATCCGACACGTTTGCCGAGCACCAGGGCCAGCGCGAGTCCGGCGGCACCGGCGTTGATGTGAACGGCCGTGCCACCCGCGAAGTCGTTGACGTGCAGGTTGGCGGCGATCCAGCCCTCTTGCAGGTTGAAGACCCAGAACGCGACCGGGAAGTAGACGACGGTCACCCAGACACCGGCGAACACCATCCAGGCCCCGAACTTGGCCCGGTCGGCGATCGCGCCCGAGATCAGGGCAACGGTGATGATGGCGAACGTGGCCTGGAAGCCGGCGAACGCCAGCCCGCTCATATCGGGCGTCATCCCGTCTTTACCGAGCAGGCTGGAAAGGCCCCAGTCCGGCGTTCCGAGGACGTGCGGGATGGACGGGGTCCCGAACGCGAGTCCGTACCCGTAGAGCACCCAGAGCACGCCGACGAGGGCCATCGCTCCGAAACTCATCATCATCATGCTGACGACGCTCTTCGCGCGGACCATGCCGCCGTAGAAGAACGCGACGCCGGGGGTCATCAGAAGAACGAGCGCTGCGGCCACGAGAAGCCAGAGCGAGTCGATGCTCGTCTTGGCGTCGTAGCTGGCTGCCAGGTGTAGCAACATACGTATGGTCTGCCTCTCTCTGAGTGCACTTCGGTGGCCCCGGTCGGCGCGGGTCCGTGGGTGCTTCGGGGTGTCGCCAGTTTCGTCGCGGGACGTTTCGGTCGGACGATCCTCGTGTTTCACGAGTGTTACGGGTCGGCCGTGCAGGTAAACATCGTGTTTCGCGGCTCCCCGAATCCCCCGCCAAAGCGCCGGAGGAACGCCGAACGGCCCCCGTCGTGCGACGGGGGCCGTTCGGCGGCGTCGGGTTCAGGCGTCGTGCGGCGGCAGTTCCCCGGTGGTGAGGGCGATCATGCGCGAGACCGAGCGGAGGTATTTCTTGCGGTATCCGCCGCCGAGCATCTCCTCGTCGAAGACCTCGTTGAGCGGCATCCCGGTCTGCACGATCGGGATCTCGGCATCGTAGACGCGGTCGATGAAGGCCACGAGGCGCAGGGCCGCCATCTGGTCGTGCAGGATGTGCACATCCGTCAATCCGATCACCTCGACCCCGTCGAGCAGCTTGATGTACTTGGAGGGGTGCACGGTGGCCAGGTGGGCGATCAGCCCGTCGAAGTCGTCGCTGGTGACTGCGGTTCCGCGGCCGGCGAGCGCGGCGACCGTGCGGTCGTAGTCTTCGGGGTCCACGGCCACGGCGCGGCCCTCGGTGTCGCGGCGCCGGTAGTCGAGGCCATCGATGCGGACCGTCTCGAAGTAGCCGGAGAGCGCCTGGATCTCGCGAAGGAAGTCACTGGCGGCGAACCGGCCCTCGCCGAGCGCGTTCGGCGGCGTGTTCGAGGTGGCGGCGACGCGGGTTCCGGAGGCCACGAGCTCCTTCAGCATCCGGGTCATCATCATGGTGTCGCCCGGGTCGTCGAGCTCGAACTCGTCGATGCAGATCAGGGCCGAACCGCGCAGCAGGTTCACGGCTCCCGCATAGCCGAGCGCCCCGACGAGCGCGGTGTACTCGATGAACGTGCCGAAATATTTGGGCCCGGGCGCCTCGTGCCAGAGGGAGGCGAGCAGGTGGGTCTTGCCGACGCCGAAACCGCCGTCGAGGTACACGCCCGGCTTGGTCTCCGCCTTCTTGCGATTCCTGCTGAACAGCCCCGCCGGCCGCTGGGGCTCCCACGCCTTGGCGAAGGTCTTCAGGATGCCGATCGCCTCCGCCTGCGACGGGTAGTCGTGGTCGGGGCGGTACGTCTCGAATGTGGCGTTGGCGAACTGCGACGGCGGAACCAGTGAGGCCGCGATCTCGGCGCCGGAGATGTCCGGCGTGCGGTCGGTCAGACGCACGAGGGCACCCGTTCTATCGATGGTCATGAAAGCTGCACCTTTGTGTCGAAGTCTTACAGCTCCCGTTTACGCCGCGTAGCCTGGACCGTAAGTTCGCTGAGTGTCGAACGGTTCCAGCCTAAACCGACCTCGCTGACAGTTTTCCCGCCCATCCCTTGCGCACAGACCGCGCTTCCAGGAGGTTCACCCGCATGTCCATCGATGTCGACCCGTCCCCCGCCTTCGCCGAGTACGCGCATCCTGAGCGGCTCGTGAGCACCGAATGGCTTCAGGCCAACCTGGGCGAACCGGGTCTCGTCGTGGTGGAGTCCGACGAGGATGTCCTGCTGTACGAGACCGGCCACATCCCCGGCGCGGTGAAGATCGATTGGCACACCGACCTCAACGACCCGGTGCAGCGCGACTACGTGCAGGGCGAGCGGTTCGCCGAACTTCTCGGCTCGAAGGGCATCGCCCGCGACAGCACGGTCGTGATCTACGGAGACAAGAACAACTGGTGGGCCGCATACGCCCTCTGGGTGTTCACGCTGTTCGGCCACGACGATGTGCGACTGCTCGACGGCGGCCGTGACAAGTGGATCGCCGAGGGCCGCGAGCTCACCACCGCCCCGACAACACCGACGCCGGTGGAGTACCCGGTGATCGAACGCGACGACACCGTCGTCCGCGCATTCAAAGACGATGTGCTCGCCCACTTCGGCAAGCCGCTCATCGACGTGCGCTCCCCGGAGGAGTACAGCGGCGAGCGCACCGAGATCCCCGGCTACCCGACCGAGGGCGCGTTGCGTGCCGGCCACATCCCGTCGGCCGCCTCGGTGCCGTGGGCGCGCGCGGCCGCGCCGGATGCGACTTTCAAGCGGCGCCCGGAGCTCGAGTCGATCTACCTCGGCGACGCCGGGCTGAAGGAAGGCGACGACGTGATCGCCTACTGCCGCATCGGTGAGCGCTCGAGTCACACCTGGTTCGTGCTGACGCACCTGCTCGGCTTCGAGAATGTGCGCAACTACGACGGCTCCTGGACGGAGTGGGGCAGCGCGGTGCGCGTGCCGATCGCCGTCGGCAGCGAGCCGGGCGAGGTTCCCGCGAAGTAGCCTGGAGTCATGACAGACCTGGCCCCCGCACTCGCGGAGATCCGAGACGACTTCCTCGCGCTGGAGCAGCCGGACCGACTGCAGCTGCTCCTCGAGTTCTCCAACGAACTCCCCGAGCTGCCTGCCCGCTACAGCGAGCATCCGGATCTGCTCGAACGCGTGGAAGAGTGCCAGTCGCCGGTCTTCATCTTCACCGAGGTGGACGAGCAGCGGATCGTCCATCTCTTCGCGACGGCGCCCCGCGAGTCCCCGACCACCAGGGGGTTCGCCTCGATCCTGGTGCAGGGTCTCGCCGGTCTCACCGCAGACGAGGTTCTCGCCGTCCCCGACGACTACCCGCAGACGCTCGGTCTCACCCAGGCCGTCTCGCCGCTGCGCATCCGGGGCATGTCGGCCCTTCTCGGCCGCACCAAACGCCAGGTGCGCGAGAAGATCGCCGCGACGAGTTGACGCGAATTGCCGTGCGATCAGATGATCGCACGGCAATTCGTGACACGTGGATGACCTACGGCTACTTGATCGCGCCCGCGGTGAGGCCGGCGACGAAGTTGCGTTGCAGCAGCAGGAACGCGACGACCACCGGGATCGAGACCACGAGGGATGCGGCCATGATCTGGTTCCAGTAGACATTCGTCGAAGTCGAGTACTGCTGCAGGCCCACGGCGAGGGTCTGCGTCGGCCCGGTCGTCAGCACCGAGGCGAACAGCACCTCACCCCAGGAGGTCATGAAGCTGTAGATCGCCACCGCGACGATGCCTGGGCGGGCCGCCGGCAGCACGACGTTCCACAGCGCCCCCATCGGACCGTTGCCGTCGACCTTCGCCGCTTCGTCGAGTTCGCGTGGGATGCCGTCGAAGTAGCCGGCGAGCATCCAGATCGAGAACGGCAGCACGAAGGTCAGGTAGGTGAGGATCAGCCCGAACTGTGTTCCGACGAGCTGGATGCCGAGCAGCTGGTCGAGGTTCACGAAGATGAGGAACAGAGGAAGAAGGAACAGCACGCCCGGGAACATCTGTGTGGAGAGCACCGCGGTGGTGAAGACCGTGCGGCCTTTGAACCGCCAGCGCGACACCGCGTACGCCGCGAAGATTGCGATCACCAGGCTGATCAGCGTGGCCGAGGTGCACACGATGAGACTGTTCATGAAGAACGTCGCCAGCGGAACCGTGGTCCAGATGTCGATGAACGGCTGGAAGGTGATGTTCTTGGGAATCCACGAGAAGCTCGTCGTCACCTCGCCGAGCGGCTTGATCGCCGAGGTGACCATCACGTAGAGCGGCACGATCGTGAAGATCGACAGCACCACGAGAACGATCACGCGGAAGGCTTTTGCCCCGATAGTCTCACGCACGCTGGGACCTCCGATTGAGCACGAGCAGGTAGATGCCGCTGACCAACAGCAGGAACAACAGCAGGAGCACGGACATGGCCGCGCCGGAGCCGAAGTTCCAGGTCAGGAACGACGCGTTGTAGATGTGGAACGAGATGAGGTCGCCCGCCGGTGGTTGCGCGGTGCTCCCGAACAACACATATGGGGTATTGAAGTCGTTGAACGTCCATAAGAACATCACGAGGATGAGCACCGAGTTCACCGGTCTCAGCATCGGCAACGTGATGCTGCGCCACTGGCGGAACGGCTTGGCGCCGTCGACGGCGGATGCTTCGTACACATCTTCAGGCACGCTCTGCAGCCCGGCCATCAGCATCAGGAAGGCGAACGGCCACATCCGCCAGATCGCCACGATCACGACAGACCAGAAGGCGTTGCCGCCGATCAGCCAGAACGGCTTGGTGTCGCCCAGGTGCAGCTGGTCGATGAGGAAATGGTTGACCGCCCCGGTGTCCTGCTGGAGCATGAACTTCCAGGCGATGACGCCGGCGTAGATCGGCAGGGCGTAGGGAATGAGGAACAGCGTGCGGAAGATGCCGCGGCCGCGGAACTTGCGTTGCAGGGCGACGCCGGCGCACATCCCGAGCCCCCACGAGATGCTCACGACGAGAACCGTGAACCCGCAGGTGACGAGGAACGACTGGAGCAGTCCCTTGCCGACGGACTGGTTGAAATCGAGCGCGACGGCGTAGTTCCCGAACCCGAGCCAGGGGGCTTCCGCCCAGTTGGCGATGAAGAACTTGGTCAGCCCGATGAAGCTGATCCAGACGCCGGTGACCATCGGGATGAGGTGGACGATGATCTCGAAGAACACCGCGGGCGCGAGCAGGGCGAACGGCAGCCACCATCCCTTCGGGCGCGGCCGTTTCTGCTTCTTGGGAGCCGGGGTCGCGCCGGCTGTGACGGCGGGCGGCGGCGCTCCGGTCGTCGAGCGCGATGTCGTCGCTGACATTCGAATGTTTCCTTTGACGAGGGGGTCGTGGTGGCTGGCCGGCCGCCGCGCGGGCTGCGCAGCGGCCGGGTGACGGGGCCTGTCTAGCCGGCCGCCTTCACTTGATCCTGCGCGGTCTGCAACGCCGACTTGATGTCGGACGACGAGACCGTTCCACCGGTGGCGATCTTGGCGAACATGTTGTTCATCGCCTTGCCGACGGTGTTCTCGTACTGGTCTTCGGACGATACCAGCGGCAGCGGCTCGGAGCGGTTGTTGTAGATGTCGAGGAAGGTCTTGGCCTCCTCGGCGTTGGTGGTGAACGTGGCGGTCGCGCCCTGCAGCACCGGCAGGGAAGCGTAGGGCTTGCCCAGGGTGGACTGGGTCGCCTCGCTCGTCATGTACTTCACGAACTGCAGCGACGCATCCTTGTTCTTCGTGTTCTTGAAGATGGACATGTTGATGCCGGCCGGGAAGGTGGCGATGTTCGATTTCGCGTCGGCGGGGGCCGGGAAGGCCACGACACCGTACTGGTCGCTCGTCATGCCGTTCGAGGTGATCGTCGCGTCAGCGTTGTTCTGGTTGAGGATCATCGCGACCTTGCCCTGGGCGAAGTTCGCCGTGGAGATGGAGGCGTTGTCGATCTGCGCGTCGGACGGGTTGACCACCTTGTCCTTCTGCATCAGGTCGAGGTAGCGCTGGATGCCGTCGACGGATGCGGCACCCGTGAACGTCGGGTTGCCCTTCGAGTCGAACGGCGACGCGCCGCCCTGTGCACCGGTGATGAACGCGAAGTGGATGTTCTCCGTGTAGCTTCCGGCGGCGAGCGACATGCCCCAGACCTTCTTGGCCGGATCGGTCAGCTTCTGCGCGTCGGTGACGAGCTCCTCCCATGTCGTCGGCGCGGTGAGGCCGGCGTCAGAGAACATCTTCTTGTTGTAGTAGAGGCCGTATGCGAACCCGTAGAGCGGAACGGAGGTCGGGTCGGTTCCCGGCGCCCCACCGGTCTGCAGGGCGGTCTTGACGAACTTGTCCGCGCCGCCGATGGCCTTCATGTTGGCCGAATCGAACGGCAGGAACGCCTTCGTCGCCTGCAGCGACGACGCCCAGGTGTTGCCGATGTTGACCACGTCCGGACCCTGCCCGCTGGTGACAGCGGTCTGGATGCGCGTCTGCAGGTCGTTCCACCCGATCACCTCGAGCTTGACCTTGATCCCGGTCTCTTTGGTGAACTTGTCGAGTACCGGCTTGAGGACTTCCTGGTCGTTCGCCACGCTCGTTCCCTGGTTGCTGGCCCAGTACGTGATCGTGGCGCCCTTCGTCGAGCCGGTGGACCCGCTCGAACTGCATCCCGCCATCGTGACGGCGAGCGCTGCAGCGGCGACCGCCGCGAGAATCGCGCGTTTCTTGCCCATGTGACTTCCTTGTCTCTCGAGTTGCGAGGTCGCCCCCGGCGCATCTTCCGTGTTCGCCGGGCTGAGAGGTCCGGTGACGGGGGTGCATCCGTGGGTCGTTGGGAAGAGCATAACTTAACCGGTTAGGGTTGCAAGTCACTTTCCGGTATCGACTGCATCACGCTCTCGGACCGGCCTCAGACTGGTCTCGCGGACATGCAGAACACTGGCCGGCGACACGTCCGATTCCGGTTCGCGGCCGGCCAGCCTGTCGAGCAGCACGCGTGCGCTGCGGCGGCCCTGATCGTCCACGTGCCGCTCGAGCGCCGTGACCGTCGGCGTAGCGATCTGACAGATCATCGAATCGTCCCAGCTGATCAACGCCACATCCTGTCGTTCGGCGTGCCGCAGGGCGCTTGCCACGCCGAGCGCCATCACGTCATTCGACGCCACGATCGCCGTCGCCACCTCGCCGGTGCGCAGCATCGCCGCCGCGATGCGGTGCGCGGTTTCCATGGTGTAGTCGCATTCGAAGAAGGTGACCCGGATGCCGCGGGCAGCGCACTCAGACGCGATCGCCGACCGCCGGTCGAGTTCGTGCGAGAGCAGCAATGGGCCCGTCATATGCGCGATGTGCCGGTGGCCGAGTGACGCGAGGTGCTCGACGATCGTCTTCGCGTCGTTCGCCTGGTCCTCGATGCGCGAGAGACCCGTGACGCCATCGGCGTAGACACCGTGGAGCACGAACGGCATCTCGAGCTCGCCCAGCAGGCTCGGCCGGGGGTCGTCGATCGCCAGGTCGAGCACGATCACACCGTCGACGCGTCGCTCAGCGCTCCACTGGCGGTAGACCTCGAGGTCTCCCCCGCGGGTTCCGACCATGCGCAGCAGCAGGCTCTGGCTGGCACGGGAGAGGACATCCTCGATGCCGCCGAGCAGGCTCATGTAGTAGGGCTCGGCTCCCAAGAGCTCGGGGTCGCGCTTGAGCACGATGCCGATCGCGTCCGCCCGTGACAGCGACAGTGCCCGCGCGCTCGAGCTCGGATGCCAACCCAGTTCGGTCGCCAGCAGCAGCACGCGCTGACGGGTCGCCTCGCTCACCCCGGGTTGCCCGTTCAGAGCGTAGGAGACCGACGCCTTCGAGATCCCGAGCGTTTGCGCGAGCACCTGGATAGTGACCCGGGGCATGGCAACGCCTTCCACTTCGATTCTTTCAATACCATAATCCGCCAGCGACCCGCGGATGCCCGGCGGCGCCTCCGCGTCAGCCGACGGTGTCGCCGAGCCAGTCGGCGATCGCGTTGGTCCACCGCTCCTCGTCGTAGTTCCAGAGCTTTGTGTGCAGTGCGGTGGCGAAGGGCACGAGTGTGACGATATCGCTGCGCGCCCGCGCGAGTGCCCGCGATGCGGTGGAGGGCACGAACCCGTCGTCGTCGCTGTGCAGGATGAGCATCGGCAGCGCGAGGTCGGAGGCCCTCGCAACGAAGTTCATGCTGGCCAGATCGATCGGCGCTCCCAGCCCGGTGATCGGACCGCTCCACGTCGATTCGATGAGCCGCAACGCCCCCTGTGTGATCGGGTCGGGCAGCCGCAGCAGTCGCGCCTGGTATTCGAGGGTGTCGATCCAGTCGATCACCGGCGAATCGAGGATGATCCCCCGGATGAGTTCACTCGCAGACGATCGGGTGATCGTCTGCAGCACGACCGCGCCACCCATCGACCATCCCATCAGCACGATCGACCGGGCGCCGTTCTCCTGGGCGAACCGGATCGCCGCGTCGATGTCGCGCCACTCCGTGCCGCCCAGCCCGTACCGCCGGTCGGCACTCGGGGGTGCGTCGCCGTCGTTGCGGTACGACGCGAGCAGACAGGTGAAGCCTTCGCGGTGGAAGACCGGGACCGCCCGCAGCCCCTCCTGCCGGGTGGCGCCCCAGCCGTGCACCTGGATGACCCAGCGGCCGTCGTCGATGCCCTCGGCGGGGAAATGCCAGGCCGGCGCCTCCCCCAGCTCGGTCTCGATCATGACACTGTTCGCAGAGAGCCCCAGTTCCTCGGGCTCGAGGTAGTAGTAGCCGCTCAGCCGGGCCCTCGTCGTCGGACGCAACTCGCCGAAGGCGACTCTCTGGACGTCACGCGTCACCGTGCCGTCGCGCTTTTCGATCACGCCCCCGATGCGGGCGTATCCCGTGTCGTCGTCGAACCAGAGCCCGTACCGGCCGGGAACAGCGGAATCCGGTGTGTCTTTGAGCGTCACCGTGCCGGCTTCGTCGTCCACGGCCCGGATGCTCTGATTCTGCGGCCGTTTGCGCACCGGAGTGATCACGGTTCGCGCCACACGGGCCATCACGAAGCCGGCACCGGCCGCCGTGAGCAGCACGAGGCCGCCGGCGACACCGGCGGCTGTGATCAAGGATTTCGCGATCGTCGACCTCGCCATGTGAGCAGAGTAGACCCGAATCCCCGCACCCCGCCCAGGAGTTCACCAGCGGCGTGCCTTACCGTTCCGCGAACGCATTCGACCCTAGTGTTCGTTTTGTGCCGACAACATCCTCGACTCCCAGCACTCCCCCGGAGTTCGCCGCGGCGTTGCAGACGATACGCGCCGTGCAGTCGCGTCCCGAACTGGTGATCAGCGAGATTCCCGCCCCGGGCCAGCTCGCGCCGTTCGCGGTCGCCCTGGCGGCGGATGTGCGGCCCGCGCGCCACGGCGCCGATTCCGATCTGGGCACCGGCCGGTTCATCCTGCTCTACGATCCGGACGAGCCGGAGGCCTGGGGAGGTCGCTTCCGTGTCGTGTGTTTCGCCCAGGCGCCGTTGGAGACCGATATCGGCCTCGATCCGTTCCTCGCCGATGTCGCCTGGTCCTGGCTCGTGGATGCGCTCGACGCGCGCCGGGCGAGCTATACGGCCGCCAGCGGAACAGCCACCAAGATCATCTCCACCGGTTTCGGCGAGCTCGCCAAACAGGGGGACGGCTCGCAGATCGAGCTCCGCGCCTCCTGGACCCCGCTCGAGAACGATGTCACCGCCCATGTCGAAGGCTGGGGTGAGCTGCTCTGCATGCTCGCGGGGCTGCCGCCCGCCGGTGAGGGTGTGAGCCTGCTCTCCGCGAGACGGACGCCGCGTGCCTGATCACTCCGTCATCGCTACCCGGGAGGACTACCTCAGCGCCGTCGACGCGATCGCCGGCGGAACCGGTCCCGTCGCCGTCGACGCCGAGCGCGCCTCCGGTTTCCGCTACTCGCAGCGCGCCTATCTCATCCAGGTCTTCCGCCGCGGCGCGGGGACGTTCCTGTTCGATCCGCCCGCCGTCGGACGCTTCGACGAGTTGAATGCGGCGATCGCCGACGACGAGTGGGTCCTCCACGCTGCCACCCAGGATCTGACCTGCCTACGCGAAGTCGGTCTCGACCCGCACACCATCTTCGACACCGAACTCGCCGCGCGCCTGCTCGGGATGCCCCGCGTCGGCCTCGGCACCGTCGTGGAGGAACTGCTCGGCGTGCACCTCGCCAAAGAGCATTCGGCGGCGGACTGGTCGACGCGCCCCCTCCCGGAACCGTGGCTGGTCTACGCCGCCCTCGACGTCGAGCTCCTCCCCGATCTGCGCGATGCGATCGCGGGCCTGCTCGAAGAAGCCGGCAAGACCGGGTATGCCCGGCAGGAGTTCGCCGACGAGCTCGCCCGCGATCTCAAGCCGGTGCGCGCCGAACCGTGGCGCCGTCTCTCGGGGATCCACTCCATCAGAGGTCTGCGCAATCTCGCCGCCGCCCGGGAGCTCTGGCTGAGCCGCGACGAGTTCGCCCGCGAGAGCGACACCGCGCCCGGTCGGCTCATCCCGGATGCGTCGCTCACCGCCGCCGCCAAAGCGTTTCCCGAATCCAAGCGCGCGCTCGCCGCGTTACGCGAGTTCAACGGTCGGGCGAGTCGCACTGAGATCGACCGCTGGTGGGACGCCATCGAGCGCGCTCGCACCACCAAGGATCTGCCGGTGCTGCGCGGCAATGGCGACACGCTGCCGCCGCCGCGCGCCTGGGGCGATCGCAACCCCGAGGCGGATGCCCGGCTCAAGGCCGCCCGCGCGGCTCTCGGCGAGCTGTCCGAGGAGCTCGCCATTCCGGTCGAGAACCTGCTCACACCGGAGACACTGCGCCGCGTGGCCTGGGCCCCTCCCGCAGAACCCGATCCCGAGGCGATCGGATCGGCCCTCGCCGAATGGGGCGCGCGACCCTGGCAGATTGAGGCAACCACACAGCTGATCAGCCAGGCCTTTGTCGATGCCCACCAAACCGACGTCGAGCCTGACGAAGCCGATTCGTAGGAAGAGTCAAACGATTCTTCTCCCACCGGCGCCGTCTTTAGGATCGGTACGACCTGATTGTGGGAGGCATTGTGGCCGAAAGAACTGATGTCGTCTTCGTCGATGGAGTACGCACTCCATTCGGGCGAGCCGGCGAAAAAGGGCAGTACTGGAACACGCGAGCAGACGATCTGGTGGTCAAAGCCATGATCGAACTCCTCGAGCGCAATCCGAACGTGCCGAAAGACCGGATCGACGACGTCGCCATCGCCGCCACCACCCAGCAGGGCGACCAGGGTCTCACCCTCGGCCGCACGGCCGCGCTGCTCGCGGGGTTGCCGAAATCCGTTCCCGGATTCGCCATCGACCGGATGTGCGCCGGCGCCATGACGAGCGTCACCACCTTGGGCTCCGGCATCGCGTTCGGTGCATACGATCTGGCGATCGCCGGCGGCGTCGAGCACATGGGACGTCATCCGATGGGCTTCGGCGCCGACCCCAACCCGCGCTTCCTGTCGGAGCGTCTGGTCGGCGAGGACGCGCTCAACATGGGCATGACGGCCGAGCGCATCCACGACCGGTTCCCCGCGCTCACCAAAGAGCGCAGCGACCGGTACGCCATGCGCAGCCAGCAGAAGACCGCCGCGGCCTACGCCGCCGGCAAGATCCAGCCAGACCTGGTTCCGGTCGCCATCCGTTCCGAGAGCGGCTGGGGTCTCGCCACACACGATGAGGGGATGCGCCCCGAGACGAATATGGAATCACTCGCGACCCTGCGCACCCCGTTCCGCCCGCACGGCCGTGTCAGCGCCGGCAACTCGTCTCCGCTGACCGATGGCGCGACAGCGAGCATCCTCGCCTCCGCCGATGCCGTGAAGGAGTTCGGCCTGCAGCCGAAGATGCGCATGGTCAGCTTCGCGTTCGCCGGCGTCGAGCCGGAGATCATGGGTATCGGTCCGGTCCCGTCGACCGAGAAGGCCCTCCGCAAGGCCGGGCTCAGTATCGACGACATCGGGCTGTTCGAGCTCAACGAGGCCTTCGCGATCCAGGTGCTCTCGCTGCTCGACCACTTCGGCATCGACGACGAAGATCCCCGCGTCAACCAGTGGGGCGGTGCGATCGCTGTCGGCCATCCGCTCGCCGCCAGCGGCGTGCGGCTGATGATCCAGCTGGCCGCCCAGTTCGCCGAGCACCCGGAGGTGCGCTACGGCCTCACCGCGATGTGCGTCGGCCTCGGCCAGGGCGGAAGCGTCGTCTGGGAGAACCCCCACTACAGCAAGCGCGCAAGGAAGGCCTGACACGTGACCGACTACTCCAAGATCGACTTCAGCCCGCTCGTCAGCCTCTCCGACGACGAGGTCGTCACCCATTCGTTCGTGAAGGATGTTCCGCTGTCGGGCGGCAAGGTCCTCGCGCTCGTCACCCTCGACAACGGCCGCGACCACACGCGACCGAACACGATGGGTCCGGCGACGTTGCTCGAGCTGGGTGAGACCTTCGATGAGCTGACCGCCCGCGCGGGCCGTGGCGAGATCCACGCTGTCGCCGTCACCGGCAAACCGTTCATCCTCGCGGCGGGCGCCGACCTCAGCAAGGTGGGCGACATTCCCAGCAAGGAGGTGGCGAAGCTGCTCCCCCAGCTCGGTCACCACGTGCTCGGCAAGCAGGCGACGTTCGGCGTCCCGTCATTCGTCTTCACGAACGGACTCGCCCTGGGCGGCGGCGTGGAGATCGGCCTGAACGCCGACTATCGCACCATCGACCGCTCGGCGGCGGCGTTCGCCCTGCCGGAAGTGTTCCTCGGCCTCATCCCGGGCTGGGGCGGCGCCTACCTCCTCCCCAACCTGATCGGCATCGAGAACGCCCTCAAGGTGATCATCGAGAACCCGCTCAAACAGAACCGGATGCTCAAACCGCAGGACGTCTTCGATCTCGGCATCGCCGACGCCATCTTCGACTCCGCCAACTTCCTCGAAGACTCGATCAAGTGGGCCGACAGAGTCGTCTCGGGCGAGCTCGCGGTGAAGCGCCCGAACGCGCCGGGCAAGGTCGAGCGCATGGTCAAGTGGGATGCCGCGGTCGGCATCGCCCGCAAGATGCTGGAGAGCCGCATCGGCACGGTTCCGAAGTCGCCGTACGCCGCGCTCGACCTGCTCAAGGCGGCCAAGAGCGGCTCGAAGGAAGACGGCTTCGCCCGCGAAGACGACGTGCTCGGCGAGTTGATCTCGGGCGACCAGTTCCAGGCGAGCATCTACGCGTTCAACCTCGTGCAGAAGCGGGCGAAGCGCCCTGCCGGCGCGCCAGACAAGAAGCTGGCGAAGAAGGTCACCAAGGTCGGCGTGATCGGCGCCGGCTATATGGCCAGCCAGTTCGCGCTGCTCTTCGTTCGCCGGCTGCGCGTGCCCGTGATCATCACCGACCTCGACCAGGCGCACGTCGACAAGGGCGTCGCCTACATCCACGACGAGATCGGCACGCTGCAGGAGAAGGGCCGCATCTCGCCGGATGAGGGCAACCGTCTGCGCGCGCTCGTCACCGGCACCACCGACAAGGCCGATTTCGCCGATTGCGATTGGGTCATCGAGGCCGTCTTCGAGGAGCTCGCCGTCAAGCAGAACGTCTTCGAGGAGGTCGAGCAGTACCTCTCCGACGAAGCCGTGCTCGCCACGAACACCTCGTCGCTCTCGGTCGAGAAGATCGGCGCCAAGCTGAAGCATCCGGAACGTCTCGTCGGCTTCCACTTCTTCACCCCGGTCGCCGTCATGCCGCTCATCGAGGTCGTGAACACCCCGAAGACGGATGAGGCGACGCTTTCGACCGCGATGGTCACCGCGGCCGCGCTGAAGAAGAACGCGGTCATCACCGCCGACACACCCGGATTCGTGGTCAACCGCGTCCTGGCCAAGGTGCTCGGTGAGGCGATGCACGCCGTCGATGACGGCACTCCGTTCGAGGTCGTCGATGAGGGCTTCGCGCCGCTCGGCCTGCCGATGCCGCCCTCGGCTCTGCTCGACCTCGTCGGACTCAAAGTCGGCGCGCATGTGCTCGACACCCACCACGAGGCCTTCCCCGACCGCTTCTACCGCAGCGAGAACCTCCACAAGCTGGCGGAGCACGGAACGCTGCTCGAGAAGGATTCGAAGGGCAAGATCAAGGGCATCGACAAGACCGCCGCCAAAATCGTCTCGGGCGGCACGAACCCGTGGACAAAGGAGCAGATCCTTCAGCGCCTCGAAGACGGGCTCGCCGACGAGATCCATCGGATGCTCGACGACGACGTCGTGCACGCGGCTGAAGACATCGACCTGTGCATGATCCTCGGCGCCGGATTCCCGTTCCAGATGGGTGGCATCACGCCGTACCTCGACCGGGTGGGCGCGTCGCAGCGGGTCTTCGGAGACACATTCCACCACCCGCCCATCCAGGGCGTGGCGTAACCCGATTCGCGCCGACGGATGGATCGCCCTCTGTGGCCGATCCATCCGTCGTGACGGAGGTGTCGACGGCGAGTCGCCCGAAAGCGCCTGTGCCGTCAATGCGCAGGGTCGACGATCACGAGGTCGAGGTAGGCGCGCAGGGTCGCGGCCGCGTCAACGGCATCCGGCTCGTAGAGCCACTGCAACTGGATTCCCTCCCACAGCGCCACGACGCTCGCGGCAGCCGTCGTCGGGTCGACGCCTTCGCGCAGGCGGCCCAGACGGCGGAGCTCCTCGAACTCGGCTGCGTATTCGGTCTTCAGCATCGCGTACCGCTTCAAGAAGTAGTCGCGCCCGGGGTGGTCTTCTGTGGTCGCCTCCGCGGAGAGCACGCTGTAGACGGCGATCAGCCCCGGGATGCTCTCGTTGGCCTTCGCCTGGGCGACGATATGCGCCTCGAACGGCTCGTCGCCGTCGGCGCAGGGCACGTCTCCCCCGCCCAGTTCGTCGCGCTGCGCGAGCACCGCGAGCAGCAGCTCCTCTTTGGTCGGGAAATGGTGCATCAGGTTCGACTGACTCATACCGGCGGCCGCCGCGACATCCCGCAGCGAGCTCGCGTAGTAGCCGCGGGTGGCGAAGAGCCGGTACGCCTCGTCGACGATCTGTCGGCGGCGCTGGGCGGTCTTGGCGTACGGCCCACGGCGCCGGGGGCTCTCCACTGCGGTCATCGTCATCCAAATTAGGTCAGTCGGTCAATTTTCGTATAGCGTCATCGTAAGCGATCCGAGCACGACGAAGTGAAGGATATGACCGAACTCACGCGACGCAGTCTCCTCAGCCTCGGGGTCGCGGCCTCGGCCGCCGCCCTCCTGGCCGGCTGCAGCACACCCGGAACCGTCTCGGCCAACAGCCGGCCGCTCGTTCCGGCGGTCTCACGCGGCGAGAAGGTCACCCTCACCTACTGGGCCTGGCTCAAAGACCTGCAGAAGGTCGCGGATGTGTGGAACGCGTCGCATCCGGATGTGCAGGTCGAGGCCGTCTGGATCCCCGGCGGCAACTCCGGCGGCTACCAGAAGCTGTACTCCGCGCTCGCGGCCGGCGGAGGCCCGGACCTCGCCCAGGTCGAGCTGCGCACCGTGCCGGAATTCATGCTCGTGAACGGCCTGGTCGACCTCGCCCGGTATGGCGCCGACGACTACGCGCACCTGTACGACGAAACCCTGTGGGGCCAGGTGAGCTACGTGGACGGGGTCTACGGGATCCCGCAGGACTCGGGTCCACTCGCGTTCTACCATCGGCCCGATCTGCTGCAGAAGGTGGGGGCGACGGCCCCGGCCACCTGGTCGGAGTGGTCCACTGTGGGGCGCGAACTCAAGAAGGCCGGCATGTACATCGACGCCTTCAACGTCGCCGACCCGTCGTGGTTCATGGCGGTGGCCGGTCAGGCCGGCGCATCCTGGCTCACGGTCAACGGCGGGGAGTGGGTGATCGACATGACCGACGACGCCACGCTGGCCACCGCGCGCTTCTTCGACAAAGCCATCGACGACGGCATCCTGACGACCGCATACGGAGCGTTCTCGACGCCGTGGTTCTCGGCTGCCGCTGCCGGCAAGATCGCCGGGCTGGTCAGTGCCAGCTGGGGCGACGCTCTGCTGAAGGGCGTTTCCGGCGCCAAAGGCAAATGGCGGGTCGCTGCGGTGCCCCGCTGGGAGACGGGTTTCGGCTCCGGGTTCCTCGGCGGCTCGACCGCGGCCGTGCTCGCCAACAGCAAGCACCCGAAGGAGGCGCTCGAGTTCGCCGTGTGGATGACCACCAGCCACGAGGGCATCGACGCCATGATCGAGCACAGCGGCATCGGCTGGTCACCGGCCAGGGACTACATCGGCAAGACCCGCATGGAACCGTCACCCTTCTTCGGCGGACAGAACTACAACGAGGAGGTCTTCCTGCCGGCCTCGCAGCAGCAGAACCCGGACTGGTCGTGGTGGCCGCTCACGCAGCAGTCCCTCAACATCCTCGCGGACGGGTTCCGCAAGAAGGCCTTCGGGGGAACGCTCGTCGACGCCGTCGTGCAGAGCGAGAAGCTGATCATCGCCGCGTTCAAGAACAAGGGTCTGAGCATCCGGAAGGCGGGCTCGTGAAGGGCCTGCGCCGAACGTGGGCGCCCTGGGCGCTGCTCGCGCCGTTCCTCCTTCTGTTCCTGCTCACGTTCATCCTGCCGATCGTCGTCGCCATCGGCAGCAGCTTCACCGCGGTCTCCCGGCACGGCGTCTTCGGCGAGAAGGGAGTGACCACCGAGTTCGCCTGGTTCGCCAACTATGCGCAGGCGCTGTCGAACGGCAACTTCATCGCCTCCATCGGGCGGATGCTGCTCTTCGGTGTCGTGCAGGTCACGGTGATGATCGCACTGTGCACGGTGCTCGCGCTGCTGCTCGAATCGGCCTCGGCTCGCTGGCCCGGCTTCTTCCGCGCCGTGTACTTCCTGCCGTACGGCATCCCCGGAGTCGTCGCGACGATCCTCTGGTCGTTCCTGTATGTGCCGGGGCTCAGCCCGCTCATCGACATCGCCGGCGTGTTCGGAATACACCTCGACTTCCTCGGGGCCGGAACCGTGTTGTGGTCGATCGCGAACATCGTCACCTGGACCTACACGGGCTACAACATGATGATCATCATCGCGCAGCTGAAATCCATCCCGACCGAGGTGTACGAGGCGGCGAAGGTCGACGGCGCCGGCCCCTGGCGGGTGGCGAGGAGCATCCAACTGCCCCTCATCCGTCCGGCGCTCGTCCTGGCGACCGTGTTCTCGATCATCGGAACGCTGCAGTTGTTCGCCGAGCCGCAGGTGCTGCAATCCGTCTCCCCCGCGATCGACAGTGAGTACACGCCGAACCTCAGCGCGTACACGACCGCGTTCGCCTACAACGACTACAACGTCGCCGCTGCCCAGGCCGTACTGATCGCGCTCGTCGCGTTCCTCCTATCGTTCACCTTCCTTCGTTTGATGAACAGGAGATCCCGGTGAGCGCTACCACGCGGGCCGTCCGCCGGCGGCCCGGAGTGACGATCGTCGTCACCGGCGTCCTCGTCGTCGCCGCCGTCTACTTCCTGGTGCCGGTCTACTGGGTGGTGGTGGCCTCGACCAAGACCACCACCGACCTGTTCGCCACCAACGGCTTCTGGTTCGCACCCACCTTCGCCCTCTGGCACAATCTGGGCGAGGTGCTGAGCTACGACGACGGCATCTTCATGCGCTGGTTCGCGAACTCAGTGCTCTACGCGGGTGTCGGAGCACTGCTTGCGACGTACTTCGCGGCCGCCGGCGGCTACGCACTCGCCAAATACCGGTTCCGAGGCCGCAACTTCGTGTTCGGACTCGTGCTCGGCGGTGTCCTCGTTCCTGGCACCGCAACGGCGCTCCCCCTGTTCCTGCTGTTCAGTCAGCTGGGGCTCGCCAACACGTATTGGTCGGTGCTCATCCCGTCGCTCGTCTCGCCGTTCGGGCTCTTCCTCTGCCGCATCTACGCGGACGCGACCATCGACCCCGCCCTGATGGAGGCCGCCCGCATCGACGGGGCCGGCGAGCTACGCATCTTCCACACGCTCGGGCTCCGGATCATGACCCCGGCCCTGGTCACGGTGTTCCTGTTCCAGCTCGTCGGAATCTGGAACAACTATTTCCTGCCGCTGGTCATGCTCTCCGACAACTCCCTCTTTCCGATCACCCTCGGTCTGAACACCTGGCGAAGCCAGGTGGACAGGCTCCCCGAGTTCTACGAGCTCACGACCGGCGGCGTCCTGCTGTCGATCATCCCCCTCGCCATCGCGATGATCGTGCTCCAGCGGTTCTGGCGCGGCGGCCTGACCGAAGGATCCGTGAAGTAGTGCCGTTCCCGTCCCTCGCCTTCTCCCCCGCCGACACCGCGCCGGCCCGTGGCGCCCTCCGCCCGCGCGCTCCTGGCTGCATTCGGATGCCCCCGCGCTCTCCCTGAACGGGCCGTGGCGGTTCCGTCTCTCGCCCGGCGCGCCGCCGACCGAGGAGATCGCCGCCGAAGGCTTCGACGACACCTCCTGGAACACCATCCCCGTTCCCTCGCACTGGGTGCTGCAGGGCGACGGCGAGTACGGCCGGCCGATCTACACGAACGTTCAGTACCCGTTCCCCATCGACGCCCCGCACGTTCCCGACGAGAACCCGACAGGCGACTACCGCCGCACCTTCGTCGTGCCGGCGGAGTGGTCGGGGTCCGAGCGGATCGTGCTGCGCTTCGACGGCGTCGAGTCGCTGTTCAAGGTCTGGGTGAACGGGCAGGAGATCGGGTCGGCGAGCGGCAGCAGGCTCGCCCACGAGTTCGAGGTGACGGATGCGGTGCGAGCCGGCGAGAACACCATCGCCGTGCGCGTGCACCAGTGGTCTGCGGCGAGCTACCTCGAAGACCAGGACCAGTGGTGGCTGCCCGGAATCTTCCGTGACGTCACCGTGATCGCCCGCCCGCAGGGCGGCATCGAAGACGCGTGGCTCCGCACGGCCTACGCCGACGGCCTCGGCACGGTCGCGACCGAGGTCACGGCCGACGCAGGCGCCTTCCCCGTCACGCTGCGCATCCCGGAGCTCGGTGTGGAGCAGGTCTGGGCCGCCCCCGGCGACGTCACCCCGGTCTCCGCCGGCACGGTCGAGCCGTGGACGGCCGAAACCCCCCGGCTCTACACTGCGACCCTCTCGAGCGCGGCCGAGAGCATCGATTTCCGTCTCGGCTTCCGCACGGTCGAGATCCGAGGCGACCGGTTTCTCGTGAACGGGCGCCGGGTCGTGTTCCACGGGATGAACCGGCACGAGACCCACCCCGAGCGCGGCCGGGTCTTCGACGAGCAGCACGCCCGCGACGACCTCGCGCGGATGAAGCGGTTCAACGTCAATGCCATCCGGACGAGCCACTATCCGCCGCATCCGCGCCTGCTCGACCTGGCCGACGAGCTCGGTTTCTGGGTGATCGACGAATGCGATCTCGAGACCCACGGCTTCTCGGCGAACGACTGGGTCGCCAACCCGAGCGACGACCCGATCTGGCGCGACGCCTACCTCGACCGCATCCGGCGCACCGTCGAACGGGACAAGAACCACCCGAGCATCGTGATCTGGTCGCTCGGCAACGAGTCGGGAACCGGCGCGAACCTCGCCGCGATGTCAGCGTGGGTGCATGCACGCGACCCGGAGCGCCCGGTTCACTACGAAGGCGATTACGCCGGCGAGTACACCGATGTGTACTCGCGGATGTACTCCTCGATCAGCGAGACCACCGAGATCGGCACCGACGGCTCACTGGCACCACTGCTCGGCTGCACGCCCGCCCAAGGCGCCCGTCAGCGCACCAAGCCGTTCCTGCTCTGCGAGTACGCGCACGCCATGGGCAACGGCCCGGGCGCGCTCGACCAGTACGAGGCTCTCGTGCACGAGCACCCGCGCCTGCACGGCGGGTTCGTGTGGGAGTGGCGCGACCACGGCGTCCTGACCACGACACCGGACGGCGTGCCGTTCTACGCCTATGGCGGCGACTTCGACGAGGTCGTGCACGACGGCAACTTCGTGATGGACGGCATGGTCTTGAGCGATGACACGCCAACCCCGGGGCTGCACGAGTTCAAGACGGTGGCCCAGCCGATCCGGTTCCTGTTCGACATCGACTCCGTCGAGCTCGCCAATCTGCGGCACACGGCGGACGCATCCGACCTGCGATTCCTTTGGCGGATCGAGCACGATGGCGCTCCGGTGACGGCGGGCGAACTGGAGGTTTCCGCCCTCGCGGCCGGGTCGTCCATCTCCGTGCCGCTCCCCCGCATCCCGGTGGCCGATATCGGGGAGACGTGGCTGACCATCGATGCCGTGCTGCGAGACGACACGGCGTGGGCTGAGGCCGGGCATGTGGTGGCTTCCGCCCAGCTCGACCGCTCGGCGGTCACCCCCGTGATCCCCGCCCTCGCGGTGGCCCCTCAGGGTTCGGCGGAGGGCACGCTCGCCCTCGGTCCGGCGCTCTTCGAGAACGGGCGACTGGTCAGCATCGCCGGAAGACGGGTCGACGGCCCGAGGCTGGAGCTGTGGCGGGCTCCGACCGACAACGATGAAGGGGCGTCCTCCGCCGATCCGCGCGGCAGCGATGCGAGCATCGACGGCGTCTCGAGCGCCGAACTCTGGCGTGGCCAAGGCCTCGATCGTCTGACGCACCGGATCGTCGAGGCGAGCGGAGACGCATCCGGAATCCGCACGCTCACGAAGGTCTCGGCCGCGAACTCCGCGCACTCCGTGCTGGTCGACACCGCCTGGAGTCTCATCGACGGCGAGCTCGACCTGCGCGTCGAGATCCTGCCTTCGACAGGCTGGGGCACCGTCTGGCCGCGCATCGGGGTGCGATTCGAGCTGCCCGACGAGGACGGGGCGAGCATCGACGGCGCAGCCTGGTTCGGGCGGGGGCCGCTGGAGTCGTACCCCGACAGCAGGCATGCGGCGCACGTAGGGCGGTTCGAGTCGACGATCGCCGACCTCTCCGTCGACTACGCCCGCCCGCAGGAGACCGGTCACCGATCCGACACCCGAACGCTCACACTGCGCACCGCCGAAGGGGACCAGTTCAGCCTCACGTTCCTGCCCGATACCCGCGGCCGCCGACCCGGCTTCACACTGAGCCGGAACACGCCCCAACAGCTCACGGGGGCGACCCACCCGTTCGAGCTGCCGGAGAGCGACACCAGCCACCTGATCATCGATGCGGCCCAGCACGGGCTCGGCTCGCGCGCCTGCGGACCTGACGTCTCGCCCGACTCGGCGCTCCGGCCGGAAGCCCGCACCATCCGCATCCGTTTCACCATCGCCTGAGACATCGAAGCGGTCGCGCTCCCCGACACGCAGAGTGCGCAGAGTGAGAAGGCGACCGCTTCGACGTCAGACGGCCTATTTGTTGAGCGGACTCATATCGGCGTAGCGGTCGCCGACCGGAGCCGCGACCTCATCCAGTCGCGACAGCTGGTCGCCCGAGAGGGTGAGAGCGTCGGCCGCCACGTTCTGCTCCAGGTTCTCCACGCGACGGGTGCCCGGGATGGGCGCGATGCCGTCGCCCTGAGCGAGCAGCCAGGCGAGCGCCACCTGACCGGGCTTCGCCTCCACCTCCCGGGCCACGGCGTCCACCTGCTCGACGATGCGGATGTTGGCCTCCAGATTGTCACCCTCGAACCGCGGATTGAATCGACGGAAGTCGTTCTCGTCCAGCTGGTCGAGGGAGCGGATCGTCCCGGTGAGGAACCCGCGTCCGAGCGGAGAGTACGGCACGAAACCGATGCCGAGCTCGCGCACGGTCGGCAGCACCTCCGCCTCCGGATCGCGCGTCCACAGCGAGTACTCGGTCTGAACCGCGGTCACCGGATGCACGGCATTCGCCCGTCTGATCGTCGCCGGAGCGGCCTCCGACAATCCGTAGTGGCGGATCTTACCCTCCTGGATCAGCTCGGAAAGCGCGCCGACGGTGTCCTCGATCGGCGTCCCGGGGTCCATCCGGTGCTGGTAGTACAGGTCGATGTAGTCGGTGTTCAGCCGACGCAGCGAGCCTTCCACCGACAAACGCAGGTTCTCGGGCGAACCGTCGAGGCTGCGCACCGGTTGGCCGTTCTCCTCCGGCACCCGGTGGTTGATCGTGCCGAACTTCGTGGCGATGACCACCTGGTCGCGCTTGCCGGCGAACGCCTTCGCCAGGAGTTCCTCGTTGATGTACGGCCCGTAGATCTCGGCCGTATCGAAGAAGGTGACCCCGAGATCCAGCGCGCGGTGGATGGTCCTGATCGAGCCCGCGTCGTCGGTTCCGGCGCCACTGTAGAACGCGGACATGCCCATGCAGCCGAGGCCGAGCCGGGAGACCTCGAGGTTCGCGGTTCCGAGTGTTGTCGTTTTCATGCGGTTACCTTTTCCTGATAGAGACCGATCTTGTGGTCGATCGCGGCGAGACTCGCGGTCATCTCCTCAAGCCGCTGCACCACGTTCATCCGGTGGATGAGCAACAACTCGAGGCGGTCGGCGGAGGTGTCGTCGCCGCGCCGGGCGAGGGCGACGTATTCGCGCATCCGGGCGATGGGCATCGAGGTGAGACGCAGCTTCGTGAGGAAGATCACCCAGTTCACATCGGCCTGCGAATAGCGCCGGTGCGTCGACGACGCCCGATCGACCGGGGAGAACATGAGCCCCTCCCGTTCGTAATACCGCAGGGTGTGCGCGGAGAGCCCGGTGAGCCGGGCGACATCGGAGATCGCCAGCGACAGAGAATCGGTCATGGGAGCCACGATAGGACTTCGAGTGCACTCTCAGTCAAACGCGGGGCATAGTCTGAGGCGACGGAGCCACTCGGCCCCCGACGAGGGAGCCGCAATGTCCGAAACACCGTCCACCACCGCCGACCTCGCCACCGCCGACCTCACCACCGCCGACCTCACCCTCGGAGTCCTCGCGACCTCGGCGAAACCGGATGAGCGACGCCTGCCCCTGCATCCGGCCCGCCTCGACCGCATCGAGCCGGCCCTTCGGGAGCGGATCCTGCTGGAGCACGGGTACGGCGAGCGGTTCGGACTCACCGACGACCAGCTGCGTCCGCTGGTGCGCAGGATCGCCTCCCGCGCCGACATCATCGCGGCCGCCGACGTCATCCTCCTGCCGAAGCCCCAGCCGAGCGATCTCGACGAGCTGCGCGACGGACAGGTGCTCTGGGGATGGCCGCACTGCGTGCAGGACAGGGAGATCACGCAACGCGCGATCGACAAGCACCTCACCCTGATCGCCTTCGAGGCGATGAACCATTGGACGAGCAAAGGCAATTTCGCCCTCCACGTCTTCCACGCGAACAACGAGCTCGCCGGATACTGCTCGGTCATCCACGCCCTGTCGCTCGTCGGCCTCACGGGAGACTACGGGCGGCGGCTCAACGCGGTCGTGATCGGCTTCGGCGCCACGGCGCGCGGTGCGGTCACCGCGCTCAACGCTCACGGTGTGCACGATGTGCAGGTGCTCACCAACCGCGAGGTCGCCGCGGTCGGGTCGCCCATCCACTCGGTGCGAATCGTGCAGTTCGACCACGACGATACGGAGCCCTACCTCAGCCAGGTCATCACGGAGCGGGGGCGGGTCCCTCTCGCGCCCTTCCTGGCGGCGGCCGACATCGTGGTCAACTGCACCCTGCAGGATCCGAACGCCCCGCTCACCTATCTCACCGAGTCCGATCTCGGCGGGTTCGCGCCCGGAAGCCTGATCGTCGACGTCTCCTGCGACGAGGGGATGGGGTTCAGCTGGGCCCGCCCCACAACGTTCGCCGAGCCGATCTTCGAGGTCGGCGACCACGTGCGCTATTACGGAGTCGACCACAGCCCGTCGTACCTCTGGGATTCGGCGACCTGGGAGATCGGGGAAGCGCTCACTCCGTTCCTCGACGTGGTGATGGCCGGGCCGGCGGCCTGGGATGCGGATCCGACGGTGCGCCGAGCGATCGAGATCCGCGAGGGTCGCATCGTGAATCCGGCGATCCTCACCTTCCAGAACCGGGAGCCGCTCCCGCCGTACCGGGATGTCACCCCCCGCTGATAGCGTCACGGCATGGCCATCACCCAGTACTACGTCGCGTCCTCGATCGATGGTTTCATCGCCGACTCATCCGATCGCATCGACTGGCTGCTCGCATTCGGGTTCGAGGAGTTCTCCACCCACTACGACGCATTCCTGGCGGGGATCGGCGCGATCATCATGGGGGCGGCGACCTACGACTTCCTGCTGGCCGACGCGGGCACGGCCTGGCCGTACCCGGGCATCCCGACCTGGGTCGTGACACACCGCACACTCCCGGTCATCGACGGCGCCGACATCACGTTCTTCTCCGGCGACCTCGCCCAGCTCGACGGGGAGCTCCGCGACGCCGCCGGCGATCGCGATGTATGGGTCGTCGGCGGCGGTTCCATCGCCGCGCAGCTGGCCGCCGCCGGCCTGCTCGACGAACTGCACGTGACGATCATGCCGGTGCTCGTCGGCTCCGGAAAGCCGCTGCTGCCGGTCACCGAGGTGACGAAACCCCTGCGGCTCATGCGCAGCACGCCCTTCCCGAGCGGTGCCGTGGAGCACGTTTACCGCCTGCCCTGATCGGGCAGGCTACGCCTCCAGGTGCCGCTCGCTCAGCTCGTCGGCCGGCAGCGGGCGGGCGATCGGGATGCGGCTGCCGAGCACCTGGGCCACCAGGTCGCGGGCGATCTTCTGCGGCGTCAGCCCGGCCCCTTCGAGGATCTGCTCGCGGGTGGCGTGGTCGATGAACTCGTCGGGCAGCCCGAGCTCGTCGACCGCGGTATCGATGCCGGCCTCGCGCAGATCCTGACGGACCCGGGTGCCGATCCCACCCACGCGGATGCCGTCTTCGATGGTCACCACGATGCGATGGTCGGCCGCGAGGGAGAGCACGCTCGCCGGCACGGGAACCACCCAACGCGGGTCGACGACGGTCGCCCCGATGCCCTGCGCCGCGAGTCGGTCGGCGACCTTCAGGCCCAGCTCGGCCATCGGTCCCACTGTGACGATGAGGACGTCTTTGCGTTCCGACTCCCGCAGGATGTCGACACCGTCGACGGTCCGCCGCACGGCATCGATGTCGGGACCGACGGAGCCTTTCGGAAACCGGAGCACGGTGGGAGCGTCGTCGACCGCGACGGCCTCCGCCAGCTCCTCGCGAAAACGAGTGCCGTCGCGGGGAGCGGCGAGGCGGATGTTCGGGACCACCTGCAGGATCGCCAGATCCCAGATGCCGTGGTGGCTCGGCCCATCTGGACCGGTGACCCCAGCCCGATCGAGGACGAATGTGACGCCGGCCTTGTGGAGTGCCACATCCATGAGCACCTGGTCGAAGGCACGATTGATGAACGTCGCGTAGATCGCCACGACCGGATGCAGCCCGCCGAACGCGAGACCGGCCGCGCTCGTCACGGCATGCTGCTCGGCGATTCCGACATCGTGCACACGGTCGGGGAACCGCTCCGCGAACTTGTGCAGGCCGGTCGGGCGCAGCATCGCCGCGGTGATGCCCACGAGCCGAGGATTATGCTCGGCGAGGCTGAGGATCTCGTCGGCGAAGACGCCGGTCCACGACGGTTTGCTCGAGTTCGAGATCGTCTCACCGGTCTCGGGGTCGATCTGACCCACCGAGTGGAACTGGTCGGCGTCGTCTCGCAGGGCGGGTTCGTAGCCACGGCCCTTCTGGGTGATCGCGTGCACGATCACCGGCGCTCCGTAGTTCTTCGCCTGCCGCAGCGCCTCCTCCATCGCCTCGATGTCGTGGCCGTGCACCGGGCCGATGTACTTGATGTCGAGGTTGGAGTACAGGGCCTCATTGTTCGAGAATCGGCTCAGGAAGCCGTGCAGACCGCCGCGGACGCCCCGGTAGAGCGACTGACCCGGACCGCCCAGCTTGTCGAACGCGCGACGGCTCGACAGGTAGAGGTTGCGGTAGCCCGTGCGGGTTCGCACCGTGTTGAGGAAGCGAGCCATGCCGCCGATCGTCGGAGCGTAGGAGCGGCCGTTGTCGTTGACGACGATGATGAGGCGACGGGTGTTGTCGTCGCTGATGTTGTTGAGCGCCTCCCAGGTCATGCCACCGGTGAGCGCCCCGTCGCCGACCATGGCGACGACGTGGCGGTCGTTCTGGCCGGTCATCGCGAATGCACGCGAGATCCCGTCGGCCCAGGAGAGGGAGCTGGAGGCGTGCGAGCTCTCAACGATGTCGTGCACCGACTCGGAACGTTGCGGGTAGCCCGCGAGGCCGCCCCTCTGGCGCAGCATGCTGAAGTCTTGGCGACCCGTCAGCAGCTTGTGCACATACGATTGGTGTCCGGTGTCGAACACGATGGCATCGTGCGGCGAGTCGAAGACCCTGTGGATGGCGATCGTGGATTCGACGACGCCCAGGTTCGGACCGAGGTGCCCGCCGGTCTTGGACACGTTCGCCACGAGGAAGCCACGGATCTCGCCCGCGAGTTGAACGAGCTCCTTCTCGGAGAGCGCGTCGAGGTCGCGGGGACCATGGATGGTCTCGAGGATGCTCATGCTTCGAGTCTAGGCGCGCTGAAATCGGAGATGGCTCGGAATCGCTTCCGAGCCATCTCGCGATTCTTGCCTAGACGAGACTCCGCAGCACGTACTGCAGGATGCCGCCGTTGCGGTAGTAGTCCGCTTCACCCGGTGTGTCGATGCGCACCACGGCATCGAACTCGATCGTCTGCTTGCCCGCGGGCGAGTCGACGGTCGGAGCGGCGACGACGTGCACCGTCTTGGGTGTGGTGCCCTCGTTGAGCTCTTCGAGACCCGAGATCGACACTTCTTCGGTGCCGTCGAGGCCGAGCGACGCCCAGCTCTCGCCGGCGGGGAACTGCAGCGGAACGACGCCCATCCCGATCAGGTTGGAGCGGTGGATGCGCTCGAAGCTCTCCGTGATGACCGCGCGGACGCCGAGGAGGCTCGTGCCCTTCGCCGCCCAGTCCCGCGACGACCCGGAGCCATACTCCTTGCCTCCGAAGATGACCAGCGGTGTGCCCTGCGCCTGGTAGTTCTGCGACGCGTCGTAGATGAACGACTGCGGGCCGCCCTCCTGGGTGAAGTCGCGGGTGTACCCGCCCTCGACGCCGTCGAGCAGCTGGTTCTTCAGCCGGATGTTCGCGAACGTTCCGCGGATCATGACCTCGTGGTTGCCGCGGCGGGAGCCGTAGGAGTTGTAGTCCTTACGGTCGATTCCGTGCTCGTCGAGGTAGCGTCCGGCGGGGCTGTCGGCCTTGATGTTTCCGGCCGGGCTGATGTGGTCGGTGGTGACCGAGTCGCCGAGCTTGGCCAGGACGCGGGCGCCCTGGATATCGGCGACCGGGGTGGTCTCGAGGGTCATGCCCTCGAAGTACGGGGGCTTCCGCACATAGGTCGACTTCTCATCCCATTCGAAGACCGATCCGGTCGGGGTCGGCAGCGACTTCCAGCGCTCGTCGCCCTCGAACACGCTCGCGTACTCGTGCGTGAACATGCCCTCGTTGATGGAGGAGTCGATCGTGTCCTGCACTTCGCCGGCGTCGGGCCAGATGTCTTTCAGGAACACATCGTTGCCATCCTGGTCCTGGCCGAGCGCGTCGACTTCGAAGTCGAAGTTCATCGACCCGGCGAGGGCGTACGCGATGACGAGCGGCGGGCTCGCGAGGTAGTTCATCTTCACATCGGGGTTGATGCGACCCTCGAAGTTGCGGTTGCCCGAGAGCACCGCGGTCACCGCGAGGTCGTTCTGGTTCACGGCCTGCGAGATCTCGTCGATCAGCGGCCCGGAGTTGCCGATGCAGGTGGTGCAGCCGTAACCCACCGTGTAGAAGCCGAGGTCTTCGAGGTAGCCGGTGAGTCCGGCCTTCTCGTAGTAGTCGGTGACGACCTTCGATCCGGGGGCGAGGGTCGTCTTGACCCAGGGCTTGGACGTGAGGCCCTTCTTGGCCGCATTGCGGGCCAGCAGACCGGCCGCGAGCATCACCGACGGGTTCGACGTGTTCGTGCACGAGGTGATCGCCGCAATGGCGACCGCACCGTGATCGAGCGTGAACGAGTCGCCGGTCTCGGCGATCGTCACCGGGGTCGGGCTCGACGCGGTCTTGGGCGCGTGGCTGTGGTGGTGGTGGAGGTGGTGGCTGTTCGAGTCCTCCGGGCTCAGCTCACCCGGGTCGGACGCCGGGAACGACTCCGAGATGGTGAGGTCGACGAGGTCGTGGTCGATCTCGGCGTAGTCGCCGAGATCTTTCTCGAACTGGCCCTTGGCCTCGGCGAGGATGATGCGGTCCTGCGGGCGTTTCGGGCCGGCGATCGACGGCACGACCGTGCCGAGGTCGAGCTCGAGGTACTCGCTGAACGCGGGCTCCTTGCTGGCGTCGTGCCACAGCGTCTGCAGCTTGGAGTACTCCTCGACGAGCTTGATCTGCTCCTCGCTGCGGCCGGTGAGCCGCAGGTAGTCGAGGGTCACATCGTCGATCGGGAACATGGCGGCGGTCGAGCCGAACTCCGGGCTCATGTTGCCGATGGTGGCGCGGTTGGCCAGCGGGACCTCCGCGACACCGGCGCCGTAGAACTCCACGAACTTGCCGACCACGCCGTGCTTGCGCAGCATCTGGGTGATGGTGAGCACCACGTCCGTCGCCGTGACGCCGGTCGGGATGGCACCGGTGAGCTTGAAGCCGACCACCTTCGGGATGAGCATGGAGACGGGCTGGCCGAGCATGGCCGCCTCGGCCTCGATGCCACCGACGCCCCAGCCGAGCACGCCGAGACCGTTGACCATGGTGGTGTGCGAGTCGGTGCCGACGCAGGTGTCGGGGTACGCCTGCAGCGCACCACCGACCTCACGGGTCATGGTCACGCGCGCCAGGTACTCGATGTTGACCTGGTGCACGATGCCGGTTCCCGGCGGGACGACCTTGAAGTCGTCGAACGCGGTCTGGCCCCAGCGGAGGAACTGGTAGCGCTCGCCGTTGCGCTCGTACTCGATGTCGGTGTTGCGCTCCAGCGCGTTCTCCGTGCCGAAGAGGTCAGCGATGACGGAGTGGTCGATGACCATTTCGGCGGGGGCGAGCGGGTTGATCTTCTTCGGGTCGCCGCCGAGCGCCGAGACGGCCTCGCGCATGGTCGCGAGGTCGACGATGCAGGGGACGCCGGTGAAGTCCTGCATGATCACGCGGGCGGGGGTGAACTGGATCTCGGTGTCGGGGTCGGCCGCCGGATCCCAGCCACCAAGTGCCGTGATGTGGTCGGCTGTGATGTTCGCGCCGTCTTCGGTGCGAAGCAGGTTCTCCAGGAGAACCTTGAGGCTGAACGGGAGCTTCTCGTAGCCCTCGACTCTGTCGATCCGGAATACCTCGTACTCGGTCGACCCGACTTTCAGAGTGTCTTTCGCTCCGAAGCTGTCTACAGCAGACACAGTGCCCTCTCCTTCATCGGCCGGCCTGGTATTGCAAGCCTTCGTCCATCTTGGTTGTGCGCCGAAGTGTGTTTCCAGCAAGGCAAGCCTAAGTCGCCCGCTCGATTATTTATCTCGACATCAAGATAAATCTACCACGTCGGATCGGGTGGGTCGGCACTCACTCGCGATCGAAAACGAGACCCCGCCGACGGGCGAGACGGTAGAACAGTTCGATGCCGGCCGCTCCCACTGCGCCGACCGCGATGCCCCACAACAACTCCGGCGAGAACGACACGTGCATCTCGAAGAAGGCGCGAGTGGAGGGCAGCACGCACACAAGCACCATCGCCGCACTCACCCCGCCGAGCAGGCCCCACCGTGGGCCGCTGAGGGGCCGTGTGAGCACGCAGAGGATCCACAACGACACGCAGAACAGCGCGATGGTCGTCACGCTGCGTGCCTCACGCAGCGGGATCGAGCGATACAACGGCAGATAGGCCACGATGCAGGTGAGTCCGGCGATGATCCCGGTCGGCACCGAATACCGGATGATCCGCTTCAGCACACCCGGCGTGTAGATCCGTCGGTTCGGCGCCAACGCCAGGAAGAACGACGGGATGCCGATGGCCAGCGTCGACACGAGCGTCAGCTGACGCGGCAGGAACGGGAACGGCCAGAGCAGCGCGGCGCTCACCAGCGCCAGCAGGATGCCGTAGACCGTCTTCGCCAGGAAGATGTTCGACACCCGTTCCACGTTCGCGATCACGCGCCGTCCGAAGGCCAGCACATCGGGCAACCTGTCGAACCGGTTATCGAGCAGCACCAGGCGCGAGACGGCCTTCGTAGCCGCGGTGGCCGATCCCATGGCGATGCCGAGATTCGCATCCTTGATGGCCATCGCGTCGTTCACCCCGTCACCGGTCATCGCGACCGTGTGCCCCTCGGCGCGGAGGAGCCGGATGGCCGTGCGCTTCTGTTCGGGACTCACTCTTCCGAAGATGTCGGAGGTCGCGAGCGCGGTGGCGAGCGCCTCGTCGTCACCGAGGGTGGAGGCGTCGACGGCGTCGCCGCCCAGATCGAGGCTCCGCGCGATGGCCGCGACGGTGATGGGGTTGTCGCCCGACATCACGACGACCCGCACCGACTGTTCGGCGAAGTAGCCGAGCGTGGCGGCCGCCTCGGGTCGTATCGACTCACTGAGCACGATCAGGCTCGCCGGCTCGACGGCCAGCCCGGACAGCGGAACATGCGAGCCGGGCGGGAGCGGTTCGAGCGTGCGGACGAGAGCGAGGGTGCGCTGCCCGGTTGCGGCGATGATGTTCGCCCTGTCGAGCTCGACCGGGTGGTCGGTGAGCACCCGCTCGGGAGCGCCGAGCACCCACGACGATTCGACGCCGTCGACGGTCAGCACGACCCCGCTGTATTTGGTCGCCGAGCTGAACGGCACCCGCCGCACCACCCGGTAGCGGTCGGACCGGAACCGGCTCGAGAGGATGCCGGAGGTCGCGTTCCCCGTATCGTCGGCCCCGAACGCAGCCAATGCGATGTCGGCGTCGGCGACGGACACCGCCCCACCGATCGGCTCGGCGCGGTCGAAGGCGAGCTCCCCGCTGGTGAGCGTTCCCGTCTTGTCGAGGCAGAGTACGTCGACCCGCGCCAGGACCTCCACCGCGGCGAGCTCCTGCACGAGCACCTTGCGCCCCGCGAGCTGGATCGCGGCCACCCCGAACGCGAGACTCGTCAGCAGCACGAGACCTTCCGGGATCATGCCAACCACTGCCGCCACCGCGTCCAGCAGCGCACGCCGCCAGCGGGTGTCGACGAACAGCTCGTTCCAGCCGCCGTAGGCGAGCACCCGGCCGACGAGGGTGATCAGGATGACCGGGCCGAGAATCCAGGAGAGATAGACGAGGATGCGGTTGGTCGCATCCCGCAGCTCCGAATGCACGAGCGAATGCTTGCGGATCTCGCTCGTGAGCTTGCTCGCGTACGAGTCCGCTCCGACCGCCGTGACGATCGCATATCCTGTGCCGCTCACCACATGCGAGCCGGAGAGCAGCGCGGCGCCCTCGTCTTTGAACACCGGGTCGGCCTCGCCGGTCAGCATCGACTCGTCGAGCGAGAGGCCGGTGCTCTCGGCGACACGCGCATCCGCCGGAATCTGGTCGCCTGGGCGCAGGACGAGCAGATCGTCGAGCACGACTCCCTCCAGCGGGATGGTCGCCACTTCTCCGTCGCGCCGCACCCGGCTCTCGGGAGCGGCGAGCAGGGCTGCCCGGTCCAGTACCAGTTTCGCGCGCACCTCCTGAACGATCCCGATCAGCGCATTCACGATCACGACACCGTAGAAGAACCCGTCGCGCAGATCGCCCAGCACGATCACCGCGACGAAACAGACGGTGAGGATGCCGTTGAACAGCGTGAGGATGTTCTCACGCAGGATGTCGCCGATCGAGCGCGAACTCGACTGCTGCTGCGTGTTCCCCCGGCCGCTCGCGTGCCGCTGCGCAACCTCCGCGCGGGTCAGCCCCTCCCTGGTGCGCGCGTCGAGCATCGGGCTACCCCCGAGCCGGCTTCTTGTCGGTGTCGAACTGCCCCCGCACGACGAACCAGGTGATGAGCAGCAACGGCGCGTAGAGCGGAACGCCCATCAGCAGCTTGGTGATGCCGAGCGCGATCGTCGCCTGGTCGGTGTGCGCAAGATACAGCGGAACCTGAACGATGAGACGCGCCGCGAACAGCAGGAACCAGAAGAACGTGAGCGCCTGCATCACACGGAACGTGCTGCGCACGCGACGCCAGGCGAGGCCGTCGCCCATGAGATACCCGGCCGCGAGGCCGATGAGCGGCCAGCGCACCAGCATGGAGATCAGGATGGCGGCGCCGTAGGCCGCGTTCGTCCAGATGCCGAGAATGAAATTGTCTTCGCCTCGCCCGGTGATCAGGGCGAGGATGGCCGAGATCCCGACCCCGAGGAGACCGGCGATCGCCTGGGTGACCGGTGTCTTGCCGACGATGCGGACGATCGTGAATACCACGGCCACGAGAACGGAGCAGCCGATCGACAGGGGGACGTTCTGGGTGAAGGTGTACAGCACCAGGAAGACGAGACCGGGGAGGATCGTCTCGGCCAGGCCGCGCACGCCGCCGAGCGCCCCCAGCAGAGCGGCTCCGGTCGGCGTCTCGCCGTCGGCGAGCTGCCCGAGCCCGGATTTCTGCGCCGCCCGGGCGAGGGACTCGCCGATGGCCGAAGGAACCGCATCGGTCTTCTCCGCCTGGTCGTCCGGGTCTCGTTGAGGGTCCTGTGGTGCGCGGTCGGTCATGCTCACGGCCTAGAGCGACGTGTAGTTGTCGGGGCCCGTCGACGGCGCCGCCGGCATCCGGAGCGGGATGAGGTCGCGCGGCGGCATCGGAGTGTCACCGCGCACCACGACGATGCTGCGGAAAAGATCTTCGACGAGAGCCGCGGCTTCCGGCTTCACAGCGGCATCCCCGGCGATCACGCCCCGCAGGAACCAGCGCGGCCCGTCGACCCCGACGAAACGGGCGACACGGGTCTCGCCCGGCGCACCCTGAGGCGCCGCGACCGGGATCTCGGCGACGAGTTCCGGTCCGAAGACACCGTCGCGCTCCGAGGTGCGACCACCCTGACGTTCGACCTGCTCGGAGATCTGTTCGCGGATCTCGTGCCAGAGCCCGCTGGAGCGCGGAGCGGCGAACGGCTGCACCTGCAGCGTCGAGTTCGCGTAGTCGAGACCGACGGCGACGACCCGCTGGGTCTCCTCCTCGACCTCCAAACGCAGGTGAAGCCCCTCACGGGGAAGGATCTTCACCCCGCCGAGGTCGACGTAGGGGCGAACCGGGTTCGCTTCGCTCTCGTCGAGCGGCCCATCGGTCTCACGGTCTTCCGGCGCCGACTTCTCCCAGTTCTGGCGGTCGGTGCTACTGCTGTCGCTCACGCGTGTTCTCCTACCTGGGCACTACCTGCTGATTCCGCGCTGTATCCGGTGGAGCCGAATCCGGCCGACCCGCGGTGGCTCTCCGGCAAATGGTCGACGGGCACGAACCGCGCCCGGGTCACCGGCATGACGATCACTTGCGCGATCCGGTCGCCGACGGCGATATCGTACGGCATCGACGTGTCGGTGTTCAGAACCGTCACGCGGATCTCCCCGCGGTAGCCGGCATCGACCGTCCCCGGCGAGTTCACGATGGTGATGCCGTGACGGGCCGCCAATCCGCTGCGCGGAACGACGAACGCGGCGTAGCCGTCCGGCAAGGCGATCGACACGCCCGTGCCCACGGTGCGGCGCTGTCCGGGGTCGAGAGTCACGGCTTCAGTGGCACACAGATCGGCGCCGGCATCACCCGGATGCGCGTACGCGGGGATGAGGTCGGCGATGATCGGAACGTCAACAGGATCGGTCACGTGTCGAGGGTAGTGCAGAAGTCTGATCGAATAGGGACATGGACCTGTACCGTGAGCGCCTGTGGGCCGCCCCCTGGCTCTTCATCTCAACCGCCCTCGTCATCCCGGCGAGCATCCTCGTCTTCGCGCCGATCTCGATGCCTGTCGGCATCGTCGTCGCGATCGTGCTCTATCTCGCCATCGTGGGGATGTTGATCGCCTCCTCCCCCACGATCCGCGTGACGAAGAGCGAACTGATCGCCGGCCGCGCCGCCATCCCCCTGACCATGATCGGTCAGCCGACCGCGTACAAGGACGATGAGGCGAGCCTCGAACGCGGGCAGCGGCTCGACGCCCGGGCTTGGCTGCTCATCCGCGGCTGGGTCAAGCCTGTGGTGAAAGTGCCGGTGCTCGATGTGAACGACCCGGCACCGTACTGGGTGCTCTCAACAAGAAACCCGGACCGATTGGTCCGGGTTCTCGATGAGGCTCGCCTCGCGCCGCTGCCGTAGGCAGCCTGCCGTCAGGCCGCGCACTCCACGCAGATCGGTCCGAGCTTTGTCTCGTGATCGATCTGCGAGCGGTGCTTCACCAGGAAACAGTTCACGCACGTGAACTCATCCGCCTGGGGCGGCAAGACGACGACGTCGAGATCGAGGTCCGACAGGTCGGCACCAGGGAGCTCGTATCCGCCGGGGTTGTCCGCGTCTTCGACGTCGACAACCCCTGACATCTTGTCCGGAACTCGCTCCTTGAGGGCCTCGATCGACTCGGAGTCGTCTTCGGTCTTCCGCGGTGCGTCGTAATCCGTTGCCATGCCCATCCACTTCTCGTACTTAACGGCCGATTCTTCGCAATCGGCGGCCATAGTTTGCATCAATCCCCGGGGAATAGCAAACCACTCGGCGGGCTCTCGGCGATTGCTCGGTTTTCAACTTCCGGCGCGCCACGGTTATTCCCCGGAATCCAGCCCGTGACGTGGCATTCTTGGGCCGTACGTAGACAGCTGGGAAGGCATCCACCATGCAGGATTTGAAGGTCATCGGGGTCGAGAACGGTGCACTCGTCGCCGTCGGCGACGACGGTGAACGGTTCCGCATCGCCATCGACGAGGTTCTCCAGTCGAAAGTGCGCCAGTTCAGGCAGGAAACGCCGACAACGGCGGCCAAACTCTCGCCGCGGGAGGTGCAGGCGCACATCCGTTCCGGCATGTCCGCCGAAGATGTCGCCGCCGTCACGGGCTCTCCGATCGAGTACATCCTGCGCTTCGAGGGGCCGATCGTCGCCGAACGCGAGCACATCGTGGCGAGCGCGCTGAGCGTTCCGGTGCACACCTCCGTCGAAACCGATCCTCTGGGCGAGGGTGACTCGTTCGGCGCCGTCATCCGGGAACGTCTTGCCTCGCTCGGTGTCACCGGCGAGCGCTGGGCGAGCTGGAAAGACAGCGAGGCCGGCTGGATCCTCAAGCTCGAGTTCACCGCCGACCTCATCGACCACGACGCCCGCTGGGGTTATGACGTCCGCAAGCACGCGCTCGCCCCCCTGAACTCCGAGGCCACGACGCTCTCGCAGGCCGGCGAGCTGCGCGGAGCTCTCATCCCGCGCCTGCGCGCGGTGATCCCCCGCGACAGCGAGCCGGACGAATCCCGGTTCGACAGCGGAGCGTTCACCTTCGCCGAACCGCAGAGCGACCAGATCGGGCCGGACACGGCGCCGTTCCTCGAGTCGCTCGGATACGGTCGCACGGTGACCTCGGCGAACAACTCGATCGCAGTCAACGCCATCAAGCGCGCCGACGACGAGACGCCGCGCGATCTGCATCAGACCGCCGACCTGCTGGAAGCCCTGCGCCGCCGCCGAGGCGAGCGCGAAGCCGCGAACTACGAAGCCGGGCCGACCGACGACGTCGCTGGCGAGACCGCCGAGATTCCCGCCGAGACGCCGGCCGAAGCGCCGATGCGGATCGTCGAGGAACCGTTCGACATCTTCACGATCCCGTCCGACGGGGCACCGGCACCTGCTCCGGCCGAGACGGCATCCATCGCGTCGTCGTCCACCAGCACCGCGTCGCAGCAGCTGTCGGGCCCATCATCGACCGGCCCGTCGTCGACCGGTTCGCAGCCGCGTGCCGGCAAGAAGGGCCGCGCCTCGATGCCGAGCTGGGACGAGATCGTCTTCGGTGCCCGCACAGACGACGATCTGGCCTAGAACGCGCCGAATCGCAGAAGGGGCACGCGAGTCTCGTCGGCGGTGAGCGAACCGTGCTGTCCGACCATGTTCCGGCCGGTGCGCTGCAGGTCGCGGGAGTCGTAGTAAGCGACACGTTTGCGTGCCGCGACCAGCACATCCCCGATGCGCGGCAGCACCTCGGGATGCACCGAAGGACCGAACCAGCCGGCCGCCACAGCCTCTGACCGGGTCGCGATCCACGCCCGATCCCCTTCCACGGAACGCCAGCGTTCGGCGAGCTCCTGTGCGGCGCGCTCGCCCGGCGTCACGAGATGAAGCTGCAGGCACCGGGGCTCTCCGGCGATCTGTGCGACACCTTTCACGAGCTCGGGCGCCGTGTCGAACAGGATGTGCCCCGTCTCCGGAACATCGACCACCCCGTGGTCGGCGGTGAGCAGCACGCCCTGCCGCGGGCCGAGCCGCCGGGCGAACCCGGCGACGAGCGCATCGAGGGACTCCAATGCCGCTGTCCAGTCGGGAGACTCCCAGCCCTTGGCGTGGGCTATCTGATCGAGCTCGGCGACGTAGAGGTAGGTCAGGCTGGGCTCCGGTGCCGACAGGATGCGCTCGGCGGCCTCGAACCGGTCGGCCATCGTGCGCGCCGCGACGTACTCGGCGCCTCTCAGGATCGCCCTGGTGAACCCGGAATCGACGTATTTGGGCAGTCCGATGGCCCAGCTACGGATTCCCGCTGCGCTCGCGCGTTCGAACACGGTTCGCGAACGCTGCCAGGTGGCGGGGTCGAGTCGGTCGCCCCAGCCGCTCAGCTGGTTGACGAGACGATCGTTCGCCGCATCGCGCACCCGGTACCCGACGAGACCGTGCTCGCCCGGCAGAGTGCCGGTCGCGAAGGAAGCCAGGGCGGCCGCGGTCGTCGTCGGAAAGCCGGCATCGATCGTGGTCGTCTTGCCCAGCAGCGGGGCGAGGAAGCGGGCGTGGCCGGCGCGCGCCCGCAGAGCGCTGGCGCCGAGCCCGTCCACGACGATCACGACGGCCCGATCGACCCCGGGAAGGCCCAGTTCGTTCTGCGCACCGCCGAGTGCGGCCAGCGAACTTGGCAGAACTGCGGCAAGGCTCGTCCGTGTCGTGTAGGCGGCCGGTAGCATGGGGGGCATCTGGCCCAGTTTGTCATACGGCGTTCCGGTCGACGAGCGGGGCCAGCGCCGTGATCCCCCACCTTTCATTTCCAGATTGCACGAATGACTCCGACAGACGACACGCCCGCCGCGGGCACCACCGAACGCATCGAAGACGTCGACGTCACGACAGAGATGCAGGGCTCGTTCCTCGAATACGCCTACTCGGTGATCTACTCGCGCGCTCTCCCCGACGCCCGCGACGGCCTGAAGCCGGTGCAGCGACGCATCATCTACCAGATGACGGAGATGGGGCTGCGGCCAGACCGCGGACATGTGAAGTCCGCCCGTGTCACCGGCGAGGTGATGGGAAAGCTGCACCCGCACGGAGACAGCGCGATCTACGACGCGCTCGTGCGCATGGCGCAGGACTTCACCCTGCGGGTGCCGCTCATCGACGGTCACGGTAACTTCGGTTCCCTCGACGATGGCCCCGCCGCCCCGCGATACACCGAGGCGCGTCTCGCCGCCGCCGCGCTCGCGCTGGCCGAGGACCTCGACGAGGATGTCGTCGACTTCGTCCCCAACTACGACGCTCAGCTGATGCAACCGGATGTGCTCCCCGCCGCGTTCCCGAACCTGCTGGTCAACGGCGCCGCCGGCATCGCGGTCGGCATGGCCACGAACATGGCCCCCCACAACCTCATCGAGGTGGTCGGCGCCGCACGGCACCTGCTCGCGCATCCCGAGGCCACGCTCGACGACCTGATGGAGTATGTTCCCGGTCCGGACCTCCCCACCGGAGGAACCATCGTCGGTCTCGCCGGCGTGCGCGACGCCTACGCCACCGGTCGGGGCAGCTTCAAGACCCGCGCCAAGGTCACCGTGGAGTCGATCACCGCCCGCAAGAGCGGCCTCGTGGTCACCGAGCTCCCCTACCTCGTCGGCCCCGAGAAAGTCATCGAGAAGATCAAAGACGGCGTCAACGCGAAGAAGCTCTCAGGCATCTCCGACGTCACCGACCTGAGCGACCGCCAGCACGGCCTCCGCCTGGTCATCGGCATCAAGACCGGGTTCAGCCCGGATGCCGTGCTCGAGCAGCTGTACCGCCACACGCCGCTCGAAGACGGCTTCTCGATCAACAACGTCGCGCTCGTCGCGGGCGGACCCCAGACCCTGGGACTGCGCGAGCTCCTCAGCGTCTATCTCGACCATCGCATCCAGGTCGTCACCCGGCGCTCCCAGTTCCGCCTGGCGCGGCGCAAGGAGCGTCTGCACCTCGTCGAGGGCCTGCTCATCGCGATCGTCGACATCGACGAAGTCATCCAGGTCATCCGTACGAGCGACGACACCGACCAGGCCCGCACCCGCCTGATGGACGTCTTCGATCTCAGCACCCTGCAGGCCGACTACATCCTGGAGCTGCGGCTGCGCCGCCTCACCAAGTTCTCACGCCTCGAGCTCGAGAACGAGAAGGCGCAGCTCGAAGCCGAGATCGCCGAGCTCGAAACCCTGCTCGCCAGCCAGGCGCGCATCAACGCGCTCGTCTCCGACGAACTCGAACAGGTCGCCGTGAAGTTCGGCACTCCGCGCCGCACGCTGCTCACCGAGGCCCGCCCGTCGATCGCGACGGCGTCTGCCCGCGGCAAGCAGCCGGTCGTGCTCGAGGTGGCGGATGTGCCGTGCCGCGTCTTGCTTTCGACGACCGGTCGCATCCTCCGCGTCGACCAGCAGCCCGGAGGCGAGCCGGACGGCGACGGCGGACTCGACCGTATCGCCCCTCCGGCCCGGCGCAGCAAGCACGATGCGATCCTGTCGCAGCTCGACACGACGACGCGCACCGAGATCGGCGCGGTCACCAACCGTGGCCGGCTTCTGCGCTTCTCCCCCGTCGACCTGCCGGCGGCACCGGTCAACTCGATCCAGCTGGGCGCCGGTGTGAAGATCGGCGACTACCTGGCTCTGGCCGACCGCAAGGAGAAGATCCTCGCCGTCGTCTCGCTCGATTCGCCCCGCTCGATCGCGCTCGGCACCCGGCAGGGTGTCGTCAAACGCGTCACCGCCGGCGATTGGGCGAACAAGCCCGAGTTCGAGATCATCGCCCTCAAGCCCGGTGACGAGGTCGTCGGCGCGGTGCAGGGCGACGACACCGACGAGCTGGTCTTCATCGCCTCCGATTCGCAGCTGCTCCGGTTCCCGGCGTCGGCCGTGCGCCCGCAGGGGCGGCCCGCCGGCGGTATGGCGGGCATCAATGTGACGACGGATGCTCGGGTCGTGTTCTTCACGAGCATCCCTGCCGCCGAGAAAGACGAGGCTGTCGTCGTGACGATCGCGGCCGGCAGCGAGACGCTGCTCGGCGCCGACCCCGGCAGCGGAAAGGTCAGCGAGTTCACGGAGTTCCCGCCGAAGGGCCGCGCCACCGGCGGCGTGCGCTCCCACCGCTTCCTCAAGGGCGAGAACGAGGTCGTGCTCGCCTGGGCCGGTCGCGCGCCCGCGCTCGCTGTCGGCCCCGACGGAGCCGCTCGCACGCTCCCCGAACCCGGTGCCCGCCGCGACGCCTCCGGTGTCCCCCTCGACATGGTCGTCACCTCCCTCGGCCGCCGCCTCGGCTGACCCGCCTACCCGGACCAGCATCGGTGGGGCTCAGGCGATGTGACTCAGGCGTCGATGCGGGCGCGTGAGAGGTCGTCGGCGCCGGCGATGATGAACTCTTTGCGCGGGGCGACGTCGTTGCCCATCAGGAGCTCGAATACGCGAGCAGCCTGCTCCGCGTCGGGCACCCGCACCCGGCGCAGCGTGCGGTGTTTGCGATCCATCGTCGTCGTGGCCAGCTGATCCGCGTCCATCTCGCCGAGGCCCTTGTAGCGCTGGATCGGCTCCTGATACCGCTTGCCGCGCTTCTTCAGGTCGGCGAGCACAGCCTGAAGCTCCGCCTCAGAGTAGGTGTAGATCGTCTCGTTCGGCTTCGAACCGGGGTTCACCACGATCACCCGGTGCAGTGGAGGCACGGCCGCGAACACCCGGCCGTCTTCGATCATCGGGCGCATGTAGCGGAAGAACAGGGTGAGCAGCAGCGTGCGGATGTGCGCCCCATCCACGTCGGCGTCGCTCATGATGATGATCTTGCCGTAACGGGCGGTCGACAGGTCGAAGCTGCGGCCGGAACCTGCGCCGATCACCTGGATGATCGCCGCGCACTCCTGGTTCGACAGCATGTCGGAGACAGAGGCCTTCTGCACGTTGAGGATCTTGCCCCGAATGGGCAGCAGGGCCTGGTGCTCGCTGTCGCGGGCCCGGCGCGCCGTACCGAGGGCGGAGTCTCCTTCGACGATGAACAGTTCGCTGTTGCTCACATCGCTCGACCGGCAGTCGACGAGCTTGGCCGGCAGCGACGAAGTCTCCAGCGCATTCTTGCGGCGCTGCGTCTCCTTGTGGGCGCGCGCCGAGATCCGCGACTTCATCTCGGCGACGACCTTGTCGAGCAGCAACGAGGACTGCGCCTTGTCGTCGCGCTTGGGCGAGGTGAACCGCTCGTTCATCGTCTTCTGGACGACCTGCGCGACGATCGCGCGCACGGCGGGGGTTCCGAGGATCTCCTTGGTCTGCCCCTCGAACTGCGGCTCGGGCAGGCGAACGGTGAGCACAGCGGTGAGTCCGGCCATCACATCGTCTTTGTCGAGCTTGTCGTTTCCGACCTTCAGCCGACGCGCGTTCTGCTCGACCTGCGCGCGAAGGAATTTGAGCATCCCCTGGTCGAAGCCGGCCTGGTGGCTGCCGCCTTTGGGCGTCGCGATGATGTTCACGAAACTGCGCATGACCGTCTCGTAGCCGGTGCCCCAGCGCAGGGCGATGTCGACCTGGCAGTCGCGTCTGAGCTCGGTGGGCACCATCGCACCCGAATCAGAGAGCACCGGGACGGTCTCGGTGAAATGTCCTTCGCCGGTCAGCCGCCAGGTGTCGGTGATCGGGCTGTCCGGCGCGAGGAAGTCGACGAACTCCGAGATGCCGCCCGAGTACGAGAAGGTGGTCGTCTCCCCGTCGGGGCTCCGCTTGTCGTCGATCGAGATGCTGATGCCCGGAACGAGGAACGCCGTCTGGCGGGCGCGACCGATCAGGTCTTCCGCCTGGAACTCCGCGCCCTTCGTGAAGATCTGACGATCGGCCCAGTATCGGATGCGCGTGCCGGTGACACCACGCTTCACCTTGCCGACAACCCGCAGTTCGCTGCCGTTCTCGAACGGCGCGAACGGCGCATCCGGCGTCGGCTCGCCCGTGTCGGCGAAGATGCCGGGTTCGCCACGGTGGAACGACATCGCCCAGGTCTTGCCGTCGCGGTCGACCTCGACGTCGAGCCGCTCCGAGAGCGCGTTGACGACCGAGGCGCCGACGCCATGCAGACCGCCCGAGGCGGCGTACGATCCCGAGCCGAACTTGCCGCCGGCGTGCAGCTTGGTGAACACGACCTCGACGCCGCTCAGGCCGGTCTTCGGCTCGATGTCCACGGGGATGCCGCGAGCGCTGTCGCGGACCTCGACGCTGCTGTCGGCGTGCAGGATGAGCTCGATGCTGTCGCCATGGCCGGCCAGCGCCTCGTCGACGGAGTTGTCGATGATCTCCCAGAGGCAGTGCATGAGGCCGCGGGAATCGGTCGAGCCGATGTACATGCCCGGGCGCTTGCGCACCGCTTCCAGGCCCTCCAGAACCGAGAGGTGCCTGGCCGAATAATCTGAGCTCGCCACGAGCGCTCCTTGCAGAAAGTCGAGGCGCCGGGTGGGGATGCGAACGGCTGGCGCCATGCCACCCACCAGCGTAAGCACTCCGCAGGCCCGCGCCCGCCACCGACACTCTCCTGGGTGTCTGCTACGCGTTGAGCGAAATAGGGCGCAAATCAGGCAGGGTTCGGCACAGAACGTGGTTCTATAGACGTACCGAAGTTAATCCGGTTGCGATCTGGAAGGAGCATCACATGTCGACGATCACCACGGAGAACGGTGCGGTTGACGAGCTCGCATCGGGGCCGCAACTCACGGCGGCCGACCGTTGCGACAGCTGCGGAGCCCAGGCTTACATCCGCGTCGTCGTGAACAACGGCGAACTCCTGTTCTGCGCCCACCACGGCAAGAAGCACCAGGAGAAGCTGTCCGAGATCGCGCACAGCTGGCACGACGAGACCGCACGTCTCTTCGAAGACCAGCGCGCATAACGGTCTGCCAGCGCTCGTAGACGTTCATCGAACGATGGGACAGCGGTCGACGGGTGTGCGCAGGCACGCCATCGTCGACCTTGGCCGCATCGTCGCGAACGCCGAGGCTGCGGCTGATGCACCACTCACCGACTCCACCGCCGATCTCCGCGCCGACGCGTACGGCCACGGGCTTCTGCCCGTCGCTCGTGCACTGAGGGATGCGGGGGTCGGCGGTTTTCTCGTCTCCCGGTTCGAAGACGCCGCCGAGCTCGCCGATGCCGGCCTTCCGGCCGTCCTGGTCGGGTCGGCCGCGGGACCCCTACTCGGACCGACGATCTACGGGCTCGATCCCACGCAGCCCTCAGCGCCCACACTACGGCTCGTGGGCGAGGTCGTCGCCGTGAAGCGGGTCGAGGCCGACCGCGGCGTCTCATACGGGTACACCTACCGCACGGGCAAGCCGACCACACTCGCCCTGGTCGCCCTCGGCTTCGCCGATGGCATCCCGCGCGTCGCCACGAACCGCGCGCCGGTTCGGATCGGCGCCTTCACCGGACGGGTCACCGGGCGTATCGCCATGGACCAGTTCGTCGTCGACATCGACGATACGTTCGCGCGGCCGGGCGACCCCGCTGTGCTCTTCGGCGATCCGGACCGGGACGAGCCGAGCATCCACGACTGGTCTTCGGCCGTCGGCATCGCCGCACCCGTCATCGTGAGCCGCCTCGGCCGCCGCATCGAGAGGCATTACAGCGCATGACGAGCATCGACGCCATCGACGAGCCGCTCCCCCGTGCCGTCATCGACCTGGGGGCACTCCGCCGAAATATCGCGCACCTCGCCGCGCACATCGCTCCGGCCGAAGTGATGTTCGCGGTGAAGGCCGACGCGTACGGCCATGGCCTGCTCCCGGTCGCGCGGGCCGGTATCGAGGCGGGAGCGACCTCGCTCGCGGTTCTGGAGATCCCGGCCGGTCTGGTTCTGCGGAGCGCCGGCATCGAGGTGCCGCTCCTCGCCTGGTTGCACGGCACCGACACCGACTTCCGTGCCGGCATCGAGGCCGGCATCGAGCTCGGTGTCTCCGCCGATTGGCAACTCGCCGCGATCGCCGCGGCCGGCGCCGACCGCCCCGCTGTCGTGCATCTCAAAGTCGACACCGGTCTCAGCCGTAACGGCGCCACCGCCGAACAATGGCCGGCCCTCGTCGACGAGGCGCTCGCTCTGCAGCGCCGTGGCCTGCTTCGCATCCGCGCCGCTTGGTCGCACCTCGCCGACGCCTCATTGGCCGACGACGAGGCCGCCCTCGCCGAATTCCATGCGGCCGTCGCCGTCGCAGAAGCCCGCGGAGCGACCTTCGAGATCCTGCACCTTGCCGCCAGTTCGGCCGGCATCCGGATGCCCGAGGCACGCTTCGACCTTGTGCGCTTCGGGATCGCCGCCTACGGGATCTCGCCCTTCGACGATCGGTCCGGGGCCGACCTCGGCCTCACTCCAGTGATGCGGCTGGAAGCCCCGGTCACCGAGGTACACGTCGACGGCACCACGCATGCCCGGCTCGGAATCGGTTTCGCCGACGGTGTTCCCACGCTGGGGACGGCCAAGGCATCAGTGGCGCTCGGCGGCCGTCCGCGCCCCATCGTCTCCGTGGAGGCCGACACGATGCTCGTCGACGTCGGCGCCGACCGAGTGCGTCGCGGTGACACGGCGACGCTCTTCGGGCCGGGGACGGCCGGTGAGGTCAACGCGGAGCTGTGGGCCGACTGGGCCGAGACCATCGCCGACGAGCTGGTGACGTGCCTCGCTCCTCGCGTCCCCCGCGTCTACGTCGACTGAGGCGACCGGTCAAAGCCTGACGCCGAGCCGCTCAGCGATCGCACGCCGCGCATTCACGGCGTAGCCGTCTACCGTCCGCACCTCCGGCACCGCCGTCAACGGCACGGTGTCGCCGCGACGCGCCAGAGCGTCTGCCAGGATGCGATCGGCGAGCTCCGGATTCATCGGCAACAACGGACCGTGCAGATGAGTTCCGATCGAAGCGCCGACCGTGACGCCTTCGACACGCTGATCGGCGGAAGCGTCATTTCCGAACCCGCTCACCACGGCGCCGAGCGGCTCGCCGCCGTCCAGCACCGTTCGCGCGGAATGGTTCTCGAACCCGGCAACGGTTCCGTCGGCGGTGCGCACGACCGACTCGCTGACATGCCGCTCTGCCCCGAGAATCGCCCGGCTCGGGAACACTCCGGCGCCGTGGAGTCTCTCCCCCTCGGCGGTGACGAGTTCAACGCCGAGGAGCTGCCAACCGCCGGCGATCGCCAGGATCGGCACGCCCGCATCCCGCCATGCCCGAAGCGTCGGCGCGAGACGCTGAACGTCGTCGAGCACCGCACGCTGCGAAGAGAGCGGGCCGCTGCCGATGTGCACGAGATCGACCGACTCGGGCAGACTGTCACCCGGCTCGTGGCTCACGACCTCGGTCGCGATGCCACGCCAGCGTGCACGCTCCACCAGCGCCATCACATTGCCGGCGTCGCCGTTGATGCCGAGCTCGCGGGGATAGAGGTGCAGAATGCGCAGTGCCGTCATCGTTCTCCCCCTTCGAGATCGAGGAAGCCGAGCTGTTTGCGGATGAGCATCATCTGCTCATAGTTCACGATCATCGTCTTGGTGCCGCGGGACGGCTTCGGCAGCGACAGGAACGCCGCCAGGGCAGGGCGCAGCTCGGGCACGACCGAGCCGACGGGGATCCCCGCGTAACCGAAGCGGGTGGCGAACTGCCACGCCTTCGTTCCCGAGACCATGTCGACGTGCTCGATCGACGAAAAGTCGATGTCGTAGATCCACGACGGGTCCGGTGTTCCCTCATCCACGGCCACGAACACCTGCTCAGGCGCTTCGGCCAGGTAGTCGAGATTCAACTGCAGGCTCGGCGGGTTCTTCATCATGATGATCTCGATGTCCTCATCGCCGACCCGCAGCGTCTCACCGCGGCCGTAGACCGTGCGCAGCGATGACATCGCCCGGGCGACGGCCTCGCCACGGAAGCGCTCTCCGAGCAGCCTGCGCGCCATGGCGGTCGCGCCGGCCGCGTCGATCGCGTAGTGCAGGCCGCGGGCCGGAAGTGCGATCTGAACGCTCTCGCCGCCGACGGTCAGGTCGGCGGTGCGGCCGGTGAGCGCGTTCACGGTCACTGTCGGCGCCGGCAAGGCGGCGACGACAGTACGGGAGAAGTCCTCGACGTTGGCCAGACCGTTCGGCGACGCGTCGATCAGCGCCGGTGCGACGGCGAAGGTCGACACATCGCGTCCCTCGGCCACGAACTCGGCGCCGATGCCCGACAGGCTGTCGTCGTCGGCGTTCACAACGACGAACTCGGACGACGATGCTCCGATCGATCGGAGCATTCCGACGACACGGGCCGGCTCGAAGAACCGGTTCAACTGGTCGATCTGCACATTGAGCAGCAGTGAGCCGCGCGGTTTGAGGACCGTCGCCAGGTTCACGCCGTAGGCCTCGTCGACCTCGATCACGCCGACGTCTCCGCGCACATAGCCGTCGAGGGGCACCGTCGCCAGCAATGCTGACGCGATTCCCTGCGGCAGGTTGCCGCCCGACGGGTTCGTGAAGACGGTCAGGCCGTGCTCGCGCAGAATGCCGGTGAGCATGTTGGTCGTGGTCGATTTGCCGTTCGAACCGGAGACGAACACCACGCCGAGCGGAAGGCGCTCGACGGCGCGCTCCAGAAACCTCGGAGCGATCGCGAGGGCGACCCGGCCGGGAACGGCCGAGCCGCCGCCGCGAAGGCGCAGCACCCAGCGGGCGAGGCGGCCTGCGAGGACCGCCAGCCTGTAGCGCACGCGCGCGGCCTACTCGAGGTAGTCGCGCAGCGACTGCGAGCGGGACGGGTGGCGAAGCTTCGCCATCGTCTTCGACTCGATTTGGCGGATGCGCTCACGCGTCACACCGAACGTGTCACCGATCTGGTCGAGGGTCTTCGGCATGCCGTCGCCGAGCCCGAAACGCATCCGGATCACGCCGGCCTCGCGCTCCGAGAGCGAGTCGAGCAGGCTCTCCAGCTGCTTCTGCAGCATCGTGAAGCCCACCGCGTCGGCCGGGACGACCGCCTCGGTGTCCTCGATGAGGTCACCGAACTCGCTGTCGCCATCTTCGCCGAGGGGCGTGTGAAGGGAGATCGGTTCGCGGCCGTACTTCTGCACCTCGATGACCTTCTCGGGGGTCATGTCGAGCTCGCGGCTCAGCTCCTCGGGCGTGGGCTCGCGGCCCAGGTCCTGCAGCATCTGTCGCTGTACGCGGGCCAGCTTGTTGATGACCTCGACCATGTGCACGGGGATGCGGATGGTGCGCGCCTGGTCGGCCATCGCGCGAGTGATCGCCTGACGGATCCACCAGGTGGCGTAAGTCGAGAACTTGAAGCCCTTGGTGTAGTCGAACTTCTCGACCGCGCGGATGAGGCCCAGGTTGCCTTCCTGGATGAGGTCGAGGAACTGCATGCCACGACCGGTGTAGCGCTTGGCGAGCGAGACCACGAGACGGAGGTTCGCGCCGAGCAGGTGGCTCTTGGCACGCTGACCGTCGCGGGCCACCCAGCGAAGCTCGCGCTCGAGCTCCTTGGGCATGTTCGTCGCGTTCGCGAGCTTGTCCTCGGCGAAGAGTCCCGCCTCGATGCGCATCGCGAGCTCGACCTCTTCGGCCGCGTTCAGAAGCGCGACCTTGCCGATCTGCTTCAGGTAGTCCTTGACCGGGTCGGCCGTCGCACCGGTGATCGCGGTCGAGTAGACCGGGATGTCGTCGTCTTCGTCGACGGCGCGCAGCACGAGCGCGCCGGTGGGGAGCGGCTCCTCCGCTACGGCGGTCTTCTCGGTGTCGTCGTCGGACTTGGCCTCGTCCGTCTCGGTCTCGTCTGTCTCGGCGTCGTCGACGACGACATCCTCTTCTTCGGCCTCGACGGCCTCGTCTTCGCCGATCTCGTCGTCGCTCTTCTTGGCGCGGCCCTTGGGCTTTGCCGCCGCCTTCTTGACCGGCGCGGCTTTCTTCGCTGCCGGCTTGGCCTTCGCAACCGCGGTCGCGGTCGACTCCTCGGGGTCTGCGACGGCCACGGCCGTCTTGACGGTTCCTGCTGCACGGGTTGCCATGTGAACACCTTTCATACCAAGCGGAGGGCCGAGTTCTGTTGCGCCTGGGCCTGGCTCAGGTTGCGTGCGGACATTACTAAGACCCATGTCAAGTCCTGGGTCTTTCGCCGGGCATCCGAAGATGCACCGACCCCTGGATATGAACGGGTCCGATTGTCAATTATTGCACGTTTCGAGCGAGCCCCCTTACCACCGTCCCCGTGGGGACGGCCGGTTGCGCCTCGTGTCGCCTCGGCGCGTCAGCGGGCTGAACGGTGCCCGCGGATCCTCCACGCTTCCACAAGTGCAACCCAGAGCGGGGCCACTTCTATTCCCTCATCCTCCGACAACCGCCGCCGGGTGCGCCGCCGTGCGTGCACCAGGAACCCGACGCCGATCCCGACGATCAGATACTGCACCGCGAATGCCCACCGGAAGGAATCGAATGCGTAGAGGTCGGAAGCTCCACCGGCCGCGACATGCAGCGAGTTCTCGGTGTCGAGCGTGACCCCGATGAGGAACATCATCACGAAGCTGGCGAGGAATCCGCCGACGTTGACGATTCCGTTCGCCGAGCCGAGGCTCCGCAACGGGTTGAACGTGCGAGCGAAGTCGAATCCGATCAGCGAGCCGGGGCCGCCGATGCCGATGACCACGAGCAGCACGATCAGCATCCAGAACGGAGGCACGCCCGGCCACAGCAGCAGAACCGCCCAGGTCACGCCCATCAGTGCCACGATCCCGAGCACCAGGTTGCTTCGCCGCAGCGGGAAGCGAGCCGTGAGAAGTCCCAGGATCGGACCCGAGATGAGGCCCGCCGCCACGGAGACGATCAACAGCCCCGACGCCTCGGCCGCATCGACCCCCAACGCGTAGACCATGAACGGCAGACCCCACATCAGGCTGAAGACGGTGCCGGAGGACTGCGTCACGAAATGCGACCAGAACCCCAGCTGGGTTCCCGGCCGCGCCAGACTGACCCGCAGCTGCCGCATCGACTCCCCCCAGGTGGCGGGGCGCGGCCCCTCCGTCGAACCGGTCGGCCGATCCTTGATCACGAGGACGATACCGACGAGGGCGACGACCGAGAGGGATCCCGCACTCAGGAACGCCGTCGTCCAGCCGGATTGGTGGAGCAGCATCGCGAAGGGGATCGCCGAGAGCACCTGCCCGAGCTGACCGATGTTGCCGATCCACTGGGACAGCTGCGGCACGATGCGGCCGCGGAACCATGAATTGGTCAAGCGCATCAGCGAAGTGAAGACCGTTGCATCGCCGGCGCCGACGAGGATGCGCCCCAGGATGGCGATCCCGATCGTCGGCGCGAACGCGACGGTCACCTGTCCGGCGATCATGAGCGCGGTGCCCACCATCATCAGCGAACGCGACCCGACGCGATCGATCAGCACCCCCACCGGGATCTGCATGGCTGCGTAGACGACGAGCTGAACGACCGCGAGAGTCGAGAGCACGGACGCGTTGACGTGGAACCGCTCGGTGGCGGCGACCCCGGCCACACCGATGGTGGTGCGCTGTGTCACGGCGACCAGGTATGCGAAGACGCCGATCCCGTAGATCAGCCAGGATCGACGCGAATTCACCTCACCAGCGTATCGCCCCGGCCAAGCCATCCCTCGGCTCGGCCTCCGCGCCGATCAGGACGAGGTGGGCCCGGTGTCGTCGTCGCCGTGGCGCCGGAACGCCAGGAAGTTCTCCAGCTCGGCGGCGATCTCATCGGCCGAGGGGAGTTCGCCGTCCTGGTCGGTGAGCGGCGACCGGAGTTGGTTGTCCTCCATATAGCTGTCGTGGCGCTCCTCGAGCGTGCCGACCAGCCGGCCGAGCTCGGCGTTCGACGCCACCTGCTCGTCGATGTTCGCGATGAACTCGCGATCCTCCTGACGCAGACGGTCGGTCGGGAAGATGAGGCCCGTCGCGGCGCTGATGCTGTCGAGCGCGGTGATTGCGGCCGCCGGATACTCGGTGTCGGCCAGGTAGTGCGGTATGAGCAGGATGAACCCTGCGATCGGGTACGTCATCTGCTGCAGACGGAACTCCAGCAGGTGCAGGGCGTTCGCCGGCACTTGCGTGTGCGGCCGCCAGATCGACATCGACTCGATCAGCTCCGCGCGGTTGCCGCTCACCGTGACCCCGATCGGACGCGTGTGCGGCACGGGCATCGGGATGGCGTGCACCCAGGTGACCGACTTGACCTTGAGCCGGTCGATGAGCCCGAGCACCGCTTGCGTGAATCGCTCCCATTGGAAGTCGGGCTCGAAGCCGGAAAGAAGCAGGAACGGCTGGCGGAGTTCGTCGTAGGCGAGGTACAGCTTGAGCGTGGCCGGCTGGTAGTCGGTCAGGTGGTCCTGATCGAAGTAGATGATCGGCCGACGGGCCCGGTAGTCGAGCAGGATGTCGGTGTCGAAGGTCGCGACGACCTCGGTGTCGAGCGTGCCGAGCAGGTAGGTGCCGAGCTGGCTGACACCGGAACCCGCATCCGCGAAGCCGGTGAGGCCGGCAACCAGGTTCAGCCCTTCCGGGACCTCGGAGAGGGCCGGACCGAGCTCGTACAGTTCGCCTGGATCGTGCATGGTTAAACCTTAGGCCGACCCTCGCGCGGGAACGCCGGGAACCGGCTGCGAACGCACACGCCCACAGCGAACAGGCAGCGGGATGCGAGGAGAAGACTAGATTCGAAAGCATGACGGTTCCTTCCCTCTCGCTCTCGTCCGCATCCGCCCCCTCTTCCCGTGCCGACGTCGTCCTGATCGGCGCCCGCGTCTCTGACGGCCGGGCGACGCTCTTCGCCGTCGACGGTTTCGACCGGATCGCTGCGCAGCTCGAAGCGATCGGCTTCGGCGGGGGAAAGGACGAGCTCGTGCGCCTGCCGGGCGCCGACGACGGACCGTCGATCGCGGTCATCGGTGTCCCCGACGATCCCGACGCGGATGCGCTCCGCTACGCCGCGGGCAGCGGTATCCGCCAACTCGCCGGAACCGCCGCCGTCACGATCGCCTTCCCGGTTCGCGGTGACGAGAAACTGGCCGCCATACTCGAAGGGGCTGCGCTCGGCTCCTACGCATTCACGGCCTACCGAGAGGCGTCGAAAGACGGCGCGCGTACCCCGGTGGCGACCGTCGAGGTGCTCGGAGCTTCGTCCGACGATGCCGCGACCGTCTCCAGGGCGACCGCTCTCGCCGAGGCCGCAGCGCTGGTCAAAGACCTCGTGAACACGCCCCCGCTCGACCTCTACCCCGAGACCTTCGCCCGGGCGGCCCGCGAGGAGGCCGCCGGTCTGCCCGTCGAGGTCACGGTCTGGGACGAGAAAGAGCTTGCAGAACAGGGCTTCGGCGGCATCCTCGGTGTCGGCCAGGGGTCGGCCCGGCCACCGCGCCTGGTCAAGGTGAGCTACTCCCCCGCCGGAGCCGCCCGTCACCTCGCCCTGGTGGGCAAAGGCATCACCTTCGACACCGGCGGTCTCTCGCTCAAACCTCCGACCGGGATGGTCGGGATGAAATACGACATGACCGGAGCCGCGACAGTGCTCGCCGTCACTCTCGCCGCCGCCCGCCTCGCGCTTCCCGTGAGGGTCACGGCGTGGCTCTGCATCGCCGAGAACATGCCGTCGGGGTCGGCCATCCGCCCCAACGATGTGCTGCGCGTCCGTGGCGGCCGCACCGTCGAGGTCTTGAACACCGACGCCGAAGGGCGTCTCGTCATGGCCGACGGCCTCGCCGCCGCCAGCGAAGAGCACCCGGATGCGATCATCGACGTCGCGACACTCACCGGCGCCGCGATGGTGGCGCTCGGAACGCGCTACGCCGCCGTCATGGGAGACGACGACCTCGTCGCCCGTGTGCTCGACGCAGCGAAAGCCAGCGGGGAACTGCTCTGGCCGATGCCCCTTCCGGGCGAGCTGCGCGCCACGATCAACTCCGACGTCGCCGACATCGCCAACGCCAACCCGGGAAACACCGCCGGCGGGATGCTGCTCGCCGGCGTGTTCCTGCAGGAGTTCGTCGGACGCACAGGAGATGCAGAGGATGCGCCCCGCATCCCCTGGGCGCACCTCGACATCGCCGGACCGGCCAAGGGGCCGGCCGGGCCGTACGGGTTCACCGGCAAAGGGCCGACCGCCGTCACCGTGCGAGCACTGCTGCGGTTGGCCGAGGACTTTTCCCGACAGTAGTAAGGTCGTATAGGCGAGAAAATCTTGCCAATCAACGCCTGCCTCCGAGATACACATTCGAGGGCAGAGTCGTGTCACGAATCCTGATGCGCGAGGGAGTAGCTGGGTGTCTGAGCAGAACTTTGACATTGTGGTGCTCGGCGGTGGAAGCGGAGGCTACGCAGCAGCACTGCGTGCGGCCGAGCTCGGTTTCACCGTTGGCATGATCGAGAAAGACAAGGTCGGAGGCACCTGCCTGCACCGGGGATGCATCCCCACCAAGGCGCTGCTGCACGCAGCGGAGGTGGCCGACTACTCCCGCGAGTCGTCGAAGTATGGCATCGTCACCGAGTTCAAGGGCATCGACATCAACGGTGTCACGGAGTACCGCCAGGGAATCGTCGCCAAGAAGTACAAGGGACTCCAGGGCCTCGTGAAGGCCCGGAGCATCACGGTCATCGAGGGCGAGGGTCGTCTGACCTCCCCCACCACTGTGCAGGTCGGCGAAGACACCATCGTCGGCAAGAACGTCATCCTGGCGACCGGCTCATACTCTCGCTCGCTCCCCGGCCTCGAGATCGGCGGCCGTGTGATCACCAGCGAGCAGGCCCTCGAGCTCGACTTCGTTCCGAAGAAGGTTGCGGTGCTCGGCGGTGGCGTCATCGGCGTCGAGTTCGCCAGCGTCTGGAAGTCTTTCGGTGCCGACGTCACGATCATCGAGGCGCTGCCGCACCTGGTCCCCAATGAGGACGAGACGATCAGCAAGTCGCTGGAGCGGGCCTTCCGCCGCCGCGGCATCGACTACCGTCTCGGCATCCGCTTCGCCGGCGTGACCCAGAACGAGAACGGCGTCGTCGTCACGCTCGAGAACGGCGACACGGTCGACGCCGAGCTGCTGCTCGTCGCTGTCGGCCGTGGTCCGTCCACCGCCAACCTCGGTTACGAAGAGGCGGGCATCACGATGGACCGCGGCTTCGTCATCACGAACGAGCGCCTCGCCACGAGCGTCCCGGGTGTGTACGCCGTCGGCGACATCGTCCCCGGCCTGCAGCTCGCGCACCGCGGCTTCCAGCAGGGCATCTTCGTCGCGGAGGAGATCGCGGGTCTGAACCCGATCGTCGTCCCCGACATCAACATCCCAAGGTCACCTATTGCGACCCGGAGGTCGCCTCGGTCGGCCTCTCCGAGGCGAAGGCCGTCGAGCAGTACGGTGCCGACAAGGTCTCCAGCTACGACTACAGCCTTGCCGGCAACGGCAAGAGCGAGATCATCGGCACGAGCGGAACCGTCAAGGTCGTTCGCGTCGTCGACGGTCCGGTCGTCGGGGTACACATGATCGGGGCCCGCGTCGGCGAGCTCATCGGGGAAGCCCAGCTGGCGGTGAACTGGGAAGCGTACCCCGAAGACATCGCCCCGCTCATCCACGCCCACCCCACGCAGAACGAGGCTCTCGGCGAAGCCTTCCTCTACCTGGCGGGCAAGCCGCTCCACACCCTTTAGTCCGTCGATCCCCGACGCGACTGCAATAAGCTACTGAACGATCTGGTTTTGAAGGAGACAAGCTCATGAGCGAATCCGTCAGCCTCCCGGCACTCGGCGAGAGTGTCACGGAAGGCACGGTCACCCGCTGGCTGAAGAACGTTGGCGACCGTGTCGAGGTCGACGAGCCCCTGCTCGAGGTCTCGACCGACAAGGTCGACACCGAGATCCCGTCGCCCATCGCGGGCGTCGTGGAAGCGATCCTCGTGCAGGAGGACGAGACCGTCGAGGTCGGCACCGCACTCGTGACCATCGGCGACGGCTCCGGTGGCGGAGAGGCTCCGGCCGCTCCCGCCGCTGAGGCGGCCCCGGTCGTGGCTGCCCCGGCGCCTGCTGCTGAGCCTGCACCGGTTGCCGAGCCTGCACCTGTTGCCGAGCCGGTTGCCGAGCCGGCCCCCGCGGCCGTTCCTGCACCTGTTGCCGAGCCGGCCCCTGTTGCTGCGCCGGCTCCGATCGCGGCTCCCGCAGTCGTCGCCGCTCCCGTTGCCGAGCCGGCCCCCGTCGCCGCTCCGGCCGCTGTCGCCGCTCCGGCTGCTGCTCCTGCCCCGGTCGCCGCTCCGGCGACCGGCGGTGCACACGCCGGCAACGCCGGCTACGTGACTCCGATCGTTCGCAAGCTCGCGAACGAGCAGGGCATCGACCTTTCCAGCGTGACGGGCACCGGCGTCGGCGGGCGCATCCGCAAGGAGGACATCCTCTCTGCGGTCGCCCCGGCTGCCGCACCCGCCGCAGCCGCCACGGCAGCACCGGCTCCCGAGGTCTCGCCGCTGCGCGGCACGACCCAGCCGATGTCCCGCCTGCGCAAGGTCGTCGCCGAGCGCGCGGTCGTCTCGATGCAGTCCTCCGCACAGCTCACCTCCGTCGTAGAGGTGGATGTGACGAAGGTCGCCGCATTCCGTGACACGGTGAAGGCCGACTTCCTGGCCAAGACCGGCGTGAAGCTCTCCTTCCTGCCGTTCTTCGCTCTGGCCGCCGCTGAGGCGCTGAAGACGTACCCCGTCATCAACGCCACCATCGACGGCGACACGATCGTCTACCCGGACCACGAGAACATGTCGATCGCGGTCGACACCGAGCGCGGCCTGCTGACCCCGGTCGTCCGCAATGCCTCGGAGCTCGACCTCGCCGGCCTGGCCAAGGAGATCGCGGACCTCGCCGAGCGCACCCGCGACAACCGCCTCAAGCCGGACGAGCTCGCCGGTGGAACGTTCACGCTGACCAACACCGGTTCGCGAGGCGCCCTGTTCGACACCCCGGTGGTATTCCTGCCGCAGGTCGCGATCCTCGGAACGGGCATCGTCCGCAAGTCACCGGTCGTCATCACGGCTGACGGAAGCGACTCGATCGCCATCCGCTCCACGGTGTACCTCGCCCTGTCGTACGATCACCGCATCGTCGACGGAGCCGACGCCGCCCGCTTCCTCGTCGCGATCAAGAACCGCCTCGAGACCGGCGACTTCGAGGGCAATCTGGGCGTCTAGTCCGGGAAGATCTCCCTCAACCGCCAACCGGCCTCGCTCTTGATCATCAGGAGCGAGGCCGGTTCGCTTTGCACCGCGCCCGAGCCGACCTCGGTCACCGCGATGAGGGCTGCATCCCCCAGCGCTGCACGAGCGCGAGCGTCGCACCCGAGAAGTCCCGACGCTTCGACCCGGTGGTCGTCGTGTCGGCCTGTTCGAGGGGAGAGCCCACCTGCACACTCGCCGCCAGACAGCCCGCATTCGGCGGTCTCGTCGCCCAGCACCGCCGCCGCGCTTCGAGCAGGGCATCGGCGGCCGAAACCGGATCGTCGCCCCGGATCGCCGAGACCTCCCCCGACGACGGTACCGAGGCTGACGGCGGTACCGAGGCTGACGGCGGTACCGAGGCTGACGGCGACGCTGGCGCCGACGCCGCCTGCTGAGGTACGGCTTCCGACGACGCGGCTTCCGATGGTGCGGCCGTCCACGTCGTGTCCGCAGCATCCCCGGCGGACGCCCGCACCGGCGAACCTGACCTGGAATCGCCACCCGGCGGCGCCAGCGTGAGCACCGCGCCGACGACCACTGCCGGAATCACAGCCACCCCAACCAGCTTCTTGCGCGCGCGGATCTCCCGCGCCACCCGTTTCACGATCTCCCGAATCGGGCCTGCATCCGGCTGTGGGGCCACGGTAGCGGCGCCCCGCTGCGCTCTCCTCGGCGACGTTGTCGATGTCGCAGCGCTCCGCGGTACGACGTCCACCGGCACGAGGCCCTCCGACACCTCCGAGTTGTCGTGTGGAAGACTCACCGCCTCCGGCTCGGCGACCGAGGTGACCGCGTCGACTACGGTCTCCCACTCCGTGATCGTCGACCCCGAAGACTCCGAAGACCCCGAAGACTCCGAAGACCCCCAAGACCCCCAAGACCCCGACGACACTGCTGACTCCGATAACCTCGGTGGCGCCGACTCGGCCCGCGACGAAGCGAGTGCGACGCGGACCGCTCCCACCAATCGGGATCCGAGCGGGCCCTCGACGGCATGCGCCAGACATTCGGCCAGCTGCACGAACGCTCGTCGATCGTTCTGCCAGCCCTCGCGCGACAGCGGACGGGCCCCTCCGAGGGAGGTGATGGCGGGGCAGGCGTCGGCTCGGAAGACCACGGAACGCGAGGTCAGCGCGCCGTGGGTCCAGCCCCGCCCGTGCAATGCGCCGAGGCCACGGGCGACGGAGACGAGGATCGTGACCGCCTCACCGGGGCGGACTTCTCGTCGCCGGTCGAGCAGGCCGGCGAGGTCGCCGCCGGGCGCATGCTCGAAGAGAAGCGCGGGTGGCGGAGCGGAACCCCGTCGGGAGTCGCGCCGTTCGCGAAAGGTGATCACCTCGCGCAAAGCCAGCACATGCTCGCTTCGGATACCCCGCCGCGCGTCGATCTCCGCACGGGCGCGCTCCTCGCCGTGCGCCTCGGCCGAACGGAGCCGGAGCACCGCGGGCTGGAGCGAACCCTGGGGAACGACGAGTTGGCTCACTTCCCCTTCGTCGTGGTGCAGGGTTCGGAGCACCTCCCACTCTTGGGCCGCGGCCAGGGCTGCTGCTCGCCGAACCAGGCTCTGCACCGATTTCGTCATTGCTCCAGTCCATCGCGGCGGGCAGCTCCCGTGTTCGGGTCTCCCGCAGTCGGTGGACAACGCGCCGGTCATGCGAATTGTGGAGGAGCCTCGAACGCCTAGACTGTGCAGGTGGTCGACTTCGTCGTCACGGGACTAAGCGCCAATTCCGTGCCGTATACCGAGGCCCTTCAACAGCAGCGTGCTCTGCACGCCGCCGTCGTCGCAGGCCGGGCGCCCGATACTGTCATCCTTCTCGAGCATCCGTCGGTATACACCGCCGGCAAACGCACCGAGCCCGACGAAAGGCCGACCGACGGTACCCCCGTCATCGATGTCGACCGCGGCGGGAAGATCACCTGGCACGGGCCGGGGCAACTCGTGGGGTATCCGATCCTCCGGCTCCCCGAACCGATCGACGTGGTCGGCTACGTGCGGCGCCTGGAGGGCATCCTGATCGATGTCCTGGCCGAGCTCGACGTGCCCGGCGAACGGGTGCAGGGTCGCTCAGGGGTCTGGATCCGCGGTGTGCAGCGCGACGAGAAGATCGCCGCGATCGGCATCCGGGTCGCCGAAGGGGTGACGATGCACGGCTTCGCCCTCAACTGCTCCAACGGTTTCGAGGCGTACGACGCCATCGTCGCCTGCGGCATCCGGGATGCGGGGATCACCTCGATCACTCGCGTTCTGGGGCGCACGGTCACCCCGAACGACGTGGCCCCGCTCGTTCGGGCCCGCTTCGAGCTCGAGCTGGAGTCCGTCGCATGAGCGCCGCACCCGAGGGACGCCGGATGCTGCGCCTGGAGGTCCGCAACGCCGAGACCCCGATCGAGCGCAAGCCGGAGTGGATCAAGACCAGGGCCAAGATGGGTCCCGAGTTCCAGCAGCTGCAATCGCTCGTGAAGAGTGAAGACCTGCACACCGTGTGCCAGGAGGCGGGCTGCCCCAACATCTACGAATGCTGGGAGGACCGCGAGGCCACCTTCCTCATCGGCGGTTCGCAGTGCACGCGCCGCTGCGATTTCTGCCAGATCGACACCGGCAAGCCTGCGGACTACGACACCGACGAACCTCGCCGTGTCGCCGAATCGGTCACGCGGATGAACCTGCGGTATTCGACGGTGACCGGTGTTGCGCGCGACGATCTGGACGACGAGGGCTCCTGGCTCTATGCCGAGACGATCCGCGAGATCCACCGGCAGTCCCCGGGCACCGGTGTCGAGATCCTCGTTCCCGACTTCTCGGGAAACCCTGAGCATCTCGGCGAGGTGTTCTCCGCTCGACCGGAGGTCTTCGCACACAACGTCGAGACGGTGCCGCGGATCTTCAAGCGCATCCGGCCCGCCTTCCGCTACGAGCGGTCCTTGGATGTTCTCACCCAGGGGCGCGCGGCCGGCCTCATCACCAAATCGAACCTCATCCTGGGAATGGGCGAGGAACGCCACGAGGTCAGCCAGGCTCTGCGCGACCTGCTCGACGCCGGCACCGACATCATCACGATCACCCAGTACTTGCGGCCGAGCCCCCGGCATCTCCCGGTGGCCAGGTGGGTGCATCCCGACGAGTTCGTCGAGCTGAAGCTGGAGGCGGAAGATCTCGGCTTCCTCGGTGTGCTCTCGGGGCCCCTGGTGCGGTCGTCGTACCGCGCCGGCCGGCTCTGGGCTCAGTCGATGCAGGCGAAGGGGCGCGACGTGCCGGAGAATCTGCGGCACCTCGCCGATGCCTCCCTCGGCTTCGCCCAAGCCGTCTCCTGAGCGCGAACATCGTCACCAGCGGCGCGGCGGAGCCGGTATCCTGAATGCATGGCACGCAAGGAGAAGTCCACCAAGGAGCCCGGCCGTCTGAAGCAGATGTGGCAGGTCTTCCAGATGACCCGTCGCTACGACAATCGGGCCGTCGCATACATCGTCGGCGGTTTCGCGCTGCCGATCATTGTGGGCGTTCTCGTGTCGCTGTTCTTCTCCGACGGCAACGTCTTCACCATGGTGCTGTGGATCCTCGCGGGTGTGCTCGCCGGTGTTCTGGTGGCGCTCATCATCCTCGGCCGTCGTGCCGAGCGTGCCGCATACTCGCAGATCGAGGGCCAGCCGGGCGCCGTGGGCGCCGTGCTGCGCAGCTCGCTCAAGCGTAGCTGGCGCGGCTCCGAGATGCCGATCGCGGTCAACGGCAAGACGCAGGACGCGATCTACCGGGCTGTCGGCCGCGGTGGCGTCGTGCTCATCAGCGAAGGCCCCAAGTCGCGCACGCTCCGCATGATCGAGGAGGAGCGTCGCCGCGTCGCCCGCGTTCTCCCGAACGTGCCGGTGACTACGATCACGGTCGGGCCCGACGAAGATTCGATCCCGCTGCACAAGATCCCGCGCCGGCTGGCCAAGATCAAACCGACTCTCACCAAAGCCGAGGTCCTGGCGATCAGCAATCGTCTGCAGTCGCTCGAGAACCCGATGCCGATCCCGAAGGGCGTCGACCCGATGAAGGTGCGCGCCCAGCGAGCACGCTAGGCGCGGATCAGCACGGTTCCTGCGATCTTGTCGTGGAACCCGCGCTGGTCGGAATCCCAGACCAGGGCGGGAACGGCCACGGCCAGAAGCACGCTGCGCACGATCGGCCGCCACAATCCGACCCAGCCCCCACGAACCGGGACCACACGCATCCCGAACAGTCGGTGGCCGAGGCTGCCACCGATCGTGGGAATGAACACCACCTGCATGAGCACGAAGATGCCGAGGTTGGCCCAGGCGTCGTAGTGGAAGAACGCCCAGGAGAGCAGCGCTGCCAGCGCCCAGTCCACGGCGAGAGCGCCGATGCGCCTCCCGGGGCGGCCGACCGAGCCGCGTCCCTCGTCGGGAAGACCGAGGCGCTCCCCCGGGTAGCGGCTCGGGGCGACGTTTCCGGATCGGGGGCTCGGAGGATTCTGGGGCACCCGACGAGTTTACCGGGCGTGCAATACCGCCCCCGGACGAGCGACGGCGTAACATGCTGGAAACATTTGCGTCACCGCGGGGAAACTCCCTCCCCGTACCTTTGTCTTGGGCTGCAGGTGCAGTCCACCCCGTTACAAGCCATTGGGAGTCCTCCGCATGTTCCGTGATTCTTCCGAGGTGCTCAAGTTCATCAAGGACACCGACGTCAAGTTCCTTGATATCCGCTTCACCGACCTTCCCGGTGTGCAACAGCACTTCAACATCCCCGCGTCGACCGTTGATGAAGAGTTCTTCTCCGTCGGCCAGCTGTTCGACGGTTCCTCTATCCGCGGTTTCGCGTCGATCCACGAGTCGGACATGCAGTTGATCCCGGATGTGTCGACGGCCTACGTCGACCCGTTCCGTGTCGAGCGCACACTGATCATGGTGTTCGACATCTACAACCCCCGCAACGGCGAGATCTACTCGAAGGATCCCCGCCAGGTCGCCAAGAAGGCAGAGAAGTACCTCGCCTCGACCGGCATCGCCGACACGGCGTACTTCGCCCCGGAGGCCGAGTTCTACATCTTCGACGATGTCCGCTATGAGGTGAACCAGCACTCCAGCTTCTACTCGGTCGACTCCGAAGAGGGCGCCTGGAACACGGGCCGCACCGAAGAGGGCGGCAACCTCGCCAACAAGACCCCCTACAAGGGCGGCTACTTCCCGGTCAGCCCGGTCGACAAGCAGGCCGATCTGCGCGACGACATCTCGCTGAAGCTGATCGACGCCGGCCTCATCCTGGAGCGTGCGCACCACGAGGTGGGCACCGGCGGCCAGGCGGAGATCAACTACCGCTTCGACACGATGGTCCACTCGGCTGACGACATCCTCAAGTTCAAGTACATCGTCAAGAACACCGCCGAGCAGTGGGGCAAGGTCGCGACCTTCATGCCGAAGCCGCTGTTCGGCGACAACGGCTCAGGGATGCACACGCATCAGTCGCTGTGGAGCGACGGCAAGCCGCTGTTCTACGATGAGGCCGGCTACGGCGGGCTCTCCGACATCGCCCGCTGGTACATCGGTGGTCTGCTCAAGCACGCCCCGGCCGTCCTGGCGTTCACCAACCCGACGGTGAACTCGTTCCACCGCCTGGTCCCCGGTTTCGAGGCCCCGGTCAACCTGGTCTACTCGGCCGGCAACCGCTCGGCGTCGATCCGAATCCCGATCACCGGCACCAACCCGAAGGCCAAGCGCATCGAGTTCCGCGCTCCGGATGCTTCGGGCAACCCCTACCTCGCGTTCGCCGCCCAGCTCATGGCCGGGCTCGACGGCATCAAGAACCGCATCGAGCCGCACGAGCCGGTCGACAAGGACCTCTACGAGCTGCCGCCCGAGGAGGCCAAGAACATTCCGCAGGTTCCCGGCACCCTCGCCGAGGTGCTCGACGCGCTTGAGGCCGATCACGACTTCCTGCTCGCCGGTGGCGTGTTCACCCCGGAGCTCATCGAGACCTGGATCGACTACAAGCGCGAGAAGGAGATCAAGCCCCTCGCGCAGCGTCCGCACCCATTCGAGTACGAGCTGTACTTCGGCGTCTGATTCGAGCGCCCCGGTCAGCGGGGCTGTTCAGGCGTGACGGACGCCTCAGTCCGCCGAGAGTCCGCACGAGATGTGGAACGGTCCGCGTCAGCGGCCGATCCGCCTCGTGCGGACTCTTCTTCGTTCGGGCATCGCGGCCGGGCATCACAGCCGGGCATTTCGCCGTGATGACGCACGAATCGATACCCCGCCGGTTCGAACCGTTGCGAGGATGGAGGGAGTTCGCTGCGCGCTAGTCCTGAATGCTGGTATCACGCAGGAGCGCGCGGAGCCGGGCTGTCTCGGTCTCGGAAAGGCCGCCTGAGCGCAGATATCCGGCGGCATCCCCGTGGGTGTCGCCGACCCAGTCGAGCGCCGCTTCGATGGCCGTGGCCGGCGACTTGGTCGCGAGTGTCTCGAGTCGGGGCACGAGCGGAACGCCGAGGCTGGTGAGGAGGGCGGTCAGTTCGCGGCCGAGACCGTTCGCGAGATTGGTCTCGGTGAGCACGTAGTCGGCGACGACGTCGTCGCGCGCAGCGCCGGCGACGCTCAGCAGGAGTGCCGCAGCGAGCCCTGTGCGGTCCTTTCCGGCGGTGCAGTGGATCAGCACCCCCGGACGATCGGAACGCTCCGCGTCGAGCACGGCGCGGGCGACCTCCGCGAATGACGGTGCGCTGCTGGCGAGGATGGCGACGTACAGCTCTTCGAGCGTAGGGATCTGTTCGACGAGCGCGGTGATCTGGTCGGCGGTGAGGGTGGCGCCCGGCTCGGACGGCAGAAGCTGCTTGACCAGTTCGTCCATCGCTCCGCCCTGGATGGACACGCTGCGGAGCTCGACGCTCGGGGCGGCGGCGAGCGCATCCGGGGCGCGGCCCTGCTCTCCCGCCGTACGGAGGTCGATGACCGTGCCGATGCCGAGGGCAGCCAGGGCTTCTTGGCCCGACTCGGTGAGCGTCGAGAGCGCATCCGAACGGAAGACGCGACGCGAGGTGAACACAGCACCGTCAGCGAGGGGCATACCGCCGAGGTCTCGCGAGTTGTGCGTCACTTCGAGCACCGACATCAGTTCCACGGGTTCGCCTTTCTCGGATCGACCCGACGTCCGCGTGTCGATGGATTTGTTCCTCTCACACTATCGAGCCGCTCCGTCGCTGGAGGGCCGCACACGCTAGGCAGGGCCGGCGGTCAGCGTGACGCTTTCGGGTGTCATTCCTGCGCGGCTCCGCTTCCAACGCAGGGCGCGCTTTTCGATCAGATGCCAGCTGAGCGTGGCGACGCCCAGGGTCAGAATCGTCGCGACAGCGGCGAACACCGGCACCCCCAGTGCCGCGAGGCCGGCCGAGGCCAGTACCTGCTGCAGCGGGAAGGCGTAGATGTAGGTTCCGTAGGAGACGTCGTTTCGCAGGCGGAGTCCGGGGATCTTCACGAGCGCGCCCCCGGCGATGAGCAGATAGGCGAGCGGCAGAGCGGCCACGAGACGGTAGTCGGGCAGCACGGAGGCCGTGATCGTGATCGCCGCGGCGATGCCGACCAGCCACCAGCGCGCAGGAAGTCTGTCCTTCACTTGGTGGATGAGGGCTCCCGCGGCGAACATGAGGCCGAAACGCGACCCGTTGATGAGCTCGGCGTTGTCGAGGATTCCCGCCGCGGTCAGGGCGACGCCGCCCAGGCAGGCGATGAACAGTATCGGCACGGTCACGCGGAATCGGAGCAGCCGCGTCAGCCCGAGGATGAGCACGCCGAGGTAGCAGAGGAACTCCCACCACAGGGTCCAGAGCGAGCCGTTCCAGACGCCCGGATACGGAAGAACACCCTCGGGCGTGCCGCCGATGCCGGCCTCGACGATGCGCAGGCCCGCGTTCTTCAGCACGTAGAGGAGCGAGTCACCCAGGTATCCATCGGGGAAGCCCTGGCCGACGAGGAGGATCCCGAGCGGCGCCAGCACGAATGCGGTCACGACGAGACAGAAGTAGAACGCCGGCAGGATGCGCAGCACCCGGGCCCGCAGGTAGGGCCGCCAGCGGGGGTTCCGCATCCAGCTGGCGACGATGAGGAAGCCGGAGATCGCGAAGAAGCCGTCGACGCCGGCCTCACCGAGGAGTTGCACGACCGGCCACGGCGGTCGGGATGCACCGGTGAGGGGGAAGGAGTGCCAGACGATGACACTGACCGCCAGGAGCAGACGCACCACGTTGAGCGCATTGAGTCTCGGATCGAACACTCGCTGAAGCGTCATCGTCTCCCCGCCGTTCCCCCGGGCGCCGTGCGCCGCCACGCCGATGCGTCGCTAGTGAATAATACTCAGTTCTGACGTCGAGTGGTCCTCCCCGTCCGAGGGGCGTCGGATGTCGGTCATCCCGTCGGCGCCGGCCGTTCCGGCAGACCGTAGAACGCGCGCTCGAAGACCGCGCGCGCCCGGCGTGTGACCGCCAGGTAGTCCTCCTCCAGCTTGCTCGCCGACCCCGGCGGATACTCCAGAAGGCGGGCGACACCGTCGAGCTGCACCCTGTCCGACGGGAGCACATCAGCCGTTTTGTTGGTCCAGAGCGTCATCGCGGAGCGGGCCCGGGATGCGAACACCCACGCATCGCGGAGCTTCGCTGCGTCGTCCGGTTCGACGAACCTGTGGTCGGAAGCGACGGCGAGCGCTCCGAGCGTCGATGTGGTGCGCAGGGCGGGAACGGCGGCCGCGTGCTGCAATTGGATGAGTTGCACGAACCACTCGACATCGCTGAGCGAGCCGCGCCCGAGCTTCAGATGCCGCTTCGGATCAGCCCCTTGGGGCAGCCGTTCGTTCTCCACGCGTGCCTTGATCCGTTTGACCTCGCGCACGGCCTGCTCTTCGATCCGCGACGGATAGCGCACCTCGTCGGCGACGCGTTCGAAGTCCTGCAGGAGTGCCGCATCCCCGGCGACACCGCGCGCTCTCAGCAGCGCCTGCGCCTCCCAGGTGAGCGACCAGCGCTGATAGTAGGCGCGGTACGACTCGAGGGAGCGCACCGGGGTGCCGTTCTTGCCCTCCGGTCGCAGCCCGATGTCGAGGTCGAGCGGCAGACGGTTGTCGTCGGTGAGTCGGTTCAGCTCGGAGACGACCGCCAGCGCGGAGCGGTGGGCCGCCTCCTGGTCGTCGCCGTGGGAACGGAAGACGTACATGACGTCGGCGTCAGAACCGAAGCCCAGCTCCCGCCCCCCGAACCGGCCCATGCCGATGACCGCGAACTCGTATTGGTCCTGATCGGCGCGCGAGGCGCGGACCGCCTCCAGAACCCCAGCGATCACGTTCTCGGTGATCGCGGTCAGTCCCTGCGCCAGTTCATCGATCGAGGCGAAACCGAGAATGCCCGAGAACGCCAACCGCAGCACTTCGCGCCGCCGCGCCGCACGGAGGGCCGATGCCGCGTTCTCGGCCGACTCGTGCCGACCGAGGATGGCACGTGTCTCCTCTCGAAGCAGCTCGGCCGACCTCGGACGCAGATCGTCCTCCGACTCGAGCCATGCCACCGACTCCGGGATGCGCCCGAGCAACTCCCCGGCGAAACGCGAGCCGGAGAGCACGCGGGTCAGACGCTCGGCCGCGCCGGTGGAGTCGCGCAGCATGCGCAGATACCAGTGGGTGGAGCCGAGGTCCTCACTCAACCGCCGGAACGTGAGGAGACCGTAGTCGGGGTCGGCGCCGTCGGCGAACCATTGCAGCATGACCGGCAGCAGGTGCCGTTGGATGGTGGCCCGTCGCGATACGCCTCCGGTCAGCGCTGCGATGTGGGCGAGGGCTCCCCGCGGGTCCCGGAAGCCGATGGCGGCCAGGCGAGCCTCGGCCTGCGCGTTCGTGAGGCCGGCCTCACCGGTGAGGCGCGCATCCTCGTTGGAGGTCGCGGCGACCGCGCTCAGAAGCGGGCGGTAGAACAGCCGCTCGTGCAGCCCCCGCACCCTGTGCTTGATCGCGTTCCAGAGTTCGAGGAGTTGAACGGCGCCGGTCGCGAGTCCCGTCGCGCGCGCGAGCACGCGGACATCCCCCTCGTCGCGGGGCATCAGGTGCGTGCGATGGAGGTGACGCAGCTGGAGTCGGTGCTCCATGAGCCGCAGCGTGCGATAGTCGCGCGAGAAGGCAGCCGATTCCTCCCGGCCGATGTATCCCTGCGCCGCCAGCGCCGCCAGCGCCGGCAGGGTCGCCCGCTGGCGCACCCTGTCGTCGGTCTGGCCGTGCACGAGCTGCAGGAGCTGCACCGTGAACTCCACATCGCGCAGGCCACCGGGCCCGAGCTTCAGCTGATAGTGCACCTCGTCGTCGGGGATGTTGTCCGTGACCCGCTCGCGCATGCGCTGCACCGACTCCACGAAGTTCTCGCGGGAGGCGCTGCTCCACACTTTCGGCGCGAGCGCGTTCACGTAGCGCTCCCCCAGTTCTTCATCGCCGGCGAGGGGACGCGCCTTGAGCAGGGCCTGGAACTCCCAGCCCTTCGCCCAGCGGTCGTAGTAGGCGATATGCGATTCGAGGGTGCGGACGAGGGCGCCGTCTTTCCCCTCGGGGCGCAGATTCGGGTCGACCTCCCAGAGCCCGGGTTCCAGGGCCGGATCCTGGATGCCGCGCATCGTGAGCATCGCCAGACGCGTCGCGATGTCCACGGCCCGGCCCGAGGTGACACCGGCCGTATCGTCGCCCTCGGCCACGTAGATCACGTCGACGTCGCTCACGTAGTTCAGTTCGCGGGCACCGGCCTTGCCCATCCCGATGATCGCGAGCCGGGTTGCGCGAACCTCGGCTTCGGGGAAACGACCGGGCCCAGTTCCCGCCGACTGCCGTCTCGCGACGGCGAGGGATGCTTCGAGGGCGGCCGCGGCCAGATCCGAGATCGCGGCGGCGACCGCGTCGAAGCCGTCGACGGGGTCGCTCTGTTCGAGGTCGAAGCTCGCAAGCTGCACGAGGCGACGACGATAACGGAGCCGGAGTGCCGTCCACGCCGCCTCCTCGACCACATCTGCGAAACCGTCGACGGCGCCGACCGAGGCCAGCAGATCGGTTCGCAGTTCCGCCGCAGACGGGAGCCGCGTGACCGGCGCGCTGAGCGCATCCAATTGTTCCGGCTGCCGCAGGAAGAACTCGGCGATCCCATCGGAGGCACCGATCACGCGCAGAACACGGCGGGCGCTCTCCGGATCGCGCAGATACCGCGCAACCTCTTCGGGGGCGCGGCGCACCAGGGCGATCGCGCTCGCGAGCGCCGTGTCCGGGTCGGCCGCGACCGAGAACGCCGGCAGCGCCTGCTCGATGGCGATGCCCGTCTCCCGGGCGAGCTCATCGAGCTGCGCTCGAACGGAGCTCAGACCCACGAAGCCGAACCGCGCCAGCGTGGTCAGGGAGATCGTGTCGCGGGTCATCGATCAGATCGCTGCGGTCGACACCGCGACTTAGAGGATCTCGAGGTTGGTGCGCAGTTCGTAGGGAGTGACCTGCGCGCGGTACTCCTGCCACTCTTTGCGCTTGTTGAGGAGCACGTAGTTGAACACCTGCTCCCCCAGCGTCTCGGCGACCAGCTCGGAGTCTTCCATCAGCGAGATGGCGTGGTCGAGGCTCGCGGGCAGCTGGCTGTACCCGAGCGCGCGGCGCTCGGTGTCGCTCAGCGCCCAGACGTTGTTCTCGGCCTCGGGCGGCAGCTCGTACTGCTCTTCGATGCCTTTGAGTCCGGCGGCCAGCATGAGCGAGAACGCGAGGTAGGGGTTCGCTGCCGAATCGATGGCGCGGTACTCGACTCGCGAGCTCTGCCCCTTGTTCGGCTTGTAGAGCGGCACGCGCACGAGCGCAGACCGGTTGTTGTGCCCCCAGCAGACGAAACTTGGCGCCTCGTCGCCGCCCCAGAGTCGCTTGTAGGAGTTCACGAACTGGTTGGTGACCGCCGTGATCTCGGGCGCGTGGCGCAGCAGTCCGGCGATGAAGTGTCGGCCGATCTTCGACAGCTGGTACTCCGCGCCGGCCTCGAAGAACGCATTGGTGTCGCCCTCGAACAGCGACATGTGGGTGTGCATGCCCGAGCCCGGGTGCCCGGAGAGCGGCTTCGGCATGAACGTCGCGTAGACGCCCTGCTCGATCGCCACCTCTTTCACGACGGTGCGGAAGGTCATGATGTTGTCGGCCGTGGTGAGCGCATCCGCATAGCGGAGGTCGATCTCGTTCTGACCGGGGCCCGCCTCGTGGTGGCTGAACTCGACCGAGATGCCGAGGTCTTCGAGCATCCGCACCGATCGGCGACGGAAGTCGTGAGCCGTGCCGCCGGGAACATTGTCGAAGTAGCCGGCGGAGTCGACCGGCTCGGGCCCGTCTTCGCCGAACGACGACGATTTGAGCAGGTAGAACTCGATCTCGGGATGCGTGTAGAAGGTGAAGCCGCGGTCGGCCGCCTTCTCCAGCGTGCGCTTGAGGACATTGCGCGGGTCGGAGACCGACGGCAGTCCGTCCGGGGTGGTGATGTCGCAGAACATGCGCGCGGTCGGGTCGACCTCACCCCGCCACGGCAGGATCTGGAAGGTGGTCGGATCCGGCAGGGCGAGCAGATCCGATTCGTACGCACGGGTGAGGCCTTCGATGGCGGAACCGTCGAAGCCGAGCCCCTCGGTGAACGCACCCTCGACCTCGGCCGGTGCGATCGCGACCGACTTGAGCGTGCCGACCACATCGGTGAACCACAGCCTCACGAACTTGACGCCACGTTCCTCGATCGTGCGAAGAACGAAGTCGCGCTGCTTGTCCATCGTGCCCCTTTCGTCAGCCTCCCCAGACTACTGGTTTACGAGCGGATTCGATGCCGTCGACCTCTCGTTCGCCGCGCGTGTCCGGTCAGTAGACTGGGCACATGTCAGAGCAGTCACCGGCCGCGACGCCGGCCGTCCCCGCCCACACGATGCAGGGCTTGAAGCGGGTGCGCACAAGGCACTTCCAGGCCGCGAAAGACGAAGGGACCAAGTTCACCGGTCTCACCAGCTACGACCAGCTGACAGCACAGATCTTCGACGCCGCCGGAATCGACTTCCTCCTGGTGGGCGACTCGGCGGGCAACAATGTGCTCGGCTACGAGACGACACTTCCGGTGACGGTCGACGAGCTCATCCCGCTGACCCGTGCCGTGGCCGGGGCCGTCAAGCGCGCGTTCGTGGTCGCGGACATGCCATTCGGTTCGTACGAGACCGGTCCGCTGGAGGCACTGCACACGGCCGTGCGTTTCATGAAAGAGACCGGCGCGCACGCCGTGAAACTCGAGGGCGGGGTGCGCAGCGCCGAGCAGATCCGTCGCATCGTCGACGCCGGCATCCCGGTGATGGCGCACATCGGTTTCACCCCGCAGAGCGAACACGGCCTCGGCGGCCACATCATCCAGGGCCGGGGCGATGGTGCGGAGCAGCTCCTCGCCGACGCCCACGCCGTGGAAGACGCGGGCGCGTTCGCCGTCGTGATGGAGATGATCCCCGCCGAGATCGCCGGACGCGTCACGGCCGAGCTGCGCATCCCGACCATCGGCGTCGGAGCGGGGCCGGATGTGGACGGCCAACTGCTGGTCTGGACCGACTGGGCGGGCCTGACCACCGGCCGCATCCCCAAATTCGTGAAGCAGTACGCAGACCTGCGCGGCACCCTGACGGATGCGGCCGCCGCTTTCAAAGCGGATGTGCAGGGCGGAACGTTCCCGACCGCCGAGCAGAGTTTCTAGCAGAAGCGCCACAGAACGTCGGGTGACCCGACAAGCCGACCGTGAAGCCTAACGATCGTCGGCGGCGTCTTCCTCGGCCCATTTGGCACTGTTCTCGCGCAGCTTCTCGAGCGCGTGCTCGGCTTCCTCGCGGGTGTCGAACGGACCGACCCTGTCTGGAGCGGGCGAGACGAAGCCCTGCTCGACCTGGCCGGTGCGCGTGTTGTACCAGTAGCGGTGCTCCGCGTCCTGCTTGATCCCGTAGTCGTTCTCGCCGGTCATAAGCTTGATCCTATGCCCAAGGATTCCGCAGGTCATCTGATCCCCGGCCGCCTCTCGCCGATGCGGCCCGTCCCCGCGAGCATCCCGCGGCCGGAGTATGTGGGCAAGAAGGGCCCGGAGCCGTACACCGGAACCGATGTGTACTCCCCCGACGAGATCGCCCTGATCCGAGAGTCCGGCCGGATCGCGGCCGAGGCGATCGCTCTGGTCGGCGCCGCCGTTCGTCCCGGCATAACCACCGACGAGTTGGATGCGATCGGGCACGAGTTCCTGATCGCGAACGATGCGTACCCGTCGACGCTCGGGTACCGCGGCTACCCGAAGTCGCTGTGCAGCTCGGTCAACGAGGTCATCTGCCACGGCATCCCCGACGACACCGTTCTCGACGACGGTGACCTCGTCAATATCGACATCACCGCCTTCAAGAACGGCTTCCACGGCGACAGCAATCAGACGTTCATCGCCGGCACGGCGACCGAAGAGGTCGCCCAGCTCGTCGAGCGCACCCGTGGCGCACTCGACCGGGGCATCAAGGCGGTCGCCCCGGGGCGCCAGGTGAACGTGATCGGCCGCGCCATCGAATCGTATGCGAAGAGGTTCGGCTATGGCGTCGTGCGCGACTACACCGGGCACGGCGTGGGCGCTGCGTTCCACTCGGGACTGATCATCCCCCACTACGATTCGGCGCCCGTCTACGACACCGTGATGGAGGTGGGCATGGTGTTCACCATCGAGCCGATGCTCACCCTCGGCACCCACGAGTGGGACATGTGGGCCGACGACTGGACCGTCGTCACCCGCGACAAGAGCATCACCGCGCAGTTCGAGCACACGCTCGTGGTCACCGAGCGCGGCGCCGAGGTGCTGACCCTGCCGTGATCCCGGGCTCCGGCGCGGTAGATTCGTGCACATGAGTTCGAAGAACACCGCAATCGGAATCGACATCGGAGGAACCGGCATCAAGGGGGGTCTCGTCGACCTCACCACCGGCGAACTCATCAGCGACCGGATCAAGCTGCCCACGCCGGAAGGCGGCAGACCAGACGACATCGTCGATGTCACCAAGAAGATCGTCGACCAGCTCGCCTCCGAAGACCGAGAGGCGCCGGTCGGCGTCTGCTTCCCGGCGATCGTCAGCCACGGCGTCACCCTCTCGGCGGCGAACGTCTCGAAGAAGTGGATCGACCTGCACGCCGAGGATCTGTTCGAGAAGGCGCTCGGTCGCGACATCCATTTCGTCAACGATGCCGATGCGGCCGGGTACGCTGAGTCGCAGTTCGGTGCGGCGAAGGGCAAAGACGGGCTGATCATCCTGACGACGCTGGGTACGGGCATCGGCTCCGCCCTCATCTACAACGGCGTGCTCACTCCGAACGCTGAGCTCGGCCATCTGGAGATCGACGGGCACGACGCGGAATCGAAGGCTGCATACTCGGCCAAGGAGCGGGAAGACCTCAGCTGGGAGAAGTGGGCGAAGCGGCTGCAGCGCTACTACACCACGCTCGAGTTCCTGTTCACTCCGGATCTGTTCATCGTCGGCGGCGGCGTCTCGAAGAACTACCAGGACTTCCTGCCGCTGCTCGACCTCAAGACACCGATCGTCCCGGCCGTGCATCGCAACAATGCGGGGATCCTCGGGGCGGCCGCGCTCGCGACGCGGAGCTGACCGCCGCCCCCCACCGGGCGGCCTGCGGAGAGCGACGAGGAGAACGATGGCACGGGGGCAGCTGCGGGTCCTGCTCGGCGCCGCCCCCGGCGTCGGCAAGACCTACACGATGCTCGAGGAGGGCAAGCGGCTGCTCGAGCTCGGCAAGGACGTGGTCGTCGCGGTCGTGGAGACCCACGGCCGCGCCGCCACTGCGGCGATGCTGGAGGGGCTGGAGGTCGTTCCCCGGCGCAGCGTCGGCCACCGCGGCATCGAGCTGACCGAGCTCGACCTGGATGCGGTGCTCGCCCGTGCCCCGCAACTGGCGCTCGTCGACGAGCTCGCGCACACGAACGCCCCGGGTGCGGTGCACGAGAAGCGCTGGGAAGATGTCGAGGCAATGCTCGAGGCCGGCATCGACGTGATATCGACGGTCAACATCCAGCACATCGAGTCGCTGAACGACGTGGTCGAACAGATCACCGGGGTCCCGCAACGCGAGACGATCCCAGACGCCGTGCTCCGGAGCGCCGACCAGATCGAGGTCGTCGATCTCGCCCCGCAGGCCCTGCGCGACCGGCTCGCCGACGGTGTCGTGTATCCGGCGGCGCGCATCGACGCCGCGCTCTCCAACTACTTCCGTCTCGGCAATCTGACCGCACTACGCGAGCTGGCACTGCTCTGGCTGGCCGACGAGGTCGATGTCGCCCTGCAGCGCTATCGCGCCGAACACGGGATCGCCGGCCGGTGGGAGGCCCGGGAACGCGTCGTCGTGGCCCTGACCGGTGGCGCCGAAGGCGAGACGCTGCTGCGGCGCGGGGCACGCATCGCCGCCCGGTCGGCCGGCGGCGACCTCCTGGCGGTGCACGTCACCAGTCAGGACGGACTGCGCGAGCCGAACCCCGGAGCACTCGCCGCACAGCGCAGCCTCGTCGAACAGCTCGGCGGGAGCTATCACCAAGTGGTCGGGAGCGACATCCCACGCGCACTCGTCGATTTCGCCCGAGGGTCGAACGCGACACAGCTGGTGATCGGCGTCAGCCGCCGCAGCCGGCTCTCCGCGCTGCTCTCGGGGCCGGGGATCGGCTCCACGGTCATCCGGGAGTCCGCCGACATCGATGTGCACATCGTCTCGCATTCGCAGGCGGGCGGCCGGTTCTCCCTCCCGCGGTTCCGAGGCGGCCTGACGGTTCGTCGCCGGATTCTGGGCTTCGTGCTCGCTCTGGTCGGCGGGCCGCTGCTCACCTGGCTGCTCACCGCCCTGCGTTCCCCGGACTCGATGACGAGCGATGTCCTCAGCTATCAACTCCTCGTCGTGCTCGTCGCCCTGGTCGGCGGCGTCTGGCCGGCACTGTTCGCCGCTCTGCTCTCCGGGATCACGCTCGACTACTTCTTCGTGGCACCCCTCTACACGATCACGGTCAGCGAGCCGTTGCACCTTCTCGCTCTGCTGCTCTTCCTCGTGATCGCGGCGCTCGTCAGCCTCGTGGTCGACCAGGCCGCACGACGCAGCCGGGCAGCCAAACGGGCCGCGGCCGAGGCCGAGCTGCTCGCCACGGTCGCCGGCGGCGTCATCCGGGGCGAGAACGCCGTACAAGCACTCGTGACCCGCACCCGGGAGGCGTTCGGCCTGACCGGGGTGCGTCTCCTCGACGGTGACGAGGTGCTCAGCACCGACGGCGAACCGGCGGACGCCTCCCACACCCAGACGCTTCCGGTGGGCGAGCGCGGCACCCTGGAACTCTCGGGTCGCGACCTCGCCGCCGCCGACCGCCGGCTGCTCGCCGTGATCGTCAGCCAATTGGATGCGGCCCTCGAACACCGCGACCTCACCGCGACGGCCAGCGAGCTGGCGCCGCTCGCCGAGACCGACCGGGTGCGCAGCGCACTCCTGGCGGCCGTCGGTCACGATCTTCGTCGCCCGCTCGCCGCCGCGACCGCCGCCGTCACCACTCTGAGGCAGGCCGACATCCCGCTCAGTGCCGACGATCGTGAGGCACTGCTCGAGACCGCCGAGGAGAGTCTGAACGGTCTCGCCAAGCTGGTCACCAATCTGCTCGATGTGAGCCGGGTTCAGGCCGGTGTGCTCGCGGTCTCGCTCGTGCCGACCGAGATCGACGACGTCATCCCATCGGCCCTCGAAGAGCTCCACCTGGGCCCGGCCGAGGTGGAGCTCGCCCTCCCCGCCGATCTGCCCGCGGTCGACACCGATGCTGTGCTGCTCCAGCGCATCCTCGTGAACCTCCTGAGCAACGCCCTGCGGTTCAGCCCGTCCGGGTCGCGGCCGACCGTCGCCGCCAGCGAGTTCGGAGGAACGGTTCAGGTCAGGGTCATCGATCACGGGCCCGGCATCGCCGGCGAGCGCCGGGACGCCGTGTTCCTGCCCTTCCAACGGCTCAGCGACACCGACAACGACTCGGGGATCGGCTTGGGCCTGGCCCTCTCCAAAGGTTTCGCCGAAGGGATGGGCGGCACGCTCGAAGCCGAAGACACCCCGGGCGGTGGCCTGACGATGGTCGTCACGCTGCCCGTCGCCGCGGAGAGAGAGGACCCCCGGTGAAGATCCTGATCGCTGACGACGACCAGCAGATCCTGCGCGCGCTGCGCATCCTGCTGACCGCGCGGGGCTACGAGGTGATCGTCGCCCGCACCGGCGGTGAGGCGCTGAGCCAGGCGGTGGAGCACCACCCCGAACTTGTCATGGTCGACCTCGGCATGCCCGAGCTGAACGGCATCGAGGTCATCGAAGGGTTGCGCGGCTGGAGCGCGGTGCCGATCCTGGTCGTCTCGGGACGCACCGACTCCTCCGACAAGGTCGATGCGCTCGACGCCGGCGCCGACGACTACGTGACGAAACCGTTCGCCGCCGACGAGCTCCTCGCCCGCATCCGCGCCCTCACCCGGCGGCAGCCGACGACCACCGACGATGAGCCGATCGTCGCGTTCGGCGACATCTCGGTCGACCTCTCCGCCCGCCAGGTGACGCGGCGCGTCGGCGACGGTTCCGAGACCGTGCGGCTCACTCCGACCGAGTGGGCGATCCTCGAAGTTCTGGTGCGAAATCCGCGACGCCTCGTCACACGGCAAGCCCTGCTCACGCAGGTGTGGGGGCCGCAGTACACGAACGACACCGGCTATCTGCGGCTCTACCTCTCCCAGCTGCGCAAGAAGCTGGAGCCGGAGCCCTCCCACCCCCGCTACCTCCTCACCGAGCCCGGGATGGGCTACCGGTTCTCCCCCGAGCCGACGCCGGGCGAGGACTGACCGGGAGCTCCCTCCCGATCGAGCCGGTCCAGCGTCACTGCCGGGTCGAGCTCATCCGAACGCTCGACGATGAGCGACTCGGCCGAGCACTCCCAGAGCCGTTGCAGGGCGCGGACGCCGAGCACCGTGATGACGACGGCGAGACCGAGCGCGACGGAGAACGCGAGCACCCAGTAGACGAGGGAAGCCACCGAAGCCTGCATGGCGGAGCCGGGATCATTCGGCACCCAGGAGTCGCTCGGCGCCGGAACCAACCAGGGCGAGGCGAAGAACAGCCATACGCAGAACCAGTAGCCGAGGGCCACGAGGACGATCACGGTGGCGGAGAACGCGCTGGCGGTCTCGGCGATGCGCCGCAGCCGCCGCTCGTCGTCCGCCATCGACATCCGCCTCCCCAGACATACAAGGAATGGGCCGGCTGATACGCCGGGTTCTGTCCGGGTGCGTGAGCACCGTGGACGGCCATCTCTCTCGGGACGACGTTGCCGCCGCCCTCTAGCGGTCTACCCGGAAACTCGGCGAGCAGCCTCAACGTTTCCTGTCTGACCTTGCTCCGGACGAGGTTTACCGAGCCGGCCGGGTCACCCCGGTCGCTGGTGGGCTCTTACCCCACCGTTTCACCCTTACCGCGGACCGAGGTCCGTGGCGGTCTGTTCTCTGTGGCACTGTCTCGCGGGTTGCCCCGGGTGGGTGTTACCCACCGTCCTGCTCTGTGGAGCCCGGACGTTCCTCGGCGGCCCGCCGAAGCGGACCGACGCGACCGTCTTGCCGGCCCATTCGTCTTCAGCCTAGCGGGCGACGGCTGAGCGTTCGCTCCCGGATCAGAGACCCGACTCCTCGGTGCGCACCAGGATCGCGCTGCTGTCGGGGCAGAGCAGCACATCATCCGGCGCGGCACGGCGGATGACCGCGAGATCGGATTCGGTGAGCTTGACATTGCTCCCCATCGACACTCCGCGCACCAGCAATGCGGCACCAAGGCCGTAGCGTGCCCGCTGCTTCTCATACAGCTCGACGAGGTCTGCCGGAAGCGTGCCGACGATCGTGGCGCGATCAGTCGCCAGAGCTTTGCGCTGCGCGTCGACCTTCGCCAACTCGCCTCCCCGGGCCTCTTCGAGGGCGTGCACACGCGTGGCGAGCTCGGCCTGCTCGGATTCGATGGTACCGAGGAGCCCTTCGAGCTCCTCCACTCGCTCCATGACCGTCAACTCGATCTCTTCCAGGTCGTCGCGGCGCTTCGACAGGGAGGCGAGCTCGCCTTCGAGAGCCTGCACATCCTTGATCGAGGAGGTCTGCTGCAGCCGTGCCGCGTCACGCTCCATGCGCGTCTCGACGAGGTGCACATCGGATTCGACGCGCTTCAATTCGGTGCGGGCGTCCTCCAGTTCACCGGTGCGCGCGATCCAGCGGGCGCGGAGCGCGTCGATTTCGGGCTGCAGTGCGGCGAGCTCGACGGTCTGCGGCAGGTTCTTCGCCGTGTGGTCGAGCTGGGCGAGACGCGTGTCCGCGGACTGGAGGCGGATGAGTTCGATCTGGTCGGTGGGGCTGGCTTTCACGGTTCTCGGCTCTTTTCGTGATTCGTATCGGGTCGGTGAGGGAGGTTCGCTACTGCAGGATCGCGAAATCCCAGGGGTCGGTGCGCAGCTCGCTGACCTCGATGGTCACACCGGGCAGCGCGGCCCGCAGCTGGTCGGCCGCGGTGTCGAGCCAGAGCCATTCGCTCGCCCAATGCGAGACGTCGATCAGGGCCGGACCGCCACCCAGCATCGCCTGCTCGCGCGCTTCGGAAGCGGGATGGTGGCGCAGGTCGGCCGTGATGTACACGTCGGCACCGCGCACGGCCTCCGACGATAGGAGCGAGTCGCCGGCACCACCGCACAGCGCGACACGCGAGACGGGCTGATGGAAGTCGCCGGCGGCGCGCACACCGCCCGCCGTGGCGGGAAGCACCTCGGCGAGGCGCCGGGCGAGCGCGCCGAGAGTGGTGGCCTCGGCCAGGGTTCCGACGCGGCCGATCCCGGTGATACCGTCGGGCGCCGGGACGATCGGGCTGGTGTCGGTGAGCCCGAGTCGCGCGGCCAACACGGCGGACGTTCCGTCGGCGACGACGTCGGCGTTCGTGTGGGCGGCGATGAGCGCACAGTCGGCCCGGATGAGCCGGGCGAGCAGCGCGCCCTTGTAGCGGTCTTCGGCGACGCTGGTCACACCCCGCAGGAGCAGCGGATGGTGCGCGAGGAGCAGGTCCGCTCCGAGCCCGATCGCCTCGTCGACGGTGGCCGCCACCGCATCGACGGCGAGCAGGATGCGCTCGACCGGCGCGGCCGGGTCCCCGGAGAGCAGTCCGGGCGCGTCCCAGCCCTCCGCGCCCGAAAGCGGCCAGAGTCGCTCGACGTGACGGCGGACGGAATCAAGGGTGGTGGGCACGGAAACGAGCCTACGGGATACACCCCCCGTTCCCCCGCCCGGCCGAGATCCCGAGACGACCTCACTCGGTCGCGCGCTCCTGCCGGCGCACGGCCGGGATCCCGGCGAGGAGTGGGGTGAGGATGCCGAGGCCGAGCGCCACGAGCACGCCGAGGTTGCTCATCCCGAGGTCACCGTGCGGGTCGACGCCGACGAGGGGGAACAGGTACCCCTCCCACCGGAGCCAGGGCAGATCGGAGCCGACAAGGCCCAGGCCGACCACGGTGGCGATCACGAGCATCCCCAGATTGGTCCAGCGCCAATCCGGATAGACGCCGCCGCGGCGGAGCAGCGAGGGCTGGTGGAACCGCCGGGTGCGCAGCATCATCTCGGCAGCGAACAGCCCCGACCAGGCGGCGACCGGAACCGCGAGTGTGGTCGGCGGCCCTTTCAGAACGCTCTCCAGGTCGGGCGCCGCGGTTGCGAGCAGGATTCCGGCGAGCGCGATGGCGCCGCCCACCGCGACGGTGCTCCACGGTCGCTGCAACCGGGCGCCGAGGGCCTCCAGCGTGAATCCGCCCGAGTACACGGTGAGCACGAGGGCGGAGATCAGGCTCAGGCTGACCGCGAGTAGCAGCGGTATCGGGTACCACGCAGGCAGACCGAGCTGAGCGAACGCGCCGACAGGATCGGTGGCAAGCCGGTCGGCCAGGCCCGTGTTCGATGCCGCGAGGAGACCGCCGTAGGAGACGAGGGCGAAGGGCGGCAGGGCGGCACCGAATGTCGCCCACAGCATCCCCGACGCCCCTGACGATCCGGGCCGCTGATACCGGGCGACCTCGGCGCTGCTGTTCGCCCAGGCGAGGCCGAGGTAACTGAATACCAGCACGGCGCCGGTCACCACACGGGGCCAAGCGGCATCGGGGACCTCGAGCGCCGTCGACAGGTCGACCGACCGCCAGGTCGCCGCGATCATCACGACGATGAGCACAGCCGAAGCGATGGTCAGAACCAGCTGGACCCGGGCGACCAGCGAATACCCGAAGAACGCCACGGCGAGCGCGGCGCCGATCGTGACGACCAATCCGACGGTGGTCGGGAGCACGGCATCCTGGGCCCAGCCCTGCGAGGTGAAGACCGTTCCGACCGACACCCCGGCCAACCACAGCAGCACGGCCCCCCAGAAGAGTCGCGTCAGCAGGGCCAGGGCCGCGGGAACGACGTTGCCACGGAGGCCGAACGTGGCGCGGGAGACCACCATCGTCGGCTGTCCGCTCCACTTGCCGGCCAGAGTGCCGAGGCCGAGGGGCAGGAACGAGAGAGCGACGCCGACGAGGGTGGCCACGAGAATCTGTCGCAGGCTGAGGCCGAGCGTGAAGAGGGTGGCGCCGACCCCCACGCTGATGAGCGAAGAGGTGCCGGCGAACCAGAGCCAGAACATCCGGGATGCGCGCCCCACCCGGCTCTCGAGCGGCGTCGGCTCCAGGTCGGCCAGCTCCACCTCGAACACCGGAGCGGCGACGGGGTCCGCGTCGAACAGCACGCGCTCCTCGGTGGCAACCCGTGGACTCGCGAGCGGGGCGGAGGTCGAACCGGTGGGAAGACGCACATCGTCGGCGTCGTCCTCGACATCGCCATCGACGGCCGACCGTCCGTACCCGGTCGCGCCGAGGTCGTGGGCGGCGATCTGATCGGCCTGCACGATCGGCAACGGAACCGAGTCGGCAGTGGGCGCATCCGGATGGTCGACGGGGAGGGGAGGCGGCGGGACGAACGGGATCGGCTGCGAGTCGGTCGGCGCCTCCTCGGGGGCGACGTAGCCGAGCGGCTCGACCCGCTGCGGCACCGGGGTGTCGACGGGCACCGGGGTGTCGACGGGCACCGGGTCGGGCGGAACCGCGTCGGCCTCGACGGCTGTGAGCCCGGCGGCCGGGGCGACCCATGCACTGAAGGTGGGCTCCGGACCGGGATCGCGGCGTCGCAGGTCGAGGTCGTCGAAACTGATCGCCTGGGTAGGCGTCGGATCGGTGGGCGTCGGACCGGTCGGCGACGGATCGGTGAGCGCCGGATCGGTCGGCGACGGATCGGTCGGCGACGGATCGGTCGGCGACGGCTCGGTCGGCGACGGCTCGGTCGGCGACGGCTCCCGCTCCCCCGACGATGGCGCAGGAGACTGCACCGGGATCGCGGTGGTCGCCCGGGCCTCCAGCACCCGCTCCAGATGTTCGATCGCTGCGAGCGTGTCGTGCGAAGAGAGGTCCCGGTGCACGAGCGCCGCGACCTGCTCGTCCGAGAGGGAGGCCGCATCCGTCTCGCCGACGCTGCCGACGACGGTCGGGCCCGCGATGATCGGAACGGCCGCCGTCATCCTCGAAACCTGGGCCTCGATGGCGCTCGCCAGCTCGTCGTCGTCGTGGTGCTCCTGCACGGCGTCCGCCGGCGGATTCCGGCGCACCGCAGGCGTGTAGGTCGCCCGCCGTTTGCCCGGGACAGAGACGACGGACGGGTCCCTCGCGACCTCATCGCTGTCCATGACGAAAGCCTACCGAGGTCCAGGCCGCAGAACCCGTCTCCTACCTGCGATTTCTCTGCCCATCCGCCGGGTCGCGCGAGCGCCCGGGCCGCGAGAGCCGTAGCATCGTCTCGATGAGCGAGACGATTGCGACCCCCTACGAAGACCTGCTGCGCGATGTGCTCGCGAACGGCACCCACAAGTCCGATCGCACCGGCACCGGAACGCGCAGCGTGTTCGGCCGCCAGCTGCGCTTCGATCTGGCGGAGGGGTTCCCCCTCATCACCACGAAACGCGTGCACTTCAAGTCGATCGCCTACGAACTGCTCTGGTTCCTCCGCGGTGACAGCAATGTGGGCTGGCTGCGTGAAAACGGCGTGACGATCTGGGACGAGTGGGCCGACGAGAACGGCGAACTCGGCCCGGTGTACGGCGTGCAGTGGCGCTCCTGGCCCACCCCGGACGGCTCGCACATCGACCAGATCGCCCAGGTGATGGAGACGCTGCGCCGCGACCCGGATTCGCGCCGCATCATCGTCTCCGCCTGGAACGTCGCCGACATCCCGGCGATGGCGCTCGCCCCGTGCCACGCTTTCTTCCAGTTCTACGTGGCCGACGGCAAGCTCTCCTGCCAGCTCTACCAACGCAGCGCCGACATGTTCCTCGGTGTGCCGTTCAATATCGCCAGTTACGCGCTGCTGACCCTCATGGTGGCTCAGCAGGCCGGGCTGGAACCCGGTGAGTTCGTCTGGACCGGCGGCGACTGCCACATCTACGACAACCATCTCGAGCAGGTCGCCGAGCAGCTCGGTCGCCAGCCGTTTCCGGCGCCGACCCTGCGGATCCTCCGCACGCCCGAGACGATCTTCGACTACGCCTTCGACGACTTCGCGGTCGAGGACTACCAGCACCACCCCGCCATCCGCGCGGCGGTGGCGGTATGAGCCTCGCCCTGATCTGGGCGGAGGCGCAGGGCGGCGTCATCGGTGCCGGCGGCCGGATGCCCTGGCACCTGCGCGAAGACCTGGCCCACTTCCGCGAGCTCACCGGCACCGACACCGTGATCATGGGCAGGAAGACCTGGGATTCGCTGCCGGAGCGGTTCCGTCCGCTGCCCGACCGGGCGAACGTCGTCGTCACCCGGCAGTCCGATTGGTCGGCGCCGGGAGCGACCACCGCGCACACCCTCGAGGAGGCCGTCGCCGGTTCCCCGAGCGAGACCACTTGGGTGATCGGCGGCTCCGAACTGTACCGGCTCGCCCTCCCCCTGGCCGATCGCGTCGAGCGCACCCTGATCGACGAAACGGTGGCGGGCGACACCTGGGCGCCCCGCCTCGACGACGACTGGCGCGTATCCGCCACCGATCCGTTCGACGGCTGGCACACCGCCGGTACCGGGATGCGCTACCGGTTCGAGACGTACCGACGGTAGCGTCGCCCTAGGTGAGGCCTGCGATCAGGTTCACCGTGGTCGCCAGGATGACCGACCCGAAGAGGTAGGACAGCAGGGTGTGCCGCAGGACGGTGCGCCGGATGAACGTGTCGGTGATGTTGGTGTCCGAGACCTGGAACGTCATGCCGAGAGTGAACGAGAGGTAGGCGAAGTCGCTGTACTGCGGCGGCTCCTTCTGGTTGAAGTCCACCCCGCCCTCTGTGCCGCGGTAGTAGAGCCGCGCGTAGCGGAGCATGAACAGCGTGTGCACCAGACACCAGGAGAGCGCGACGCTCGCCACCGCCAGCACGGCGAGCGCCACCTGCTGCAGCCCGTGCTGCTGCCGCGCCCCCACCAGGATGACGACGATCGCGACGACACCGGCGATGCTCGCGATGATCAGCAGCAGATCGGAGACGCGCCGGCTCGGGTCTTCCCGCGTCGCGTGGCTCTTCGTCGCCGCGGCGTCGAATCCCCACACCACGATCCACACCCAGAGGATATAGACGATGCACGCGGCGGCCCATCCGGTGGCCGCCGCATACGCCCAGCCGCCGGCCAGCCCGGTGACCACCGCCACCACGATCCCGACGGCGAACGCCACCGCCATCCGCAACCCCGATCGGCCTCTGCGCCGTGCCGCCTGACTACTCACAGTGCGATGGTGTCACAGTCGTGACGCCACGTGGCTGCGACGCAGCGGTCCCGCTACGATCGGAGCGTGACTTCCGCCGCCACCTCCCCCGCTGTCCCCCTCGCCGACCTCGACACGGAGGCGCTCCGCACGGCCCGCGACGGCTTCCGCGCTGCCTACGCCGAGCTGCAGGCCGCCGGTCTGAAGCTGGATCTCACCCGGGGCAAGCCGTCGTCCGACCAGCTCGACCTCTCGAACGATCTGCTGCACCTGCCCGATGGCGAGTACCGCGACGCCGCCGGCACTGATCTGCGCAACTACGGCGGCGCCCTCGGGCTGCCGGAGCTGCGGGCCATCTTCGCCGATGCCCTCCGCGTTCCGCCGGCGCAGCTGCTCGCCCTCGGCAATGCGAGCCTCACGATCATGCACGACACGATCGTGCAGGCCCTCCTGCACGGGGTTCCGGGCGGCAACCGCCCGTGGGGCAGCGGTCCGATCAGTTTCATTGCGCCGGTCCCCGGCTACGACCGGCACTTCTCGATCGCCGAGCGCTACGGCATCCGGCTGATCCCCGTCCCCCTCACCGATGAGGGTCCGGATGTGGAGGCCGTCGCCGCCCTGCTGGCGACCGACGACAGCATCAAAGGCATGTGGTGCGTACCGGTCTACTCGAACCCGAGCGGCGCCGTCTACAGCGAAGAGGTCGTGCGCGCCCTCGTCTCCCTTCCGGCCGCAGCCGACTTCCGGCTGTTCTGGGACAATGCCTACGCCGTGCACCATCTGAGCGACGACCGGCCACAGCCGATCGACGTGCTCACGCTGGCCGCCGAGGCCGGAAACCCCGATCGCCCGCTCGTCTTCGCCTCGACATCGAAGGTCACGTTCCCGGGCGCGGGCGTCGCGTTCGTCGGCGGCTCTCCGGCCAACGTCGACTGGATCGTGCGCAATATGGCAGTGCAGAGCATCGGACCGGACAAGCTCAACCAACTGCGTCACATGCGCCTCCTGCGCGACCAGGCGGGGCTCGCCGCGCACATGGAGCGGCACCGCGCCATCCTGGAACCCAAGTTCGCTGCTGTGTCGGAGGCACTCACCCGTCGTCTCGCCCCCTATGGCGCCGGCGTCTGGACCGACCCGAAGGGCGGATACTTCGTCAGTCTCGACGTGCTCGACGGCTCCGCGAAGCGCGCCGTGCAGCTCGCGGCAGAGGCCGGGATCGCGGTCACGCCCGCCGGTGCGACCTTCCCGTACGGCGACGACCCGCGCGATGCCAACATCCGCATCGCCCCGACCTTCCCGCCGCTCGACGAGCTCCGCACCGCCCTCGACGGGCTGTGCACCGCCATCCTGCTCGCCGAGGCGGAGACTCTGCTCGCTGCCCGATGACGCTCTGGCAGGCTCGCGCCAGCGTCGAAGATGATTGGGCGGCCTACCGCGCCCTGCGTCTGGAGATGCTGGACGACACCCCGATGGCGTTCCTGGAGACCACCGGGGATGCTCTCCGCCACTCCGAGGAGCATTGGCGTTCGCGTGCGGCCAACCGGCTCCCCGGAAGCCGGCTCTTCGGAGCGGTGGACCGCGACGGGCGCTGGATCGGCACCATGGGCGGGTTCCGCTCGCAGCGCACACCCGATCCGATCCTGGTCGGTGTGTACGTCACCCCGGCCTACCGCGGGCGGGCGAACGGGGTGGCGGATGCGCTGCTCGCCCTGGTCATCGACTGGGCCCGCACCCAGAGCGACCGGCTGCTCCTCGAGGTGCACGAGCACAATGAGCCGGCCATCCGTTACTACCGCCGTCACGGATTCGAGCCGACCGGTGTCACGGTGCCGTATCCGCTCGACACGTCCGCACGGGAGCTCGAGTTCGCTCGCCCGCTCGTTCTTTGACAGCGGACGGGAACGCACCCACACTAGTTGTGTGTCTACAACCTTTTCATCGACTCCGGTCCGGCGTCGGTCCCCCGGTCTCATCCTCGCCATCTGCTGCCTGAGCCTGCTGATCGTGTCGATGGACGCGACGATCGTCAACGTCGCCCTCCCCTCGATCCGCGCCGACCTCGCCACCTCGGTCTCCGGGCTCCAATGGACGGTCGATGCGTACACGCTCGCACTGGCGAGCTTCCTCCTTCTCTCCGGCTCGACCGCCGACCGGTTCGGCCGGCGACGCGTGTTCCAGATCGGGCTCGTCGTCTTCAGTCTCGGTTCGCTGCTGTGCAGTCTCGCGCCGACCATCGAGTTCCTCGTGGCCGCCCGTGTCCTGCAGGGGCTCGGCGGATCGATGCTCAACCCGGTTGCGATGTCGATCATCACCAACACCTTCACCGACCGCAGACAGCGCGCTCGGGCGGTCGGCGTCTGGGGTGCCGTCGTCGGCGTCTCGATGGCGTTCGGACCCCTCGTCGGAGGGACTCTCACCGAAAGCGTCGGCTGGCGGGCGGTGTTCTGGGTGAACATCCCCGTCGGGGCATCGCCGCGATCGTGCTGACGGCGGTGTTCGTGCCAGAATCCCGTGCCGCCCGGTCCCGACGATTCGATCCCCTCGGGCAGGCCCTCGTCATCATCGCGCTGGTCGCGCTCGTCTACGCATTGATCGAGGCACCGCAATCAGGGTGGGGTTCCCCGTTCATCCTCGGCCTCTTCGCCCTCGTCGTCGTCGCCGTCGGCGTTCTCATCTGGCACGAACGGCGCACGGCCGTGCCGTTCATCGATCTGCGATTCTTCCGCAGCGTCCCGTTCAGCTCCGCCACGATCACGGCCGTACTCGGCTTCGCCTCCTATGGCGCCTTCCTCTTCGTCAACGCGCTCTACCTCCAAGACGTGCGCGGGCTCTCCGCTTTGCAGACCGGCATCTACATGCTCCCGCTGGCGCTGGCCACCCTCGTATGCTCGCTGCTCTCCGGCAGGCTCGTGGGGCGCTTCGGCACGCGGCCCTCCCTCGTCATCAGCGGCATCATGCTCGCCGCGAGCGGCCTGACCATGACCGTGCTCACCGTGCACACCCCGGATGCAGTGCTCGTCGTCTCGTACATCCTCTTCGGCCTCGGTTTCGGCATGATCAACGCCCCGATCACCACCACAGCCGTCTCCGGCATGCCGCTGTCGCAATCGGGCGTCGCCGCCGGTCTGGCCTCCACCAGTCGACAGGTCGGTGTCTCCCTCGGGGTGGCGCTCGCCGGAACGGTGACCGGCGTGGGCGCGGCGAACGCGATCGGTTCCTCGTTCGCAGTCGCGACGCATCCGCTCTGGTGGGTCGTCGTTGCGGCTGGGCTCGCGATCGTAGCGATCGGCTTCGTCTCGACGAGCCCCTGGGCGCACCGCACGGTCGAGACCGTCCACCACCTGCTCGATGAGAGGACACCCACCGGGGCGACGGCGAAGGTCACCCCATGACGACGGGCCGACTGACGACGGGCCGAATGACGACGGGCCGAATGACGACGGAGGCCGACGAGGTCTGGGCGCTGATGACGACGCTGGTTCATGAGAGCCGCGTCGATTGGCGGCGCGCGGTCGGGGCGGAACTCGGCATCCCGTTCAGCCGCGTCAAAGTGTTGCGACTGCTGAAAGACGGGCCGCTCACGCAGAAGGCACTGGCGGAGGCGGCCCTCACCGATGCTCCGGCGGCGACGGTCGCGGTCAACGAACTCGTGCGCCGCGGGCTCGTGGTGCGCAGCGCACACCCCGATGACGGCCGCGTCCGCCTGGTGTCGCTCACCGAAGCGGGCGAGGCGATGCTCGCTCGAGCGCAGTCCATCCGCAAGCCGGCGCCGCCGGGGGTGCGCGCGCTCGGCGACACCGACCTCGCCCTCCTGCGCGGGTTGCTGGAACGGGTGGCGGCGGCGCCCGAACCGCCCGACTGAGCCCGCCGGCGACGGAGCCGCGCCCTCAGACGAGAGGTGTACCGCGGGATCCGCGAACGCGTTTCACCTTCTCGCGCAGGAAGATCATCGGCAGGAAGAAGGAGCACAGCGCGGTCACAAGCCACACCACGATGGTCGCCAACACCCAGGTCTGCCAACCCGAGATGTTCAGCCCGCCGGTGAAGAGCGTAGCGACGAGCAGCGCGAGGAACGTCGAGACGAGACCGATGCCGCCGAGGAAAGCCGGCGCGTTGCGCGCCGCCAGCTTCGCGATGAACGGGGAGAGCACGCTCTGCAGGATCGCGAACAGCACGATCGACACCAGCGCACCTCCCCAACTCAGCTGGAACGTGGGGAGCAGCCAGGCGGCCACGAGCAGACCGAGAGCGGCCGAGACGAGGAAGATCGCCGCTCGGATCAGAAAACGCACCATGATCGTGAACCCTTTTCTGCGGTCGTCAGCGCACCCGGCGGAAGCCGAGCAGGAAATCGATCAGCAGGCGGGCGCCGAAACCGGTCGCCCCCTTCGATCGCCAGGAGTCGTCGGCCGCGGACTGCATGGTGCCGGCGATGTCGATGTGCGCCCAGGGCAGTCCGGCGACGAACTCGTTGAGGAACAGCGCTGCGGTCGTCGCCCCGGCGTACGGGCCGCCCAGGTTCGAGAGGTCGGCCACGTCGGAGTCGAGCTGCTTGCGGTACTTCTTCTCGAGCGGAAGCTGCCAGAGCTGTTCGTCGGTGGCCGCCGAGGCGGCCTTCGCCTGCTCCACGAGAGCCTGGTCGTTGCCGAACAGGGCAGCGGTCGCCGGGCCGAGAGAGACCAGCGCGGCGCCGGTCAGCGTGGCGATGTCGACGATCGCGTCCGGCTGCTCCTCGACGGCGAGAGCGAGGCCGTCCATCATGACGAGGCGGCCCTCGGCATCCGTGTTCTTCACTTCCACGGTCGTTCCACCCCGCGCGGTGAGCACATCGCCGAGCTTGTAGGCCGAACCCGACGGCATATTGTCGGTGCACATCAGGAATGCCGTGACCGCCGTCGTGCTGGAGAGGTCGCGCAGCGCGGTGAGGGCCGCGAAGACGGCGGCCGCTCCGCCCATGTCCATCTTCATCGCCAGGTGCATCGGGTCAGACGGTTTGAGGCTGATGCCGCCCGAGTCGTACATGATGCCTTTGCCGACCAGCGCGACGTGCCCGGTCGGTTCGCCGTTCGGCGTGTAGCCGATCTTGATCATCCGCGGTTCCTCGGCGCTGCCCGCGTTCACGCCCAGCAGTCCGCCGCAGCCGAGATCGATCAGCTGCTGCTTGTCGAAGACCTCGACATCGAGTCCAAAGGTCTCGGCGAGGGAGAGCGCGAGATCGGCGAAATCGGTCGCGGTCAGATATCCGGGCGGAGTGTTCGCCAGATCGCGGGCGAGGTTCGCCGACCGGGCCGCGACGACACCGCGGGGAATTCCAGCCGTGACACCCGAGGTCTCCGCACCTTCCACCCGCAGTTCCACCGCGGTCAGCGCCGTGACCTTCGGTTCGGATTTGAGCTCGCTGTACCGGTATCGCGCCAGCAGCGTTCCTTCGGCGACAACCTGGCCGACCGACTCCGGGGCGACCGCCCCGACCACGCTGAGGCTCAACCCGATGCGCGCGTGCGAAGACGCCGCGCGGGCGAACGTGGCCGCGATGTCGCGCACCGTATCGGCGGTCAGCTCACCCGCCGCACCCGCACCGACGGCGAACACCACAGGACCGTCCACCGTCGCAATCAGCAGGCTCTGTCCGGGTTTGCCCTCGAACCCTGCGCGCGCGAGCGCCGCGCGGTCGAGGCCGAGCGCGGCATCCACTTCACCGTCGGTCGTGACCGCGAAGCCGATCGCGTCGAGATCTGGAGAGAACGCCGTCACTGCGTCGAAATCGATCACGCGTTCCGGGAGGAGCGAGGGGGCCGGCGTGAAGTCCGCCGGGATCAATCGAGAGGAGAGGGATGCCATTGGTCAGTCCTTGTCAGCGGTTGCGATGGTCGTCAGAGTGTCGCCCTCGGCGACGAAAGGTTCATCGATGTCGTCCGGATCGGACGGTTCGAGCTGTTCGGGAAGGTCTCCGTCGCGGTGACCGGGCATGCGGCCGGCGGGGATGATCGCGAGCAGCGAGACGGCGGCCAGGGCGAGCAGCGAGATGTTGAGTGCACGCAGCCGCGCATCCTCGTTCACAGCGACGGCAGCGTCGATCTGCCGTTGGGTCGCATCCGTCGTCGTCGAGAGCACACCCTTGAGGTGGTCGTTCGTCACGAAGTTGGGGCTGTCGAGGTTCACCTGTGAGACGAGCGCCGGCGGCAGCTCCGGATGGTCGGCGATGCTACTGGCGATGAGCCCGCCGAGCACGCCCACCGCGAAGACGCTCGCCACGGCGATGCCGACGCTCCCCGAGAGGTTGTGTACGAGTCCGCGCCAGGCTCCGACGTCTCCGGCGAGCTTCTTGGGGGCGGCGGAGAGCAGCGTGTTGAACACCAGCGCCACGATCGACCCCTGACCCAGGCCGAGGACGATGAGGCCGACCACGACGACGAACTGCTCCCACTCGTTTCGCACGCTGAACGCGAGGATGATCAGGCCGACCGCCACGACGATGAAGCCGAACCGCGCCAGCACCCGCGGCGGGAACCGCTTGTAGAGGCTGGCGACGAATGTGCTCGCCACGAAGATCGAGAGCGTGTACGGGATGACGGCGATCGAGGTCTCGAAGCTCGTGCGCCCCTGCACCACCTGGATGTAGAGCGGAATGAGGAAGTTGGCCGCCGTGCCCACGAAGAGCATCGTTCCCATGCAGATGGTCACTGCGCGCTCCGAGCCGGTGGCGAGCACACGCAGGTCGAAGATTCGCGACTTCTTCTGCGCCTGCCTCCGCCGGATCCAGACGAAGAACAGCTGACCCACGACGAGGCCGAGGATCACCAGCACAGGCGCGGGCGAGAGCCCCAGAATGGAGAACGGCGCACCGTCGGTCGCGAGCACCAGTCCCCACGGCTCGAGCCCGCTGAAGCCGAAACTGAGCAGGATGATCGAGACGGCCGCCAGCACGGCGCCCGTCCAGTCGATGACGAGGTCGCGTTGCGGGGCGATCGATTTGAACCGGAAGCTCAGGAGCAGGTTTATGGCCGCGAGCGCGACGATCAGCCAGAACGACCAGCGCCAGCCGATCGTCGAAGCGAACGACCCGGCGATGAGTAGGGCCAGGACGCCCGCTGCCGGGATCGCAGCGGCGAGGAGTCCGATCGCCCGTGCCTGCTGTTGTCCGTGGTAGTTCGTGGCGATGAACACCGTCAGCGCCGGAGCGATGAGGGCGATGACCGCGCCGGAGGCCGCCTGGGCGATGAACAGCATCGTCGCCGAGGTGCTGAGCGCCACGGCCGCCATCGAGAGACCGTGGATCACGACCGCGATCTGGAACACGCGACGGGTGCCGAACCGGGCTCCCAACTTGGCGCCGAGCAGGATGAACGCGGCCATTGCGAAGGTGCCGGCCGTGATCGCGGTGCCCACCGAGGTCGCCGGGGTGTCGAGATCGGAGGTGATGCCGGCCATCGACACCGTGAGGGTGTTGACGGCGAACGACGCCTGGATCTGGGTGAGGACGACGACGATCAGCGGCAGCCACGACGTCTTGGCGGTGAGTTCAGTGACAGCGGTCGATTGCGAGCTCATAGCCCAGCCCCTCTCGACGCGGATCACCGTGGGATGGCCCGCGCCCTGTTCTGTTGTTCCCCGGCTGGGGTGATTCTCATTCTGGTGGCTCCCAGCCGATCTGTCATTGCCTGTATTCAGTATGTAGTCCGGTCACGTCGGCAGACACTCCGCACGCACCGGCGATCAGGCCTCCCCGAAGCCGCTCTCCACCAACTCGGCGAGGGCGTCGACCGCCTCGGCGCCCCCCGCGTCCTCTGACGCGATCTCCGCCGTCTTTCCAGCGGTGAGCCCGAGCGACATGATGCCGAGCAGACTCTTCGCGTCTTTGCCGTTCACGGTCACCTTCACACCGAACGTGTTCGCCAATTTCACGAAGTCGGCCGCCGGCCTGGCGTGCAATCCGTCCTTATTGCGCAGCACGACCTCGCGCACGTACCGTCCGGCATCCGCCGGCGCGCTCGCGACCGGCGCCGGCACGGCGGCCGGCAGATCGGCCCAGGCCTCGCGTGCGCGCTCTGCCGCCGCGACCACCGCGGCCAGCTCCGCGCCACCCTCGGCCTCGACCGCGGCGGCGACGCCCGCCTCCACGAACGGAACGTCGACGACGGCGACCCTCGTCCGCTCGTCGTCGGCCAGCGTGTCCAATACAGTTTCCGCGATCAGCAGTGCCGAGCCGAGATCACTGATGACGAGCACGCCGGCCCCCGACTCCGCTTCGCCGACTGCGGCGCTCACCCTGGTGAAACTCGTCCCGATGCCGTCGTCATCGGTTCCTCCGGCTGCGACCAGCCGCACCGACGGCGCCATCTGCCCGGCCAGGGCGACGACGCCGTCGGCGAGCTGCCGACTGTGCGAGACGAAGACGATGCCGACCCGCTCAGTCATCGGCCGCCGCCTCCGCCGCGGCACGAAGGATCAGGGCTGTGGACTGCGCTCCCGGATCCCGGTGTCCGACCGCCCGCTCTCCCAGGTAGCTCGCGCGACCCTTGTGCGCCACAAGCGGTTCGGTCGCCACCGCGCCGGCTTCGGCCGCATCAGCCGCCTCGCGCAGCACCTCGATCGGGTCCGCCCCCGCCTCCAGCGCGGCGGCCGCGGCGTCGACGGCCGGCGTCCAGGCATCGATCATCGTCTTGTCGCCGACGGCGGCCTTGCCCCGCGACACGATCCCGTCGCGGGCGGCGGTGAGCATCGCCACGACCGTCGCCGCGTCGAGCTCGGCCGCGTCCCCGACCGGCTCAGCCGCCTTGAGGAAGGCTGTGCCGTAGAGCGGTCCGGATGCGCCGCCCACTGTCGAGATCAGCGTCATCGCCACCGATCGGAGCGCGGCGTTCGGTGTCGCATCCACGGGGAGCCCACCGAGGGCGTCGACCACGGCCCGGAGACCACGGTCCATGTTCTCGCCGTGGTCTCCGTCGCCGATCTCGCGGTCGAGGGTGTTGAGATCGTGCTTGTTGCGGGCGACGACATCCGCCGCCGCCGCCATCCAGGCCGTGACCCAAGTCGTGTTCAGCGTCATCCGCCGTCCTCCCGTTGTTCGATGTTCCCGGGGCTACCGGGTGTTCAGAGACCCCACCGCAGTGCGGCGGTGTGAACGGGCGCGTCCCAGAGGGCCGTGAGCTCGTCATCCAGTTTCAGCACGGAGATCGACGCGCCCTGCATCTCCAGCGAGGTCACCAGGCTGCCGACCAGCGACCGGCCGAGGATGATGCCGCGCTCATCGAGAATCTCCGCCGCGCGCCGGAACACGATGTAGAGCTCCGACAGCGGCGTGCCTCCCATGCCGTTGACGAAGAGCAGCACGGTGTCCCCCGAGGCGAAGGGCAGATCGTCGAGGATCGCGGCCATCAATCGGTCGACAAGCTGGTCGACCGGTTCCAGTTTGATCCGCTCACGACCCGGTTCGCCGTGGATGCCCACACCGAACTCGACCTCGTCGTCGCCGATGTCGAATCCCGGCTCACCGGCGTGCGGCACGGTTCCGGCAGTGAGCGCCAGACCCATCGAACGCACATTGGCGTTGACCTTCTCCGCCACCGCGGTCACCGCATCGAGGTCATCGCCGCGATCGGCCGCCGCGCCCGCGATCTTCTCCACCAGCACCGTTCCCGCCACCCCGCGCCGACCGGCCGTGTAGAGCGAATCCTGCACGGCGACGTCGTCATTCGTCACGACGGAGCGCACGCTGATGCCCTCGGCTGCCACGAGATCGGCGGCCGTCTCGAAATTCAGCACGTCGCCGGTGTAGTTCTTCACGATGTGCAGCACGCCCGCGCCGCCATCGGCGGCCTTGGTGGCCTCGACGATCGGCATCGGCGTCGGCGAGGTGAACACCGGCCCGGGAACGGCGGCGTCGAGCATCCCCCGACCGACGAAACCGGCATGCAGGGGTTCGTGACCGCTGCCACCTCCGCTGACGAGGCCGACTTTGCCCGGCACCGGACCATCGGCCCGCGACACGAAATCAGGATCATGCGACACCGTGACGATGTCGGCATGAGCTCGGGCGAACCCGTCGAGAGACTCGCTCACGACGTCTGTGACGCCGTTGATGAGCTTCTTCATCGAAACCCTTCCTTTCACTTCTGTCAGTGCGTCGCCGCCACCCACTCATCGAGCTTCGCGGCCGCAGCCCCGGAGTCGATCGCCTGGGCGGCGACCGCCATTGTCGAACGGAACCGATCCAGGATGGCTTCCTGAACCCTCGACGGGTCGGACGCGAGCTCGTATGCCACGAGTCCGGCCGCCGCGTTGAGTAACACGATGTCGCGCACGGGACCTTCTTCGCCCGCCAGCACGGCACGCACGACGCTCGCGTTGTACGCGGCGTCCTTTCCGAGCAGATCGTCCATCTTCGCGCGCGGGATGCCGAGGTCGCGCGGATCGATGTCGTGCTCGGTGACCAGCCCGCGGGAGACCTCCCAGACGTGGCTGTGACCGGTGGTGGAGAGCTCGTCGAGCCCATCGTCACCCCGGAAGACGAGAGCGGTCGCGCCCCGCGTTTGGAAGACGCCGACGAACAGCGGCACCCGGTCGAGCGTCGCCACGCCGACGGCCGAGGCCTCCGGGCGCGCGGGGTTGCAGAGCGGTCCGAGGTAGTTGAAGACGGTCGGAACGCCGAGCTGGGCGCGCACCGGGGCGGCGTTGGCGAATCCCGGGTGGAACGCCGAGGCGAACGCGAAGGTGATCCCGGCCCGCTGAAGCACCTCCGCCACCTTCTCGGGTGGAAGGGCGAGGTCGATGCCGAGCTCGGCCAAGACATCCGAGGAGCCCGACGAGGAGCTCGCGGCGCGATTGCCGTGCTTGATCACGGGTACGCCCGTGGCCGCCGCGACGATGGATGCGGTGGTCGAGATGTTCACGGTGCCGAACCGGTCCCCCCCGGTTCCGACGATGTCGAGCGCCATCGGGTCCACGGGCAGGGGAACAGCGTGGTCGAGGATCGCGTCGCGGAAACCGACGATCTCGTCCACCGTCTCGCCCTTGGCGCGCAGGGCGATGAGGAACGCCGCGAGCTGAGCCTGGGTGGCCTCTCCGGTCATGACCTGGTCCATCGCCCATGCCGCGTCGGCGACACTCAGATCCTCCCGCTCCAGCAATGCGGTGAGAATCGACGACCAGGACTGCATTTCCGACATAGTGCGATCCTACTGAGCCCGCGCGCTCGCTGCGTTCCGACGGGGTAAAAGTCGCGACTAAGGGCAGCCTTACCCGACAAATACCGCATTCCGGCCTGTCGGATGAGAAAACCACGGCTTCTTTTCAGCCATAATGGTTACCGTGACGAGCACCTCAATATCTCCTACGGCGAGTGCGCCTTCCATCAACCGGCCCAATGTGGTGGCCGTCGGCACCATTGTCTGGCTGGGCAGTGAGGTCATGTTCTTCGCGGGTCTCTTCGCGATCTACTTCACCCTCCGCTCCACGTCCCCCGGACTCTGGGCAGCGGAGACCGCGCACTTGAACGTTCCGTACTCCCTCACGAACACGATCATCCTTGTGTCGAGTTCGTTCACCTGCCAGGCCGGCGTCTTCGCGGCGGAGCGGCTCCAGCCGCGCGCCACGGGCTGGAGCCCGCGCAAATGGGGAATGGTCGAGTGGTTCACACTCACATACGCGCTCGGCGCGATCTTCGTCTCCGGCCAGATCCTCGAGTACGCCACGCTCGTCTCCGAGGGCATCTCGCTGAGCTCCAACGCCTACGGTTCGGCGTTCTACCTCACCACCGGATTCCACGGTCTCCACGTCACGGGCGGCCTCATCGCCTTCCTTCTCGTCATCGGTCGAGCCTTCGCTGTGAAGACCTTCGGCCATAAAGAGGCGACGAGCGCGATCGTCGTCTCGTACTACTGGCACTTCGTCGACGTCGTCTGGATCGGGCTCTTCCTGGTCATCTACGTTCTCAAATAGGAATCAGGAGCAGACCTCACTACCATGCGCGCGAATACACGCACCACGACGAAGTCCCCCCGCAAGGGCGGACGTCGTCACCCTCTCGCCACGGTCGCTCTGATCGCGATCGGCCTCGGCCTCACCGGCGGCGCCTACGCGGCGTTCAACACGTCGACCGCCTCGGCCGAACCGCAGTCCGCCGCGTCGACGCAAGAATCCGTCGACCAGGGCAAGAAGCTCTTCCAGTCGAACTGCGCCACCTGCCACGGCCTCCAGGCCGCCGGAACGACGAACGGGCCGAGCCTGATCGGCGTCGGCGCCGCCGCGGTCGACTTCCAGGTCGGCACCGGCCGTATGCCGATGGCCATGCAGGGCCCGCAGGCCCCGGAGAAGCCCGTCCAGTTCACAGACGCGCAGATCAAGGCCCTCGCCGACTACGTCGCCTCGCTGGCCCCCGGCCCCTCGATCCCCGAACAGAAGTGGCTGAACGGCGACGGCAACGCCGCAACGGGCGGCGAACTCTTCCGCGTCAACTGCGCCATGTGCCACAACGTCGCCGGCGCCGGTGGCGCGCTGACCGAAGGCAAGTACGCTCCCTCGCTCAACGGTGTCAGCGCCGCACACATCTATGAGGCCATGATCACCGGCCCGCAGAACATGCCGGTGTTCAACGACATGAACATCTCGCCGCAAGGCAAGGCAGACATCATCACGTACCTCAAGTACATCCAGAACAACCCGTCGCCGGGTGGTTTCGAGCTCGGATCGCTCGGCCCGGTGGCCGAGGGTCTGTTCCTGTGGATCTTCGGTCTCGGTGCCATCGTCGCGCTGACCGTGTGGATCACGGCGAAATCGAACTAGACGGTACTTGAGACATGGCACAGCGTATGAAGGAGAACAATGGCACAGGACGATAACAGCGGTCACGAGCTGACCACTGCCAGCTCGTCAGCCGTCGACGTCCACCGGACAGGCGATCCGGGAACGGCGGTGATCATCCGCGACACGGTCGAGAACCCCGGGTTCCCGCCGCACCGTCCGCGGGTCACCGACCTCGACCCGAAGAAAGAGCGCCGGGCCGAGCGAACGGTCTACACGCTGTTCTACCTCTCGATCGTCGGAAGCGTCTGGGCCGTCGCCGCCTACATGGCGTTCCCCATCAACGACAACGACCCCGGTTCGGTCCGCCTGAACAACCTGTTCATCGGTCTCGGCATCGCCCTGGCGCTGCTCGCCATCGGCATCGGCGCCGTGCACTGGGGCAAGGCACTCATGCACGAGAAGGAGGGCGTCGACCTCCGCCACCCCGTGCGTGGTTCGGAGAGCTCCACCGAGCGCGCCGTCGAGATCTTCCGGCAGGCCGACGAAGAGTCGGGCTTCAGCCGTCGCACTCTGGTTCGGAACAGCCTCATCGGCGCACTGATCGCGTTCCCGCTGCCCGCCGTCGTCCTGTTCCGCGGCCTCGCGCCCGAGAACGCCGACCCGGTCGTCCTGCTGTCGCACACCATGTGGGCGAAGGGCACCCGGCTCACCCGTGACCCGTCCGGCACGCCGATCAAGGCGTCCGACGTCACCCTGGGATCCGCGTTCCACGTGATTCCGGAGGGGCTCAACGAGAAGGAAGACCGTCTCGAGGAGAAAGCGAAGGCCGCCGTTCTGCTCATGCGCCTCAAGCCGGAAGACCTCCACGTCTCCAAGGGCCGCGAGAACTGGAACTACGACGGCATCGTCGCCTATTCCAAGATCTGCACGCACGTCGGATGCCCGGTGGCGCTCTACGAACAGCAGACCCACCACCTCCTGTGCCCGTGCCACCAGTCGCAGTTCGACATCACGCACGAGGCCGAGGTCATCTTCGGTCCTGCAAAGCGTCCGCTGCCGCAGCTGCCGATCACCGTGGATGCCGAAGGCTACCTCGTCGCGCGCAGCGACTTCACCGAGCCTGTCGGCCCGAGCTTCTGGGAGCGTCATTGAGTACCACAACCGCCGCGCCTCCCGCGGCACCCGCCGAGGTCAAGAAGGGCGGCTTCACCGCCGCCGCCGCGAACTATATCGAAGACCGCACGAGCATCTCGGGCGCCGTCAAGGAGTTCGGTCGCAAGATCTTCCCCGACCACTGGTCGTTCCTGCTCGGTGAGGTCGCGCTCTACAGCTTCATCGTCATCCTGCTCACGGGAACGTTCCTGACGTTCTTCTTCCAGGCATCGATGGCCGAGGTCGTTTACCACGGCTCCTACGTCCCCCTCAAGGGCGTGGAGATGTCGGCGGCCATGTCGAGCACGCTCAACATCTCGTTCGAGATCCGCGGCGGTCTGCTCATGCGGCAGATCCACCACTGGGCGGCGCTGCTCTTCGTCGCGGCCATCGGCCTGCACATGCTGCGCATCTTCTTCACCGGCGCCTTCCGCAAGCCGCGCGAGCTGAACTGGGTGATCGGCTTCGTGCTGTTCATTCTGGCGATGGCCGAAGGCTTCACGGGATACTCCCTCCCGGACGACCTGCTCTCGGGCAACGGCCTCCGCATCATCGACGGCATGGTCAAGGGCATCCCGGTGATCGGAACGTGGACCTCGTTCCTGATCTTCGGCGGCGAGTTCCCGGGAACGGCGATCGTCGGGCGTCTCTACACCCTGCACATCCTGTTGCTACCGGCGCTGGTGCTCGCCTTCATCGCACTACACCTGATGTTCGTGGTGATCCACAAGCACACGCAGTACGCCGCCCCGGGCCGCACCCAGGCCAACGTCGTCGGCTACCCGGTCCTGCCGGTGTACGCCGCGAAGGCCGGTGGCTTTTTCTTCATCGTGTTCGGTGTCCTCGCGCTCATCGCGTCGCTGTTCACCATCAACCCGATCTGGAACTATGGTCCGTACGACCCCTCACCGGTCTCCGCCGGCACACAACCCGACTGGTACATCGGCTTCGCCGACGGCGCTCTGCGTCTGATCCCGCCGGGCTGGGAGTTCGTCTGGCTCGACCGCACCTGGTCGTTCAACATCATCGTTCCACTCGTCGTGCTCGGTGCGTTCATCGTCACGGTGATGTTCTACCCCTTCATCGAGGGTTGGATCACCGGCGACAAGCGCGAGCACCACATCCTGGACCGTCCGCGCAATGCGGCCACACGCACCGCGATCGGTGCGGCGGGGGTCACGTTCTACGCCGGTCTCTGGTCGGCGGCGAGCTCGGACATCATCGCCACGCACTTCAAGCTGACGATGGAGGGTGTGATCCACTCCATCCAGGCGATCGTCATCATCGGGCCGTTCATCGCGTACTTCCTCACCAAGCGCATCTGTATCGCGCTGCAGAAGAAGGACCGCAGCATCGCCTTGCACGGCTACGAGTCCGGCCGCATCGTGAAGCTCCCGGGTGGCGAGTTCATCGAGGTGCATGAGCAGCTCGACGAGTACGAGCGCTGGCGACTGGTGAGTTTCGACACCTATGAACCGCTGATGCTCCGTCCGAACAGCAAGGGCAAGATCACCTTCGGCAACCGCTTGCGGGCGGGGATCTCTCGCTGGTTCTTCGAAGACCGCATCCTGCCCCCGACCAAGGGCGAACTCGAATCCGGCCACGGCCACCACTGATCGAGCAGCCGCTGCGAAAGCGCCGGTACGCATCTGCGTGCCGGCGCTTTGGCGTGAAAGGACCAGGATGACCGTCCCACCTCCCCCGAGCGCCGAGCCCGACACCCTTGCCTCGTGGCTTCGCTGCCCGGTGTGCGCCGAGCCGCTCGAAGCCGTGGAGCGTCTCGCCCTGGGGTGCACCACAGGGCACCGCTTCGACGTCAACAAGCGGGGCTATGTCACCCTCCTGCCGGGTGGCACGAAGTTCATCGGAGATAGCACGGCGATGCTCGACGCTCGCGACACCGTGCTGGAGGGGGGCGTGTTCGCCCCCGTTGCCGCGGCTATCGCCTCCGCCGCACGAGGACAGCGCATCGTCGATGCCGGCGCCGGAACCGGCTACTACCTCCGCGCGACGATGGGCGCGCATCTCGGATCCCGCGGACTCGCCCTCGACCTCTCCCCCGCCGCTGTCGCCCGCGCCGTCCGATCCTCGCCCTCGATCGTCGGCGTCGTCGCCGACACCTGGCGACCCCTCCCCGTGCGCACCGGATGCTGCGACACGGTGCTCGACGTGTTCGCTCCCCGAAACCTCCCCGAGTTCCACCGCATTCTGCGCCGCGACGGACGTCTGGTCGTCGTGGTCCCTCGGCCCGACCATCTCATCGAGCTGAGGGCCGACGGTGGCATGCTCGACGTCCCGGCCGACAAGGCGGAAGACGTGATCGTGTCTGCACAGCCTCTGTTCAGCCTTCTGGAGCGAGAACACCTCACACACCAGCTCTGGCTTGATACGGCAATTCGGAGCGCCCTGGTGGCGATGGGGCCCTCCGCGCATCACGCGATGGACACCTCGGTTTCGGCTACGAGCGCCACCGTCTCGGTCGACGTGCTGGTCTTCCAAGCCGCGGCCGCCTAGCAGCAGGGAACGAAGAAGAGCGCCACCCCCCGAAGCGGGGAGTGGCGCTCTTCTTCGTTGCGGTGCCTCAGCGGGCGAAGTATCCGCGGTAGTACTCGTAGGTCCAGCCGACCAGGCAGATCAGGGCGAAGGCCACGCCGATGAAGCAGAGCCAGAACCCCACCGCGAGGCCGACCATCACCAGACCAGCGGCGAAGGCCAGCGAGACCGGCCACCAGCTCCACGGGCTGAAGTGACCGAGTTCGGGATCGCCGTCGTCGATGTTGGCGTCGAGGCGGTCCTCCGGGAGCTCACCGCCCTGCGAGGCGTGCGAGCGGCCGACATAGAAGGCGATGAATCCGGCGAGGATCGCGCTCAGCGTGAGCGCGACCGTTCCGACCCATTCCACCTTCATGTGCATCGGGTCGAGCAGGCTCCACAGAGTGTAGACCGCAGCCGACAGGAGGAAGAAGATCGCGAGGATCCAGAAGAGGATGGCGTTTGCTCTCATGGGCTACTTCACCTTGTCGTCTGCGAGGTCGAGAACGGGGCTGTCCGGGGCGTCCTTGCCGCCGCCGACGCCGATGGGGATACCGGCTTCGGGGTGGTTCAGGTCGAACGCGGGCGACTCGCTACGGATGCGCGGGATCGACGTGAAGTTGTGGCGCGGCGGCGGGCAGCTGGTCGCCCACTCGAGCGAACGGCCGTAGCCCCAGGGGTCGTTGACCGTGACCTTGGGAGCGTTGCGCGCCGTCAGGTACACGTTCACGAAGAACGGGATCATCGAGATCGCCAGGATTGCGGCGCCGACAGAGGAGAGCTGATTCATCCAGGTGAAACCGTCGCTCGGCAGATAGGTGGCGTACCGACGGGGCATGCCGACGACGCCGAGCCAGTGCTGCACGAGGAACGTGGTGTGGAAGCCGATGAACAGCAGCCAGAAGTGCCACTTGCCCAGCCTGTCGTTCAGCATCTTGCCCGTCCACTTGGGCCACCAGAAGTAGAAGCCGGCGAACATCGCGAACACGACGGTGCCGAAGACGACGTAGTGGAAGTGGGCGACGACGAAGTACGTGTCGGAGACGTGGAAGTCGAGCGGCGGCGAGGCGAGGATCACTCCGGTGAGGCCACCGAAGGTGAACGTGATGAGGAAGCCGATCGACCACAGCATCGGCGATTCGAAGGTGAGCGAACCGCGCCACATCGTGCCGATCCAGTTGAAGATCTTCACGCCGGTCGGAACCGCGATGAGCATGGTCATCAGCGAGAACCAGGGCAGCAGCACCGAGCCGGTCACGTACATGTGGTGCGCCCACACCGTGACGGAGAGGGCCGCGATCGAGATCGTCGCGTAGATGAGGGTCTTGTACCCGAAGATCGGCTTGCGGCTGAAGACCGGGAAGATCTCCGAGACGATTCCGAAGAACGGGAGCGCGATGATGTAGACCTCGGGGTGGCCGAAGAACCAGAACAGGTGCTGCCACAGCAGCGCTCCGCCGTTCGCCGCGTCGTAGATGTGCGCGTCGAACACACGGTCGGCAGCGAGGCCGAACAGCGCGGCCGCCAGCACCGGGAACGCCATCAGCACGAGGATCGAGGTGACGAGCGCGTTCCAGGTGAAGATCGGCATGCGGAACATGGTCATACCGGGCGCACGCATCGTGATGATCGTGGTGATGAAGTTGACCGCACCGAGGATGGTTCCGAAACCGGAGAGGGCCAGTCCCACCACCCAGAGGTTGCCTCCGATACCGGGTGAGAACGTCGTACTCGAGAGCGGCGCGTAGGCGAACCAACCGAACGAGGCGGCACCCTGCGGGGTGAGGAAGCCGGCGACGGCGATGAGGCTACCGAACGAGTAGAACCAGTAGGCCAACGCGTTCAACCGGGGGAACGCCACATCGGGTGCACCGATCTGCAGCGGCATCAGCACGTTCACGAAGCCGGCGAACAGTGGCGTCGCGAACATCAGCAGCATGATCGTGCCGTGCATGGTGAACAGCTGGTTGTACTGCTCTTTCGTCTGGACGACCTCCAGACCCGGCTCGAAGAGCTGGGCGCGGATGATGAGTGCCATCACGCCGCCGATGAGGAAGTAGATGAACGACGTGATCAGGTACATGTACCCGATCGTCTTGTGGTCGGTCGACGTGATGTAGTTCACGAGGATGTTGCCCTTGCGCTCCACAGTGCTCGAGCCGAGCGGCGCTGCCGCCTGAGGCGCGGGCGCGGTGGTCGCCGCGGGAGCCGGTGCTGTCGTCGTCATTCGTGGATGCCCTACTCGTTACCCTTGGGAGCGCCCGTGCCGGGCAGGTTGGTGTTGCGGTCGTACTCGGAGCCGAGCTGGCCCTCGTACCCCTGGTCGCGCAGGCTCTTGATGTGGGCCTCGTATTCCGCCTGCGGCACGATCTTCAGATTGAAGAGCATGGCCGAGTGATACTCGCCGCAGAGCTCGGCGCACTTGCCGACGAAGGTGCCGGTGCGGCCCGTCGTCTCGAAGTACATCTTGTTGGTCTGGCCCGGGATGATGTCTTTCTTGTAGAGCATCGCGGGAACCCAGAACGAGTGGATCACATCTCGGGAGTCGAGCAGAATGGTGATCTTCTTGTTCTCCGGCAGATACAGGGTGGGGATCTCCCCCTCTTGAACCGCACCGGGCGTCGCGCTCGAGTCGTCCGGCTGAACCTGGATGCCCGGGTCGTACACATCGTCGTTCGTGTAGTTGAAGTCCCACGCCCACTGCTTCGCGTAGACCTGGATGGTGAGGTCGGGATGCGCGTACGGCTTCTCGATCGCATCCTGGTCACGGGCGGTGAAGGCGAAGAATCCGAGAACCAGGATGAGCGGCACGATCGTGTAGAAGATCTCGATCGGCATGTTGTAGCGCATCTGCACAGGGAGTCCGGTCTGACCCTTGCGGCGGCGGTACACGATCACCGCGAAGATGATCAGGCCCCAGACGATCACGCCGACGATCAGAAGCACCAGCCAGCTGGTGACCCAGAGGCCGCTGACCCGCTCCGTGTGGTTGGTGACGGGCTCTTTGCCTTCGACGAAGCCGGGCAGGAATCCGTTCAGCTGGGCCTGCGTGCAGCCCGCAAGGACGATTGCGAGTGTCGCTGCGATCGGGATAGCAGCCCATCGGAGACGGCGATTGTGACGCACCGGTGACCTTTCAGAGACTCATGGACAGTTCACATTCAACTGTATTTGACCGTTACCACCCTACTCCGCCGCACGCGCCGGAACGAACCAGAAAGGGCCGCCCAATCGGGCGGCCCTTTCTGTATTTCTGTGCTACAGCGCGGGTCGGCTCAGTGGAACGAGTCCCCACAGGCGCAGCTTCCGCCCGCGTTGGGGTTGTCGATGGTGAACCCCTGCTTCTGGATGGTGTCTTCGAAGTCGATCGAGGCGCCGTCGAGGTACGGAACGCTCATCTTGTCGACGATCACCTCGACGCCGTCGAAATCGACCGTCGCATCGCCGTCGAGCATGCGCTCGTCGAAGTACAGCTGGTAGATCAGGCCGGAGCATCCACCGGGCTGGACGGCGACGCGCAGACGCAGGTCGTCGCGGCCCTCCTGCTCGAGCAGGGTGCGGACCTTGGTGGCGGCGGTGTCGGTGAGCCCGACGCCGTGCGCCTTCGAGGCGGTCAGTGTTGTGTCGGTCATGGCACTCCTCACACAGGTGCGGTTGGGTCGATCAAGAAAATCTGGGTCGATTCTACGTTGGAAAACCGGGAACGACCCGAGTTCATTCCTGGCGGCTCATTCCGATCGTCGATCGAGGCGAGCCAGCAGCAGGGCCTCCGCCAGGATCGCCCGCTTGAAAACACCGAGGTGGAGCGATTCGTTGGGGCTGTGCGCGCGGGTGTCGGGGTCTTCGACCCCGGTCACCAGGATCTGTGCGTCGGGGAACTCGCGCACGAGGTCGGCGATGAACGGGATGGACCCGCCGACGCCGGTCTCGACCGCGTCTTTGCCCCACGCATCCGTCATCGCCCGCTTGGCCTCGGAGGCCGCCCAGCCGTCGGTGTCGACGAGGAAGGCGTCCCCGGTGTCGACGTCGTCGATCTCGAGGTGCGCGCCGAACGGCGCATTGGCGCGAAGGTGCCGTTCGAGCGCTTTGTAAGCGTCGGACGCGGCCTGCCCAGGGGCGACCCGCGCGCTGATGCGCACGGCAACGCTCGGCAGCAGAGTGTTGGAGGCGTTGGCGACGCTGGGTGCGTCGATGCCCGTGACGGTCACCGTCGGCTTCGACCACATCCGCGACAGGATGGGTCCGGTGCCGATCGAGGTCACACCGTCGAGCAGAGCGGCCTCCTCCCGGAATTGCTCCTCCGAACGCACGGGCGGCTCGGCGGCATCGGTGCGCTCCGTCAAACCGTCGACGGCGACCGAGCCGTCCTCGTCGTGCAGGGTGGCAAGCAGTCTGACCATGGCGAGCATCGCATCCGGGGCCGCGCCACCGAACATCCCGGAGTGCGAAGCGTGCGCGAGGGTTGAGACGGTGAGCTTGAAGGTCACGTTCCCGCGCAGCGAGACGGTGAGGGCCGGCGTGTCGATATCGACGTTGTCCGAGTCGGCGACGACGATCACATCGGCTTTCAGCTCGGCCTTGTTCTGGTCGAGGAAGTTCGCGAACGAGCGGGAGCCGAACTCCTCCTCCCCCTCGATGAAGACGGCGAGCCCCAGATCGAAGTCCGGTCCGAGCGCGCCGACCAGCGCGCGCACGCTCGCGACATGCGCCATCACACCCGCCTTGTCGTCGGCCGCACCGCGCCCGTAGAGGCGGTCACCGCGCACGGTCGGCTCGAACGGCCGGGTCTGCCAGTCCTCATCCTTGCCCGGGGGCTGCACATCGTGGTGCGCGTAGAGGAGCACGGTCGGCCGACCGTTCCGCGCGGCTCGCGTGGCGAGAACCGCCGGCTGCCCGAGCTCGGCCCCACCGCCGATCGGGGCCTGCCGGATGCTGACGCTCTCGAACGCACCGGTCGCCTCGAGCAGACCGGCGACCGCGGCGGCGCTGGCCGCGACCTGCGCCGGATCGAAGGCAGACCACGACACCGAAGGGAGACGGACGAGCGCCCCCAGATCCGCGATCGCGGACGGCAGACCCTGCTCGACCCCGGCGCGGATGCGCGCCTCGGCTTCTGCGGATTCGGTGGGGGACGCAAGTTGATGGTTCGTCATGACGGTAATCTTAAGTGGACCCCCCGATCGAAGGCTTAACGTTGGCAAAACGAGACAACCCGGACACCAGTGACGCGGCAGACCACGTCATTGAGACCGCAGAAGAGACCGCCGAGCGGCTGGCGCAGGGCAAGGGCGCCCCGACGCCGACCCGTCGCGAGCAGGAAGCCGCTCGAAAGCGGCCTCTGGTGCCCACCGATCGCAAGGAGGCCGCACGCCAGGCGCGTGCGAAGACCACCGAGGCCAGGGAGAAGGCGCGCGTCGGCATGGCCGCCGGCGACGACCGCTACCTCACGGCCCGTGACAAGGGCCCACAGCGGCGTTATGTGCGCGACTACGTCGACGCGCGGTTCAACATCGGCGAGTTCCTCATCCCCGTGATGCTGCTGGTGATCGTGCTCTCATTCCTGCCCGGATACTTCCAGGTGTACGGGCTGCTCGCGCTGTGGGGGTTCTTCCTCGTCGCGGTGATCGACTGCTTCATCCTCGGCTTCCTCGTGCGCCGCAAGCTCGGCGCGAAGTTCGGCGTCTCGAAGGTGGAACGCGGCGTGCGCTGGTACGCGGCGATGCGCGCCCTGCAGTTGCGCGTCATCCGTCTGCCGAAGCCGCAGGTCAAGCGCGGCCAGTTCCCCAGCTGACGTGACGATCGTCGCAGCAGCGGACGGCTCCGCACTCGGCAACCCCGGTCCCGCCGGATGGGCGTGGTACGTGGATGACGCCACCTGGGCGGCCGGTGGCTGGCCGCACGGCACCAACAATCAGGGCGAGCTCATGGCGGTGGTCGACCTGCTCGAATCGACCGCCCACGTCGACGACGATCTCCGCATCCTCTGCGATAGCCAGTACGTCATCAACGCGGTCACCAAATGGATGCCCGGGTGGAAGCGCAAAGGCTGGCGCAAGGCCGACGGCTCCCCCGTTCTCAACCGGGAGCTGCTCGAACGCCTCGATCGCGCCACCCAGGGGCGCCGATACACCTTCGAGTGGGTCAAAGGGCACGCCGGCCACGACCTCAACGAGGCGGCGGATGTGCGAGCCCGAGCCGTGGCCACCGCTTACCAGAACGACGCCCCGATCCCGATCGGCCCGGGCTGGCCAGGCGCGATCCGTGCCGACGCGAACGGGGAGGTCATCGAGGGCCCCCATGCCGGCGCCCCCACACAGTCCGACGTGACCTCGGTGCCGGCTGCGACCGCGGTCGAGCTCGACCTTTTCGGCGACGACCTGCTCGCCGACGAATCCGACGCCGAGATCGTGACCCGCCTGGAACGCGAGCTCCAAGAGGTGGCCGTGCGAGCGGACTCCTCACGGGTCGCCGCGATTCTGCACCCGGCCTTCGAGGAGATCGGCCGCTCGGGCCGGCTCTGGGGGCGTGATGCGACGCTGCAGGCGCTGGCGGCCGAAGAAGACCCGTCTCCGGTCACTTTCGAGGTGCTGGGCGTCGACCGTGTCGCCGGAGACACCATTCTCCTGACGACCCGCACGACGGATGCCCGTGGCAGCGCCCTCCGCAGCTCGCTGTGGCTGCGCACGGACGGGCGCTGGCGCATCCGGTTCCACCAGGGGACACCCGAGGCCGAATAGGCCGGCTCCCCGCCCTGGCCTCAGCGGTTCGCGAGCCCGCGGTTGATCTGTCGCGCCCAGAGCGGGCCGAGGTAGAGGAATGCGGTGTAGCCCTGCACCAGAGTGGCTCCCGCGTCGAGGCGTGCCCGCACATCCGCCGCCGTCTCGACCCCGCCGACCGAGATCACACACAGCTCGGCGGGCACCTGCGAACGGATCAGCCGCAGCACCTCCAGCGAACGAGCGGCGAGCGGCGCACCCGAGAGCCCGCCGGCTCCGGCCGTCTCGACGACGGCCGAATCGGTTCGCAGCCCCTCGCGGGAGATCGTGGTGTTCGTCGCGATGATGCCGGCCAGGCCGATCCGCACCACCAGCTCGGCGATCTTCTGCACCTGGTCGTCGGTGAGGTCGGGCGCGATCTTCACCAGCAGTGGGGTACCGCCGGCGACACCCTTCACCGCCTCCAGCAGCGGCGCGAGCAGATCGAGCTCTTGCAGACCGCGGAGACCCGGCGTGTTCGGCGAGCTCACGTTGACCACCAGATAGTCGGCAACGGGGGCGAGAGCGCGCGCGCTGTCGAGGTAGTCGGCCGTCGCATCCTCGACCGCGACGACACGGCTCTTGCCGATGTTAATGCCCAGCACCGGTCGAACCCGTTTGGCCGCTGTCGTGGCGAGACGCGACGCCGCAGCGTTCGCACCGTGGTTGTTGAATCCCATCCGGTTGATGACGGCACGATCCGGGATCAGACGGAACAGCCGGGGCTTCTCGTTGCCCGGCTGAGCCTGAGCGGTGAGCGTGCCGACCTCGACGTGGCCGAAGCCGAGTTGGCCGAGACCGATGACGCCCTCGCCGTCTTTGTCGAAACCGGCCGCGACACCGAACGGTGAATCGAAGCGGAGACCGAGCGCGTCGACCGCCAGCGAGGGATCGGGCCGGGTGAAACGGCGGACGAGGCGACCGAAGCCGAGGGCCGGGAGCGCCCGGATGACGAGGAACGCCAGGTGGTGTGCGCGCTCAGGGTCGAGCTTCGAGAGGACGAGGGTGAAGAGTGTGCGATACATGCCTGTAGAAGATTACCGGCCCGCGCTCGACTCCGGTGTCACGCCTCCGCGTCGACCGGCGTGCTGTGGTGCTCGATGCGCAATTGACGAATGGCGTCGTCGAAGTCATCGAGCGAGCTGAAGGCCTGGTAGACACTCGCGAAACGCAGGTAGGCCACCTCGTCGAGCTCGCGCAGCGGCGGCAGGATGGCGAGGCCGATGTCGTTCGCCTCGATCTGCGAAGCGCCGGTGGAGCGGATGGTCTCTTCCACCTTCTGCGCAAGCACTGCCAGATCGGAGTCAGTGACCGGCCGGCCCTGGCACGCCTTGCGCACGCCGAGCACGATCTTCTCCCGGCTGAACGGCTCCGCGACCCCGCTGCGCTTGATCACGCTGAGGCTGGCGGTCTCCGTCGTGCTGAACCGGCGGCCGCACTCCGGGCACTGCCGGCGACGGCGGATGGAGAGGCCGTCATCACTGGTGCGCGAGTCGATGACACGGGAATCCGGGTGGCGGCAAAAGGGGCAGAACATGGTGCTCCCAGTCTATGCGAGGCGGACGAAGGCCGGTTCGACGCCGGTCAGCGCGGAAAACGCGCTGTGACCGCCTCGCCGTGCGCGGGAAGATCCTCGGCCGTCGACAGCGCGACGATCCGGTCGGCGGCCTCGCCGAGAGCGGCGCGGTCATAGCGAATGACCTGCTGCGGACGCAGGAACGAGTAGGCGCCGAGCCCGGAGGAGAACCGCGCCTGACCGCCGGTGGGGAGCACGTGGTTGGAGCCGGCGAGGTAGTCGCCGAGACTCACCGGGGAGTCGGGCCCGAGGAAGATGGCTCCGGCGTTCTCGATCGCGGCCAGCACGGCGTCGTCGTCGCGGGTCTGGATCTCGAGGTGCTCGGGACCGTAGGCGTTGCTGAACGCAGCGGCGGCTGTGAGATCGTCGACCAGCACGATCGCCGACTGCGGGCCAGAGAGGGCTGTGCGGACGCGCTCCGCGTGCTTGGTGTTCGCGGCGACGGTGGCCAGCTCGGCGGCGACCCGATCGGCGAACTCCGCACTGTCGGTGACCAGCAGCGATGCGGCGGCCTCGTCGTGCTCGGCCTGGCTCACCAGGTCGGCGGCGACGAACCGGGCATCGGCCGTCGCATCCGCGATGACGAGGATCTCGGTGGTCCCCGCTTCCGCATCGATCCCGACCAGACCCCGCACGACCCGCTTGGCCGCAGCCACGTAGATGTTGCCAGGACCGGTGATGACCTGCACGGGTTCGAGATCGAGGTCGGGGACGCCCCACGCGAGCGCACCGATGGCTCCGGCGCCGCCCATGGCATAGACCTCGTCGATGCCGAGCAGACCGGCCGCTCCGAGGATCGTCGGGTGCACCGCTCCGCCGAACTCGCGCTGCGGCGGGCTGACGAGGGCGATGGACGCCACGCCGGCCACCTGTGCCGGCACGACGCTCATCACGACGCTCGAGGGGTAGACGGCTTTGCCGCCTGGAACGTAGAGACCGGCACGCTCGACCGGTTGCCAGCGCTGCACGATCGTCGCCCCGGGCCCGATGACCGTCTCGGCCGGCGCCGGCACCTGCGCGGCCGTCGCCTGACGAACGCGCGCGATGACCGATTCGAGCGCTTCTCGCACGTCGGCAGGAAGCGCGAGCACTGCGGCGTCGATATCGGCCTGCGGCACGCGAACCGACTCGGGGACGACGCCGTCGAACTTCTCCGACTGTTCCGCGAGCGCGGCAGCACCCCGCTCCTTCACTTCGTCGATGAGCTGGGCGGCGACGACCATCGCCGTCGATACGTCGACGACGGGCCGCGGGAGCGAGCGGGCGAAGGCGGCGCGTGTAGGCTGGATTCCGCGGAGATCTGTGGTCTGCATCATGACCAGACCAGCCTATCCGCAACGGGAATAGGCGGGAGCCAGACAAGCTTGATGCATGCGTATGAATGAAGCAGCCCTGCCCCAGGACGCTCGGCCGATCGACAGCGTCGAGCCCGACGTGACCCCGGACCTCGCCGCCTTCCGTCACGCCTTCCGCCGTCACGCGGCCGGCGTCGCCATCATCACGGCACAGCAGCCCGACGGCAGCCCGGTCGGCTTCACGGCCACCTCCCTCGCCTCGCTCGCGGCCGTCCCGCCGCTCGCGACCTTCAACATCGCCCGCTCCGCCTCCAGCTGGCCGGCCATCGCCGAAACCGATCGCGTCGTCATCCACATGCTCGGAGTGCGCAACCGCGCGGTGGCAGAGAAGCTCGCCGGCGACAACGCTCTCCGCTTCGACGGAGACCACTGGTACCGCGGCCCCCACGGTCTCCCTGTCATCAAAGACGTGACCAGCTGGATGGTCGGCCGGATCGTCGAGCGCATCCCCGTGCACAACAACGCGGTCGTCGTGGTGCAGATCGAAGACGGCGCCGTCGGCGAGGATGACGAGGCGCTGCTGTACCACGAGCGCCGCTACCTCACCCCCGGCACCCTCGCCTGAGAGCCGCGGCACACCCGAACCGCGCGAACACGGTCACGGGAAGCGGCCTCAGGCGAGACAATTGGGGCCGAGGAGGCCCTTCAGCTCGCCGAAAAGGTCGGCGCTGACCGTGACCGGTTTGGGAACCTCGAAGACTCGGGCGACCTGACCCTTCACCAGGCGCAACCGCACCTCGTTCTCCCCCGCGTGCCGAGCGAGAACCTCGCTCAGTGTGGTGATCGTGTCTGTCGTCGCCCGCTGATCGGGCATCGTGATCAGGAGCGGGCCGCTGCCCATCGCCTGGCCGAGATCGGGGGTCGTCAGGCTGAACGCGTGCAGGTTCATCCCGTCGTCGCGCATACTGACCCGGCCGCGCACCACGACGATGGAGTCGCCCTGCAGCGACTGCGAATACTCCTGGTAGCCCTTGCCCATGAACATGACGGTGATCTCACCGCCGAAATCCTCGACGGTGATCATGCCGTACTGATTGCCCGAAGCCTTCGCCACGCGGTGCTGCACGCTCGTCACCAGACCGGCGATCGTCACCGTCTCGCCGTCCTGAACAGTATCGGAAGAGATCAGATCGGCGATCGACGTGCTCTGCAGCTTGGCCAGCGGCAGCTCGAGCCCCGCCAGCGGATGGTCGGAGACGTACAGGCCGAGCATCTCGCGCTCGAAGGCGAGCTTGTCCCGTTTCGCCCACTCCGGCCTGTCCGGGATGTGGTGCTGGGTGGAACTCTGCTCGTCTTCGCCCCAGAGACTGTCGAAGTCGAAACCCACATCGCCGTTCGCCTCGTTGCGCTTGATCTTGACCGCCGACTCGACCGCATCCTCGTGCACCTCGACGAGGGAACGCCGGGTCGCACCCAGCGAGTCGAACGCGCCCGCCTTGATGAGCGACTCCACCGTGCGCTTGTTGGCGGCGTGGATGGGCACCTTGCCGAGGAAATCGTGGAAGGAGTCGAAGCGGCCCTTCTCCTCGCGGGCGGCACGGATGCCGTCGACCACGTTCGACCCGACGTTGCGCACGGCGCCGAGGCCGAAACGGATGTCGGTGCCGACGGCGGCGAAGAAGCCGATCGACTCGTTGACGTCGGGCGGCAGCACCTTGATGCCCATTCGCCGGCACTCGTTGAGATAGAGCGCCATCTTGTCTTTGGAGTCGCCGACGCTGGTCAGCAGACCGGCCATGTACTCGGCGGGATAGTGCGCCTTCAGATATGCGGTCCAATACGAGATGACGCCGTAGGCCGCCGAGTGCGCCTTATTGAAGGCGTAGTCGGAGAACGGGAGCAGGATCTCCCACAGCTTGTTGACCGCATCCATCGAGTAGCCGTTGTCTTGCATGCCCTGGGCGAAGCCGGCGAACTGCTTGTCCAGCTCGGACTTCTTCTTCTTGCCCATGGCCCGGCGCAGAATGTCTGCCTGACCGAGCGAGAACCCGGCGACCTTCTGCGCGATCGCCATCACCTGCTCCTGGTAGATGATCAGACCGTAACTCGTAGAGAGGATCTCGGCCAGCGGTTCGGCGAGCTCCGGATGGATCGGAGTGATCTCCTGGAGCCCGTTCTTGCGCAGGGCGTAGTTGGTGTGCGAGTTCGCCCCCATCGGGCCCGGACGGTAGAGCGCGATAAGGGCCGAGATGTCTTCGAAGTTGTCCGGCTTCATCAGCCGGAGCAGCGAGCGCATCGGGCCGCCGTCGAGCTGGAACACCCCGAGGGTGTCTCCGCGGGAGAGCAGATCGTATGCCGGGCGGTCGTCGAGCGCGAGGTCTTCGAGCACGAGCTTCTCGCCGCGGTTGGCCTCGATGTTGTCGAGCGCGTCATTGATGATCGTGAGGTTGCGCAACCCCAGGAAGTCCATCTTGATCAGCCCGAGCGACTCACAGGCCGGGTAGTCGAATTGCGTGACGATCTGGCCGTCCTGCTCGCGCTTCATGATCGGGATGATGTCGATCAGCGGGTCGGACGACATGATCACGCCGGCCGCGTGCACCCCCCACTGGCGTTTCAGGTTCTCGAGGCCGAGGGCGGTGTCGAACACCGTCTTCGCCTCCGGGTCCGTCTCCACGACAGCCCGGATGTCCACTGCTTCTTTGTAGCGTGGGTGATTCCTGTCGAAGATCCCGGTGAGGGGGATGTCTTTGCCCATGACGGGCGGCGGCATCGCCTTGGTGAGCTTGTCGCCCATACCGAACGGGAATCCGAGCACGCGAGACGAGTCTTTGAGCGCCTGTTTGGCCTTGATCGTGCCATAGGTCACGATCTGGGCGACGCGCTCCTCGCCGTATTTCTCGGTGACGTACTTGATGACCTCACCGCGACGGCGATCGTCGAAGTCGACATCGAAGTCGGGCATGGAGACGCGGTCGGGGTTGAGGAAACGCTCGAAGATCAGGCCATGCTGGAGCGGGTCGAGGTCGGTGATGCGCATGGCGTACGCCGCCATCGAGCCCGCACCGGAGCCGCGACCCGGGCCGACACGGATGCCATTGCGTTTCGACCAGTTGATGAAGTCGGCGACCACGAGGAAGTAGCCGGGGAACCCCATCTGCGAGATGACGCCGATCTCATAGTCGGCCTGCTTGCGCACCTCATCGGTGATCCCGCTCGGGTAGCGCTCGCCGAGGCCCTTCTCGACCTCCTTGATGAACCAGCTCTGCTCCGTCTCTTCGACGGGAACGGGGAACCGGGGCATGTAGTTGGCCTGGGTGTCGAATTTCACATCGCAGCGCTCGGCGATCTCGAGCGTGTTGTCGCATGCCTCGGGATGGTCGCGGAACAGGCCGCGCATCTCCTCGGCCGACTTGAGGTAGAACTCGTCGGCGTCGAACTTGAAGCGGTTGGGATCATCGAGGGTCGAGCCCGACTGCACGCAGAGCAGGGCCGCGTGGCTCTTCGCGTCTTCAGCATGGGTGTAGTGCAGGTCGTTCGTGGCGACGAGCGGCAGGTCGAGCTCCTTCGCCAACCGGATGAGGTCGGCCATGATCCGGCGCTCGATGCCGAGCCCGTGGTCCATGATCTCGGCGTAGAAGTTCTCTTTTCCGAAGATGTCGCGGAACTCGGCGGCCGCCTTCTTCGCCTCCTCGTACTGGCCGAGACGGAGGCGTGTCTGCACCTCGCCGGACGGGCATCCGGTGGTCGCGATGATGCCCTTCGAGAAGCGGTTGAGGAGGTCCCTGTCCATGCGGGGCTTGAAGTAGTAGCCCTCGGTCGAGGCGTACGACGACATACGGAACAGATTGTGCATGCCCTCGGTGGTGCTCGCGAACATCGTCATGTGGGTGTACGCACCGGAACCGGACACATCGTCGCCGCCGCCGTCGCCCCAGCGCACGCGCGTTCGGTCGGTGCGGTGCGTTCCCGGTGTCAGGTAGGCCTCGGTGCCGATGATCGGTTTGATCCCGGCCTCGGTGGCCGTGCGCCAGAAGTCGAACGCGCCGAACATATTGCCGTGGTCGGTGACGGCGACGGCGGGCATACCCTGCTCGACGGCGGCGTCGACCAGCGGTTTGATACGCGCGGCGCCATCGAGCATCGAGTACTCGCTGTGGACGTGAAGGTGAACGAACGAGTCGCCGCTTGAGGCCAAGCTAGAGCTCCTTGGGGGCTGAGGTGTGTCTTAAGACTACGACGGGCCTACGACGCGCGCAGCACATCCAGAGCGTGTTGGAGGTCGTTCGGATACCCGGTCGTGAACGTGACCCACTCCCCCGTCGACGGATGCTCGAAGGCGAGCTGCACGGCGTGCAGCCACTGCCGTGTGAGGCCGAGACGCGCGGAGAGGGTCGGGTCGGCACCGTACATGGAATCGCCGACGCAGGGGTGCCGCTGGGCGGCCATGTGGACCCGGATCTGGTGGGTGCGTCCCGTCTCGAGGTGGATCTCCAGCAGGCTGGCCGCGGGGAACGCCTCGATGGTCTCATAGTGCGTGACCGAGGGTTTGCCGTCGGCGATGACGGCGAACTTCCAATCGCTCCTCGGGTGACGCCCGATGGGGGCGTCGATCGTTCCGACGAGGGGGTCCGGGTGGCCTTGGACGACCGCGTGGTAGATCTTCTCGACGGTGCGGTCGTGGAAGGCGCGCTTGAGCACCGTGTACGCGCGCTCCGATTTGGCCACGACCATCAGCCCGCTCGTCCCGGCATCGAGACGGTGCACGATGCCGGCTCGTTCCGCCGCGCCCGAGGTCGAGATCCGGAACCCGGCCGCGGCGAGGGCGCCGAGCACCGTCGGTCCCTCCCAGCCGACCGCCGGATGCGCGGCGACGCCGACCGGTTTGTCGATCACCACGATGTCGTCGTCGTCGTGCACGATCGTCAGCTCGGGCACGGCGATCGGCACGATCGTGACTTCGGTCTTCGGCTGCCAGCTCAGCTCGAGCAACCCGCCGGCGCTCATCCGGTCAGATTTGCCGACGACACGGCCATCGACCGTCACACCGCCGGATTCGACGATCTCAGCAGCGAAAGTGCGCGAGAAGCCGAGGAGTTTGGCGAGACCGGCGTCGACGCGAGAGCCTTCGAGACCATCGGGGATGGGGAGACTGCGGGATTCCATCCTCAAACGCCGGGCTTCTCGTCCGTTCCGGTCTCCGCCGGCTCAGCGTCGGAGGTTTCGGCGCTGAGGGAAGCAGCATCGGGGGACGCGGCATCCGGGGTCGCGGCATCCGGGGTTTCGGCATCCGGGGTCTCGGCATCCGGGGTCTCGGCATCGGCGGCGGCGGCCGTCTCGGCGTCCGTCTCGGCGTCCGTCTCCTCCTCGGCCTCGTCCTCCGTGACCCGACGGCCGTCGAGACCGATCCCGCGGATCGTGAGGATCAGGAAGAGCACCATGCTCGACACGATCGCGACATCCGCGAGGTTGAAGATGGCCGGCAAGAGCGGAATCTGCAGGAAGTCGACCACGTGTCCGACACCGAAGCCCGGCTCCCGGAACATCCGGTCGGTCAGGTTGCCGAGCAAGCCGCCGAGCAGGAGCCCGAACAGGATCGCCCAAGCCATTGAACGGATGCGGGGGGCGTACCAGATGACGAAGCCGAGAACTCCGACGCCCACGATCGAGAAGATCCAGGTGGATCCGCTGCCGATCGAGAACGCGGCGCCGGAGTTCTTGACGAAGTGGAACTGCAGAAGCTGTCCGAGGACCTGGACCTGCTGCCCCTCGTAGAGGTTCTGCACGACCAGGACTTTGGCGAGCTGGTCGACCAGGTAGACGAAGAGCGCGACGATGGCCAGGATGACCAGCGCGCGGACACTGACCTTCGTGCGCGAGGAGCTAGGCTCCAAAGCCCTGGAACGTCGGAGGCTGCGGCGTCTGGTTCTGGCCGGTCGACGTGTCGCCGGTGGCGGAGATCGGAGCGGGGACCGACGGAATCGCCGACACCGGGGCCGAGGAGGTGGGAACGCTGCCGGTTCCGAGCGGACCGCCGGCCGACGAGGCGCTCACCGGAGCGCTGGTCTGCGGCGCCACGGCAGACGTCGCGGGACCGCCGGAGGCGGCCACGGAGGCCGTGTCGAGCTCGCGCAGCTGACCTTCGATGTAGCCCTTCAGCTTCTCGCGGTACTCGCGCTCGAACGAACGGAGGCCGTCGATACGGTTCTCGAGCTGCGAACGCTCCTGGTCGAGTGCCGTGATCTGCGCACGCTGCTTCGACTCCGCCTCGGCGACGATGCGCGCCGCGGTCGCGTGACCTTCGGCGATCAGAGCGTCGCGCTTCTCGACGCCCTCTTTCACATGCTCCTCGTGCAGACGGCGAGCCAGCTGCAGCAGGTTGTTGGTGCTGTTGGGGTCGTTCTCGGGCGCGACGTAGGCCGGTGCCGCGGCGACCGCGGCAGCGGCGACAGGCGCGGCGGCGAGGCGCTCCTTGAGCTCCTCGTTCTCCTGACGCAGGCTCGCGAGCTCGGCGGAGTCACCAGCAGCCGGCGCCGCGGCGACGGGGGCGCCGGTGGACTGTCCGCCACTGCGCTGAAGCTCCGCGATGCGGGAATCGCTCGCGACGAGGCGCTGCTTGAGCTCCTCGTTCTCCTGGTTGAGTCGACGCAGCTCCACGACCACCTCGTCGAGGAAGTCGTCGACCTCGTCCTGGTCGTAGCCTTCACGGAACTTCGTCGGTTGGAACCGCTTGTTGACTACATCTTCCGGAGTCAGCGCCATGGCAAGCCACCTTAGATCTTGAGATACGAACAATGAGTGCGTTCATCCAACGCTAGCAAAGAGCGCCCGGGCTGCGCACGGTGCCGCACTCACGTGCATTGGCTCGTCAACCTTACATCCCGGTCGTTCGTCTGCTGCGCCGCGACTCTCAGCTAAAGCGCAGAGAGCACGTACATGCCGATGATCACGATGAGCATCGTCAGGCTCCAACCGAAATCGATCGCGATCGGTCCCATCGAAAGCGGGGGGATGATCCTGCGGAAGAACGTGATCGGCGGGTCGGTGACCACGTAGACCGCCTCAGCAAGGACCAGCCCGAATCCACGCGGCCGCCAGGAGCGGCTGAACGTGCGAACCAGATCGAGCACGAAACGCGCCCACATCACGAAAAAGTAGAGGAGCAGGATGTAGTACGCGATACTCGCGACGATCGAGACGACAGACACGGGGTTAAGTATGGGGGAAAGCGCACCGTCCCCTTGACCGGGACGGTGCGCTCACCGGAGTCTCTGGGTCAGCCCTGAGCGAAGAACGAGGCGTCGACGTCCGCATCCTGACCGCCGTGCTCACCGGAGACGACGACGTGCGACGGGGACAGCAGGAAGACCTTGGGGGTCACCCGCTCGATCTTCCCGTAGAGCCCCTGCGACAGTCCGCTGGCGAAGTCGATGAGGCGACGCGCGTCGCCTTCGCTCATCTGCGAGAGATTGATGATGACGGGGATGCCCTCGCGGAACGACTCGGCGATCGCCTGGGCGTCGCGGTACTGGCGGGGGTGGACCGTGAGAATCTCGTTCATTTCCTGTACCGAAGCATTCCGTGCGGAGCTGGACTTGCGCAGCGGGGTCACCGGGGCGCGTCCGGCCACGGGGGCGACCGGAGTGGGGTGGGGAACCGGGGCGACGGGAGCGGGAGCCTGACGCGGCTGAGCCTGCGGCTGCTGCGGGCTCTGCTGCTCGTCGTACTCGAGTTCTTCGTCGGCGAGGCCGAGGTAGACCATCGTCTTCTTCAGCGGGTTGGACATTCGAATCCTCCGTGTAGACCTGTGCGCCGACGCTTTCGCACGCACTACGAACTTTCTCTTCGAGATTAACCGTGCGGCGGCCGATTCCCGGTAATGGCGGTGCCAATGCGAAGGTGTGTCGCTCCTTCGGCGATGGCGGCGGCGTAGTCCTGCGACATGCCGGCGGAGATCATGTCGGCCGACGGGGCCAGGGTCGTCACCCGTGCGCTGGCCTCGCGCACACGCTCGAATGCCCTCCGCGGCTCCTCGCCGAGTGGGGCGACCGCCATCACGCCGAGCAGGTGCAGCCCCGGAGTGTCCAGGATGCGCTCGACCAGCGGTTCCAGATCCCGGTCGGAGACGCCACCGCGTGCCGTGTCGTCGGTGAGGTTCAATTGCACGAAGCAGTCGAGGTCGCCGTCGTCGGAGCGCAACGCTTCGACGAGCGAGCTGCGGTCGACCGAGTGGATGACGTCGGCATAGCCGCGCACCTGTCTGGCCTTCTTGCTCTGCAACTGTCCGACGAAATGCCACCGCAGGTCGAGGTCGTGGAGTTCCTCGGCCTTCGACTGGGCCTCCTGGTGACGATTCTCCCCGACGTCGTGCACGCCGAGCTCGGCGAGCTCGCGCACGAGCGAGGCGGGGTGGAACTTGGTCACCACGATCGTGGTGATCTCCTCCGGTGCGCGCCCGGCTGCCCGGGCGGCATCCGCGATGCCGGCCCGGACGGCCGCGAGCCGCTCGTCCAGTGGACTACTTGAGGAAGTCGGGGATGTCGAGGTCGTCATTCTCGTCGTCGAAGGCCGGGTCTTTGGGGGCGGTCTCGGTCACGGGGCTTTCGGCGCTCGACCACGCGTCGGTCGACGGAGACGGGATGTCTTCCGCGTCGAGGGCGGCGGTACTGGCCAGAGCCGCACCCTCCTCGCTGCCGGCCTCGACGAAGGTCGAGCGGCGGGTGTCGAGCGCCTGCTTGGCCGAGTTGGGCTCTCCGCCGTCGAACCCCGCGGCGATCACGGTGACGCGCACCTCGTCGCCGAGGGTGTCGTCGATGACGGCACCGAAGATGATGTTCGCCTCGGGATGCACGGCCTCCTGCACGAGGCGGGCCGCGTCGTTGATCTCGAAGATCCCGAGGTTGGAGCCGCCCTGAATCGACAGCAGCACACCGTGAGCACCGTCGATGCTCGCTTCCAGCAGTGGCGAGGCCACGGCCAGCTCGGCCGCCTTGATCGCACGGTCGGCGCCTCGGGACGATCCAATGCCCATGAGCGCGCTTCCGGCGCCCTGCATGACCGATTTGACGTCGGCGAAGTCGAGGTTGATGAGCCCGGGCGTGGTGATGAGGTCGGTGATTCCCTGCACACCGGCGAGCAGCACCTGGTCTGCGGTCGAGAACGCCTCGAGCATGCTGATGCCGCGGTCGCTGATCTCCAGGAGCCGGTCGTTCGGCACCACGATGAGGGTGTCGACTTCTTCCTTCAGACGCTGGACACCGGCGTCGGCCTGTTCGGAACGTCGCTTGCCCTCGAAGCCGAACGGCTTCGTGACGACACCGATGGTGAGGGCACCGATCGACTTCGCGATGCGGGCGACCACCGGGGCGCCACCGGTTCCGGTGCCGCCGCCTTCACCGGCCGTGACGAAGACCATGTCGGCGCCCGCGAGGGCTTCCTCGATCTCTTCAGCGTGGTCTTCGGCGGCGCGTCGGCCGACTTCCGGGTCGGCTCCTGCTCCGAGCCCACGAGTGATCTCGCGGCCCACATCGAGTTTGACGTCGGCGTCGCTCATCAGGAGCGCTTGCGCATCCGTATTGATGGCGATGAACTCGACGCCGCGAAGCCCGAGCTCGATCATCCGGTTGACGGCGTTCACGCCGCCACCGCCAATGCCGACGACCTTGATCACGGCGAGGTAGTTCTGGTTTGATGTCACGTCCGGCCTCCGCTGGGAACCTTCAACCTCAAGTCGAGGCTTAAAGTTATGCTCAGTATGCAATTCCTGATTCGACGTTAGGTGCGGCATGCCCGCCCTGCCGTCAGGAACAAGGCGTGTCGGAAAAGTCCGTGTCGAACCGGGCCCCGACGAGCCTCATCCTGTGGTCACGCTGTGCGGAGATGAGACGTCGTACAGCCTGGCTCCGGCAGCGCTCGTGAGGAGCGCGGCCAGGTCGGCGGCCTTGAGGTCGGAGTCGTCTGCGCTCCCCCAGACCACCTTCGCACCGTTCCCGCGCAACGTGAAGGCCACATCGTCCTTCGTCGCAGCCGTGATCGTGTCGACCTGCGCGAGCAAGGAGGCCGGAAGCGCATCCAGGACGCTCGCCGCAGCAGCGAAACCCGACTTCGCGTCAGACTCCTGCGCGGCCCCGGAAGCCTGGATCAGCGGGTATTCGCCCGGACGCGCCGCCGTGGTAGCGATCGTCACCTTCGCCGCGTCGACCAATGCGAACTTTCCGCCGACCGCAATAACCCCGATCGGCTGTCGCTCCACGATGCGCACGACGATGGTGTTCGGCGGATGGCTCTCGACGCTGTAGCTGCGGATGAGCGGGAACGCCGAAAGGTCGGAGCGGATCGCTGCCGGGTCGACGAGCGGCAGCGGTCTGCCCAGCTGATCATCGAGCGCCTTCTTCACCGCTGCGACATCGATGCGCGACGTTCCGGTCACCTCGATCGTGCGCAGAGCGAGAAGCGGGGAGAACGCCGTGAGCACGACACCCAGCACGAGCACCACGAGCACGCCGGCGCTGGTCAGCCACACCATCCGGCGCCGACGGGAGCGCTTGGTGAAGCGCCGGACCTCGCCGCGCTCCACCTTCGAACGCTCCTTGCGCGCCTCACGAAGCGACCGGCTGATCTCCCGGTTCGTCGGGAGCCCGGCGTAGACCTCCTCGAAACGGGCGTCGCCGGCCGTCGGAGCGGTCGACGAGGATCCGGCCCGGGTTGTGCGACCTGGCCGTGCCGGTTTGTCAGGCTTCGGCGCCTTCGCGGTCGGTGTCGCGGTCGGCATCCCGACGGGCATCGATCCGCGCTCGAGCGGGATCGGCTCGGTCAGGTGCTCATCGACCGGCTCGGGCCGCCCCCGCTCCGACCGATCGGCGGGAGGCACCGCAGCGGGCGGCCGCGCGGGTGGCAGCGTCGGCGCGGGTGGCCGATCGAACCCCTGGGGACGCTTCATACCGGAGGGCGGCGTCAGCCGCGCACGCGGCGGAGCGATTCGAGGAGCTGGGGAACGATGCGGTAGACGTCCCCGCAGCCGAGAGTGATCACGAAGTCGCCGTCACGGGCGATCTCGGCCGTGTGATCGGCCGCGGACTGCCAATCGGCGATGAAAGCCACCCGGTCCGGATGCTCGAACCGGTCGGCGACCAGGGCACCGGTCACACCGGGCTCCGGGTCTTCCCGGGCGCCGTAGACGTCGAGAACGACGGTCTCGTCGGCGTACTTCTCGAGGGTCTCGGCGAACTCTTTCGCGAAGAGGCGCGTGCGACTGTAGAGATGCGGCTGGTGCACCGCGATGATGCGGCCCGTTCCCACCACGGTGCGCGCCGCCGCCAGGGCGGCGGCGACCTCGGTAGGGTGGTGCGCGTAGTCGTCGTAGACGCTCACGCCACCGACGATGCCGTGCAACTCGAACCGGCGCTCCGTTCCGCCGAACTCGGCGATGGCGGCCAACGACGCCGCCGGATCGAATCCGAGCCCGGTGAGAACGGCGAACGCGCCCGCCGCGTTGATGGCGTTGTGCCGGCCGGGGATGCGCAATTGCGCCTGGTAGTCGGCACCCCGATAGCGCACGGCGAAGGCGACGGGACCCTCGGTGACGATCGAGTGCACGCGCACCTCCGCGTCCTCGGCCTCACCGAAGGTGATGATGCGCTTCTGGGGGGCCTCTTCGCGCAGCTTTCCGGTGACGTGCGTCGCCCCGGCATCGTCGGAGGAGACGACGACGAACTCGCTCGACTCACGGGCGAAGGTGACGAACGCCTTCTCGAACGCTTCCAGCGAGCCGTAGTGGTCGAGATGGTCGGGGTCGACATTGGTGATCAACGCCACCGCGGTGTCGTAGAGCAGGAATGAGCCGTCCGATTCATCGGCCTCCACGACGAAGAGCTCGCCGCTACCGGCCTGGGAACTCGTGCCGAGGGATTCGATCACCCCGCCGTTGACGAAACTCGGGTCCTCCCCGAGACCGAGCAGGCCGGTGACCACCATTCCAGTCGACGTCGTCTTGCCGTGTGCGCCCGCTACCGACACGAGACGTTTGCCGCTGATCAGCCAGGCCAGTGCCTGCGAGCGATGCAGCACAGGCAGCCCCTTCTGCAGCGCGAGCTGGTACTCGGGGTTGTCCTGCCACAGCGCACCGGTGACGACGAGCGTGTCGGCGTCGCCCACATTGGCCGCGTCGTGGCCGATCGCGATCGTCGCCCCCAGCTCGCGCAGGGCCTGCACGTTCGAGGATTCGCGCACATCCGAACCGGTGACCGTGTGGCCGGCCGCGAGGAACAACCGGGCGATGCCGCTCATGCCCGAACCGCCGATGCCGACGAAGTGCACGGCACCCAGGTCGTCGGGCAGAGTCAGGGTGGGGTCGGGTTTGATCACGAGTACTGCTTTCCTTGTCGGGTGAACGGCACCATCAAGTATGACGGTACGCGCCCTAGAGCGAGCTTCGGATGAGCGACACCATCCGGTCCGAACCGTCGCGCACGCCGACGCTCGCGGCCCGCTCCCCCATGCCGGCGACCCGGTCGCTGTCGGCCAGCAGGGGCAGGAGCTCGCCGTCGACCCAGCCGGGCAGGAATCTGGCATCGTCGATCAGGATGCCCCCGCCCGCGTTGACGACTCCGGCCGCGTTGAACCGCTGCTCGCCGTTGCCGACGGGGAAGGGCACGTAAACGGCAGGCACGCCGAGAGCAGCGAACTCGCAGACCGTCGCGGCCCCCGCACGAGCGACGGCGAAGTCGGTGACGGCGAATGCCAGATCCATCCGGTCGCAGTAGTCCAGCAACCGGTAGTGCTCGATCCCCGGGTCGGTCAGCTCGCCGCGGCCGCCCTGGATGTGCAGCACCTGGTAACCGGCCGCGGTGAGCTCGGTCGCCCGGTCCGCGATCGTGCGGTTGAGCCGCCGCGCACCGAGGGAGCCGCCGGTGACGAGCAGGGTGGGCCGGTCGTCCACCAGGTCGAAGAGGGCGAGTGCCTCGGGTCGGGATGCCACCCGATCGAGCTGCTCGATCTCGACCCGCAGTGGCATGCCGACGAAACGGGCGTGCGGGAGGTTGGTGTCGGGGAAAGCCACCCCGACATGGGGCGTGTAGCGCGCGCCCAAACGGTTCGCGAGCCCGGGCTTGGCGTTCGCCTCGTGCAGAACGAGCGGTACTCCGGCCTTGCGGGCCGCCGAATACGCCGGCGCCGACGCGTAGCCGCCGAAGCCGACCACCGCATCGATCCCCCGCTCCTCCAGGAGCGAGCGCACCGTCGCGATGGATCGGCGGTAGTCGCCGGGGAATCGCAGCGCCGCTCTGTTCGGCCTGCGCGGGAACGGCAGCTTCGGGATCGTGGCGAGTTCGTAACCGCGGTCCGGCACCAGCCGGGCCTCCAGCCCCTCCTTCGTTCCGAGCACGAGAACCTCGGCCTGCGGGTCGTCGCGGCGGAGCCGATCGGCGACAGCGAGCAGGGGGTTCACATGGCCGGCGGTTCCCCCGCCGGCGAGAAGGTACCGCGTCATGCGTCGGAGCCGATGCGGGAGTCAGCCGAGCTGCGGCGAGCGGCGACCGAGGGTACGGAGTTCTCCTCGCGCGCAGCTCTGCCGGTCTCCCGGGCGAAGGACAGTACGATTCCGATTGCGACCATGGAACTGATCATCGCAGTTCCTCCTGCAGAGATCAGTGGGAGCGGCACCCCGAGCACCGGGATCACCCCCAGCACGACCGCGATGTTCACGAACGCCTGGCCGATCAGCCACACCATGATGGCGGCCGTGGTGACGCGGGCGAACGGATCGTTGGAGGCGTGGATGATGCGCAGGAAGACGATCGCGAGCAGCACGAAGAGGATGAGGACGACGACGGCGCCGATGAGCCCGAGTTCTTCGCCGATGATCGCGAAGATGAAGTCGGTGTCGGCGGCCGGCAGCCAGGACCATTTCGAGTGCGAGTTGCCGAGACCGACACCCCAGACGCCCCCGGAGGCGAGCGCGTAGAAGCCGTTGTCGATCTGCCAGTTCACATCCGGGTTGGTGGCGCTCGTGCCGCCGAACAGCGCGGCGATGCGGCCGATCCGGCTCTTGCTCGAGAGGGCGACGAGAATGGCGAGCACAGCGACCATGCCGGAGCCCACCGCGAGATGGCGCAGTCTGACACCGGCGAAGAACAGGGCGCCGAGCACGATCGCGGCCATGATCACGGTCGTGCCGAGGTCGCCGCCGAGCACCACCAACAGGATGGCGCCGCCCGCGATCGGCACGACCGGGACGACGACATGCTTCCAGCGATCGAGCATGTCTTTCTTGCGCGCCAGGACGACGCCGAGCCAGACCACGAGCGCGACCTTGATGGCTTCGGACGGCTGGAGCGTGAGGGAACCGACCTTCAACCAGTTGCGGTTGCCGCCGATCTCCATGCCGAGCGGCGTGATGAGCACGAGCACCTGGAGGAAGCAGGCGGCCGCGAGGAAGACCCAGATGGTCTTCTTCCAGAACCGGGTCGGGAGGCGCGAGACCACGAACATCAACGGCAGTCCGATCAGCGCATACGCGCCCTGCGACCAGAACCGCGAGAAGAAGCTGTCGGTGTCGTTGTGGGACTCGACCGACGACGACGACAGCACCATCACGAGCCCGAACACCACCATGAACAGCGTGATGCCGAGCAGCAGAAAATAGTTGGCCGATTCGGCCTGCATGGCTTTGCCGAGCGAGATGCGCGAGGTGAACCCGCCGAGCCGGGAGGAGACCTTAGCCGTCTCCGGGGCGCGAGGCGGACTGGTCATCCGCCTCACCTCCAAAGAACTCGTTGACGGCCGCCTGGAAGAGGCGGCCTCGCTCTGCGTAGTCGGCGAACTGGTCCATCGACGCCGCCGCCGGTGCGAGGAGAACGGTGTCTCCCGTCTGAGCGACCTCGCCGGCCAATCGCACCGCCGTCGGCATGACATCTTCAGTTTCGTCGGCGTCGACCTCGTACACGGGCAGGTCGGGGGCGTGTCGTGCGAATGCGGAGCGCAGCGCCTCCCTATCGACCCCGATCAGGACGACCGCGCGCAGCCGTGCGGCATGCCTTTTCACGATCTCGTCGATCTCGACGCCTTTGAGCAGACCACCGGCGACCCAGACGACCGAGTCGTACGCGCGCAGCGAGGCGTCCGCCGCGTGGGGGTTCGTGGCTTTGGAGTCATCGACCCAGCTCACACCCGCCTCGATCCGGACCAGCTCGATACGGTGAGCGTCGAGACGGAAGGCGGTCAGCACATCCCGGATCACACCGGGCTCGACGCCATAGGAACGCGCGAGCGCGGCGGCGGCCAAAATGTTCGCCACCACATGCGGCGCGGCGAGACCGGCCTCGCGGAGTTCATCGATCGTGGTCAGCTCGATCGCGCTGGTGAAGCGGTCTTCGAGGAAGGCGCGGTCGCAGAGGATGCCGTCGACGATCCCGAAGTCGCTCGGCCCCGGCACATCGAGACCGAAGCCGATCGCCCGGGCGCCCTCCAGCACCTCGGCCTCCTGCACCATGTGCTCGGTTGCCGGGTCGGCCCGGTTGTAGACGCAGGCCACCTGGGTCCCGGTGTAAACCTTGGCCTTCGCCGCCCGGTAGGCGTCGAGCGAGCCGTGCCAGTCCAGATGGTCGTCGGCGATGTTGAGACAGGCGGCCGAATACGGCGAGAGCTCGCCTCCGGCGTTGCGGTTCACCCAGTGCAACTGGTAGCTCGACAACTCGACGACGAGCACGTCGAAGCCGTGCGGATCGCGGACGGCGTCGAGCACCGGGATCCCGATGTTGCCGCAGGGCGCCGCCCGGTAGCCGCCCGCGACGAGCATCGTCGCGGTGAGCTGCACGGTCGTGGTCTTGCCGTTCGTCCCGGTCACCGCGATCCAGTCGGCCGGCGTTCCCACCTTGTCGCGCAGACGCCAGGCGAGCTCGATGTCACCCCAGACGGCGGTGCCGCGCTCCTGCGCCCAGGTGAGCAGGGGATGATCGTGGTGGAAGCCGGGCGAGACGACCACCAGCTGCGGATCGAAGGCCGTCAGGCGGTCCGGTGGGGTATCCAGTTCGGGCTGTTCGAGAAGCTGCGCGCCGATCACGGCCAGCAGCATCGCCCGCTCCTCGTCGGCTTTCGCCGTGACGACGAGCACCTCGGCGCCGAGCTCCACCAGAGTGTCTGCGACCGAGAACCCGGTCACGCCGAGGCCGTACACCGCGACGCGGAGGCCGCGCCAATCCGAATGCCAGCTCGTGAGGCCGGCGAGGCGGTCGGCGGGCTCGGTCATGTCGAGAGCCATTCGAGGTAGAAGCTGCCGACACCGGCGGCGACGAGCAGACCGCCGACGATCCAGAATCGCACGACGACCGTGACCTCCGCCCAGCCCTTCAACTCGAAGTGATGGTGGATCGGACTCATCAGGAAGATGCGTTTCCCTCTGGTGAGCTTGAAGTACGCGCGCTGCACGATGACCGAGCCGGTCTCGATGACGAACAGGCCACCGATGAGCAGCAGCAGCAGTTCGGTGTGGCTCAGGATGGCGAGCGCGGCGAGGGCGCCGCCCAAGGCCAGCGAGCCCGTGTCGCCGAGGAAGATCTGCGCCGGGGAGGTGTTCCACCAGAGGAAGCCGACCACCGCTCCGACGATGGCCGTCGCCACGATCGCCAGGTCGAACGGGTCGCGCACCGCGTAGCACTTTGCGATGTTCGCCGGGTCGATCTTGTCGCTGGTGCAGGACTGGATCGACTGCCAGAACCCGATGATGATGTACGCGCCGATGGCGAGGATCGACGCGCCCGAGGCGAGCCCGTCGAGGCCGTCCGTCACGTTCACACCGTTCGACGCGGCCGCGACGATGAAGTTGATCCAGATCAGGTACAGGCCGTATCCGACGATGACGCCGATCGCACCGAACTTCGTGATCGACATGAAGTCGATGGGCAGATCCCGAATGAGCGACACGCTCATCGAGGCCGGTGTCGCCCCGTTCCCATTGGGGAAGTTGATCGCGAGAAAGGCCCAGATGGTCGCCACGATCACCTGTCCCGCCACTTTCGCCCAGCCGGTGAGGCCGAGACTGCGCTGGTTGCGGGTCTTCAGGAAGTCGTCTACGAAGCCGACGAGGCCGAGTCCGACCATGAGGAACAGCACGAGCAGCGCCGACACCGACGTCTCGTCGCCGGTGAGCAGCAGGGCGACGAAGTAGCCGAACAGGGTCCCGAGGATGATGATGATGCCGCCCATGGTGGCGGTCCCGCGCTTGGAATGGTGGCTCTGCGGGCCGTCGTCGCGGATGAACTGTCCCCACTGCAGCTTCTTGAACAGCCGGATGAAGACGGGGGTGAGGAACAGCGTGAACGCCATCGACAGTGCACCGGATGTCAGCAGAGCCCTCACGAGAACAATTCTCCCAGTCGGTCGCCGAGGAAACGGAGCCCGGCGGAATTCGACGATTTCACCAGCACGGTGTCCCCCGATTCCAGTGCGGTTGCGAGGTGATCGTATGCGGCGTCCGCCGTCTCGAAATACAGCGATTCACCGTCCCATGATCCCTCGTTGATGGTCGAGATGTGCATTCGGCGGGCCGCTGGACCCACCACGATGAGCTGGTCGATGCCCAGCCGCACGGCGAGCAGGCCGATACGATCGTGCTCCTCCCCCGAGAACTCGCCGAGTTCGCTCATCTCGCCGAGCACCGCCACCGTGCGCCCGTCCGGCTCCGCGATCTGCGCGAGCGTCTTGAGCGCCGCCGCCATCGAGTCAGGGCTCGCATTGTATGCGTCGTTCACGACGGTCACGCCGTTCGCGCCGCCCAAGACCTCCATGCGCCAGCGTTCGGCACGCTGCACCGTCTGCAGGGCCGCCACGATGCTGTCGATGTCGACGCCGAGCGTGTGCGCGGCGGCGGCCGCCGCCAAAGCGTTCATCACATGGTGCTCGCCGAGCACGCGGAAGTGCACCGGGCGGGTCTCGCCATTCGGCAGGTGCAGGTCGAACGCGGTTCCCGCCGCGCTCGAGACGACCCCGGTGGCGCGCACGTCGGCGCGATCGTCCAAGCCGAGCCAGAGCACCCGGGCCGCCGTCTTGTCGGCCATCGACGCGACGCGCGGATCGTCGAGGTTCAGGATGGCGACATCCGTCTCGAGCAGATCGCTCACCATCTCGGTCTTCGCTGCGAGTGTCGCCTCGATGCCGCCGAACTCGCCGGCGTGGGCCAGCCCCACCTTGAGCACGATGCCGATGTCCGGGCGCGCCATGCGCACGAGCCGGGCGATTTCGCCGATTCCGCTCGCGCCCATCTCGGCCACGAGGAACTCCGTCTCACGGGTGACCTCGAGCATGGTGACGGGCGCACCGACCTCGTTGTTGAACGAGGCGCGTGGCGCGATCGTCGGGCCGACCTCTTCCAGGATCGCGCGCAGCAGGTTCTTGGTGGTCGTCTTGCCGTTCGAACCGGTGACGCCCACGATCTTCAGCAGGCCGTCGGCGCGCACTCGGGAGATGACCTCGGTGGCCAACGCCCCGAGAGCGACGACAGTGTCGGTCACGACGAGCTGAGCGACGCCCTGCGCGCTCTCCGGAACGGGGTGATCGACGACGAGCAGCGCGGCGCCGTTTGCGACCGCCTGCGGAACGAAGAGGTGACCGTCGGTGACCTCGCCCGGTTTGGCGAAGAAGATCGTGCCGGGCACGACCTCGCGGGAGTCGGTGGTCGAGAGACCGTCCACGATCGTCTCCGGCGTCGCACCGGAGTCGCCGTCGAGAAGCAGCTCGCCGCCGGTCGCCTCGGCGATCTCGGCCAGGGTGAGTGCGATCATCAGAGCCACCCGGCCTCTCGCAGGGCGAGCTTGGCGTCGTCGCGGGCGGAGTACGGGATGCGCTCGCCGGCGACCTCTTGGTAGTCCTCGTGGCCGGGGCCTGCGTAGAGCACGATGTCGCCCGGGCCTGCGAGGGACAGCGCTTTACGGAAAGCGGCGCGCGGATCGGCGACCTCGTAGAGCTCCAGGTCGGGCACGGCGCCACGCGCTCCCTCGAGCAGGGTGGCCCGGATGGCGGCCGGGTCTTCCCAACGGGGGTGGAAGTCGGTGATGACGACCGCATCCGACCCGCGGGCAGCGATGGCGCCCATATCGGTGCGCTTCGTCGTGTCCCGGTCGCCGTCGGCGCCGAACACCATGACGATCTTGCCGTCGGTGACCTTGCGCAGCGCGCCCAGGGTCGACAGGAACGCGTCGGGACTGTGGCCGTAGTCGATGAAGACCACCGGACCGTCTTCGCCGGAGATGCGCTCGGCGCGACCCGGGATGAACGCGTCGATGCCGCCGTCGCGGTCGAGCGCCGCGCCGATGGCATCGAGGTCGTAGCCGGATTCGACCAACATGACGATGGCCAGGGCGGCGTTGGACGCCATGTAGGCACCGAGAAGCGGGACGCTCGTCGAGAGCCGGCGGCCGTCCGGCCCTTCGAGCACGAACCCCGTCTTGTCGACGGTCTCCTCCGTCACCGTCATCACCCATTCGGCGTCGGCGCCGGCCGAGGTCGAGAGGGTGGCGATCGGGATGCGGGACTGTTCCACCAGCGACCGTCCCCAATCGGAGTCGACCGTGATCACCCCGCGGTGGGCGCGATCGGGCTGGAATAGCTCCAGCTTGGCCGCGAAGTAGTCGTCCATCGCGGCGTAGTCGTCGAGGTGGTCGTGGCTGAGGTTCGTGAAGCCGACGACGTCGAAGACGATGCCGTCGACGCGGTGCCGACTGAGCGCCTGCGCCGACACCTCGATCGCGACGGCACGCACGGCCTCTTCGCGCATCCGGGCGAGGAGCGCATGCAGCTCGCTGGCCTCCGGGGTGGTCAGCTTGCTCGTGATGGCCATATCGCCGATGCGACGCTCGGCGGTGGAACTGAGCCCAGAGACGACGCCCAGCTGGCCGAGGATGGCGTTCAGCAGGTACACGACGCTGGTCTTGCCGTTGGTGCCGGTGACGCCGAAGAGCGTCGCGGTGTTCTCGTCGGTGCGGTAGATCCAGGCGGCGACCGCTCCCAGTGCGGCGCGCGCATCCGGGGTGACGATGACCGGCAGCTCGGCGTCGCCGACGAGCGCCGCGCCCTCCTCATCGGTCAGGATCGCGACCGCTCCGGCCTCCGCGGCCTTCGCGGCGAAGCTCGCGCCGTGGGCATTGCGCCCGGGCACGCCGACGTAGAGGTCGCCCGGTTCGACGGCCGTCGTCGCCAGGGCGACACCGGTCACCTCGACGGCATCGAGATCGCCACGGCTGTCCAGCCCGAACTCCGCCACCAGCTGTGCGAGCGGTCGGGCGACGGGATGCTCGGGGCGCAGAGAAGAAGGCGCCGGTCCTGTCACGGGGCTCACTTTCAGTAGAACGGCGGGTAGTCGGCCGGGCTGGTCGTCGACGGCTTCACCCGGAAGGTCTTCAGCACCTGGCTCATGATCGTGTGGAACAGCGGAGCGGCGGCTGCCGACGAAGTAATGGTAGTCGGGTATCCGAGGTTGACCGAAACGACGTACTGCGGATCGTCGACCGGAGCCACACCCATCACGGAGACGTAGTACGAGGGCAGGTAGCCGCCTTTGCCGTCCGGTTGCTGGGCGGTACCGGTCTTGGCCGCGATGCGGTAACCGGGGATCTGGAGCTGTTTGGAGAGTTCACCGTCGGTGACGACGCTCTCCATCATTCCGAGCGTCGTGTTGGCGGCGGCGGCCGACACGACCTGCGTCGACTTCGGCTTGGGTACATCGGTGACTTTGCCGTCGGCCTGCTTGCAGCCCTCCACCAGCGTGAGCGGAACTCGCACGCCGTTGTTCGCCAGCGCCTGGTAGGCACTCACCATCTGCACCTGGGTGGCCGAAACGCCCTGCCCGAACATCGTGGCGTACTTGGTCTGGTCGTCCCAGTCGCTGACCGGGTGGAGGATGCCGGAGGACTGTCCGGGGAAATCGATCCCGGTGTCTTCGCCGATGCCGAACTTCTTCAGGAAGTCGTAGCGGGTGTTGTCGTTGAGACGCTGGCCGAGGATCGACATGCCGGTGTTCGAGGATTGCATGAGCACGCCGGTGAGAGTCAGCCGTTCGGGGTCGTGATACCCCGAATCGTGCAGGTCCGCGCCATTGCCGGATTTGAAGGTGTAGGGCGCAAGGACCTGCGTGGTCGGCGTCGCCTTTCCCTGGTCGATCAGCATGCTCGCCGTGAGCGCTTTGAAGGTCGAGCCGGGCTCGTACGGGGTGCTGAACGGAAGGAGTCCACGGTACTCCGGCGCCGTGGCATCGATGTTGTTCGGATCGAGCGGCGGCCACTGCGCGATCGCCTTGATCTTGCCCGTCTTGGCCTCCGCGACGGTCACGAAGCCGAACTTGGCTCCGACCGCTGCTGTCTGCTGGGCGAGTGTCTGCTCGGCGAACCATTGCAGATCGCTGTCGATCGTCAGTTTCAGCGTTCCACCGTCTTTCGCCGGTTTCTGCACGACCGTGCTGCCGGGGATGGCGACGCCGTCGGCGCCGCGCTGGTAGGTCTCGCTGCCGTTCTCGCCCGCGAGGCAGGCGTTCCCGCTGTCCTCCAGACCGGCTTGCGGCTCCCCCGCGCCCGAGACGAATCCGAGCAGCGGACCGGCGACGGCCCCATTCGGATAGGTGCGCGCGGCGACTTTCTGGAAGGTGAGCCACGGGTAGGGAAGACCGTCGAGCTTGTCGAAGGTCCCGACATCCATGCCGGTCTTGACGACGGCGTACTTCGACTTCGGGTTCTCTTTGAGGGCGTTGTCGATGATGGCGACGATCGCGGCGCCGCCCTGCCCGGTGATTGCGCCGATCTTGTCGGCCGCCTTGATCATCCCCGCCCTGCCGCCGGCCATCGCGTCCGACGGTGAGAGGTTCGCTGTGTAGCGGAACACCGTGTCGGCGAGAACAGTGCCATTGGCGTCCACGATGCTTCCGCGAACACCGGTGAGCGTCGTCTCGACCTCTTTGGCGTTCACCGACTCCTTCTGCAACTGAGCCGCGTGCACCACCTGGATGTCGACCAGCTTGCCGCCGAGGATCCCCACCGTCGCGGCCACCGCCACCATCGTCACCGCCGTGCGGCGGCGCATCGTCTTTCTCGTGATCACGATCGAGTTCGTCCCGTCGTCAGCGCGTCACCGGAGTGGGCAACGCTCCCTCCAACGGTACGGTCGGCGGCGGCGTCGCCTTGGTCGGCACGCTCGTGCTGCCCGAATTCCCAGCTTGACCCGTCGTGGCCGCCGCCCCGGTCTTCCCGTTCGTGCCGGCCTGGACGGCGAGCGGAACACCCGCCAGCAGCGAGTTCGGCACGAGGTTGCCCTGACCGCCGGTGACCGTACCCGCCGATCCGCTCGCCGGGATCGGGGCGCCGAGGACGGCCCCGTCGGAAAGACGGAGGTAAACGGGATTGCTGTTGTTCACCATGCCGAGGGAGTTGGCATTCGCCGCGAGATTCTGCGGCGAGGCGATGCGGTTGAGATCCTCCGAGGCCGCCTGGTACGAGCGCTGAAGCTCCGTCTGCTTGTTCTGCAGCGAGTTGATCTGATAGGCCCCCTGCGACAGGGCGATGCTCAGCAGGAGCTGTGCGACGACGATCCCCAGCAGCGTGCCGATGGCGATGATCGCGTACACCGCACGCGGCCGCGCCCGACGCTGCACCCGGGTGGAGACGACCTCGAGATGACTCGGACGCTCCTCCTCGGCGGGCCGGGGCGCGGTTCGGCCCACCCAGCCGACCGCCGGACGCTTCTCAGCGAGATTCGTGCTCACGAGGCCCTCCTCACTCGCTCGGCCGCGCGCAGACGCACCGGCGTCGCCCGCGGGTTCGCCGCCTTCTCGTCGTCGTTCGCCAGTTCGGCGCCACGGATCAACAGCTTCAGCTCCGGGCGGTGCTCCGGCAGCTCCACCGGGAGTCCGGGCGGCGCGCTCGAGACCGACCGGGCCTGAAGTTCGCGCTTGACGATGCGGTCCTCCAGCGATTGGTAGGCCTCGACGACGATGCGGCCACCGACCGCGAGAGCGTCGATGGCCGCCGGAATCGCTCGTTCGAGCACCGACAGTTCTTGATTCACTTCGATTCGCAGCGCCTGGAACACTCGCTTGGCGGGATGCCCCTGCCGCTGCACGGCGACCGGGGTGGCCTTGGTGATCACATCGACGAGTTCGGCCGAACGGACGAACGGACGGGTATCCCTCGCCTCCACGATCTTCTGCGCGTAGCGCGCCGCGAGCTTTTCCTCGCCGTAGTCGCGGAAGATCTTCCGCAGCTCCGCCTCGCTGTACTCGGCGAGGATGGTGGCGGCTGTGAGGTCGCTCGTCGCGTCCATCCGCATGTCGAGCGGGGCATCCTTCGAGTAGGAGAAGCCTCGTTCCACCCGGTCGAGCTGCAGCGACGAGACGCCGAGGTCGAACAGCACACCCTGGATCTCGGTGTAGCCGAGGCCCTGCACCGCTTCCAGGATTCCGTCGTACACGGTGTGCACCAGGTGCACTCTGTTGCCGAAGGGGGCGAGCCTGCCACCGGCGATGGCCAGCGCATCCGGATCCCGGTCGAGACCGATCAGGGTGATCTGAGGGAACCGCTCGAGGAGACCGGCAGCGTGCCCGCCCATACCGAGTGTCGCGTCGACCACGACGGCCCCCGGCGCCTGGAGTGCCGGGCCGAGCAGTTCGATGCAGCGTTCGAGGAGCACCGGGGTGTGGATCTTGTCATCGGTCATGATGCGACGGGATCGGGCTCCTGATTCCTGATCCCCATCCATTCCGACCTGGCACCGGGGAAGTGTGTCAGGGCGGCGAATGGCTGGGAGTCGGGCGCCAGGTGCTAGAAGAGTCCCGGAATCACCTCCTCGGTGGTGTTGGCGAATGTTGCTTCCTGCTCGGCCAGGTAGGTCTCCCAGGCCTGTGCGTCCCAGATCTCGGCGCGGCTTCCTGCACCGATCACGACCAGGTCGCGATCGAGTCCCGCGTAGGTGCGGAGCGTCTGCGGCACCGTGACGCGGTGCTGCTTGTCCGGAACCTCCGAACTCGCCCCGGAGAGGAACACGCGCAGATAGTCACGGGCTTGCTTGCTGGTCACCGGCGCCTGGCGGATCTTTTCGTGCAGCGATTCGAACTCACGCTGACTGAAGACATAGACGCAGTGCTCTTGGCCGCGGGTCAGAACGATGCCGGAGGCGAGCTCATCCCGGAATTTGGCCGGCAGGATGATGCGCCCCTTCTCGTCGAGCTTGGGGGCATAGGTACCGAGGAACATCGGTGACTCCCCCCACTCTTCCGGCCAAGGTTGCGGTGTGGCTCCACTTTACTCCACAACCATCCACGATTGCACTCATTTGCATTGTTTTAACGCGAATGGGTGACAAAAGGCCCCGAAAAATCAAGGCTTTTCGGGGTGGAGGAAAGTGGATCAGGATGGCAGCAAGAGGGCACAAAAAAAGGGCCGATCCGAAGATCGACCCGAGAAACCCGCTCCGGTGGAGCGGAAGGGAGTACTAGCCCTGCCCGTCTTGGCGCTTGTCCCAGCGGTCATTGAGCTTGTGCATGAACCCGGCCTGGGCCGGCTTCGAAGCGGAGGCCGGAGCCCCCTGCTGCGGCTCATCCGGAGCGCCACCCGCGCGCTTGCCCGGTGCGATGGCCAGCAGCACACCGAGGAACATCACGATGAAACCGACGACGCCGACGATCGTGCTGACGACGGCGATGGGCAGGAAGACACCGGTGATGAGAACGCCGATGCCGACGACGGCGATCAGGATGCCGAGAACGACCGAGCGGTACGGGGTCTTACCCCGTCGGGCTCCGACCGTAGCGACGAAATCTGCGTCGTTCTGATAGAGACTGCGCTCCATCTCTTCGAGGAGGCGCTGCTCGTGTTCCGAAAGCGGCATCCGTTTCCCCCTCTTTCTCGGGTTCAAGGCCTTATGAAGCTGATTCTAGTCCCGCCGCGATGGCTAGGCTAGGCGTGTGTCAGAAAGCATTCGGTTCGTCGACCTGATCCAGACCAGAATCGATGGATTCCTCGATGCACGCTCCTCCATTCTCGTCTCCATCGCCGACGAACTCGCCCCGATCCAGGCTTACTCCCGGGATTTTCTCAGCGGCGGCAAGCGATTCCGTGCACTGTTCTGCTTCTGGGGCTGGCAGGCGGTGCGCTCCTCCGGCTCCGCCCCCGAAGACGCCGGGGTCTCACCGGGCGGCGCCCTCGACGCCGTCGTGTCTGTGGCGAGCGCCCTCGAGGTGTTCCACGCGGCCGCGCTCGTGCACGACGACATCATCGACAACTCCGACACCCGTCGAGGAGCCCCCTCTGCCCACCGCCGCTTCGAGCGGCTGCACGCCCAGAACGCCTGGCAGGGATCGGCCACGTCGTTCGGAACGGGGGCGGCGACCCTGCTCGGCGACCTCCTGCTGATCTTCAGCGACGAACTCTTCGACGAAGGACTCGGCGAACTCGTGAGCGCCGCTTCCCGGCGCGCCGCCCGCACCGAGTTCAACAGGATGCGCCTGGAGGTGACGGCCGGCCAGTACCTCGACATCTTCGAAGAGATCGGCTGGAGCAGCCAGCCCGACACCGATCAGCTCGCCCGCGCGGAGCGCGTCATCATCTACAAGTCGGCGAAATACAGCATCGAGGCGCCGCTGATCATCGGCGCCTCCCTCGCCGGGGCGACGATCGGCCAATTGGAAGCCCTGAGGGCGTTCGGTCTGCCGCTCGGGATCGCGTACCAGCTGCGCGACGACCTGCTCGGTGTCTTCGGCGACGCGGAGGTCACCGGCAAACCGAGCGGGGACGATCTGCGCGAGGGCAAACGCACGGTGCTCGTCGCCCTCGCCCGCGAGGCGCTCCCCGGCGGCGCCCGGTCGGCGTTCGACGAGCTGCTCGGCGATCCGACGCTCACCCACCAGCAGATCGAGACCCTCCAGATGACCATCCGCGACAGCGGTGCCGTCGACAAGGTCGAGGCGATCATCGCGGCGAACGTGGCCAGGGCGATCGACGCGATCGACGCCGCACCTCTGGGGTCTCAGGCGAAGGCGCAGCTCCGGGAGCTCGCGGTCACCGTCACTCGCCGCGCATCCTGAGGGGCGCAGGCCTCAATCAGGCGAGAGCTTGCGCCACCCGGCGCACCTCGGCCTTGCGTCCGGCGCGCAGCGCCTCGATCGGCGAAGCACCGAGCACATCTTCTTGGCCGATGAGCCAGTCGACGGCCTCATCATTGTCGAATCCAGCGTCGCCGAGCACGATCAGCGTGCCCCGCAGTTCGCTGAGGGGTTCGCCGTCACGGACGAACGACGCGGGAACCTTCAGAACACCGTCGACCCGCTTGGCGGCGAGGTGCTTGTCTTCGATCAGGCGGCGGACCCGGCTCACCCCGAGACCGAGGATGTCGACGAGATCGGGGATTGTCAGCCAGTCTTCGGCTGCGGCTTGCTCAGTCACACCCCTAGCCTGTCATGTCCGAGCGCCGGCCGGGAGCGGGTTCGATTGTTACGATCGTGTTAACTCAAATCACATTGGTCACAGTAGTTGACTCCTTATACGTTCTGTGCCAGCGTTGAGGCTCGCAGGTAATCGAAAGGCGGGGGTCGCATGTCCGTGCTCGACACCGAGCCGCGAGTCGCCCGGCACCGGCCTGAGCAGCCGGCGCGTCGCACAGCGCGCTCCGTGCTCGCCACGGTTCCCCTCGCCATCGCCAGCTCCATCGCGATCACCCTCTCGCTCGTCTCTCCGGCCCAGGCGACCACGCCGCCGCACCGCGACTCCGAACGCTCGAAAGACAAAGCCCCGGATGCGCTCGGAACCACGCGCGTCAACCTCACCTCCGCCCCGACCACCTCCCCCGCCCTCACGACCATCGCCGGCGCCCCGGCCCGGTACACCGTGCAAACCGGGGACACGATCAGCGGCATCGCCGGCCGATTCGGACTGTCGACCGCGAGCGTGCTCGCGTTGAACGGCCTGAGCTGGAAGAGCCTCATCTTCCCCGGCCAAGTCCTCGCTCTCACGGGCGCGACCTCCTCCGCGCCCGCCGCGCCGGCGCCCAGCACTCCCGCGCCGTCGTCCGCCAAGTACAAAGTGGTCTCCGGCGACACCATCAGCGGCATCGCCGGCCGGTTCGGCGTCCCGACCAGCGCCGTCCTCAGCGCCAACGGGCTCTCCTCCTCCAGCCTGATCTTCCCGGGTCAACTCGTGACGATCCCCGGGCTCGCCACCGCCTCCCTCGACACACCGCACGCCTCGACTCCGATCGCGGCCCCGGTCGCGCCGGCCCCCGTCCCCGTTCCTTCGACGGGCACCGTGGTCGCGCTCACCGCCGAGATGCGGGCGAACGCCGCCGTGATCATCCAGGTGGGCCGGCAGGAGGGCGTCGGCGACTTCGGGATCGTCGTAGCCCTCGCCGCGGCTGCGCAAGAGTCCGGCGTGCGCAATGTGCAGTACGGCGACCGCGACTCGCTGGGACTGTTCCAGCAACGCCCGAGCACCGGATGGGGAAGCCCCGCCCAGATCCTCGACCCGCACTACGCGGCGCGCGCCTTCTTCGGAGGCCCGAACAATCCCAATCCGGGGCGCACCCGCGGCCTGCTCGACATCCCCGGCTGGACGAAACTGAGCGTCACTCAGGCTGCGCAGGCCGTCGAGATCTCGGCATACCCGGATGCCTACGCCAAATGGGAGGCGTCCGCTCGCGTTTGGCTCGCCCAGCTCGGCTGAGCCGGCCCACCATGATCACAAGGCGATCACAGCGCCGCACTTCACGGTGTTTTGCAGGGTTCGCGCCGCTCCTGTTCTCTAAACTCGACACGTGACCACGAGCCAAACCGACCCCCTGATCGGACGTCTGATCGACGGCCGGTATCAGGTGCGCTCGCGGATCGCCCGCGGGGGCATGGCCACCGTCTACCTGGCGACCGATCTGCGCCTCGAACGCCGGGTCGCCATCAAGGTGATGCACGGCCACCTCGCCGACGACAGCACGTTCAAGAGCCGGTTCGTGCAGGAGGCCCGCTCGGCCGCGCGCCTCGCGCATCCGAACGTCGTGAACGTCTTCGACCAAGGCCAAGACTCCGATATGGCCTACCTGGTCATGGAGTACCTGCCCGGCATCACCCTGCGCGATCTGCTGAAGGACTACGGCAAGCTCACCTCCGAGCAGACGATCGACATCATGGAGGCCGTGCTGAGCGGTCTCGCCGCGGCGCACAAGGCCGGCATCGTGCACCGCGACCTCAAACCCGAGAACGTGCTGCTCGCCGACGACGGGCGCATCAAGATCGGCGACTTCGGGCTCGCCCGCGCCGCGAGCGCCAACACCGCGACCGGCCAGGCACTGCTGGGCACGATCGCCTACCTCTCCCCCGAGCTCGTGACCCGCGGCGTCGCGGATGCGCGCAGCGACATCTACGCGCTCGGCATCATGATGTTCGAGATGCTCACCGGTGAACAGCCGTTCCAGGGCGAGCAGCCGATGCAGATCGCCTACCAGCACGCGAACGACGCCGTGCCCGCGCCGAGCAGCAAGAACCCCGCCGTTCCCCCGGAACTGGACGACCTCGTGCTCTGGGCGACCGCCAAAGACCCCGACCAGCGCCCCCGCGATGCCCGGGAGATGCTCGACCGTCTCATCGAGGCGGAGAAGGCGATCCGCGGCGAGACCGGCGCACTACATCCCACGATGGTGCTCCCGCCGGCCTTCGGGCCGGGTGTGAACGAGGGCGACACCCAGATCATCAACCCCGCCATCCGTCAGCAGGTCGCCGCCAGCGCTCCGGATACCCTGACCACCCTCACCGCTACGGCAAAACGGCGGCGGACGAAGGGCTGGTGGTTATTCGCTCTCGTCCTCGTGCTCGCCGGGGTCGCCGGGGGTACCGGATGGTACTTCGGCTCCGGGCCGGGCTCGACCGTGCAGATCCCCGACCTCTCGTCGAAGACCCCCGCGGTCGCGGCCACGACGCTCACGCAGCTCGGATTCGAGACCAAACAGGGCCAGGAGTACAACACCACCATCGCCGCCGGGCTGGTGTCGAGCACCGATCCGGCCTCGGGAGCCTCGGCGAACCGAGGAAGCATCGTGACCATCCGGGTCTCCCAGGGCCCCAAACCGATCACGCTACCGGTCCTCGCCGGCATGTCGCTCGCCGACGCCAAGGCTGCGATCGTCAAGGCCGGCGCGAAGGTCGGCGATGTCGCGCAGCAATTCGATGCGAAGATCCCGGCCAACACCGTGATCTCGGCCGCGACCTCCGACGGCACCGACGTCTCCGGCGGCGGTAAGTCGTTCGAGGGACGCACGGTCGCCCTCGTCGAATCGGTCGGCGCTATCCCGAACGTCGCCGGGAAGTCCGTGGCCGACGCCACCAGCGCGCTGCAAGCGGTGCACCTGCTCGTGGCGAACGGGCCGCAGAACTACAGCGACACCGTCGAGAAAGGCGATGTCATCTCCGCGCAGCCCCAGGGCAGCGGGCCGGTGAAGCCCAACGACACCCTGCTGCTGGAGACTTCGAAGGGTCCGGAACCGGTGGCGGTACCCGACGTCGTCGGCAAGACCTGGGATGTCGCGAAGAAGGCTCTCAAAGACGCCGGGTTCGACCTCCAATACAGTGCGATCGCCGATGTGGCCCCCTCGGCCTTCGTCGTCTCCAAGATCAGCCCCGCAGCGGGCGAGATGGTCGCGAAAGGCTCCACCATCACAATCAACTTCGCGGGCTTCTGATTCGCCGAAGCCACGCGCTCAGTCCGCAACGAGAATCGCCGTGTGATCAGACGATCACACGGCGATTCTCATTCTGCCCACGATGTTGTGATCAGCGGGCGGCGAGCTCCTCGGCCACCAGGAACGCGAGCTCCAGCGACTGCATGTGGTTGAGGCGGGGGTCGCACAGCGACTCGTAGCGCGTCGCCAGCGTGGCCTCGTCGATGTGCTCGGAACCGCCCAGGCACTCCGTCACGTCGTCACCGGTGAGCTCGACGTGGATGCCGCCCGGGTGGGTTCCTGCGGCACGGTGCGCCTCGAAGAAGCCCTTGACCTCGTCCACGACGTCGTCGAACCGGCGGGTCTTGTACCCGGTCGGCGTCGTCAGCCCGTTGCCGTGCATCGGATCGGTCACCCACAGCGGGGTGGCGTCGGCCGACTTGATGGCCTCGAGCAGCGGGGGAAGCGCATCCCTGATCGTGCCCGCGCCCATGCGCGTGATGAAGGTGAGCCGACCCGGCTCGCGATTCGGGTCGAGCTTGTCGATGAGCTGCAGCATCGTCTCGGGGGTCGTGGACGGGCCGAGCTTCACGCCGATCGGGTTGCGCACCCGCGAAAGGAAATCGACATGCGCCCCGTCGAGGTCGCGCGTGCGCTCCCCGATCCATACGAAATGCGCCGAGGTGTTGTAGGGCGTGCCCGTGCGCGAGTCGATCCGCGTCATCGGCCGCTCGTAGTCCATCAGCAGACCCTCGTGGCTGGAGTAGAACTCCACGCGCTTCAGCTCGTCGAAGTCGGCGCCGGCCGCCTCCATGAACTTGATGGCGCGGTCGATCTCCTTGGCGAGACCCTCGTAGCGCTGGTTGGCCGGGTTGGCGGCGAAGCCGCGGTTCCAGCTGTGCACCTGACGCAGATCGGCGAAACCACCCTGCGTGAACGCCCGGATGAGGTTCAGCGTCGAAGCGGCGGTGTGGTAACCCTGCACCAGCCGGCGCGGGTCGGCCTGACGCGACTCCGGCGTGAAATCGAAGCCGTTCACGATGTCGCCGCGGTACGCCGGAAGCGTCACACCGCCTCGGGTCTCGGTGTCGCTGGAACGGGGCTTGGCGAACTGCCCGGCCATCCGGCCCATCTTGATCACGGGCATCGAGGCACCGTAGGTGAGGACGACCGCCATCTGCAGCACCGTCTTGACCCGGTTGCGGATCTGGTCGGCGGTCGCACCGGCGAACGTCTCGGCGCAATCGCCGCCCTGCAACAGGAAACCTCTGCCCTCTGCCGCAAGCGCGAGCCGATCGCGCAGCTGGTCGACCTCACCTGCGAACACGAGGGGCGGCAGCGAGGCGATCTCGGCCGACGCGGCGGCCGCGGCATCCGCATCAGGCCAGTGCGGCTGCTGCTTCACCTCGAGGGTGCGCCAATAGTCCAGGCCCGCGATCACAGATTCGTCAGCCTTCACGACGGGATCAGTGGTGTCTAGCACAGGACGTCCGCTCAGTTCAGGGCGCGCGATACGACTCGCACACGCCAGTGGGTATGACGGAGCGCGGGCGATCCCGCGCACCGGATATCTGAGCCTATCGTGAAAGCGAAGCCCGCTTTTCCTTCACGCTGCTGGCGTACACATCCACGTATTCCTGCTCGCCGAGGGCATGCAATGCATACATGATCTCGTCGGTCACCGAACGCAGGATGAACCGGTCGCCCTCCATCCCGTCGAAGCGGGAGAAATCGAGTGGCCGCCCGATCACGATGCCGATGCGCCCGACTTTCGGCAGCCGCGTTCCGATCGGCATGATCTTCTCGGTGTCCACCATCGCCACCGGCACGACAGGGACATCGCCCTCGAGGATCATTCGGGCGACACCCGTGCGGCCCCGGTACAGCTTGCCGTCGGGGCTGCGGGTGCCCTCCGGGTAGATTCCGAGGATCTCCCCCCGGGCGAGCACCGCGAGCCCGGTGTTCAGCGAGTCTTCGGAAGCCTTACCGCCGGACCTGTCGATGGGGATCTGGCCGGTGGCGGTCATGAACGCCTTCGTCGCCCAGCCTTTGAACCCCTTGCGGGTGAAGTAGTCGCTCTTCGCGAGGAACGAGACGTGCCGGTCGACGACCAGAGGCAGAAAAATCGAGTCGATGAACGAGAGATGGTTGCTCGCCAGGATGACCGCCCCACCGGCGGGGACGTTCTCGAGACCGATGACCCACGGCCGGAAGATGCCCTTGAGCAGAGGACCTGCGATCAGGTGCTTCATCAGCCAGTAGAACATCGGCTCAGCCTAACGCTCCGACGCGCTCAACCGCGCGAGATCCGCCGCGCCGACCACGCCGGCGTCGTTCACGAGCTCGGCGATCCTGAACTCGGGCTCCGGGTGATAGCCCCGAGCCGGAACGTTCTCCAGATACGCCAGACGGATCGGCTCCAACAGCAGATCGCCCGCCTGAGCGACACCACCGCCGAACACGAACAGCTGCGGGTCGAGAACGGCACCCAGACTTGCACACGCCTGGCCGAGCCAATCGCCCAGCTGACGCAGCGCCGCGAGAGCACCCGGATCGCCCGCCGTGATGAGATCGCTGATGTCGTGTCCACTCAACGAACCGGTGCGGGAGCGCACATCCGCCAACGCCTGGCCGATGCCGCCCGCGTCGGCCAGCTCGTTCGCCATCCGCTGCAGAGCGCGACCGGAACCGTACTGCTCGATGCAGCCGTGAGCGCCACAACCGCAGGCGAGGCCGCCGGGGACCACCCGCATGTGGCCCACCTCCGCGCCCGCGCCGAAACCACCACGGAACAGCCTGTCGTTGCTGACGATCGCGCCGCCGACGCCGGTGCCGATCGTCAGGATGACCATGTCGCTGACCAAGCGGCCGGCGCCATAACGGAACTCGGCCCATCCGGCAGCGTTCGCGTCGTTCTCGATGATGATGGGGAGGTCGACCCGCTGCTCCAGCTTGGCCCGCAACGGTTCATGCCGCCAATTGATGTTGGGCGAGTAGTACACGGTCGACTGCGCAGCATCGAAGAACCCCGCCGCGGCGACACCGGCGCCCGCGATCTCCTCCGGGCCGTTCGCCAAACGCTCGATCATCGCGACGACCGCGTTCTCGATCTCCGCAGGCTCCGCGGCATCCGTGGGAACACGATCCTCGCGGACGATGGTGCCGAGTTCGTCGACCACCGCCCCCGCGATCTTCGTACCGCCGATGTCGATCCCGATCGAGTGCACAGGCGGCAGCCTTTCTGAAGAATGAGGGAGGGGGATGCGGTGCCCGGCCAGAGAGCTCACATCCGCACCATCTAGAGTGTAGTTAACCAGTTTGGCGAAGGCCATTCCGGTCGAAAGCCCGCCCGTACCGGTACCGAGGGAGTTACCGTGAAACAGTTCGACACCCCGGCGATCGTCGCCGCAGATCCGACCGCCAATGCCACCGATCTCCTGGTGGCCCGCGTCGCCGCGACCCCGGATGCAGCCCTGTTCGCCGTCCCGAACGGCGACACCTGGGAAGACATCAGCTGCGCCGAGTTCCTGCGCCAGGTCGTCGCCCTGGCGAAAGGTCTCGTCGCCAGCGGCATCCAGCCAGGCGACAAGATCGGCCTGATGTGCAAGACCCGTTACGAGTGGTCGCTCATCGACTTCGCCACCTGGTTCGCCGGCGCGGTTCTGGTGCCGATCTACGAGACGTCGTCCCCACACCAGGTGCAGTGGAACATGACCGATTCCGGCGCGATCGCGATCATCCTCGAGACGCCGGAGATGTTCGCGCGCTTCGACGAGGTGCACGCCGACCTCCCCGACATCGGAAACGTCTGGCAATTGCACCTCGGCGACCTCGACAAATTGGCGGCCGCCGGTGTCGACGTCCCCGACGCGGAAATCGAGCGCCGCCGCACGATCGCCGAGGGCGCCGACATCGCCACGCTCATCTACACCTCCGGCTCGACGGGCAAGCCGAAGGGATGCGTTCTCACCCACTCCAACTTCGTCGAGCTCTCCCGCAACTCGGCGGAGGCCCTCAAAGAGGTCGTCCTGCAGCCGGGCGGGGCCTCCACGCTGCTCTTCATCACCACCGCTCATGTGTTCGCCCGCTTCATCGCCGTCCTGTGCGTGCACGCCGGCGTGCGCGTCGGTCACCAGGCAGACACGAAGGAGCTCCTCCCCGCCCTCGCCAGCTTCAAGCCGACCTTCCTCCTCGCGGTTCCGCGCGTGTTCGAGAAGGTCTACAACTCGGCCGAACAGAAGGCCGAAGCCGGAGGCAAGGGCAAGATCTTCCGCCGCGCCGCGAGCGTGGCCGTCGAGTACTCGAAAGCGGTCGAGGCCGGTTCAGTGCCATTCGGTCTGCGCCTGCGGTTCGCCCTGTTCGACAGGCTCGTGTTCAGCAAGCTGCGCACGGCGATGGGCGGGCGGGTGAAGTATGCGGTCTCCGGCTCGGCGCCGCTCGGCTCGCACCTCGGCCACTTCTTCCACAGTCTCGGAATCAAGATCTTGGAAGGGTACGGCCTCACCGAGACCACCGCCCCGGCCACGGTCAATCTGCCCGACCTGTTCAAGATCGGCACCGTCGGCCCCGCCCTTCCCGGCGTCTCGATCCGGTTGGCGGACGACGGCGAGATCCAGGTGAAAGGCATCAACGTCTTCGAGGAGTACTGGAAGAACCCCGAAGCCACGGCGGCGGCATTCGACGACGGCTGGTTCCGCACCGGCGACCTCGGCAGCTTCGACGACGACGGCTTCCTCAGCATCACCGGCCGCAAGAAGGAGATCATCGTCACTGCCGGTGGCAAGAACGTCTCCCCCGCAGCGCTGGAAGACCCCATCCGGTCGAACCCGCTGGTCAGTCAGGTCGTCGTCGTCGGCGACCAGAAACCCTTCATCGCCGCGCTCGTCACCCTCGACGCTGAGATGCTTCCGACCTGGCTGGCCAACAACGGCGAAGACAAGTCGATGGGTCTCGCGGAGGCCTCCGTGAACCCGGCCGTCAACGCCGAGATCCAGCGGGCCGTGGATGCGGCGAACACGAACGTCTCCCGGGCCGAGTCCATTCGCAAGTTCGTCATCCTGCCGAGCGACCTCACCGAGGCGAGCGGGCACCTCACACCCAAACTCAGCATCAAGCGCGCTGTCATCCTGAAAGACTTCGCCGACACGATCGACGGAATCTACTCCGGCGCGCCCGCCACGCAGGGCATCTCCCTAGCCCACTGACGCACACACATTTGTGCCGAATGGCGCCTCCCGTTCATGTGGAGCCGACATTCGGCACAAATGTGTCGTTGCTGGCCGCGAGCATCGCTCGGCGATGGCGACTCCACGAGGTCGCGGCGCTCGATGTCGTCCTGCCACTGCTGCGGGTCGATCCGGTGGTGGTCGCCCTCGTATTCCACCGCGAGTCTCAGCGACGGGATGCTGAGATCCGGATGAAGCCGGACTGTTCCGCCGAGCACGTCGACCGGCTCGTTGACCCGCAGATCCCGATAGCCGTTCGCCCGCAGCAGCAGCCTCAACAGCGATTCCGGGCGGGAGTCTGCGCCGAACCGGATCTCGCTGAGAGCCCATTCGCGGGCGCGGGCACCTTTCGTGCGGTGGAGACACTGCGCGGCCTCGACGAGCCCCTCGAACGTCACAATCGGCTCACGTCCGCGGGAGCCGACGAGGAAGTCCCCCGCCGCCACGAGATCCTCCCGGTCGAGCGCCCCGGCCAGCTGACACCAGACCTGAGACGGCGAGCAGATCGGAAAGCCATCGACGACCGAGGGAACCACCCGACCGAGGCTGTGCCCGATCACACCACGCCCGCGCGGTGCCGTCCTCGGCCGTTCGACGCTGACATGCACCGCGCCCCGTTCCACCGTCGACGGCATTGGCACACCGAGGAGTTCAGCGGCCGTCCGGTGTGAGAAATGTGCACCCGGTGCATCTTCAGCAGGTAGGCACCGCAGAGTTCGCGCACCGACTGCGGAGCGACCGCCGAGTGGATCGACTGGAACGGATGGTGGATGTCACGCGCCCGCAGGCGTGACGGCCTCAGGCCGTGGACCTGCGCCTCCCGAGCGTGGAAGGGTCGCATCGCGAGCGGGGCCGGCAGCGGTTCTGGCGTTCGCGTGCGCACATCGTGACACCCCGACGATCATCGTCGCCCGCATCCCACCCAAACAGTGGAAAACGCCCCGACCACTACGACCCTGTGGAAAGAACATTTGTGCCGAATGCCGGCTCTGGCGGCGTCGAAAGTGGGATTTGTGGCAAATGTCGGCCGTGCAGGAGGTCAGATGTGGTCGCGCCAGGAGTGGGCGGGAGCGTAGCCGAGGATGCGCCGCGCTTTACCGATGGAGAGCAGGGTGTCGGTGGTGCCGAGGTCACCGGTGACCGGGACGTCGGGGAAGACCTCCGCGACGAGCTCCGCGTTTGGCCGCGACATCACGGTGTCGGCCGCCGCGATGATGAACCGGTCGAAGCCGGTCGCCTCCCAGTCGAGGGCACGACGGATCGCCTGGGCGCCGTCCCGGGCGTCGATGTAGCCCCAGAGGTTCCATTTGCGCGCTCGCGCGTCGGCGTCGAACGACGGGAACTCCGCATAGTCGGCGGGCTCCATCACATTGGAGAAGCGCAGCGCCACGATCTTGAGCTGCGGATCCCACCGCACGAGCTCGATCGCCATCTGCTCTTCGAGATGCTTGACGAGCGAGTATGTGCTCTCCGGGCGGGCCGGGTACTCCTCGTCGACGGGGATGTACGGCGGCGGAGCGTCGAACGGCAGGCCGAGCACCGTCTCGCTAGATGTAGTGCCCAGGGACGTTGTTTGATTTGGCATCCGTGACATGGCGAGAACCTCCGGGCCAGAGTGGGAGTTGCTTAGACACTCACTCGAAACCTGGAGGTTCTCGTGTCTCACGGTAATGCGGCTTTGACGCCGCGGCAAAGGTTGCGTGTTGCGCGACTGATCATCGACGAGGGCTGGACCGTCGCTGCGGCGGCTGACTACTTCCGTGTTTCGTGGCCGACCGCCGCGAAATGGGCACGCCGCTACGTCGAACTCGGCCCGGAGGGGATGACAGATCGGTCCTCCCGCCCGCACGCGCATCCGAATCGGACCCCGCAGCTGCTGGTGAAGAAGATCGTGCATCTGCGGATCAAGAAACGCCTTGGTCCGGTGCAAATCGCTGGCCGGCTGGGGATGCCGGCGTCGACCGTTCACGCGGTTCTGGTGCGTTGCCGTCTCAACCGGCTCACCCATGTCGATGTGAAGACCGGGGAACCGGCCCGACGTTACGAACACGACTACCCCGGATCGCTGATCCATGTCGATGTGAAGAAGCTCGGCAACATCCCCGACGGCGGCGGGTGGCGGTTCGTCGGCCGAGCCCAGGGCGACAGGAATCGGGCGAAGACGCCGGGCAAAGACCGCAACCAGTACTACAACCCGAAGATGCGACACGCGTTCGTGCACACCGTGATCGATGACCATTCCCGCGTCGCCTACGCCGAGATCCACGACGACGAACGCGCTGAGACTGCGATCGGAGTCCTCCAACGGGCGACGTCCTGGTTCGCCGATCGTGGAGTCCGCGTCGAACGCGTCCTCTCCGACAACGGCTCCGCCTACCGCTCCCACGCCTGGCGACACGCCTGCACGGACCTCGGCATCCGCCCGAAGTTCACCCGCCCCTACCGGCCGCAAACGAACGGCAAAATCGAACGCTTCCACCGCACGATGAGCGACGGATGGGCATTCGCCCGCCACTACAACTCCGAGTCAGCCCGCCGCGCAGCCCTCCCCGCCTGGCTCCATCACTACAATCAACACCGACCCCACACCGCCACCGGAAAGCTCCCGCCCATCACCCGGCTATCGAGCAACCTACCTGGGCACTACAGCTAGACGCGTACACGATGTTCCGGATGCCCGCGCGCCGGGCCGCCTGGAAGACGTTGAACGTCACGCGGATGTTGTTGTGGAAGGTCGCGACATCGCTCAGGATGCCCGGGGCCGGAATGGCGGCGAGGTGCACGATGGCGTCGAACCCGTCGTGCTTGTCTTCCACGCCGAGGATGGCGTCGATCGTCTGCCCGTAGTCGGTCAGGTCGACCCGCACGAATCCTGGACCGCGCTCTCCCGTCGAATCCAGATTGACGACCTCGTTGCCCGCCGCCGCGAGTTCGCGCACAACCGTGCGCCCGAGCTTTCCTGATCCACCGGTGACCGCGATTCGCATGGCGTCAGTCTACGGACCCGCGCCGACAGCTGTGACCGGTCTCGTGCTGCTAGAACCAGTCGCTCTCGCGAACCTGCTTCATCGCTTCGCGGCGACTCTCCTTGTCGAGCCGGTCGAGGTAGAGCGTGCCATCGAGGTGGTCGGTCTCGTGCTGCAGCGCCTGCGCCATGACGCCGGTGCCGGAGAGCTCGATCGCGTTTCCGTCGAGGTCGGTTCCGGTCACGCGGGCGAACGGGTACCGCGCCGTCTTGAACCAGAGCCCGGGAACCGAAAGGCAGCCTTCGTCGACCAGCTCCGGCTCCCCCGACACCTCAGCGAGCACCGGGTTGAGGATGTAGCCGACATCGCCGTCGACGTTGTAGCTGAACGCGCGCAGGTTCACACCGATCTGCGGAGCGGCGACGCCGGCCCGCCCCGGGGGAAGCACGCTGTCGATCAGGTCGTCGACGAGGCCGCGCACGCCGTCGTCGATCGCCCCGACGGGTGCGGAGACGGTCTTCAGCACGGGGTCGCCGAACAGGCGGATCTGTCGTTCGGTCACAGCACTCTCCTCGGATGCTCCGCCCGGCCGGGCGGCGGTGTTTCGGGCGGCGCTCAGCCGCGGTTGGTCGGCAGACCCTCGACGACCAGTGCCGCGAGCGTGCGCGCGGACTGTTTCGTCAGGGGCTTCAAGTCTTTGTACGAGACGACGGAGCCGGCCGCCAGCTGGGGGTCGTAAGGGATTCGCACCACCTCACGCACCCGCGAACGGAAGTGCGACTCGATCTCGTCGAGCTTGACGAGGTTGGTGCCCTGGGTCGCCGTGTTCAGCGCAACGATCGCATTGCGCACCAGGTCGCCGTATCCGTTCGCCTCCAACCAGGTGAGCGTCTCGGAGGCCAGGCGCGCCTCGTCGACGCTGCCGCCGGAGACGATGACGACAGAGTCGGCCCGCTGCAGGGTGGCCCGCATCACCGAGTGCACGATTCCCGTGCCGCAATCGGTGAGCACGATCGAGTAGAACCTCGCCGTGAGGTCGGCGACGACGTTGTAGTCGTTCTCGTCGAACGCTTCGGAGAGCAGAGGGTCGGTGTCAGAGGCGAGGATGTCGAGGCGGGTCTCGTCGCGCGAGACGAGGGCCGAGAAGTCGGTGAAGCCGCCGATGCTCGGGGCCTTCTGCACCACATCCCGAACGGTCGCCCTGGTCTGTTTGGTGACGCGCTCGGAGAGGGTTCCACGGTCGGGGTTGGCGTCGATGGCCACGATGCGGTCTTCGCGCGCGTCGGCCAGCGCCATGCCGAGCAGGGTCGTGACGGTCGTCTTGCCGACGCCGCCCTTGCGGGTGAGCACCGGCACGAACCGAGTGCCGCCTTCGAACGCCTTCTGGATGCGGTGGTCGAGCTCTTTGCGCGCCCGCACCTTGGCGGAATCGCCGAGATTCACCGTGTGGAAGGTGACTCCGTAGACGAATCGCTGCCAGCCGCCTTCCGGGCCGGGCCGGGTCTTGCGGTTCACCTCGAGGAGGCGGTCGGCGGTGAGCATGGCCGCCGGCTCCGGCTGCTGCGAGTGTTCGCCGCGGAGGCGGTCGCGGCGGGACTGGCTGAAGGGGTCGGAACCGGGAAGCGGCGGGATCTCCGGCTCGTCATGCTGCTGGGTGGCCGTCGGCCCCGTGGCGAGACGGGAGGCGACGATGGCGACCGACATCGTGTTCGGCTCGGTCGGCGACGCGACGAACCCGGGGTTCACCGGCACGTCGTCGATGGCGACCGCCACTTCGTCTTCCGGCGCCTCCGGTGCGGGTGCGGGCGGCAGGTCGACGACGATGCTGAGGTTCTCGGGTACCGAGATCGTCAGATCGCTCTCCGTCGTCGCGAGATCGCCCGCCTCGCTCTTGTCCGGCTTGTCTGCCACGGAAGTCGTCTCCTTCTGCCGCTGGTGCGAGCGACTGAGACAGTTTAGCGGGCTGCGACCGGCCCACCATCGCCGCCGGGCACCAAATGCCCGCAGAGACGCGACAGGGCCGCCGAACGAATCGGCGGCCCTGCTCTCGCGTCGGCTACGCGGACGGAGTGATCACCACGAGCAGATCACCGGCGTCCACCTGCTGGGTCTTCGGGATGGCGAGGCGCTCGATCGTGCCGGCGATGGGGGCGGTGATGGCCGCCTCCATCTTCATCGCCTCGATCGAGGCGACGGACTGCCCGGCCGCGACGGTGTCTCCGACCCCCAGCTGCAGGGTCACGACACCGGAGAACGGCGCAGCCACCTGACCAGGTTTCGCCGAATCGGCCTTCTCTGCCGTCTTGGCCTCCACCACGATGCCTCGGTCGCGCACGAACACCGGCCGGAGCTGGCCGTTCAGGGTGGTCATGACGGTGCGCATGCCCTTGTCGTCGGCCTCGCCGATCGCCTCGAGCCCGATGTAGAGGCGCACGCCCTTGTCGATCTCGATCACGTGCTCCGTGCCCTGCTTGAGGCCGTACAGGTAGTCGATCGAATCCACCACGGAGAGGTCACCGAACAGTTCGCGGATCTGTTCGAAGATCCGTGTCGGGGCCGGGAAGAGCAGCCGGTTCAGAGTTGCACGCCGCTCGGCGCTCGTGCCCTCCAGCGCTTTCGCGTCGTCGCTGTTCAGATCTTCGACGCCGACCTTGACCGTCTTGCCCGCCAGCACCTTGCTGCGGAACGGTTCGGGCCAGCCGCCGGGAAGCTCGCCGAGCTCGCCGGCCATGAACCCGACGACCGAGTCCGGGATGTCGTAGTTCTGCGGGTTCTCGGCGAAGTCGAGCGGGTCGGCGTGCACGGCGGCGAGGTGCAGGGCGAGATCGCCGACCACCTTCGACGACGGTGTGACCTTGGGGATGCGGCCGAGGATCTTGTTCGCCGCGGCGTACATGTCTTCGACGAGCTCGAAATCTTCGGCGAGCCCGAGCGCCTTCGCCTGCTGGCGCAGATTGGAGAGCTGGCCGCCGGGGATCTCGTGCTTGTACACGCGTCCGGTCGGGCCGGGCAGACCGGACTCGAACGGCTTGTAGACGTGGCGGACGGCCTCCCAGTACGGCTCGAGGTCGTTGACCGCGTCCAGCGAGATGCCGGTGTCGCGCTCGGTGTGGGCGAGGGCGGCGACGAGGGCGGATGCGCTCGGCTGGCTCGTCGTGCCGGCCATCGGCGCGCTCGCCACGTCGACCGCGTCGGCGCCGGCGCGGCTCGCGGCGAGAAGCGTCGCGAGCTGGCCTCCCGGAGTGTCGTGCGTGTGCACGTGCACCGGGAGGTCGAACCGCTCGCGGAACGCCGTGACGAGTTTCTCCGCCGCCGACGGCCGCAGCAGGCCGGCCATGTCTTTGATCGCGAGGATGTGCGCGCCGGACTCCACGATCTGTTCGGCGAGGCGCAGGTAGTAGTCGAGCGTGTAGAGGTCCTCGGCCGGGTCGAGGAGGTCGCCGGTGTAGCAAACGGCCACCTCGGCCACGGCTGTTCCGGTGGCGAGCACCGACTCGATCGCGGGGCGCATCTGCGAGACATCGTTGAGCGCGTCGAAGATGCGGAAGATGTCGACGCCGGTGGCGGCGGCCTCCCGCACGAACGCGTCCGTCACGGCGGTGGGGTACGGCGTGTACCCGACCGTATTGCGGCCGCGCAGCAGCATCTGGATGTTGATGTTCGGCAAGGCCTCCCGCAGGGCGGCAAGGCGGTCCCAGGGGTCTTCGCCGAGGAAGCGGAGGGCGACATCGTATGTCGCGCCGCCCCAGGCCTCGACCGAGAGCAGTTCCGGGGTCATCCGGGCCACGTACGGCGCGACGGCGAGCAGGTCGCGCGTGCGCACCCGGGTGGCGAGCAGCGACTGGTGGGCGTCGCGGAACGTGGTCTCGGTGACGGCCAGGGCGGTCTGCTGACGCAGCGCAGCGGCGAAACCGGCCGGACCGAGCTCGAGCAGTCTCTGCCGCGAACCCGCGGGAGCCGGCGTCGAGAGGTCGAGCTTCGGCAGCTTGTCCACCGGCGCGTGCGTCTCGGGACGAGGACCGTTCGGCAGGTTGACGGTCACATCCGCCAACCAGTTGAGCATCTTGGTGCCGCGGTCTTTGGAGGCGCGGCCCTTGAACAGCTCCGGCCGCTCCTCGATGAAGGAGGTGCTGACGTTGCCGGCGATGAAGTCGGGGTCGTCGAGCACGGCCTGCAGGAACGGGATGTTGGTGGCGACGCCGCGGATGCGGAACTCGGCGAGGCCCCGGCGCGCCCGGCTCACGGCGGCCGCGAAGTCGCGGCCGCGGCAGGTCATCTTGGCCAGCATCGAGTCGAAGTGCGGGCTGATCTGCGCGCCCGGGTTGATGGTTCCGCCGTCGAGGCGGATGCCACCGCCGCCCGGCGAGCGGTAGGTGGTGATCTTGCCGGTGTCGGGGCGGAAGCCAGCGGTCGGGTCTTCGGTGGTGATGCGGCACTGGAGTGCGGCGCCGCGGATGTGGACCGTCTCCTGGCTGAGACCGAGCTCGGCGAGAGTCTCACCGGCGGCGATGCGCATCTGCGACTGCACGAGGTCGACGTCGGTGATCTCCTCGGTGACCGTGTGTTCGACCTGGATGCGCGGGTTCATCTCGATGAAGACGTGCTCGCCCGCGCGCTCCCCGGCGGTGTCGAGCAGGAACTCGACGGTTCCGGCGTTCTCGTAGCCGATCGACTTCGCGAACGCGATCGCATCGGCGTAGAGGGCCTGACGCACGTCCTCGGAGAGGTTCGGCGCCGGCGCGATCTCGATGACCTTCTGGTGGCGACGCTGCACCGAGCAGTCCCGCTCGAAGAGGTGCATCGTCGCGCCGGTCGAGTCTGCGAGTATTTGCACCTCGATGTGACGGGGCCGCAGCACGGCCTGCTCCAGGAACATCGTCGGATCGCCGAAGGCGCTGTCGGCCTCGCGCATCGCCTCTTCGAGCGCCGAGCGCAGATCGTCTTTGGTGTTGACCCGGCGCATCCCCCGGCCACCGCCACCGGCGACGGCCTTGGCGAAGATCGGGAATCCGACCTCGTCGGCCTGCGAGATGAGCAGATCGATGTCTTTCGACGGCGGAGTGGACTTCAGCACCGGCACGCCCGCGGCGATCGCGTGCTCCTTGGCGGTGACCTTGTTCCCTGCCATCTCGAGCACTCGCGACGGCGGACCGATGAAGGTGATGCCGGCCTCGCGTGCCGCCTCGGCCAGCTCCGGGTTCTCTGAGAGAAAGCCGTAGCCGGGGTAGATGGCATCGGCGCCGCACTCCAGCGCGACGCGGATGATCTCTTTCACGTCGAGGTACGCGCGCACAGGATGCCCGGGCTCGCCGATCTGATAAGCCTCGTCGGCCTTCAGACGGTGCATCGAGTTGCGGTCCTCATAGGGAAAGACGGCGACCGTCTGAGCGCCCAGTTCGTAGGCGGCCCGGAAGGCTCGGATGGCGATTTCACCACGATTGGCAACGAGGATCTTACGGAACATTGGGACCTTTCGAGCAGGGGGCCACGCCACACAGCAAACGGTTAGGTTCTCTAAGACTAGTGAAGGTAACGTAGTTGCTTGTGCACGTACTCAGCGTTAGTTCCCTCAAAGGTGGTGTCGGTAAGACCACGGTGACGCTGGGCCTGGCTTCCGCGGCGTTCGCCAAAGGTCTCCGCACTCTCGTGGTCGATCTCGACCCGCAGTCCGATGTCTCGACCGGGATGGACATTCAGGTTGCCGGCCATCTGAATGTCGCCGATGTGCTCGCCTCCCCAAGGAGAAGATCGTCCGCGCGGCGATCGCCCCCAGCGGATGGACGAAGGGCCGCACAGGCAAGATCGATGTGATGATCGGTAGTCCGTCGGCGATCAACTTCGACGGGCCGCACCCGAGCATCCGTGACATCTGGAAGCTCGAAGAAGCACTGGCGAACGTGGAGCACGATTACGAGCTCGTGCTCATCGACTGCGCTCCGTCGCTGAACGCGCTCACGCGCACGGCGTGGGCCGCGAGCGACCGCGTGGCGGTCGTGACCGAACCGGGGCTGTTCTCGGTGGCCGCCGCCGATCGCGCGCTGCGGGCCATCGAAGAGATCCGCCGCGGCCTCTCCCCCCGGCTCCAGCCGCTCGGCATCATCGTCAACCGCGCCCGCGTGCAGTCACTGGAACACCAGTTCCGCATCAAGGAGCTGCGCGACATGTTCGGTCCGCTGGTGCTCAGCCCGCAATTGCCGGAGCGCACCTCGTTGCAGCAGGCACAGGGCGCGGCCAAACCGCTGCACGTCTGGCCGGGCGAGAGCGCCCAGGAGATGGCGCACAATTTCGACATGCTGCTCGAACGGGTTCTCCGAACGGCACGCATCGGCGAATACGCCACCGCCCCGTAACCCGCGCCACGCTCGATCCGCCGCCCCCGCGCCTCTGCGCCCCGCGCCTCTGCGCCCCCGCAACCGCCCAGTGCGCACGAACTCCCCTACGAGTACGTCCAAAAGACGGCGAAAACCGTCGAGTACGCAGACAGTTCGTGTACTCGACGGTGCGGGAGCCGAGGGGTCAGGAGGCCTTGACGGCGCGGCGGGCGGCGAGCTCGTCCATCGGGTCGACGGTCTGCGTGTCGAGTTCGACGAGGGAGGACTCCACCTCACGGAGGACCTTGCCGACAGCGATACCGAACACGCCCTGACCGCGGCTGACGAGGTCGATGACCTCATCGTTCGAGGTGCAGAGGTAGACGCTCGCGCCATCGCTCATCAGCGTGGTCTGGGCGAGGTCGTTCACGCCCGCTTCGCGAAGCTGGTTCACAGCCGTGCGGATCTGCTGGAGCGAGATGCCGGTGTCGAGGAGGCGCTTGACGAGCTTGAGCACGAGGATGTCGCGGAAGCCGTAGAGACGTTGCGAACCCGAGCCGGCCGCGCCGCGCACAGTGGGTTCGACGAGACCGGTGCGTGCCCAATAGTCGAGCTGACGGTAGCTGATGCCGGCCGCGCGTGCGGCGACCGCGCCACGATAGCCGCTCGAGTCGTCCATCTCCGGCAGACCGTCGGTGAAGAGCAACCCCAGATCGTACCGGGGCGTGTCGTTGTCACGACTCAGTTCACTCATGTGTTTGCCTCTCGCCCCACAGATGGATCGCGTTCGTTCGACGACGCTTCATCAACGGTACCCACGCCGAGGGCCGCGGGCAACGACATTCGCCGTTTCGGCTCGGCGTGTCGAAAGCACGGGGCTCGATCACGACGGAAGCCGACCGAGGGCCGACCGGATGATGCTGCCGCGCACGACGTCGAGCTGCCCCGAGATCTCCCGGGCGAGCTCCGCTGTCTTCGCCCGGCTCGACACGTCATTGCGGCGCGCGATCGGAACGAGAGCGGTCTCGATCAGGCCGAGTTCGCGCTCGGCAGCAGCACGGAAACCGCGGAGATGCCGCGGCTCGATGCCGTTGCGCTGCAATTCGACGAGCGCCTTGAGGACGGCGAGGGACTCCTCGCCGAAAACCTCGGCCGGCGCGATGACAGAAGCCGTGACGGCATCGCGGAGCAGTTCGGCGCTCGCGCCGGCCTCCCGCAGCAACTCGACGCGCTTGAACCGCCGACCGCTCGGGAGCATCGACGGCCCGGATGCGCTCCCCGGCAGCGCCGGGCTGAGGCCCGCGTCGAGGTCGGTGAGGTAGGTCTTGATGACCTTCAGCGGAAGGTAGTGGTCGCGCTGCATCCCGAGGATCACGCGCAGCCGCTCGAGGTCGGCCGCAGAGAACTTGCGGTAGCCGGAGGCGGTGCGTGCCGGCGTGATCAGCCCTCGCTCTTCGAGGAAGCGCAGCTTCGACGAAGAGAGGTCGGGGAACTCGGGCGTCAGTCGCGCGAGGACCTGCCCGATGCTGAGCAGGGCGGGAGCGGCCTGGGCTCGTGCCGCTTGCCGTGCCACTAGTTCTGCGCCGGAGCGGCGAGGTCGAAGCGGGAAGCGTAGAACGTGAGGCGGAACTTGCCGATCTGCACCTCGGCGGAGTCGGCGAGCAGAGCGTTCTCGATGCGCACACCGTCGAAGTACGTTCCGTTCAGCGAGCCGAGGTCGCGCACTTCGAAGGCCGTGCCGCGCCGAAGGAACTCGGCGTGCCGGCGCGAGACCGTCACATCGTCGAGGAAGATGTCGGCGTCGGGGTGGCGCCCCGCACTGGTCACATCGGCATCGAGGAGGAACCGCGCCCCGCTGTTCGGTCCACGGCGCACGATGAGCAACGCGGAACCGGACGGCAGCGCCGCGATCGCCTCCTGTTCTTCAACCGACACTTCACCGTCGACCGGGTACATCTTCGACACGAACTCCTCGCCGAAGCGCGCTGTCGTGTCTTCGTTCCCCGCGGCTGAATAACGCAGGGGGTTGTTCTCGGCGTCATCCGCCGGCCCTCTCGGGAATGTCTCGTCAGGCACCGTCAACCTCCTTCTTCTCAAGCGTATCGGATCGGCCGGGCCGGGCGTCGGCCGGAAGTCGTATTACTCGGGCGGTTTCGCGGATGTAGACGAATCCGGCCCACCAATAGAGGAACGCACCCCAGAGAGCGAACGCCCAGCCGAGCGGGAGCGAGAAGGGTGCGAGCACGGCGAACGCCTCCCCCAGCATCAGGAGCGGGAGCGCCCAGAACAGGCAGAAGGTGGCGACCTTGCCGAGGCTGTGCACCGGGAGCGGGCCGAAGCCGTGGTTGGCGAGGATGACGCCGAGCACCGCCAGCATCACATCCCGCGCCACGATCACGGCGACGAGCCACCACGGGATGACCTCCCGCCAGGCCAGCCCGATCAGGGCCGCGAAGATGTACAACCGGTCGGCAGCCGGATCGAGCAGCTGACCGAGCCGCGACACCTGATTGAGCCGGCGGGCGAGGTAGCCGTCGAGGAAATCGGTGATGCTGGAGACGACGAGCACGAGCAGAGCGAGCGCATCCTGCCCCAGGATGACGAACACCAGGAAGGCCGGCACGAGAGCGAGACGGAAGAAGCTGAGGATGTTCGGGATCGTCAGAACCCGTGAACTGACCTCACGCGCACCGATTCCTTCCACGGTGAACGAGTCTAGTGAACCTGTGAGGTGCCTAGGATGAGCGAGTGGAGCCTTTCATCGTCTGTCTCTGGATCCTTGCGGGGATCTGCGCCGTCACCTGGGTGCTCTCACTCGTCACGGGCGAGCACTCCTGGGTGGATCGCATCTGGTCGGTCGTCCCCCTCGCCTATGTCTGGGTCTTCGCCGGTTTCGCCGGCCTGCAGGATGCGCGTCTGAACCTCATGGCCGTGCTCGTGACGCTCTGGGGCATCCGCCTCACCGTCAATTTCGCCCGCAAGGGCGGCTATGAGCGCGGCGGCGAGGACTACCGTTGGGCGGTGCTGCGGAGGCGGATGCGGCCCTGGCAGTTCCAACTGTTCAACCTCTTCTTCATCGTGATCTACCAGAACGTGCTGCTCTTCCTCATCTCCCTTCCGGCCTGGACCGCCTACCGCAATCCGACGCCGTTGAACGGTCTCGACATCCTCTGCGCCGTGGTGTTCGTCGCTTTCCTAGTCGGCGAGACCGTGGCCGACCAGCAGCAGTGGAACTTCCACGCCTGGAAGAAGGCGGAGGCGGCCGCGGGTCGCGAGCCTCAGCCGCGGTTCCTGCAGAGCGGGCTGTTCCGGTTGTCGCGGCACCCGAACTTCTTCTTCGAGCAGGCGCAGTGGTGGGTTCTGTTCCTCTTCGGCTGCGTCGCCGCGGGATCGATCCTGCAATGGACCGTGATCGGGCCACTGCTGCTCACGGGCCTGTTCATCGGCTCGACGGTGTTCACGGAGAGCATCACACTCTCCCGCTACCCGAGTACGCCGATTACCAGCGGCGCACCTCGCCCATCGTGCCGTGGCCCCCACGCCGTCGCGGGCGTGACACGGTCACGGCGTCGCAGTAGGCGCCGGCGTCGCCTTCCCCGGCTTGGGGAAGGCCGCCCGCATGTGGTCCGAGTCGAGATAGTCGGCGACGCCGATCAGGATCAGGCTGAACAAGATCTGCTCGGTGATCATCCAGAGCGGGTAGAGGCCCGGGATCGCCGCGATCACCAAGGTCACGACGGGGAAGATCTTCGCGAACAGACGAAGGCGGGAGTAGGCCCAGTAGTAGCCCTTCTGGGCGCGCCAGGCGAAATAGAACAGTGTCACGGTCATTCCGAGCACCACAGCCCCGCGCATCCACACCGCCCACGGAACGTTCGTGCCGGTGAGTTGCAGCACCACCGCCACGGCGACAGCGGCCAGGCCGAGCACGAACTCGGCGACGAGAAGCCAGGTGATCACCACGAACGACTTCCGCGTGCGGGGATCGTTCAGCGATTCCGCCGGAATCGTGTAGTCGGCATGCCGGCCGCCGGCGATCCTGTCCAGCTTGCTCAGCATCCGCTCGGTCCACGTTCGCTCCATGGTGTCCACGGTATCCCTGCGCGACTCGCGCCCGCGTCCACCTTTCGATCCATCGGAGCGCGTACCGTTGAGGCATGTCGTGCATTCGGTTCAACACTCCGGCCCAACGCCAGGCGATGCGGGAGCACGCTCCCGCCATGCTCACCGCCGAGGAGGCCGCCGCGCTCCACCCGTCGCCACCGGTGACCGAGAGCAAGATCAACCGCTTGCGCCTCCTCGCCCGGGATGCGAACCCGAAGATCCGCGAGAGTGTCGCCAGCAGCTACAACACGCCCGACGACGTCTTCCTCGACCTCGCCCGGGACGAGGATGCGGGCGTCCGCGGCTGCGTCGCGAAGAACGAGGCCGCACCGTGCGACATCCTGCGGATGCTCGCCGACGACCCCTCGGAGACCGTGCGCGGCTGGGTCGCAGTGAACTACTTCGTTCCGGAGGATGTGATGGCCAAACTCGCGACCGACCCGAGCAGGACCGTGCGCAGCCTGGTGACGTGGAAAGGTCAGCTGGCCGAAGCCGGCTGATCATGCCCGAGCTCTCGACCGCGCGGATCGACTCCTGGACCTGGGCCGTGCGGCTCTACAAGACCCGCTCGGCGGCAGCAGCGGCCTGCAAGGCGGGCCATGTCCGCGTGAACGGAGAGAAGGCGAAGCCCGCGCAGACGCTGCGGGTGGGCGACGAGGTGCGCGCCAGGGTCGGCGACACCGAGCGCATCCTCATCGCTCGACGACTCCTCGTGAAACGGGTGGGCGCCGTGGTGGCGGCCGACTGCTTCGAGGATCGCACGCCTCCCCCGCCGGAGAAGGCCGAGACGCCGTCGACGATCGTTCGCGAGCGCGGTGCCGGGCGGCCGACGAAACGCGATCGGCGCATCCTGGACGAGCTGCGGGGACGCTAGCGGCTCAGCTCTGCAGAACCGAGATCACATTGCCTGCCGGGTCGAGGAACCACGCAATATCCGGGCCGCGGTTCGCCGCGCGGCCGCGCAGGATGCCCTTGGCGTCGGTGGGCAGATTCGGGTCGTCGTAGATCGTCGTCGTGACGCCTTTGGCATTGAGGTCGTCGACGGCCTCGTCGATATCGGCGACCACCAGGTTGAGGATCGTGAAGACGGCCGGCACATGATCGTCTTTCGGATAGATGAAGACGTGGCTGCCGCCCGGCAGAGCGAGGTCGAGGTTGCCCATCGGACCGTCGGTCACCTCGAGACCGAGCGTCTCGCCATAGAAGACCTTCGCCGCCGGAATGTCGGAGACGCTGAAACCGGAGAAGACATCGAGTGGTGTGACCATGTGGCCTACTCTGCCCCTGCTGGGCGCGCCCGTCCAGTGCGCGACGCCGATCAGACGAATCGGATACTCTCCTGCAGGCGTGTGCGCAGCTCGAACGCCCGGTCGACGCTCTCCCGCCCGGCCGCGCTGGCACCGTTGCGCAGCACGTGCGGCAGCAGCGAACGGCGCACCACTAGGGAACCAGCGAGACGGCCGCGCTCGATCCGGTCGTACGGCACGGCGAGCGCGTCGTCCGGGACGACGATGATGAGTTCGGTGAACCTCACGCCGACCTGCCGGGAGAAGGTCTTGGTGTCGCGCAGCAGCTCGTGGAACGGCTGCTCGTCGCGGTCGACCGTGGGCCCGACGATGTCGCCCTTGGAGAGCTTGACCTCACCGCCCCAATCGGCCGAGCGCACGGCGAACAAGCCGGCCGGGCCCAGGACCACGTGGTCGATCTTCGCGGTTGAGCGGGGGTGCACCGAGACGTCGTTCCAGAGGGTGTAGCCGATGCCGAGGCCGGAGACGGCACGGGCCGTCGCCTCCTCGGCGAGCGCGACCGCGAGCAATAGGCGGATCTCTCGGGGAGCCGACCGCACCAGAGCCGGATCGTACGGGTCGCCGAGTTCGGTGCCCCGGCCGGCCCATTCCCGCATGAGTTTCAGGTAGCGCTCGCGCGCCTGGCCGCCGGGATGCCCGTAGCTGCGAGCCCGGACCGTCGCCCCGCGTGACTGTGAGCGCGTGGGGTGGAAGGTGGCGCTGAACCCGGTCCCGTCGGCCCCGCCCCCGGTCGTGTCGGCCGCGAACCCGCTCTCGCCGCGGTCGTAACGCGCGCGGTCCTCCGGGTCGCCGATCAGCTCCCAGGCGCGTTGCACCGCCTGGAATCGCACCGCCGTCCCCCCGGTGTCGGGATGGGTCTGGCGCAGCAGACGACGATAGGCCCGGCGCAGCTCGTCATGCGAGACGGACGCAGTGACGCCGAGCACCTCGTAAGGGCTGGGCGAGAGAGGGCTGTCGCTCATCGGCGGTGTTCGGCTTTCTCGGGTCTGGTATGTCCGGCCTCCTGACGATACCGTGAGCGGGCTGGGAGCCTGCTCACGGCGCCGGCAGAAAGGCAACATCATGGCCATCTCCGATTGGCGGATCGAGCTCATCATCATCGCCGTAACCGATGTGGACCGCGCCAAAGCGTTCTATGTCGACCAGGTCGGCTTCAACGCCGACTACGACCAGGTCGTCTCCGAGGAGCTGCGTTTCGTGCAGCTGACTCCCCCGGGGTCTGCGTGCTCAATCGCATTCGGGACCGGTTTGACCGATATGGAGCCCGGCACGCAGCGCGGTATCCAGATCGTGATCCCGAACGCGGACGACGCCTTCGCGCATCTGCGGGCGAACGGCGTGGAGGCGACTCCGGTCGACGAACAGTCCTGGGGACGATTCGTGACCTTCGCCGACCCCGACGGCAACCGCTGGTCGCTTCAGGAGCTCCCGAAGCGGGGGTGAACCGCCTTTCCTCCTCCTCGATCCTGATGCGCGGTGCCTCGTGACAGGCACCGCGCATCCGCTATATTTGCCCTATCAGTTATGAAACCGATTGGTTATGAATATGGCGACAGATCCGCTCAGTGCGGTGTTCTCGGCCCTGGCCGACCCCACACGGCGGCAGATCCTGCTCCGTCTGATGGACGGCGATGCGAACGTCTCGGCGCTCGCCGAGCCGTTCGCCGTGAGCCAGCCCGCCATCTCCAAGCACCTGAAGGTGCTCGAGACGGCCGGGCTGGTCTCGCGTTCCCGAGTGGCCACCTCCCGGCTCAGCCACCTCGAAGCCGAACCCCTGCGGGAGGCGACGGTGTGGATGGAGAAGTACCGGCATTTCTGGAACAGCAGCTTCGACAAACTCGACGCGGCCCTCGCGGCGTACCAGGCGGACGAGACACCCGCGACCGAGACAACAGAGGATAGAAGCGATGACTGACAGCCGACCCACCGGGATCGCCGACAACGGGGTCTACATCACTCGCGCCTTCGCCGCACCGCGCGAACTGGTCTGGCGCTTCTTTCTGGAGCCCACACATCTCGCGCGCTGGTTCGCGCCGACCGGATACTCCGCCCCCGCCGAACGGATCATCGTCGAACCATGGGTCGGCGGCCATTGGGACCTGACGATGGTGCAGGACGCCACCGGAACCGGCTACCCCATGCGGGGAACGATTCTCGAGCTGGATGAACCGGAACTCCTCGTGCTGGAGCTCGAAGCGGACTCGGACTTCGGCGCTCTGGAGTCGATGTTCCTGCGCATCCGGTTCCACGATCACGGCGACAGAACCCGCGTCACATTGCACCAGGGTCCATTCGACCCCGAGGCACAGCACGCCACCGAGGCGGGCTGGCTGGAATCGTTCGAGAAGCTCGACCGCTCCCTCGCCTCGTAGCCCCTCCCCACCACCTCTCAGACAGAAGGAGCCCATCATGGCCGAGAAGAGATCGGCGGGCACCACCGCCACGACCACGCCCGGAACCGCCGTCTCCGCTGACGGAACGATCATCGCCTACGAGAAGTCTGGTTCCGGTCCCGCGGTCGTGCTGGTCGACGGAGCCCTTTGCTACCGCGAGTTCGGGCCGGCGCGGTCGCTGGCGGCGACGATCGCCGACCGGTTCACCGTCTACGCCTACGACCGCCGCGGTCGCGGATCGAGCGGGGACACGGCGCCCTACGACGTCGCTCGCGAGATCGACGACCTCCGGGCCGTGATCGAGGCGGCGAGCGCGCAGACCCACGCAACCGAGATCGCCGTCTACGGGATCTCCTCCGGCGCCGGACTGGCACTGGAGGCCGCCGCCGCAGGGGTGCCGATGCGGGCGCTCATCACGTATGAGGCCCCCTACATCGCCGCCGGTTGGAAGGATCAGGACGTCGACCATCTCGCTGCCCTGCGAGCACTGCTCGCCCGCGGCAAACGGGGCGCCGCCGTCGGCTACTTCATGGTCAGAATGGTCGGTGCCCCGGCGATCGCCCCGCTTTTCATGAGGGCGATGCCCACGGTGTGGAAACAGCTGAAAGGGGCCGCGCACACCCTCCCCAACGATGTGCGGGTGATGAGCGGGTTCCGCGCTCCCACCGACCGGCTCGCCGGCATCGCCGTTCCCACCCTTGTGCTCGTCGGCGGCAAGGCGGCGCCCGCGATGCGCGAGGCGCAGGATGAAGTGGCCGCCGCCATCCCCGGCGCACGATTCGGCGTGCTGGAAGGGCAGACGCACCAGGTCGCCGATACGGTCATCGGCCCCCGGATCGTGGAGTTCGCCGGCTGAGCGGGTGCCGACACCGGACCGCGGGTTGACGGCGACCGGCTGACGCGTACAGTCGGGGCTCCACGAGCGAGAGGAGCACGGGCATGGGAATCCTGGACGACGCGAAGGAGACGGCGAAAGCCGCCGGCGAGAAGATCTCGCGGGCTGCGGAGGACACCGTCGACCGCATCAAGGACAAAGCCGACGAGGTGAAAGCCGACGTCGACGTGAAGAAGGCGGAGGCCGAACGCGACTCGGTACAGGCCCGCAACGACGCCAAGGAGAAGCTCCGCGACTGAGTCGCTCGGAGAGCGACCGGCCCGGGGCACGCAACGACGAGCCCCGGGCCGCGCCGCGCGGGCGGGACACCCCGCGCGAAGCAGGTCTCGGTCCTGTACCGTTCAACGCATGGGCAAGCTCATCTACGCCGGTACCACCGAGATCGGCTTCGAGGACCGCGTTCTCGCGCACCTGCAGATCGTCGTCGGACTCAAGCTCCGTCGCAAGGAGGGGTTCTTCTTCTCCTGGCGGGATGAGCAGAGCGTCGGCGACGGCCGCAGCGCGATCTGGGTCGACCCCTCCATTCCGCTCCTCTTCCGCTACAGCGGAGGACGGCAGCCGAAGATCAACAAAAGCTGGCTGGAAGCGCTCACCCTCTCGTCGAACAGCGCACAGGGTCTGCAGCTGACCGAGGAGATCGGCGCCCTCGGCGCCGACGAGGTGAATGCGGACACCGCTCCCGGACGCTGACGGGGGTTGCCAGACTCCGATCCGACGCCTAGCGTTCGTGCTGGAGTTCGTGGCAGGAAGCGAGGCGAGCCATGACATCGATGGCGGAATCAGCGGGATCCAGTCCCGAAGAACTCGGGGATGAGCCGACCGTCGTGCCCGCGAGCACGACGCCGGCGACACCGGAATCAGACGGCGAGCAGGTCGACACCGACCGCCCCGGCGACGTGCCGTTCGAGCAGGCGGCCGCGGAACATGAGAACCCCGCACTCGAATGAGTGCGGGGCTCGACCGAGCCGTTCCCGACTATCTGAGGTAGTCGAGTAGTTCGGGGCAACGCAGCCGCTTCAGGCTGCGGGTCTCCAGCTGGCGGACACGCTCCCGCGTGATGCCGTAGATCTCGCCGACCTCATCGAGCGTCATCGGCTTCTGACCGTCCAGACCGAACCGGAGCCGCACCACGCGGGCGTCGCGCGGCGGCAGATCCTGCAGGCGCAGCTCCAGGTCGCGATGGCGGAAGTCCACCTCCACCGCTTCGGAGGGTTCGGGGAAGTCGTCGTCCTCGATGAGGTCGCCGAGTTCCGCGCCGTCGTTCTCGCCGACGGGGACCGCGAGCGAAACCGTCTCCGAGTCGCTCATCTGCAGTTTGCGCACATCGGCCGGCGCCAGGTTGGACGCTTCGGATATCTCCTCCAGCGTCGGCGTGCGGCCGAGCTCGCCGCCCAGGTCTCGCCGGATGCGATCCAGCTTGTCGATCTTCTCCACGGTGTGAACCGGGATGCGGATCATGCGGGCCGTGTCGGCGATGCCGCGCAGGATGGATTGACGGATCCACCAGGTGGCGTAGGTCGAGAACTTGTTGCCCGTGCGGTAATCGAACTTCTCGACCGCCCGCACCAGGCCGAGGTTTCCCTCCTGGATGAGGTCCATCACCGCGAGACCGCGCCCCGCGTACCGCTTGGCGATACTGACCACCAATCGCAGATTCGCCTCGATGAACCGTTCGAATGCCCGTTTGCCGTCATCGGCGAGCGACTGGAGTTCCCGGCCCTCCCGGGGCTGAGCCCCGGCCGCTTCGCGATGCGCTCGCCCGCGAGCACCCCCACTTCGATTCGTTTGGCGAGCTCCACCTCTTCTTCCGCCGTCAACAGCCGCGTGCGGCCGATCGAGTTGAGGTAGTCGCGCACCGGATCACTCGTCACTTCGAGAACTGTCATCGTCGTTCCATCCCATCAGCTCGTCTGGTCTTACGCTGTGCCTCTGGTGCGTCGGGACTCCCGTAAGGTGAACCGTCACCAACCAGGGTAGACACGGCACACCAGCCCGCAACAAGGGGTTGACACGAACTCCCAGGGTTGCTATGCGTCGCGGACCACGAACGACGACACCAACGTCAGGCAGGCTTCTTCTTGGCGCCATTCTTGGCGCCATTCTTGGCCGACTCCTTCGCACCACCGGCGCGGCTGCGCTCGACGCTGCGCTGGAGCGCCTCCATCAGGTCGATCACCTCTCCGCCACCAGAACGCGACTCGGACTCTTCGCCGAACGTCTCGGCGGTGTCGATCGCATCCCCCTGTTCGAGCTTGGCGTCGATGAGCCTGCGGAGTTCGTCCTGGTACTCGTCGCTGAACTTCTCGGGCTCGAAGTTCCCCGCGAAACTCTCCATGAGCGCGCTCGACAGCTCGAGCTCCCGCTGCGTGATGCGGGGCGCCTCATCGAGCGAGGGGAACACCGCCTCGCGCACCTCGTCGCTCCAGAGCAGCGTCTGGAGCAGCAGCACATCTCCGCGGACGCGCAACGCGGCGAGGCGACTCTTCTGCCGCAGGGCGAAGTTGACGATCGCTGTGCGCTCGCTGTCTTCGAGAGTGCGGCGCAGGAGCACATACGCCTTGAGCGATTTCGAGTCCGGCTCCAGGTAGTAACTGCGATCGAACGTGATCGGGTCGAGTTGTTCGTTCGGCACGAACTCGACCACGTCGATCTCGCGGCTGCGTTCCGCCGGCAGCGAGGCGAGATCGTCGGCGGTGAGGATCACCGTCTTCTCGCCGCTGTCGAACGCCTTGTCGATGTGCTCGTACGGCACGATCTTGCCGCAGATCTCGCACCGCCTCTGATAGCGGATGCGCCCGCCGTCCTTGTCGTGCACCTGGTGCAGCGGCACGTCGTGGTCTTCGGTCGCGCTGTACACCTTCACCGGCACGTTGACCAGACCGAAGGTGATCGCGCCCGTCCATATGGCCCTCATGCGACCATCGTCACCGCACCGGCGCGGATAATCAACCATTGCTTGACCTTCGGGATGCGCGGCGTAGCGTTCAGTCATGGCGACATCCGACACCGACGTCGTCGAGATCGACGGTCACCGGCTCCGGCTGACCAACCTCGACAAGGTGCTGTATCCGCAGACGGGGACGACCAAGGCAGATGTGATCGGCTATTACGCCGCGGTCGCCGAGGCGATGATCCCGCATGTGCGCGACCGTCCGGCCACCCGCAAACGGTGGGTGCACGGCGTCGGAACCCCGGAACACCCCGGGGAGGTCTTCTTCCAGAAGAACCTCGGCGAGGGGACACCCGTGTGGGTGCACCGTCGGAGCGTCGAGCACAAGAACCACAGCAATGACTACCCGTTGGTCAACGACCGGTCCACACTCATCTGGCTTGCGCAGATCGCATCCCTCGAACTGCATGTTCCGCAATGGCGGATCTCTCGCACCGGCGAGCCGCGCAACCCGGACCGTCTCGTGCTCGATCTCGACCCGGGCGATGGCGCCACCCTGGCCGACTGCGCCGAGGTCGCCATGCTCGCCCGGCGCATCCTCACCGGGATGGGCCTTGACCCGCTGCCGGTGACCAGCGGGTCGAAGGGCATCCACCTCTACGCCCGGCTCGACGGATCGCAGACCAGCGAGCAGATCTCGGCTGTGGCCCACGAGTTGGCCCGTGCGCTCGAAGCGGACAACCCCGACCTGGTGGTGAGCGACATGAAGCGAGCCATCCGCGCCGGCAGAGTTTTCGTCGACTGGAGCCAGAACAGCGCCGCGAAAACCACGGTCGCACCGTATTCGCTGCGCGGGCGATTCGCTCCCACGGTCGCGGCACCACGCACCTGGCGCGAACTCGCCTCGAAAAGCCTCGCTCAGCTCGACTATCAGCAGGTGCTCGCACGGCTGAAACAGCGTGGCGACCCTCTGGAGGCCCTCTCATCCGGACACCCCGACGAGAGCGCGCAGGCCGCTGCGGAAGATCGCCTCACCGTGTACCGCAGCAAACGGGATGCGGCCAAGACACCGGAACCGGTGCCGGCAGAAACTCCGCATTCCACCAGCGGCCGCACCTTCGTGATCCAGGAGCACCACGCCCGGCGCCTGCACTGGGATTTCCGGCTGGAGCGCGACGGAGTGCTGGTCAGCTGGGCGCTGCCGAAAGGACCACCCACTGACCCCGGCACGAATCATCTGGCTGTGCACGTGGAGGACCACCCATTGGAGTACGGCGCGTTCGCGGGGGACATTCCGCACGGGGAATACGGCGCCGGGCATGTGACGATCTGGGATGCGGGCGACTACGACACAGAGAAATGGCGGGAAGGGAAGGAGGTCATCGTCACCCTGCACGGCGCCGAGGGCGGGGGCCTCGGCGGCGAACGGAGGTTCGCGCTCATCCACACCGGAGGTGAGGGGAGGGCCGATCAGAACTGGCTCATCCACTTCATGAAGCGGGAGAGCGGCGAACCCTCGAAGGGAGCAGCCGAGCCGGCGAAGCACCCGGCGGCGCCTGGCGCGGGGTTCAGAGGGAAGTCCCTCTCCCCCATGCTCGCCACACTCGGTTCGGCCGCCGATGTGCACGACGAGTCCGAGTGGGCGTTCGAGATGAAGTGGGACGGCATCCGTGCCGTCGCCGAGGTGCGTGGCGGGGCGCTTCGTGTGAGCACCCGCAACGGCAACGACGTCACCGCCGGCTATCCCGAGCTCTGCGGGATCGTCGACCTCGTCGGCGACCACGATGTGGTGCTCGACGGCGAGATCGTGACGCTCGACCCCACCGGACGGCCGGACTTCGGGCTCCTGCAGACGCGGATGGGGCTCAGCCGCCCGGCCGAGGTGGACGCGGCCGTCGCGCGGGCACCCGCACACTACCTGGTCTTCGATCTCCTCGAACTCGACGGCGAGGACCTCCGCGAACACGACTACGACACCCGCCGCACCGAACTCGCCGCCGTGCTGGCACCCCCGAAAGGGCACGCGGTGCAGGTGCCGCCGGCGTTCGACGGCGACCTGCGGCATGCGATCGACAGCAGCCGCGAGCTCGGACTCGAGGGGGTGATGGCCAAGCAGCGCGACGGAACGTACGCGGCCGGCCGGCGCTCCCGCACGTGGATCAAGATCAAACACCACCGCATGCAGGAGGTGGTGATCGCCGGGTGGCGCCCCGGGAACGGCCGACGCTCCGACGCCGTCGGCTCGTTGCTGCTCGGCGTGCCCGATGGCGAGGGTCTTCGCTACGTCGGTCGCGTGGGCACCGGGTTCACCGACCGCGCGCTGGACGACCTCAAACAGCGGCTGTCAGCGCATCCGCGGAAGACGAGCCCGCTTCGGGACGTGCCCACACTCGACGCCCGTGACGCCCACTGGGTTCGCCCCGAGCTGGTCGGCGAGGTCGAGTTCGCCGAATGGACGCCGACGCGCCGCCTGCGCCAACCGAGCTGGCGGGGCCTACGGCCCGATAAGGCCGTCTCAGACGTCAGGATCGAGTAGCGCCTGCGAGGTCGTCGCCGCTCTCCTGATACGTCCCGTGGCCGGAGATGACGAGGTCGCCGTCGAAGATCAGGACCTCGCACACCAGGCCGCCGCGCTGATTGCGGTAGTTGATGACCAGCGCGTCCAGACCGGCATAGACATCCACCACCTCGAAACGGAGGTCGGGGATGCGCCGGAGCCCTTCGCTCCAATAGGCGCGGATCTCGGTCTTGCCTCGCAGCACCCCGTCGCTACCATCGAGCAGCTGGCGGGCCGCCGGGGAGCTGAACGTCGCCTCATCGGCGAAGTGGGCGAGAACGGCGTCGAGGTCGTGAGAGTTCCAGGCGTCGACCCAGGAACGAGCGAAGGCGTGCGGATCGGTGACGGTCATGGCTTGAACCTAGCGCGGACCGACGACGCCCGGCCGGTGTTTTCCACGTGCGGGCGTCCTCGGCGCTAGGATTCCTTCGTGAGCACAACAGATTCCGCCCCCCGCACGACCGCCGACATCGACGACGAGCACGGAACGCTCGTCCGCAGCCTGAGCGCCGTGCTTCCCGGCCAGCTCGGCAAGATCATCGCGACCGTCGTCGTGCTCGTGTCGCTGGTGTTCTTCGTGTGGAGCCTCATCGCCACCTGGAGCGGAAACGCTGACAGCTTCCTGCCGCTCTTCCAGGTGTTCGTCGCCGGAACGGTCGTCTCGCTCAACGCTCTCTACGCCAACAAGACCTTCAGCTACGTCGTCACCCTGATCGGGGCGGTCCTCTGGCTCTGGGTGTCGGTCACGCCGTTCCAGCCGTTCTTCCAGGTGCTGTTCCAGGCGCTCACGGTGACGATCATGATCGCCGGCGTCGTGTTCTCGCTCGCCGCCGTCGAGCAGAGCAAGAAGCCCCGCTTCTGACCCGGGAGACCGAAGACCCCGGCACCAAGGAGCCCGTCGATACGACCCCGGCGCGCCGGCGCCACTTCGTCGACCTCTCCCCGCTGAGGGAGAGCCCAGCATTCGCCCGCCTTTGGGTGGGCGGCGCGATCTCGGGCATCGGCGGCCAGATGACCATCGTGGCCGTCGGGCTGCACATCTACGACCTCACGCATTCGACGCTCGCCGTCTCGTTCGTCGCTCTGTTCGCCCTAGTGCCGATGATCGTGTTCGGACTCTACGGCGGCGTGCTGGCGGATGCGTTCGACCGCCGGCTCGTCGCCCTCGTCACCGCAGTTCTCGCGTGGACATCGACGGCCGGCATCGCCGTCTTCGCCTGGCTCGATATCCAGGTGGTGTGGCCGCTGTACATCCTCACCACCGTGAACGCCGTGGCGAGCGTCGTGATCGGCGCCACCCGGCAGGCCATCACCCCGCGACTGCTGCCGACACGGCTGCTCCCGGCGGCCAGTGCGCTCGGCGGCATCAGCATGGGCGTCATGGTCACCGTCGGCCCGGCGCTGGCCGGTCTGCTCGTCGCGAGCGTCGGCATCAGCTGGACCTACACCATCGACGTGATCATGTTCACCGCGGCCTTCCTCGGCATCTTCACGCTTCCGCGCATCGTCCCGCACGGCGACCGACAGCGTCCGGGCCTGGAATCCGTGCTCTACGGGCTGCGCTTTCTGAAGACGGCCCCCAATCTGCGCATGACGTTCGTCCTCGACCTCATTGCCATGACGTTCGGGCAGCCGCGGGCACTGTTCCCGGCAGTCGGCGCCCTTCTCATCGGCGGCGGTCCGGTGACCGTGGGCATCCTCACCGCGGCCGGGGCGATCGGCACGCTTCTGTCGAGCGTGTTCTCCGGTCGGCTCGGACACGTGCGGTGGCAGGGTCGCGCTGTCGGTCGGGCGATCATGCTGTACGGCGCGTGCATCCTCGGTTTCGGGATCGTGCTCACCGTCGTCGCTATCGGCGGATTCGCGCGCACCTCGCAGAATTTCGCCGACGCCAATCTTCCGGCACTGATCGTGGCCGCGCTGCTGCTTGCCGGCTCGGGAGCCGCCGACAACATCAGCTCGATCTTCCGCATGACCATCCTGCAGTCGTCGGCCCCCGACGCCATGCACGGTCGGCTGCAGGGCATCTTCACGGTCGTCGTCACCGGCGGGCCGCGCCTTGGAGACCTCTACATCGGCCTACTGGCCCTCACCGGCGCGTTGTGGTTCCCGCCGCTGCTGGGCGGGTTGCTGATCGTCGTGCTGGTGGCGACGGTGGTGCGCGTGCAGCGCTCATTCCGCCGTTACGACGCACTCGACCCGACACCGTAGCGTTCGCCGGTGTGCCGGCGATCCGAAGCCCGGGTCAATCCCTCGGCGGCAGCGGCAGCGGAGCCGGCGGCCCGATGTACCGGGATGACGGACGCACGATCTTGCCGTCGGCGGCCTGCTCGAGGATGTGCGCCGTCCAGCCGACCACGCGCGCTGCGGCGAAGGTCGGCGTGAACATCTCCCGGGGGATGCCGCAGAGTTCCATGACGACCGCGGCGTAGAACTCGACGTTCGTGTGCAGCTCGCGGCCCGGCTTCAGCTCGGCGAGCAGCTCGAGAACGCGGCTCTCCACGGTTACGGCGAACTCGACACGCCCGCCGCCGATCTCCTGGGCCATGCCGCGCAGCATCCGGGACCGCGGGTCCTCGGTGCGGTAGACGGGGTGGCCGAATCCCATGATGCGCCGGCCGGAGCGCACGGCCTCGGTGACCCAGGCGTCGATACGGTCTGGAGTGGCGATCTCGTCGAGTGTGTCGAGCGCACGGCTCGGAGCACCTCCGTGGAGCGGCCCCGACAGCGAACCGAGCGCGCCGACGACAGCGGCGGCCAGGTCGGCGCCGGTCGAGGCGACCACGCGGGCCGTGAAAGTCGACGCGTTGAACCCGTGGTCGATCGCGGCGGTCATGTAGGCGCTGACCGCCCGCTCGCGCAGTGCATCCTGCTCCGTCCCGGTGACCAGGTGGAGATAGTTGGCGACGTGGCCGAGGTCGTCCCGCGGGGCGCGCGGCCGCCGTCCGTTCGCGAGGGCGTGCACGTCGGCAAGCAACACCGGGGTGATCGCGGCCACCCGGATGGCGTCAGTGATCGACTCGGCACCGGTCTCGTCGAACAGCGGCCGGATGCGGTCTTCTGCCGCCACCGCTGCGAGCGCCATTCGCACCCCGGCCAGCGCATCCGCCCCGGCCGTCAGCCGGGCGATGGCCGGCAGCAGCTCGGCGACGGCGGGCGGAATGACCCGTGCCCGCACCAGACGCTCCCGGAAGGCGCGCAGTTCGCCACGGTCGGGCAGGGCCCCGAACAGGAGAAGATGCCAGACCTCTTCGAAGCTGCGCTCGGTCGCCAGCTCGATCGCCGAGTACTGGCGGTAGTGGTAGAAGCCTTCGTGCCCTCGCACATCACCAAGCGCAGTCTCGGCGGCGACCACATTGGTCAATCCGCGGGGCACCTCGATGAGGGTGTCGTCCATCCGGTCCGTTCGCATGGGTCTAGTGTGAATGTGTACTTCCGATGCGTCAACGTTGATTTGATCAACCTGGAGCCCGATGACCGACGACCTTCCGACCCTCACCGCCGAGCAGACCGCGGAACGCCTCGGTATCAAACTCGAGACCCTCTACGCCTACGTCGCACGCGGCCGACTCTCGCGCACCAGAACGGTGACGGGCTCGGCGTTCGATCCGCTCGAGGTCGAACGGTTCGCCGCCTCGCGACGGCACCGGTCGGCCGCGGCGCCCTCGTCTGCACGAGGTCGCTCGGACGGACGCCCGCTCATGGTCATCGAGACGAACTTCGCGCTCATCGACGACGACGAGCTCTACTACCGCGGGCGCGACGCCACGCAGCTCGCGGCGACCGCCTCGTTCGAGACAGTCGCCCATTGGGCGCTCACGGGCGAGTGGGTCGAGGCGGCGCGGTTCACCGCCCGCGCGGCCGTCGTCGACGCGCGAACGGTCGCATCCCTGCTGCCCGCCGCGGCCACGAGCCGCGACCGACAGCAGGTAGCGGTGACCGTCCTGGCCGCCGCCGATCCTCTGCGCTACTCGCTGGAGGCGGAGTCGGTCGTGACCGCCACGGAGGCCCTCGTCGCCGGCATGGTCGAAGTGCTGCCCGCGGTCGGCGCCGAAGCCGGGCCCTCGATCGCGGAACGCCTGTGGTCCCGCCTGACGCCGCGAGAGAGCACCGCCGCGGCGCTCACCGCGCTCGATGCGGCGCTGGTGCTGCTGATCGACCACGACGTCGCGATCTCCACCCTCGCGGCCCGGGCGGCCGCATCGGCACGCGCCAGTCCGTTCGCCGTGGTCACGGCCGGACTCGGCGCACTGGACTCCCCCCTGCACGGCAACGCCAGTCGCGCCGCGCAAGGGATGCTCAGCCGCGTCGTGGCGGGTGAGCATCCCGAGCGTGTGATCGCGGACACCATGGCGAGCGGCCGAACCGCGATCCCCGGATTCGGCCAGCTGCTGTATCGCGGGATCGACCCACGGGCCAGACGGCTCTTCGAATTGCTGCACGAGATTCCGGACGCAGCGTCGACGGTCGAGGCCGTCGAACGCATCGACATCGTGGTCGCCGACCGCACCGGGAGCCGGCCGAACGTCGACCTCGCCCTGGCCGCGCTCACCCACGCCACCGGCATGGCCGACGACGCCGGCGAGGTCGTGTTCGCCACGGCCCGAACCGTCGGCTGGGTCGTGCACGCGCTCGACGAGTACTCGCGCGCCCCGCTGCGCCTGCGCCCGGTCGGCCGGTACACGGCCCCCTAGCCCGGCCACCTGTCGGAAGAAGCGGGCTGGCCGGCGGGAATGTCTGCCAGGACGGAGGTTTCGGCGGCGCGTCGCGGAAACGTCCTTCCCGCGGGAGCGCCGGACCCGAAACTCACACCCGTTCGAGCATACTCACATCCCGCACAGCCCCCTTATCGGCCGAGAGCGCCATCGCCGCATAGGCGCGCAGGGCGGAAGAGACGACGCGCTCCCGTCCGCGCGGCCGGAACCCGCCGTCGGCGACGAGCCGGGCCCGGCGCTCGGCGAGCACGTCCTCCGGCACGTCCAGCTGCAGAAGCCGCGTGTGGATGTCGATGGTGATCCGGTCGCCGTCCTCCACGAGCGCGATGACACCGCCGGCCGCCGCCTCCGGCGAGACGTGACCGATCGAAAGCCCCGAGGTGCCACCGGAGAACCGTCCATCGGTGATGAGGGCGCACTTGGCACCGAGCCCGCGGCCTTTGAGGAACGAAGTGGGATAGAGCATCTCCTGCATTCCGGGCCCGCCACGCGGCCCCTCGTAGCGGACGACGACCACATCCCCCTCCTTGACGCGCTTGGTCAGAATGGCGTCGCACGCCTCCTCCTGGGAGTCGACGACGACCGCCGGTCCGGTGAACGTGAGGATCGACTCGTCGACACCCGCTGTCTTCACAACACTGCCGTCCACCGCGAGGTTGCCGCGGAGGATCGCCAACCCGCCGTCTTTCGAGTACGCGTGGTCGACGTCCCGGATGCAGCCGGTGCGGGCGTCGAGGTCGAGCGAGTGCCAGCGCTCCGACTGCGAGAAGGCCGAGGACGATCTCACCCCGCCGGGGGCCGCGTGGAACAGCTCGACCGCCTCCGGGCTCGGCGAGGCCGAGCGCACATCCCAGGCCGTGAGCCACTCGGTCAGCGAATCGGCGTGCACGGCGTGAACGCCCTCGTTAAGCAGCCCGGCCCGGTGCAATGAGCCGAGGATGGCCGGCATGCCGCCGGCCCGGTGCACATCCTCCATCAGGTACGTGCCGTTGGGAGCGACCTTGCAGATGCAGGGCACGCGGCGGGAGAGGCTGTCGATATCGTCGAGTGTGTAGTCGAGCTCGGCCTCCTGGGCGGCGGCCAGCAGGTGCAGGATCGTGTTGGTCGACCCACCCATGGCGATGTCCAGCGCCATCGCGTTCTCGAACGCCGCGTGGGTGGCGATGGACCGCGGCAGCACCGAGTCGTCGTCGCCGCCGTAGTAGCGCTCCGCCAGCCGCACGATCGTCGCACCCGCATCCTCGTAGAGCGCACGCCGCGCGGTGTGCGTCGCCAGCGTCGAGCCGTTGCCCGGCAGCGACAAGCCCAGCGCCTCGGTGAGGCAGTTCATGGAGTTGGCGGTGAACATCCCCGAGCAGGAGCCGCAGGTCGGGCAGGCGGCCTCTTCGACCGAGGCGACGTCCGCATCCGACGCCGCCTCCGTGGCGGCCGTCGTCATCGCGTCGATGAGATGCAGCCGCGTGCGCACGGTTCCGTCGACCAGCACCGCGGTGCCGCCCTCCATCGGGCCACCCGAGACAAAGACGGTCGGGATGTTCAGCCGCAGAGCCGCCATCAGCATCCCCGGCGTGATCTTGTCGCAATTGGAGATGCAGACGAGCGCGTCGGCGCAGTGGGCGTTCACCATGTACTCGACCGAGTCGGCGATCAGATCCCGCGACGGCAGCGAGTACAGCATGCCGCTGTGCCCCATCGCGATCCCGTCGTCGACCGCGATCGTGTTGAACTCGCGGGCGATCGCGCCCGCGGCCTGGATCGCCTCCGACACGATCCGGCCGACCGGCTGCAGATGCGTATGGCCCGGCACGAACTCGGTGAAGCTGTTCGCGACCGCGATGATCGGCTTGCCGAAGTCTTCGCGGGCGACGCCGGCGGCGCGCAGCAGGGCGCGGGCGCCGGCCATGTTGCGGCCGTGGGTGACAGTGCGGGAACGGAGAGGAGGCATGCTCCCATCGTCCGGCCGCACGACGCCGGCGGGAAGGCGGCGTTGCTCCTAGTACTCCCAGTACTCCCAGTACTAGTGTTCAAGGATGGCGAACAGCGACGACCGACGCCGAGAGCTCGGCCTCTTCCTCCGAGCCCGACGCGAGCAATCCGTCCGCGCCGAATACGGGCTGCCACCGGTGGGGCGCACCCGCGATCGCGGGCTGCGGCGCGAGGAGATCGCCTACCTCTCGGGCGTCAGCGTCACCTGGTACACCTGGCTGGAGCAGGGACGCGACATCAGCCCGTCCCGCCACGTGCTGGACGCTCTGGCGCGCACGCTGCACCTCTCGGACACCGAGCACGCCTATCTGCTCTCGCTCGCCGGGTACACGCCCGCCGCCGGCACCGAGACCCGCACCGTGAAGGATGCGCCCTCCCACATCCAGCGCCTGCTCGACGCGCTCGACCCGAACCCGGCGTACGCGATCGCCCACGACTGGGGCATCGCCGGCTGGAACACCGCATACGCCGCCCTCTACCCCCCGGTGGCCACCACGCCGGCCACCGACCGCAATTTGCTGTGGCTGGTCTTCACCGACCCATTCGTGCGCCGGCTGCTGCCGGATTGGGAGGTGACGAGCACCCGCTTCCTCGCCGAATTCCGGGCCGAGACCGGACCGCGCCTCGGCGATCCGGACATCGCCTTCCAGATCGAGAAGCTGAAGGAGGCGAGCCCCGAGTTCCGAGAAGGCTGGGCCCGCTACGACATCCACGGGTTCGAGTCGCGCGAGCGGCTCTTCCGGGTTCCCGCCGTCGGCACGGTGCACCTCGAACACCACCAGCTGTCCCCCTCCGACCATCCGGACCTGCACATCGTGGTCTACACACCGGTTGCGGGCACCGGCGCCGACGAGCAGCTTCGCCGGCTCGCATCCCGGTCCTGATGAGCTGTCCTGTCGCGCCTCAGCCTCGTCTCGTCGCGCTTTGCCCCGTCCCGCCTCGCCTCAGCCGGACGGATGCGGCGGAGCGGGTCGGGCGGGCGCAGCGTCGAGAGCGGCGAGAGCGTCGACCGGTGCTCCGGAGGCGCGGAGGCGGAAGACCAGACCAGCGATCGCACGATCGTAGGGGGCGTCCGAACCGGTCATCACCGAACGACCGTTGGCCGCGTCGAGCAGGGCGGTGAACTCGAAGGCGAGCTGCGCTCCGTCGGTGCCGGCCGCGAGCTCCCCCCGTTCCGCGGCCTGCTTGAGGCTGTGGGCGAGGTAGTCGTGCCAGTCGTCGAGGGCTCTGGAGAGCGCATCCCGAACCGGGCCGGGCTTGGAGTCGAAATCGGTCGAGGCACCGGCGAAGAAGCACCCTCCGGGAAACACGCGGTCGCGCGAATATGCGATCCAGTTGGCGAGCAGCGCAACCACGCGATCGAGACCGCGGGCGTGCGTTCGCGCCGGCTCGACAACCGTCGCAAGGAACCGTTCGCGGGCCGTGGCGACCGTGGCGAGCTGCAGGCGCTCCTTGTTGCCGAACAGGGTGGCGATGCCGCTCTTGCTCACCGCGGCGGCTTCTGCGATCCGGCCGAGGGAGAGTTGGTCGAGCCCTTCGACCGAGGCGAGGTCGGCCGCACGGGTGAGCACGACGGTGCGGGAGGCGTCCCCGCGGCGGCGGCGACCATCCGGATTCTCCATGCCGGCTAGTTTACGCACGATCGTTCGTCTAGCATACGAACGGTCGTGCGTCTTTTCCCGCGCGATCGGATCGAACGGAGTCGCCATGCGCACCACCCTCGCCCTCGCCGGCATCCACGCCGCCGAACGCCTCTCCCCCCGACTCGCCGCCCGCCTGGCCTCCCCGCTCTTCTACCGGGTGGGACGCCCCCTCGCCGTGCGGCCGAGCGAACAGGCCCTGCACACTCAGGCGGAGACGTTCCCCCTGATGGTGCGCGGACACACGATCGTCGGATACTCCTGGGGGTCCGGCCCGCGAACCGTGCTCCTCGTGCATGGCTGGCACGCGCGGGCCGCGCAATTCGCGCCGATCGTCCGTGGGCTGCGGACGGCCGGCCTCCGGGCCGTCTCCTTCGACGCCCCCGCCAACGGTGCCTCGAAAGGGCGACGAACGGACATCCGCGACTACCTCGCCGCCATCGACGCACTGCACACCCGGTTCGGACGGTTCGACGTCGCCATCGGCCACTCGTTCGGTGCGCTCGCCGTGCTCACCGCCGTTCGCGAGGGACTGCCGGCCGACGGTGTCGTCGCGATCGCCGGCATGGCCGACGCCCGCTACCTGGTCGACAGTTTCGCTGATCGACTGCGGCTGTCCCCCGCGACGGCCGAGGCGCTCGCTGCGCGATTCGCTCATCGCGTCTTCGCCCCCGATACGAACCCGTGGCCCCGCTTCGACGCCGTGGCCGCACCGCTCCCGGCGGGAATTCCACTCCTGCTCGTGCACGATCGCGGCGACCGGGAGGTTTCGATCCGCGAATCGGAGCGCCTGCACGAGGCCCACGGCGAGCGCTCCCGGCTCGTCACGCGGGAGGGCACAGGTCACTCGCGCATCCTCGCCGACGACGACACCCTCGAAGCCGTGGTCGGCTTCGTCACAAGCATTTCGGCCGGCAGCGTATCGTGACCGCCGCCCCTACCGGCGGAGCGCCTTGCGGGCCAGCCTGCTGCCCACGAACTGCGCCGCCTGAACCAGCACCACGATCGTGATGACCGCCACCCAGGTGACCACCCAGTCGTACCGCTGATAGCCGTAGGTGATCGAGAACGCGCCGAGCCCGCCGCCGCCGATGCTCCCCGCGATCGCCGACAGGTCGACGATCGCCACGAACACGAAGGTGTACCCCAGGATGAGCGGGCCGAGCGCCTCCGGAACCAGCAGCGTCGTGATGATCCGCCACGGGCCGGCGCCCATCGCGCGCGCCGCCTCGATCACACCGGGATCGATGGTCACCAGGTTCTGCTCCACGATCCGCGACAGCCCGAACGTGGCGGCGATCGTCATCGGGAAGATCGCCGCCGATGTGCCGATGAAACTCCCGAACAGGGTCTGCGTGAGCGGCGCGAGCGCCGTCATGAAGATGATGAACGGGATGGGCCGGATGAAATTGACCAGCACATTCAGCACCGTCGACAGAACACGGTTCTCCAGGATGCCGCCACGCCGGGTCGTATAGAGCAGCACCCCGAGCGCCAGACCGAGCACACCACCGATCACGAGCGTCTCAACGACCATCCAGAGCGTCTCGCCGATCGACTGCACGTACACCGGCCAGAGGGTTCCCCAGTCGCTCATGCGGCGACCTCCTCGACGTCCGTCACCCGGCGGAGGTCGGCGATCAGTGCATCCACGCCCACGTCGTCGCCGATCAGTTCCAGCGTCAGACTGCCGAAGGACCGCCCCTGCAACGCGCTGATGCCGCCGTAGACGATCTCGAAACGCACATTGTGGCGGCCCACCGCATCCGAGAGCACCGCTCCGAGGCGACCGTCGTCGTGGATGCGCGCCGACACGATGCGCCCCGCATGCTTGCCGCGCAGACGTTCGAGGTCGTCACCGGTGGGCTGGTTCTTCAGCACCGTGCCCACGAAACGCTGAGCGGTCACCGACCTCGGGGCAGAGAACACCTCGAACACACTCCCGGTCTCGATGACCCGGCCGGCGTCGAGCACGGCCACCCGGTCGGCGATCGAGCGCACGACCTCCATCTCGTGGGTGATCACCACGATCGTGACGCCGAACTCGTTGTTCACCCGCTTGAGCAGGCGCAGAACGTCGGCGGTTGTCTCCGGATCGAGGGCGCTCGTCGACTCGTCGGCGAGCAGGATGGCCGGTCCCGTCGCCAGCGCCCGGGCGATGCCGACCCGCTGCTTCTGCCCGCCGGAGAGCTGGTCGGGGAACGCCCAGGCCTTTTCCGTGAGTCCCACGAACGCGAGAAGCTCGGCCACCCGGGCCGTGCGTTTCTCCTTCGGCCAGCCCGCAACCTTCAGCGGGTAGGCGACGTTGCCGAACACGGTGCGGGAACGGAACAGGTTGAACTGCTGGAAGATCATCCCGATCCCGGCGCGGACACCCCGCAGCTTCGCCTCCGGAAGCCGAGTGATGTCCTCGCCGTCGATCAGAATGCTGCCGCTCGATGCCTTCTCGAGCGCGTTGATCAGCCGCACCAGCGTGCTCTTCCCCGCTCCCGAGTATCCGATGATCCCGAAGATCTCGCCGCGCTCGACCGAGAGGCTGATGCCGTCGAGCGCGCTCACGGTCGTGTCACCTGTGCGGAAAGTCTTCGTGACATCCCGGAACTCGATGAGCGGGCTCATCGGGCTACTTCGACGCCTTGATCGTGGCCGCGAGGCCGTCGACGATCTTCTGAAGGTCGGCCTGCGGTCGCTCGACGATGACGGCGGTGTTCTTCGACTCCGCCAGCACCGCGTCCTGGACCGCCTTGGTGTGGTAGAGCTGAACGATCTTCAGGTAGGTCTTGTTGTCCTTGTCCGCAGCCCTGGCCACGAACGCGTTGATGTACGGCTCGGCCGTGGCACTTTTCGGGTCGTCCTGGAAGATCGCCGACTTCGGGTCGATCCCGGCGGTCAGGGCGAAATTGTTGTTGATGATCGCCCCGTCCGCCGAGGTGAGCGCGGGGGCGGTCTGCGCGGCGTCGACCGGGATGACGGAGACCCGAGACCGGTCGGCGACGATATCGGCGGGCGTCGCGAGGGTGTTCCCGCCGTCCTTCAGCGTGAGCAGCCCGGCCTTCTGGAGCACGAGCAGCGCCCGGGCCTGATTGGTGGCGTCGTTGGGGATGGCGATCGTGGCGCCCTGCGGGATCTCGGCGACCGACGTGTACTTGTCGGAGTACAGCGGGAGCGGCACGACCAGGGTCGACCCGATCGGCACCAGGTTCTGACCGGTGGAGACGTCGTAGTCGGCCAGGAACTGAAGATGCTGGAACAGGTTGAGGTCGATCTGCCCCGAGTTGAGGGCCGGGTTTGCCTGCGTGTAGTCGCCGAAGTTCACCACCCGGATGTCGATGCCCTCCTTCGCCGCGGCCTTCGTGAGCACCGCCCAATACGGCGAGGCCTTCTCGGTGGTGCCGATCGTCACGGTAGCCCGCTTCCCCGCATCAGAGGAGGCGGGGGCGCTGAGGTTCACCAGCAGGAGAACGACCGCGACGATCACCGCCACCACGGCGACCGCAATGCCGACGATCCAGCCGGTCTTCGACTTCGGCTTGTCGGGGAGCGTGGGGGTCGGTGGCGGGGAAACGGACATGGCTGTGCCTCTTTCGTGAAGGGGTAGGGGGATGCCGACGTCAGGTTTGGCGGCTCTTCGACCCTCTCCCGAACCGGGCGGCGGATCAACCCGTGTTCCGAAATGTGACGCGCGAGATACATCCCCGGATGGACGCCGGAACGGCTCGGGGATGACGCGGGCGACGGCGCCGCTTCCCTAGCCTCGGGGCATGACCGTGATCTCCTCCCCTCTGCCCACCCGCGACATCGACCGAGTGAGACCCTTCGCCACCCTCACCGTCGACCACGAGGCGATCATGCACAATGTGTGCCTGGTGCGGGCGATCGCCGGCGTTCCCGTGCTCGCCGTCGTGAAAGCCGACGGCTTCGGTCTCGGGATGACCGCGGTCGCCCGCTCGGCGCTGCGGGGCGGCGCCGTCGCCCTCGGCGTGGCGACCGTTGACGAGGCGCTGCGTCTGCGGGCGGCCGGGATCTCAGCGCGGATCCTCGCCTGGCTCGCCGATGCGCAGTGCGACCTCGACGCCGCCATCCGGCTCGGGGTCGAGCTCGGTTGCTCGACCGGGCCTCTGCTGGAGACGATCGTGGCACGGGCGCGGACGCTCGGACTCACGGCGCGGGTGCATCTCGAACTCGACACCGGGCTCAGCCGGGGCGGTGCGGATCGCGCCGACTGGGCGGGCCTGTGTCGCAGCGCTGCCGCGCACGAACACTTCGGGGCCCTCCGCGTCGTCGGGGTGTGGTCGCATCTCGCCCGGGCGAACGAGGCGCATCCATTGGCCACCGCGGGCGCCATCGAAACACTGACCGAAGCGGCGGTGACCGCCGCCTCGGCGGGGCTGACCCCCGAGGTCGTGCATCTGGCCAGCTCGGGCGCGGCGCTCGCGCATCCCGGCGCCCGGTTCTCACTGGTGCGCTGCGGCCAGGCGCTGTTCGGCGTGCAGCCGGTGGACGGCGAGCAGTACGACCTGCGACCGGTGCTGCGACTCACCTCGCGTGTCGTGCAGCTTCGGCGGGTGCCCGCCGGAACAGCCGTCTCCTACGGCGGCGGCTATCGCACCGAGGCGGAGACGACCCTCGCCCTGGTGCCCATCGGCTACGCCGACGGCATCCCACGCCTCGCGGGAGACCGAGCGGAGGTGCTGCTGCGGGGGCGGCGCTGCCGGGTGGTCGGCCGCGTCTCGATGGATCAGCTGGTGGTCGACGCCGGCCCGGTGGACAGCGAAGTCGCCGACGGCGATGAGGTCGTGGTCATCGGCGATCCGGCGCGGGGCGAGCCGGGACTCGGCGAGTGGGCGCAATGGGCGCACACCATCCCGCAGGAGATCATGACCGGGATCGGGTCGCGTGTCGAGCGCCGCCACCTCGGGGCGGCCCGCGTTGCCTGAGCGCGACACCACCGTCGTCGTGATCTACGGCGGGGCGAACACCGAGCACGAGGTCTCACTGTCGTCGGCCCGGGATGTCGTCGACACCCTGCGCGGGATCGGTTTCGTCGTGCGGCCGATCGGCATCGACCGATCGGGTGTCTGGCACGCGGCCGAGGTCGACGCGCTCGTCGCCGGCACCCCTCCTGCCGCGTCAGCGAGCGGCCGCTCCCCCCTCCCCGGCCCGCGACCGGAGCTGTGGCGGGGCGCCGACGTCGTCTTCCCGGTGCTGCACGGGCGCTACGGGGAAGACGGGACCGTTCAGGGAGCGCTGGAGCTGGCAGGCTTGCCGTATATCGGGTCGGGTGTTCTCGCGAGCGCGATCGCGATGGACAAGCGGATGACCTGGCGCGTCGTTCCGGCGGCGGGAGTGCCCATGGTCGAGACCCGGGCGGTCGACGACTTGGGCGCCGTTCCGGCCGCTGTGCGCGGGTGGTCGCTTCCGCTGTTCGTCAAACCCAACCGTGCCGGATCGAGCGTCGGTGCGACGCGGGTCGACGACCTGGGAGATCTCGCCCCAGCGGTGCGCACCGCGCTGACGCACGACCGCGTCGCCCTGATCCAGCCCGCGGTTCTGGCCGACGAGGTCAGCGTCGGCGTGTACCGCACCCCGGCCGGAGAAGCGACGGTCACCGGCGCCTCTCTCGTCGAGCTCAGCGGATCGAGCACTTTCTTCGACTACGCCGACAAGTACGGCGGCGGCACGACCACCATCCGCATCCCGGCAGACATCGACCCGTCCGTCGTTGAGCGGCTCAAGCGGTTCGCGCTCGCGGCGTTCGAAGCGATCGACGCCGAGGGCCTGGCGCGGATCGACTTCTTCGTCACCCCGTCCGGCGAGGTGCTCCTCAACGAGATCAACACCCTGCCCGGCCTGACCGCGCACTCCCATTTCCCCCGCCTCTGTGCGGCCGACGGTCTCGATTACGTCACGCTGCTCGGGATGCTCGTGGAGCGCGCGATCGCGGTCGGGCGGCGGTGAGGCCACCCGACCGCGAGAAGGGCACGCCGGTGAAAAGGCTCAGGCGTTCTGCGCGACCGCCTGGGTCTCGTTGAATCGAAGGGTGTTCCCCGACGGGTCGCGGAACGCGCAATCCTTCGGTCCCCACGGCTGCTCGATCGGCTCCTGCAGCACCTCGGCGCCTGTGGCGCGGATGTGCTCGAACGTGCGGTCGACGTCATCGGTGCTGAACACCATGATCGGAAGAACGCCTTTCGTGAGCAGCTCCTGCATGGTGTCGCCGTCGGCCTGCGACCGCCCGGCGTGCGGGTTGCTGAGCACAAATTCGACGCCCGGCTCGGCGCTGCTGCCGAGGGTGACCCAGCGGCCGCCGCCGGAGGAGACGTCGTTGAGCACGTCGAACCCGAGGGCGTCACGATAGAACGTGATCGACTCGTCGACGTCGTTGACGGTGATCTGGCAGTACTTCAATGAAATCGTCATGGGACAAGCCTAAGAAGTCGACCGGGCCGGCACTTCTCCAAAACTGCTCACTTCGCGATCGCTCGCCTTCTGCCGTCGCGGCCGGGTGCGCTGCTTCGCCTCGCACGACGGCATCGCCTCGACGGCACTGTGCTCCCGCGCCCGATACGCGCTGGGGGTCTCACCGTTCAGCTCGGTGAACCGCGAGCTGAACGATCCGAGCGAGGTACAGCCGACCGCCATACAGGCGTCGGTCACGCTCATCCCACCGCGCAGCAGCGCCATCGCCCGCTCGACCCTGCGGGTCATCAGATAGCTGTACGGCGTCTCACCGTAGGCCGCACTGAACTGGCGCGAGAAATGCGCGGCCGACATGAGCGCATGCTGCGCGATCGTGGGCACGTCGAGGGGGCGGGCGTACTCACGATCGATATAGTCGCGCGCCTGTCGCAGGCGTGTGAGCGCGGCGAGTTCTTCTGGTGACACGCGTCGAGCGTACACCGGCCCGCTCGGCTGGGCTCAGCTCGGCTCGACGAGCCGGATGAAGGTGCTCAGCTCGGCGACGCCCGCCGGGGTGACCGGCAGGTACTCGGTCAGAAGCGGAGAATGCACGAGGAAAGCAGCCCATTTCGCCCGGGAGATCGCCACATTGAGCCGGTTCTTCATGATCAGGAAGGACATGCCGCGCGGAACGTCCGCTGCGGACGACGCCGCGAGACTCACGATCGCGATCACGGCCTCCTGCCCCTGGAATCTGTCGACCGTGCCGACTCTCACCTCGGCGAGCCCGGCCGTGGCCAGCGCCTCTCGCACGGCGGCGAGTTGCGCGTTATACGGGGTGACCACGATCACGTCGGCCGGAGTGAGCGGATCGTCCACCCGCCCGGTGCTCGGATCACTCCACCGGGTGCCGAGCACCGATCCGACCAACCGCACGACCTCCTCTGCTTCCTCGGAGGAGTCGGTGGCGTTGCCGGTGTGCAAAACCGGAACCGGATGCAGTCCGGGGGCCACACCGTCGAGCATCCGCGCCGCCGCCTCGGGATGCGCGTGCAGCCGGCCCTCGTACGACAGCTGCGACACGGGGGCTGCCAGACGTGGATGCAGTCTGCGGGTCTCGGCGAGAAAGGTGCCGAACTCCGGCGGCAGCACGTCGTGCCCCTCGCTCACCCAGCCCAGCGCCGAACCATCGATGGGCTCGGGATGACTCCCCTGACTCACCTGCGGGAGTTGCTGCGGATCGCCGAGCAGCAGCAGACTGCGGGCGCTGACGCCGGCGGCGATCGTCGCGGCGAGCGAGAACTGCCCGGCCTCGTCGACGACCAGCAGGTCGAGGCTGCGCCGCGGGATGCGCGCGGGGTTGCTGAAATCCCAGGCGGTGCCACCCACCACGAAACCAGTCGACGCGTGGTCGAGCGCGAAGAGCAGCTGCCCTTCGCGTTCGATCTCGGTGAACCGATGATCGCCGCCGTCCGCCTCGGCTTTGGCCACCTTGCCGACCAGGGCCGGGTCGAGCCCCGCGCCGACGACCGCATCGAGCAGATGTTCGACGACGGTGTGCGACTGGGCTACGACGCCGACCCTCCAGTTGTGGCGTTGCACCAGGGTGGCGATCACGCGCGCGCCCAGAAAAGTCTTGCCGGTGCCGGGCGGCCCCTGCACGGCCAGGTAGGAGTCGTCGAGGTCGAGCAGGCCGGCGACGACGTCGGCGATGGGGTCTCCCCCGCTCGGCGGCGGCATGCCCGACCTGGTGCGGGGCGGAACGCGGCGGAGCACATCCGTCATCGGGTCGTGGGGCCATCCAGGCTGGGCCGCAAGGATCTCCCCCGCCCACTCGTCGATGGCCACCTTCTGCCGGCCGACCGGCAACGGCTTGGCCGGGCAGAGCGCGCTCGGCAGTGCGGCGTAGGGCAGGGTCTCCGCCGGCAGCGTCTCTTCGACCACGATCCCGCCGTCGTCGGAAACCTCGACGACCCTCACGGCTCGCGCAGACCGTGCCCCGGGCTCCATCGAACCGGGGGCGAACGGGCCGGGGAATTCGTAGAGCAGGAAAGGCCCGGTCTGCGCTCCCGGGCGGATCGAGCTGCCCGCCGCCAGTCGGCCCCGCAGCGACAGCAGGCGTCGGTCGCTGCGCTGCTTTCCCTCCCGGTACCAGTCGCGCACGACACGGGCGCTCTCCACCACGAGCACGTCACGGGTGTCCTCCCACTCCTCCACCGGCTCGACAAGCCGCGTGAAGTGCGCCTGCCAGAAGCTCTTCTGCTCCCGCCGGTGGTAGTCGATGGCGGCCGCAGCGAACGCCGCCGCTGTCTCGTCGGGGGTGCGCTCCGGGTCGAGCGGATCCCCGGCCAGCGCGAGAAGCTCTGCTCGCAGCGTGGAGGGCTCCAGTTCGACGACAGCGCTCTCCGGCACCGCCAGCCCCACCGGGATGCCGTTGCCGGCCGCGAGCGATACCAGCCAGTTCCGCAGGCGAAGAGTCGAGACGCAGTCGTAACGGTTGTAGTCGCCGATCTCGTGCAGCATCCGTTCCGCCTCGACCGCCCTGCCGAGCTGCAGAAGGTCACGGGCGTTCGCATACTCGGTGATGGAGTCGGCCGCGTTCGTCACATCACTCTCACGCAGCTCACTGCCCATGTAGAGCGGCTCGAGCTTCTTGATCGAGTACGACCGCGAGCCGACCCGCAACGCCTTGCGCACCACGGGGTAGAGATCGACGAGGACGCTCTCGCGCAGCAGCTGGTCGACATCGTCTTCGCCGATGCCGTGCCGGGCTGCGAGCGACAGCAGGTGGGTCCGCTCATAGGAGGCGTAGTGATAGATATGCATTCCCGGATGCGCGCGACGCCGCTCCCGCACGAACGCCAGAAACTCCTCGAGGGCCCGCCGCTCCGCAGCGAAATCGTGCGCCCAGAACGCGGTGAACACCGCATCGGTGTCGACCAGGCCGAACAGGTAGTCGAGCCCCCAGCGGGTGCCGGGGCCTTCGGTGTAGAGCGGGTCGCCCTCGAAGTCGAAGAAGATGTCGCCGTCATCAGGGCGGGGCAGCACGGCGAGGGCGGGCGGGTTGACGAGCGTGATCGGTGGCGGGGCTCCGGTCACGGCCGCGCGCTGCAGGCTGGCCTGCTCGCGCAGTCCGTCGAGCGTGCCCGCCCCGATGCCCGCGACGGTTCCTGTCGAGGTCGCCAACTCGTCGATGGTGCGGATGCCCGCCTCGACCAGGTGCGCACGCTGAGTAACGCGGAGCCCGGCCACGAGGAGCACATCCCGGCTCGCCTGAATCTCGGTCTCGCAGGCCACGCACTGCCCGCACACGCTGTAGCGCGCATCCCCCCAGCGCACCGCGGCGGTGTCGGCCAGATGCTCGTGCACGATGTGCAGGAGGCGCGCTCGGCGTTTGCCGTACACCGGGGCGATATCGGAGAGCCGGTGCTCGCTCACCGTGCCATCGCCGAGCAGCAGTTCGACCGTCTCATCGGTCGGAACGCCCAGCCGTTCGAGCTGCTCGGCATACGCCGCGAGCTGCAGCAGGGCGGTGACCCTCGCACTGCGGGCGAGCTTCGAATCCTGAACCCGGTAACGCCCCTCGGGGGTCCGCACGATGAAATCGGCGAACCCGATGAACGACCCGTCGAAGAAGGTCGCCTGGAAAACCAGGTCGGCGCCGCTCGCGAACGCCGCCGATGTCTGCTCGACGGCCGCGGCGAGGCTCGCCGCGTTCAGACGCTCGGGCCGCTCGATCTCCACCGCGCCCGCGCCGAACCGCTCGCGATAGCCGGTGAGGATGCGGTGCTCGTGCTCATCACCGAGGCGGGAGGTGCGCAGGTACATCGCATCGTCGACCTCCGCCGCCGCCTCGACCCGCCCGAGCTTCACGTCGAGGGTGCGCAGGAAGGCGAACTCGCAGTGGGAGGCGCTGGTGAGGTCGCTCGCGCTCGTGATGACGACGCCATCGAGCAGGAACATGCTGCCCCTCTTCTGTCGGCGGATCCGACGAGCGGGTGATCGCTCGCTGAGACGAGGCTATCGGGAGCGGACGACAGCCGGACCGACCGGCGCAACCGTGCGCCGACGCTCTGACACCATCACACCAGCACGACGATCCCGGCCACCAACGAAGCGAGCGCCAGGAGAAGTGCCACCGCCAGCAGAGTCGCGTGCACAGCTAGGAAGGCCGTCGCTTTGCCTGCCGCATCCCGGGCCCGCGGGTCCTTCGAGACGCGCGCGAAGAAGCGCGGCCAGGCCACCACGTTGAACACGGCGTTGAGGAACAGAACGATCGCGGCGAAGACAGTCATGGTGCCGCCAGCCTACGAGCACGCCGAGAGGATGCGGACTCAGCCGTTCTTCTTCGCAGCAGCGGCCGCCTTCACCGCCCGCTTCGTCTCGCGCACCTTCGCGAGCGATCCCGGATCGACGATATCGGCCACCGACCGGTACGACCCCGTCTCCCCATACGCTCCGGCCGCCTCCTGCCACCCGCGCGCCTGCAACCCGCACTGCTTGCCGAGCAGGGCCAGGAAGATCCTCGCCTTCTGCTCTCCGAAGCCGGGCAGCGCCTGCAGCCGCGCCAGGATCTCGGCGCCGTCGGGCTCGCCGCGCGTCCAGATCGCACGGGTGTCCCCACCCCACTCCGAGACGATGGCCGCGCTCAGCGACTGCACCCGGCCCGCCATCGACCCAGGAAACCGGTGCACGGCCGGTGTCTGCTTCATGACGCCGACGAGCTCGTCGGGATCGAGGGAGGCGATCGTCGCGGCATCGAGGCCGCCCAAGCGGTCCCGCAATTTGGCCGGCCCCGTGAAGGCGGTCTCCATCGGGATCTGCTGATCGAGGAGCATCCCGAGCAGCAGGGCGAACGGATCGGCCGAGAGGAGCGCGTCGGCGTCCTCGTCTCCCGTGATGTGCAGGTCGGGGCTGTGCTGGTCTGAGCTCATGCCTTCCATCGTGGCACTCCTGCGCTCTCCTGTGGGGTGGTTCCTGCGACGGCCGGCATCACGGCCGGTTCACCGAAATGCTCCGCGAGCAGACCGAGCAGTGCCTGTGCCGTCGCGCTCGGCCTCGGGCGTGCGACGGCGCTCAGCACCCAGTCGATCCCGTCGCCGACCGGAACGGTCACCGTCCCGGCAGCGGGCAGCACCGTGAGGGCCGGCATCACAGCCACCCCGAGGCGGGCCGCGACGAACCGGGGGATCTCGCCCAGATCGGACACCTCCGTCGAAACCCGTCGGTCGATTCCGCGGGCCTCGAGCGCGCGGTCGAGGGTGATGCGATTGCCGAACCCCTCCCGCGCGTCCACCCACCGTTCCGACGCAAGGTCCGCCAGCATCACCATCGGCCGCGAGGCGAGCGGATGAGAATCCGGCAGCACGGCGACGAAGGGTGAGACCGCGAGCCGCTGGTAGAGCAGGTCGGGCAGCCGCCCCGGCAGCCCCATGAAGGCGACGTCGATCCGGCCCAGGCGCACATCCTTCGCCAACCCGGTCGAGCCGCTCGGCGACGGCCCCAATCTCAGGTCGACCAGCGGATGCCGGGTGTGGAACTCGCCCATGATCCCGGGCAGGTCGATGGTGGTCAGATTGGTGAAGACGCCGACGCTCAGCTGGCCGCGAAGACCGCCGGTCGTGTCGGCGAGCGCCCGCATCCGCTCGGCCGCTTCGAGGGTGTCCCTGGCGGCGTCGAGCATCTGACGGCCGAGCGGAGTGAGGCCGACCCGGTGGGGGTCGCGCTCGAAGAGGGCACCCCCGAGCTCGCGCTCCAGCGACCGGATGCCGGCGGAGACCGTCGATTGCGCCGCGAAGACGCGCTGCGCGGCGCGCGTGAAGTTGAGCTCGTCGGCGACGGCGACGAAGTACTCGAGTTGCCGGGTGTCCATGTGGCTATCGTATAACCCGATAGCAGTTATCATTGATATCCGTTGGACTCGATCACGATCCGGATGCACCATGGAGACATGACGAGCACGCTCCCCACCCCCACGATCCGCCCATCTCGAGCCCGGCTGCGCCACGGCGCTGGATTCTGGGTGGTCGCCGCCGCCTTCCTCGCGGTGATGGCGTTCTCCACCCTCCCCACACCGCTGTACTCGCTCTACCAGCAGCGCGACGGGTTCCCGACCTGGGTGGTCACCGTGGTCTTCGCCGCCTACGCGGTCGGAGTGATCGCGAGCCTGTTCCTGATCGGCCACATCAGCGACTGGGCCGGCCGGCGCCGGATGATCCTGGTGGCGATCGTGCTCGAACTCCTCGCGGCCGTCCTGTTCCTCCTCTGGAACGATGTCAGCGGTCTGCTCGTCGCCCGGGTCATCTCCGGCATCGGCGTCGGTGCGCTCACGGCGAGCGCCACAGCGCACCTGAGTGAGCTCCGCTCCGTCGCGCGACCCGACGAAAGCCCGCGCCTGGCGGGAACGGTCTCCACCGTCGTCAACACCGGCGGATTGGCACTCGGCCCGCTCATCGCCGGCGCACTCGCGCAGTTCCTCCCCTCTCCGCTCGTCATCCCTTACGCGGTCTTCCTCGTCGTGCTCGCGCTGGCCGCCATCGCGGTGGCCCTCGTGCCCGAGACGGTCGAGCGGGCGGAGGAGCGGCCACCGTACCGGCCCCAGCGCATCTCGCTCCCGGCCGGCGCACGCAGCACCTTCTCCGCCGCTGCGGTCGCGGCGTTCGCCGGCTTCGCGGTATTCGGCCTGTTCACCTCGCTCGCCCCGAGCGTCCTCGCGGGCACCCTCCACGAATCGTCGCGGCTGCTCGCGGGCGTCGTGCCCTTCTCGGTGTTCGCCTCCTCCGCCGTCTCGCAGATCGTCTTCGCCCGTGTCTCCGCCCGCGCACAACTTCTCGTGGGGCTGATCCTCGTCGTGGTCGGACTCGTCGGACTCGCCGTCGGTGTGCTCACGGCCGCCCTCGCACCGTTCATTCTGAGCGGCATCCTCGCCGGAGCGGGCGTCGGACTCCTGTTCCGCTCCGCGATCGGCGTCGCGGCATCGCTCGCAGCCCCGGAACGCCGTGGCGAGGTGCTCGCGGCCATCTTCCTCGTGGCGTACATCGGCCTCGCGCTCCCGGTGCTCCTGGTGGGGGTCGCGCTGATCTTCTGGCCGGTCGTCCCGGTTCTCGTGGTCTTCGTGATCGTGGTCGGGGCGCTCAGCCTCGTGGCGGGCATCCGGATGCTCGGCCGCATCGCCCCCTGACCCCTCCGCGAGCCGCATTTGCGACAAATGTCACCTCACGAGCGCCCCGAGGCGACATTCGGCGCAGATGTTCGCCGGGGCCCGCGTGACGCAGGGTGCTAGTCGCGGGCGGCGACCAATTGGATGCGCAGCGAATCGACGCGGGTGGCGATCACGTCGTCTGCCGCCCAACGGCGCGCCAGGCGCGCGAGCACCGCATCCAGCTCCTCTCGGCTGAGACCGTCGGCCAACTCCAATCGCACGACGAGCTCCTCGCCCGCCAGACGAGCGTCCGGGTCGCCATCGACCAGCGCCACGCGGTGCACCCCGAGCTCCGATCCGATCGAGGCGACGAACGCGGCGACGACGTCGGGGTCTCGGTGGCTCGGCAGCCACGGCTGACCTTGGGCGACCGCCCAGAGCGCAGGACGCCGCAACACGAACTCGGTCGCCGAGGTGGGGTCGAGCACGACCAGCTCCGTCTGCTCGCTCACGGCGGCGAGAGCCACCCGCGAGCCCGCGACGGGTATCGGGCGCGCCTCCGGGTTCCAGGCCTGCATGGCGATCACCGAGGAGAACGCCGGCAGCACGGTGCGACCGTCGGGCCCGGCGACCGTGACCAGGGAGAGCTCCTGTGTCTTGTCGATCAGGTGACCGCGCTCGTCTGTATCGCTCTCCCGAGCTCGGCCACGAGCGGAACGAGAAGCCGCGAGCGCCGCACCTCGTCCACGACCGCCTCCGCGCCGCACTCGCCCGCCCGAAACGCGGCGAGCACCCCGAGCAACGCGAGCGGGGCCGTTCCGTCGTCGTCGCCGAACGATGTCTCCTCGAACCGACGACCGGCCCACGGCTGCCCCGCCGAGTCGGCGAGCTGCGCCGCGAAACCGCTCAGACGCGCCGCCCCTTCGGCGCTCGGGCGCGCCTCGCCGGGCAGGCCGGTGCCGTTGCGGTCGCCCGCGTGCTCGTCGCCCGCGCCGCCGTCACCGTTCGTGTCAGTCTCCGGCGACATCCAGCGCCTCGGGCAAGGTGAAAGCCCCCGCATACAGCGCCTTGCCCACGATGGCGCCCTCCAATCCGAGCGGAACCAGCTCTCGCAGGGCGGCGATGTCGTCGAGGTTCGAGATCCCGCCCGACGCCACGACCGGGCGGGCCGTGCGATCCATCACATCGCGCAGAAGGTCGAGGTTGGGGCCGCGCAGGGTGCCGTCTTTCGTGACATCCGTCACGACGTAACGCGCGCATCCCGCGTCCTCGAGACGGGCGAGCACCTGCCAGAGGTCGCCGCCGTCCTGCGTCCAGCCGCGCGCGGCGAGGGTCGTGCCCCGCACGTCGAGGCCCACCGCGATCGATTCGCCGTACTGGCCGATCACATTCGCCGCCCACTCCGGATTCTCCAGCGCCGCCGTGCCCAAATTGATGCGCTTGGCGCCGATCGCGAGCGCCGACTCCAGCGACTCGTCGTCCCGGATGCCGCCGGAAAGCTCCACATTCACTCCGCGCACCTGCTTGATGACCTTCTTCAGCAGAGCGTGGTTGTTCCCGCGCCCGAACGCGGCATCGAGATCCACCAGGTGGATCCACTCCGCGCCCTGATCGGCCCAATCCGCCGCCGCCGCCACCGGGTCGCCGTAGTTCGTCTCCGAACCGGCCTCGCCCTGTGTCAGCCGCACGGCCTTGCCGTCGGCCACGTCGACTGCCGGCAGCAGGACGAGCCGCGGGGTGTTGTTGAATTCACTCATGTTCTTCCTCGGATAGACGCTCATGGTGCCGCCAGCGGCACAAGCCAGAAGCCTAGCGACTCCGCACGGTCAGAGCGTGCCGATCCAGTTGCGGAGCAACCGGATGCCCGCCGCTCCCGACTTCTCGGGGTGGAACTGGGTCGCACTGAGCGGGCCGTTCTCCACGGCAGCGATGAACCGCCCGCCGTGCTGCGCCCAGGTGATCTGCGGCTGCGGGAACGGAGGCACGACGTCGAGCGTCCACTCCTGGGCGCCGTAGGAGTGCACGAAGTAGAAACGCTCGTCGCGGATACCGTCGAACAGCACCGAATCGGGGGCCGGTTCGACGGTGTTCCAGCCCATGTGCGGAAGGACATCGGCGTGCAGACGGTCGACCTGGCCCGGCCACTCCCCCAGGCCTTCGGTGTCCACGCCTCGCTCAACGCCGCGGTCGAACAGCACCTGCATGCCCACGCAGATGCCGAGCACGGGGCGCCCGCCGGCGAGCCGGCGGTCGATCAGCTCGTCACCCCGCGAGGCCCGAAGCGCGTCGATCACGGCACTGAACGCCCCGACACCGGGAACGACGAGACCGTCGGCCTCGCGGGCGCGCACGCGATCGCCGGTCAGTTCGACGTCGGCGCCGGCGGCTTCGAGCGCTTTGACGGCTGAGTGGACGTTGCCGCTCCCGTAGTCGTAGACGACGACACCGGGTCGGCTCACAGCGCACCCTTCGTCGACGGGATGCCGCTGATCAGCGGGTCGAGCGCCTTCGCCTGACGGAACGCCCGCGCGAACGCCTTGAACTCCGCCTCCGCGATGTGGTGCGGGTCGCGGCCCCCGATCACGGTGACGTGCGTGGTGAGGGCTGCGTTGAACGAGATCGCCTCAAACACATGCCGCACCATCGATCCGGTGAAGTGGCCGCCGATCAGGTGGAACTCGAATCCGGCCGGTTCTCCGCTGTGCACGAGGTACGGGCGGCCCGAGATGTCGACAACAGCCTGCACGAGAGCCTCGTCCAGCGGCACGAGGGCGTCGCCGTAGCGGGAGATGCCGCGTTTGTCGCCGAGAGCCTGCTTGATGGCCTGCCCCAAGACGATGCCGATGTCTTCCACTGTGTGGTGCATATCGATGTGGGTGTCGCCGGTCGCCCGCACCCTCAGATCGGTGAGCGAGTGTTTCGCGAAAGCCGTCAGCAGGTGGTCGTAGAAGGGCACCGAGGTCTCGATGTCCGACTCCCCCGTCCCGTCGAGATCGAGGCTCAATTCGATGCTCGACTCGCTGGTCTCCCGCTGAAGTGTGGCCGTTCGCTTGGTCATGACTGCGAGCCTACCGGGAGCGTCGCAGCGCCAGCGGTCACCGCCGAGCCCGCCGAGGCCGGCCGACCGAGCGCGGCGAGGGCGTCGAGGAACGCCGTCGTCTCCGCCTCGGTCCCTGCGGTGACCCGGAGGTGCCCGGAGATGCCGACCACCCGGATGAGGATGCCCTGCGCGAGCAGCGCCTCGAAGGTGGCCCGCGGGTCGTCGACACCGCCGAAGAGCACGAAGTTGCTTCCGCTGCGATACGGACGGTAGCCGAGGCGACTCAGCTCCCTCACGAGTCGGTCGCGCTGGTCACGGATCTCGCCCACCATGGCGAGCATCTCGTCCGAGTGGGCGAGCGCCGCGTTCGCCGCCGCCTGGGTGAGCGCGGAGAGGTGGTAGGGAAGGCGGACCAGGCGGAGTGCATCCACCGCCGCCGGGTCGGCAGCGAGATAGCCCACGCGCGCGCCGGCGAAAGCGAACGCCTTGCTCATGGTGCGCGACACCAGCAGCCGGGGACGTCCCGGCAAGAGTGTCAGCGCCGAAGGGTGACCGTCGGGCATGAATTCGGCGTAGGCCTCGTCGACCACAACGATGCCGCGTGCCGCGTCGTACGCGGCTTCGATCGTCTCGATCGACAATGGCGTCCCGGTCGGGTTGTTGGGCGCGCACAGGATGACGATGTCGGGGTCGTGCCGGCGGATCTCGGCCACCGCCGTCCGCGGAGTCAGCTCGTAGTCGGCGTCACGCTCACCCGAGATCCAGGCTGTGCCGGTTCCCGCCGCGAGCAGCGGGTACATCGAGTATGTGGGGTCGAATCCGAGCAGGCTGCGACCGGGGCCACCGAAAGCCTGCAGAATCTGCTGGATCACTTCGTTCGAGCCGTTGGCCGCCCAGAGGTTCTCAGCGTTCAATCCGTGCCCGAGGTACTTCGAGAGACTCTCGCGCAGCTCGGTGAATTCGCGATCCGGGTAGCGGTTCACGGTCGTGATCGCCGCCGCCACGCGGGCGACGATGTCGGCCGCGACATCGGCCGGCACCGGATGCGTGTTCTCGTTCACGTTCAATGCGACGGGAACAACTTTCTGCGGAGCGCCGTAGGGCGTTTTACCCCGCAGATCGTCACGGATCGGCAGATCAGAGAGGGAGGTCACCGTTCAATCGTAGTTCCCCAGAACCGATCGTGACGTCGCCGAGGAAGAGGACGATCAACGCCGTCACGCGGCGCCGTCGCTCGCTATCGCCGCCGCCGCGACAGGCTGTGCGGATCAGTGCTCGTACTGCGCCGGGATAGCGATGCGCTGCCCCGGTGAGACGACGGCGGTGTCGAGCTGGTTCAGCGAGACGATGTCGGCGATCACGTCGCGCGGGTCGGCACTCGGCGCGACCTTCTCCGCGATGCTCCAGAGCGACTGCCCAGAGGAGACCGTCACATAGTGGAACTGCACGTGCGCCTGTTCTCCGGAGGCGGCGGCTCCCCCGCCGTTGAGCGCGAACACGAGCGCGCCGATCACGAGAGGCACCGCGGCGAGCGACGTGAAGACCACGCGCCCACGGCGCGTGAGGTGCAGGCGCGTGGTGGCGCCCTCGGGAACGGTGAAGCCCGACGGTGACATGGTTACCGTTGCTGTGCTCATGTTCTTGACCTCCTAAGATTCCGCATCCGCTGCTTGGCCGGCAGGGCGGATGCGAAGCTGTGTTCCGAATATATCTTCGAATGTTCGAAACCACAACCATGCGATTCGGGAGAAAACATCGAAGACATTCGAGACACGCTCGAACATATGTTTGTTTTACCCCTGCATCGTGGATACAGTTTCGATTGTCTGGAGTTCACCCAACCAGGCACCACCGACATTCGCACCACGCCGGATGCGCCAGGCGGGTCACGAAGGGACGACAGTGTCGAACGACAACCAGACAGCGCGGGAGCGCGGCGGCACGCGACGACGCAAGAACCTCAGCGAGAAGCAGCTCGCCATCCTCGAGATGATCAGTCGTTCCGTCAGCCAGCGCGGCTATCCGCCGAGCATGCGCGAGATCGGTGACGCCGTCGGCCTCTCCTCGCTTTCCAGCGTCACGCACCAGCTCAACCAGCTGGAGCTGAGCGGCTACCTGCGGCGCGACCCGAACCGTCCGCGCGCCCTCGAGATCCTCATCGACGTTCCGTCCACCTCGGCCACCCCCGACTACGAGAGCCAGATCCCGGTCGGCGACGCCGCGATGGTTCCGCTCGTCGGCCGTATCGCCGCCGGCATCCCGATCACCGCCGAGCAGCAGGTCGACGAGGTCTTCCCGCTGCCGCGGCAGCTCGTCGGCAACGGTGAGCTCTTCATGCTCAAGGTCGTGGGCGAGTCGATGATCGATGCGGCTATCTGCGACGGCGACTGGGTGGTCATCCGCTCGCAGAACACCGCCGAGAACGGCGACATCGTCGCGGCGATGCTCGACGAGGAGGCCACCGTCAAGGTGTTCCGTCAGCGCGACGGTCACACCTGGCTACTGCCGCGCAACTCGAACTTCGAGCCGATCCTCGGCGACTTCGCCGAGGTGCTCGGCAAGGTGGTCGCCGTTCTCCGCGCGGTCTGATCCTTCCCTCGACACATTTGTGCCGAATGTCACCTCGTCGTGCGTCAGAGGCGACATTCGGCACAAATGTTCGCCCTCTGGGGGTGGCTAGGCCCAGCCGAGTTCGTGGAGGCGCGCGTCGTCCAGCCCGAAGTAGTGGCCGATCTCGTGCACCAGCGTCACCCGCACCCGCGCCCGCAATTCATCGAGGGTCGCGCTGTGCTCGGCGAGGTTGTTCTTGTAGAGCGTGATGCGGTCGGGCAGTTCACCGAAACCGTAGTAGCCGCGTTTGGTCAGCGGATGCCCGCTGTAGAGCCCGTACAGGCGCGGTCGCGCGCCGGCCGGCTGATCTTCCAACAGGATGGCCACATTCTCCAACGGCTCCACCATGTCGCGCGGCAGACCGTCGTAGACGTCGTTCACCATCGCCTCGAAGTCCCCATCCGAAATCTCGACCATGAGCCCATCCTCCCCTGCCGCCATGGTTTTCGCGCGCCACCGCATCCATCTCACGGCTCCGTCGGAGATCCGGCCGCTTTCGCCCCGGATCTCCGACGGTACTGGGAATGCAGGGCTCGTCAGGCCGTCACGCCGGCTTTGGCCCGAACCGCCCGGGTCGCCTCGATGATGTTGCGCAGCGACGCGACCGTCTCGTCGTACCCGCGGGTCTTGAGCCCGCAGTCCGGGTTCACCCACAGCTGCCGGCCCGGGATGGCGCTCAAGGCCGTCTCGAGCAGCTCCGTCACCTCGGCGACGCTCGGCACGCGCGGCGAGTGGATGTCGTAAACGCCCGGACCGATGCCGTGCTCGAATCCGGAGGTCTGGATGTCGTGCACGACTTCCATCCGCGAACGGGCCGCCTCGATGCTCGTCACGTCGGCGTCGAGATTGCGGATCGCGTCGATCACCACGCCGAACTCCGAATAGCAGAGGTGCGTGTGGATCTGCGTCTCGTCGCGCACGCCGGCGGTGGAGAGCCGGAATGAGCCGACCGACCAGTCCAGGTATTCGGCGTGGTCGGCCTTCTTGAGCGGCAGCAGCTCGCGCAGCGCCGGCTCGTCCACCTGCACGATTCGGATGCCCGCGGCCTCCAGGTCGGCGATCTCGTCGCGCAATGCGAGCGCCACCTGGCGAGCCGTGTCGCCGAGCGGCTGGTCGTCGCGCACGAACGACCAGGCGAGAATGGTGACCGGCCCGGTCAGCATGCCCTTGACCGGCTTCGCGGTGAGGCTCTGCGTGAAGCTCGACCAGTCAACCGTGATCGGCGCCGGCCGCGACACATCGCCCCAGAGGATCGACGGACGCGTGCATCGGCTGCCATACGACTGCACCCATCCGTTCTGCGTCACCGCGAATCCGTCGAGGTTCTCGGCGAAGTACTGCACCATATCGTTGCGCTCGGGCTCGCCGTGCACGATGACGTCGATTCCGATCTCCTCCTGGAGGTCGACGACGCGTTTGATCTCCGCCTGCATCCGTGCGAGGTACTCGGCTTCGCTCAGCAGCCCTTTCGCAAGCTGTGCCCGGGCTCGGCGGATGTCGCTCGTCTGCGGGAACGATCCGATGGTGGTGGTGGGCAGGAAGGGCAGCCCGAGCGCCGCGTCCTGCGCCGCCAGCCGGTCGGTGTAGTCGCCGCGCGAGAAGTCCTGCGCGGTGAGGGCGGCGGTCCGGGCGCGCACCGCCGCATCCCGTACTCCAGGCGCTGCGGCCCGATCGGCGAGTGCCGCGGATGCGTCGCTCAGCTCTCCCTGAATGGCCTCGTGTCCGTCGACGAGGCCGCGCGCGAGCGTCGCCACCTGCGTGACCTTCTGGTCGGCGAATGCGAGCCAGCCCTTGAGCTGATCGGCGAGGGCGGGCTCATCGTCCACATCGTGCGGAACGTGCAGCAGCGACGTCGATGTGGAGACCGCCACCTCCGGGCTCAGTGCCAACAGCTCGGTGAGCCGGCCGAAGGCGGCCTCCAGGTCGCCTCGCCAGATGTTGTGACCGTCGATCACTCCGCCGACCACGGTCTTGCCGGCGAGGGCGGATGCAGTCGCCGGGTCGAGCCCGGTCGGCACGCTTCCGCGCACGAGGTCGAGCGAGAGCGCTTCGATCGGCGTGGCCGCGAGCACGGGAAGCGCATCGCCGAGGCTTCCGTACGGTGCGGCGACGAACAGTGCCGGCCGACTCGCGACCGCGCCGAGCACGGCATAGGCCGTGGCGACCGCCGAGAGCAGCGCCGAGCGTTCCTCGTCGATGCTCTCGCTGACGAGGGCCGGCTCGTCGAGCTGCACCCAGGGGGCGCCGGCCGCCGCGAGGCGGGTCAGTAGCTCGGCATACACCGGCAGCAGGTCGTCGAGGCGCGAGAGCGGGTGGAAGCCCTCCGGCGCCTCATCGCTGGCCTTGCTGAGTGCGAGGAAGGTCACGGGGCCGACGATCACCGGTCGCGTGACGAATCCGGCCGCCTTGGCCTCCTCGAACTCGCGCACGATGCGGTCCGAAGCGAGCCGGAACGTGGTCTCCGGTCCGATCTCCGGCACGAGGTAGTGGTAGTTCGAGTCGAACCACTTCGTCATCTCCAGCGGTGCGTTCTCGCCCTCGCCGCGAGCGATCGTGAAGTAGCCCGCGAGGTCCACCACGCCGGCGGCGTCGACCCGTGAAGCGAAGCGGGAGGGGACGGCCCCGACCGTCACCGCGGCGTCGAGCATCTGGTCGTAGTAGCTGAAGCTCTCCGGGATCGACGCGTCGTCACGCCCCAAGCCGAGCGCCGCAAGGCGTTCCCGGGTGGCGGAGCGCAGCTCGGCGGCCGTTGACTCGAGCTCGTCGGCCGTCGTCGTTCCCGCCCAGAAGCTCTCGACCGCCTTCTTGAGCTCCCGGCGACGCCCGATGCGCGGGTAGCCGATGATCGTGCCCGTCGGGAAGGCGGTGCGGGGTGTCGTGTCGGTCATGCTGGTTCCCTTTCGGTGGTGCTTCCGGCGGGCAGGAGCCCGATGCGGTCGAGGACGGCCAGGACGGCCGCGTGCTGGTTGAAGGTGTAGAGGTGGATCCCGGGGGCGCCGCCGTCGAGCAGCCGGGCGGCGAAATCAGCGGCCCACGCGATGCCGATCTCACGCTGCCCCTCCTCGGTCGGTTCGATCTCCAACTGGATCGCGAGCTCGCTCGGCAGATCCTCGCCACTCAGCTCGAGCATCCGCCTCAGTCGCGCCGAGCTGGTGACGGGCATGATGCCGGGGAGGATCGGGAACAGCACCCCGGCCTCCTTGGCCTTCTGCGCAAAGGTGAGGTAGTCCTCCGGGTGGAAGAACAGTTGGGTGATGCCGAGGTTGGCACCGGCCGCCTGTTTGGCGAGCAGCGTGTCGATGTCCTGGCTCGTCGAGCGGGAGCTGGGGTGCCCATTGGGGAAGGCGGCGACGGCGATCTGCACGCGTTCGCGTCCCCGGTCCACTTCGCGCGCGGTGGGCAACCCGGGCACGGGTCGCTCCTGGTAGGGCACGCGCTCGGCCTGCACCCGGTGGATGAGCTGCACCAATTCGCCCGCACTGCGGAGGTCGCCCAATCCGCTCTCGCCCGGCGCCGCATCCGCGGGCGGGTCGCCGCGCACCGCGAGGAAGCGACGTACACCCGCATCGAGGAATTCACGGATCAGCTGATTGGCTTCCGCATGCGAGGAGCCGACGCAGGTGAGATGCGCCATCGGGCTCACCGCGGTGTGTTCGAGGATGTAACGCAGCACGTCGAGCGACGAGGCGCGGGAGGAGCCGTTGGCGCCGAAGGTCACCGAGATGAACTCGGGATGCGCGGCCGCGAGCCGGTCGATCGTCGCCGGCAGCGCCACGGCGGAGGCCGCACTGCGCGGCGGATACAGCTCGAAAGAGAACCGCGATGCGGTACAGCTCATGGCGTCCTCGGTGGTGGGTTCGACGGTTGCTGCCGGCTCGGCCGCGTCCGTCCCGTCAGGGTCAGAACCCCGCTCGGCGGGGTGTTCGCGGGCGGGTGCCGGGCTCGGCTGTCGCACCACCGAGCGGGTCGTCCGCATCGGTTGACTCGAAATCTAGCAATGTCCGGCCAGGGAGGAAACCCGTGTGTCGTCGTGTGACGGCCGAACACCGCGAGCCGGCGGCCTCGATGGCCACCGGCTCGCTGCGGTAGGGGTGGGTTCTAGACGGTCGGCGTCACCGCGAACGCTTCGAACACCGACTCGTACTCGGGCTGGATGCGCGCGGTGACCCGGGTGCCGTCTTCGACGTACTCGGTCGAGAGAACGCGGCCACGCTCGTGCAGGGCCGAGATCAGATCGCCCCGGTCGTACGGCACGACGAGTTCGATCTCGATGGAGGTGTCGGGCAGCAGGCGTGCGATGGCGCCGAGCACCTCGTCGATCCCTTCGCCCGTGCGCGCCGAGGCGAAGATCGCGCCCGGTTCGAGACCGCGCAGAACGAGACGCTCATCCGGCCCGACCAGGTCGGCCTTGTTGAACACCACGATCTCCGGGAGGTCGCGGGCGCCCACCTCTCCGATCACGTCGCGAACCGTCGCGAGCTGACTGGCCGGGTCGGGGTGCGAACCGTCCACGACGTGGACGATCACATCCGAGTCGGCCACCTCTTCGAGTGTGGAACGGAAAGCCTCCACCAGCTGGTGCGGCAGATTGCGCACGAAGCCGACCGTGTCGGCCAGCGTGTAGAGCCGACCGTCCGCCGTCACCGATTTGCGTACGGTGGAGTCGAGGGTCGCGAACAGCGCGTTCTCGACGAGCACGCCCGCCTTGGTGATGCGGTTGAGCAGACTCGACTTGCCGGCATTGGTGTACCCGGCGATCGCCACCGACGGAACCGAGTTGCGCCGACGGTTGGCACGTTTCGCTTCCCGTGCCGGCTTGAACCCGATGATCTGTTTGCGCAGCTTCGCCATCCGGGTGTGGATGCGGCGGCGGTCGAGCTCGATCTTCGTCTCGCCCGGACCGCGGGACCCCATCCCGGCCCCCGCGCCGCCGACCTGGCCACCGGCCTGCCGCGACATCGAGTCACCCCAGCCGCGCAGGCGCGGCAACAGGTATTCGAGCTGCGCGAGCTCCACCTGCGCCTTGCCTTCCCGGCTCTTGGCGTGCTGGCTGAAGATGTCGAGGATGACCGCGGTGCGGTCGATGACTTTCACCCGCACCACGTCTTCGAGGGCACGCCGCTGGCTCGGAGCCAGCTCAGTGTCGGCGATCACAGTGTCGGCCCCGAGTGCGGCGACGACACCCGCGAGCTCCTGCGCCTTGCCTTTGCCGAGGTAGGTGCTGGCATCCGGATGCGGTCGGCGCTGCAAGAGCCCGTCCAGCACGACGGCGCCCGCGGTCTCCGCCAGGGCGGCGAGCTCGCGCATGGAGTTCTCGGCGTCCTGCAGGGTGCCCTGCGAGTAGATGCCGATCAGCACCACGTTCTCGAGCCGCAGCTGCCGGTACTCGACCTCGGTGACGTCTTCCAGTTCGGTGGACAGCCCGGCGACGCGGCGGAGCGCGGCGCGCTCCTCGCGGTCGAATTGTTCGCCGTCGTGGCCGGTGTCCTCGGTTCCGGTCGATTGCAGCGCCTGAGCGCCCCGACCGAAGAGGGACATGCCGGCGTGGGTGTCTGCATTGGCGAGGACCCGGGCGACGACATCGGTGTCATCGGTCGGCGTCGGCGCTTCGCTGAAGTTTTCGTTCATTCGTGTGTCCTGCATCTGGCCAATATCGTATCCGAGTTGGCCCTCGTTCGTTCGTGTCCTGTACGGTCCTGTTATGGCCAGCGGAGATCACTACTTTTCCTCGGCGCCCGAGAGCGAACTGAAGCTCCGGCCGATTACCGTCCGCCTAGCCGGACAGACCTACGATCTGACGACGGCGAACGGCATCTTCAGCCCCGAGCGCATCGATACGGGTACGCGAGTGCTCCTCGACCATGTCCCCGCTGCACCGCCCGGCGGCCATCTTCTCGACCTCGGCTGCGGCTGGGGGCCTCTGGCTCTCACACTTGCTCTCGAATCCCCTCACGCGACCGTTTGGGCCGTCGATGTCAACACCCGAGCGCTGGATGTGGTGCGCAGAAACGCGCAGAAGCTCGGTCTCACTAATGTAAACACATCCGTGCCCGATGATGTTCCCGATGATGTGTCTTTTACGACGATCTGGTCGAACCCGCCGATCCGCGTCGGCAAGAACGAGCTGCACAATCTGCTCGAGAAGTGGTTGCCGCGACTGGAGCCGGGCTCCGACGCGTGGCTGGTCGTGCAGCGGAACCTCGGCTCCGACTCGCTCCATCGCTGGATCCAGGCCACATTCCCCGAGCTGAGCACCTCGCGCGCCGCCACATCGAAGGGCTATCGCGTTCTGCGCTCCCGACGCCACGGGGACTGAGCCCGGCACGAAACCGCAACGTGCCTGTTCGTCGGTCCGGTTCGTCGGTCCGGTTCGTCGGATCAGCTGCTCGGGCCTGTGCCTCGGGCCTGTGCCTCAGCTCAGAGCCTCGACTCAGAGCCACGGGTCAGAGCCACGGATCAGAGCCGAGGGCTAAGCCAGTTCGAGGGTTCCGGTGTAGACCAGTTCCGCCGGCCCCGACAGGGCGACATGTTCGCCGTCTTCGGTGGGGAACATGCGCACGCCCAGCGTTCCGCCGGGAACGTCGACCCGCCACTGGTTGGGAGCGCCGGCGCCCGCCCAGTACCGCACGGCGAGGGCCGCCGCGGCCGTGCCGGTTCCGCAGGAGAGCGTCTCGCCGCTTCCCCGTTCGTGCACGCGCATCCGGATTCGGCCGACGCCGTCTTTCACGAGCGGCTCGTGCGGCACGACGAACTCCACGTTCGCCCCGTCGGCGGGCGCCGGCTCGAGGTGCGGGATGTAGGTGAGGTCGGCCGCCTCCAGCTCGGCCTCGTCGGCCACCGCGACCACGACATGCGGGTTCCCCACGTCGATGCCGAGGCCCGGGCGCGCGACCGGGAGTTCTTTGGCGCGCACCAACGGCTCTCCGCCGTCGAGCGTCCACCGGCCGAGATCCACCTGGAAGCCGGTCAGATTCCGCTGCACGTCTCGAACACCGCTGCGGGTGCCGATGGCGAGAGTGTCACCGTCGGCGAGCTCGACGAGCCCCGACTCGATCAGGAACCGCACATAGACCCGGATGCCGTTCCCGCACATCTCAGCCACCGAACCGTCGGCATTGGAGTAGTCCATGAACCACTCGGCGGCGTCGTCTTCGGCCAGGGCTTCGACACCCTCCGGCAGGTGTTTCGATCGCACCGCGCGGATGATGCCGTCTGCCCCGATGCCGAAGTGCCGGTCGCAGATCTCGGCGATCTGGCTCGGCGTCAGGTCGATGAGACCGTCCGGGTCGGCGAACAGCACGAAGTCGTTGCCGGTGCCGTGTCCTTTGGTGAAGTGGAGCGTTGTCGCCATGCTCACAGCCTATCGAGCGCGGCGACGGTCAGGTTCGGGTCGTCGTACGCGAGCCAGTGGATGCCGGGGTACCGCTTGAACCAGCTCACCTGCCGTCTCGCATAGCGTCGGGTGAGCTGCTGCGTCTTGGCGATCGCCTCTGCCCGGTCGACCTCGCCGCGGAGCTCCGCGAGCGCCTGCGCATACCCGATGGCGCGGCTCGCCGTCACCCCGCGCTCCAACCCGCGCGGGATCAGGGCGGAGACCTCGTCGAGCAGGCCGTCGGCCCACATCCGCTCGACCCGGGCGTCGAGCCGCGCCGTCAATTCGTCCCGGGGTGCGGTGAGGCCGAGGACCGTCGTCGGCCGCCACGGCACCGGGGTCTCGGGGAGGGATGCGCTCACCGGCTCCCCCGTCAATGCGACGACCTCGAGGGCGCGCACGAGGCGCCGTCCGTTGCTCGGTCCGATCGACGCGGCCGCCGCCGGGTCGATGGCGAGCAGACGCCGGTGGAGCAATCCGGGCCCGCGTTCGGTGAGCTCGGTTTCGAGCGACTGCCGGAGCGCCGCGTCCGTTCCCGGGAACCGGAAGTCGAAGATCACACTCGAGACGTAGAGTCCGGAACCACCGACGAGGATCGGAACGGCCCCGCGCGCCAGGATCTCTTCCACGGTGCGACGCGCGGCCGGCTGGTAGCGCGCCACCGTGGCCTCGTCGGTCACATCGAGCACGTCGAACAGGTGGTGCGGGATACCCCGCCACTCGGCCTGCGGCAGTTTGGCGGTGCCGACGTCCATTCCACGGTAGAGCTGCATGGCGTCGGCGTTGACGACCTCGGCGGGTCGGCCGGCGGCGCGCAGCCCCTCGGCGAGGTTCAGTGACAGCTCGGTCTTGCCGGTGCCGGTGGGCCCGACGATCGCGACGATCGCGCCGTCGGGTCCGGAGGTGTCGCGCCCGGCGCCGTCGAGCTCGGTCAGCGTTCGCCGTCCGTCGGGTCGTAGATCGGCATGGTTCCGACGCCGGGCGAGGTGAGCGGCTCGGCTGCCCGCAGCGTGGGGAGGCCGAGCGACACACGGCCGAGCGCGGATGCTGTGCCCCCGGCAAGCGCCGGCACAGCACAGGACGCCGCCTCGGCGCGGTCCCAGGCCTCGCCGGCACGGGTGCGCCGGATGGCGAGTGGAGCCCCGTCGGGCGAGTCGGCGATGAGGTGGAACGGCGCCGCCTGTGTGACGGTCACCGTCACCACATCGCCCGGTCGGGGTGTCTCCGAACCGGCCGGCACCTCGAAGTGCACGAGCCGGCTGTCGTGGGCGCGCCCGCTCAGCCGGTGCGTGTCGGCGTCTTTGCGGCCTTCCCCGTTTGCGACGAGGAGCTCGACCCGGCGACCGATCACCGTGCGGTTCTCTTCGAGGGAGATGTGCTCCTGCAGAGCGATGAGTCGCTCGTATCGGTCTTGAACGATCTCTTTGGGAACCTGGTCGGCCATCGTGGCGGCCGGTGTTCCCGGGCGGATCGAGTATTGGAACGTGAACGCTGACGCGAAGCGCGCTGCCTCGACCACACGCAACGTCTCTTGGAAGTCTTCCTCGGTCTCGCCGGGGAAGCCGACGATGATGTCGGTGCTGATCGCCGCATCCGGCATCTTGGCGCGCACCCGGTCGAGGATGCCGAGAAATTTCTCTGAGCGGTACGACCGCCGCATCGATTTGAGGATGCGGTCTGACCCGGATTGCAGCGGCATGTGCAGTTGCGGCATCACAGAGGGCGTCTCGGCCATCGCGTCGATGACATCGTCGGTGAATGCAGCGGGGTGGGGACTGGTGAACCGGATGCGCTCCAGCCCGTCGATCTCGCCGGCCGCCCGCAGCAGTTTGCTGAAGGCCTGCCGGTCGCCGAATTCGACGCCGTAGGAGTTGACGTTCTGACCGAGCAGGGTGACCTCGATGGCCCCGTCGTCGACGAGGGCTTGGATCTCGGCGAGGATCTCTCCCGGCCGGCGGTCTTTCTCTTTGCCGCGCAGCGAAGGGACGATGCAGAACGTGCAGGTGTTGTTGCAGCCGACCGAGATCGACACCCATCCGCTGTAGCTCGAATCACGCTTGGTGGGCAGAGTCGAGGGGAACGTCTCGAGCGATTCGAGGATCTCGATCTCGGCGGCGTCGTTGTGGCGCGCCCGCTCCAGCAGGCTGGGCAGCGATCCCATGTTGTGCGTGCCGAAGACGACGTCGACCCAGGGGGCTTTCTCGAGGATGACGTTCTTGTCTTTCTGCGCCAGGCAGCCGCCGACCGCGATCTGCATGCCCTCATGCCGCTTCTTGACCGAGGCGAGGTGGCCGAGGTTGCCGTAGAGCTTGTTGTCGGCATTCTCGCGAACCGCGCAGGTGTTGATCACGACGATGTCGGCCTCGTCACCGTTCGCCGGGATGTAGCCGGCCGCTTCGAGCGACCCACTCAGTCTTTCCGAGTCGTGCACGTTCATCTGGCACCCGTAGGTGCGGACCTCGTACGTGCGCGCCCGGCCGTTCGAGTCGACCGCCGCGGACGACGGCACGATGACGCTGCGCTCTTCCGTGATGCTCATAGTTCGTCTAGTTTACGTTCGACCGACTGAGGGTTCGAATCTACTCGAACCGCACCCCGCGCTTGCCCCGCGTGGCGAACGCCGCATCCATCGCCTGACGGACCACGGTCGAGCTGTATCCCTTGCGGGCGAGGAAGCCGTGCAGCCGCCGCCGCGCCGTCTCGTCGTCGTAGGTCGCGAGCTGCCCCACTCGCTTCACGGCGAGTTCGGTCGCGCGTTCGAGTTCGTCGTCGGCCGCGATTTCGTCGAGGGCGTCCTCGATGATCTCGGGCGAGATGTGCCGCCGCTTCAGTTCCTGCTCGATCGCCGAGCGGCCGAGGCCTTTGCGAGTGTGCTGGGTGTAGACCAGGGTCACCGCGAGAGCCGCATCGTCGAGGAGCCCGACGCTCTCGAGGCGGTTCAGCTCGGCTTCGGCGACGTCGACATCGATCTCACGCTTGGCGAGCACCTGAGCGAGTTCCCAGCGCGACATCCCCCGCCGCGCGAGCTGGTGCAGGGAGACGTTCGCCGCACGCTTTCCTGTGCGCTCCTCGACCGCACCCGTCGCCGCGGTCGAGTCGAACGCACGCGACCACACGCCCGAGCTCCGTCGCCCTCCGGCGTTCCCCGGGGCTCCTTCGGTTGCCGCGATGCCATCGGCCTCTGACTCATCCGATGGGGAGACACCGGTGGCCCGGCCTTCGGCTTCCGGCAGACCAGCCGCACCGGGCGCGCCAGTCGCATCGGCTGCACGAGGCAGTCGCCGCCCCGAGGGGTGGTCTCGCATACCGCCGCCGTGCGTCTCTGCTGGGGCTTCCCCGGCCGAGCCGAACGCCGCTCGCGATGCGGAACTCGAACCCGCGCGGCGCGCATCGCGGAGATAGGTGACGGGAGCGAGATGCTCTTCGTTCTCGGACGCCGGTGGAAAACTCACCACGAGCTGCTCCTCTGCCTTCGGTCGAACGGGTTGTGGATCGAGCGGCCTCCGGGCCGGTGCCAGCACCGGCCGGCACCCGCGCTACGCGCCCTTGCGAGCCTGCAGCTTCTCCTCGAGGGAGTCGACGTTGTCGGCCGGCGCCGCCACCGCATTCGGGTCTTCGTGAATGCCGAGCTTCACCAGGATCTTGTTCTCGATCTCCGCGGCGATGTCGGGGTTGGAGATGAGGAAGTTGCGCGAGTTCTCTTTGCCCTGGCCGAGCTGATCACCCTCGTAGGTGTACCAGGCGCCGGACTTCTTGACGATCGCGTGCTCGACACCGAAATCGATCAGGCTCCCCTCGCGGGAGATGCCGACACCGTAGAGGATGTCGAACTCCGCCTGCTTGAACGGAGGCGCCATCTTGTTCTTGACCACCTTGACGCGCGTGCGGTTTCCCACAGCCTCCGTGCCGTCTTTCAGGGTCTCGATTCGCCGGATGTCCAGTCGCACCGAAGCGTAGAACTTCAGCGCCTTTCCACCCGCGGTGGTCTCGGGACTTCCGAAGAAGACACCGATCTTCTCACGCAGCTGGTTGATGAAGATCATGGTGGTGTTCGTCTGGCTGAGACCACCGGTGAGCTTGCGGAGCGCCTGCGACATGAGGCGAGCCTGGAGGCCGACGTGGGAGTCGCCCATCTCGCCCTCGATCTCGGCACGGGGCACGAGCGCGGCGACGGAGTCGATGACGATGAGATCGATGGAGCCGCTTCGCACGAGCATGTCGGCGATCTCGAGCGCCTGCTCCCCTGTGTCGGGCTGCGAAACGAGGAGGGCGTCGATGTCGACGCCGAGCTTGCGAGCGTACTCCGGGTCGAGCGCGTGCTCGGCGTCGATGAAGGCGGCGATGCCGCCCGCGCGCTGAGCGTTGGCGATCGCGTGAAGGGTCAGCGTGGTCTTACCCGACGACTCCGGCCCGTAGATCTCGACGATGCGCCCCCGCGGGAGCCCGCCGATGCCGAGCGCGACATCCAGCGCGATCGACCCGGTGGGGACGACCTCGACAGGAGCGCGCTCATCGCTGCCCAGTCGCATGACCGAGCCCTTGCCAAACTGGCGGTCGATCTGCGCAAGGGCAGTCTCGAGGGCCTTCTCACGATCGGCGGCTGATGGCATTGCGTTTCTCCTTCTTCGGCTTCGCTAACGAGATCGACTGTACGCGGGAGCACTGACACTCGACGCGGGCCGGCGGCCTTCTGTGGACAACCCGTTTTCGATTGCCGCTGTGGAGGAGCCTAGCAACATCCGAACATATCTTCGAGTGTTCGGAGGCGGCGTGTCGCGACTCTCAGCGCTTCGGTGCCGGCTTGCCGGCACCGTGCCAATGCGCCTGCGGAACACCGGTCTCGCGACACAACGCGAACCAGACCTCGCGCGGCGGGATGCCGGCCTCGATGGCCTGCGCAGCGGTGCGGCCGCCGAGCTCGCCGAGCACCAGATCGATGGTCAGCGCCTGACCGTACACCGAGCCGAACTCGTCGACGATCGCACGCTGGAACTCACTCAACTTCATGGAACAACCCTAAGACGCGGCGGCACAACGAAGAACGCCCCGGGCGACCGGGGCGTTCTTCGGAATCTGAATCAACGGGAAACGAGATCCGCGTCCATTGCGGCGACGAACTCGTCTGGGATCGTGTCGGGGATGATCGGCTCGATGCCCTCGAGCACCGCGAGCCGGTCGCCGACCTCGCGCATGATGACCGAGATGGGCGTGTCGAGCGCATCCGCGACCGATGCGAGAATCTCGGACGACGCTTCCTTCTGACCGCGCTCCACCTCGCTGAGGTAGCCGAGAGCGACGCTCGCCTTGCTCGCGACCTGCCGGAGCGTACGGCCTTTCTGCAGGCGGAAGTCCCTGAGCACGTCGCCGATTTCCTGACGTACAAGAATCATTGGAGCCTCCTTCTTCTACCCTGCCGACGTATCGGACCTTCAATTGTGGATGCCAACACTACACGCATCCTTTGACGCAACGATAACGAGAACGACTGGGCTTTTCTTGTGAATGCACGATCTGTAACAGAGCGGAAACAGGCTGTATTCCCGCCTGTCACACCGCATCCCGTCTCATCCGATGCCGAGCTCCATGGCGAGCTCGGCGAGCACCCGGTCCACGACCTGCCGCCGGATCTGCGCCCTGTCCCCGTCGAGGGCGAGTTCGACGACCCGGGTTCCCGACTCCAGCGAGAGCCCGATGAAGACGGTTCCGACCGAGCGACCGCCCTGCGGATCCGGCCCGGCGACGCCCGTCGTCGACAGACCGATATCGGCCGGGCGACCCGAAACCGCGAGACGCTCGCGCACGCCGTCGGCGAGCTGGCGGGCGACGTCGGGGTGCACGGGACCCTCGCGTTCGAGCAATTCCTCGTCGACGCCGAGCAGCGAATGCTTGAGCGCGGTGGCGTAGACGACCGCGCCGCCCAGCACGACCGCCGACGCACCCGGAACGCTCGTGAGCTCCGCGATGAGTTCGCCACCGGTCAGCGACTCGGCCGCCGCGATCGTGAGCCCGCGTTCGGTCAGCCGACCGATCAGACGGGCCGCGAGGTCAGGCGACGACACGTTTCGCCCTGTGGCCCTTCCAGGCCTGCCAGAGGTAGTCGGCCCCGGTGACGACCGTGAGGACGACGGCGAGTGTCATGACGATGCCGTTCAGCCAGAACACCCAGTCGCCGAACACCGTCCAGAGCGGGAAGAGCGCCAGGCTGATCGCGACCGACTGCACGATGGTCTTGAGCTTTCCGCCACGCGACGCCGCGATCACGCCCTGACGGATCACCACGAACCGGTAGACGGTGATCCCGATCTCACGGACCAGGATCACGATCGTCACCCACCAGGGCAGCTCGGCGAGGATCGACAGGCCCACCAGAGCACCGCCGGTGAGCACCTTGTCTGCGATCGGGTCGAGGAGTTTGCCGAGCTCGGTCACGAGGTTGTTGCGACGGGCGATGGCGCCGTCTACCCCATCGGTCGCGATGGCGATGACGAAGAGCACGGCCGCCGCCCAGCGCAGCCAGCCGTCGTTCCCCGCGTCCGCCAGCAGCATCCAGACGAAAAGCGGGGCGAGCAGGATGCGCACCACCGTGATCACATTGGGGAGGTTCCAGTTGCTCGCTGCGGGAGGGGGGCCTCCCACCGGCGCGGCCGGCGGCGGGGTCTCGGGCACCGACATGCGGTTCACTCCCTGTCGGTCAGCTGCCAGGCGTCTTCGTTCGAGTCGCCCTCCACCTCAGGATAGCCCTCGGTCATACGCGCCACCGGGTCGCCGGCGTACTGGTCGGCGGCATACTGTTCGGCGGCATTCCGGTCACCGGCCGGGTGGATGTCACCGGCCCTCGCCGGCGCCGCCGCCGACGGGGTGTCGTCCCCGCCTCGGATCCTCGCCAGAACTGCGGGAAGCTGCTCGACGGTGGCGAGCACATCCCGGGCCTTCGATCCTTCCGACGGCCCGACGATCTCGCGCGACTCCAGGAGGTCCATGAGTCGGCCCGCTTTGGCGAAGCCGACCCTCAGTTTCCGCTGCAGCATCGAGGTCGAACCGAACTGGGTCGAGACGACGAGCTCGGCGGCCGCGAGCAGCAGTTCCAGGTCGTCGCCGATGTCGGCGTCGATCTGCTTGCGCTCGGCAGCGACCGCGACATCTTGGCGATACTCCGGCCGAGCCTGGCGGGTGACATGGTCGACGACCTTCTGGATCTCGGTCTCGTTAACCCAGGCGCCCTGCACGCGAACCGATTTGGAGGCGCCCATCGGGAGGAACAGGGCATCGCCCTGGCCGATGAGCTTGTCGGCGCCCGGCTGGTCGAGGATGACCCGCGAGTCGGTGACGCTGGTGACGGCGAAGGCGAGCCGCGATGGGACGTTCGCCTTGATGAGACCGGTGACGACATCGACGGATGGACGCTGGGTGGCGAGCACGAGGTGGATCCCCGACGCACGGGCCAGCTGGGTGATGCGCACGATCGAGTCTTCGACGTCGCGCGGGGCCACCATCATCAGATCGGCGAGCTCGTCCACGACGACGAGGAGATAGGGGTACGGCTTGAGCTTGCGCTCGCTGCCCGCGGGAAGCACGATCTCGTTGTTCATGACGGCCTTGTTGAAGTCGTCGATGTGCCGGAACCCGAAACTGGCCAGGTCGTCGTAGCGCATGTCCATCTCTTTCACGACCCACTGCAGCGCCTCCGCCGCTTTCTTCGGGTTCGTGATGATGGGGGTGATCAGGTGCGGGACTCCGGCGTAGATGGTGAGCTCGACGCGTTTCGGGTCGATGAGCACCATGCGCACATCCGCCGGCTTGGCCCGCATGAGCAGGCTGGTGATCATCGAGTTCACAAAACTCGACTTGCCCGAACCGGTGGAGCCGGCCACCAGGAGGTGGGGCATCTTGGCCAGGTTCGCCACCACGAAACCGCCGCCGACATCTTTGCCGACGCCGATGGTCATGGGATGCGTGCTCTTCGTCGCGGCGGAGGAGCGCAGCACATCGCCGAGCGAGACGATCTCACGGTCGGAGTTCGGGATCTCGATGCCGATGGCGCTCTTCCCCGGGATGGGCGAGAGGATGCGCACTTCGTTGCTGGCGACGGCGTAGGAGAGGTTCTTGCTGAGTGCCGTCACGCGCTCCACCTTCACACCCGGGCCGAGCTCGATCTCGTACTGGGTCACGGTCGGCCCCCGCGAGTAGCCGGTGACACGGGCGTCGACGCCGAACTGCGTGAGAACCTCGGTGATCGATCCGACGATCTCTTCGTTGGCGGCCGAGCGCGCCTTGGGCGGGGTGCCAGCCGAGAGCATCGTGGCCGCCGGCAACCGATAGGGCGCTGTCGGCTGGTCGGGCTCGGCGGAGAGGGCCGCCGTCTCGTCGAAGTCTTCCGCGTCGAGCGCGAAACCGGGAAGCACATCCGGCTTGCCCGGCACGCCGTCCGCCTGCAGACCGGTCGGGTGAGCGCCACCGAGGGCGACCTCGCCGGTGAACCGTTTGACCGCCTCCTCGGCGAGCGCGAGCTCCCCGAGAACCTCCGTGTTGTAGTGGTCGCTCGCCGGGTCGGGCTCGATCGGCGAAGCGAACTCGCCCTTTCCGGTGCCGGGCGTGCCGAACACCTCGGTGAGCCCGTCGGCGATGACCGGGGAGTCGTAGGCGGGATCCTCCTCGCGCTGCGACTTGTTGCGCCGCCACCACGGCAGATTCGTCTCGGCGTCGCCCGCTTCGTCGTCGATGCCGTCGAGTTCAACCTGCTGGGTCTTCGCCTCTTTCGCCGCCTGACGCTCCTCCTCGCTGGGCAGCTGCGCGCCGAAGAGATAGGCGTACAGCTCTCGGGCGCGCGCGCCGACCTTGTTCGGGGGTGTCTTGGTGATGATGAACAGGCTGAGCACGAGCAGCACGATGATGACCGCGCCGGCGCCGTACGGCGTGATGACCGCCGACAGCGGGGCGGCGAGCAGCCACCCGAGAACGCCGCCGGCCTCGGCGAGCTTCGGCATACCATCGCTGGGCGAAGGATGCCCGCTGAACAGGTGGCAGAGGCCCGAGATGGTGAGCAGCAGGATGGCCAGGCCGATCCCGATCCTGGTGTTGTCGTGCACGGAGCTCGGATGACGGAAGAGCCAGGCGGCGAAAAGCACCATGATCACCGGAAGGGCGAAAGCCACCCGCCCGAACAGCCCCCCGAACGTCCACGCGTCCAAGGTGCGAGCGACCTCGTCGTTGATGAGGAACCATTCGACGATCGCGCCGGCGACCGCCAGCAGAACGAGGAAGAACGGGAAGCCGTCGCGGCGCTCCTCTTTGGCGAACTTCTCGGGCCCGAGGGCACGGAAGGCCGCGCCGGTGAGGTGCGCAAGGCCCATCCAGGCACGCGTGAACGGATTCGGTCCCCCGCCGGCCGCCGGATAGGCGACCGTCTTCTGCGTGGTCGTCTTCGCAGCCGGCTTGCGGGCGGTCGAAGCGCCGCGGCCGGACGTGTTCCGGGCGCGCGATGTCGACTTGGTGCTCGTAGCCATGCGATAAAGGTACTTCTCGCCCCCGTCATCCTGCGGTTACCGCGCTGAGTTGCGCGAAATCGCCGCCGGGCGGGTCTAGTGCACCGTGCGGACCATCGTGTCGGAATCCTCGCCCGACTCGACCGTGACAAAGCCCTCGCTGACGTAGAGCCGCTGAGCGAAGTTGGCCCGCTCGACGCTGAGACTCAGCCGAGCGTGTCCGGCCGCACCGGCCTGGACCGCGACCGCCTGCAGCAATGCCCGGCCGACGCCCTGCGCACGCCACTGCGGGTTGACACCGAGCGTCAGCTCGGGCACACCGACCGCCACGAATCCGTAGCCGGGCTCATTGGCCGGGAAGAGCCGACCCCAGCACGCACCGATCGGAACGCCATGGGCGTCTTCGGCTACGGAGCCGAAATCGCCGGGCCGCTTCCAGCCGGCGATGTAGCGGAGAACCTTCGGGTCTTCGAGCACCGCCACTCGCGGCCTCGCACGCGCCACGCTCCAATTGCTCGCCTCGACGAGCATGTCGCCGAGGAAGCGTGCGTCCGCGCCCGCGGCCGGACGGATGCGAAACGAAGTCATACGGGCACGTTACCCGCTGGAGCGTTTCCGGCGCGTTTCGCTTCGGGTCAGTACCGGATGGCGTCGATCACTCTCACCCGGATGGCCACGAGCGCGGGAAGCAGCCCGGCCAGGGCACCGACGGCGGTGGCGGAGGCGAGACCCAGTATCGCTGCGCCGGCGGGGAACGGCGGGAAGTCGGTGACCATGCCCTGCCCGATCAGGTTCTCCACGAGGGGGCTCTTCACGATGAGGATGGCGATCGCCACACCGACGGCCCCCGCGACGACCGTCGCGACGACGCTCTCCATCATCACGGAGAAGAACACCCGACCGGCCGTTGCACCGAAACTGCGGCGGATGCCGATCTCCCGGATGCGCTGGCGCACCGTGACGAGCGCGATGTTGACGAGCCCGAGCGCACCGAGCAGCAGGATCAGCCCGGCCACTCCACCCACCATGAGCGTGATCGGCAGGAAGGGGTCGCCGTTCGAATACGCGGCGTAGTCCTGCCGATTGACGCTCACCTGCACGCCGTCGCCGAGCGAGGCGGCGAGATCCGATTCGATGCGTTTCGACAGCTGAGCTGCGTTGTGGGGCGGCACCCAGGCCTCGTACTGAGGCGGCTGCGGGAGTAGCCCGCCGCATCCTGCCCGGGCGTGGTCGCCGTGGCCAGGGTGGCGGCCTCGCTCGCGAGCAGGTAGGCGCGCGGCTCGGTCTCCCACTCCGCGGTGCGTGCGACGCCGATCACGACCCCGGTCTGCGGGTGCTCCCCCAGCAGCTGCGCCGTCGGATGCGTGGCGAGGTCGGGCGAACCCAATCGGTTCCAGAAGACCGTGTTGACCACCAATGCGGGGGCGAGCCGTTCCCGGTCCGTGCGGTCGAACCAGGTGCCGGCGTCGAGGGTGACACGGTGCATCGTGGCGTACGGCTGATCGACGATCGTCACCTGAAGCGGAACCGCCCCGTCGCGGAACTGCACCGTGGCGCCGGCATTGATCACCGAGCTCGCGTAACGGATGGAGTAGCGGTCGAGCACCTCCCGCCAGGCCGTGTCGATTCCGGCGCCCGTGCCCGAGCCGTCGGGGGCCGAGCCGTCGGGGGCCGTTGCGTTCACCGAGAGCAGGGCGGGGCGGCCGCCGTTGCGCTCGTTGGACTCCGTGATCGCCTGGCCCGCGACACCGCCCAGTCCGACCACCGTCGTCAGAGCGCAGACGGCGACGGCGACGCCGATCAGGGAGAGCAGAACGCGCAGCCGGTGGATGCGCACCTCCTGCCACGCCTCGATGACAGCGCCCCAGACGCTGGTGAGGAACCCGATCATGCGATTCCCGACTGTGGCGCCGGGACCTGCTCCGAGTGCAGGGCGCCGTCGAGGTCGCTGCGGGGAGAAAGCACCCCGTGGTCGAGCAGATAGTGCGTGGAGGAGAGGGCGGCGATGGCCGGATCGTGGGTGATCGTGACGAGCGCCGCATCCGTTGCCCGGGCAACCTCGTCGAGCAGTCCCATCACCGAGGTGCCGGTCTCCACGTCGAGGGCGCCGGTCGGTTCGTCGGCGAGGATCAGCCGCGGCCCGCGCACCAGGGCCCGGGCGATCGCGACGCGCTGCTGCTCCCCGCCGGAGAGTTTCTCCGGCATGGCCGTGAGGCGATGCCCGAGCCCCACCCGGTCGAGCATGTCGGCGGCGATCGACGATCGGCGCCAGAATCGGCGGCCGGTGGCGTAGAGCAGCGGTGTCATCACGTTCTCGTGGGCCGTTCGCCCCGCCAACAGATTGAACTGCTGGAAGATGAAGCCGATATCGCGGCCCCGCATCCGATCCCGCTCCCCCGACGACAGGGTCGACAGCGGCCGGTCATCGAAGAACACCTCGCCGCTGGTGGGGGCATCGAGCAGCCCGAGCAGGTTGAGCAGGGTCGATTTGCCCGAACCGGAGCGTCCGACGATGGAGACCCGGTCTTTCTGCTCCACCGTCAGCTCGACACCGTCGAGGATGGTGAGCGGCGCCGCATCGGGGATCTGCACAGTCCGCGTCACACGGTCGAGGCGCAGCAGCGTCATCCGGAGATCCCCGCGCAGACTATGCCGCCGGCCTGCTCCTGGCAGTTCTCTCCGCCTGCCGCGGCGGCCGGTGCCCCCGGCACGAATTGGCGGATCAGGTCTCCCTCTGCGAGGCCGGCCGTGATCTCCACGTTCGCCCCGTCGGTGAGGCCGAGCTTCACGTCCTTTTTCTCGGCCTTGCCGTCTTTCGACTGCACCCAGACCACGCCGGTCTGCGCTGTACCCTTCACGGCCGTGGTGGGCACCACGATCACGTTCTCTGCTTTGCCTCCCGCGATCGTGATCTCGGCGGCCAGGCCCGAGAAGACTTTGACCTCAGCCGGTACGGCGCACCGCACGGTCGTGCCGCTGGTGCCTCCGCCGGACGCACCGTCGCTGGAAGCGGCCGGCGCGTCACCGGTGCCAGCGCCGGGCAACGGCGTGGTGATGCTCAGCCCCGTGCAGGTGAAGGGTGCGGGGCCGCCCGTGATGGCGATCTGCGCATCCGTCGGCCGGTTCAGCAGGCGGTACTGCTGCTCGGGGCTCAGCGAGCCGCTCGCCGAGAAGCTGGGCGGTGCGATCTGTCCGGCGGTGTCGCCGATCGCGACGGCCTGACCGTGGATGACCGTGAGCGAACTGACGACACCGGCGATCGGCGCCTCCACGGCCACGAAGGTGACCTCGGGCTTGCGCTCGGTGACCGTGACCGAGCCGTCGGGAGCCGTGGTCTGAATCGGATCGCGCGGCGTCTCCACCCGGATGTCGTAGAGCGTGTCGCCCGCTGCGACCCCCTGCCCCACTTTCACCTGCACCTCGTCGATGGTGCCGACAGCGGTGGAACGCACCGGCACCGCAGGGTCGGCGGACACGGTTCCCTTGATCGTCACATCGTTTGTGATGGTGCCGAGCGCGGCCGGCACCATCGGCTCGGTGATCTCACCGGTCGGCGCGGCCGGATCAGCGCGGGTCGACGAGTCAGGGAAGAACGCGAGCTTGACCAGTGCGGCCGCCACCACCGCGACGAGCACCATCCTGATGATCGGGAAAACCCAGCGTCGTGCTATCCCCATTACTCCCCCTCGACGAAACGGGGCGGCACAGCCGCCGCCCCCGCTTGGAAACCCGGTGTGCGGCCGGGTCAGGCCTCGATCACCAGCGGCACGATCATCGGGCGGCGACGGTAGCTGGTGTTCACCCAGCGGCCGACCGTGCGACGCACCACCTGCGAGAGCGCGTGCGAGTCGCGCACCCCGTTGTGGGCCGCATCGGCGAGTGCCGAAGCGATCTTCGGCTTGACGGCGTCGAAGATCGCGTCGTCTTCGGCGAAGCCTCGAGCGTGGATCTCCGGGCCTGTGACGATGCGCCCGGTCGCGGCCTCCACCACGACGATGATCGAGATGAAACCCTCCTCGCCGAGGATGCGGCGGTCCTTGAGGTCGGCATCCGTGATCTCGCCAACGCTGGAGCCGTCGACGTAGACGAAGCCGAGGTCGAGCTGGCCGACGACCCGGGCGACACCGTCGCGCAGGTCGATGACGCTGCCGTCCTCCGCGAGGATGGTGTTCTCCTCGGGCACACCGGTGTCCATCGCGAGCTTGGCGTTGGCCACCAAGTGACGGTACTCGCCGTGCACCGGCATCACGTTCTTCGGCTTCAGGATGTTGTAGCAGTAGAGCAGCTCGCCGGCGGCGGCGTGGCCGGAGACGTGCACCTTGGCGTTGCCCTTGTGCACAACGTTGGCGCCGAGCTTGGTGAGGCCATCGATCACGCGGTAGACCGCGTTCTCGTTGCCCGGGATGAGGCTTGACGCGAGGATGACGGTGTCGCCCGGCCCGACCTCGATCTGGTGGTCGAGGTTGGCCATGCGCGCGAGGACCGCCATCGGCTCGCCCTGCGAACCGGTCGACATGTAGACGATCTTGTCGTCGGGGAGGTCGGCGGCCTTCTTGTAGTCGATCAGCACGCCGTCCGGCACCTTCAGGTAGCCGAGATCGGCGGCGATTCCCATATTGCGCACCATCGAGCGACCGAGGAGGGCCACGCGGCGCCCGTTGGCGGCTGCTGCGTCGAGCACCTGCTGCACGCGGTGCACGTGGCTGGAGAAGCTCGCCACGATCACACGGCGCGGCGCGCGAGCGATCACGTTGTCGAGCACGGGGCCGATCGAACGTTCCAGGGGAGTGAAACCGGGAACATCGGCGTTGGTGGAGTCGGCCAGGAACAGGTCAACGCCCTTCTCACCGAGACGGGCGAACGCGCGCAGGTCGGTGATGCGGTTGTCGAGCGGCAGCTGGTCCATCTTGAAGTCGCCCGTGTGGAGCACGACGCCGGCGGGCGTGCTGATGGCCACGGCCAGCGCATCCGGAATCGAGTGGTTGACGGCGACGAACTCGAGGTCGAACGGGCCGAGCTGCTCCGTCTGACCTTCCTTCACCGTGAGACTGTACGGCTGGATGCGGTGCTCCTTGAGCTTCGCCTCCACCAGCGCGAGCGTCAGCCCGGAGCCGATGAGGGGGATGTCCGCCCGCAGCTTGAGCAGATAGGGCACGGCGCCGATGTGGTCCTCGTGACCGTGGGTGAGCACGACGCCGACGATGTCGTCCAGGCGGTCGCGCACCGGGGCGAAGTCGGGGAGGATCAGATCGACGCCCGGCTGGTTCTCTTCCGGGAAGAGCACGCCGCAGTCGACGATGAGGATCTTGCCCTCGTACTCGAAGACAGTCATGTTGCGGCCGATCTCCCCGAGACCTCCGGTGGGGATGATCCGCAGCGTGCCCTCGGCGAGCGCGGGCGGAGCGGAGACGAGATTGGGCATATGCCCTCCTTGCGCATTGCGGACGCCGAAGCGTCCCTTGTGGTGCGGACCGCGCAGTGGCGCGGCCCCTAGCGTGTGGTTCCGGCGATCTTCGGCAGCGCGCCACCGGCGGCGGCATTGCGATCGGGCCGGAAGTTGGAGAAGTCGACGCCCGGGATGTTCTTGACCAGGTCGAGCTCGTCTTCGATCTGCGCGGCCTCCCACTCCTCCGGACCGACGAGCGGCAAGCGCACGCGCGGGCTGGAGATGCGGCCGAGGCCGTGCAGGATGTACTTGGCCGCGACGGTGCCGGGCACATGGGTCATCACGGCCCGTACCAGCGGTTCGAGCTGCTGGTGCGCGATCGTCGCCGTCGTGAGGTCGCCGGCGTTGACCGCGTCGACGATCTGCCGATAGGGCCGGGCCGCGATGTTGGCCGTCACCCCGATGAGCCCGGATGCGCCGATCGCCAGATGCGGCAGCACATTGGCATCGTCGCCCGAGAAGTAGAGCAGGTCGGTCTGGTTGAGCACGCGGCTGACCTCGCTGAAGTCGCCCTTCGCATCTTTGATCGCCAGCACATTGGGGTGCTTGGCGATGCGCAGGATCGTCTCGTACGTGATGGGAACGCCGGTGCGGCCCGGGATGTCGTAGAGGATCACCGGCAGATCGGTCGAGTCGGCGATCATCCGGAAATGGGTGAGGATGCCGGCCTGGGTCGGCTTGTTGTAGTACGGCGTGACGATCATCACGCCGTCGGCGCCGGCCTTCTCGCTCTGCTGGTACAGCTGGATGGCGTGGGCGGTCTCGTTCGACCCGCCACCGGTGATGATCTTGGCACGACCGGCGGCGACATCTTTGCCGACCTCCACGAGGCGCAGCTTCTCCTGGTCGGTCAACGTCGAGGTCTCCCCCGTCGTGCCCGTGACGACGATACCGTCGGCCCCCGCCGTGATGACGTCATCGATGTGCTTCTCCACGCCGGCCCAGTCGACTTCGCCATCGGCGGTGAACGGGGTGACCAGTGCCACGAGGACCTGGCCGAACGGATTCGAGGAGTTCGACATGCCACCAGGCTAGCGGGTCGGGCTCGTAACCTTCAGTCATAGTCGGCCCGGAAGCACCCACGGCGCGTAGTCTCGCCGCATCATGAATGGCTTGACGGCGGTCGCAGTACTGCTCGGGCTCCTCGTCGTCGCGACGGCGGTCGGGCTGCTCTGGCGTGCGCGCACCGGCCGAGTGCACCGCAAGACCGGCGGCGGGCGCGTCGCCGCCGCCGATGTCGGCCTGCCCGCCTTCGGCGTCGACGCGACGCTGCTGCAGTTCTCTACGGAATTCTGCGCTCCGTGCCGGGCCACGGCCCGCGTGCTGGGAGAGATCAGCTCCGAGCGGGTGGGCGTCGACCACGCGGAGATCGACCTGACCGACCGGCCCGACCTCGCCAAGCGCTTCGGCATCCTGCAGACCCCCACCACGTTCGTGCTCGACGCGAGCGGCACGATCCGCGCCAGAATCGGCGGCGCCGCGCGCGCCGACGAGGTGCGCGCCACCCTCGACGACCTCTTCGGGAGCCCCCGTGTCACCCCAGCCTGACCCCACCGGAATCGACCCGCGCTCCCCCGCTTCGGCGCGGGGATCACCGCCGTGCTCCTCCTGATCGACCTCTACCTCGGCCTCGTCGGCGCGACCGTGGCGGCCTTCGTGCTCCTGCTGGCGATCGCGCTGCTGTTCGCGTGGGGAGCGTTCGCCGGCATTCAGCGGCATCCCTACGGGCTGCTGTTCCGCACAGTGATCCGGCCGAGGCTCGCGCCGCCGACCGAACGAGAAGACCCTGCGCCTCCCACCTTCGCCCAGGGCGTCGGGCTCGTCGTCACCGGTCTCGGTCTGGTGCTGCACCTGGTCGGCGTCCCCTACGTGCTCCCGATCGCCGCAGCCCTGGCTTTCGTGGCGGCCTTCCTCAACTCCGTCTTCGGCTACTGCCTCGGCTGCCAGATCTACCTGCTGCTGGTCCGCGCCGGGATCGTCCGCCGCGGCCACGGAACCGAAGCCGCCTGACGGCCTTCCCGGGAATCCCCCGTGGGCGCCTGACACCCCGCGGAGGTCGCCAGTAGGCTGGACAACCGTCGGCGATCCGGTCGGCATCGACACAACGGGAGGCCGTCATGGCAGTCACGAGCGAAGCGACAACCGTCTGGAACGGCGACCTGAAATCGGGGAACGGAACGGTCACCCTCGACTCCTCGCACACCGCAGAGTTCCCGGTCACCTGGGCGGCCCGCTCCGAGGGCGCCGCGGGCGTCACCACCCCGGAAGAGCTGCTCGGCGCCGCGCACGCCGCCTGCTTCTCGATGGCGTTCTCGAACATCCTCAGCGGCTTCGGCACCACCCCGGAGAGCATCCAGGTAACCGCCGCCGTCACGTTCGACCCGGCCCAGGGCATCACGGGTAGCCACCTGCTCGTCAGCGCCCGCGTCCCCGGGCTCGCGGCGGACGACTTCCAGCGCCTGGCCGAGGAAGCCAAGTCGACCTGCCCGGTCTCGCGTGCGCTGGTCGGGATCCCGATCACCATCGAAGCCAACCTGGCCTAGAGCATGCGGGTGCTCATCGCCGGCGCCTCCGGCATGATCGGCACCGAGCTCAGCGCCCAGCTGACCGCGGCAGGGCACGAGGTGTGGCGGCTGGTGCGCCGCAGGCCCACCACCGACAGCGAGTTCAACTGGGCGCCGGCCGCCCGCATGGTGGACTTCACCCTGATGGAGCGGGTGGATGCGGTGGTGAACCTCGCCGGCGCCTCGCTCAGCCGGCTCCCCTGGACCAAAGCGTACGAGCGGCAGATCCTGTCGTCGCGGTTGGAGGCCACGCACACCCTCACCGACGCGATGCGGATGGCCGGCCGTGCTCCGGCGGTGTTCGTCAGCGGCTCGGCCGTCGGCTATTACGGAGACCGCCCCGGTCAGAAGCTCACCGAGAACGCCATCAAGGGCACAGGGTTCCTCTCCGATGTCGTGGCCGCCTGGGAGACGGCGGCGCATCTGGCGCCCGAGAAGACCCGGGTGATCACCGCCCGGACCGGTGTCGTCATCGGGCGCGGCGGCGCCATGAAACCGCTGCTGCCGTTGGCGCGGCTCGGTCTGGCCGGGCCGATCGGCACCGGCGGCCAGCACTGGCCGTGGGTGAGCCTGCACGATGAGGCTGCCGCGATCGTCCATCTGCTCGGCGCATCCACCCTCTCGGGACCGGTCAACATCACCGGGCCGACCCCCGCCACTGCCGACCAGCTGCTGAGGGCGCTGGCTACCGCCGCACATCGGCCATACGGTTTTCCGCTGCCCGAGAAGGTGGTGACACTCGCGCTACGCGAAGCCGGACATGAACTGCTGCTGTCGAGCCAGAAGGTCATCCCCGAGAAGCTGCTGGCGGACGGTTTCACCTTCCGCGACGCCACGGTGCAGGATGCGATGAACCGCCTGCTCCGCGCCGTCTAAGCCTTCCGCCGCCCGAACATTCGTGCCAGATGTCTGCTTTTCCATCGCTTGGAGTCGACATTCGGCACGAATGTTCCGTCGGGCGGCGGCGGCGCGGGGCGAGTCAGGCGCGGGCGTGCCGGGTGGCGCGGTAGAGCCGGATCGACTCGCGCAGGGCGGAGCGGGCCCGACGACGGTCGCCGGAGGCGTCGTAGGCGAGCCCCAACCGGAACCACGCACGCCAGCTCTCCGGCGCGGCCTCGACCTCGGCCTTGAACTGCGGGAACTCCGCGTCCGCCGCATCCCTGAGGGGACGCCCACTCACGCGGGTGGGCAGGTCTTCGACCGGGAGCCCTCCTTCGGCGGCGAGAATCTTCACGAGCTTCTCGGTGCGCGCCCCGAACAGCAGCTCCCGTCCGATCGCCCAGGCCGCGATCAGCGGGAGCACCAGCAAGGCCACGCCCATCGCGATCGCGACCCCGACACCCGTGGCCATCAGCATGACCGCACGCTGCACCACGAGCACCAGGTAAAGGGCCAGAATGACCGCCATCACGAGGGCGGCGATGCGATTCCTCACGCGTTCTCGCGAACGGTGGGGCGCGGCGGCTCGCCGTTCGGCTCGGCGATGCCGAGATCGACGAGCTTGTCGAGGCCGACGACGACACCGGTGGCAGACGCGGCAGCCCGCACCGCGAGGAGGATCCCTGCTTCGTACGATTCCGAGCCGATCGTGTCGTGACGGATGGTGAGGGTCTCGCCCGCGCCGCCGAAGACGACCTGCTGCTGGGCGACGACCCCGCGCATCCGCAGGCTGTGGATCGGGACGCTCGCCACCTGCTGGCCGCGGGCCCGTTGGTCGGAGTGCGGCGCGTCGACCGGACCGCGCTGGGCCCGGGCGGCGCCGATCAGTTCTGCGGTGCGCACGGCCGTTCCCGACGGGGAGTCGACCTTGCCCTGACCGTGCGCCTCGATGATCTCGATCGAATCGAAGAACCGAGCCGCCACCGTGGCGAAGGCCGTGCCGAGGGCGGAACCGAGCGAGAAGTTGGGGATGACGACCGCACCGAGTCCGTCGTGCTCCGCGACCCGTCGCTCGAGGTCCAGGATGCGGTCGGCCGACCAGCCGGAGGTGCCCACCAGCACGTTCAACCCGTTGTCGACGGCGAACGCCACGATTCCGGGGCTCACCGCCGGGAGCGTCATGTCGACGAGCACATCGGCGCCCAGCATCTCCTCGAGCGGCGACCGTGAGCCCAACCGGGCGACGAGCTCGAGGTCGTCGGCCTGCTCGATGAGCCGGACGGCGACGGAGCCCAGCTTTCCGGTCGCACCAGCGACGGCAACGCGAATAGTCACCCGACCAATCTACCTGCCGCCGCGCTGTCGACCTGCGGCGCGTCGGTCCCGAACGAATACGCTGGGTGCATGGTGTCATTTGCCGATGTCGCGGTCACTGACGCGTCAGCCCACCGGATGCTGGCGGAGTACTTCACCGAACGTGCCGTCACGTTTCCGGCGAGTCAGGGCGCCTACCGCACGACCTTCCCCGACCCGCTCCAGTTCGTGCCGCCGGCCGGTGTCTTCCTGCTCGCCGTCGACGAGGACGGCACAGAAGCCGGATGCGGCGGCATCCGCGAACTGAGCCTTCCGCTGGCCGAGCGCGATCCTTCCACAGTGGCCGTGCGCTACGAGATCAAACACCTCTGGGTGCGGCCGTCGCACCGCGGCCGCGGGCTCGGCCGCGCGATCCTGAGCGAATTGGAGCACCGGGCGAGAGGGTTCGGTGCGACGGAGCTCGTCCTCGACACCAATGCGAGCCTGGAGGCGGCCGGCGGCCTCTACCGCAGCCACGGCTACAGTGACATCCAGCCGTACAACGACAACCCCAACGCGACGAACTGGTTCGGCAAGGCGCTCTGAACTGCGGGCGGCCACGCGATTGCGAGGCCGCGCAGGTCAGACCGGCTGCAACTCCGGGAGACCGGTGCGCAGCTCGACCGGCAGGTGACCCAAGTCGTTGTGCACGACGAGCACCGGCGGTTTCGCGGAACGCACCCGGATGATGGTCAGCCCGCAATTGGCCTGGTTCAGCCCCAACCAGCGCCACTCCGGAGCATCGAAGACGTGCCGCACGAACCAGCCGATCACGAAGTTGTGGGTGACGAGCAGGTCGTGCCGGTCAGCGCGCGCCGGCGTGAGGAATTCGCTCACGGCATCCTCCATCTGCGCACGGCCGGCCTCGATCTCCGCGTCGGTGACGGCGCCGAAGAACGACTCGAACGATTTGGGCATATCCGGCGTCGGTCCCGACGGGATGCAGTCGAACAGCAGGCTCGACGGCTCCGGAGTGAGAGCCGGCATCCGCTCGGACATGATGGCCGCCGTCTCGGCCGCCCGGTTGAGGGGCGAGTGGTACATCCCCGTGAACGGGATGCCCCCGAGACGCTCGGCGATCAGCTGCGCCTGCCGCTTGCCTCGGGGGGAAAGCGGACCATCGGGGAGCCCGTGCTCGGCGTCCTGCTGCTCGCCGTGTCGAACGAGATAGAGGTAATGGGGCACCAGGATGACCTTTCGGGTGAAACGGGAAGAGAGAGGTGGTCAGCGCGCGAGGGCGGCGAACATGTCGTCGGTCACGCTGCCGACCGCGGAGACGGAGAACGGCCGTGCGGCGAGATCTCCGGCCAGCGCCTTCACATCGTCGACGGTGACGAGGTGCAGGCGTCTGAGGCTCTCGTCGAGGTCCGCGAACTCGCCCATGCTGATCTCGGCGCGGCCGAGCCGGGACATCCGGGTGTCGGAGTCCTCGAGGGCGAGGGCGGCGCCCCCGGAGAGTTGACCGACGGCACGGCGCAGTTCGTCCGCGGTGACGCCGCCGTCGGCGAGACGGTCCAGCTCACCGAGCATGAGCTCGGCGACCTGGGTGGCCTTGGCGGGAGCGCATCCCGCGTAGAGACCGAACACACCGGCATCCGAGTAGGAGCCGGAGAAGGAGTAGACGGAGTACGCCAGGCCCCGGCGCTCCCGGATCTCCTGGAACAACCGGCTCGACATCCCCCCGCCGAGGATCGAGTTCAGCACGCTCATCGTCACCCGGCGCTCATCGGTGGCAACGATGCCGGGAACTCCGATCAGCAGGTTGGCCTGCTCGATCGGGCGCTCCACGGCGACCACCGCGGCGCCGCGGACGATCTCGGCAGGGCGGGTCGCGCGCCGGGCGACCGGTGAGGCGGCCGTGTCCAGGTCCCAGCCGGCACCGCGGAGCGCCCGCTCGACGCCGGAGACGAGGAGGTCGTGATCGACCGCGCCGGCCGCCGTGACGACGAGGTCCTGCGGACGGTAGTTGGCGCGATAGTGCTCCCACACGGCGTCGCGTTTCGCGTCACGGATGGTCTGCGGGCTGCCGCCGATCGGCCGGCCGAGAGGATGCGCGCCGAGCACCGCCGAGAAGAATCGCTCGTTCGCCACATCTCCCGGGTCGTCCTCGGCCATGGACAACTCCTCCAGGATGACGCCGCGCTCGTTCTCGAACTCGGTCGGATCCAGCAGCGAGGAAGCCAGCATGTCGGCGATCACCTCGACCGCCATCGGAAGGTCGCGATCTTGCACCTTGGCGTAGTAGCAGGTGTACTCCTTGGCGGTCATCGCATTGTGCTCGCCGCCGACGGAGTCGAACGAGATGGCGATGTCGAGAGCCGTGCGAGTGTTCGTGCCTTTGAAGAGCAGATGCTCCAGGAAGTGCGTCGACCCGAAGCTCGCGGGAACCGCGGCGCGCTCACCCGAAGCCGGAACCGCATCCGACTCGTCGCGGGACCCGACGGCCACCCAGTAGCCGAGAGTCGCGCTACGGGCTCCTGGGACCTGTTCGCTGAGGATGCGCACCCCGCTCGGTAAGACGGTGCGTCTGACCAGTGCCTCGCCGGATGCGGCGAAAGAAAGGTCGGCCAGGCCAAGGGGAAGGTCGACTGCGCTGTTCATCCCCACCACCCTACGCCAGCGGTCGAAGAAACCTCGTGAGGGAAATGAGGACAAACAGACTGGTCTGTCTACCTATATACTGTTCTCTACGAGAGGCGCCGGACCATTCCCCCAATCGGCCCGGCGCCCACCCGCGAGGAGATGGACCCGACCATCTCCCCTGAAAGAAGGAGTCGTGCCGGATGGCCGTTAGTGCCCGAGCGACCATCCGGCCGCCCGCTCCGTCGAAGGTCAAAATCCTCGCAACCGCGGACGAGCTGTTCTACCTGGAAGGCATCCACACCGTCGGCGTCGACCGCATCATCGCGGGCGCCCGGGTGACGAAAGCAACTTTCTACAAGCACTACCGCTCCAAAGACCTCCTGATCATCGCCTACGTCGAAGGCCGCGACAAGCAGCTCCGCGACTGGTTCGAGCAGCAGGAGAAGACCACCCGCGACCCGCGCGCCATCGCCCGCGCCCTCGTCGACCAGATCAACGTCGAAGCCATCCGTCCTGGCTTCCGTGGCGACCCGTTCATCAACGCCGCCGCCCAGTTCGCCGACGAGAGCCACCCGGTGCGCGTGGCGGTCACCGCACACCGCGACTGGTACGCCCACCGCATCGAAGACCTGTTCCGCGAGATCGGCCACCCGCACCCCGGCGATGCCGCCGATGACCTCATCCTGGCCCGCGACGGCGCGCTCGCCGGCGGATACGTCGGCGACCCGGTCGCCGCCGGGGCCGCGCTGCACCGCTCACTGGAACGCATTCTCTCGGAGGCATGAACCCGGGTCGCGTCGGATGATCCGCCGTCACCCCGTCGGATCGTCCGTCGTGACGGAAGAGCAGGCCCGCCCGCCGGGGAGGTCGAGACCGCCTGGGGCTACTCGGAGACGCGGTCGAGCTCGAGCATCTGGGCGCGCGTGAGGCGGATGCCGGCGGCGAGCATCAGGGCGTCTACCTGTTCTGGGCGGCTGGCGCTCGCGACCGGGGCGACGACACTGCGCTTGGCGAGGAGCCAGGCGAGGGCCACGCTCGCCGGCGTGGACTGGTGCACGGCGGCTACACGATCGAGCGCGGCGAGAACGCGCTGACCCCGACGGTTGACGTAGGCCGCGGCACGGATGCTGCGGGCGTCGGCATTGAGGTCGTCTTTCGTGCGGTACTTCCCCGTGAGGAAGCCGTTGGCCAGCGCGTAGTACGGCATGACGGCGAGCCCCTGGGCCGAGGCGACGATGCGCAGGGCGCTCTCGAACTCCGTGCGGTGCATCAGGTTGTACTGGGTCTGCACGGCGACGAACTGCGGCAGACCGCTCGACGAGAGGATGCGCGCCTCGATCAGGCGGTCGGCGCTGAAGTTCGAGGCGGCCAGGTAGCGGACCTTGCCGCTCTCGATGAGCCATTCAACGGTGGCGAGGCTGTCTTCGAGCGGCACCTCCGGGTCGTCGTCGTGGAAGTAGAGGAGGTCGATGTGGTCGGTCTGCAGCCGCTCCAGCGAAGCCTCCACCGCGCGCACGATGCTCACCGAGCCGAGGCCGGGGTTCTCGTGGTGACGGCCGACTTTGGTGGCGACGACCATCGTGTCGCGGTTGCCGCGCTCGCGCATCCATTTGCCGATGAGCACTTCGCTCCGGCCCCCGACATAGCTGTCGGCAGTATCGATGAAGTTGCCGCCCAGGTGTGCGAAGCGGTCGAGGATGCGCAGCGAAGTGTCGCCATCGGCCGTCCAGCCGAAGACGCTCGCGCCCAGGGAGAGAGGGTAGACCGCGAGGTCGCTCTGACCGATGCGACGGGGTGCGATGATGCCGAGCGGGCGGGTGCGCTCCAGGTCGGATTCGAGTTCGGGCAGCCCGTCGACGCCGATCGATTCGGTCAGGACTTCTTCAGGGGTGTCGGACACCGGCACCGCCGGAGCGGAACGACGCGACGCGACCTCGCGCAAGCGGAGCGGAAGCAGTTGTGGCATATGCCCCTCCCCCTACTCCCGACTGGGTCGAATCGATTCGAGGACCCCGGCTCCTCGACCTGTACTTGCAGCGTACGGCATACCACAGACAGGGTTGCGTCGATCCGGGTGAACTGCTAAAGAAAGCTTGGTCACAGTTTGATCACAGTCCGCGGCGGGCAGGGTGTCAGCGGGCAGCCTCTGCGCGACGCAGCACGGAGCGGGCATGCGCGATGACCGGACCGTCCACCATTCGCCCATGCAGACGGAAGACCCCGCCCGCCTCCGCGGCCGCGGCCAGCAGGTCGCCGGCGTCGGCCACTTCCCGCTCCGTCGGCCGGTACGCCGCCCGGATCGTCGGTACCTGCCCGGGATGGATGCACGCGGTCGCAGCGAACCCGACCGCCGCCGCATCTTCGGCCTCGGCAGCCAACCCGGCAAGATCGTCGATGGCGAGGTGCACGGTGTCGACCGCGGCGACCCCGGCCGCGCCAGCCGCGAGCAGCACGGTGGAGCGGGCGTGCACAGCCACGTCACGGTAGCCTCCGTCGGCGCGCCTGCTGGCGGTGCCGCCGAGCGACGCGACCAGATCTTCGGCGCCCCACATCACGGCGACGACACCATCGGCGGCCGCCAGCTGCGGAGCGGCGAGAACGCCCGCCGCCGTCTCGCACAGAGCGATCACATCCAGACCGCGCAGGTCTCGCAGATCGTCCGGCCGTTCGGCCTTGGGGAGCATCACCGTGCGGTACGGCGTGGCGGCGAGCGCCGCAAGGTCGGCGGAATGGTCGTCACCGCCGGCGACGTTCACACGAACGATGACGCGCTCCGGGTCGAGCAGGCCCGACTCCGCCGTGGAGACGATGGCCTCCCGGGCGAACGGTCGGCGGGCGGGGTCCACCGCGTCTTCGAGGTCGAGGATCACCGCATCCGCCCGTTCCTGCGCCTTCGCGAACCGGTCTGGCCGGTCGGCGGGACAGAACAGCAGCGCCGGGCCCCAGGCGAAGGCGGTCATCGCGGCACCGCTGCGTGCGCATCCCGGCACCACACCATCACCTGGCGCGTCGCGGTGGCGACGATCTCGCCATCCTGGTTGCGGCCGGTGTGCACGAGCGTGACGATCCCCTGACCGGGGCGCGAAGCCGACAGCCGCTTTCCGGTCACGACGGTCTCCGAGTAGAGCGTGTCGCCGTGGCGGAGCGGATGCGGGAAGACGACCTCGCTGAAGCCCAGGTTCGCGACGATGGTGCCCTGCGTCAGCTGCGTGACCGAGGCCCCGACGATCGTTGCCAGGGTGAACATCGAGTTCACCAGCCGCTCCCCGAACGGCTGCCCCGCCGACCACGCGGCGTCGAGGTGCAATGCCTGCGTGTTCATCGTCAGGGTGGTGAACAACACATTGTCCGCCTCGGTGACGGTGCGGCCCGGCCGATGCAGGTAACGGGTGTCGAGCTCGAACTCCTCGAAGTAGAGCCCGCGCTGCTCGATCTCTTTCACGGCGCGCTCCCGTCCAGCCGAACGGTCAAGGGTGCACCCGTCGCGGCGACGACTTCGTCGACGGTCACCCCGGGCGCGACCTCCCGCAGAACGAGCGACCCCTCCCCCGTGTCGGTTCGGAGCACATCGATCACGGCGAGGTCGGTGACGATGCGGTCGACGCATCCGGTGCCGGTGAGCGGGAGCGAGCACTCGCGCACGATCTTGGGATGCCCCTCCCTGTCGACGTGCTCCATCATGACGATCAGACGCTTCGCGCCGAAGACCAGATCCATCGCGCCGCCCATCCCCTTGACCATCTTTCCGGGGATCATCCAGTTGGCGAGGTCACCTCGTTCTGACACCTCCATCGCGCCGAGCACGGCGACATCGACGTGGCCTCCGCGCACCATGCCGAACGAGAGCGCCGAATCGAAGAAGGCGGCCCCCCGGTTCACGGTCACGGTCTCCTTTCCCGCGTTGATGAGGTCGGGGTCGACAGCCTCGTCGTCGGGGTACGGGCCGACGCCGAGGATGCCGTTCTCCGAGTGCAGGATCACTTCGACATCGGCGGGGATGTAGTTCGGGATGAGGGTCGGCATGCCGATCCCCAGGTTCACGTATTGGCCGTTCTCGAGTTCCCTCGCCACTCGGGCCGCGAGCTCGGTGCGCGTGAGGCTCATCGGTGCTCCCCCTCACGGATGCGCACCGTTCGGCGCTCGATCCGCTTCTCGACGTCGGGGGTGTGCACGACGCGCTGCACGAAGATTCCCGGAGTGTGCACCTCGGCCGGGTCGAGGTCGCCCGGCTCGACGAGCTCCTCGACCTCGGCGATGGTGATGCCGCCGGCCATCGCCGCGAGCGGGTTGAAGTTCATCGCCGCCGCGTGGAAGACGAGGTTGCCGTAGCGGTCGCCCTTCGCCGCGTGCACCAGCGCGAACGCCGGGGTCAGGGCGTGTTCGAGCACGTAGTCCGCCCCCTCGAAGCGCCGCACCTCCTTCGGATCGGATGCGACGGCGACCGAGCCGTCCGGCGCATACCGTCGGGGAAGGCCGCCTTCGGCGATCTGGGTTCCGACGCCCGCCGGCGTGTAGAACGCCGGGATGCCGGCGCCGCCCGCCCGCAGCTTCTCGGCGAGCGTGCCCTGCGGAGTGAGCTCCACCTCCAGCTCGCCCGAGAGGAACTGCCGCGCGAACTCTTTGTTCTCGCCGACGTACGAACTGATCATCTTGCGGATGCGCCGGTCGCCGAGCAGGATGCCGAGCCCCCAATCGTCGACGCCGCAGTTGTTGCTCACCACTTCGAGCTGGTCCGTCCCCTTGTCGTGCAGCGCCCGGATGAGCTCGCTCGGGATGCCGCACAACCCGAATCCGCCGACCGCGAGCGACGCCCCGTTCGGGATGTCGGCGACCGCCTCCTCAGCGCTCTCCACCACCTTGTCGATCATCGTCTTCTCCGATCCTCGCGGTCCGACACTGTCGAGTACGCGAAAAGTATCCTGAATCCCGCCCGGTCACCAGACTTTTCGTGGACTCGGCTGCTGTGGCCCGGGCGGAGGGGGTTGGGTCAGTCGTCGAAGCCGAGAGCGCGCGAGATGATCATGAGCTGCACCTCGGTGGTGCCCTCGCCGATCTCGAGGATCTTCGAGTCGCGGTAGTGCCGCGCCACCGGGTTCTCGTTGAGGAACCCGTAGCCACCGAAGACCTGACTCGCATCACGGGCGTTGTCCATCGCCGCCTCGCTACCGACGAGCTTGGCGATCGACGCCTCCAGCTTGAACGGTCGACCCGCCATCAGCTTGAAGCAGGCGTCGTAGTAGGCGAGGCGGGCAGAATGCACGCGGGCCTGCATCCGGGCGATCTTGAACGCGATGTACTGGTTGGAGCCGATGGCGCGGCCGAAGACGTTGCGGCTCTTGGCATACCGCACCGCCTCATCGAGGCAGCCCTGGGCGGCGCCGGTGCAGAGGGCCGCGAAAGCGACGCGCCCCTCGTCGAGCGTCTGCAAGAAATTCGCGTATCCGCGGCCCCGCTCGCCGAGCAGGTTCGCCTCCGGCACGTGCACATCGGTGAGGGTGAGCGGATGCGTGTCGGAGGTGTGCCAGCCGACCTTGTCGTAGGCCGGCCCCTGCACGAAGCCCGGCGTCGGAACCGGCACGAGGATGGCGGAGAGCTCCTTCTTGATCGACCCGTCAATTCGAGTCGACTCCCCCGTGACCGCCGTGATGGTGACCAGCCGGGTGATCTCGCTGCCGGAGTTGGTGATGAACTGCTTGGTGCCGTTGATCACCCACTCGCCGTCGCGCAGTTCGGCGGTCGTCTTCGTACCGGCGGCGTCGGAGCCCGCATCCGCCTCGGTGAGGCCGAATCCGGCGAGCGCCTCACCACTGGTGAGCATCGGGAGCCACTGGCGCTTCTGCGCCTCGGTGCCGTTGCGGAACACCGGCATCACGCCGAGACCGACGCCGGCCTCCAGGGTGACGCCGATGCTCTGGTCGACTCGGCCGAGCTGCTCCACGGCGAGGCACAGTGACAGGTAATCCTTGCCCTGTCCGCCGTACTCGACAGGGAAGGGCAGGCCGAAGAGGCCCATCTCACCCATCTGAGCGATGATCTCGTAGGGAAGGCTGCGACGGGTGTCGTAGTCGTACGCGGCGGGGGCCACCACGGTGTCGGCGAAGTCGCGCACCTGCTCGCGCAGGCGGCGATGCTCCTCTGTGAGCTCGAAGCCGTACGTCTCGCCGCTCGCGGCGTCGGTGCGCGTCAGTTCCATTGTCATGGGCTTCCTATCTGGGGGACGGGGTCGATCGTGTCGGCCCGGGGGTGGGGCGTTCCGCGCGGGTGGGCGGAACGTCGTTCGTTTCGGGTGCGGTGGCAGCGGCGGCAGCGGCAGCGGCAGCGGCAGCGGCAGCGGTGGCAGCGTCGGCCGTCGCCGGGTCGACATCGATCGTCGCCACGAGCTGGTCGAGCCGCACCACCTCACCTTGCGTGACCCGCACCCGCACGATTCCGGCGACGGGTGCGACGATCCGGTGCTCCATCTTCATCGCCTCGACGGCGAGAACGGTGTCACCGGCGGCCACGGCGTCGCCGCTGCGCACCGCCACCGCGACGACGGTTCCCGGCATCGGCGACCGCAGCTCGGGGTCGGTCACGCCGGAGGCGCGGGCGAGCCCGGCGAGCTCCCGAGCGAGGCGGTCCGGACGGTCGAGGATACGCAGCTCGCGCACCGCCCCGTCGTCGCCGAGCCATACAGCGCCGCCGAGCCACACGGCGCCGCCGTCGCGGGCGAACGCCAGCCGGCGGGTGACCCCGTCGAGAGTGAGGATCGCGGTGGCGGGCTCGCCCGGGCTGCGCGGCGCGACGATCGAGATCCCCGCGGGGACGGCCGCTGCATCGCCGACCGCGACCTGCGCGGTCGCGGCGGCCAGCGCATCCGCGTCTCCCGAAACCCGCACGGTGGCGGCTCCGAGGTCGTAGGCCACCGGCCGGTTGTCGCCGACACGCCAACCGGACGGCTCCGACCAGAGCGGCCCCACTGTGCTCGGCGGTTCGGCGAGACGGTCGTGGTGGGCGACGAGCGCCGCGGCGGCCAGCTCGGCCGGTTCCGGCGCACGGGGAGTGCCGCCGGAGAACCGGCGGTCGATCAGGGTCGTGTCAAGGCGCCCGTCCCGCACGGCCGGGTCGGCGAGCAGTCCACGCAACCAGCTCACGTTCGTGACAGCACCGAGGATCACCGTGTCGGCGAGCGCCGCGTCGAGGCGGTCGAGTGCGGCCTCACGATCGACGCCCCAGGCGATCACCTTCGACAGCATCGGATCGTATTCGGTCACGATCGGCGCGCCGGCGATGAGGCCGCTGTCCACCCGCACGCCCGGGCCTTCGGGCTCCCGCAGAGCGAGCACCGTGCCGTCGCTGGGCAGGAAGCCGCGCTCCGGATTCTCGGCGTATACCCGGGCCTCGATGGCGTGCCCGGTGAGCCTGATCTCCTGCTGCGCGAACGCCAGAGGTTCACCCGCCGCGATCCGCAGCTGCCACTCGACCAGGTCGAGGCCGGTCACCAATTCGGTCACCGGATGCTCGACCTGCAGTCGCGTGTTCATCTCCATGAAGAAGAACTCGCCGGGCGCCGAGTCGGAGACGAGGAACTCGACTGTGCCCGCACCGACATAGTCGACGCTCGCCGCGACCGCGCAGGCCGCCCGGCCGATGCTCGCCCGCGTCGCTTCGTCGAGCAGCGGCGACGGCGCCTCCTCGACCACCTTCTGGTGGCGGCGTTGCAGCGAGCACTCCCGTTCCCCCAGGTGCACGATGTTCCCGTGCCGGTCGGCGAGCACCTGCACCTCGATGTGGCGTGGCGTGTCCACGAGGCGTTCCAGGAACAGCGTGTCGTCGCCGAACGAGGCGGCGGCAACCCGGCGGGCAGCGCGAAGCGCGTCGGCGAGCTCGGTGGGCTCATACACCGACTGCATCCCTTTGCCGCCGCCGCCGGCCGAGGGCTTGACAAGAACGGGGTAGCCGATCGCCGCGGCGGCCTCGATGAGGCGTTCGTCGTCGAGCCCCGGCTCGGCGATGCCCGGGATGGTCGGGACCCCGTGCGCCTCGACCTCCCGTTTCGCCGCGATCTTGTCGCCCATCACATCGAGCGCACGCACCCCTGGCCCGATGAAGACGACTCCGGCGCCCTCGCAGGCCCGGGCGAACGCGGCGTTCTCCGAGAGGAAGCCGTAGCCGGGATGCACGGCCTGCGCCCCTGTCGCCACGGCGGCCCGCACGATTGCGTTCACGTCGAGATAGCTTTCACGGGCGGAGGCCGGGCCGAGGCGCACCGCCACATCGGCGAGCGCGAGGTGCGGCGCATCCCGGTCGGCGTCGCTGTAGACGGCGACCGACCGGATGCCGAGACGACGCAGCGTGCGGATTACCCGGCAGGCGATCTCCCCCCGGTTCGCCACCAGAACGGTGTCGAACGGCCGGCCGGCAGAGGTGGATGTGTCGGACACGGCTCTCACATCCTGAACAGCCCGAAGGCCGTCTCGGGGAGGGGCGTGCGAGAACACACGTCGAGGGCGAGGCCGAGAACGGTGCGCGTGTCGGCGGGGTCGATCACACCGTCGTCCCAGAGCCGCGCTGTGGAGTAGTACGGGCTGCCCTGATGCTCGTACTGCTCGACGATGGGTGCCGTGAACGCGGCCTCCGCCTCAGCGGGCCATTCCTCGCCGCGGGCATCCAGCTGCTCCCGCTTCACCGTGGCGAGCACCGACGACGCCTGGGCGCCCCCCATGACCGAGATGCGGGCGGCCGGCCACATCCAGAGAAAGCGCGGCGAGTACGCCCGGCCGCACATCGAGTAGTTGCCGGCACCGAAGGATCCGCCGATCACGATCGTGAGCTTCGGCACCCGGGTCGTCGCGACCGCGGTGACCATCTTGGCGCCGTGCTTGGCGATGCCCCCGGCTTCCGCGTCGCGGCCGACCATGAAACCCGAGATGTTCTGCAGGAACAGCAGCGGGATGCCACGCTGATCGCAGAGCTCGATGAAATGCGCCCCTTTGAGGGCCGATTCGCTGAACAGCACGCCGTTGTTGGCGACGATGCCGACCGGGTGCCCGTGGATGCGCGCGAAACCGGTGACCAGTGTCGTCCCGTACTCCGGCTTGAACTCCTGGAACCCGCTACCGTCGACGATCCGTGCGATCACCTCGCGAACGTCGTAAGGCGCCTGCACATCCGTCGGCACGACGCCGTAGAGCTCCGCCGGGTCGACGGCGGGCTCGCGCGTCGCGAGCACTTCCCATGCGGGTTCCGCCGGCTCCGGCAGGGTGGCGACGATGTCGCGCACGATCTGGAGGGCGTGGGTGTCGTTCTCGGCCAGGTGGTCGACGACACCGGACGTGCGTGCGTGCAGCTCGCCGCCTCCGAGTTCCTCCGCCGTGACCACCTCGCCGATGGCGGCTTTCACCAGCGGGGGTCCGCCGAGGAAGATCGTGCCCTGACCGCGCACGATCACCGTCTCGTCGCTCATCGCGGGAACGTAGGCGCCACCGGCCGTGCACGAGCCGAGGACGGCGGCGAGCTGCGGGATCTTCGCGGCCGACAGTCTCGCCTGGTTGTAAAAGATGCGGCCGAAGTGGTCTCGGTCGGGGAACACGTCGTCCTGCATCGGAAGGTAGGCGCCGCCCGAGTCGACCAGATAGATGCACGGGAGCCGGTTCTCCCAGGCGATTTCCTGGGCGCGCAGATGCTTCTTGACCGTCATCGGATAGTAGGTGCCGCCTTTGACTGTCGCATCGTTCGAGATGACGAGCACGTGCCGACCATGCACGAGGCCGATACCGGCGATCAGGCCCGCGGCCGGGCTCTCGTCGTCGTACATCCCGGTGGCGGCGAGCGGGGCGATCTCCAGGAACGGGCTTCCCTCGTCGAGCAGCGCGTCGATGCGTTCGCGCGGCAGCAGTTTGCCCCGCGCGAGATGACGCTGACGCGAGCGCTCGGGGCCGCCCGTCGCCGCGACGGCCAAGCGTCTGCGCAGTTCGGCCACGAGGGCGCGCTGGGCCTCCTCGTTCTGCTCGAACAGCGGATCGACCGCTCTTCTCTCGCTGATCAGCGTTGGCATCGTTCGTCTCCGTCGACAGTCAGTTAGTGGTTGCTAACTCGATTTTAGGTTAGTGTTCATTAACCGAAATGTCCAGCATCCGGAGAAGACGATGAGCGACCTCGCCGAGAACAGGCCGACCCAGCGCAGTCAGGCCAAGGCCGACCGCCGGGCGGCCCTGCTCGAAGCCGCGGCGGCCCTGTTCGCCGAGCGAGGCTTCAACGGCGTCTCGATCGAAGACCTCGGCGCTGCCGCCGGCGTCAGCGGTCCCGCGGTGTACCGCCACTTCCCGAGCAAGCAGGCGATGCTCGCCGCGCTTCTCGTCGGCGTCAGCGAGCACCTGCTCGAGGGTGGGACCGAGGTCGCCTCCGCCGCCGACGGTCCGGCCGGCGCCCTGCGCGCCCTCATCGCCTTCCATGTGGACTTCGCTCTGACCGAGCCCGATACCATCCGCGTGCAGGATCGGGATCTCGACTCGCTCTCCGAGGCCGAACGCCGCGAGGTGCGCCGGCTGCAACGCCGCTACATCGAGCTCTGGATGGAAGTGCTCGCCACCCTGCATCCCTCCCTGTCGACCGGCGAACGACGGATGCGCGTGCAGGCCGCCTTCGGTCTCATCAACTCCACTCCGCACAGCGCCCGTGTCGGCGGGACGAGCATCGACACGTCCGCGGCGCGACCGGTGCTGGAACGGATGGCGTGGGCCGGGCTCAACGCCCACTGACCCGGCACCGAACCCGGAAACATCGGCCCCTCCGACGCGTCACCGGCATGCGTTACAGTCGCAGGAAGCATCCGGCAGCACGAACGAAGGAGTGGTGTGGGCGATGACGCACCCCGCCTCAGGCGGCATCATCGGATTCTGAGGGCCATCGGCATCGTCGTGTGCGTGTTCCTCGTGCTCGTCGTCATCGCGGGCGGGGTCGGTGTGTGGACGGTGATGCGCTCCTTCCCGCAGACCTCCGGGACCATCGACATCGCCGGCCTCGACCAGCCGGTCACGGTCACCCGCGACGAGGCGGGCATCCCCCAGATCGAGGCGTCGACCGCCGACGACCTGTTCCGCGCCCAAGGTTTCGTTCACGCCCAGGACAGGTTCTGGGAGATGGACTTCCGCCGTCATGTCACAGCGGGCCGTCTCTCCGAACTCTTCGGCGCGAGCCAGGTTCCGACCGACACCTTCATCCGTACCCTCGGCTGGCGGGAGGTCGCCGAGCAGGAGGTCAAGGCCCTCGACAAGACCTCGCTCCGCTACTACCAGGACTACGCCGACGGCGTGAACGCCTACCTCGCGACCCACAAGGGTGCGGAGCTCTCGTTGGAGTACGCCGTGCTGGGAATCCAGAACCCCGGCTACTCCCCCGAACCGTGGACCCCGGCCGACTCGGTCGCGTGGCTCAAGGCCATGGCATGGGATCTTCGATCGAACCTCGAAGACGAGATCGACCGGGCGTTGCTGTCCACGAAACTCACGGCCGCGCAGATCGCCGAACTGCATCCCGCCTACCCCTACTCCGAGCATCCCACCATCACGGCCGCCGGCGGCGGCTCGACCGGCACGACCACCCCGGATGCCGTCTCCGCGGCCACCGAGCCGGCCTCCGCCACGGCTTCCGACTCCGCGGCCGAGCCGGCGGGCGACCCCCGCTACACGGCTGCGCTCACCCAGCTGGCCTCGTCGCTCGACGGCCTGCCCACCCTCATCGGCCCGGCCGGCAGCGACATCGGCTCGAACTCCTGGGTCGTCTCGGGCGCGCTGACCGCAAGCGGAAAGCCCCTCCTGGCCAACGACCCGCACCTCGGGGCCACCATGCCATCGGTCTGGTACCAGGTCGGATTGCACTGCCGAGTGGTCGGGCCCGATTGCCCGTTCGACGTGGCCGGTTTCAGCTTCTCCGGCCTGCCCGGCGTGGTCATCGGCCACAACAACCGCGTCGCCTGGGGGTTCACCAACCTCGGGCCCGACGTGGCCGACCTCTACGAGGAGAAGGTCACCGGGAACACCTACGAATACGACGGCAAACAGCTGCCGCTCACCCTGCGCACAGAGACGATCACGGTCGCCGGCGGAAAACCGGTGCACCTCACCGTGCGTTCCACGCGCCACGGTCCGATCATCACCGACCTGAGCGATGGGTACGCCACCATCGCGAAAGACCAGGCCGGCAAGCTGGGCGTGCCCGCGCAGCAGTACCAGCTCTCTCTGCAGTGGACGGCTCTCACCCCCGGTCCGACGGCCGGGGCCATTTTCGCCCTCGACACAGCGCAGAATTGGCAGCAGTTCCGCGCGGCGGCCCAGAACTTCCAAGTCCCCTCGCAGAACCTCGTCTATGCGGATGTGGACGGCAACATCGGATACCAGGCCCCCGGCCTCATTCCCGTCCGGGCCTCCGGCGACGGAACGATGCCGGTTCCGGGCTGGACGAGCTCCTTCGGCTGGACCGGCTACATTCCGTTCGACGACCTCCCATCGACGTACAACCCGCCGAGCGGATACATCGTGACGGCCAACAACGCCGCCGTCGGGCCCACGTTCCCCGATCTGATCACAAAAGACTGGGACTACGGTTTCAGGGCCAACGAGATCGAATTGCGGCTGAAGGCCCTCATCGACGCCGGCACGAAGATCACGGCCGGCGACTTCTCCGCCATCCAGGCCGACAAGTACAACGCCAACGCCGCCTCGCTCGCCCCGCTGCTCGTCACGATCGGGGGCAAAGAAGACGAGAACTCCGGCGCATACAAGGCCGCCCGACTCCTCGCCGGCTGGAACTATCACGACGACGCGAACAGCGCGGCCGCCGCCTTCTTCAATGTCTTCTGGCGCACCTTGCTCGCCGACGCGTTCGGCCGGAAACTACCGGCCTCGGCGCCGCCGACCGGGGGCGACCGCTGGTTCCAGGTGGTGCAGACCCTGTCGAAAGACGAATACTCCCCCTGGTGGACCGACAAGAAGCTCGACCTCAACGACCGTGATCAGATGTTCGCCTACGCCGCCGACCAGGCCTGGAAAGAGGCGGGCACGCTCATGGGTGGTGACGCGAATAAGTGGCGGTGGGACAGCATCCACACCCTCACCCTCACGAACGCGAGTTTCGGCGTCTCGGGTATCGGGCCGATCGAATGGTTGTTCAATCGCGGTCCGTACCCGGTCGGCGGCGGGTCCAGCGTCGTGGATGCGATCGGCTGGGATGCGTCGGTCGGCTATCAGGTGGACTGGCTGCCCTCGATGCGTCAGGTGATCGACCTCAGCGACTTCGACAAGAGCACCTGGGTCAACCTGACCGGCGCATCCGGTCACGCTTTCAACGCCAACTACACGGACCAGACGCCGCTCTGGCAGCAGAACAAGACGCGCCCGTGGCCGTTCAGCGCGAAAGTCGTCACGGCAGCGGCGCAGCAGACGCTCACCCTGCGCCCCACCGGTTAGCCGGGCCCGCGCCGCCGAGACGACAGCGGCGCCACCGCCGCCGCTCTTCGGCAGCGCAGACGATCTCAGCGGCCGGAAGGCCAGTGGCGCTCGGGGCTGCCGACGTACAGCTGCTGCGGGCGACCGATCTTGGTGAGCGTGTCGGTGTTCATCTCGCGCCAGTGCGCGATCCAGCCGGGAAGCCGGCCGATGGCGAACAGCACCGTGAACATGCGCGTCGGGAAACCCATCGCCTTGTAGATGACACCGGTGTAGAAATCCACGTTCGGGTACAGCTTGCGGTCGATGAAGTACTGGTCGGCCAGAGCGACCTCTTCGAGCTCTTTGGCGATGTCGAGCAGCGGGTCGTGCACGCCGAGGGCGGCGAGCACCTCGTCGGCGCTCTCTTTCACGAGGCGGGCGCGGGGGTCGAAGTTCTTGTAGACGCGGTGCCCGAAGCCCATCAGCTTCACGCCCTCTTCTTTGTTCTTCACGCGCTCGACGAACTTCTGCACGCTCTCGCCGGAGTCGCGGATGCCCGCGAGCATGTCGAGCACAGCCTCGTTGGCTCCGCCGTGCAGCGGACCGTAGAGGGCGTTGATGCCGGCCGAGACCGAGGCGAATAGGTTGGCCTGCGTGGAGCCGACGAGCCGCACAGTCGAGGTCGAAGCGTTCTGCTCGTGGTCTTCGTGCAGGATGAGCAGCCGCTCCAGGGCCTTCGACAGCACCGGGTTCACTTCGTACGGCTCGGCCATCGTGCCGAAGTTGAGACGCAGGAAGTTGTCGACGAAGCTCAGCGAATTGTCCGGATACAGGAACGCCTGCCCGAGGCTCTTCTTGTGCGCATAGGCCGCGATCACGGGCAGTTTGGCCAGCAGCCGGATCGTCGACAACTCGATCTGCTCGGGATCGTGCACGCTCAGCGAGTCCTGGTAGAAGGTCGACAGTGCCGAGACGGCACTCGAGAGCACCGACATGGGGTGCGCGTCGTGCGGCAGAGCACTGAAGAAGCGACGGAGGTCTTCATGCAGCAGCGTGTGGCGACGGATGCGCTCGTCGAAGTCGGCGAGTTCGGTCGGCGTCGGCAGGTTGCCGTAGATGAGCAGCCAGGCCACCTCGAGGAAGGTGGAGTTCTGGGCAACCTCTTCGATCGGGTAGCCGCGGTAACGCAGGATGCCCGCATCGCCGTCGATGTAGGTGATGGCCGACTTGGTGGCCGCCGTGTTGACGAATCCATAGTCGAGGCTGGTGAAGCCCGTCTGCCTGGTGAGCGTCGAGAAGTCGATGCTCGACGCCCCTGTGGCGCTCGGCAGAACAGGGAATTCGGCAGAACCACCCGGGTAGTTCAGGGTGGCTTTCTGGGCCTCTCCCTGTGCCTTCTCGGTGCCGGGTCCGCTCACAACGCCTCCTGGGTAGTGGGGTGATCGCGCGCCGATTGTGGCAGCGCTGCAAAAAGTCGTGCGGCTACAGCCTAACGAACGCTCCGAGCAACTGTCGCATCCCGCAAAAGGGCCGGGCGACTCTTAGAGGGTGTCTCCAAAGTTGCGCAACCGATCGGCCGCGACTGCGATCCGTTCGTCGGTCGCGGTCAGCGAAAGACGCACATGCTGCGGGTTGTCGTCGCCGTAGAAGACGCCGGGACCGGCCAGAATGCCGAGGTCCGCGAGCCGGCCGATGCTCTCCCAGGCGTCACGACCTTCCGTCGCCCACAGGTAGAGGCCGGCCTCGCTGTCGTCGACCCGGAATCCTGCGGCTTCGATCGCAGGTTTGAGCACGCCGCGCCGCGCCCGGTAGCGCTCCCGTTGCTCCGCGACATGCCCGTCGTCGCCGAGTGCGACGACCATCGCGGCCTGCAGCGGCCCCGGCACCATGAGACCGGCATGTTTGCGCACCGTCAGCAGACGGCCGATCACGGTGCGGCATCCGGCCACGAACGCCGCCCGATATCCGGCGAGGTTCGACTGTTTGCTCAGCGAGTAGACCGCGATGATGTTCCGCCGATCGTCGCCGATCACCCGGGGGTCGAGCACGCTCGGGATGCGCTCGGCATCCCAGGGTGCCTCCCAACCGAGCTCGGCGTAGCACTCGTCGCTGGCGACGACGGCACCGAGCTCCCGGGCCCGCTCGACCGCCGCGCGAAGCGCGGAGACGTCGAGGACCCGCCCATTGGGGTTGCCCGGGCTGTTCAGCCAGACGAGTCGCGTGTTCGCCGGCCAGTCGGCCGGGTCGTCACTCGCGACGGCCTCGGCGCCGGCGAGGGCCGCACCGATGGCGTAGGTGGGGTATGCGGCACGCGGATGCACGACGGCATCGCCCTCGCCGAGACCGAGCATGAACGGCAGGAACGCCACGAGCTCTTTCGAACCGATGGTGGGGAGCACGTTGTCGACGGTGAGTCCCGGCACGCCACGGCGGCGGTCGAACCACTCGACGATCGCCTCGCGCAGGGCGGGCGTGCCGACGGTCTGCGGATAGGCGTGAGCATCCGTGGCCGCGGCCAGCGCTTCACGGATGAGGGCGGGCGTCGAATCCACCGGCGAACCGATGGAGAGGTCGACGACGCCGTCAGGGTGGGCACGCGCACGCGCCGCGTAGGGCGCCATCAGGTCCCACGGGTATTCCGGGAGGTCTCCGAGTGCCATCGGCTCAGTGGACCTGGGGAGGGAGCGCAGCGATCACGGGGTGGTCTTTGGCGATCACGCCGACCTTCGCCGCACCACCAGGCGACCCCACATCATCGAAGAACTCCACATTCGCCCGATAATAATCCGCCCACTTCTCCGGAAGATCATCCTCGTAATAGATCGCCTCCACCGGACACACCGGCTCACACGCCCCACAATCCACACACTCATCCGGATGAATGTACAGCGACCGCTCCCCCTCATAAATGCAATCAACCGGACACTCATCAATACACGCCCGATCCTTCACATCCACACACGGAAGCGCGATCACATAGGTCACGGTGCAGGGTTTCCCTTCGGAGTATTTGCCCTCTAGCTTAGGCCGTCTCCGCCGGGTGAACCGGACCGCGGGAGCGGCTCAGATCGGGCCACGCCATCACCACCGCCGCGATGAGAATCGGCCCGACCACCCAGATCTGACCCGGCAGATCGTTGAGGATGAACACCGACCCGCCCGCGCTCTGCTGAGAGAACAGCACGATAACGCCGATCGTGCCGACGGCCGCGATCAGGGCAGGGATGCGGCTTCGCGCGAGCAGGCGCAGCCCGGCCAGCACCGCGGCGAACGCCACGAGGGCCGCCACGAGACCCCAGGGGATCACCAACCCCCCGATCCGCCAGCTCGACTGGTGTGCGATGGTGCCGACGGCGCCGACAACGACGCCGACAACGAACAACAGCAGTGAGTTCACGATCCGGCTGAGCATCCTCCGATGCTAACCGACCGGTCCCGGTCCGCACCTGGACAGCGGCCGGGAGCACAGCTAGAGTCATTTCGGTAAGGTTAGCCTTACCAACCTCTCCCCCCACTCGCACCCGAAAGACGCCTGTGCTCGCCAACTATCTGATCGGCCTCCGCGAAGGCATCGAAGCGTCCCTCGTCGTCGGCATCCTGGTCGCCTACATCGTCAAGATCGGACGGACCGACGTCCTGCGCAAGCTCTGGCTCGGTGTGGGGGCCGCGGTCGTGATCCCGCTCGGGGTCGGCGCCCTCCTCACCTGGGGTCCGTACGGCTTGAACTTCCAAGCGCAGGAGATCATCGGCGGCGGGCTCTCGCTGGTGGCCGTCGGCTTCGTCACCTGGATGATCTTCTGGATGGGTAAGACCGCTCGCACGATGAAGAACACGCTGCACAGCCGCCTCGACTCGGCACTGGTCGGCGCCGGCTGGGGGGTCGTGGTGCTGGCGATGCTGAGCGTCGGGCGCGAAGGGCTCGAGACCGCACTGTTCGTCTGGGCCACGGTCGCCTCGGTCGGCGGCAGCTGGGAACCGGCGGTCGGCGCACTGCTGGGCATCCTCACCGCCGTGGTGCTGGGCTTCCTGCTGTACCGCGGCTTCGTCAAGATCAACCTCGGTAAGTTCTTCACCTGGACGGGCGCGTTCCTCATCCTCGTCGCCGGCGGCGTCCTCGCCTACGGGATCGGCGACCTGCAGGAGGCCGGCGTCCTGCCCGGCGCCGGCGTGCACGCATACAACATCAGCGGGATCATCCCCGCCTCCAGCTGGTACGGAACCGTGCTGCAGGGGATCGTGAACTTCAATCCCTCGCCAACCTGGCTGCAAGTGGCCGGCTGGGTCGTCTACATCGCCGTCGTCTCGCTCTTCTATCTCCGCCAGCACCGTTCCGGCTCGCGCGGGCACGCCCGCACGACCGACGAACCCGCGGCCGCGACGGAAACGCCCGCCACTGCGGTCGCTCCTGCCACCACGGCGACACCGGCGCACCGGCCCGTCGCCAACTGAGCCCTCACTCCCGCCGAAAGAAAGCACAGCCATGTCTAGAACCCGTTCCCTCGGCGCCCTCGCCGGCGCCGTGACCGTCGCTCTCGCGCTCAGCGGATGCGTCCCCAACAATGCCGCCGCCGACGGCGAGGCGCTCTCGGTCACTCTGAACGACGAGAAGTGCACCGTGTCGGCGGACACCACGCCGAGCGGGGCGGTCACCTTCCAGGTGACCAACACGGGGTCCGACGTCAATGAGTTCGAAGTCCTCGCCGAAGACAAGCTTCGGATCGCCGGCGAGAAGGAGAACATCGGCCCGGGCACCACCGTCAACTACGTCGTGCAGCTGCCCGAGGGCTCGTACTACACCGCGTGCAAGAAGGGCATGGTCGGAAGCCCGACATCCCTCATGCCGTTCACCGTGACGAAGGGCAAGGCGGCGACCTCCAACGCGAGCGAGAGCAAGCAGGTGTCGCAGGCGGTCACCAACTACATCTCGTACATCAAAGACCAGAGCGGCCAGCTGCTCGCAGCGACCCAGGCGTTCGCGAAGGTCTATGAGGCCGGCGACGATACGGCCGCCCGCGCGCAGTACCCGGCCGCCCGCGCCTTCTACGAGCGCATCGAGCCGACGGCCGAGCAGTTCGGCGACATCGACCCCGCCCTCGACCTGCGCGAGGCCGACCTCGAGAGCGGTCAGACCTGGACGGGCTGGCACCGCATCGAGAAGGACCTCTGGGCGCCCGCCGGCTTCACCCCCTCGGATGCCGCCGGCCGCACGCAGCTCGGCGACCGGCTCGTCGCCGACACCCAACGGCTCTACGATCTCGTATACGCGAAGAACTTCACCCTCACCATCGACCAGATCTCCAACGGCGCGATCGGCCTGATGGAGGAGGTCTCGCGGAGCAAGATCACCGGCGAGGAGGAGACCTTCTCGCACACCGACCTCTGGGACTTCCAGGCCAACGTCGAGGGCGCGAACGTCGCATACGGTATCGTGCGCGACATCGCCGACGGTAAGAGCGAGAACGGCAAGCAGATCGTGAAGAAGCTCGACACCGAGTTCGCCGCCATCCAGAAGCTGCTCGATGGCTATACGTCGGGCACCGGGTTCGTCAGCTACACCGAGCTGTCCACCGCACAGGTGAAACAGCTCTCCGACGAGGTGAACGCCCTGAGCGAGCCGCTCAGCCAGCTCACGTCCATCATCGTCAAATAGGCTCCCCGAGTGACAACGGACACGCCTGAACCCGTCGAGCCCGGGCTCTCCCGTCGGGGGCTGCTCGGCCTGGCCGGGGCCACTGTCGGGGCCGGCATCGTCGGGCTCGGAGCAGGAATCGCGGTCGACCGCACCGTGCTCGGCGCTTCCACGGCGGCGACCGATACCTACCCGTTCTACGGAGCCCACCAATCGGGCATCACCACCGCCGCCCAGGACAGGCTGCACTTCGCCGCCTTCGACGTCGCACCCGACCTCGACCGCGCCGGACTCATCGAGCTTCTCCAGGATTGGACTGTTGCGGCGGCCCGCATGTCCCAGGGGCGCCCCGCCGGCAAATACGGCCCCGCGAGCGGCCCACTGGACGCTCCCCCGGACGACACGGGTGAAGCCCTCGACCTTCCGCCGGGCGGCCTCACCCTCACCTTCGGGTTCGGCCCCAGCCTGTTCACCACTGCGGACGGACACGACCGGTTCCGCATCGCCGACCGCCGGCCGGAGGCACTCGTCGACCTCCCTCGCTTCGCCGGGGACGCCCTGCTCGACTCGTTCGTCGGCGGGGATCTGTGCGTGCAGGCCTGCAGCGACGACCCCCAGGTAGCCGTGCACGCCATCCGCAACCTCTCGCGCATCGCCTTCGGTCGAGCCTCCATCCGCTGGTCGCAGCTCGGGTTCGGGCGCACCTCCTCCACGACCCGCGGTCAAACGACTCCGCGCAATCTGTTCGGCTTCAAAGACGGCACCGCCAATGTGAAGGCCGAGGACACTCATGTCGTCGATGACCAGATCTGGGTGTCGGGCGCCGACGGCTCAGAATGGATGGCCGGCGGCTCCTATCTGGTCGCCCGCAAGATCCGCATGGTCATCGAGACCTGGGACCGTCAGCAGCTCGGCGAGCAGGAACGCATCATCGGACGGGACAAAGGCGAGGGCGCCCCCCTGTCGGGCGGAACCGAGTTCACCGAGCCGAACTTCCTCGCCGTCGCACCGGCCGGAGGCACGAAGATCGATCCGGATTCGCATGTGCGGCTCGCGCACCCCAGTACCAACGCGGGCGCACAACTGCTGCGCCGGGGATATAACTTCGTCGACGGCAACGACGAGCTCGGCCGCCTCAACGCCGGCCTGTTCTTCATCGCGTTCCAGCGGGATCCGCGCAAGCAGTTCATCCCGATCCAGCAGCAGCTGTCCCGCAACGACGCGATGAACGAGTATGTTCAGCACGTCGGTTCGGCCGTGTTCGCCGTTCCCCCGGGCACCCGCGAAGGCTCATACATCGGCGCCGGGCTGTTCGCCTGAGCTCGGCCTCGCGCGCCTGGCAGGTCTCGTCGGCGTCGCAGGCCGGTGCCGGCCGGATACGCTCGACAGCGTGAACGATGATGAGCTCTACCGGGCCGTGCGCGAACGCTTCGACGAGCGGGCATCCGACTATGACGACAGCGCCATGCACCGTGGCCTCGCCGTCGCCGTCGCCGACTTCGTCGACCTCGCCGGCGTCGAAGCTGTGCTGGATGTGGCGACCGGCACCGGACTCGTCTTGCGTACGCTGGAGTCCCGCGCCTCGGCCGAGGGTCTTCGCCTCACCGGAATCGACATCTCCCCCGGGATGCTCGCCGTGGCCCGGCTCGCGCTCCCCAGCGCGGTGCTCGTCGAGGCTCCGGCCGATCGCCTCCCGCTCGACGACGACACCATCGACCTGATCACCTGTGTCACGGGCCTGCATCTCTTCCCGCATCCGCAGGCCGCGTTCGCCGAATGGGTGCGAGTGCTCCGACCGGGAGGGCGGGTGGTCACCGCCACCTTCCAGGAGTCGGATCCTCGCCAGCACGGCGGCGATCAGCGACCGGCCGCACCCGCACTCCCCCGCAACCACGACGCGTTCCGCACCCCGGAGGCACTGGACTCCGTCGCACGGCCCGCCGGCCTCACTCTGCGCCGCCACGAGACGTGGACCCACGGGCAGGAGGCCATCCTCGTCGCCGAGCTCACGCTGTGACACGCTGACACGCAAAAGCCCGGCCGCACGGTGGCGGCCGGGCTTCACCCGGTCACGACCGGGACGCGCGATCAGGCGTTCTGGTCCTGCTTCTTCAGGCGCGAGGTGGCACGGGCGCGCGCATTGGAGTCGAGCTCCACCTTGCGGATGCGCACGGCCTCGGGGGTGACCTCGACGCACTCGTCTTCGCGGGCGAACTCCAGGCACTCCTCGAGAGTCAACTGACGCGACGGCGTCATCGACTCGAAGTTGTCGGCCGTCGACTGACGCATGTTCGTCAGCTTCTTCTCTTTGGTGATGTTCACATCCATGTCGTCGGCGCGCGAGTTCTCGCCGATGACCATGCCCTCGTAAACCTCTTCGGTCGGGTTCACGAAGAACGTCATGCGCTCCTGCAGGGCGATGATGGCGAACGGCGTGACGACGCCCGAGCGGTCGGCGACGATGGAGCCGTTGCTACGGGTGATGATCTGGCCGGCCCAGTCGTCGTAGCCGTGCGAGATCGCGTTCGCAATGCCGGTTCCCCTCGTGGTGGTCAGGAACTCGGTGCGGAAGCCGATCAGGCCGCGCGACGGGACGATGAACTCCATTCGGACCCAACCCGTGCCGTGGTTGGCCATGTTCTCCATGCGGCCCTTACGGGCGGCCAGCAGCTGGGTGATCGCGCCGAGGTACTCCTCGGGGGCGTCGATCGTGAGGTGCTCGAACGGCTCCTGCAGTTTGCCGTCGACGCGCTTGGTGACCACCTGCGGCTTGCCGACGGTCAACTCGTAGCCTTCGCGACGCATCTGCTCGACGAGGATGGCGAGCGCGAGCTCGCCGCGACCCTGCACCTCCCAGGCGTCCGGGCGGCCGATGTCGAGAACGCGCAGCGAGACGTTGCCCACGAGTTCGCGGTCGAGGCGGTCCTTCACCATGCGGGCGGTGAGCTTGTGGCCCTTCACTTTGCCGACGAGCGGCGAGGTGTTGGTTCCGATCGTCATCGAGATCGCGGGCTCGTCGACGTGGATGGCCGGCAGCGCGCGGATGTCTTCAGGGTCGGCGAGGGTGTCGCCGATCATGATGTCGGCAAAACCGGCGACGGCGACGATATCGCCCGGGCCCGCGCTCTCGGCCGGGTAGCGGTCGAGCGCCTTGGTGATCATGAGCTCGGTGACGCGCACATTGTGAACATCGCCGTCATGGCGAACCCAGGCGACGGTCTGACCCTTCTTCAGGGTGCCGTTGAAGATGCGCAGCAGCGCGAGACGGCCGAGGAACGGCGATGCGTCGAGGTTGGTGACGTGGGCCTGCAGCGGCGCTTCCGGGTCGAACGACGGGGCAGGGATGTGCTCGAGGATCGCCTCGAACAGCGGCTCCAGGTCGTCGTTGTCGGGCAGATCGCCGTTGGCGGGCTGGTTGTGGCTCGCGGCGCCGTTGCGGCCGGAGGCGTACACGACGGGCACGTCGAGGATCTTGTCCAGGTCGAGGTCGGGCACATCGTCGGCGAGGTCGCTGGCCAGGCCGAGGAGCAGGTCCTGGCTCTCGCTCACGACCTCCGCGATGCGCGCGTCGCTACGGTCGGTCTTGTTGACCGCGAGGATGACGGGCAGGTTGGCTTCGAGCGCCTTGCGCAGCACGAAACGGGTCTGCGGCAGCGGGCCCTCGCTGGAGTCGACCAGCAGCACGACACCGTCGACCATCGACAGACCGCGCTCGACCTCGCCGCCGAAGTCGGCGTGGCCGGGGGTGTCGATCACGTTGATCGTGATGGGGCCGTTCGTGGCGTGCTTGCCCTTGTAGGAGATCGCCGTGTTCTTGGCGAGGATCGTGATCCCCTTCTCGCGCTCGAGCTCGTTCGAGTCCATCGCGCGCTCTTCGACGTGTTCGTGCGCTGAGAACGAGTTGGTCTGTCGGAGCATGGCGTCGACCAGAGTGGTCTTGCCGTGGTCGACGTGGGCCACGATCGCGACATTTCGCAGATCATCGCGGTGGGCGACGGCGTTCTCGGACATGCTTGATGGCTCGACTCTCGTCAGAAGATTGGTGGGAAACAGTCCATTCTATCAAGAAAGGGAGCGGCCACCGACCGGGACGGGGGACTGCCCCTCCCAGAGAAACCGCCGAGCGGTCGCAAAACGTCGTTCCCGACGCCGACTCGGGCGTGGAAGAGACGATTCGCGACCGCTCGGCGAGGTGAGGGCGGAAGACCCTGCTACTTCTCGTCGGAGCCGGCCGACAGGATCTGCGCACGCAGCTCCCGACGTTCACGCTGCACGACCGGGTCCGGCAGAGGCACCGCCGCAATGAGCCGCTGAGTGTACGGATCCTGCGGGTTGCGGAGGATCTCGTCACGGGTGCCGACCTCGGCGAGACGACCGTGGTGCATCACCGCGATCCGGTCGGCGAGGATGTCGATGACCGCCAGGTCGTGCGTGATGAACAAGCAGGCGAACTTGAACTCCTCCTGCAGGGCCTTGATCAACTCCAGCACGCGGGCCTGAACCGACACGTCGAGCGCCGAAGTGGGCTCGTCGGCGATGAGCAGATCCGGGTGCAGCGACAGCGCCCGGGCGATGCCGACGCGCTGCTTCTGCCCGCCCGACAGCTCGTGCGGGTAGCGGCTGTAGTAGGAGTGCGGCAGTTCGACCGCCGAGAGCAGCGCCTTCACCTCGCGCTCCAGCCCACGACCGGACGCCTTCTTGGCGAGCAGGAGCGGCTCGCCGATCGACTGGCCGATCGTCATGCGCGGGTTCAGAGACGATGCCGGATCCTGGAAGACGATCCCCGCGTTCTTGTGCACCTGGCGCACGAGGTGCCGAGTCGGCTTCGAGAGATCGGTGCCGACCACATTGAGCGTGCCGTCGGTGATCGGCAGCAGGCCGATCGCTGCGCGGCCGAGTGTGGTCTTGCCCGAGCCGGACTCGCCGACCAACCCCATGACCTCGCCCTTGTGCACGGTCAGATCGACGCCGTCGATGGCCCGGAACGCTTTGACGCGTCCGTGTCCCGGGTACTCGATGACGACATCCTTGAACTCGAGCACGGCGGGGCGCGAGTCCAGCTCGCGCGCCACGTCTTTAGCCGCTTCGAGCGCGTCCTCGTTCACTTCGATCTGCTCGCGCAGGTCTTCGGAGACCTCGACGTCGGCGCCGCTGGCCGCGATGAGCGCCGCGGTGACGTCGATCACCTCGTCGCCCGAGCCGGTGCCGAGGTGCGGAACCGCATCCAGCAGAGCCTTCGTGTACGGGTGCTGCGGGTTGGTGAAGATGTCGAGCGTGGGACCCTGCTCGACGATCTCACCCTGACGCATCACCGCGACATGATCGGCGAGGTCGGCGACGACACCCATGTCGTGGGTGATCAGCAGCACCGCGCTGTCCAGCTTGTCGCTGAGGTTGCGGATGAGGTCGAGGATCTCGGCCTGCACGGTCACGTCGAGCGCGGTCGTCGGCTCGTCCGCGATGAGCAGCCCCGGGTCGCAGGCGATCGACTGCGCGATCATTGCACGCTGCCGCTGCCCGCCCGAGAGCTGGTGCGGGTAGGAGTTGAACGCCTTCTCCGGGTCCGGCATCTCGACCATGGCGAGCAGGTCGATCGCCCGGCCGCGCGCCTCGTGCGGCGAAATGCCGTAGTGGATGCGCAGGGTCTCCACGATCTGGAAGCCCACCGTCAGCACCGGGTTCAGGGCCGTCATCGGCTCCTGGAAGATCACGGCGACGTCCTTGCCGCGGATGCCGCGCATCTGCGGTTTGGACAGCCCACGCAGTTCGCGCCCGTTGAGCTTGATGCTTCCGCTCACCCGGCTGTTCCCGGGCAGGAGGTCGAGCACCGACATCGAGCTGACGCTCTTTCCGGAACCGGACTCGCCGACGAGCGCCATCACCTCACCGCGCTTGATGCGGTAGGTCAGGTCACGCACGGCGGGCACCCAGTAGCCGTCGACAGCGAAGTCGACGTTCAGTCCCTCGACTTCGAGGACGGGCAGGTTTTCGGTCACTGTAGCCATCAGCTGGCAACCCTTTCCCGGCTCCGGAGAGCCGCAGGTGACACAAGCGAGTTGGGGGCGGCGATCGGACCTGACACGATGGTGTCATGGCAGAACCCGGCACCCGAGTCGTTTTCGTTTCCACGTTCAATCGAGCGCTGGCCGTCGTCGTCTGGCTGCTGGACGCCTTCGCTCTGATGAGCTATGCGATGCTGCACGCCGGACTGCCTCAGCCGCTGGTGCTGCTCCCGGTCGCGCTGGTCGCACTGGCGGCCTGGACCGCGCTGTGGCGTCCCCGGCTCGTGGTCGATGATGAGGGGACGGAGCTGCGCAACGTCTTCCGCACCGTGTTCGTGCCCTGGGCGGCGCTCATCCAGGTGGACACCCGCCATTCCCTGATGCTCTACACACCGGGTCACAAGTACAGCGCGTGGGTCGCGCCCGCCCCCGGCCGCACCGCGGCCTCGCGGGCCGCTCGCGCCGAGCGACGCGGACGAGTGGGCCCGGCGCCGACCCGAGACGACGGAACCGTGCGCCCCGGCGACCTGCTGGGCACCGACTCGGGACAGGCGGCCTACCTGGTGCGCGACCGGTGGAGCGAGCTGCGCGACAGCGGCCGTATCGAGGCCGGCGTGGCCGATTCGACGCCCGTGCGCATCCGGATTCACCTCTGGCTGAGCGCTGCTCTGCTCGTGCTGCTGGTGGCCAGCAGCTTCGTGTTGTTCGGCTGACCGCACCGCGACGGGAACGGTCACGAGCCGGCCGCTCGCGGGGTGGCCGCCGAATCGTCGGCAGGCTCGTGCGGCTCCGGCACCGGCTGCTCCTTGGTGTGCCGCAGGCTGAACCGCTGCTGTCGCGGGTCGAACGCTTCGCGCAGGCCGTCGCCGATGAAGTTGACGCAGAGCGCGAGAAGCACGATGAAGACAGCGGGCCACCAGAACAGCCAGGGCCTCGTGGTGAACGCACTCTGGTTGGAGCTGATCAGCAGGCCGAGCGAGGAGTCCGGCGACTTGATACCGAAGCCGAGGTAGCTGATCGCGGTCTCGAGCAGGATGGCCGAAGCGATCAGCAGCGTCGAGCTCACGATGATGACACCGATGGCGTTCGGCAGGATGTGCCGGAAGATGATGCGCGCGTCCGAGGCACCGGCCACGCGGGCCGCTTCCACGAACTCACGCTCGCGCAGAGCGAGGAACTCTGAGCGCACCAGACGGGCGATCACCATCCACGACACGAGGCCGAGCAGGAGTGCGAGCACGAAGGCGTTGAGACCGTTGGCCGACTGACCGACGATCGCGCCGACCACGAGCACGGGGATCACGATGAAGATGTCCGTGATGCGCATCAGGACGGCATCGATCCAACCGCGGAAGTAGCCGGCGAGGGCTCCCACCACGACACCGAGCACCGTGGCGAACAGCCCGATGACGACCATCACGAGCACGGAGTTCTGGATCCCGCGCATCGTGAGCGCGAAGTAGTCCTTGCCGATCCTGTCCTGACCGAACGGGTGCTCCCCCAGGCTGAACGGCCACAACGTGAGCGTCGGAGCGCCCTGGTTGAGCTGCGGGTTCAGCTGCCGGTAAGAGTAGTGCCACCAGCCGGGGATCGGTCCGAGACCGATCGCCGAAATGGCGAAGATCAGGATGAGGAGGTAGACGATGATCGCCGCGACCGCCACCTTGTTCTTCATGAACCGGCGGAAGATGATGCGGCCCTGGCTCTCGCCGCGGGTCTCCTCCGGCGTGTCCGCAGTCTCGAGCTCCGGGCCGAGGTTCGGCTCCGGCAGGTTGCCCTGGATCGTGCTCATCGAGCCACCTCCTTCTTCATGGTCGGAATAGCCGTCGTCGCCCGAGTCATCGCACACGCACCCTGGGGTCGAGCGCCGAATAGGTGAGGTCGGCGAGGAAGTTGAACACGATCGCCGTGATTGCGATCACAAGGAAGTACCCCATGACCGGGTTCACGTCGGTGCGGAAAAGGCCCGTGATGAACAACTGGCCCATGCCGCTGATGCCGAACACATTCTCCGTGATCACCGCGCCACCGAGCAGCGCGCCGATGTCCGTCGCGACCAGCGTCGTGATCGGGATGAGCATGTTGCGGAACGCGTGCCGCACGATCACCGTGCGCTCGGGCAGACCCTTCGCACGCGCGGTGCGCACGTAGTCCTGGTTGAGCACCTCGAGCATCCCCGACCGCGCGTAGCGGGTGTACCCCGCGAAGCTGATCGCCAGCAGGCTGAGCGTTGGCAGCAGCAGGTGCGTGAACGAGTCGAGGCTGGTGATCCACACATCGCCGTCGAGACCGGGGGTCTGCGAGCCGACCGTGGCGATCGGGCGACCGTTCGTGAGGTCGAGATAGGCCGGCCACGACCGCATCAACCGGTCGAGCACGATGACGCCGGAGCCGAAGAACGCGGTGAGCGCGCCGATGCGCACCATGAGGCCCCGGTCGTATCCGCCGACGAAGAAGCCGATCAGGCCGCCGACGACGATGGACGCGATCGCGAGGATGATCAGCGTGGCGATCGAGGAGACGTTGAGCAGACCCTGCAGCGCGAAGTAGCAGACGATCGCGATGGCCACGTTGATTCCCGCCGTGATCCACGCCTTGCGGTTGTGCATGCCCGCGAGCAGCGCGACGACCGCGAGGCCGATCGCGGCGCTGAAGACGATCACGACCACGGGGCCGAGCGACGGCTTGAGGAACCAATCGGTCGCCGACATGTAATAGAGGATGCCCGCGGTCAGGATTCCAGCGATCAGGAAGGTGATCCCGCGCTTCGCCCAGGTGCCGCCGGTGATGAGCTGCACGAAAAGCCCGACGAGCACCGCTATCACCACGAGCGCGATCGGCCCGATTATCGGATCGGCGAGGAAGTTGTTGTACCCGATCGCCACGAAGCTCTTCAGCAGCACGGCGATGAGGAAGGCCGGCAGCGAGAAGAGGAAGAAGCTCACCAGCGTGATCGAGTAGTCGAAACCCGAGTAGGCGCGCAGCGCCGTGACGATGCCGAGGGCCACACCGAGGATGACCGCGAGCACGAACGCGAGCACCACGAGTTGCAGCGTGGCCGACATGGCCTGCGGGAGCAGTTGGGCGACCGACTGGTTCTGGAACGTGGTGCCGAGGTCGCAGCCGCCGCCGATCGGGACGATGCACCGGGCGACGCCGCCGAGCCACAGCAGCCAGCGGACGGGAGAAGGCAGATCCAGGTGCTGAGCCTGCACGCGCGCGTCGATGAGCGCCTGCTTGTTCGGCGATGAACTGCCTTGAAGGTCTTGGAGGGGGTTCCCCGAGCCGGCGGTCAGGACATACATGATGAACGACGCGGCGACGAGGATCAGAATGGAGACGCCGATACGTCTCGCAATAAAACTCACCATAGAAAACGAGCACCTCAGGCTAGAGAGGGCGGTCGCTGCTATGGTCTCCGGCACCCGGATGAGGCGCGAACGGGAGAACAGAGCGTCGGCGAGTAATCACCGAACGGCCGCCCAAGGACGGGGCGCCGGATCCAGGATCCGACGCCCCGAGTGATTGAGTGATTCTAGCTCGTCTGGGGAAACGAAGTAGTGGTTACTTCGTCCAGTCCCAGACGTTCCAGAAGATGCCGTTCTGGCCACCGAAGTAGCCGATGTTCTTCACCTTGCTGGTGTTGGCGAACAGACCCGGCAGCTGGAACAGCGGCAGACCGTATGCCTGCTGGAACGCGATCTTGTCGAGCTGGAACTTGATGTTCTGCAGGTCGGTCGTGTCCAGAGTGGTCTGCGACTTCACCGCGAGGTCACTGGCCTCTTGGTTGTTGAAGTTGTTGTAGTTGCTGCCGTTACCGATCTGGAAGAGCTGCGGGAGCTGCGCGTTGCCGGCGCCCGGGTTCGCCCAACCGAACAGCGAGGCGTCGTAGTCGCCACCGGCGAGGAGCGAGCTCCACTGCGGCGAGCCACCGTCGACGACCTTGATGCCGGCCTTCGCCGCCGAGGACTGGATGGCCTGGAAGGAGTCGACACGGTTCGGGTTCTGCGAGTTGTACAGGATCTTCACCGTCGGGGTCTTGCCCGCGAGGAGCTGCTTCGCCTTCTCGATGTCGACCTTGTCGTACGCGGAGGAGCCGTTCTGCTTGACCGACTCGTCGTAGCCGTCCTGACCGGGCAAGAAGATCTGCGAGTCGAGGACCTTGGCACTCGAGTTGATCGGGGTGACGATCGCGTTCAGGATGTCCTGGCGCGGCACGGTCAGCAGGAACGCCTGACGCACGGTCGGGTCGGTGAACACCGGCGACTTGAAGTTCAGGTCGAGGTGGTCGTATGCGACCTGGCTGCCCTGTTCGAGGTCGACACCGGAAGCACTCTTGAGCGCCTTGACCGTGTCGGCGGAGGCCTGCGGCTGGATCGCGTCGACCTCGCCGTTCTGCAGAGCCGTCACCTGGGCGTTCGCGTCAGCGATGAAGCGTACGACGAGCTTGCCGAACTTGACGGCGTGCTTGCCCTTGTACTCGGGGTTGGGCACCAACGTCATCGACTGCTTCGGCGTCCAGGCCGAGACCACCAGGGGGCCGCCGGAGACGTAGAGCTTCTTGTCCTTCGGGAGCGAGGTGGTGTCGAAGCCCGTGTTGACGAGCTTCGCCGCCTTCTCGAGCGTGGCGTTCGGAGCGGCCGGGTTCGCCGTGTCGCCCTTCGGCGTGTCGAGGAAGGCCTTGGTCAGATCCTTGGTGGTCGAGCCGATCTCGGCCGCGACGACGTGCGCCGGGAGCTGGATCGGGCTCATGATCTCCCAGTCCACGTACGGCTGGTCGTAGGTGATCGTCATGCTCTTGTTGTCGCTGCTGACGGTCGGCAGACCAGTCGCGAAGACGCAACCGCTGGCGGTCGAGAAGTACTGCGTTCCCTTGGTGACGTCACCCTTGGCGTCGGTCGTCGAGGAGTCGTAGTAGCACGAGAGCTGAGCCCAGCCGAGCAGGAGGTCGTCGGCCGTCATCGGGGTGCCGTCTGACCACTTGGCGTCGGGGTTCAACGTGTACTCGACCTTGAGCGGGTTGTCGCTGAGCTTCTTGTAGCTGCCGAGGTCGGAGTTGTGGATGACCTTGTAACTCTGGTCGAGCGTGTAGAAGGTCGGCTGCGTCATGTAGTTGAGCATGCCGTTCATGTCGAGGTTGCCCTGAGGCGTGTTGTAGTTGAACGACGTAACTTCGTTCACCTGCGCGACCGTGATGGTCTTTCCCCCACTGCTGGCCTCGCTCGACGGACCGGATGTCGTGCACCCGGCCAGGACGAGCCCGGCTGCTGCGGCGACGGCGATGGCCCCGATGAGGGGGCGCAGTCGCGATCTGCTTGTCTTCAATGTTCCTCCTGTGCGAAGTGTGCGTCAGCGCCGGCGTGCGAGCGCGCCAGGGCCACCGCTGGATAAGAATGACTGTAGGTAGCGCCCGCGTTGAATGCAAAACGGCATCGGAAAACGTTACACAGTGGTAACTCAGTTGGCGAAAAATTGCACGATGCACACAAAAGCGGTGGATTTCAGCCGCAGGATGCAACGAAACGATCGGAACCTCGGGTTTGCGGCACCGTCCACCTTTACCCCACCCTGATGCCCGGGACTGGCAGGATGCCGTTATGAGCCGTGAAACCCCCTGGTCCGCCGAGGTGCCCGTCCCCCGCGCCGAACGGCCGAGACTGTGGTGGGAGGTGGCGATCGTGCTCGGGCTGTCGCTCGGCTCCTCCGCGATCTATTCCATCGTCGACATCGTCGCTCTCGTGACCTCGAAGAAGGCGCTCGCCGACCAGACGGCGAGCGTCAACCCCTCGCAGAGCACCCGCGAGTGGCTCGACTTCACCTACCAGTTCCTCGGCATCTTCTTCCAGCTGTTCGCCGTGGCGCTGGTGATCTTCCTGCTCTGGCAGACCCAGCGCAGCGGCTTCCGTCGGATCGGACTCGACGCGACCCGCCCGGGGAGAGACCTGTCCGGCGGCGTCCTGCTCTTTCTGACCATCGGTATCCCCGGGATCCTGCTCTACGTGCTCGGCCGCGTGCTCGGGGTGACCGTGCAGGTGCAGGCCTCACCGCTAGACACGTATTGGTGGACCATCCCGATCCTCGTGTTCTCGGCGCTGCGAGCCGGGCTGCAGGAGGAGGTCATCGTCGTCGGCTACCTCTTCACCCGGCTGCGACAGCTCGGCTGGGGCCGGTGGACCATCATCCTGGCCGCGGCCGTGCTCAGGGGCAGCTACCACCTGTATCAGGGGTTCGGGCCGTTCGTGGGCAATGTGATCATGGGTGTGGTCTTCGGCTGGTGCTACACCCGTTGGGGGCGTGTGATGCCGCTCGTGATCGCGCACACCGTCATCGACATCGTGTCGTTCGTCGGGTATCCGCTCGCCGTGGCGTGGTGGCCGCAGTTCTTCGGGTGACAAGCGCGCCGCGCGCCTCGTTCCTTCTCGATCTGTGCTCATTCGAGCAGTGCTCATTCGAGCAGATCGAGAAGGAACGAGGCGCTACGCGAAAGCCTCCGGAGGCGGGCAGGCACAGAAGAGGTTCCGGTCGCCCCAGGCCTGGTCGATGCGGCGCACCGGAGGCCAGTACTTCGCCCGCACCAGGCTCGGAACGGGATAGACGGCCCGCTCGCGGGAGTAGGAGTGCGCCCACTCCCCCACGATGACCGTCTCGGCCGTGTGCGGCGCATTGCGCAGCGGATTGTCGTCGGCCGGCCAATCGCCGGCGGCGACCGCGTCGGCCTCGGCCTTGATGGAGACCATCGCCGTGACGAACCGGTCGAGCTCGCCCAGGTCTTCGCTCTCGGTCGGCTCCACCATCAGGGTTCCTGCCACCGGGAAACTCATCGTCGGCGCGTGGAAGCCGTAGTCGATCAGACGTTTCGCGACATCATCGACGGTCACCCCCGTTTGTTCGGTGAGCGGGCGCACGTCGAGGATGCACTCGTGGGCGACGAGACCGTTGTCGCCGGCATAGAGCACCGGGAAGTGGTCGCGGAGCCGTGCGGCGACATAGTTGGCCGCGAGCACGGCGGCCCCCGTCGCCTCCTTGAGGCCATCGGCGCCCATCATCCGCACGTACGCCCAGCTGATCGGGAGGATGCTCGGGCTGCCGTACGGCGCGGCCGAGACAGGACCCCCGCCATGGTCGACCCGACCGCCGCCGGCCAGCGGGTGGTCGGCACGCTGCGCGAGCGGGTGTCCCGGCAGGAACGGCGCGAGGTGCGCCTTCGCCGCCACCGGCCCGACCCCGGGCCCGCCGCCGCCGTGCGGGATGCAGAAGGTCTTGTGCAGGTTGAGGTGACTGACGTCTCCCCCGAAGTCGCCGAATCGCGCGTAGCCCAGCAGGGCGTTGAGGTTGGCGCCGTCCACATAGACCTGGCCGCCGGCGTCGTGCACGGCCTGGGTGATGGCCACGACCTCGTGCTCGTACACGCCGTGAGTGGACGGATAGGTGATCATCAATGCGGCGAGAGTGTCGGCATGCTCGCCCACCTTGGCACGCAGATCGTCAAGGTCGACGTTGCCGAGCTCGTCGCAGGCGACGACGACGACCGACAGGCCCGCGAGGACGGCCGAGGCCGCGTTGGTGCCGTGCGCGCTTTGCGGAATGAGGCAGACTGTGCGCTGGAGGTCGCCACGTGAGCGGTGGTAGCCCCGGATCGCGAGAAGACCCGCGAGCTCGCCCTGGCTCCCCGCGTTGGGTTGCAGCGAGACCGTGTCGTAGCCGGTGACGTCGGCGAGCCAGCTCTCCAGCTGGTCGATGAGTTCGAGCGTGCCCTGCACATCCTCGATGGGGGCGAACGGGTGAAGCGCGGCGAACTCGGGCCAGGTCACGGCCTCCATCTCGCTCGCCGCGTTGAGCTTCATGGTGCAGGAGCCGAGCGGGATCATGCCCCGGTCGAGCGCGTAGTCCTTGTCGGCGAGGTACTTGAGGTAGCGCATCATCGCGGTCTCGGAGTGGTGCGTGTTGAACACCGGATGCGTGAGGAACGCGCTGGTGCGAGCGAGCCCGGCGTCGTACCCCCGGAGGCCGTGCAGCAGGATCAGCTCGACACCGCCTCCACCCCCGCGACCGAGGTTGATCCCCGCCTGGTGCTCCAGCTCGATCGGGTCGCCCGCATCGGGCTGGAAGACGGCCAGCAGGTCGGCGAACAGCGGGGAGCCGTCGAACGCGTCGCTCGCCGACTCCTCGTCGAAACTGAGGCGCACGGTCGTCGCATCGACGCGGTGAAGCAGGATGCCGCGTCCGTGCGCGCGTGCGACACTCGCCGCCGCATCGCCGACGGCCACCTCGAGGGTGTCGAAGTAGGAGGTCGAGGTGACGCGCACGCCCTTCGACCGGAGGAATCGGGAGGCGAGCACGGTCTGGCCGTGCACACGCTGAGCGATCGACTTGAGCCCCTGCGGGCCGTGGTAGACGGCGTACATGCCGGCCATGACCGCAAGCAGCACCTGGGCGGTGCAGATGTTCGATGTGGCCTTCTCGCGGCGGATGTGCTGCTCGCGCGTCTGCAGGGTGAGACGGTAGGCGGGCTTGCCCACCGCATCCTGCGAGACGCCGACGAGGCGGCCGGGGAGTTGGCGTTCCAGGCCGGAGCGCACAGCCATGTACCCGGCGTGCGGCCCTCCGAAACCCATCGGCACGCCGAAGCGCTGGCTCGTGCCGACGGCGACATCGGCGCCGAGCTCACCCGGGGAGGTGAGCAGCGTGAGCGCGAGGAGGTCGGCTGCGGCCACGACGACGGCCCCACCGGCCTTCGCGGCGCCGATCACCGGGCTCGGGTTCCACACACGGCCGGAGGCGCCCGGATACTGCACGAACAGGCCGAACGCATCGCCGAGCTCGGGAGCATCGGGTGACAGGGCGGCCAGGTCGAGCACCACGAGGTCGATGCCGACCGCATCCGCCCGATGCCGCAGCAGAGCGAGCGTCTGCGGGAAGGTGTCGCTGTCAACGATGAACCTCGAGGTTTTGACCTTGGATGCGCGGCGCGCCAGCAGCATCCCCTCGACGACCGCGGTGCCTTCGTCGAGCATCGATGCATTGGCCGTGTCGAGGCCGGTCAGATCGGCCACCATGGTCTGGAAGTTGATCAACGCCTCCAGACGCCCCTGGGAGATCTCGGGCTGATACGGGGTGTAGGCCGTGTACCAGCTCGGGTTCTCGAGCACATTGCGCTTGATCACGGACGGCGTGATCGTGCCGTAGTAGCCGAGACCGATCATCGAGCGGTTGACCGTGTTGTGCCCGGCGATCGCGCGCAGCTCGCGGAGCGCAGCCCGCTCACCGACCGCAGCGGGAAGGGAGGAAACGCGGTCGTCGTCCACCCGGATGGAGGCGGGCACCGCGGCGGTCACGAGCGATTCGAGCGAGTCGTAGCCGACGGCGGACAGCATCGAGGTCTGCGCGCCGGCATCGGTGCCGATGTGGCGCGACGGGAAAAAGTCAGTCATGTCGGGGAGGTCGCCTCACTCGCCCACGAGGGCGGAGTACTCGTCGTAACTGAGCAGGATGGGCAGCTCTGTGAAGGTCAGCTTCACGAGCCAGCCTTCGCCGAACGGGTCGCTGTTGACGAGTTCCGGGGCGTCGACGACGGCGGAGTTGATCGCGGTGACCGTGCCGTTCACGGGGGCGAACAGTTCACCGACCGATTTCGTCGACTCGATCTCGCCGACGACCTTGCCCTCGGCGAGCTCGCTGCCCACCTCGGGAAGCTCCACGAAGACGACATCGCCCAGCTTCTCGGCCGCGTACGCGGTGATCCCGACGGTGACTGTGTCGCCCTCCACGAGGATCCACTCGTGCTCGGCAGTGTATCGGAGGGTCGTGGGCTCGGCCATGGCTAGCCGTCCTTTCTCGAAGAGGTTGGCTTTCGGCTGTAGAAGGGGAGTGAGGTGACGGTGAAACCGAGGCGTGTGCCGCGGATGTCGACCTGCAGTTCGGTGCCGGGGCGGGCAGACCGGGGCGCGACATACGCCATCGCGATCGGGACCCCGATGGTGGGCGAGAGCGCGCCGGAGGTGACGACGCCGACCGGTTCGTCGGCCGCAGCCGCGTTTTCGGCGAACACGGCATAGCCCGCGCGGGCGGCCCGCTTGCCGTGCCCCATCAGCCCGACGAGCACGGGTGCTTCAGCGTCGGGGCCGACCTCGCTCGCGTTCCGGCCGACGAAATCGGTCTCTTTCGCGAGATTGACGACGCGGCCGAGGCCCGCCTGCGCCGGGTACGTCTGGAGGCTGAGCTCGTGGCCGTAGAGCGGCATCCCCGCCTCGAGGCGGAGCGTGTCGCGGCTGGCCAGCCCCGCCGGCACCAGGCCGCGCCCGGCGCCGGCCTCGAGGAGCGCATCCCACAGGCCGGGTGCGTCGTCGGGGGCGAGATAGAGCTCGAAGCCGTCCTCCCCGGTGTACCCGGTGCGGGCGACGAGAACCGGATGCGACTCGAACAGCGCAGGAAGCGACCAGTAGTACCCCAGCGACCCGAGCCGCTCGGCGAAGTCGTCGCCATCGTTGGCGCCCCCCTCGACCGCGAAGCCGGGGGTGGCCGACAGGATCGCCAGAGCGGCCGGCCCCTGAACGGCGACGAGCGCGATGTCGTCGCTCTCGTCGAACACCTCGGTGTCGAACGGCGCCGTGCGGTCGCGGAGCTCCTCGACGACCCGGTGGCGGTTCGCCGCGTTGGCCACGACCATGTAGCGGTCGTCGCCGGTTCGGTAGACGACGAGGTCGTCCACGATCCCGCCGGAGCGGGAGAGCAGCAGGCTGTACTTCGCCTGGTCGTTCGCGATGGCCGAGAGCCGGCCGGCGAGCGCGTAATCGAGCGCCTGGCCGGCCTCCGGGCCGATCACGAGGATCTCGGCCATGTGCGAGAGGTCGAACAGGCCGGCCGCGGTGCGCACCGCGTGATGCTCGGCCAGGTCGCTCGAGTAGCGCACCGGCATCTGCCAGCCGGCGAAGTCCGTGAAGGAGGCGCCGGCAGCCAGGTGCGCGTCGTGCAGGGGCGAGAGGCGGTCCGAGTCGTGCGAGGTCATGAGTTCTCCGGTTCTGCCGGCCGTCGCCGGGAGTTGGGCACGCCGAAAGGCTGCGTGAGAACTCCCCCTCTGTCATCCGGCCTGAGAGTTTCACCGCGCGTGCGCGGCTTTCACCTTGGGCGAGGGCGTGATGGTGTCGCGCTCCTGCTTTTCAGAGTGGCCAGTTCGATGCGGTACGCGTACCTGAGAGATTGTCGGGGAGGATTGCTCCTTCGGTGCCGGGCGTGCGCTTCCGCGCTCCGGCTCTCCCGCATCGACCTCGATGGCCCAGTATTCAGTTGCACTCGCTGGTTCGCGCGTGCGCGAACGGTCCTCAGCATATCCGACGGTTACCCTCGGAGCATGAGCACGTTGGACCCCGCCGAGTTCCGACGGCGCAAAGGGGGACCGAAACGAGGAGATCCGGGCGTTCTGACGCTCGCGCTCGTCGCCGGCGCGCTCGAATTCGTCGCGGCCGCCGTCCTCGGCTACGGCGTCGCCTGGCTGCTCGACGGCTTCCGCATCGTGCAGCTCAACAGTGTCTTCGCCTCCTGGGAGTCCACCATGCCTGCCACCAGCGCCGTGCTGCCGGTCGGGGTTCTCGCCGGCGCGCTGTTCGCCGTCGCCTACCACCGCGGTGCCCGTGTCTTCGCCGGCGACGGCCGCGCCGGGCTGGTGAGCGCGGCGACGATCGCCACGGTCGGCGCCTCGGCCGGCATCGCGCTCGGCTGCGCGCTCTGGACCGCGCCGCTCACCGTCGGAGTCGCCACCGATCCGGTGCAGGGCGCCGATCTTCCGTGGGGCCCGTGGGAGTGGGTCTGGTATTCGGCGGAGTTCTGGCTTCCCGTGCTCGCCGGGGTCGTCGCGCTGGGTGCGGTGCTCCTCAGCATCCGGACGGCGGTCGAGCGGCGGTCGAGGGATGCGCTCGTCGGGGCGCTTCTGGTCTCGGGGGTGCGCGTGACCGGGGTCGTGACCGCCGCCGACGCTGGCGATCGTTCGACCGGAGCGTATCGACGTGTTCCCGTCACCATCTCGTTCGTCGACCGGAGCGGCGCGAAGCGGTGGGTGACCCGGCAGGGGACGTTTCCGGCGGCACGGGTCCCCCGGGTCGGTGCGGCCGTCACAGTGCTCTACGACCCGGATGCGCCAGACGACAGGGCGCGTCTGTTCGTGGCGTTCGGACCGGGCGGAGCGGTCGCCGACTTCACCCACCACGGTGACTGACTGCACTCGGTTGAGGTTCGGGTGCAAATGACACTAAGATGGCATTCACTCACTTAGAGTCACACTGACTCTTACCAGGACGGAGCCGGCGATGACGTCGAGCGAACACACGGAAGACAGGCGACACGCGCACGTCAGCGCGATGCTCGCCGTCTCGACCGTGATCTTCGCGCTGCGCAAAGATGCAGAGACCGGTGACCTGGCGAGCGTGTGGTTGCCCCTGGTGCGGCGCATCCGGGAACCACACCAGGGCTGCTGGGCCCTCCCCGGCGGGCCCCTGCACCTGGACGAAGACCTCGCCTACGCCGCCGGACGCACCCTTCACGACACGACAGGACTCATCCCCCGATACCTGGAACAGCTCTACGCGTTCGGCGATGCCACCCGCTCGGGCGCGCAAGGCGTCGCGGAGCGGGTCGTCTCGATCGTGTACTGGGCGCTGGTGCGCAGCGAGGAAGCCGAGCGCGCCTCCGTGGGCGAGAACGTGCGCTGGTTCGCCGCCGACGACCTCCCCCCGCTGGCCTTCGACCACAACCTCATCGTGGAGTACGCGCTCTGGCGCTTGCGGACGAAGATGGAGTACAGCCGCATCGCCCACGCATTCCTCGGCGAGACGTTCACCCTCGCCCAGCTCCGCGAAGTGCACGAGGCCGTGCTCGGCCGCCCGCTCGACCCGGCGAACTTCCGCCGCGGTATCGAAGCCTCCGGCGCCGTCGTCGCCACCGACAGCTATCTCACCGGCACGCCCCATCGGCCGCCGAGACTCTACCGCTACAACGACTCGATCGACCTCGCCGATCAGGGCCCCCTCCCCCGCCAGCAGCACCCGTTCGACAGACAAGAGAGAACCAGGAAATGACCATCACCGCCTCGGTCGACACCACCATCCAGCTCATCGCGCGCGGTGAGCTCGAGGGCGAATCGTGCAGTCCTGACCTCGTCGAGGGGCCCTGGCTGTTCGACCGCGAAGAACCGTCGTACGGGCCCGGCGCTTCCATGGCCGATCCGATCCCGGCAGACACCCCCCGCCAGGGCGAGCTCCCCGAGGAGTACCGCACGGCGTCCACAGAGGAGCTGCACGACCGCATCCTCGCCGCCAAAGCGACTCTCGGCGACCGCGTCGTGACCCTCGGCCACTTCTACCAGCGCGACGAGGTCGTGCAGTATGCAGACTTCGTGGGCGATTCGTTCCAGCTGGCGAACGCCGCGAAGGCCAAGCCGGAGGCCGAGGCGATCGTTTTCTGCGGGGTGCACTTCATGGCCGAGACCGCCGACATCATCTCGCGCCCCGAGCAGGCCGTCATCCTCCCCAACCTGGCGGCCGGATGCTCGATGGCCGATATGGCCGACATCGACTCGGTCACCGAGTGCTGGGAGCAGCTCGAAGAGCTGTACGGCACCGAGCCGGATGCCGATGGCCGCGTACCGGTGATCCCCGTGACGTACATGAACTCGTCGGCGGCGCTCAAGGGCTTCTGCGGCGAGCACGGCGGCATCGTCTGCACCTCGTCGAACGCGGAGACCGTGCTCACATGGGCGTTCGAGCGCGGGCAGCGCGTACTGTTCTTCCCCGACCAGCACCTCGGCCGCAACACGGCCAAGGCGATGGGGGTCCCGGTCGAGCAGATGCCGCTCTGGAACCCGCGCAAGGCGTTCGGCGGAAACGACGCCGAGACGATCATGGATGCGCGGGTCATCCTCTGGCACGGGTTCTGCTCGGTGCACAAGCGCTTCACGGTCGGTCAGATCGAGCAGGCGCGCGAGCAATACCCCGATGTGCGGGTCATCGTGCACCCCGAGTGCCCGATGCCGGTCGTCGACGCGGCAGACGAGTACGGCTCGACCGACTACATCGTCAAGGCGATCCAGGCCGCCCCCACCGGCTCCACCTTCGCCATCGGCACGGAGATCAACCTCGTGCAGCGGCTCGCTGCCGAATATCCGCAGCACACCATCTTCTGCCTCGACTCGGTGGTCTGCCCGTGCTCGACGATGTACCGCATCCACCCCGGTTACCTCGCCTGGGTGCTGGAAGGCCTGGTGCGCGGCGAAGTGCTGAACCGCATCACCGTCGGCGCCGACGTCGCCGAGCCCGCCCGCGTGGCCCTCGAGCGGATGCTCGCCGCGCGACCCGACACCACGATGGCGGCCTGACATGGCCCGCGTGGTGGTGGTCGGCAGCGGTGTCGCCGGGCTGATCGCCGCGCTGGAGGCGAGCCGCCGCCACGAGGTGATCGTCGTGACGAAATCCGAGCTGTCGGAGAGCAACACCGCTTACGCGCAGGGCGGGATCGCTGCGGCCGTATTCGCCGACGACAGCGTCGAGTCGCACATCGCCGACACCCTTCGCGCGGGAGCCGGGCTGAACGTGAGGGAGGCCGTCGAGGCGCTCTGCGCGGAAGGGCCGGACCGCATCCGCGACCTCATCGCGTTCGGGGTCGCGTTCGACCAGGCGGGCGACCAGCTCGCGCGCGGGCTGGAGGCGGCGCACTCGAGTGCTCGGGTGCTGCACGCGGGCGGAGATGCCACGGGCGCGGAGATCGAACGCGCACTGGTCCGCGCGGTGCGCGCCTCTGCAGCCGAGCTCGTCGAAAACGCCTTCCTGACCGACCTCCTGGTGGACGGCGGCGTGGTGCGCGGCATCGAGGTGCTCCGCGCCGACGGCCGTGTCGTGGAGATCGCCGCCGACGCGGTGATCCTCGCCAGTGGCGGTGCGGGTCAGCTGTACTCGCACACGACCAACCCGCGGGTGACCACAGGCGACGGCGTCGCCGCCGCCTGGCGTGCCGGCGCGGCCCTGGCCGATCTGGAGTTTTACCAGTTCCATCCGACGGCGCTGGCGATCCCGGGCTCTTTCCTGGTCTCGGAGGCCGTGCGGGGCGAGGGCGCCGTGCTGCGCAATGCCGCGGGCGAGCGGTTCATGCTCGACGTGCACCCCGATGCCGAGCTCGCACCGCGCGACGTCGTCGCCCGCGGGATCGCGGTGGAGATGGCCGCCCAGGGCGGAGCCCCGGTGCTGCTCGACGCGACCGCGCTCGGCGCGGAGTTCCTCGCCCGGCGGTTCCCGACCATCGATGCCGCCTGCCGGGCGGCGGGGCTCGACTGGGCACGCACGCCCGTTCCGGTGACGCCCGCCGCGCACTACTGGATGGGCGGGGTCGCCACCGACACGAGAGGCCGCAGCACACTGCCCGGCCTCTACGCCGTGGGCGAGGTTGCCTGCACCGGCGCGCACGGCGCAAACCGGCTCGCCTCCAATTCGCTGCTGGAAGGCATCGTGTTTGCGCATCGCGCCGCGGCCGACCTTACCGGCGGCGTCGCGGCGGCCGACGAGTGGGGCTTCCCCGAATGGCTCGCGGAAACCGATGCCGACGACGCTGCGCACTCCGTGCCGCAGCGTGCCGACGCGACCCCGGTCGAGCGGGCCGCCCTCCGCGACCTGCTGTGGGATGCGGCCGGCGTGCACCGCACACACCAGGCGCTCGAGACGGCCGCCTCGACACTGGCCGGCTGGCGTGCCGCCGGCGGCGAACATCCCTCGCAGACCCAGCGCGAGGACGCCAACCTCCTCGACCTCGCTCGGCTGGTCGTCTCCGCCGCTCTGGAGCGGGAGGAGTCGCGCGGGGCGCACTTCCGCTCCGATTTCCCCCTGACCTCCGACCGACCGCGCCATTCGCTGCGGGCACGCACCCACGCGAGAACCGAGGTAACCGTTCCATGCTGACTACCCAGATCATCGACACCGTGGTGCGCGCCGCCCTCGTCGAGGACGCGCCCTGGGGCGACCTCACTTCGACGCTGCTCATTCCCGAAGCGGCATCCGCGACGGCGCGCCTGAACGCGCGAGAACCCGGCACGTTCTCGGGGGCGCGGTCTTCACCGCCGCCATGACCCTGACCGACCCCGCCATCCGGGTCGAACTCGCCCTGGCCGACGGCGACCGCTTCGAGGCCGGCGACACCCTCGCCACCGTGAGCGGCCCGGCCCGAGCAGTGCTGCAGGCCGAGCGGGTAGGGCTGAACCTCGTGCAGCGGATGAGCGGCATCGCCACGTCGACCGCATCGTATGTGGCCGAGGTGGCCCACACCTCCGCCAGAATCGTCGACACCCGCAAGACGACCCCCGGCCTACGTGCGTTCGAACGGCACGCCGTGCGTTCCGGCGGCGGCCACAACCACCGCTTCTCGCTCTCCGACGCCGTGATGGCCAAAGACAACCACCTGGCTGTGCTCACCGCCCAATCCGGACTCTCGGTGACGGATGCGCTGCTCGCTGTGCGCGCACAGCTCTCGCACACCACGCATCTGGAGGTCGAGGTGGACCGCATCGACCAGATCGCTGCGGTGCTCGCCGCCGGCGTCGACACGATAATGCTCGACAACTTCACGCTGGACGAGCTCCGCGAAGGCGTGGCGGTCATCGGCGGTCGGGCGATCGTCGAGGCCAGCGGCAATGTGAACCTCTCCACGGTGCGGCAGATCGCCGAGACCGGGGTCGATGTGATTTCGGTGGGGGCGCTCACCCACAGCGTCCGCTCCCTCGATCTCGGGCTCGACGTCGTGGTCGCATCGGAGCCCACCGCTTCCGAGCCCGCCGCTTCCGTGCCCGCCGGGGCGGTTCCGGCCGCACCGTGATCTACCTCGATGCGGCGGCGACCTCGGCGGTGCGCCGCGAAGTCCTCGAAGCGATGTGGCCCTACCTGACCGGCGACTTCGGCAACCCGTCGAGCCACCACACCGTCGGCGAGTCCGCAGCCAGGGCGCTCGCCGGGGCGCGCGCGGCCGTGGCCCAGTGGCTGGGGTGCCGCCCCGGCGAGGTCACCTTCACCTCCGGCGGAACCGAGGCCGACAATCTGGCGATCAAGGGCATCGCGCTCGCCGCACCGCGCGGGCGGCACCTGGTCACCACGCCGATCGAGCACGAGGCCGTTCTGGCCTCGGTCGACTATCTGGTGCGACAGCACGGCTTCGAGGTGACGTTCGTTCCGGTCGACGCCGCCGGTCTCGTCTCCCCCGACGTCTTCGCGGCGGCGCTGCGCCCGGACACGACGCTCGCCAGCGTGATGCTGGCCAACAACGAGGTCGGCACAGTACAGCCGATCGCCGCACTTGCGGCACTCGCGCACACGCACGGCATCCCGTTCCACACCGACGCCGTGCAGGCCGCCGGCTGGCTCGACCTCGACGTCGGAGCCCTCGGGGTCGATGCCCTCTCGGTCTCCGGCCACAAGATCGGTGCACCCAAGGGCATCGGTGCGCTGTTCGTGCGCGGGCGCATCCCCGTGGAGCCGGTGCTGCACGGCGGTGGACAGGAACGTGGCCGGCGCTCCGGCACCGAGAATGTCGCCGGCGCCGTGGCGCTGGCGACGGCGGCCCGGCTGTCCACCGGGGCGCGGCCCGCCGTCGCCGCGGCGGCCTCCAGGGCACGGGACGCTTTCGTGGCGGCAGTGCTGGCCGAGATCCCGGATGCGCGCCTCACCGGGCATCCATCGGAACGTCTGCCCGCCACCGCCTCGTTCGTCTTCCCGGGCACGAATGGCGAGACAGTGCTGCTCGAGCTGGAGCGACGCGGCGTCGTCTCGTCCAGCGGCTCGGCCTGCGCAGCCGGAAGCGAGGACGCCTCCCATGTGCTGCTCGCCCTCGGCTACTCCGATGACGTGGCCCGCACGGCGGTGCGCTTCTCCTGGGGCGCCGACGTCTCGGCCGCCGACCTCGCCGCGGTGGCGCCCGCGGTCGGCGATGCGGTGCGCGAGGTGGCCGGTCTCGGCGACCGGCGCGGCTGAGGCGATCGGCGCCGAGACGCGCCGCGCCATGCGAATGCATGCATTACGCGGAGAGTGAACTCGGCCAGCGTTAACCCGTTCGAAACCTCCGCTGTCAGTACCGCTGGATACGCTGGAGCGCGTGACTGAGAACACCTCACCCGCGCCCGACGCGCTCGCCGACCCCGCCACCGCCGACCCCGTCGTCGCCGGTTCCGCCGCCGACGCACCCCTCGCGGCGACCGACGTCACAACCGCGGCACCCGACCACACCCGACGCAACAATCGGGTGATCTGGCTGCTGCTCTCGGCCACCTTCGTCGTCATCCTCAACGAGACGATCATGTCCGTCGCCATCCCGCGCCTGATGGACGACCTCGCGATCGACGCGGTCGCGGCGCAGTGGCTCTCCACGGCGTTCATGCTCACGATGGCCGTGGTCATCCCGATCACCGGTTTCCTGCTGCAGCGGTTCAGTACGCGGTCGATCTTCATCGCAGCGATGAGCCTGTTCTCGCTCGGCACCCTCAGCGCGGCGCTCGCCCCCGGATTCGGAGTGCTCGTCGTCGCCCGCGTCATCCAGGCCTCGGGAACCGCGATCATGCTGCCGCTCCTGATGACCACGCTGATGACCCTCGTGCCGGCGAACAAACGTGGGCGAACGATGGGCAACGTCTCCATCGTCATCTCGGTGGCGCCGGCCATCGGGCCGACGATCTCCGGCGTCATCCTCAACTTCCTCGACTGGCGCTGGATGTTCCTCATCGTGCTGCCGATCGCCGTCGTCATGCTCCTGATCGGCATCAAGTACGTCGAGAACGTGACCGAGCCGGAGAAGGTCAAGATCGACGTCTTCTCGGTCATCCTCTCCGCCTTCGGATTCGGCGGGCTGCTCTACGGGCTCAGCCAGGCCGGCGAGGCATCGACTGCGGGCGCCGTCACGACGGCGACGATGTGGGTCTCGATCGGCGTCGGCGCGCTCTCGCTCGCCGGGTTCATCCTGCGACAGCTTCGGCTGCAGCGTCAGAACCGGGCGCTGCTCGACCTGCGCACGTTCCGCTCACCCATCTTCACGGTGGCGATCGCGCTCATGGTGATCAGCACGGCGGCCATGTTCGGCATGATCATCATCCTCCCGCTCTACCTGCAGCACGTCCTCGGGCTCGACACGCTCGCGACCGGGCTCCTCCTGCTTCCCGGCGGGGTCGTGATGGGTGTGCTCGCGCCGTTCGTCGGCCGGCTCTACGACCGTTACGGACCGGCGCCGCTCGTGGTGCCCGGGTCGATCCTGGTGAGCCTGGTGCTCTGGTCGCTCACACTGATCACCGAGCACACCTCGCCGTTGCTGATCCTCGCCGCCCACATCGTGTTCAGCATCGGGTTGTCCCTCATGTTCACGCCGCTGTTCACGGCCGGGCTCGGCTCGGTCGTCCCCCACCTGTACTCCCACGCGAGCGCGATCGTCGGCACCGTGCAGCAGGTGGCCGGTGCGGCCGGTACCGCCCTGCTCATCGCCGTCATGTCGGCGCGGACCACGGCATTTGCGAGCGCCGGAGAACCGATCCACATGGCGACGGCGGGCGGCGTGCGGCTGGCGTTCCTGGTCGCCGCGATCATCTCTCTGTTCGCAGTGGTCGGTTCCTTCTTCATCCGCAAACCGGCGGATGCCCCGGAGGGTATGCCCGTCCACTGAGTCGGGCACGTTGCGGGCGCCGACCGGCGCCCGCAACGAAACGCTCAGGCGCCGATGTAGGCGGCGAGATGCTGACCGGTGAGGGTGGACCGATCGGCGACAAGATCGGCCGGGGTGCCCTCGAAGACCACCCGGCCACCGTCGTGACCGGCACCCGGCCCGATGTCCACGATCCAGTCCGCGTGCGCCATCACGGCCTGATGGTGCTCGATCACGATCACCGATTTGCCGGAGTCGACGAGGCGGTCCAGCAGACCGAGCAATTGCTCGACGTCCGCGAGGTGCAGCCCGGTGGTCGGCTCGTCGAGCACATAGACGCCGCCCTCCTCGGCCATGTGCGTCGCCAGCTTCAGCCGCTGACGTTCACCCCCGGAGAGCGTGGTGAGCGGCTGCCCGATCGTGAGATAGCCGAGCCCCACATCGGCGAGCCGCTGAAGGATGGCGTGCGCGGCCGGAAGGCGAGCCTCGCCGCCGCCGAAGAACTCCTCGGCGGCGGCCACCGACAAGCCGAGCACCTCGCTGATGTCTTTGCCGCCGAGATGATAATCGAGCACGGATGCGTCGAACCGTTTGCCCTCGCACACCTCGCAGACGGTCGACACACTCGCCATCACGCCGAGGTCGGTGAAGATCACACCGGCGCCGTTGCAATTCGGGCAAGCCCCTTCGGAGTTGGCGCTGAAAAGGGCGGGCTTGACGCCGTTCGCCTTCGCGAACGCCTTGCGGATCGGCTCCAGCAGGCCGGTGTAGGTCGCCGGGTTGCTTCGACGCGACCCGCGGATCGCCCCCTGATCCACCGTGACGACGCCGTCACGACCGGACACCGAGCCGTGGATGAGTGAGCTCTTGCCCGAACCGGCGACACCGGTGATCACGACGAGCGACCCGAGCGGGATGTCCACATCCACGTCTTTGAGGTTGTGCTCGGTCGCCCCACGGATCTCGAGCGAGCCGACGCCCTCGCGCACTGTGTCTTTGAACCCGGCCCGGTCGTCCAGGTGCCGCCCGGTGAGGGTGCCGCTGGAGCGCAGCTGGTCGACGGTCCCCTCGAACACCACCTGGCCTCCGTCGGCCCCGGCCCGCGGCCCCAGGTCGACGACGTGGTCGGCGATGGTGATCGCCTCCGGCTTGTGCTCGACAACCAGCACCGTGTTGCCCTTGTCGCGCAGCTGCAACAGAAGCTCATTCATCCGCTGGATGTCGTGCGGGTGCAGCCCGATGGTCGGCTCGTCGAAGACGTAGGTGATGTCGGTCAGCGAGGAGCCGAGATGCCGGATCATCTTGGTTCGCTGCGCCTCCCCGCCGGAGAGGGTGCCTGACGGCCGGTCGAGCGAGAGGTAACCGAGCCCGATGTCCACGAACGAGTCGAGGAGGCTGCGCAGGGTCGCCAGCAGCGGCGCCACCGACGGTTCATCGAGGCCGCGCACCCACTGCGCGAGATCGCTGATCTGCATGCTGCAGGCGTCGGCGATGCTGATCCCGGCGATCTTCGAGGCCCTCGCACCCGCACTGAGACGGGTTCCACCGCACTCGGGGCAGGGAGCGAAGGCGACGGCCCTTTCGACAAAAGCGCGCAGATGCGATTGCAGGGCATCCACGTCTTTGGAGAGGATCGACTTCTGCACGCGCGGCACGAGGCCTTCGTAGGTGATGTTGATGCCGTTGATCTTCACCTTCACCGGGTCGCGGTAGAGGAAATCGTGCAGCTCGGTCTTCGTGTAGTCGCGGATCGGCTTGTCCGGGTCGAAGAAGCCCGACTCGCTGAACATCCGCACCGACCAGCCGTCGGCGGTGTATCCGGGCACGGTGATCGCCCCGCCGGTGAGCGACTTGCTCTCGTCGTAGATCTGGGCGAGGTCGATGTCACTGACCGACCCCATCCCTTCGCAGCGCGGACACATGCCGCCGGTCTGACTGAAGGTGCGCTTCTCGGCCTTCTTGCCGTCGATCGAGATCGCACCGCTGCCCGAAACGGAGGGCACGTTGAAGGAGTAGGCCTGCGGCGACCCGTTGCTCGGCTCCCCGAGCCGGCTGAACAGGATGCGCAGCATCGCATTCGCATCGGTCACCGTGCCGACGGTGGAGCGCGAGTTGGCGCCCATCCTCTCCTGGTCGACGAGGATGGCCGTGGTCAGCCCTTCCAGCACGTCCACATCGGGCCGGGCGAGCGAAGGCATGAAACCCTGCACGAATGCGCTGTAGGTCTCATTGATCATCCGCTGCGACTCGGCAGCGATCGTGCCGAAGACGAGCGAGCTCTTGCCCGAGCCGGAGACACCGGTGAACACCGTGAGCCGACGTTTCGGGATGTCGACGCTGACCTCTTTGAGGTTGTTCTCGCGCGCGCCGCGCACGCGGATCAGGTCGTGACGGTCGGCGGCGTGGTCCCGTGACGACGGCGTGCCCGGGCTCGTGGTCGTGCTCACTCTGTCTCCTGTCTCCTGACGAATCGGCGGGACGGGTCGCGTCGGCGACCGTTGCCCCGTCGGTCACTCTAACGGCGACCCCTGTCGGTGCGAAGCGGAAGCGACGGCCGATCGCAGCTGTCACCGCGTCACCGCCCGGCGATACGATCGGGTCATGGCTCCCGCAGAACCCTCTGCCGCAGAATCCTCGGCCGCAGAATCCTCGGCCGCAGATTCCCCTGCCGCGGAATCCCAGGCCGCTGTGACCCGCATCGTGGTGCAGGATGCGGTGCTCGCGCATCCGGTGACCGTGGCCCGCATCGAAACCCGCCGCATCACCCTGCAGCCGGGTGCGCCCGCCGGTCTGCACGTGCACAGCGGGCCGGTGGTCGGCAGCATCGAGACCGGATCGGTGACCTACCAGCTGGAGGGGCAGGAGGAACGGGTGCTGCGCGCGGGGGACGTGTTCTTCGAGCCCGAAGGCGAGCGTGTCGCCCGCTTCGATGCGGGTGCGGACGGCGTCACCTTTCTCGGAGTGTTCCCGCTTGCGGCCGGGCAGGATGCCGCCATCGAATTCCCGGACAGGTGAAGACGGTCATGTTCGTCGTCAAACGCGTCTACGACCCGGCTTCGGCCGGCGACGGCTACCGTGTGCTCGTCGACCGGCTCTGGCCGCGCGGGGTCAGCAAGGAACGCGCCGGGCTGGACGAGTGGCTGAAGGAGGTCGCGCCGTCGCCCGGGCTGCGGCGCTGGTTCGGGCACGAGGCCGCGAACTTCGCGGAGTTCACCGCTCGCTACGATTTCGAGCTCGCCGAGAATCCCGCGGTCGACCGGCTGCGAGCGCTCGGACGGGAGCATCCGACGGTCACGCTGCTGATCGGCGCGCGCGACCCGGTGATCAATCACGGCGTCGTGCTCGCCGCATTCCTCGCCCGCTAAGGCAGGTCTCCGAGCAACGGCTGCGCTCCGGGCGCCGCGAAGCCGGCCTCGCCCGGAAAACGGCCGGACCCATCCGACCACACCAGCTGCACGGCCTCGGCCTCGCCGTAGAGCTCGCGCACCGCAGTCAATCCGTCGACCGAGACCGCATCGATGACGACGACGGTCACGGGAAGGAGGTCGGCGACGCGCATGCCGGGGAGGAAGTCGGCACCATCGCGCACCCGCTGCCCGACCGCGTTCAGCACAGCCACTGCCGACAGCGCCGGCAGCCCGGTGACGACCACCTCGGGATGCCCGAGCGCGGTCAGCCCGACGGTGTAGCCGAGCCCTGCCCTTCCGCTGGCGGCATCGGGTTCCGCCGTTCGGACCGCCCAGCCCGAACGCTCGATCGTGGCGTGCAGCTCCGCAAGGAGCTGCACGCGCCGGTCACGACTCTCGTGGGACATGATTGCCCAGAGTAGTCGCGACCGGCGCTGTTCAGCTGTTACGTTCAGCCGGCGAGTGCCAGGGCGGGCTCGGGCACGGCCAGGTAGCGGGCGTAGGCGCCGATGGTGAGGAAGGTGGGAAATTCCTCGCCGAGGGAGACCTCGCGCAGCACCTCGGCCGCGTCGTCGAACCGGTCCTCGGGGGCCTCCCGAAGCCGGGCGACCTCGGTATCGATCAGCTGCGACACCAGCGCCACGTCGACCAGGGTGCCCTCTTCGGTGACGATCCGGTTCTCGATCCACTGTCGAAGCAGTGATCGGGAGATCTCGGCGGTCGCGGCGTCCTCCATCAGATTGTCGATGGCGGCCGCGCCGATCCCGCGCAGCCACGACTCGATGTAACGCAGAGCAACCGAAACGCTCTCTCGCACGCCGCCGATGGTGACGATCCCCCCGGCGGTGGAGATGTCGAGCAGGTCGCCCGCCGTCACGTGAACGTCGTCGCGCAGCCGGTCGACCTGGTTGGGCCTCTCCCCCAGCACCGCATCGAACTCGGCCAGCGCGGTCGGGATCAGATCGGGATGCGCGACCCAGGTTCCGTCGAATCCCTCGCCCGCCTCTCGGCGTTTGTCGTCGGCGACCTTCGCCAGCGCACGCTCGGTGGCCAGCGCATCCCGGCGGTTGGGGATGAACGCGCTCATGCCGCCGATCGCGTGCGCGCCCCGCTTGTGGCAGGTCGCGACGAGGAGTTCGGTGTACGCCCGCATGAACGGGACGGTCATCGTGATGCGGTCCCGGTCGGGGAACGCGAACCGACGGCCCCGGGTCAGGAAGGTCTTGATGATCGAGAAGATGTAGTCCCAGCGGCCGGCGTTCAGGCCGGCGCAGTGGTCGCGCAGCTCATAGAGGATCTCCTCCATCTCGAACGCGGCCTGCACGGTCTCGATCAGCACGGTCGCCCGCACCGTGCCGACGGGCATACCGATGCGCTGCTGCGCGAACACGAAGATGTCGTTCCAGAGACGGGCCTCCTCGTGGCCCTCCAGCTTGGGGAGGTAGAAGTATGGTCCGCGGCCGGCGGCGACCAACGCCTCGGCGTTGTGCCAGAAGTACAGCCCGAAGTCGACAAGGGATGCGCTGGCCGGAGAAGTGCGACCGGCGCGGTCGGTGAAGGTGAGGTTCTTCTCCACGAGGTGCCAGCCGCGCGGCCTCATCACGATCGTCGGGGTCTGCTCGGCCGGTGTCGTGACCCGATACTCCTTGCCCTCCGCGCTCGTGAACGCGCTGCGCCCGCGCACCGCGTCGGCGAGCGAGACCTGGCCGCCGACGATGTTCGGCCAGGTGGGGCTCGTGGCATCTTCGAGGTCGGCCAGCCAGACCTTGGCACCCGAGTTGAGCGCGTTGATGGCCATCTTGGGATCGGTGGGGCCGGTGATCTCGACGCGACGGTCGTGCAGGCCGGGGCCGGCACCGGCGACCCGCCAGCTCGGGTCTTCGCGGATCGCCGCCGTGCTGCTGAGGAACCGAGGGTCGCGGCCGTTGGCCGAGTCGATGCGTTTCCGCCGCCGCTCCAGCAGGATCTCCTGCCGGCGGGAGGCGAAGCATTGGTGCAGGTGGTCGAGGAAGGCGAGCGCTGCGGGGGTGAGGATCTCGTCGAAACGTTCGCCGTCGGATCCGGTGATCTCGATCATGGTCGTGTCTGCTTTCGTGTCGGTGGTGACGGTCAGAACTGGTGTTCTTCGGTGGAGCCGACCAGGGCGAGCGTTGCGCTGTCGGGGTTGAGCGCGGTCGCGATGCGGTCGAAGTAGCCGGTGCCGACCTCCCGCTGGTGGCGGGTGGCGGTGTAGCCGTCTCGCTCGGAGGCGAATTCCGCCTCCTGCAGGTCGACGTATGCGCTCATCTGGCGAGCGGCGTAGTCCTGGGCGAGGGTGAACATGGAGTGGTTCAGGGCGTGGAAACCCGCGAGGGTGATGAACTGGAACGCGTAGCCGTAGCTCGCGAGTTCCCGCTGGAACCGTGCGATCTGGTCGTCGTCGAGGTGCGATTTCCAGTTGAACGACGGCGAGCAGTTGTAGGCGAGCTTCTTGCCGGGGAAGTCGCGGTGGATGCGCTCGGCGAAGACCCGCGCCAGCTCCAGATCCGGCTCCGAGCTCTCCACCCAGAGCAGGTCGGCGTAGGGCGCGTAGGCCAGCCCGCGGGCGAGAACGGGGTCGATGCCGTTGCGAACCTCGTAGAACCCCTCGGCGGTGCGCTCGCCGTTCACGAACTCGCGGTCCCGCTCGTCGTGGTCGCTGGTGAGCAGGGTCGCGGCCAGCGCATCCGTGCGGGCGATCACGATCGTGGGGACTCCGGCCACATCGGCGGCGAGGCGCGCCGCATTGAGCGTGCGGATGTGCTGCCCGGTCGGCACGAGCACCTTGCCGCCCATGTGCCCGCACTTCTTCTCGCTGGCGAGCTGATCCTCCCAGTGCACGCCGGCGGCCCCGGCTTGGATCATCGAGTGCATGAGCTCGTAGGCGTTGAGGGGTCCGCCGAAGCCCGCCTCCGCATCTGCGACGATCGGCGCCATCCAATCGGATACCGCGCCCTCGGTGCCCTCGATCTGGCCGGCGCGCAGCAGGGCGTTGTTGATACGTCGCACGACGGCCGGAACTGAGTTCACGGGGTACAGGCTCTGATCGGGATAGGTCTGCCCGGCGAGGTTGGCGTCGGCCGCGACCTGCCAGCCGGAGAGGTAGATCGCCTCGAGGCCGGCCCTCACCTGCTGCACCGCCTGGTTGCCGGTCAGCGCGCCGAGGGCCGAGACCCAGCGGGCGTCCTGACCTCTCCCGTCTCGCTGGATCAGCTCCCAGAGCTGTTCGGCCCCACGTCGGGCGAGGGTCTGCTCCTCCCGCACCGGCCCCCGCAGGGCGACGACATCAGCGGCGGTGTAGTCGCGGCGGATGCCCGACCAGCGCGGGTCGGCATCCCATTCGAGCTGCAGCCTGGCGGCCGTCTGAACCGTGTCGCCGGGGCGGATCGTGGTGTCGGGGTTCATCGTTTCCTCCGAAGTCGGGAGTGCGGGTCTGTTGCACCGAGCCTGCGCCGTCCGCACATCCCCGACCTCGGATTCGTCCACAGAAGAACTGCGCTTCTTCTGTTTGCCAGAACATCCGGCGAGTGTCAGCATGGCCTGCATGACCGAGACCGTCGAAGACGACGCGAACATCGACGCCCTCACGCTCGGGCGGCGTATCCGCTCGTACCGCATCGCCCGGGGGCTCACCCTGGAGGCGCTGGCCACCGCGATCGATCGCGCACCCTCGCAGGTCTCCACGATCGAGAACGGCAACCGGGAGCCGCGCCTCGCCCTGCTGCGCACGATCGCGGCCGCGCTCGGCGTGACGGTCGACGACCTGCTCGACCCGACGCCGCCGGATGAACGCGCCGCCCTGGAGATCGCCGTCGAACGGGCCCAGCGCGGTCCGGTCTTCGCCGCGCTCGGCATCGAGCCCACCCGAGTGTCGAAAGCCCAGAGCGACGCCAGTCTGCGGGCCATCCTGACCCTTCATCAGGAGGTGGAGCGGCTGCACCGCGAGCGTGCCGCCACCCCGGAGGAGGCACGGCGCGCGAATGCCGAGCTCCGCGCCACCATGCGCGCCCGCGACAACTATTTCGGCGAGCTGGAGGCCATCGCCGGCGAGCTGCTGACCACCGTCGGACATTCCGGAGGTCCCGTCTCCCAGCAGGTGGTCGCCGATATGGCCGACCACCTCGGCTACTCCCTGCATTACGTCGGCGATCTGCCGCACTCCACCCGCTCCGTGACCGACAAACGCAACGGTCGCATCTACCTGCCGACCGAGACGTCGGCCTCCCGCGACTCGCGGTCGCCGATCCTTCAAGCGTTCGCCTCCCACCTGCTCGGGCACGACGAGCCGCGAAATTATGCCGACTTTCTGCGTCAACGGGTCGAGACCAACTATCTGACCGCGGCCATCCTGCTGCCGGAGAGGGCTGCCGTGGCCTTTCTCGCCGAAGCGAAGAATTTCCGCCGCATCTCGATGGAGGACCTCCGGGATGCGTTCGCGGTCTCCTACGAGACGGCCGCCCACCGCTTCACCAACCTGGCGACCGCACGGCTCGGCATCCCCGTGCATTTCATGAAGGTGCACGAATCGGGAACGATCATCAAGGCGTATGAGAACGACTCGGTCGCCTTCCCTTCGGATGCCCTCGGCGCTGTCGAAGGAACCCCCGTCTGCCGGAGCTGGACGGCCCGCACGGTGTTCGATGTGGCCGACCGGTTCAGCCCGTACTACCAATACACCGACACGCCTCGCGGCACCTTCTGGTGCACATCGCGCATCGAGAAGGCCAAGGAGGGCGACTACTCGGTCAGCGTCGGGGTTCCCTTCGCCGATGTCAAATGGTTCCGCGGCCGCGAGACCACCGCCCGCGCCGTCTCGCGCTGCCCGGACGAATCGTGCTGCCGACGCGCCCCCGCCGCCCTGGCCGAACGGTGGGCGGGGCAGTCCTGGCCGAGCGCCCGCACCCCGACCAGCCTTCTCGCCGCCCTCCCGACCGGAACGTTCCCCGGCGTCGATGCGACCGAGGTCTACACCTTCTTGGAGCGCCACCAGCCGTAGGACGGTCGGGGCGCACCGAATTCTCCTGAGACGAGGGGCAGGGTGGCGCTCGGACGAAATGGATGGAATGGTAGGGATTTCGGTACGAATTCCGTCGATTTGTGCGACGACGACTTGCGAGAATGTCACAAACCAGCAGAGAGGCTTTGAGGCTCCGAACGTGGCAACAACTGTTTTCGAGAGGATGCGCCCCGCCGCGTCCGTGGTCGACCATGCCCTCGCCGGAGCCCGCCAGTCGGTGTTCTGGCTGGAGGACGCGCCCGGTGACGACTACCCCGCGCTGCACGGCGAGCTGAGCTGCGACCTCGCGGTCGTCGGCGGCGGGTACTCCGGGCTCTGGACAGCTCTGCTGGCGAAGCAGGAGAATCCGGCCGCGCGGGTCGTGCTGCTCGAAGGCCGGCGCATCGGCTGGGCCGCCTCCGGGCGCAACGGCGGGTTCTGCGAGGCCAGCCTCACCCACGGTGAGGAGAACGGGCGCAGCCGCTTCGCCGGAGAGTTCGACGAGTTGCAGCGCCTCGGCATGGCCAACCTCGACGAGATCGAGCGCACCGTGGCCGAGCTCGGTCTCGACGCCGACTTCGAACGCAACGGCGCGATCGATCTGGCCACCGAACCGCACCAGGTGGAATGGCTGCGGGAGGGGGCGAACGGCGACGACGCTGTCTTCCTCGACACCGACGCGATTCGCGCCGAGGTGAACTCCCCCACCTATCTCGCCGGGCTCCTCCGCTCGGCCGACTCGGCTCTTGTCCACCCGGCGAAACTGGCCCGGGCGCTGGCCCGCGCCTGTGCGGAGGCCGGTGTGGAGATCTTCGAGAACTCCCCTGTGGCCTCGATCGGCGACGGCACCACGCTGCGCACGCCGCACGGCACGGTGAAGGCCGAACGCACTGCGCTCGCCACGAACGTGTTCCCGTCGCTGCTCAAACGCAACCGCCTCTTCACGGTGCCCGTTTACGACTACGTGCTGATGACCGAGCCCCTCACCGATGCGCAGCTCACCTCGATCGGCTGGCAGGGCCGGCAGGGCCTCGGCGACTCCGCCAACCAGTTCCACTACTACCGGCTCTCGGCCGACAACCGCATCCTGTTCGGCGGCTACGACGCGATCTACCACTACGGCGGCCGGGTTCGCGACGAATACGAGAACCGGCCGGAGACGTTCCAGCGGCTGGCGAACCACTTCTTCACGACCTTCCCGCAGCTGGAGGGCCTGCAGTTCACCAACAAGTGGGCCGGCGCCATCGACACCTGCAGCCGGTTCTGCGCGTTCTTCGGCTCCGCCCGCGGCGGACGTGTCGCCTACGCCACCGGATACACCGGCCTGGGCGTCGCCGCGACGCATTTCGGCGCGAAGGTCATGCTCGATCTGCTGGCCGGGCGGACGACCGAGCGCACAGAACTGGCGATGGTGAAGAGCCGGCCGCTGCCCTTCCCGCCCGAGCCCGCTGCCGCCATAGGCATCAACCTCACCCGTCGCGCCCTCGACCAGGCCGACCACAACGACGGACGCCGCAACCTCTTCCTCAAGACGCTCGACGCGGTCGGGCTCGGCTTCGACTCCTGAAAGAGAACCTCCATGACACTGGCTCCCCCCACCCTCGCCCCGGCGACGGCCACCGACGGCTCGGTGACGCTGCGCGAGATCACGAAGCGGTTCGGCGACGCGACCGCCGTCTCGAACGTGAGCATCGACGTGCACTCCGGCGAGTTCCTCTCGCTGCTCGGCCCCTCCGGCTGCGGCAAGACGACACTGCTGCGCATGATCGCGGGCTTCGAGCATCCGGATGAGGGCGACATCGAGGTGGGTGGGGTGAGTGTTCTGAACGTGCCGCCGTACAAGCGCCCGGTCAACACCGTGTTCCAGTCCTACGCACTGTTCCCGCACATGACCGTCGCCGAGAACGTCGCATACGGCCTGCGTCAGAAGCGCGTGCCGCGAACCGAGATCTCCGCCCGGGTGCACGACGCCCTCGGCATGGTGCGCATGGACGGGTTCTCCGACCGCAGCCCGCAGAAACTCTCGGGCGGCCAGCAGCAGCGGGTCGCGCTCGCGCGGGCCCTCGTGAACCGTCCACGGGTCCTGCTGCTCGACGAACCCATGTCGGCCCTCGACCGCAAACTGCGCGAAGAGATGCAGATCGAGTTGAAGCTCCTGCAGCGCCAGCTCGGCATCACCTTCGTCTTCGTCACGCACGACCAGCAGGAGGCGCTGTCGATGAGCGACCGCATCGTCGTCATGCAGGGCGGCAGCATCCAGCAGGTCGGCAGTACCCAGGAGGTCTACGCGGCGCCCGCCAACGCCTTCGTCGCCGGCTTCATCGGCAAACAGAACTTCATCCAGGCGACTCCACAGGCCGACGGCTCCCTCCTTGGCGCCGACGGGCTCATCGGCTCGGCCGGTGCCCACCGGGATGCGCACCCCGGCGCGCCCGTGCGCGTCGCCGTGCGCGCGGAATCCGTCGCCGTGACCACGGAGCGCTCCTCGGCGACGGCCGTGCCCGGAACGCTCGCCGGCATCTCTTTCCTCGGCGACGTCATCCAGTACGTCGTCGTCACGGCGAGCGGACTCGAACTGCTCTCCCGTCGGCCACCGAACCAGGTGGAGCCATTGAGCACCGGCGACGCCGTCTGGTGCAGCTGGACGGATGCCGACCTGCACGTGTTCCCGGCCGAGTCCGTCGAGGCCGCCTGAGATGCGATCGGGAAGGCGCGCGGCCGACGTGGTCGCCCTCATCCCCCAGGCCGGTGCGGCGCGGATCAGCCGCCGGGCTCTGCTCAGCGGCTTCGCCATCGCCGGGGCCGGCCTCGCCCTCACGGCGTGCAGCAGGCAGACCGCATTCGGCGCCTCCGCTCGTCCCGACCGCCACCTGGAGAGTCAGCTCAACGTCTACAGCTGGGGCGACTACGACGACCCGGGCAACCTCAGCGCGTTCCAGAAGAAGACCGGTGTCACCGTTCAGCTCGACAGTTACGGCTCGAACGAGGAGATGATCGCCAAGCTCGGCGCGACACGCGGCACCAGCGGCTACGACGTCGTCGTCCCGACCGGCAACTACGTTCCGATGATGGTGGCGAACGGGCTGCTCCAGCGGCTCGACCACTCACGGCTGCACAACTTCGGCAACCTCGACCCGCTCTACACCGACCAGTCGTGGGATCGCGGCAACACGTACACGGTCTGCAAAGACTGGGGCACCACCGGCTTCGCCTACGACACCGACGCCATCAAGCGTCCGCTGCGCTCCTGGGCCGACTTCCTCGACGCGGCGCAGAACGAGGCCAGCAAGAACACCGCCGTGCTCGAAGACCCGTGGGAGGTCACGAGCATGTACTTCGGCGCGAACGGCATCGACCCGAACACCACGAAGAAGGCCGACCTCGACGCCTGCGAGAACTACCTGGTTCAGAAAATCGCGCCGCACATCAAGGCGTTCAACTCGACCGCCGTCACCAGCGGCATCCCCGAGGGGACCTTCACGCTCATCCAGGCCTTCAACGGCGACGCGCGGCAGGGGATGCTCGCCACTGACAAGATCCCCAAGAACTGGAAGTTCGTCTACCCCACGCCCACCGCCAACCTCTGGATGGACACCTGGGCGATCGCGACCGGGGCGCAGCATCCGGATTCCGCCTACGCCTTCATAGACTCGATGCTCGAACCCGCCGCCTCGTACCGCGAAGTCGATTACATCGGATACTCCACCGGCGTGAAAGGGCTCGAAGAGCGTGCGAAGAGCGAGGGCTTCGAGCTGCCCGAACTGGTCTTCCCGCCGGCGAGCGTGATCGCACGCCTCACGCCGGCCGAGCTCAATGGCGCGGCCGAACGGCTCGTCTCGATCGTCAACCGCATGATGGCGAAAGCAGGTTCGTGATGACCACCACGAAGACCGAATCCCTGCTGGCCTTGCAGGTGGGCACCACCGGACGCACCGGCCGGCCGAAACCGCCCCGGCGACGTGGACGGATCTCGGGGACGACGATCGCCGGCTTCCCGACCTGGGCATTCGTGCTGTTCTTCTTCATCATCCCGCTCTGCCTCGTGCTCTGGTACAGCTTCGGCTACAAGCCCGATCTGTTCTCCGCCCACGCGAACGATCGGCTGTCGTTCGACCGCTACGGTGAGGCCCTGGATGCGACGTTCCTCGGCACCTTCCTCAACACACTGAAGATCGGCCTGCTCGGCACGGCGATCTGCCTCGTGATCGCGGTGCCGTTCGCCTACTGGCTCGCCGTGAAACTCAACCCGAAATACCGGGCCTTGGCGCTCGCGCTCGTCCTCGTGCCGTTCTGGACCAACTTCCTGGTGCGCACGCTCGGCTGGCAGATCGTGCTCTCCCCTCAAGGGTTCCTCTCGGATGCACTGCAGAAGACCGGGCTCCTCCACGGCAATCTCGACGTGCTCTACACCCAGGCGGCCGTTCAGCTCGGGGTCGTCTACAACTACCTGCCCCTGATGATCCTGCCCCTGTACGTGGCGATGGACCGGGCCGGACAACCTCTCCGCGAAGCGAGCGCCGACCTGGGCGCGAACCGGGTGCGCACCTTCGTCCAGGTGACGCTGCCCCTCGCCGCCCCGGGGATAGCATCGGGCTGCCTGCTGGTGTTCATCCCTCTGATGGGCGACTACGTCACCGCCTCGGTGCTCGGCGGCGCCCAAGGCAACATGGTCGGCCAGCTGGTCGCGAGCCAGTTCAACACCGCCCAGAACTGGGCGCTCGGCTCAGCGATGGCGGTGCTCCTGATGCTGTTCATCGCGGCCGCCGTCGTGCTGGTGGGCGGGCTGACCCTGCTGCTGCGTTTCTTCGTGAAACGGTCCCGACGTCTCGCTCCGGCCTCAGGAGGCACCGCATGACCCTCGTCCACCGCCCGCGCCGTGACGGCGTTCGAATCGGCTTGCTCATCTGGGGCATCCTGGTCTTCGTCTTCCTCTTCCTGCCGATCATCGTGATGATCGTCTACTCGTTCAACACCGGACGCCTTCTGGCCACCTGGCAGGGCTTCGGTTTCACCGCCTATTCCAACGCCTGGGCGAACCCTGTCATCCGGGGCTCGGTGGTCACCTCCCTGCAGGCGGCGCTCGGCGCGGCGGTGCTCTCCACCGTGCTCGGCACGCTTGGCGGTCTCGCGCTCGCCCGCTCCAAGGTGAAGGCCAATTGGGTGATCTGGGCGACGCTGCTGCTTTCCATCACGCTGTTCACGCCCGAGATCGTGGACGCCGTCTCGATGCTGCCGTGGTTCGTGAGCCTCGGCACCGACTTCGGCATCGGGATGTTCAGCAATGGCCTCGTACGTCTGGTCGTCGCGCACGCGGTGCTCTCGGTCGCCGTGGTGACCTTCATCGTGCGCGCGAGGATGCAGGGGATGGACGAGGCGCTCGAAGAAGCGGCGGCCGATCTCTACGCCCCGCCGCTGAAACGGTTCTGGCAGATCACGCTGCCCGTGGCGAGCCCGGCGATCTGGGCCGGGGCGCTGATGTCGTTCACGCTCAGTCTCGACAACACGATCGTGTCGAGCTTCGTGCAGGTGCCCGGCTCCACTCCGTGGCCCGTCTACATCTTCAGTTCGCTGCGGGTGGGCCTGCGCCCGGAGATCGCGGCCGTCTCGGCCGTGATGTTCGTGCTGACCCTGGTGGCCCTGGCCGTCGTCGCCCTCGTGCTCCGACGCAGCGGCGCGAATGCCGAAGAGATGGCCAAGACGCTCGCGAGCGCGTAGGAGGAGCACCGATGACCGATCACCCCGCCGTCTTCGACGGCACGGCCCGAGTTGCAGCGAGCACCGTCGAGCTCACCCATGAACCGGTTCCGGAGGAGCAACGCGAGGCAGGGTCCCCGACCACGGGCTTGCTCGAACTCGGCACGTTCGGCGCGCTCGAGGTCGGCGTCTGGGAGATGACTCCGGGAGAGATGACCGATGTCGAGGCCGACGAGATGTTCGTGGTGATCGCCGGCCACGCCACGATCGCTTTCCTCGACACCGGCCTCACCCTTACGGTCGGGCCGGGCGATGTCGTGCGGCTCAGCGCCGGCGACCGCACCCGGTGGACCGTCACCAGCACCCTCCGCAAGATCTACCTCACCGAATAGTCCTGGACATAGCCCTGGCGTCAAGGCCGCTCAGGAGGTGAGGCGGCGGGCGAGGAGGGCAGTGTGAAGCGCGCTCAGGGTTTCGCCGTCGTCCAGGTCGACGCCCAGGAGCTGCTCGATGAGGGCGATCCTCTGGTAGAACACCGACCGGGAGAGATGGCTCGCCGTCGCAGCCCTGGTGCGATTGCCGGGGTGGCTGACATACGCGCGCAGCACATCGAGCAGATCCCCCTCGGAGGCGAGGTCGTACTCGATCAGCGGCCGCAGCATCAATTCGCTGTGCTCCTGCATCCGCGGATCGCTGCCGAGAGCGGTGACGAGGCGCAGCAGCGGACGCCGTTCCACCCGCTGCACGGTCGCACCGCGAGAACGCTGCCCCCCGGCCCGGGCGAGCAGCTCGACCGCCTCATCGATCGACGCCAGCAGGGCCGGGATGCCCGGCGCCTCCGAGCCCACCGCCACCGTTACGGCCCCCTCACCCAGGCGAGCCTCCACTGCCACCGCCCGGGCCACGGACTGCAGGCCGGCGTCGGAGAGGGAACGGCCAGCGCGGGCCGAGACCGCCAGCACCAGCGGATGCTCCGGCCTCGACGGGTGCGGCGCCGCCAACGCATCCACGCCCAGCTCGCGCGTCACGGCGAGCGCCGTCGCAGCCAGCCGACCGACGTCCTGCCGGGAGCTCACCGAGACCGCGACGCCGGTGAGAACGCGATCGGCGACCCCGAACCCCGCCGCCTCGAACCGCGCCACGAGACCGCTCTCACTGGCGAAGCGACGACCGAGCAGGGCACCGAGCAATCGGTCGTGGCTCTGTCTGGTCCATTCGTCCGCATCCCGGTCGGCCAGACGGCTGAGAGCCAGGGCCACGGCCGCCTGTTCGAGCACATTGGAACGACCGGCGGGGTGCGGCTCTCCGGGAAGCGCGATGAGCGAGCCCCAGCGCATCCCCCTCGCTTCGACCGGGCGGATCGACCAGTCGCCATCGTCGTCCCTGTGCCGCCCGCGGTGCGCGTCGCGCGACCGGTGCTCCCAATCGCGCAGTACATCGTCGCCCGCGCCGAGCGTCTCGGCGGCGAGCACCTGATGGGTGAGGTCTTCGAGCACGACCGGACTGCCGAGCACGCGGCCCGCCTGCGAGACGATGAAGTCGGCGGGGCTGCCACGCAGACTGAGCTCGGTGAAGAGCGCGTGGATCTCGTCGCGCGCCCGCAATGCGCCCATCTGGTCGGCGATGATGCGGGAGTGAACGGCTTCGGTGATGGCGATGAACCGCGCCTCGCGGTGCAGCACCACGAACGGCAGCCCTGTGCGCCGGAAAGCCTCGACGAGCGGGGGCGGCGCCTCCGGGGTGCGGGGGCCGAGTTCGAGGATGAGCCCGGCCACGTCGGCGGCGGCGAGCTGCGCGCCCAGCGCACGCAACGCCCCTTCCCCGGTAGGCCACCCGGCCCCGGTCGACAGCAGCAGCTCGCCACCCTGCACCAGGCGGGCGACGTCGGCCGTCTCGGAGACGTGCACCCAGCGCACCGGGCGGTCGAGCGCCTCCTCGCCGGACAGCACCTCAGGCAAGGCACGGGCCACATCGTCGAAGCGCAGGATCTCCCGCACAGTCGGCAGCACGGCCGCCGTCTCCGCAGCCGGACGATCTGTCTTGTCAGCGCTCAAGCCGCGACGATCTGGCATCGACTCCGCCCCTCGCTCTCTGTGATCATTGGGATGCAAGCCTACTGTTCAATCCGGGCACTTTGTCCGCTCAACCGAGGAGGATGCCGCGTGGCCCTCATCCGCCATCTGATCGACGGTCGCCAGACCGGTGAGCCCACCCGCACGGGCGCCGTCTTCAATCCGGCCACCGGCGATCACCAGCACGAGGTCGTGCTCGGCAGCGTCGCCGACGTCGAGCAGGCCATCGCCGCCGCGCGCACCGCCCTCCCGGGTTGGCGCGCCACCAGTCTGACCAAGCGCGCCGATGTGCTGTTCCGGATGCGCCACCTCCTCAAAGAACGCTCCCCCCAGCTGGCCGCAATCGTGACGAGCGAGCACGGCAAAGTCCTCTCCGACGCAGCCGGTGAGATCGGTCGCGGCCTGGAGAACGTGGAGTTCGCCTCCGGCCTCATCAACCAGCTCAAGGGCGAGTACAGCCAGCAGGTGTCGACCGGTGTCGATGTGCACAGCGTCAAACAGCCCGTCGGTGTCGTCGGCTGCATCACCCCGTTCAACTTCCCGGTGATGGTGCCCCTCTGGATGGTGGCCAGCGCTATCGCCTGCGGCAACACCGTGGTACTCAAACCGAGCGAGAAAGACCCGAGCGCCTCAGTGTTCCTCGCCGAGCTTTTCCTGGAGGCGGGCCTGCCGGCCGGCGTGCTGAACGTCGTGCACGGCGACAAGGTCGCCGTCGACACGATCCTCGACAGCCCGGATGTCGACGCCGTCAGCTTCGTCGGCTCCACCCCGATCGCCCGGGCGATCTATCAGCGCGCCAGCGCCAACGGCAAGCGCGTCCAGGCGCTCGGCGGCGCCAAGAACCACATGGTCGTGCTGGAAGACGCCGACATCGAGGCCGCGGCCGATGCCGCCGTCTCTGCCGCCTACGGGTCGGCCGGCGAGCGGTGCATGGCCGTGAGCGTGCTGGTGGCCGTCGGCGAGGTGGGCGACAGACTGGTGCCCGCGATCGAGCGCCGTCTCGACACCCTCATCATCGGTGACGGCACCGACGAGGCCTCCGAGATGGGTCCGCTGATCACCCGTGAGCACCGCGACAAGGTCGCCTCGTACGTCACGGGCGCGGCGGCCGAGGGCGCCACCGTCGTCGTCGACGGCACGCAGAAGACGTTCGACGGCGACGGCTTCTTCATCGGCGTCAGCCTGCTCGACAACGTCGGCACCGACATGCGGGTATACACCGACGAGATCTTCGGCCCGGTGCTCGCTGTCGTGCGCGTCGACACCTTCGAGGAGGCAGTCGCCCTGATCAACGCCAACCCCTACGGAAACGGTGTGGCCCTGTTCACCCGCGACGGGGGCGCCGCCCGCCAATTCGAGTTCGACATCGAGGTCGGCATGGTCGGCATCAATGTGCCGATCCCCGTGCCGATCGGCGCCTTCTCGTTCGGCGGGTGGAAGAACTCCCTGTTCGGCGATTCGCACATCTACGGCCCCGAGTCGTTCCACTTCTACACGCGCAGCAAGGTCGTGACCTCCCGCTGGCCAGATCCGGTGCACTCGAAGATCGAGCTCGCGTTCCCGGGCAACTCCTGAGCTCCCAGAGAGGCTGACGACATGACCGACACCATCGACACCGCCACAACCGCATCCGGCGCGGCCACCGCATCCGGCTCCCGCACCGGCTTCACCGACCGGGCCGGGGTCCAGCATCCGTTCGGCGACAGCGACGCCGAGACCCAGGTGCGCAGCGACGATCGCAGCCACGTCTTCCACTCGTGGAGCGCCCAGGCGCAGATCGATCCGCTGCCCATCGCCGCCGGGGAGGGGTCGACGTTCTGGGACTACCAAGGCAACGCCTACCTCGACTTCAGCTCGCAACTGGTCAACCTGAACCTCGGCCACCAGCAGCCGGACCTCGTGCGCGCCATCCAGGATCAGGCCGGCCGCCTCGCCACGATCCAGCCCTCCATGGCCAACGATGTGCGCGGCGAGCTGGCCCGCCGGATCGCCCGCGTCGCGCCGGGTACGCTCGACCGGGTGTTCTTCACCAACGGCGGTGCAGACGCGAACGAGTATGCCGTGCGCATGGCCCGCCGCGTCACCGGACGCCGCAAGGTGCTCTCGATGTACCGCTCGTATCACGGTGGAACCTCTACCGCGATCTCCCTCACGGGCGACCCGCGTCGCTGGGCGAACGAACCGAGCGACTCCTCTGTCGCGCACTTCTTCGGTCCGTACCTCTACCGGTCGGCGTTCCATTCGACGACCCCGGAAGAGGAGACCCAGCGGGCGCTGGAGCACCTCGAGAACGTGATCGTGCTCGAGGGCGCCGCCACCGTGGCGGCCATCATCATCGAGACGGTGGTCGGCACCAACGGTGTGCTCGTGCCGCCGCCCGGATACCTGGCCGGAGTGCGCGAGCTCTGCGACCGGTACGGAATCGTGTACATCGCCGACGAAGTCATGGTGGGCTTCGGCCGCCTCGGCGAATGGTTCGCGGTCGACGCCTTCGATGTGGTGCCCGACCTGATCACCTTCGCCAAAGGTGTCAACTCCGGCTATGTCCCGCTCGGCGGGGTCGTGATCTCCGACCGGATCGCGGACTTCTTCGACGATGTGTCGTTCCAGGGCGGGCTCACCTATTCCGGACATCCTCTCGCCTGCGCGGCCGGGGTCGCGACCTTCGACGTGTTCGAGCGCGACGGCATCCTGGAGCGTGTGCGCGACCTCGGCAGCCGCGTCGTGGAGCCGGAGATCACCGACTGGCTCGACAGACACCCCTCCCTCGGCGAGGTGCGCGGCCGTGGACTGTTCTGGGCCCTCGAGCTCGTGCGTGACCGTGAGACCCGCGAACCGCTCGTGCCGTTCAACGCCTCGGGCGCCGATGCCGCGCCGATGGGCGCGGTGGCTGCCGCCTGCAAGGCCGCCGGAGTCTGGCCGTTCACGCATTTCAACCGCGTGCACATCGCGCCCCCGCTGATCATCTCGGAGCCCGAGCTGCGGCGCGGGCTCGCGGCGATCGACGATGCGTTGACCGTCGCGGACGGGTTCGTCCGCTGACCGGTGCCGCCCGGCGACACGCCGGGCGGCATGCGGCGATGGCGGCGGATTCCCGCGTCGTGGAGCGGAATCCGCCGTCGTCGCCGCTCGAAAGGCGCGCGCATCCGTCACACTGGGTACATGACGGAACCAGGTGACGGCCGCGTCGCCGTCTACATCGACTTCGACAACATCGTGATCTCCCGGTACGACCAGGTGCACGGGCGCAACTCGTTCATGCGCGACCGTTCGAAGGCCTCGGGCGACGGTATGACCGCCGACCCCAAGGTCGCCGAGAAGCTCGCCCTCGCCACCGTGGACATCGGCGCCGTGATCGACTTCGCCTCCTCCTTCGGCACGCTCGTGCTGACCCGCGCCTACGCGGATTGGTCGGCCGCCGTGAACGCCGACTACCGCGGGCAGCTCGTCGGCCGTGCCGTCGACCTCGTGCAGTTGTTCCCCGCCGCCGCGTATGCCAAGAACGGCGCCGATATCCGGCTGGCCGTGGATGCGGTGGAAGACCTGTTCCGCCTGCCCGACCTCACCCATGTGGTGATCGTCGCCGGCGACTCCGACTACATCGCGCTCGCCCAGCGCTGCAAACGTCTCGGCCGCTACGTCGTCGGGATCGGCGTCGCCGGGTCGACGAGCAAATCCCTCGCCGCAGCGTGCGACGACTTCGTCACGTACGACGACCTGCCCGGCGTGACGCCGGTCGCCTCCTCCCCGTCCGGCCGGTCCGGCGGTCGCAAAGCCGCCGAGCCCGAACGTGTCGAACAACCGGAGACCGACGGATCCGCCGAACCGGAGACCGATGCCACCGAGCCGGAGACCGTTGCCACCGAGCCGGAGACCGCGCCACCGGCGACGACGCCACGAAAGCGGTCGTCACGCGCCAAATCGACCTCTGTGCAGGCTGCGCCCGAAACGGCCTCGGCCGACCCGGTCGAGATCGCACCGGAGCCCGAAGCCGACCCCGAGGCCGCTCAGGAAGAGGCCACCCGGTTGCTCCTGCGCGCGATGCAGCTCGGCCACGAGAAGGACGACACCGAGTGGCTGCACATCTCCTCGGTGAAATCGCAGATCAAGCGGATGGATCCGTCGTTCAGCGAGAAGTCGCTCGGCTTCCGCTCGTTCAGCGACTTCATCAAGTCGCGCGACACGCTCGTCGACCTCGACGACAGCACGACAGCGCTGATGCTGAAGCTCCTCCCTCAACGCGCTCCGCAGCGCGCGACGAAATCTCGCCGGGCCCAGCATCCCTGATCGCCGCATCCGCTGATCGCCGCTTGGCGTTCAATCGGAGAGGGCGTTGACTGAGCATATGGCTCTCACATGGATCGCGACGAGCTGGGGAGACCCCAGCGCTTGGATGTTCACCGAACAAGAGGTCGCCCCACCGGCGACCGGGGAGGTGACGATCCGGGTGCATGCTGCAGGCGTCAACCCCGCGGATGCGAAACATGTCGCAACACCCCGACCCGGCCTCCAGCTGCCTGCGCCGATCGGCTACGAGGTCGCCGGCGTGCTCACCGCGATCGGTCCGGACACCCGCATCGCCTCCGGTGACGGCGCGGTCGGGGATGAGGTGCTCGCCTTCCGGGTGAGCGGGGGCTACACGACCGAGCTCACCGTTCCCGCCTCCGACGTCTTCGCCAAACCGGCTGAGCTGAGTTTTGCGGAGGCGGCGAATCTGCTCCTCGCCGGCACGACGGCTTCCCAGATGCTGCACGTGGCCGGCATCGGGGCGGGCGACACCATTCTCGTGCACGGGGCGTCGGGCGCCGTGGGGGTCAGCGTGCTCCAGCAGGCGACCGTGATCGGCGCCCGGGTCGTGGGCACCGCGAGCGAGGGGCGGTTCGCGGAGGTGCGCCGGTTCGGCGGGGAGCCGATCGCATACGGCCCCGGGCTGCTCGACCGTGCCCGCGCGGAAGCGCCCCAGGGCTACGCCGCCGCCCTCGACACCGTCGGTACCGACGAGGCAATCGATGTCTCGCTGGCCCTGGTCGCCGACCGGGGACGCATCGTCACGATCGCGGCCCCCTCCCGCGCCGCTCGAGACGGCTTCACCACTGTCAACGGGGGCCAGCCGGCGAGCGTCGCCTACCGCAACGCCGCCCGCGGCGACCTGCTGCGACTCGTCGCCGACGGCCGCCTCATCGTTCCCGTGGCGCGCACGTACCCGCTGGCCGAAGCCCCGGCCGCGCTCGCCTTCCTGAGCAGCGGCCACCCCGGAGGCAAGCTGGCGCTCCTCACAGAGTGATCGGGGCCGGGACTCGCGGCGTGGGCGATGGGTCGCCGTCTGTCAGTGGTGGAAGGCTACCCGCTTCTCCCCGGGCATCGGGCCGGTGAGCCCATCGAGAAAGGCCACCTCGGTCTTCAGCGTCTCCACGAGTCCGGCCGCGAGATCGCGACTGAGCCCGTTGCGCACGACGATGCGCTGCACGGTGATCGCCGAGAGCGCCTCGGGCATCGGGTAGGCCGGCACCAGCCAGCCGCGCATCCGGAGGCGGTCCGAGAGATCGTAGAGGGTCCAATTCGCCGTGTGCCCCTCCCTCAGCTGCCAGGCGACGACAGGGATGTCCGAACCGTCGGTCCACAGGTCGAACGGTCCGAGCGCGGTGATCGCGGCTGCCAGGTAGCGGGCCACATCGCGTGAACCGCCCTGCACGGTGCGGAACCCCTCGAAGCCGAGCCGCAGGAACTGGTAGTACTGCAGCAGCACCTGGGCCCCCGGGCGCGAGAAGTTCAGGGCGAGCGTCGGCATATCGCCGCCGAGATAGCTCACCCGGAAGATCAGGTCCTCCGGCAGTTCCTTCTGCGAGCGCCAGACGATCCAGCCGAGCCCCGGGTAGACCAGGCCATATTTGTGCCCCGATGTATTGATCGACGCTACCCGCTCCACCCTGAAGTCCCACGGCAGCTCCGGCTGCAGGAACGGGGCGATCATCGCCCCCGAGGCGCCGTCGACGTGAATGGGGATGTCCAGCCCGGTCTTCGCGTGGATGGCGTCGAGCGCCGCAGCGATCTCCTGCACGGGCTCGTACATCCCCGTGTAGGTGACCCCCATGATCGCGACGACGCCGATCGTGTTCTCGTCCACGTATTGGTCGAGGGCGCTGCCGTCGAGCGTCTTGTGCTCCAGCGAGATCGGCACGAACCGCGGCTCGACCTCCCAATAGTTGCAGAACTTCTCCCAGCACACCTGCACGGCCGAGCTGAGCACGAGGTTGGGGCGGTCGGTCGGCTTGCCGGCGGCACGACGGCTGTGCTGCCAGCGACGTTTGAGCGCCAGGCCGGCGAGCATGCACGCCTCTGAGGAACCGATCGTGGAGGTGCCGATCGACCGGGCCGGTTCGGGCGCGTGCCACAGTTTGGCGAGCATCCGCCAGCACCGCGTCTCGATCGCCGCAGTCTGCGGGTACTCGTCCTTGTCGACCATGTTCTTGTCAGCCGCCTCCAGGAACAGGCGCGAGGCGTGGTCGTCCATCCAGGTTCCGACGAATGTGGCGAGGTTCAGCCGGGCGTTGCCGTCGAGCATCGCCTCGTCGTGCACGACCTGGTATGCCGTCTCGGGCAGCGACTCCCCCGCCGGGAGGGTGAAGCGCGGGAACCCCGTCGCCTCCCCCGGCCGCGTGAACACCGGGTTGAGCGCCACCGCCTCTTCCTCGGCCGATTCGTACCCCTGGTGGTCAGCGCGCATGATGCCCCTCTTTCGGTCGTCCTGCCGCCGACGCTAGACCACGGGGATCGGGATGGCCAGCATCCCTCGTGACCACTCAGACACCGCGCTGCGCTTCCGGGAAGCTGCGCATCCCCGTTTCGCCGGGCGCACCTCTCCCCGAGCGGCGGCTTTTCTCTCGCAACCGTCGCGTTCCGGGCGTCGCCCTGCCTAACTGACCTGCAATTGCTCGTGCGACGGTTCCGGACAGAGCAGATAGGCGTGCTCGTGGTCGCGCTGCGTGCCGTGCTCGTCGATCCGGTGACCGCAAAGCGGACAGAGCTGATCTTCCGGCATTCTCGGACTCTCGAGATCGTATGGGCCGATCGGGGGCGGTCCGAGAATCGGAAACAGCTTGCCGTCAAGCCACTCCGCGGCCCGGTCGGCGTCTCTGCCGATCCGGTTCTTCTCTCGTTCCATACCCCGAGAGTACGCCGGATGCGCAGGCTCGGCCCCGATCGTCGGCAACCCGGCAGCGGGCGCACAGACTGGGGCAGGGGGCGCGCATCCGGCTCGCTCTCAGACGGGTTTCGTCGCCTTGCCGTCGAGCCAGAGGGTGTCGGACTCATCGCTGTGCGTCGTGTCTGTTCCCACATGCTTGGCGGTGATCGTGGGACCCTTCTTGATCACGTGCACGAGCGCCATCGCGTGGCCTCGACCCAGATCGAAGTCTTCCTTGAGCCAGTCGACGATCGTCCCCGCCTTCGTGGCCGGGTCGTCGTATCCGCGCTCGGCGGCCAGCGCGATGAACTCGCGCGGCGTCTTGCCGGTCTTCTCCTCGATGTTGTCGAGGTAGGCCTGAAACGACATGGAGCATCCCCACTCTCTATTCAGTGTCCGTCCGACTCTACTGAAACCCGCCGACAGCCTTCTCCCTCACGTCATCTCGCGGTTGTAGAGTGCGCGACATGGACGCCCTGTCGCGAACCATCCAGGCCGCTCTCCTCTACGAAGACGGGGAGACGCTCGACAGCGTCGTCGTCGTCCCCCTCATCGGCGGTTGTCCGCCCGGGCAGATCCGCGTCGCGACGACATTCTGCGGCGCCCTCGCCTACGACATCTACGAGCTCGCCGACGACGAGGACTACTCGTCGATGCCCGCGTATCCGTACCTCGCGACCATCCCGGTCACCACCGCCGACCTCGACGACGAGTCGTAGGCGGTCGCCGGTGGAGGAAGAGCCCGGCCCCGACCTGGACGCCCTGGAACGCGCGTGGTTCCGCGAGCGCGACGGCGAGACCGGATACGCCTACGGCGACGCCCTGCTCGCCGCCGGGCGCGACCGCGAGGCCGAGGCGGTGTTCCGCGCCCTCATCGATGACGACTACCTCTCCGGCTACTACGCCCTCGGCTGGCTCGAGACCGAGCGCGGCAACCACGAACGCGGGCAGGAGCTGCTGCAGAACTACCTCGACGCCGACACTCATCCCGACGAGTTCACCGAGCATGTCGCCGGTGTGCTCGGCCACTGGCTCTGGCACTACTCCAACCGGCCGGATGCGGAGGGGCTGCTGCGTCGCGGCGCCGAGCACTTCCCTTCCGCGCGAACCGATCTCGGCCACCTGCTGCGCATCACGGATCGCGAGGCGGAGGCCGAGGCCGTGCTCCGCGGAGGCGTCGCCGTCGGAGAGGTCGACAGTTTTCTTCCGCTGGCGAAACTCCTCGATGAGAGCGGACGCACGCACGAAGCCGAGATGCTCTACCGCGAAGGGTTCGACCGCGGGGACGCCTTCGCCGCATACAACCTCCATCTCCTGCTGCTGCGCGAGAACCGTGCCGAGGAGGCGTCGGACTGGCTGTGGGCGGCAGCGCAGGGCGGCGACGAGCTGGCCATCCGCACGCTCGCCGACGACGTCCCCTGAGAGGTCGGCCGCCGCACGCTGCAGACCGACCGCAAAGAATCCCTTGTCGCGGGAGCATCCGCTATGCAAGGGTCGAACTGAGCAGGTGGGGTACCGCTCCACCCGCCAGACGAGGGGTGGGACATGTCCGAAAATCTGCCAGGCTCCGTTCTTCCGACACCCGACCAGGTCTACACCGGGCCGATGGTGCTGGATGCGAAGAAACTCGATGAGAAGCTTCCTCCGATCGAGGTGAAACGACCACCGAAACAGGCCCCGAACGTGCTGCTCGTCCTGCTCGACGACGTCGGGTTCGGAGCGTCGAGCGCCTTCGGCGGACCGGTTCCGATGCCGACCGCCGAGCGCATGGCAGGCCAGGGGCTGCGCTACAGCCGGTTCCACACCACGGCGATCTGCTCGCCCACGCGGGCCGCCATGCTGAGCGGCCGCAACCACCATCAGGTGGGGATGGGGCAGATCACCGAGACGGCCACACCGTCGCCCGGGTACCGTTCCACCCGACCCAACTCCTGTGTTCCGCTGCCCGAGATCCTTCGGCAGGCCGGCTACAACACCGCACAGTTCGGCAAATGCCACGAGGTCCCCGTGTGGGAGAGCGGCCCGACCGGCCCGTTCGACCACTGGCCGGCCTTCAGCGGGTTCGAGAAGTTCTACGGGTTCATCGGCGGCGAGACCAACCAGTGGACGCCCGCGCTCATCGACGGTGTCTCGCTGATCGAACCGCCGGACGACCCCGACTACCACCTGATGCCCGACCTGGCCGATCAGACCATCGCCTACATCAACCAGCAGAAGGACCTCACCCCGGACAAGCCGTTCTTCGTCTACTTCGCGCCGGGCGCCACACACGCCCCGCACCACGTTCCGAAGGAGTGGATCGCCAAGCACGAAGGCGAGTTCGATCAGGGCTGGGATGCGCTGCGCGAAGAGACCTTCGCCCGCCAGAAGAAGCTCGGCGTGGTACCGGAGAATGCTCAGCTCACCGAGCGCTCCGCCGGCATCCCGGCCTGGGAGGACGTGCCCGAGGAGCGCCGCCACATCCTGACGCACCAGATGGAGGTCTACGCGGCCTTCCTCGAATACGCCGACCACCACACCGGCCGGGTCATCGATGCGATCGAGGAGCTGGGCATCCTCGACGACACCCTGGTCATCTACATCATCGGCGACAACGGCGCCTCGGCCGAGGGCGGCCTCGAGGGTGCATTCATGCTCTCCACGGCGGCCAACGGCGGCGCCGAATACGAAACGGTCGAGTTCTGGAACGAGCACCTGGACGAGATCGGTGGCCCGGAGGCCTACAACCACTACGCCGTCGGCTGGGCGCACGCGATGTGCACGCCGTACCAGTGGACCAAACAGGTTGCCAGCCACTACGGCGGCACCCGCAACGGCACCATCGTGCACTGGCCGAACCGCATCGCCGCCCGCGGGGAGATCCGCAACCAGTGGCACCACGTGATCGACATCGCCCCCACCATCCTCGAACTGGCCGGGCTCGCCCAGCCGCACACCGTCAACGGCGTCACCCAGGTGCCGATGCACGGCGTCTCGATGACGTACACCTTCGACGACGCGGCCGCCGACGAACGGCACAACACGCAGTACTTCGAGATCATGGGCAACCGCGGCATCTACCACAAGGGCTGGACCGCCCAGACCCGGCACCGCACCCCGTGGGATGTGGTGGGTACCGCCCCCGACTTCTCGGACGATGTGTGGGAGCTCTACGACACCACCGTCGACTGGACCCAATCGAACAACCTCGCCACGTCGAACCCGCAGAAGCTCGCCGAGCTGCAGCAGCTGTTCCTCATCGAGGCCACGCGGTACAACGTGCTCCCGCTCGACGACCGCGCCGCCCAGCGCATGAATCCCGAGTTCGCCGGGCGCCCCACACTGGTCACCGGGAACACGCTGCGCCTGCACCCGGGAACCAAGCGGCTCAACGAGAATGTCGCCATCAATGTGAAGAACCGCTCCTGGTCGGCGACCGCCGACATCCTCGTACCGGATTCGGGTGACGTCGACGGGGCCATTCTCGCCCAGGGCGGCCGAACCGGGGGCTGGTCGTTCTTCGCCGAGGGCGGCAAGCTCGGCTTCCACTACAACTATTGCGGCCTGCTGCGCAGCACCGCCCTCTCGGAGAAGCCCATCGGCGCGGGCAAGCACCAAGTGCGGGCCGAGTTCGCCTATGCGGGCGGGGGTATCGGTCGGGGTGGCACTGTCACCCTCTTCATCGACGGCGAGGCGAGCGGCACCGCCGAGGTGGAGCGCACGCATCCGATGTACTTCTCGTTCGATGAGGGGCTGGATGTGGGGATCGACACCGGTATGCCCGCCTACGAGGGATACACCACGCCGAAGGGTGCGTTCAGCGGCACCATCCACTGGGCCCAGATCGACCTCGGGCTCGACGACCACAGCCACCTCCTCGACCCCGACGAGTGGCTCGCGGCCGCGATGCGGCACCAATAGCGAGACTCGCATCGCCGGTCGTCGTCGCTCGCCCTCTCTTCGGCTCTTCGGGTGGGGCGGCGGCGATCGGCGGACGGGTCAGACGAGGGTGCGGCGCATGACCCAGCGCTGTGCGCCGCCGGAGTGCGCCTCGGTGGCGGCGAACCGCTCGAAGCCGTGGGCCTCGAACAGCCGCACCGTGCCGACGTATCCACTGATCACGTCCACCCGATCGCCGGGGGACTCGGCCGGGTAGCCCTCGACGATCGCGGCGCCGGAGGCCCGTGCGTGCTCCACGGCACCGTCGAGCAGGTCGTGCATCAGCCCACGCTTGCGGAATCCGCCGCGCACCACGAAGCAGACGATCGACCAGGGGTCACTCTCCTCGTCGAGATGGGGGATCGTGCGCGACCGCATCAGCCGCCGGTACGTCGACTTCGGAGCCACCGAGCACCAGCCTGCAACCTGGTCGTCCAGGTAGACCAGCACGCCCGGCCCCGGCTCCGCTGCGCAGGCGGATCTCATGTACTCGATGCGCTCGGGCATGCCCAGCCCGGAGTTGCGGTACGACATGCACACGCATCCCCCGCCGCCCGACTTTCGCGGCACCATGAAGCTGGCGAAATCGTCCCAACGCCCGGTTGCGGGCAGCACTTCCACGGCCATGCGGCGAGCCTAGCTGCGTCCGCCGACACCCGGACACCGGGTCGTCCGGGCATCCCGCAGCTTGGAACCCCGCAGCCGGGAACCCCGCAGGCCGGAACCCCGCAGCCGGAACCCCGCAGACCGGAACCCCGCAGCCCGGCGGAGACCGTGGCCGGGACCGCTATCGTCGCAGCCATGGACATCCCCGCCCCCACCACGCTCGGACCCGGTCGGCTCGTGGTCGACGAGGCCGAACATCCGGTGGCCCTGCTGTGGGTCGGCCACGGAGCCGGCGGCGGTATCGAGGCGGCCGACCTCGCCGCCCTCTCCGCCGCGCTGCCTGCCCTCGGGGTCACGGTCGTGCGATACGAGCAGCCGTGGCGCGTTGCGGGCCGTCGGATCGCACCCCGCCCCGCCGCCCTCGACACCGCCTGGCTCGACGCGGCGCCGCTCGTGGGCCGGCTCGCCGGAGACCTGCCGGTGGTGGTGGGCGGGCGCAGCGCAGGCGCCCGAGTCGCCTGCCGTACCGCGGCATCCGTCGGTGCCGCGGGCGTGGTCTGCCTCGCGTTTCCCCTGCACCCGCCCGGACGCCCCGAGAAGTCGCGCCTGGACGAACTGCTCGTGCCCGAGGTTCCCGTGCTGGTGCTGCAGGGCGACCGGGACACGTTCGGCGACGCCGCCGCCGTAGCAGCCGCCATCGGCGCTCGCACGCACATCCGCGTGGTCGCCGTGCCCGGAGCCGACCACGGAATGAAACCCCTCGCCTCCGGCCCCCTCGACGCGCCGGGGATCGCCGCCCTGGTGACGACCTCGGTCGCCGGATTCGTTCACGCTCTGCTCTAGGGAAGCGCTTCGGTCAGGGAATCGCGGGCGCGCGCCCGCGCTCGCCCACGCGCCCGGAAGTGCCGGAAGCGGGCTAGTGCTCGCCCTTGATCACGAAGTACGAGCCCCGGATGGTGCCGGCCAGCTTCGACTTCTGTCGTGCGAACCTGAACGCCGACAGCTCTTCGGGAATCTCCATGCCCTCGGACAGTTTGAAGCCCACGGCGCGCTTGCCCGCATCCTCGATCGTGTACATCGCGTTGATCGACAGGCCGGACTCGTAGAACACGTAGGCCATGCGGATGCCGTCGACTTCGAACGCGGTCGCCTCCAACGGCCGCGACGCGATCACGATGTCCCGCTCCTGGGCGAGGATGCCGGTGACCCAGCCGACCGCATCCCGGGCCTCGTCGGCCGGGCTGACCGTGAACACGTGGTCGTACTTGTTCTTGAAGTAGCGCGCTTCGTTGGCGCGCAACCCGGCGAGCGCCTCGACGACCGGCGACGACTCGAGGCCGACGGTGGAGACGTTCACGAAATCGACAGCGTATGGCATGCGTCCTCCAGATCTGCGGTGGTCGTACCACGGTAGCGCCTGCCACTATTTCAGGAGAGTTCGCGCGACATGCCGCCGAATCATCCTGAACTACGGACGATTCGGCGCGCGGTCAACGATTTCTCCTGAGTTGCACAGCAGGCATCGGGCTGGAGCGGCTAGACGTTGAAACGGAACTCCACCACGTCACGTCAGAGTTAGGCATTATTAGCTTTGTGAGCAAACGAGCAGCCCTATACCTACGCCAGTCCAAATCTGACGACGAGGGCATCGAGCGGCAGACCGAGCGTACAACTGCACTTGCAACGGCGCGCGGCTGGACCGTCGCAGGGACGTTCATCGACGATGACGTGACGGCGTCGAAGCCTCGCGGCCCGAAGACCGCGTGGGGCCGGATGCTCGCGGCCTCCGATGACCTCGACGTGGTGATCGGCGTGGACCTCGATCGCGTGGTGCGCTCGACACGCGATCTGAACACGCTCATCGACCACAGTCTGTCGCTGGTGACGCTCGACGGTGAGATAGACCTGACTACCGCGGATGGGGAGTTCCGCGCGTCAATGCTGGCGGCTATCGCCCGTTTCGAGGTCCGCCGCAAGGGTGAGCGCCAGACCCGCGCCAACGCACAGCGCGCGGCAAAGGGCGGAGTGCCGAAGGGTGCGCGTTTGCGGGGGTACACAACCGATGGGGCGCTTGTCCAGGCAGAGGCCGACACGGTACAGGCGCTGTTCGATGGGTTCTCCACAGGGCTGACGCTCCGCACGCTTTCCCGTCAGCACGGCCTGACCCCGAGCACGGTGCGCACCATTCTCACGAACCCTCGCTACGCGGGTCGCCGCGTGTATAAGGGCGAGGTCGTGGGCGTGGGCGCCTGGGAGCCGATCGTGTCGGGCGAACTGTTCGACAGCGTTGCGCGACGGCTCGCCGATCCTGCTCGTAAGACCAACCGCACCGGCAGCACGGCCCGCAGGCACCTCGGCACCAGTTTGTTCCGCTGTGGCGAATGTGACGATCACCCGACGGTGCGCACAGCTGGCAGTGGGGGTCGGTACTGGTGCCAGGCATGCGGGCTGGTGCGCTCTATGACCGCCGTAGATGACTTCGTGCTACGACTGGCAGAGGCACGACTGACCCTGCCCGACGCGCTCGCGGCCCTGACTCCAGATGTCGACGTGGACCCGCTGCGCGACGAGCACGCCACGCTGACAGAGCGCAAGGCAACACTCGCGGGGCTGGTGGCGGACGGCACCATGTCGCGGGCAGACGTGAAGGATGCCGTCGAGCGTCTGAACGAGCGCTTAACCGAGATCGAGCGCCTGGTAGGAGGCGCTGACCGCCCGACTGCCCTACTAACCGAAGAGGAGCAGCGGGAGGGCCTCGCGTCGCTTAATCTCGACCGGCAGCGGGCACTCATTGACACGCTGATGACGGTGGACCTACTGCGTGCGCCCCGGGGCCGGAGGGCGTTTGACCCTGCATCTCTGGCGGTCGCCTGGCGGTCCTAGGCAGGTCGGGGGCGGGCGTCTCTCCTGTCTCCGCTGGCTCGCCGGCAGCGCCCGGCCTACCCATACACCTAGCCCAGCGTCCCAACGACGCAGGCGGTCGTTGGCGGACGTGCAGGACGCTCCCTAGCCCCGCTAGGCGGCGCGCCGAGGCAGGTCGGGCATTTGGCCACAAGGGCACGGTTTAGGCAATATATTGCACATGGCATCAGTCGTAAAGGTCACCTGTCGAGGCACCGCCATGCGTGTCCACGACCTGCGCACTGTGGCTCAGTTCCGCAACGACGAGGGCGACTGGGTACGTGTCCACGGTGAGGAGACCGTCCTGCAGGAGCCGACCGGCGACCTGCGGCTACGGCACCGGGTGAAGTGTTCCGACCCTCGATGCACGCGTGACGAGGTCTTCACGACCGCAAGGCTGTACCCTCTTCTTGACTGGGCACGCGAGCACGGCAAGGACGAAGTCCCCCTCGGCTGACGCCACCCAGACCCTCTAACTGAACAGCAGTCCTCAGGCCACTCATGCAGTAACGAGAAGTGGATGGGGACGTATCCTCGGGGTTTCTCAGCGGAACACCCCTCAGTCAGCACGCCCTGCGTGCTCGCTCCCGAGGAGCTGTTCCGTGTCTACCCCAAAACCGCTCACCCCGCATCAGGCGGTGGGCCTCGTCGCCTACAACGCACGAGTTGGTGATGTCGAAGGCGAGAAGATCGCCCGCCGCAACCTGGCTGAAGCGAAGATTGCTGAGGCTATCGAGCGTGCCCTGGCCGTCGCTCCGCCGCTCACCTCCACTCAGGTCAAGCACCTGTCCCGCCTGCTGCGCGGGGGTGCGCGATGAGCGTCCTGATCGCTGACACGTACCCCGACAAGGTGGGGCTGAGCGAGTCCGAGGCGATGCACGTGCTGCGCTCTGGTCCCCTTCCCCGATGGTTCCACCCGTGGGCCGAGCACGCTCGCGTTGCGCCTCAGACTCCACGACCGTGGGGCTACGTCCACATTCATGGTGAATGGGGCGAGCCGCCCGTGTGGGAGTTGGTCGGCTACTACTCACTGGAAGACCTCGCATGGGGCTTGCAGTCGCTCTTCGACAGAAGCCACGACTGGCACGTTCTCGATGTGGACGGCTATCTGAACGATCACGAATGCCACGGGGTGTTCTACTGGCTTCCCAGCGACCCGCAACTGCTGCGCCTGCCGCTGGGAGTGACCCGATGAGCGCGCCAGTGACGGCCGACTTCCTGGAGAGCCTGCCCAAGGGCACCGTCATTCGGGTCAGCGCGCGCGGTCATTCGTTCCAGCTGGAGGCCGAGGCCGGTGCCTTCCGCGACTTCATCCTCCGGCAAGGCTTTCTGGCATATGGGTTCGCGGGACGGAGGGCGCGCTACGGCGGCGCTCGCCTGTTCTGGTCGGCCGACATGCTCGCTCGGTGGGTGGCCGATGGGCTGTGCACGATCGAGGTCGTCCGATGAACCGCATGATGCGCGCCGCGCTAGATCTGGCGCAAGCGGGGTGGGCCGTACTGCCACTCAAGGGTAAGACGCCAACCACGGGTCACACACCGAATGGCGTCCATGGCGCCACCACCGACCCGCGCACCATCCGTCGCATGTGGGCCGACCGTGGCTGGAACATCGGCGCTCAGGTGCCCGACAGCCTGCTCGTGCTCGACATCGACCCTCGCAATGGAGGCAGCCTGCAAGAGCTGGAGCAGCGCGCCGGGGTGGAGCTACCGCCCACGCTTGAGGTCGAAAGCGGTCGTCGTGACGGTGGACGGCACCTGTATTACCTGCGTCCATTCCGGCAGCCGTACCGGGGCGACATTCCCCACGGCATCGACCTCAAGATCAACGGCTACATGGTGATGCCGCCGAGCGTGCACCCGGACACGGGCAAGCCGTACGAGTGGGTCCACCGGGAGGTCGCTCGTCTGCCGCGTCAGGCCGTCGCGCTGATGCTGCCTCGTACCCGCGCCACCCGCCGCGATCCCAACGCCGCCGACCCGGTCGCGCTGGCCACGTGGGTGCGCACTTTGCAGCCAGGTGAGCGCCACGACGGGCTCCACTGGGCCGCGCGCCGCGCGCACGAGGCCGGAGTGGACGAGCGCGGAATCGACCGACTCATTGACGCCGCCGAGGACATCGGCATGAACCCCGGTGAGGCCCGTCGCGTAGTCGAGTCGGCCCGGAAGGACGACGCATGACCCCCCGCAAGAAGTTGACACCACGGGTGCCCAAGCCGCAGCTCCTGACCGAGGCGGAGACCCAGGCGCTAACTGCGCCCCCCAAGCCCCGGTCGGTGGCGGACCTGCTCACGCAGGACTTCCCGATCCTGGACTGGATCGTGCCGGACGTCATACCGGACGGGTGCCACCTCATCGTCGCCGCTCCCAAGATCGGCAAGAGCCTGCTCACGCTCATGCTGGCCATCGCGTGCGCCACGGGCGAGCGGGCGTTCGGCGCGATCAAGGTGCGTCCACGTCCCGTGTTGCTGCTGGACCTGGAGTCGGGCGACAGACGGCTCGCGAAGCGCCTGACCGACTTCGGCATGAGCACGGTGCCCGACACGTTCGAGTTCCACACGGACGCCGAGACGGCGCTGGCCGTCATGCGGGAGTTCATGGAGAAGCACAAGGGGCAGTCGCCTCTGGTTATTCTGGACACTCTGTCCGAGGTCATGGGGCCGAAGCCCCGCGACCTCGCACCGATGCTCCACGAGAAGCGCACCCTGCAACCGATCCAGAGGCTGTGCGCCGATGACCCGGGAGCGTCCGTGCTGATCGTTCATCACAACCGCAAGGACAAGACCGGCGACAGCGTGGACTCGTCGTCGGGCACGCACGGACTCACAGGAGCCGTGGACGGCATCTTCGTGCTGGACCGCCCCGATCGGCAGCAGCCCGAGGCAACCCTTATCCGCAACAGCCGCGACATCGAGGACGCCACGTTCGGCATGACGCTGAAAGCTGTGGTGTGGACGTTCGACGGGCGCAGCGCGGGCAAGGCGCGCCAGGCAGCCGAGGATAGGCGCATCCGGGAGCAGATCGAGCGTCAGGGCAAGGTCGGCCACAAGTTGCTCGCCCTGCTGAAGGAGCACGGTCCGCTCACTCCGGCGGAGGCGTTCGAGCTGTACGACGGCGACGCCAAGATCCAAACCGTCCGCAACGCGCTGAATCGTCTTGCTTTGCGCGACCTGGCCTCCAAAGACAGCGCCGGGCGGTACAGCGCTAAATACCCCCTGAGTTGGGTGAGTTTCTTGAGTTGGGTGGCAACTCAGACAACTCAGGCAACTCGGGGGGCTATGTAGCAGCTCGCAACGCCACGCGGTCGGGCACGCGTCGGCGCACATCATCCACCACGACACGGAAGGCAATCACCCGCAATGACTGACTCCACCGACCCCACGGTCACCATTCACGTTGACGACCAAGTGCTCTTCCGCCTGCGTGAGGGTGCTCATCCCCTGGTCTACCCGGACATGATCACCCGCGTCTCGTACGAGGTCGGCGTCGACGTGCTGCACACCGGCGCGGTCTGGGCCGCTGGTTACCTGGACGATGTCGAAGTCCTGGAACTGGACGACAGCACCGTGGTCGCGATCGCTGACATCGACCCGGACTCGTTCGTGATCCCCCGGGAAGCCTCCGCGCGGGACGGTGACTCGTGAGTGCAGTTCCACGGCTGTACGGCTCTGTCATGCGCCACACGGGAAGGCACCGCCTATGAGCCCCGACGACGCCTGGGACGCCCTGAACGCTGCGCTGACGCGAACCGTGCCTCCCTGCGACGGCAAAGCGCTGTTCACCGTCGACCGACCGACACCGGCTCAGCGGGCCGCATGCGCAGCTGTCTGCGCCCGATGCCCCGCAGCCGACCTCTGCGACACCTACGCCACCACGGCCAAGGTCGAATCCGGCTTCTGGGCCGGGCACTCTTACACCTTCAAGGGACGCAAGTAGCCGTCCAGCACAACCACCGCGCCGGACGGTTTCCGGCAACCGAAGAAGGGAACATCACCATGAGCAAGTCAACCGCAGCATCCGTCGAGTCGGCCCTGCCGTCGGCGCTGAGCAGCTACAAGGACCGCGCCTCCGCCGTCAAGGACGCGCACCGTACCGCCCGGAAGGCCATCCTCGATGACCGGATGATCTCGGACCTGGCCAAGAAGGAGAAGCTGCTGGCGCTGGACAACGACACCCGGACCAAGCTCGACAACCTTCGCGCTGACCAGGAGTCGTATGTGACGGGACTCCGCGAGAAGGTGGAGCGCGAGCTGCGTGGCAATCAGCCGGCCGACGCGAACAGCGTTCTCCTGCGCCGCGACGCTTCCGACCGCGTCCGGAAAATCACAGACAAGCAAGAGGCGATGGACGCGCTGAACGACGCCCTCGCCAACGGCGACGACAGCCTGGCGCACGCCGTCGGCAACCGCGCCCGCAACGTCGGGTGGGTCGACGTGTCCGAGACGTGGCAGGCCGCCTACCCGGGCGTGGCCAACTCTGCGGCCGCGCTGGCCTACGTGGAGGCGAACACCAGCGGTGCCGCCTACAACATGGCCAACCAGATCACCTACTCCGCACCGCTCGACTGAGCACCATTCACGGCAGTACGAGGGACCCCTGGCACGCGCTGGGGGTCTCTCGCTGGGCCGACGTCCGAAGCCGCTTGCTCGAAGGGTCCCCTTCTGGCAAAACTTGCTCACATTCGAACATACGTTCGAGGATCATTGGCCACCGAAGGAGAGCATCATGGCCACCAAGAACACCGCAACCGTCCGGGCTGTCACCATCGACGGACCGAGCACCCTGGAGATCGTCAACGCGGGCATTGCCCAAGTAATCGAGGCCACCGGCATCGACGTTCAGAAGAACCGCTACAAGGCCATGGGTGCCATCGCCTTTCAGGCATTCAGCGAGGCCATCGAGAGAGACGACTTCGAGAGCCTGGTGGACCGCGCGCTCGCCAACGTGGACAGCCTCCCCAGCGGCTGGGAGATCGAGCGCCCGGTCAAGGTCGCCCCCGCCAAGACGACTGCCGCTAAGAAGGCCGCTCGATGACCACGATGATCGGCTACCTACGGGTCTCTACGGAGGAGCAGGCCAACAGCGGCCTCGGCCTGGAGGCACAGCGCGACACCATCCAGCGCTACGCCGACGCCCACGGCTGGCAAGTCGTTTGGCACGAGGATGCGGGGCTCAGCGCCAAGTCGCTCGCCCGGCCACAGCTACAGGCTGCGCTCGACCGACTCAACGTCGCCGCCAAGCGCCGGGACGTGGACGGAATCGTGGTCGCCAAGCTCGACCGCCTGAGCCGCAGCGTGGTTGACTTCGCGGGGGTGCTGGAGTTGGCCCGTGCTCGCAAGTGGGCGCTCGTGGCTATCGACCTGGGCGTGGACACCTCCAGCCCGACCGGCGAGCTGGTCGCCAACGTGATGATGTCCGTGGCCCAGTGGGAGCGCCGCGTGATCGGGGAGCGCACGTCCGCCGCCATGCAGGCAGCCAAGCGGGCGGGTCGTCACATGGGCCGAGTATCCGCCCTTCCGCAGGCCACTGTTGAGCGCCTGCTGGCCCTGCGCGCCACGCATACCCTCGCCGGCACGGCCGACGCGCTAAACGCCGAAGGCTTCACCACCGCATCCGGGGTCGCTTGGTCCGCAAACGCGGTCGGAAAGTCGTGCGCTCGCATAACGAAACGATAACGATCCGACTTTACTGAATTACTGAACTGATTCTCCTTTCTCAACTCCTTATACTCGAATCCAGGACGCAAGGTACGTCGAGTAGAGACTGGAGATTTAATTGACTGACACTGAGACACCTCCGCAGGCCGCCGAGGATCCCAGCAAGCCCGCCAAGCATCCGCGGCGCGCTGCTGGGGCCAGCTTCCCTTCGATGCCGCTGGGTGAGGCCGTGACGCTGATCAAGAAGATTGCGAGCTACGGCAACACGCATACGGACGCCGCGGTCGCCTCCTTCCTCGGTCACTCGACGTCAAACAGCGGGCCTTTCCGGTCCAAGGTCGCAGCTCTGCGCGACTATGGCCTGCTGACAGGTCGCGCCGGTGAGCTGACGGTTACCGAGTTGGCGCTCGAGCTTGTCCACCCTGGACTCGACGCTGACCCTGCCGCGTCACTCCGTGCTGCCTTCATGAACTGCAAGCTTTTCGCCACCGTGCTCGATGCTCTGCCGAAAGACACGAACCTCGGCACTGCTGGGCTGGCGAACACCGCAATGCACAACCACGGGGTCGCCTCGCAATCCAAAGACGCATTCGCTGCGTCGTTCGTGAAGGGCGGCGTGCTCGCAGGGCTGATCGAAGAGGTCGACGCCGAGCACGTGAAGATCCTTGCGGACGGGGCCACGGCGTCTGACTCTGGCGCCAATGATCACTCGGACCCTGAGGACGTGGTGCATGAGGGCACTGGCCGCCAGCAGAGCACGCCGCGCCCGCCCGCTGTGGATGCTGCGACCGCTGTAGTTAGCCATGCCTGGCCTATCGACGGAGGCTTCGTGCGCTTCACCATCGAGAGCTCGAAGACCTTGCCCGCGTCGGCCTACGGCGTGATCGGGACGGTCATCGAGGCCGGCGACAAGCTCGCGGAGATGTTGGCTGCTCCCGCAACGACGACAGGAGACACCACTGATTCCGAGTAAGGGGTGGGCGTCGTACGACGCGGCGGTGCGTTCGATTGGCGAGTTCCGCACTGGCACCCCTGCGGATTCGCTTCCGTTCCTACGTGCCCTCGGTTTCGTTGAGCCGTCCGACCCTCCCAGACTGACGACTGTCGGTACTGCGTACTTCCAGGCTGCTTTCGTTCGTGGCGATGAGCAGGCGGCATTGTCGATCCTTCGTGATGCCCTCATGCAAATGCCTCCGGTGATCGCGGTCGCGCAACTTCTCGACGGCATTGCGGGTCGCACCCGCGAGTCTGTGGATACAGTGCTGCGCAGCCAGGGATTCGGCCAGAACCTCAAAGACCGTGACCTGGGATTCTTTGTGGCCTTGCTCAACCGAGCTGGGATTCTCTCCTACGTGAAGTCGACCGGTGCCGTGAGTGTCCTCGTTCACCCCGCCCGGGAAGAAAATGTCCCCGCCAGCGTGTTCATCAGCCCCGGAACACCCTTCGGGAACAGGGTCTGGCTGCGACGCATCCTCGAAGCGGCGACTGGCGACCTGCGGTGGCTAGACAAGCACTTCACCTCGGCGGCGTTCGAAGCGATCTGGGAAGCGGTCGATGGCAACCGGGTCTCGCTCGTGCGCATTCTCTCGATCTATCTTCCCGATGTTCACGGTGGCAAGCGTGTGCGCCGAGACTTCGCCAACCTTCAATCCGAGCTGGCAGCGCGAGGTGTGAAGTTGGAGTGGCACGTGATAGACAGCACGAAGATTCGAGACACTCACGACCGCTGGGTGATCGGCGACGAGTCCGCTCGTAACGTGCCAAACGTCAACGCGATCATTTCCGGCCAGCACTCGGAACTCAATCTGAGCTCGCAGCGAGAAGAGCTCGCTCGACTGTTCGATGGGTACTGGACCGATTCGGTGCCGATCGAGAGTGTCTGGCACCCAGAAGCCGTCTAGGTGCGCTGCTACGGCCAGGGCTCAGCCTTCGAGGGAGCGACTATGGGCGGGAGCGTGTACCGCAAGTGAGTTGGCCGAAGAGCCCTGTCGTGCGGCGTCCACTCGTGCCAGATGCGCACAACACCGCCCGACGTAACTACCGAGCCGTCCGCGTCTCGGGAGGCACTGACCCCATCCACCACGAACAGATCCGTTGGCTGGTACGCGCGCGCGTGGTCGACCTCCCCCTGCGTTAGCTGCACACTGTCCAGCTCCTCTCCAACGGAGCCCTTGACCTCGACATGCCGCTCCACCCCGTTCAACTTCACGCGTAGGTCATAAGGCTTGCCGAGCTCTTCAATCTCTGTCGCGCCGATCGCCCGGTAGTGCTGAATGGCCATTTGTACTGCGTGCCGCTCAAGAGCGGAGCGCTTCTCCGCGTCCGCTAGATAGCCCTGGCCGCGACCGGCCCGAGCCGTCCTACTACGGCTGCCCGGCGCGAATGTCGCATCGACCGGTGGTAGCTCGAAGATCAGGGCGACTAGAGCAGCTGGAAACTTGGTTAGGTAGCCCTGCTGAGCGCGCAGCTCACGACCGCCATAATTTTGAAATGGCGCGTAGACCGGCTTCCCATAGGCGCGTGCGACACCATCAATGACTTCTAGGACTTCCCCTCGCCGCTCGATCAGAGCGGACCTCGTTACAGGACGCGCGAGCTCCGTGTAGTTGGTCAGCGGCATATTCCACGTCGGCCCAACCGTGGGTACCCCGCGCTCTCGTCCTCTAGTGCCGCGTGCCTGCCACGACCAGGTGATGGTCTCCAGCGGTCCTATAGCTTCGGACCACCCGAGGATGCCGGGTTCCCCGGAAGGCGTCCGGTGCCAGTGGAATACCCGGTCACCCGGCAGCACGTAGGAGGTCAGCTCGTACGACCACGACGGGTTGCCGTCGCCGGCTGCCTGTGGGGCGCGAAGGTACTCACCGAGTCCAACCGGCTCCTGGCGAATCTCCAGCCAATAGATTTCGTCTGGGTCGGCGTCCCACCAGTTGTTTATGCCCATGGGCTCGACTCTGGCAGATGCCAGCAGTTCTTAGCCTTAACGGGGCCCTTGTGGCGCAAGGCTTGCCGCAGAGAGCAGTTCACGCGTGTCTAGTCGTCGTTTGGAAGGTACCAGCCATGCTCCCGGTGCCTGGTCGTGGCGTCAGGGTTCTCGCGGGCGTACACCTCATTCGCGCGGCGGGTCATCTCTTCGTCGTAGCGAAGTAGCTCGTTGTAGAGCCTCGATGCCCGGTCGATATCGTCGCCGCTCGATACGTAACGCAGCCTTAGGGCCTCGCGCTCATCCTCTAGCTCCGTGTCGGAAAGCGGACGAAGGCTACCGAGGCCTCGTGCGACGGAGTCGAAGATGCCCATACGCGATGATATCCGTACCCAGTAGACAAGCGTCAGGGAATTCACAAAGCTACGCGAGCCGATAACTTTCGCTTCCCTGCCCGGTCAGTGTGCACTGCCGTCGAGTGGGAGAGTATTGAGGTGGCTAGCCAGCGCCGACATGTCGGGATAGATGTACGAGCGCCGATAGCCGAAACGAGTCTCCATCACCTCGCGAATCTCCCGCTTCGCCGCCGAGGAGATGCGGAAGCTAAACGTGGGCGCGAAACTTCGAGCGTTGTATTGGGGCTTGGCCGTCGGCTTGAACATTTTCGCGTAGATCGATGCGGAAGCGAGGAGGTCATTGCGCCTCCAGTACATGCTGCCTTCGATCTTGAAGTACGGTGCGAGTTTTGAGGACGTGATCGGCACGCCATCCAATATGAATGCCGCGTTCTGGGCGGATATACGCGGGTCGTACGCTGGGGGCACCCACACTCGGCGTCTGGCCCCAGTTCCCCAGTCGAAAAGTTGGCGATCAGCATTCGTCTCCATCAAGTGCCAGAAAGGATCACGGGCCGCTCCGAGGTCATCCAGGGACAGTGTGGAGTCCGGCGGTGGCTGTTTCCCCTCACGCGTGACCGGCTTTGTGGCCAGCGCGAACAAACGAGCGTCCTTGTCCTCGGTCTTCCTATCGAACTCGATAGCGAACCAAGCACCGATGTAAGGGTTCTTTGTGACGTCGATCAGCCGCGTCGGTCCACCGAAGTGCTGCAGCCTGGCAAACGTCTCGAGCGCTGAGAGGTCGTCGAATCGCCAATCGCTGCGCGCAATCTGGAGTACCTCGCGTTCGGCGGCCACCATCTGGTCTTCATCCGGATAGGGCTGCGGCTCCGCAGGTCTCGCGGTCGGCGACACCACCCCGTTCACTTCCATTAGGTGTCTGTAAAGGTGACTGTGCAGGCCCCAATCGGCGTTCCTTACTCCTCGCCATACAAGCGGGAGTTCAGGCGTCTTGGAGATCAGCTTGGTAATCGCAGCGTGCAGATCGTCGAATGACTCAATCACGCCCTCCGTCGAGCGGAAGTAACTGCCCGGCGACTCCATCGCGTCCGAATATGGACCCTGGGGCGGACTGGGCTCTTCGAAGTCTCGGGGACGGGTGAGCGCAGGCAGCTGGCCGAGTTGCCGCGCGAGGGCCGCTACAGCTTCGGCGGAAGGCAGGAGCGATCGATTGTAGACCTCGACTGCTCGGGCAATGGCGTTCGCGTTCCCAGCCATTTGCTCCTGCACCGACCTGATAGCGGGTGCGATAGTGATCGCAATTCGTTCCTGCGCGCCGCGAATGGCTTCGCTGCCCGCAAGGATCGACCTAATGGTCGCGCCGTACGGGTTACTCGCGGATGCAGTCGAGTCTGAAGGCTGGGGAGCGGATTCATCCACGTCAGGCTCGTCCGGATCGGGATCGGACGCTGTCTGCGGGAATTTGTCAGCGGGCCCCTCGTCGCGCTCGGAGTCGTCCTTGGTCACAGCTGAGGCTATCGCGGAGAATAAGGACTGCGCCAAATGCCTAACTGTGACGGAACTCCACCACGTCGCCGTCGTGCATGACGTAGTCCTTGCCTTCCATGCGGGCTTTGCCCTTGGCACGGGCTTCGTGCACGGAGCCGGTTTCGACGAGGTCGTCGAACGAGATGACTTCGGCCTTGATGAAGCCTTTCTCGAAGTCGGTGTGGATGACGCCGGCGGCCTGCGGAGCCTTCCAGCCTTTGTGGATGGTCCAGGCGCGCGACTCTTTCGGGCCGGCAGTGAGGTAGGTCTGCAGGCCGAGGGTGTCGAAGCCGATGCGGGCGAGCTGGTCGAGGCCGCTCTCGGTCTGGCCGGTGGAGGCGAGCAGTTCGGCTGCATCCTCGGGGTCGAGGTCGATGAGCTCCGACTCCAGTTTGGCGTCGAGGAAGACGGCCTGGGCGGGGGCGACCAGCGCGGCGAGCGACTCGCGCTTGGCGTCGTCGGTGAGCACAGCCTCGTCCACGTTGAACACGTAGATGAACGGCTTCGCGGTCAGCAGGCCGAGCTCGCGGATCGGGTCGAGGTCGAGGGTCGCACTGGAGAGTGGTTTGCCCTCGTTGAGGGTCTTCTGGGCGGCGAGGGCGGTTTCCAGCACGACCGGCTCCAGTTTGCGGCCCTTCACCTCCTTCTCGTAGCGGGTGATGGCCTTCTCGAGGGTCTGCAGGTCGGCGAGGATGAGCTCGGTGTTGATGGTCTCCATGTCGCCGGCTGCATCGACCTTGCCGTCGACGTGCACAACATCCGGGTCTTCGAAGCCGCGCACGACCTGGGCGATGGCGTCGGCTTCGCGGATGTTCGCGAGGAACTTGTTGCCGAGGCCTTCGCCCTCGCTCGCCCCCTTGACGATGCCGGCGATGTCGACGAACGACACCGGGGCGGGCAGGATGCGCTCGCTTCCGAAGATCTCGGCGAGCGTGTCGAGGCGCCCATCGGGCAGGTTCACGACCCCCACGTTCGGCTCGATCGTGGCGAACGGGTAGTTCGCCGCGAGCACGGTGTTCTTGGTGAGGGCGTTGAACAGGGTGGACTTGCCCACATTGGGGAGTCCGACGATTGCGATAGTGAGAGCCACGATCGACCATTCTACGGGCCGGATGCGGTGGCCGGGCCGCGAGAGGCACCCGGTCGGCACCGCGCCCGGCCTGCCCCGCTCAGCGCCCGGGGCCGTCGCTCGGCGGCGCGACGGGCTCGGTGAGCGCGAACACCGGGTTCTCGATCAGCCCGACGATGTCGCCAGTCGGCGAGCGGAAGGCGCCCAGCTTGATCCTGTCCCCCACCTCGGCCACCTCTTCGACCGGCACAGCACCGGAGGCGAGGAGCCGTTCGGATGCGGCGGCGATGTCGCGCACGCCCCAATTCGTTTGCGGCCCCGCGGCGGGGTCTGCTGCCGGGTCGAGGCCGAGCTCGGCCTCACCCCCACGGCACTGCTCGCCGCTCGGTGAACCTCACCCGTCGAGGCGTGCCCGATAGCACTCCGTGACGTACGGCATCTCGAACACGTCCGTGCCGGCGAGGGCTGGATGTTCGGCCACGAGACGCCGCAGCGACGCGATGATGGTTGCCTGGGCGTCGGGCCCCTTCGTGATGAAGTAGCTGCGGGAGCGCGCCAGATCGAGCAGCCCGTTCAGCGTCATCGGCTGCGCCCAGCGCACGTCGAACCGCTCCAGCTCCCCGAACGGCGCACCCACCACCGGCGGGATGTCGTCGCCGAGATACGCCTCCGCCGTGTGCATCAGCTCCCCGAGCGCCCTCACCCAGTCGACGGTGTCATCTCGGAAGTTCCAGACCAGTCCCAGTGTTCCGCCCGGCCGGAGCACGCGTGCGACCTCGGGCACGGCGCGGGCGGGCTCCGCCCAGTGCCAGGCCTGGGCGCAGACCACCGCGGCGACGCTCGCGTCGGCCAGCGGGATGCTCTCGGCCGAGCCGAGCCGCGCATCCACACCGGGCAGGGCGTTCTTCAGCACCCGCAGCATCTCGGGCGACGGGTCGACAGCGCTGACCGCCAGACCCCGTTCGGTCAGGGAGCGCGTGAGCTTTCCGGTGCCCGCACCCAGGTCGAGCACCGGGCCGTCCGCACGCCCCACCAGCCAGGAGACGGCGGCGGCGGGGTAGGCCGGGCGCGCGGCCTCGTAGACGTCGGCCGCCTGATCGAAGGAGCGGGCGTGCAGGTCGTGGTCGGTCCGTTCGCGCATGCGCCGATCGTACGCTTTCGGTTCCACGGCTCGCGGGCGCGCTGCCGATCCGCGTCGGTGGGCCATGCGAGCATGGTCCCGTGCCACTGGATTTCACCGCCATCGACTTCGAGACCGCGAACGGCAGCGCGGCATCCGCGTGCTCGGTCGGGCTCATCAGAGTGCGCGACGGCCGTGTCGTCGATCGCGCCGGCTGGCTCATCCAGCCTCCGCTCGGGCACGACTTCTTTCAGGAGTGGAACACGCGCATCCACGGCATCCACGCCGAAGACGTCGTCGGCGCCTCCGGGTGGGTCGAGCAGCTGCCCGATCTCATGGACTTCGCCGGGAACGACCACCTCGTCGCCCACAACGCCGGCTTCGACATGGGCGTGATCCGGGCGGCCTGCGCGGCGACGGAGGTGAGCTGCCCCGACTTCAGCTACGTCTGCAGCCTGCAGGTGGCCCGCAAGACGTACACCCTCGACTCCTACCGTCTCCCCGTGGCCGCGATGGCCGCCGGGTTCGAAGACTTCGCTCACCACGACGCCCTCGCCGACGCCGAAGCCTGCGCCGCCATCATGGTGCACGCCGCCAAACGCCACGGTGTCTCCTCGGTCGCCGAGCTCGCCGCCGCCTGCGGCTCCCGCATCGGCCGCATCGGCGCCGCACAGGCGGCCTGAGCCACGCGTCCGCAGGTCCACGCCGCGCGCGCCGAAGGTGCGCACCAGACACGTGCACGCCGTGCGTGCGCATCTGAGCTGCGCGCCGAGATCGGCCGCGTCAGCCCAGCAGTCGCGCGAGCGTCTCGCGGTTCGTGCGGTGGTCGCGTCGGAGCACGGCCGGGTCGTCGCCCGGCTGGGGAATGGTGTCCTGCTCCACGACGAGCCAGCCGTGGTAGCCGTCGGCGACCACCGCATCCAGAAAGCCGGACAGGTCGAGGTCGCCCTCACCGAACGGGACGAACGCACGGCCAGACCAGACGGCACGCATATCGCCGCGGCTCTCGATCACGGAACGAACCACCGACTGTCGGGCATCCTTCAGGTGCAGGTGGTTGACGCGATCGTGCCAGCGGGTCCAGCCGGTGAGCGGGTCGCCCCCACCGAGGAGGAGGTGGCCGCTATCGAAGGTGAGGCCGATATCCGTTCGGGCGAGCAGGTCGTCGATCTCGTCGGGCGTCTCGACGAAGGTGCAGGCGTGGTGGTGGAAGGTGGGCTCGAGCCCACGGGCGCGCACACGCCCGGCGGCGACCTCGACATTGGCGGCGAACCGCTTCCAGCGCTCCTCGCTCAACCGGTACTCGGCACCCCCGCCCGGATGCGCCCGACGCAACTCCGAGCCCCGGCAGGCGAGGGTGGGTAGGGGAAGCAGCTCGGGGGATGCCTCGGCCGCCTCGACGAACACGTCGAGGGTGCGGTCGAAGCCGGCGATCTCGTCGGCGAAGGCTTCGTCGTCGGCGAACGGCAGGTCGACCCAGCCGCCCGAGAGCTCCAGGGAGTGGCGCGCGAGCCGGGCGCGCAGTTCGTCACCCCGGCCGAGGAAGCCGAGCGGTCCCAAATCGACTCCGACGTAGCCCTCTTCGGCGAGCACCGTGCAGATCTCGTCGGGTCCGCTGAGCTCGACGCCATCCTCCGGAACGAGCTCGAACACACCGAAACTGACCGGGGCTCCGGCGATACGGATCACGACGTCCTCCAAGGATGATGAGCGGGGTGCATGACTTACACCGAATGTCCTGACAAAGCCTAGTCTCGCGCGATCGCTCGCGCACATCCCGCGTCGCTGCAATCTTGTGGCGAAGCCGAGATGCTAATGTCAGCACATATTGTCCAGCATCTCGACGGAGGAAGCGATGGTTCAGCCGGAGAAGCCGCTCCCCCAGGAGCTCTTCATGGACCTGGACCATTCCGGCCCGGTGCCGCTCTACTTCCAAGTGGCCACGCGCATCGAGAAGGCGATCGTCGACGGTGAACTGCCAGCCGGCTCCCGGCTGGAGAACGAGATCGCGCTCGGCGAGCGCCTCGGCCTCTCGCGCCCAACGGTGCGGCGCGCCATCCAGGATCTGGTGGACAAAGGGCTCCTCGTGCGACGGCGAGGCATCGGCACGCAGGTCGTGCACGGGCCGGTCACCCGCAAGGTCGAGCTGACGAGCCTCTACGACGATCTCGCCTCCACCGGTCAGCAGCCCGCGACTCTGCTATTGCTGCACGAAGTGATCCCGGCGGATGCGCGCCTGGCGGAGGTGCTCGGCGTCGAGCTGGGCGCCGACATCCTGCACCTGCGTCGCGTGCGCAGCGCCGACGAGGTTCCGGTAGCCGTTCTGGAGAACTATCTGCCGACCGATTTCACCGACATCAGCGAAGAAGACCTCACCATGCACGGTCTGTACCAGGTGATGCGCAGCCGCGGCACCACGATGAGGGTCGCCCGCCAGCGGATCGGCGCGCGTCGTGCCACTGCGGAGGAGGGCACCCTGCTGGAGATCGACGACGGCGGCCCCGTTCTCACGATGGACCGCACCGCCTACGACAATTCGGGCCGTGCGGTGGAGTTCGGTCACCACTGCTACCGCCCCGACCTCTACTCCTTCGAAATCACCCTCGTCGACAAGTAGCGCGCTCTCACACCAGCCTGCCGACGAAACATTTGTGCCGAATGTCGACTCTGGCTGAGCCAGAGCACGCATTCGGCACGAATCTCAGCACGAGCTCAGCTCGCAGTGGGGTCGTAGAAGGCGGGTCGGGGAGCGTAGCTCACCTCGACGCGGCGGCCGGTGGCCTGCGCGACAAGTCCGGCCTCGCAGACGCTGGCAGCGAGGTAGCCGTCCCAGGCGCTCGGGCCATCGATCGTTCCGCTGCGCACGGCGTTCACCCAGCGTTGCACCTCGGTGTCGTAGGCGCGGGCGAAGCGGGTCGTGTACGTGGTGTGCTCGGCCCGGGTGAAGCGCCCGTCGGCGTAACGGGAGATTCCGGCCGTGCGCCCGATCTCGGCGACGCCGCGCTCGAACACGGCGTCGGTGGTCACCTGGTAACCGAACTGGATGTTCACGCTGATCTCCACATCCGCGAGCACGCCCGACTCGGTTTCGAGAAGCACGAGTTGCGGCTCGCTGAGCCCCTCCGGCGCGAGCGAGTTGCGGCGCGGCTTGCGAACCTCGACGGCCGCGATCGGCTCGCCGACGAGCCACGGCACCACATCCATCTCGTGCACGACCGAGTCGGTGATGAGCATCGACTCGGTGTACCCGGGCGGGGTGAACGGATTGCGGTGCGCGCAGTGCAGAGCCAGCAGCTGCCCGGCCTCCCTCGAGTCGATCAGCTCTTTGAGCTGCATGTACTCCTCGTCGAATCGACGCATGAAACCCACCTGGATGCGCGGCCGGTCGGTCTTCTGCTCGGCCTCCAGAACGCGCAGCGCCGACTCGCTGCTGGGCGTCAGCGGCTTCTCGCACAGGATGTCGACTCCGGCCTCGAGCGAGGGAAGCAGCACGGCCTCGTGGAACGGCCCGGGGGCGGCGACCACGACCGCGTCGAGCGCGTCGAGCTCCAGCGCATCCTCGATGCGACTGCGCGTCGCGACACCCGGAAGGTGGGCGACGGCCGCGGCGGCGCGGGACACATCCGGTTCGACGACCGCGACGACCTGCGCGCCGATCGTGCGCTCCGTGAGGCGGCGGACGTGGTCGGCGCCCATGATGCCGGCGCCGACGACGGCGATGCGCAGGGGGTCAGTGGTCATGGTGTGCTTTCCTCCGAGGTCGGGATGGTCATTGTCTGGGCTGGGGATGCGCGGCTCAGCCGAGCAGGGGACGCTGCCGGGCCTTCTGCCGGTCGTAGTCGGCCTTGGCCGCCTGCGTTGTCGCCAGCTCCGACACTTCGGCGATCGGCACATCCCACCAGCCTTCACCGTCGGGGGCGAACAGCAGCGGGTCGCTCGTGATGTGGATGAGAGTGGGCCCGGTGGCCGCCTTGGCCTGCGCCACGGCCGCGCCGAGGTCGGCGATGGCGTTCGGAGTCTGCTCCACCCGGATCACGGAGACGCCGAGGCTCGCGGCGTTGGCCGCCAGGTCGACCGGCAGAGCCGGACCGTCGTCGAAAGCGTTGGCCGCGTCGTCGCGGTAGCGGTAACGGGTGCCGTAGCGCTGCGAGCCGACCGTCTCGCTCAGATGGCCGATGGAGGCGAACCCGTGGTTCTGGATGAGCACGACGATCACCTTGATGCCTTCGGCGACCGCGGTCACGAGTTCGGTGTGCATCATCAGGTAGGAGCCGTCGCCGACCATCACGATCACATCGCGGTCGTCAGCACCGCGCTTGGCGCCGATTCCGCCGGCGATCTCATACCCCATGCACGAGAACGCGTATTCGACGTGGTAGCCCAATTCGTCGCGCACCCGCCACAGCTTGTGCAGATCGCCGGGCAGCGAGCCGGCCGCGCACACCACGACGTCGCGCGGGTCGCTGGCGGCGTTGACCGCGCCGATGATCTCCGTCTGCGAGGGGCGTTCGAGCCGCCGGTCGATGAAACCCGCGTCGACGGTCGCATCCCAGGCCCGCTTCTCGCCCGCGATCTCGTCGCGGTACTCCTGCGGGGTGGTGAACCCGGCGAGCGCCTCGCGCAGAGCGACCAGCGCTTCGCGGGCGTCTGCGATCACCGGCAGGCTCGACCCGTGCTTGTAGGCGTCGAACGAGGCGACGTTGATGTTCACGAAGCGCACGCCTTCGCGGGCGAAAGCGGTTCGGGATGCGGTGGTGAAGTCGCTGTACCGGGTCCCGATCCCGATCACCACATCCGCCTCGGCCGCGATGCGGTTGGCGGCCGTCGTGCCGGTGGAGCCGATGCTGCCGAGCGAGAACGGGTGGTCCCAGGCGATGGCGCCGCCGCCGGCCTGGGTGGTACCCACCGGGATTCCGGTCGCCTCGGCGAACGCGGCGAGCTCGGCTGAAGCCTGCGAGTAGACGACCCCACCGCCGGCGACGATGACGGGTCGCTTGCCGGCGACGATGGCCCGCACAGCGCGGGCGAGCGCTTCCGGTTCCGGGGCGGGACGACGCAGGTGCCATTCCCGGTCGGCGAGGAACTCGAGCGGCACATCGAGCGCTTCTGCCTGAACGTCTTCGGGAAGTGAGATCGTCACGGCCCCGGTCTCGACCGGATCGGTGAGCACGCGCATCGCGCCGAGCGCGGCGGAGAAGAGCTGCTCCGGCCGGCTGACCCGGTCGAAGAACCGTGACAGCGGCTTGAACGCGTCGTTGACGGTGATGGCCGCGTCGTGCGGCAGCTCCAGCTGCTGGAGCACCGGGTCGGCCACGCGGGTCGCGAAAGTGTCGGAGGGCAGCAGCAGCACCGGCAGCCGGTTCGTGGTGGCGAGCGCGGCGCCCGTGAGCATATTGGTGGCGCCCGGGCCCACCGATGCCGCACAGGCGAAGGTGCTCAGGCGGCGGTGCATCCGGGCGAAGCCGACGGACTCGTGCACCATCGCCTGCTCGTTGCGAGCCTGGTAGTAGGGCATGAGCGCCGGATCCTGCACCGCGAACTGTTTGAGCGCCTGACCGACCCCGGCCACATTGCCGTGCCCGAAGATGCCGAAGGTGCCGGCGATGGTGCGCTCGCGGTGGCCGCCGTCCACGGTCCACTGGTGGGCCAGGAACTCGACGAGGGCCTGGCTGACGGTCATGCGCTTGGTGCCGCTCACGAGGCTGCTCCTTCGGTGGTGGTCGTGCCCGTCGGCCCGGCAGTGCTGGTGTACGGGAGACGGGGGTCGAATTCTTGACCCGCCCAGGTCTGGCGAACCCAGCCGTGCGCGGGGTCGTCACTGATCAGCCAGGCCCGATCGGCATCCGGGCCGGCCATCACGTTGAGATAGTAGAGGTCGTAGCCGGGGGCGGCCACGGCCGGGCCGTGGTAGCCGTGCGGCACGAGCGCGATGTCGCCCGAGCCGACCCTGGCGTCGATCTCGATCATGCGCTCGTCGGAGGCGTAGGTGGTGAACAGGCCGAACGGCTCGGCCTCGGGTGGCGCCTGCACGCCCCGGCTCACTGCGGACTCGAAGTAGTAGATCTCTTCCAGGCGGGTCTCCTGCCCGTCGCGGTGCTCGTCGTGCTTGTGCGGTGGATACGACGACCAGTTCTCTGCCGGGGTGATCACCTCGCAGACGATGAGCTTCACCGCGTCGAGCGCGCCCGGAACGCCGAAGTTGTGCACCTGCCGGCTGAAGCGACCCGCGCCGCGCAGCTCGACCGGCACGGCGTCGGCGGGCAGATAGGCCGCCGGTCGACGCTCGGCGGTCGGCGCTTCTGCGACCGCGATGCGGCCTCGACCCGAAACAGTCGCCGCCGTTCCGGCACCGAGGTAGAGCACATCCGTCGGGCCGTCGAACACGGCGACCCGGCCCACGAGCAGCCGGGTCGCCGCCTCCGCCTCGGGCTCCAGGTATTCGACAGTGAAGGAGCCGGCGAGGGGCACGAGCATCCGTTCGACCGGCGCCGCGGCCAGGGCGAGCGGGGTGCCGTCGAGGGCGGCCACTCTCAGGCCTGTGTGCCGCCAGCCCGGGATGCGGTCATCGACCACCGACTCCCAGCCGTCTTCGGCGAGGTCGCCCGGCCCGAAGACCCATTCGCTGCGTGCGCGCGTCATTGCTGCTCCTGCCTTCTCGCCGGCGTCGTGCGCCGGTGCTACTTGGTCTGCGGGAAGCCGAGGTTGATACCGCCGTGGCTCGGGTCGAGCCAGCGGCTGGTCACGGCCTTCTCGCGCGTGAAGAACTCGAAGCCGTGAACGCCGTACGCTTTGGCGTCGCCGAAGAGCGACTGCTTCCAGCCGCCGAACGAGTAGTAGGCGACCGGCACGGGGATCGGAACGTTGATGCCGATCATGCCCACCTGCACTTCGTTCTGGAAGCGGCGGGCTGCTCCCCCGTCGTTCGTGAAGATCGCGGTTCCGTTCCCGAACGCGCCCGAGTTGATGACCTCGACGCCGTCCTCGTAGCTGGCAACCCGCACCACCGCGAGCACCGGCCCGAAGATCTCCTCGGTGTAGACACGGGATGCGGTGGTCACGCGGTCGATCAGCGTCGGCCCCAGCCAGAAACCGTCGGCGGCGCCGTCGACCTCGATGCCGCGACCGTCGACGACGACCTCGGCGCCGTCCGCGAGGGCGATGTCGATGTAGGAGGCGACCTTGTCCCGGTGCTCACGGGTGATCAGCGGGCCCATGTCGCAACCGCGACGGCCGTCGCCGATGCGCAGGCCGCGCATCCGTTCGGTCACCTTTGCGATGAGTTCGTCGGCCACCGGCTCGACCGCAACGACCACGCTGACGGCCATGCAGCGCTCGCCGGCCGAGCCGAAGCCCGCGTTGATCGCGGCGTCGGCCACCAGGTCGAGGTCGGCATCCGGGAGCACGAGCATGTGGTTCTTCGCGCCGCCGAGAGCCTGCACGCGCTTGCCGTTGCGGGCGGCTGTCTCGTAGATGTAGCGGGCGATCGGCGTGGAGCCGACAAACGAGATGGCCTGCACCTCGGGGTGCTCCAGCAGACCGTCGACGGCCACCTTGTCGCCGTGCAGCACGGTGAAGACGCCGTCAGGAAGCCCGGCCTCGCTGAACAGCTCCGCCAGCCAGACGGCGGCCGACGGGTCTTTCTCGCTCGGCTTCAGCACGACGGTGTTGCCCGCGGCGATCGCGATCGGCAGGAACCAGAGCGGCACCATCGCCGGGAAGTTGAACGGGCTGACGATGCCGACGACGCCGAGCGGCTGCTTGAGCGAGTAGACGTCGACGCCGGTCGACACATTCTCCGAGTGCTCCCCCTTGATGAGGTGCGGGAAGCCGGTGGCGAGCTCGACGACCTCGAGGCCACGGGTGATTTCGCCCAGGGCGTCGGAGACGACCTTGCCGTGCTCGGCCGTCACGATCTCGGCCAGCTCGTCTTTGCGGGCGTTGAGCAGCTCGCGGAACGCGAAGATGATCTGCTGACGCTTGGCCATCGAGGTGTCGCGCCACCCGGGGAACGCCGCCGCCGCGCTCACGATCGCGGCGGCCACCTCGGTCTCGTCGGCCAGGCCGACGGCGGAGGTCGCGATGCCGAGAGCAGGGTCGTACACCGGCGCGAGCCGGCCGCTGACACTCGGGGTGCGCCTGCCGTCGATGTAGTGCGGGATCAGGGGAAGGTCTGCGAGGGTCATGGGAGGTTCTCCTTCGGGAGGTCGGGCGGAAACGGGTCAGTGGACGAGCGAGGCGGCGGTATCGACCGCGCCCGCGACATCCCGATCGGAGGGGTAGAGAAGGGTGCGGCCGACCACGAGGCCCATCACACCGGGCAGGTCGAGCGCGCTGCCCCACGAGTCGTAGACGGCGGCCGCGTCACCGGACGGGTCGCCGCCGAGCAGCAGGGTGGGCAGCGTGGAGGCACTCATGACAGCGGCCATGTTCGGCACGACGGGCAGCTTCAGCCAGCTGTATGCCGAGCTCGTGCCGAGGCCGGCGGCGATGGCCATCGAGGCGATCACCGCTCCGGTGCTCAGATCGTTGACGATGCGGCCGTCGACCCAGTCGCTCATGAACGGTTCGAGCATGATCGGCAGGCGGGCCGCGGCGGCGGCTGTGACGGCGGCGGCCGAGGCCTCCAGCGTCGCCGCGGAGCCCGGGTCGGCCAGGTTGATGCGCACGAGCAGCTTGGCGAAGTCGAGGCGGGCGGCGACGAGCGACTCGACATCGTAGGCCGTGAACCGATCGTCCATCTCGAAGGAGGCGCCCCGGAGGCCGCCGCGGTTCATCGAGCCGACGGCGATCCGGCCGTCGAGTCTGCCCAGGATGGCGAGGTCGTCGAGGATGTCCGGGGTGCCGAGCACACCGTCGACGCCCGGCCTCTCCAGGGCCGTAGCCAGGCGCTGCAGCAGACCGTAGCGGTCGGCCATCGCGGTGGCGTCCGAGCCGACACCGAGGGCGCCGCGCGCCGGGTGGTCCGCGGCGACGATGAACAGGCGGCCGTCACCGGCGAGCAGGTCACGCTTGGCGCGCGTTTCCAGGATCTCCGAGATCCGCTGGGGCTCCTCGGAACGGATGCGTCGCAGCCGCTGAAAGTCGGCGGCACTGATCGGGCCGTCAACGGTCGACATCGTACGCTCCGTCCAGTGCGGCCTCGACCTCGGCGGTCGTGGGCATGGCCGTCGAGCATTCCCGCCGAGTGGCGACGATGGCACCGGCCACGTTCGCGAACCGGATGACACGCTCCAGCGGCCAGCCGGCGAGGAGCCCGTGGCAGAGTGCGCCCCCGAAACCGTCGCCGGCGCCCAGACCGTTCACGACCGTGACGGGGAAGGGCTCGACCTCGACGGTCTCGGTGCGGGTCTTCGCCAACACTCCGCGCGAACCCTGCTTCACGACCGCGAGCTCGACACCGCGGTCGAGCAGAGCATCCGCCGCCCGCTGCGGGTCGGTCTCCCCGACGGCGATCTCACACTCCTCGCGGTTGCCGACCGCCACGGTGACATGCTCGAGGGCGCGACCGACCTGCTCGGTCGCGGCGGCCGGCGACTCCCAGAACATCGGGCGGTAGTCGAGGTCGAGCACTGTGAAGCGCTTGCGACCGCGTGCCTGCCACGCGGCGTGGTGCGCGGAACGGCTCGGCTCCTTCGAAAGACCGGTGACAGTCGCCCAGAAGACGCCCGCGTCGCGCACGGCGTCGAGGTCGAGGTCGGCCGGCTCGATCACCAGGTCGGGCGCGATCGGGTCGCGGTAGAAGTAGAGGGGGAAGTCGTCGGGCGGGAAGATCTCGCAGAGGGTGATGGGGGTGTTCAGCCCCGCGACCGTCGTGACGAAGCGGTTGTCGACCCCGAGCCGCGCGATCTCGGCGCTCACGTAGCGACCGAGCGGGTCGTCTCCCGTGCGCGTGACGATGGCGGCGCGGCGGCCATGCCGTGCAGCGGCGATCGTGACGTTGGTGGCGCTGCCACCGAGGTACTTGCCGAAGGTGCTGACCTCTTCGAGCCCGACACCGTCTTGCAACGGGTAGAGGTCGACGCCGACCCTGCCGATGGCGAGAACCTCGAAAGGGACCTCGCTCGTGGTGCTGGTGGTCATCGCCCGGGTGCTGCCTCTCTCGACGTGCGAACGGCCGGTTCCGGATACTCCGGGCGACCCTCGCGTCTTAATGTCCTGACATAGTTACATGCGTAGCCTATTCGCGGCGTGCCTGGCGCGCAACCACGCACTGTCGGAGGGGCCTGCCACACTCGGAGCATGGACCCCATCCTCTCGCTTCTGCTCGGACTGCTCGCCGGCCTCATCGTCGGCGCCGCGGTCGGCGCAGCCGCCATCGCCGCTGTGCTGCGCAGGCGTGCCGACTCCGGCGCACCCGTCGAAGATCCCGCGATCGTCGGGGCGAGGCACGCCGCCGAATTGGCGCAGATCCGCGCCACGGAGGCGGCCGTCCGGGCCGAGGTCGGCAGCGATCTCGCGGCCGCCCAGGCCACCGTCGACTCCCTGCGAGAGCAGGTGCTCGGCCAGCAGCAGCAGTACCGCGAGCTCGTGGAACGCCAGCGCGCCGAGGCCCAAGCGCAGTCCGAGCGGGAGCGCGCCGAGAGCAAAGTGCTGCAGGCCCTGGCCCCCGTGCGCGAGAGCCTCAGCGAGATGCAGAAGAAGGTCGTCGAGCTGGAGTCCCAGCGCAGCCAGCAGCACGGCCAGCTCACCGAACAGCTCAAATCGGCCACGGAGTCAGAGGAACGCCTGCGCAGCACCGCCGAGGCCCTCGCCTCCGCCCTGCGCTCCAACAGCACCCGCGGCGTCTGGGGCGAGACCCAGCTGCGCAGCGTCGTCGAAGCCGCCGGTCTGCTCGAACGCGTCGACTTCGACGTGCAGTCGAGCATCCACTCGGATGCGGGCGCCGGCCGCCCCGACATGATCGTGCGCCTCCCCGGCGGCAAGAGCATCGCCCTCGACGCCAAGGTGCCGTTCACCGCCTATCTGGAGGCCAGCCAGATCCCGGCGACCGCGACCGGAATCGAAGGCGCCCGGCGCGAGGCGCTGCTCAAGCAGCATGTGAAGGCTGTGCGCGACCACATCACGGCGCTCGGCAGCAAGGCCTATTGGCTGGGGCTCGAATCCTCCCCTGAGCTGGTGATCGCGTTCATCCCGAGCGAGTCACTGGTGTCATCGGCGATGGAGGCCGACCCGTCGATCATGGAGTTCGCTTTCAGCAAGCGGGTCGCGCTCGCCTCACCGGTGACCCTCTGGTCGGTGCTCAAGACCGTCGCGTTCAGCTGGCAGCAGGATGTGCTCACCCAGGAGGCCAAAGAGCTCTTCGACCTCAGTCGCACCCTCTACGCGCGACTGTCGACCACGGCCACCCACATCGAGAAGCTCGGCCGCTCTCTGGAGCGCACGGTGAAGGACTACAACGGGTTCGTCGGCTCCTTCGAGCGCCAGGTCTTCCCCGCCGCCCGCAAACTCAACGCGCTCGACGAGTCGAAGGTGATCGGCGTCATGGCCGGCATCGAAGAGTCGCCGCGCGAGCTCACCGCGTTCGAGCTCGTCAGCGAACTCGCGCCCGACCCGGTCTCCCCGAACGTAGAGCCGCTCGACCTGGAGCCGCGCGACCTTCACGGCCTCGACAAACTGGCTCTGCAGCAGCACGAGAAGCGGGACGAAGAACGCCGCACCGCCTGACCGGCGTGCGCGTGCCTGCACAGGCAGAATCGCCGGAGCGACGCCGACGATCCGTGCCGGCGGAGGAACGCCGCCCCGGGCGACGTTCCTTCCGACACGACGTCTACAGCTGGTCGGCCTCGAGCCACTTCTCGGCGAGGTGATCGGCGATCACCCGGCGGATGGTGCCGCTCTTCGAGCGCAGAACGATGCTCTCGGTGCGGATGATCGGACCTTTGCGCCGCACCCCCTCCACCAGCCCGCCGTCGGTGACCCCGGTCGCGACGAAGAAGGTGTTGTCGCCCTTGACGAGCTCATCGGCGCCGTAGATGCGGTCCATGTCGAGCCCGGCCGCGATTCCGCCGGCACGCTCGGCGTCATCCTTCGGCGCCAGCTTGCCCTGCATGAACCCGCCGATGGCTTTGATCGCGCAGGCGGTCGTGATGCCTTCGGGGCTGCCACCGATCCCCACGCACATATCGATGCGCGACTCGTATCGGGCCGCGTTGATGCCGCCGGCCACATCGCCGTCGAGCATCAGCCGGGTTCCGGCGCCGGCCGCCCGGATCTCCTCGATCAGACCTTCGTGCCGCGGACGGTCGAGCACGGCCACCCGCAACTCGCCGACGGGTTTCCCCTTGGCCTTGGCGAGCTCCCGGATGTTGTCCCCCACGGACTGCGACAGGTCGACGACCCCCGCGCCTTCAGGGCCGGTGACGATCTTCGACATGTAGAACACGCTGGAGGCGTCGAGCATGGTGCCCCGGTCAGACACAGCGATGACCGAGAGCGCGTTCTGGCGACCGGCAGCCGTCAACGACGTGCCGTCGATCGGGTCCACCGCGATATCGCAGGCCGGACCGCGCCCGTTGCCCACATGCTCACCGTTGAAGAGCATCGGCGCCCTGTCCTTCTCGCCCTCGCCGATCACCACGAGGCCATCGAAGTTGACCGTGCCGAGGAAGGCGCGCATCGCATCCACTGCCGCGCCATCGGCCGCGTTCTTGTCGCCGCGTCCGATGAACGGCGTCGCGCGAATGGCGGCGGCCTCCGTGGCCCTCACCAACTCCATCGCCAGGTTTCGATCCGGATGCAGGTACAGCGTTGCAGTGTCAGTACTGGTCATGATGGGTCCTCCCGGACGGATACGGCGACAGTGTCGATGGATGCCCCAGCGGGCGCTGCCAGTTTATCGGCGGCGCACCCCGCCCGGCAGGATGCCGCACGAATGTTCACCCGGCCGCCGCGGCAGCCACCGGTCCCAGCCGCCGGGGGCCCACACGATTCAGGCTCCAGCCGCTACAGGCCACACACCTATCGACCGAATCAACAACGGTCGAGGTCAGTACAACTAGAGCGCACCCTGCCCGGGCGTCCCCGCCGCGAGGGGTGCGAGCCGCGTGACCGCGACCGGCTCGGCGAGCAGACCCGCGAGTCGCCTGTTGAGTTCGACGACCGGCTCCCCGGCGCCATGCCGGTCGAGCAGCTCGGCGCTCTCCCACTTCTCGATCATGACGATCGTGCCGTCGGGAGCGTCGTGGATGGCGTACAGGAGGCAGCCCGGCTCCTCGTGCACCGCGGGGATGCTGGCGCGCAGGCCCTCGACGACCCGCTCGTGCTGCCCCTCGGCAGGATGGAAGTAGGCGGTGACGACGACAGGCTCGGACATGATGCTCCTCGAAGTGGCTGTGCTGATGGATCGGTCGGGAATCAGGCTACGACCGGCGCGACACCGAGACCCACTGCGGCAAGCACATTCACGCGTATGGCACCCCATCGACGCAGGCCCGGCTGCCCGCACGGTCGTCTCCCCGGTGCGGCTCGGTATGATGAGTCGCGTTCGCCCCACCGACTTCAAGGAGCCGCCATGCCCATCGCCACGCCGGATCAATACGCCGAAATGCTCGACAAGGCGAAGGCCGGTGGGTTCGCCTACCCCGCGTTCAACGTGTCTTCGTCGCAGACGATCAACGCCGTGCTCCAGGGCCTCTCCGAAGCCGGCAGCGACGGCATCATCCAGGTGACCACCGGTGGCGCCGACTACTTCGCCGGCCACACAGTGAAGAACCGCGCGGCAGGCGCCATCGCGTTCGCGAAGTTCGCCACCGAGGTCGCCAAGAACTACCCGGTCACCGTGGCCCTGCACACCGACCACTGCCCGAAGGATGCGCTGGAGGGCTTCGTGCTCCCCCTCATCGCCGCGAGCGAAGAAGAGGTCAAGGCCGGTCGCAACCCGATCTTCCAGTCGCACATGTGGGATGGCTCGGCCGTGCCCCTCGGCGAGAACCTCACCATCGCGCAGGACATGATCAAGCGCACCAAGGCGATCAACGCCATCCTCGAGGTCGAGATCGGCGTCGTCGGCGGCGAAGAAGACGGTGTCAGCCACGACATCAACGAGCACCTCTACACCACGCTGGACGACGCGATCCAGACCGTGGAAGCGCTCGGCCTCGGCGAGAACGGCCGCTACATGGCCGCCCTCACCTTCGGCAATGTGCACGGCGTCTACAAGCCGGGCAACGTGAAGCTGCGCCCCGAGCTCCTGAAGACCATCCAGGACGGTCTCGCCGCCAAATACGGTCACGGCCCGAAGCCGCTCGACCTGGTCTTCCACGGTGGGTCGGGTTCCACGGATGCGGAGATCGCCGAAGCCGTCGCCAACGGCGTCGTGAAGATGAACATCGACACCGACACCCAATACGCCTTCACCCGCACCATCGCGGACTACATGTTCAAGAACTACGACGGCGTCCTCAAAATCGACGGCGAGGTCGGAAACAAGAAGCTGTACGACCCGCGCGCCTGGGGCAAGGTCGCGGAGACCGGCATGGCCGCCCGCGTAGTCGAGGCCACCCAGCAGCTCGGCTCGGCCGGACACTCCGGCAAGTAGTGCCCGACGGCGGCCGGGGCGATCGTTCGCCCCGGCCGCCGTTCCAGTTCAGCAAGGAGGACGGCCCCCATGTCCGACAAGGACGATCAGCCCGACAAGCGCCCGCGCCCCAAGTACGGAGAGTTGGCACCGGAAGGCTGGGTGTGGCGTCCGCCGGCGGATCAGAGCCGCCTGGACACCACGCATCCGGTCCCCTCGGCGGAGCCGTCGGAACCGCGCTATGGGCAGCACTCGCCAGACGCCTCGGCGCGCCCACCCGCGCCGGCCCACCCGGACGCCCCATCGGACACCGCGGACAGTAACTCCCCCAGCGCACCACCGCACGGGCAACCGCCGCAGGCGCAGCACCCGCAGGACCAGTACCCCCAGGGACCGTATCCGGTGGGCCAATATCCGCAGGGGCCGGGCCACCCGGGTCAGCACGACCCCTTTCCGCCCGCCGGGCACTACCCACCGCCGTACGGTCCGCCGCTTCCGGTGCCGCCGGGGCGCCGGTCTTCAGCCCCCCGGTGGAATCTCGGCTGGAGCATCGCGCTGCTCACCGTCGGCTTCTTCGGCATGGCCTATTCGGTCGGTGCGCTGAACACGCTGCCGGCGGCCATCCAATTGATGCACGCCAATCAGAACCTCGGCGACTACCACGAAGCCGCCTCTGTTCCGGGTCTTCTCACCGGAGGTTCGATCGCGATCGTGGCGATCTGGGCAGTGTCGGCCGCGCTCACGATCTGGTTGCTCGTGCGTCGCACCCTGTCGTTCTACGTTCCGCTGATCGCCGGCATCGTGGCGTTGATCGTACTGGTCGTGATCGTCTCGGCGGTGCTGACAACCGATCCGGTCCTCCTCGACTTCTACAGCGGCGTCAGCGCCACCCCCACCCCCGCCCCCAGCTGAGTCGACGAAGCCGCCGGGGCCGTCGACTATTGAGCATCCGGCGCTCCGGCCGTCGTCACAGGCGCGGGCCTGTCGTCACAGGCGCGGGCCTGTCGTCACGGGCGGGCGGAGCGGGAGAAGGCGGAGACGAGACGGAGTCCGGCGTTCCGCATCGCGAGTCCTGCGCGTGTGGCCGGAACGATCAGCCGGGCCGCCCGCGCGCCCAGACGCTGCTTCGACAGCACCGCAGGGCGATGTTGCGCTTCGAACCTCGCGAACGCCGTCGTCGGGTCCGGATGCGCGGCCAGCGCATCCGCCAGCCGCGCCGCACCGACGATCGCGAGGCTGGACCCCTCCCCGAACAGCGAGACCGACGAGGCCGCGTCGCCGAGCAGGGCGACTCGGCCCGACGACCAGCGGGGGATGCGCACCTGGCTGACCGCGTCGAAGTACAGATCATCGGCGGCCCGCACCCGCTCGAGCAGTTCAGGAACGCGCCAGCCGTTCCCGGCGTACGCCTCCTCGATGAGGCGTTTGTGCTGGGCGAGGTCGCGGTAGTCGAAATCCGCGCGTTCGGGGCCGCGGAAGATGAACGCGGCGAGTGGCCTCCCACTGCCGGGATGCACGGACACCGAGCGACCGGGTGTGTTGTACATGAGCACCTCGCTCGGATCCTCGAGCGGCCCGTCGAGTTGGAGCGTGCCGACGTAGAGCCCCAGATGGCGCACGAACCCGGCCTCGGGACCGAACTCCAGCCGACGCACCGCAGAGTGCATCCCATCGCAGCCGACGACCGCGTCGAACCGGCGCTCGGTACCGTCGGCGAAGGTCACGTCCACCCCGCCGGCGTCCTGATGCAGGGCGGCGATCGACTGGTCGAACCGGATGTGCGCCTCCCGCCGCCCGGCTTCAAGGAGCACTCCGGCGAGGTCGGCACGCGGCACCTCCACCTCGCGCCCGCCCGCTGCCCTCTCGCGCGTTCGCACGTCGAGGCCGGCCACACGGCGACCGGCGGCGTTCACGATCCGCAGGTGTTCGACCTTCGTCGACACCTCCTGGAGCCGCTCCATCACGCCCATCCCCACGACGACATCGACGGCCGCGCCCCGCACGTCCACCGGATTGCCGCTGGAGCGCACGCCCTGCGAGCGTTCGACGACGGTCACGTCGAACCCGCGCCGGGCGAGCCAGTAGGCGAGGGTGGAGCCGGCGATTCCGGCGCCGGAGAGGAGGATGCTGCGTTCACGCATGGGATGCCTGCTTTCGGACGCGGCCGGACGATCCGACCGAGACACCACAATAGCTGCACTCACTGCGAATCTGCACTGAATGCCGAATTGCGCCCGATGCCGTAAGATCGTCGACATGGACTCCTCCGTCGGCCCGACCCTCCGTGATCGCAAACGCGCCCGCACCCGCGCCGCGATCGTGGCCGCGGGAACCGAGCTCTTCGCCCGTCACGGCTACGACGAGACGACCGTCGCCGACATCGCGGTGGCCGCCGACATCGGCACCCGCACCTTCTTCAGCTACTTCACCAGCAAAGAGGAACTGCTGTTCCCCGAGAACGATGCCCGCCTCCAGACCGCACTCGACGCGATCGACGCGAGAGGATCCGCCGACCGCCCCGCCGACCTGCTGCTGCGGGCCCTCGGCGACCCCCGATTGGAGAGCGGCGAGATCGTCAGCCCGCTCGCGGCCCTCCGCCTGCGTCTCATGGAGACCGTCCCCGCCGTCCGCGGGCGCGCGCTGCAGATGCAGCGGGATGCACAGCGTCAGATCGCCACGCGCCTCATCGAGGCCTTCCCCGAGCTCGACGAGGTGAACGCCGCCGCCCTCACCGGAGCCTTCATCGGGGCGGTCACCGGGGCCCTCGACGCACTGCTGGCCGACCCTGCGGCCGTCGCCCGCGGCCGGGCAGACCTCGCCCGTCGCCTCCGAGAGGCCACATCCTCCGCCCTCGCCGCCGGCGGGCCAAGCGTCACCTGACCGCCCGGCACCGCCCGAACGGCGCCCTCGGCCGAAACGTCAGCGTCAGCGTCAGCGTCAGCGTCAGCGTCAGCGTCAGCGTCAGCGTCAGGCTGAGTGCGAGTTGCGCCCGCCCAAGGCCCGGGTGTCCGTCTTGCCGCTGAGGTCTTTGCGGAGCTCCTTGGGCAGGGAGAACATGAGGTCCTCCTCGGCCGTCTTCACTTCCTGCACGTCACCGTAGCCGGCACCGCGCAGGTCGTCGAGCACTTCCTGCACGAGCACCTCGGGCACGGATGCGCCGCTCGTCACGCCGACGGTCGCCACCCCGTCGAGCCACTCCTGCTTGATCTCGCTGGCGTAGTCGACCCGGTAGGCGGCTTTGGCGCCGTACTCCAGAGCCACTTCCACGAGCCGCACCGAGTTCGACGAATTGGCAGAACCGACCACGATGACGAGGTCGGCGTCTTCCGCGACCTTCTTGATCGCCACCTGACGGTTCTGGGTGGCATAGCAGATGTCGTCGCTGGGCGGGTCCTGCAGGTGCGGGAAGCGCTCGCGCAGCCGACGGACCGTCTCCATCGTCTCGTCCACCGAGAGCGTGGTCTGCGAGAGCCAGACGACCTTCTCCGGGTCTTGGACCACGATCGAGTCGACATCGTCCGGGCTGTTCACCAGGGTGACGCGATCGGGCGCATGCCCGGCGGTTCCTTCGACCTCTTCATGCCCTTCGTGGCCGATGAGCAGGATCTCGAAGTCGTCGCGGGCGAAGCGCACCGCCTCGCGATGCACTTTGGTGACGAGCGGGCAGGTCGCGTCGATCGCCTGCAGTCCGCGATCCGCTGCAGCGTTCACGACCGCCGGCGAGACACCGTGTGCGCTGAAGACGATGTGTGCCCCCTTGGGCACTTCGTCGACCTCGTCTACGAAGATTGCGCCCTGCCGTTCGAGAGTGGAGACGACATGCACGTTGTGCACGATCTGTTTGCGCACGTAGACGGGCGCACCGTAGTGCTCCAAGGCCTTCTCGACGGCCACGACCGCTCGGTCGACCCCCGCGCAATAGCCTCGGGGCGCCGCGAGCAGAACCCGCTTGTGTCCGACGACCGGGGTATCCTTGAGCCGGCCTCGCGCGCCGGGAATCCTCGGCATCGGAAGGCTGATGGTTGCGTCGCTCACCCCTCAATCCTAGGTGAGTGCGCTGAGCAGTCGATGGGAGACGATCGTGACCGGCACCGCAGGCGCCCCCTCGATGGAGGTCGGACCGCCGACCGCCGAGGCGCCGTGGCCGGTCGCCACTCTCTCGAGCAAGATCCGGGGCTGGATCGAACGCCTCGGAACCGCCTGGGTCGAGGGTGAGATCACCCAGTGGGGGGTCTCCGGCGGCAACGTCTACGGCAAGCTGAAAGACCTCAACGAGGATGCGACGGTCAGCTTCACGATCTGGTCGTCGGTCAAGGGACGCATCCCGGCCGACCTGAAGCAGGGCGACCGCGTGGTCGCCGCCGTCAAGCCGAACTTCTGGGTCAAGGGCGGCACGCTCACGATGCAGGTGTTCGATATGCGCCACGTCGGCCTCGGCGACCTGCTCGAGCGGCTCGAACGGCTGCGCGCGCAACTCGCCGCCGAGGGGCTGTTCGCCCCGGAACGCAAGAAGCGCCTTCCCTTCCTGCCTCACTGCATCGGGCTGATCACCGGCAAAGACTCCGACGCCGAGAAGGATGTGCTGCGCAACGCTCAGCTGCGCTGGCCGCAGGTGAGCTTCCGCACCATCCATGCCGCCGTGCAGGGCGAGCGCACCGTCGCAGACGTCACCGCCGCCCTGCGCACACTCGACGCCGACCCCGAGGTGGATGTGATCATCATCGCCCGCGGCGGCGGCGACTTCCAGAACCTGCTCGGCTTCAGCGACGAAACGCTGGTGCGTGCGGCCGCCGCCTGCGTCACACCGATCGTCAGCGCGATCGGCCACGAGGCCGACCGTCCGCTGCTCGACGAGGTCGCCGATCTACGGGCCTCCACCCCCACCGATGCGGCGAAGCGCGTCGTACCCGATGTGGCCGAAGAGCTGGTGCGCGTGCAGCAGGCCCGCACCCGGCTCGGGGTGCGGCTCACGCATCTGATCGGTTCGGAGATCGACCGGATCGGGCATCTGCGCAGCCGGCCGTCGCTCGCGTCGTCCGGCTGGATCGTCGACTGGCGCGCCGAGGAACTCACCCGTTACGTCGCCCGCGGCGCCGAACTGGTGGAGCGCGCGATCGAGCGGGAGAGCAACCGCACGGCCGAGCTTCGCGGCCAACTCCGCGCACTCTCCCCGCAGGGCACGCTCGACCGCGGTTACGCCATCGTGCAGCTGCCGGGCGGCGACGTGCTGCGCTCCCCCGAAGAATCCCCCTCCGGCACCCGGCTCACGGTCACTGTGGCGGGCGGATCGCTGCGAGCCGTCGCTGACTCAGCGGGCGATCAGATCGGCAAATAGAATGAATGTCATGCCCACCACCGAGGACACGAGCCTCAGCACCGATTCCGCCGGCACGGACGCTCCCAGCACCGACTCCCTCAGCTACGAGCAGGCGCGCGACGAGCTCGTGCGTGTCGTGACCGAACTGGAGCAGGGATCGTCGACGCTTGAGCAGTCGATCGCCCTGTGGGAGCGGGGCGAGGCCCTCGCCCGCCGCTGTGAAGAGTGGCTGATCGGCGCCAAGGCGCGGCTCGACGCCGCCCGGTCCGGTGCGGCGGGAGTCTCGGACACCGAATGACACCGAGCAGCAAACCCCCGGCCGTCGTCGCCGAACTGGGCCGCCCGGAGACCCCGGAGGAGACGGCGGAGCGCAAGGCGCAGAATTCGCGCAACCACCGCAACCGGCAGACCATCAACAATCTGTTCTATTCGCTCATCGCGACCGTCGGCCTGGTGCTGGTGATCGTGCTGATCGTGCCCCGGGGCACGCCGAACAACGCCAACCCTCCGGTCGACTACAAGTCGGTCGCCGCCCAGGGGCAGGGCTCCGAGCCGGATCGCCTGCTGGTGCCCGAGCTGCCGGCGGGCTGGACCTCCAACAATGCGGAGCTGCGCACCAAGACCCCCGACAATGTCGACTCCTGGTACATCGGTCTGCTCACGCCGAAAAAGGAGTACATCGGCGTCGACCAGGGTTTCAAGGCGAACGAGAGCTGGGTCTCCGAACAGGTCAACAAATCGACCATCAAGGGCACCACGACGATCGAGGGCATCAAATGGGATGTCTACGATAATCGGCAATCGGGCACCGACAACAATGACGTCGACTACGCCCTGACCACGACGGCAGGGCAGAGTTCGATCGTGCTGTTCGGCACGGCCGACGATGCCGAGTTCCGCACCGTCGCGTCGTCGCTCGCCGAACAGATCCACCGATTGGGAGGCTCATGATGGGAATGCCGAGACCGTCACGCGTCTGGGAGGCGATGATGCGCGGGAACGAGCGCTTCGTCACCGGCGACCCGGAACATCCGCGTCAAGACGTCGAGCGCCGCGAGAACGTGGCCGGCGGGCAGTCGCCACTGGCGGCCATCTTCGGCTGCAGCGACTCCCGTCTAGCCGCCGAGATCATCTTCGATCTCGGTCTGGGCGACGCCTTCGTGGTGCGCAACGCCGGCCAGGTCATCTCGGAATCGGTGGTGGGCTCCCTCGAGTACGCCGTCGGCGTCCTCCACGTTCCGCTCATCCTCGTGCTCGGGCACGACGAGTGCGGCGCGGTGCGGGCCGCCATCGAATCGCAGGCCGAAGATGCCACGCCCCTCCCCCCGCACATCGCCCGGCTCATCCAGCCCATCGTGCCCGCCGTGCACCGTGTGACGCAGACTCCCGCCGACCAACCCGTCGACCCGGATTCGGTCGACGCGAGCGAGGTGGGCCGCGAGCACCTGCGTGACACCGTCGCCGAGCTTCTGCAGGACTCGGAGATGATCAGCTCCGCCGTCGCCGATGGTTCGTTGGCTATCGTTGGTGCCAACTACCGGCTCCAGGAGGGCCGGGTCGTGGCCGACATCGTCGTCGGATTGACCGATCCGGCCGCCCGCTAGACGCCAAGCCCCGCGCGAGGAACCCGGCGCCCGCCGGAGACTCCGACCGCACCAGAAAGGAAAACACACCGTGGTGGACACCCAGGCGGACACCGACTACCGCATCGAACACGACACGATGGGCGAGGTCCGCGTTCCCGCGGCCGCGCTCTACGGCGCGCAGACGCAGCGCGCCGTGGAGAACTTCCCCATCTCCGGTTCGGTGCTGGAGCCGACGCAGATCGCCGCTCTCGCCCGCATCAAGAAATCGGCCGCGCTGGCCAACGCCCAGCTCGGCGTGCTCGATCAGGCGATCGCCGACGCGATCGCCGACGCCGCCGACGAGGTGGTCAGCGGCGTGCACGACGACCAGTTCCCGATCGACGTCTACCAGACCGGCTCCGGAACCTCCTCCAACATGAACATGAACGAGGTCCTCGCCACACTGGCGTCGCGGCGCCTCGGTCGGCCGGTGCACCCGAACGACCACGTGAACGCCTCACAATCGTCGAACGATGTGTTCCCGACCTCGGTGCACATCGCGGTCACGGGCGCCCTCATCGACGATCTGATCCCGGCCCTGGACCATCTCGCGGTAGCCCTCGAAGAGAAGGCGGAGCTGTGGGCCACGGCGGTCAAGGCCGGTCGCACCCACCTGATGGACGCCACCCCGGTCACGCTCGGCCAGGAGTTCGGCGGTTACGCGGCGCAGATCCGCCTCGGCATCGAGCGCGTGCAGTCCGCTCTGCACCGCGTCGCGGAGGTCCCGCTCGGTGGCACCGCCGTCGGCACCGGCATCAACACCCCACTCGGCTTCCCGCAGCGGGTCATCGAGCTGCTCACGCAGGAGACCGAGCTGCCGATCACCGAGGCGCGCAACCACTTCGAGGCGCAGGCCAACCGGGATGCGCTCGTCGAGACCTCCGGCGCCCTGCGCACCATCGCGGTCAGCCTCACCAAGATCTGCAACGACCTCCGCTGGATGGGCTCCGGCCCGAACACCGGACTCGGCGAGCTGCACATCCCAGACCTGCAGCCGGGGTCGTCGATCATGCCCGGCAAGGTCAACCCGGTCATCCCGGAGGCCGTGCTGATGGTGGCTTCGCGTGTCGTCGGAAACGACGCCACGATCGCCTGGAGCGGCGCTTCGGGCATCTTCGAGCTGAACGTCGCCATTCCGGTCATGGGCACCGCTCTGCTCGAGTCGATCCGCCTGCTCACGCAGGGCACCCGGGTGCTCGCCGACAAGACCGTTCTTGGCCTCGAGGCGAACTTCGACCGCGCCCGCGCCCTCGCCGAGTCATCCCCGTCGATCGTCACACCGCTCAACCGGGTCATCGGCTACGAGGCCGCCGCCAAGGTCGCAAAGCACTCGGTCGCCCAGGGGATGACGGTGCGCGAGGCCGTCATCGACCTCGGTTTCGTGGAGCGTGGCGAGGTCACCCTCGAACAACTCGACTCCTCGCTCGATGTGCTCAGCATGACCCACCCGGGCTGATCGCCCCGCCGGTCATCGTCGAGACGCCCTCCCCGTCGGGAGGGCGTCTCGCTTTTCTCCCCCGACGGTCGCTCAGGGCTCCCGCTTCGAGCTGCGCTTCGGCACGGCGCGCACGTGCGCGCGTTCGCCCTGCCTGCCGACCAGGCTGAGGTATTCGACGGGGCCGGCGCTGGTCGAGCCGAACCAATGCGGTGTGCGAGTGTCGAACTCCGCGGCCTCACCGGGCGTCAGCCGGAGGTCATGCTCGGCGAGAACGACGCGGAGCGTGCCGTTGAGAACGTAGACCCAGTCGTACCCGTCGTGCGTGCGCAGCTGAGGTTCCTGCTCGTCGTGCCCCGTCGGCAGGACGAACTTGTAGGCCTGGATGCCTCCCGGCCGCCGGGTGAGCGGCAGGATCGTCGACCCGTCGGAGCAGGCGACCGGCCGCAGATGGATGCGAGGGTCGCCGGTCGGTGGCGCATCCACGAGCTCATCGAGCGTGACGCCGTGCACGCGGGCGAGAGGGAGCAGCTGTTCGAGGGTTGGTCGCCGTAGGCCCGATTCGAGCCGGGAGAGGGTGCTCGCCGAGATGCCGGTCTGCGCGGCGAGGTCGGCGAGGGTGACGTCCCGGCGCAGCCGGAGGCGTTTGAGTCGCGGTCCGACCGCGTCGAGGGTCGTGTTCGAGTCCGGGGTCATCCTCCGATTTTGCCATTCGGCAACGTCCCTTGCGCATCCGCGCGATGTTTGGAGACGATCGGGGAATGGAGACGGCGGACGAGATGAACATGAACGGCGCAACATTGCCGAACGACACGACGTCGCCGAGCGACGCCGACACGAGGCCGACCCCCGAGTTCGGCAAGGAGTTCTGGGAGCACCACTGGGCTCAGGGCCGAAGCTCCTCCCCCGCCGCCGGGGCAGCCGCCGCGAGCCTCCCCCACCCCTACCTCGCTCGAGAGACAGTGGCGCTGACGCCAGGGGATGCGCTCGACGCCGGATGCGGAACGGGCGCCGAAGCGCTCTGGCTGGCCGAAGCCGGTTGGCGCGTCACCGCCGCAGACATCTCCCCGACCGCTCTGGCTCAGGCGGCCGCGCGAACGGCATCCATGCCCGCAGCCGGACGGGTGAGCTGGGTCGAGGCCGATCTGACCGTCTGGGAGCCGGGGCGCCGGTTCGGTCTCGTCGTCACGAGCTACGCACACCCGGCGATGCCGGCCCTCGCCTTCTTCGCGCGCATCGCCCGCTGGGTCGATCTCGGCGGAACCCTGCTGATCGTCGCCCACCGTCAGGAGGGCGCCGCTCACGGTGTCTCGCCCGCCGGGGCCACCGTCACCCGCGCCGAGATCATCGCCGTTCTCGAGCCGCTGCGCTGGCGCATCGAGGCCGCGGTCGAGGAGACCCGGACGCTCCCCGGTCACGCGGGCGGCGCTCATCACCTGGACGATGTCGTCGTGCGCGCCACCCGGCTCGGTTGAGGCCGTTCCACCCCGGCTGGGCCGAAGCATCGCCGTTCGGCCTCAGCGGAGGTACGACACCAGCAGCACGACGAGCGAGAGGGCGAGCATCCCGAGGCAGTTCAGCCAGAACTCCTGCCTGAGGAATCGGGCGCGGATGTGCGCATACGCGGCTGCGACGAAGTAGACCACGACGCCGACGTTGGCCGCGAACGCGACCCCCGGCGTTCCGATTCCCACCAGCAGGCCGGCCGCCCCCAGCAGTTTGATGACGATCAGCGTCCACCACCACTCGCGCGGAAAGTGCACACCGTTGAGACAGTCCCGCACGAACCCCGGGGGCCGCAGCGAGAGGAGTGCGTCGGCGAGGAGTACGACGGCGAGAACGGCGGTGAGCCACCAGGGCTCGGGTATGAGGATCATGTCATTCCCCCTGAGGATGGGCCACGAAGTCGATCACCGACCGGAGCCGGTCGATCAGGAGCTGCACCTCGGCCGCGCCGCCCGCCCAGGCGAGCAGCGTTCCGAGGTAGGAGAGATAGATGGCGCTGACTCCGCTCGGGATGCGCTCGGCGGCCAGCCCCGACAGCGAGAGTTCGCGCTCGATGTCATCGCTCAGCACGCCCGCCAGCCCGTGGAAGATCACCGAGTCGTGGCTCCCGCTGACGAGGATGGCCCCGTATTCGCGTGCCAACCCCATGTTCTCTGCGAAGAGATCGAGAAACGGGAGGACGAGCAACAGGATGCGGTCGGTGACGTCGACCCCGGCCGAGTCGGCCGCGGGCGGCGCACCGGGCGGCAGCGCACCCGGATCCGGCCGCACCTGCGCGATCCAACGGTCGACGATGGCGACGAGGAGGCCCCGTTTGTCGCCGGCGGCCATGACGGTTCCGGCGCTGACCCCGGCGGCCGCGGCGATCTGGCGCACGGTGGTCGCAGCGAACCCACGATCGACGAAGAGCGTCTCGGCCACTTCGACCACTCGTTCGCGAGTGGCCCTCCCCTGCTCACTCCGAGACTGAACGCGTTCACTGAACATGTTCAGAATAGTAGCAGCTGTGATCGCCTACCGCACGCCGACGGCAGCCCAGAACCCGAGCAGCAGGAACGGCCCGAGAGGCACCTCCCGTCCCCCGGTGTGCAGCACGCCGAGGGCGACCACTCCGGCACCGAGGAACGCGACACCGGCCGCCGCCGCGATCCGTTCGGCGCCGAGTCCAGCGGAGGTCGCCGCCAGCGCGAGCATCCCCGCGAGTTTGACATCGCCCATCCCCATTCCTTCACTCGCCGCCACTACCGCGAACGTCGCGACGACGGCCGAGCACAGGACAACCTCGGCGAGCGGCGGCGAACCACGCGCGAGCGCGCGCCCGACGACGCCCGTGGCCGCGAAGACGAACCCCGGAAGCACGAGGACGTTCGGCAGACGCCGCTCCCGCAGATCGGCCACGCAGAGCGGGAGGGTGACGGCGGCGACATAGCCGCAGGCGAGCACGACGGGCGGCCCCGGCCCCCAGCGCACCACCGCGAGAAGCCCGAGCGCGAGAGCCGCACCGAGTGTCGCGCCCGTCGGCACGAGCCGCGAACCGGCCCGGCCGACGCTTCTCGCCCGACCGCCACTGGCCCGGTCGCCACTCTCGCAACCTCCTGCGACCCTGCCACCGCCTGCTGTACTCCTGCTCTTCTCCCCCATGGGTCCACGCTAGGCGCGGGCCCGACCACCACGCCGTTCTCCACAGGGTCGCTCACCGCGCACAGCGGCCTGCGCACCAGCGGTAGGAACGCCCGATCCGCATCGGGCCCCCGCGGACGCACCACGGCGCCCGATCCCGCGTTGCAAGGATCGGGCGCCGTCGCGCGCGTCTACGACAGTTCGTTGCCCTCCAGCATCTCCGTCACCAGCGCGGCGATGGCCGAACGCTCCGAGCGGGTCAGGGTGATGTGGCCGAAGAGCGAGTGGCCTTTCAGCGTCTCGATCACTGAGGCGACACCGTCGTGCCGGCCCACCCGCAGATTGTCACGCTGGGCGACATCGTGGGTGAGCACCACGCGCGAGTTCTGGCCGATGCGGCTGAGCACGGTGAGCAGCACATTGCGCTCCAGCGATTGGGCTTCGTCCACGATCACGAACGCGTCGTGCAACGAGCGGCCCCGGATGTGCGTGAGCGGCAGCACCTCGAGAATGCCGCGATCCTGCACCTCGTCGAGCACGTTCTGCGACACCAGCGCGCCGAGGGTGTCGAACACCGCCTGCCCCCACGGGTTCATCTTCTCGCCCTGGTCGCCCGGCAGGTAGCCGAGCTCCTGGCCGCCCACCGCGTAGAGCGGTCGGAAGACCATGATCCGCTTGTGCTGCTGCCGTTCGAGCACCGCCTCGAGACCCGCGCAGAGGGCCAACGCCGACTTGCCGGTTCCAGCGCGCCCGCCGAGCGACAGGATGCCGACCTCCGGGTCGAGCAGCATGTCGATGGCCAGGCGCTGCTCCGCCGAACGACCGTGCAGCCCGAAGACGTCCCGGTCGCCGCGCACGAGCTTCAGCGCGCCGTCGCTCGTGACGCGGCCGAGGGCCGAACCCCGGTCGGAGTGGATGATGAGCCCGGTGTTGACGGGCAGCTCGTCGACGAGTTCGCTGTGCATCCTCTCGTTCTCATAGAGGTCGGCCATCTCATCGGCGCCGAGGGTGATCTCATCGAGGCCCGTCCACCCGGAGTCGACCGCGAGCTCGTGCCGGTACTCCTCGGCCGCGAGACCGATGGAGGCGGCCTTGACCCGCAGCGGAAGGTCTTTGGAGACGACCGTGACCTCGAGCCCATCGTTCGCCAGGTTCTGCGCCACGGCGAGGATGCGTGAGTCGTTGTCGTTCAGCTGCAGCCCGCTCGGGAGCACCGACATATTGGAGTGGTTGAGTTCGACGCGCAGAGAACCGCCGTCGCCCACGGGGATCGGGAAGTCGAGACGCTCGTGCAGCACCCGCAACTCATCGAGGTTGCGCAGCGCTTGGCGGGCGAAGTACCCGATCTCTGGGTCGTTGCGTTTCCCTTCCAGCTCGCTGATCACCACCACCGGGATGACTACGGCGTGCTCGGCGAACCGGAAGATCGCCTTGGGGTCGGACAACAGCACGGAGGTGTCGAGCACATATGTGCGCTCCTGTTGCTCCATGTGCCGGGACGTCGATCCGGTCTGTGCCGGCTGTCGGGTTACCTGTTCGGCCACAACAACTCCCACCCCGGTCGCTCCGTGGAGCTCCCGGATTTCGCCTGCGAGTCGGCCGCTTGGGTTTCGAAACGAACTTACGTGGCCGTCTCGATCGGGCGCCGTGCCCGATACGACAGACGCTACGCCGCACGGCCGACAGTCGTCTGCGACACGCCCGCGCTCCGGATTAACCCCGTGTGAACGCTTACCGCCCGGCCGGTCTCAGGCGACCGATGCGTAGGAGGTGAATGCAGCGCGCAACATCTCCAACGTGTCGTTGTTCGTCCCCGCGTGCGCGCTGATGCGCACATTGGTGTCGCGATTCGTGGCGGTGACGCCGTGGTTGAACAGGGAGGCGCTCAGCACCGTCAGCCGTTCCTGCAGCGGTTCCAGCACGACCATTCCCGCACGCTCCGCCGCATTGCGCGACGACGCCACCGGGATGCCGAACTCGTCGGCCAGATCCAGCACATGCTCGACGTTCTCACTCACGGCTGCGTTGATCTCGGCCACGCCGACGGAGGCGACCTCCTCGAGCGCCGCGGCGAAGCGTGCCTCGGCCACGCAGTCCGGGTTGCTCACCGTGAACGCGCGGGCGCCGGATGCGGGGTCGATGACCTCGTCCCACGATTCCGGCCTATCCGTGCCGGTGAACCCGCTGAACACGGGCGTGAGGTGGTCGAGAGCGCGCGCGCTGAGAGCGAGGAAGCCCGTTCCCCAGCCCGAGCGCAGCCACTTCTGACCACCGGCGACGACGACATCGGCCACCTCGTACGGTGCGTCGACGATGCCGAACCCCTGGATCGCATCCACGATCAGCAGCCGGTCGCCGATAACCTGACGGATGCCGTCGATGTCGGCGAGGTAGCCCGTGCGCGAGTCGACCAGGCTGACGGCGACGGCCGCGGTGTTCGCGCCCACCTGATCACGGATCTGGCCGGGCGTGACGCGGCCGTGATCGGTCTCGAGCCACGTCGGAGTGATGACGTGCATCGCCTGCGCGGCCCGCACCGCCGCGAAGGTGACACTTGGGAACTCGGCCGCCGAGAGCAGCAGCTCTCCGCCGGTGAGGCCGAACATCGCGTGCATCAGACCGGTGCTCGTATTGGGCTGGAAGACGATCTGGTCCGCCGGGAATCCGGTGAGGCCGGCGACGGCGTCGCGCATCCGCTGGTCTTCTCGCCGCATCCCCTCGATGCTGCCGAATCGGCCTTTGGCCACGATCTCGTTCTGCCCGGCGGATTCGGCGACCACGGTCGCCGAGAGTGGCCCCACTCGTCCGTAGTCCAAATAGCCCGGCTCCTCGCGGAAACCGGCCGCGAACTCGTCCATCGTCGTCATCTGAGTGACCTCCTGGAACATTCTGTCAGTCCGGCGGGCGGGGATTCGCGTCGACGGTCAGAGCGCGGGACGCTGTGCCCGCGCGACCGCCAGCGAGCGGGAGACCGGCGGCAGCCAGAGCACGACGGCGACAAGCAGTGCGATGACGGTCAGGATGCCGTAGCCGACGGCGGCGAACGCCGACGCACTGAAGCGGAATTCGACGAAGCCGTCGACCCCGTCGAGCACGAGCACGACGGCCACCACGCTCACGAGCTGGCGTCCGAATGCGGAGCCGCGGCCTGCGGCGATCGCACCGAAGAGGGGAAGGGTCATCGCCGGGATCATCATGGCGCTCATCAGGAGCTCCTCCGGTCCGAGCCCGAACGGGTCGGGCACGATCAGGGCGCGCGCCGTGACCAGAACGGCGATGGCGAGCACGACGAAAGCGCCGCCGATGGCAAACCGCACCAGGACCGCCGCGTCGGGAGCCTCCCGATCGGCCGGGCTCGGACCGGTGACGATGGTCGCCGGCCCCGAGGAGACGGCCAGCGCACAGGCGAGAACGACCGCCACGAGAAAGCCCAGGTTCACCGCGTCGGAGAGTGCGGCGGAGAGCACGAACGCGAATGCGCCGGTGAGCATCCGTTGCAGCAGGATCAGGAGCAGGACGACACCGGCCAACGAGATCCCCAGCAGAAGCCAGGACCGGCCGGAACCGCCGCGAGCCCGCGCGGCGACACCGACGACGACGCACACGACCGTGACCCCGGTCACCAGCGCACCGAGGAGGGGAAGAGCGATCGCGAACGGGTACGGCGCTGCCAGACTCAGCGACCACAGCACGGGCGCCCTCGCGCTCAGCCAGAACAGCGCGGCGCCGAGCACCCCGCTCACCAGGGCGAGCCAGCAGGCCGCACGGAGCCGCATCGGCAGACCGAATGCCGCCGTTCGCGCCAATGTTCGGGTCGTGCCGAGCACGGCCGTCCTCCCTCCCTGGAAACGGGTAGGGGAACGATAGCAGAGGCTGGAGATGCCCGGCGAGACCTCAGCCGCCGTAGCGGCGCTGGCGCCGCGAGTAGTCGCGCACCGCCCGCAAGAAGTCCACTTCGCGCAGGTCGGGGCCGAGCGCTTCCACGAAATAGAACTCGCTGTGGGCGCTCTGCCACAGCATGAAGTCGCTGAGCCGCTGCTCGCCCGAGGTGCGGATCACCAGGTCGGGGTCCGGCTGGCCGCCAGTGTACAGATGCGCGCCGATCATGTCGGGGGTGAGCAAATCGGCGAGCGTCTCGAGACTGCCGCCGTCGGCGTGATGGTCGGCAACGATGCTGCGCATCGCATCCGTGATCTCTTTGCGTCCCCCGTAGCCGACCGCGAGATTGACGTGAAGACCCTTGTTGTCGGCCGTGCGCTGCTCGGCTGCGGCGAGCGCCGCGACGAGCGGCTCCGGCAGTCCGGTGGTGCTCCCGACATGCTGAACCCGCCAGTCGCGATAGCGGGAGAGGTCGTCGGCGAGCTCGGCGATGATCTCGATGAGGTCGGAGAGCTCGGCACTCTCCCGGTTGGTGAGGTTGTCGGACGAGAGAAGGTACAGCGTGACGACCGAGACACCGAGGTCGTCGCACCACTCCAGGAACTCGCGCATCTTGGCGGCGCCCGCCCGGTGTCCGTGTGCCACCGTGAGCAGACCGGCCTGTCGCGCCCACCGGCGGTTGCCGTCGATGATCATGGCCACGTGGCCCGGCACCACGTCTTTGGTGAGGCCTCGCTTGAGCCGGCGCTGGTAGAGACCGTAAAGGAGGCCGCGCCCAAGGGGGAAACTCCGTCTACTCACAGAGGTACGTTACCGCGCGCCGCCCGGACGAACTCACAGCCGCCGGACACCGCCCTTCCCGTACCCTTGCAGCATGACGCCTCGCAAGCCCCGTGAGACCGAAGACGTCGCCGAGCTGCTGCACCAGCCGGCCGACGCCCTCGGTGCCGCCGATGCGGCCGTCAAAGCCGACGAAGACCGCGGGCCGGACCTTCCCAACATCCCCCTGCTCGACGCCTCGGCCGTCACTGTCGGTGAAATCAAGCCGACCTGGCGGGGATGGATCCACGCCGGCACGTTCCCGGTGACCATCGCCGCCGGCATCGTGCTGATCACGCTCGCCGAAGGCGCGCCGGCCAAGTGGGCGTCTGCGGTGTTCATGCTCACTTCGATGCTGTTGTTCGGCAACTCGGCGCTGTACCACCGCTTCAACTGGAAACCGCGCACGAAGATCATTCTGAAGCGCATCGACCACGCGAACATCTTCTTGCTGATCGCGGGAACCTACACCCCGCTCGCCGTGCTGGCCTTGCCCTCCTCGAAGGGCATCCTGCTGCTCTCCCTGGTGTGGGGCGCCGCGCTGCTCGGCATCGGCTTCCGCGTGTTCTGGATCAACGCACCGCGCTGGCTCTACGTTCCGATCTACATCGGGATGGGTTGGGGCGCGCTCGGCTACATCGTCGATCTGCTCGAGGCGAACGTCGCGATGATGGTGCTGGTTCTCGTCGGCGGTGTGCTCTACACGATCGGCGCCGTCATCTACGGGATGAAGCGACCCAACCCGTTCCCGGGCACGTTCGGCTTCCACGAGATCTTCCACACACTGACGGTTTTGGCGTTCCTCTGCCACTGGGCCGCGACGCTGCTGATCGCGATGCACCCCGTCTACAACGGCGGTTAGGTGCGGTTCGCCGCCAGCCCGTGCCGCGGAGCAGCGACACTCAGGAACCGAACGCGGGTGTGGGTCGAACGGCGTTGACGGCCCGATCCGCGACGACCTGCGCTTCATATCCCGAATCGACGATCGTGTTCCGATCCGATTCGGGATCGATCAGAACCGTCGTCACGGCGAGACTGTCCGAGGCCTCGGTCGTCAGAAGGGCATCCACTTGCGCGGCATAGGCGGATTCTCCCGACGGTGCGCGAACGTCCATCGCCACCACGTGGTTGCTCGAGATGAAGTTGCCCGCACCCGCCGTCAGTCGGATGATGACGGGCCTCTCCCCCTTCGGCCGGATGCGCCGTGAGTCGATGGCCTCGGAGAAGTGGTTGCCGATCACCGAGTTGTTGCTACCGCTGATATGGAGAAGGCCGGCGACGTCGTCCACGCCATTGTCGACGCCCAGGAAGGGCGTCCAGGGCTCGTGATCGCGCAGGAGATGATTCGAGCCCACGAGATTCTCCGAGCTGTTCGCTGTCAGCACGACCATCCCCGGGTAGAACGAATGCAGACGGTTGTTCGTGACGCTCGAACGCGTGACGCCCTCGAGATGGACGCTGCTCGCACCGCGCGGAAAGACATTGTTCGCCGTGATCAGCAGCCCACCGTGGTTCTCCGCATAGATCGAGTGTCCCGCGAAGCCTGCGCCGATCAGATTGTCAGTGATCTTCGACGCCTGTCCCCAGCCGCGCAGCTCGATGCAGCTTCCGCATTCGGCCAGGAAGTTGTCGTGGACGGAAAGCGCGTCCGCGTTGTAGATCGTGAGAGCGTGCTCGAGGTAGATGAACCCCATACCGTTGATCCGGAACGAGTCGTTGGCGTCGGCGACATAGATCCCCGTCTTGCCGTTGATGTAGGTGTTCTCGGGCAGCATCGCCGACCCGTCCGGCTCGAAATGCAATCCGTCGATGCAGAAGTTCGAGAACTCGATCGAGCTGATCCGCGGGCTCCCGGTTCGCCCGATGTAGAAGGCAGCGCCCGTGGACTCCACCTCGCCATCGAAACGGAGATCGACGAGAATGCGGCTGCCTCCGGGCCACAGTTCGTGCAGCTCGTCCCGCTCGATGTCGGGAACGTTGAAGCGGATGCTCGATGAGGTGAAGCCGTGTCCGGAACCTTCGATTCGAAGGAAGCTGATGTCGATCACCACCTGTGTGCGGAGGTGGTAGTCACCAGGCGGAACATAGATCACAGCGCCGGGCTTTCCGCCCTCGTTCTCATCGATGGCCGTCTGCCGGCTCTTGATGTCGGCGATGATGCTGTTGATCACCCCGCCGATGTCCTCGGCCGGATCGCCGATGTTCCACTTCGTCACGTCGTAATAGTTTTCGCTCGACACGAGTCTTCCTGTTCCTGTCTTGGTTGACGCACTGAGATTCAGCCCGATGCGCTGGAGAGGCCCGCTCGAAGCTCGCCGATGTGCGGAAGGTCTGCACCCGACCGGGAGACGGTGATCGCCGCCGCCCGGGCCGCGGTGTCACCGATCGTTTGGAGGCGAGCGGCCGGTATCGGCCCACCGGCCCAGGCGGCGCCATCGAAGGCGAGGGCCCAGATGAGCGCAGCCATGAAGGAGTCGCCGGCGCCGACGGTGTCGGCGACGGGAGTTCTGACCGAGAGCACGCTGACACGCTCGTCGCCGCTCGCCAATAGGGCCCCCTCACTGCCGCGGGTCACCGCGGCCACACCGGCACCGGCGTCGACGAGGCGGTCGAGGACGTCTTCAAGAGGCACTCCCGGATACAGATGGTCAGCATCCTCGTCGCTCAGCTTCGTGAGGTGAGATGAGGAGGCCAGCTCTTCGAACGATGCGCGCGTCTCTTCCCGTTCCGCCAGAAGGGAGGGTCTGATGTTCGGATCGAAGCTGATCAGAGCGCCGAGGCGGCGGCCTCGCCCGATGGTGTCTCTCGTGACCTCGGAGCCCGGCCGCAGGAAGGCGCCGAGCGAACCGGCGTGGACGAGCGTCGGCGATCCCAGATCGTCAAGCCGAACCGGCTCCCAGGCCACGGTGAACCGGTAGCTGACCGATCCGTCCTGTGCACGGATGGCGACCGCGTTGGATGTCGGCGCATCGGTAACTGAGCTCGCCGTCACCGATACGCCGGCCGCGCCAAGATGCCGTTCGATCATTTCGCCGTCCGCATCGTCGCCGATCGCTGTGTGGAGGCGGGTGTCGACACCGAGACGTGCAAGTCCGAGCGCGACGTTCGCCGGCGATCCTCCGGGGTGGCGGCTGACTCGGTCACCGTCGACGACCTCGTCGAGCAGAGCTTCACCGATGACGAGCGCACTCCGGGTCACGAGGACGCCCCGACGTTCAGCGCCCCGACGCGATCCGGCGACCGGATCTCCAGCCGCCCGTCGCTCCAGCGCACCGGCTGCGGATCCGTGATCTCGCCGACCCACCCCCCTTCACCGTCGTTGTTTCGAAAGGCGAGTAGCTGCCACCGGCCGCTGCGGTCTTGAACGAGACGCCCCACATAGAGTCGCTCGTCCGTGATGCGGTATGCCTCCTCGATGCGGAACGGACCCGCGGGCGAGTCGGCGGGGAATGCCCAGATTCCGCCGATCGGCTCATCGGCGCGTCGGTCATGCGACAGTTCGGTGGCGAGGCTGGAGAACAACCCGACCGTCCGGCCATCGACCCGAGCGGTCTGGATCACCTCGAGGTGGCCGAAGCCGGCCCCGGGTTCCGACAGCGGCGGTTGTACCGTCCAGGACGCCAGATCAGGAGATGTGGCGTGTCCGACGACGCCGCGATTGTCCGGGTCTCCATGGTTCGCGCGCGCGGTGATGAGCATGTGCCACAGACCCCCCTCGGAGAACACCCATGGATCGCGCCACGCCTGGTCGGGCCACTGTCTCGTGTCGGCGGTCTCGTACCACCGACGGTCGGGTTCGACGACCTGACGATCCGGCTCGCGCCGCCACGTGAACAGATCGTCGGAGACGACGGAGCTGATCCGTTGGACCAGTCCGCTCTCCGAACGGCTGACCGCGGTGTAGAACATCCGCCACGAACCGCCGTCTTCGCGAACGACCGAGCCGGTCCACGTCGCGAGATCGTCGAAAGCGGGCGAGTCGTCTGGGATGACCGCGTCAGCGTGTTCAGTCCACTCCATCAGGTCTTTCGACGTGGCATGGCCGATTGTGGCACGCCAGTGTCGTCGATCCGGGTTCAGGAGGGCCCGGGACGCTTTGAGGAAGAAGAGGTGGTACTCGTCACCGTCGTCGGCGACCCAAAAATCCCAGACCCAGGAGGCAGCAAGGCGTAGCATTCGTATCCTTTCAGTCGACTCGTGGCTGGGCCACGGACCCTCGGATCACCAGAGGGCAGTCAAGCAGCGTGGGCATGTCGGCGATGAGTCGATATTCGGCCTCACCGTGCAGGAGATGCACGAGTGTCTCCACCGCCCACGCCCCCATCTCGTAGTGAGGGAGCGCGACGGTGGTCAGGCCGGGGAAGAGGTTCGCCGCGATGAGCTCCTGGTTGTCGAAACCCACGATGGACAGATCGCGAGGAACGTCGAGGCCGAGCTCTGCCGCCGCGCGATAGGCACCCATCGCCATCCGATCGTTGTAGCAGAACAGCGCGGTCGGCCGATCGCTCCGACCGAGGAGCTCGCGCGCGAGCCCATATCCCGGCAGTGTCTCGGACGGAGCGGAAAGCACCAGACCCTCGTCGAACGGGATGTCGTTGTCTGCGAGGACCTGGCGGTAGCCGGCGAAGCGCAGGCGCGTCGCCGGCACATCGTCGTCGTTGTTGAGGAATCCGATGCGTCTGTGCCCGGCCTCGACGAGATGGGTGACGGCTGCGACCGCACCCCCGACCTCGTCAGGCACCACGGCCGGGACGATCCCGGCCTTGTCCGTCGAGTCGATCAGGACGGCGGGCAGGCTTTGCAGATTGGGCGGGAGCGAGACGCTTCGGTGATACATCGTCGCGTACAGGATTGCGTCGACCTGCCGGTCGATCAGCGCTTGGATGTCCTCCCGGTGGGAGGCACCACCGCCCCCGCGCTCTGTGTTGATGATGACCAGGGTGAGATCGTGTTCACGCGCGGCGTTCTGCGCGCCGAGGATGATCCGCCCGGCGTGCGGGGTCGTTGCGATCTCTTCGCTCAGAAGACCGATCAACCCGGACCGGTTGGTCCGGAGCGCTTGAGCCATCCGATTCGGCCCATATCCGAGGGTCTTCGCCGCCTGCCGCACACGGGCACGCGTCTCCTCGGAGACCCGCGTGTGCGGCGTCTCGTTCAGCACATGCGACACGGTCGTCACCGATACGCCGGCGAGCTCCGCGACGTCACGGATCCCTGCACTCTTCACTGACACTTCTCTCTCCCCTCGAGCAGACTGCCCGTTCGCCTGAAATCCATTTGAGTCGCCGTCCTAGATATGCGGGTGGTCAACCCTTGACCGCGCCGAGCGTGAGACCGGCCACGATATGCCGTTGGAGAAGCAGGGTCAGGAGGATCACGGGAATCGAATAGACAACGGCGAGAGCGGTCATCGACCCCCAGTCGAGACCGAATTGCGTCTGGAAGTTTGCGATCACGATCGGTGTCGTCTGCGAACGGACCGCGGTGAGCAGCAGCGCGAACAAGAACTCGTTCCACGATGCCAGGAAGGCGAAGATCGCCGTCACCGCGACGCCACCCGACGTCACCGGAATCACAACCCGCCACAGCGCCCCCAGCCTGCTCGTACCATCGATCTTCGCCGCTTCCTCCAGCTCTGCCGGCACGGCTTCGAAGAAGCTCGACATCAACCAGATCGAGAGAGGAAGAGAGATCGTCGTGTGGGCGATCGCGAGAGCGAAAGACGTGTCGGAGATCCCGAGGTTCCGGAAGAGGGTGATCATCGGCACGCCGACCACGATCGGGGGAACCATCCTCGCGACGAGCGCGGCCACGATGAAGGCGCGCCCGGTACGTGTCCGGAATCGTGTCACCGCGTACGCTGCCGGAATCGCGAGGACGAGCGAGATCGCGGTGCTCAGCACGGCTGTCACGATGCTGTTGATGAAGGAGGGAATGACGCCCGACCGCGTGAGCGCCGAAACGTAGTTGTCGACCGTCCACACGCTGGGGAGGAGTTTGGGCGGAACAGCGATGGTCTCCAGCGGTGTCTTGAACGAGGTGAACAGCATGTAGAGGAAGGGGAATCCATACAGCACGACGACGGCGATCAGGATCAGCCAGAGGACGACGCGCGAACTCAGTCGCCGGGTCTCGAGGCCGTTCATCGTTCACTCTCGCTTCCGGGTCGCCAGATCGTCAAGATCGCGACGAGGGCGACCGCCAACATCGCGATCAGATAGATCGTGCCCATCGCGCTCGCCAGCCCGGGATCCCCGAACCGCACCATCGTTCGATAGATCAGCAATGACAGTGTCTCTGTGCTCTGTTGCGGGCCGCCGTTCGTCTGGATGACGATGACGTCGAACGCTCGGGCAGCGTCGATGCCTCGAACGATCAGCGCCACCGCGATCACCGGCCGCAGCAGAGGGATCACGATGCGGAACAGGATTGTCGGATAACGGGCGCCGTCGATCCTCGCCGCCTCGATCACATCACCGGGAACGTTCTGGAGCCCGGCGAAGAGCACCAGCGTGATGAAGGAGGTCGTCAGCCAGATGTCCGGGATCGCAACGGAGAAGAGCGCGATGTTCGGGTCGCTCAACCACTGAATCTGATCGCTTGAGTGGATGACTCCGACAGACGTCAGAATCTCATTGATAATCCCGAAGTTGTCGATGAGCAGGAACCGCCACAAGAGTCCCGCGACGATCGGGGCGATCATCAGGGGATAGAGGAAAATCGTCCGGAACACTCTGGAGGAGTTCCCCAGCGAGGTGAAGAGCAAGGCGACGAACAGCCCGAACACGAACTCGAACGTCACCACGATGACGGTGTAGACGAGCGTCCGCCACGCTGCGTTGCCGAAGTCGGTGCTGGTGAACGCCGAGACATAGTTGGCGAATCCGACGAACTCACGCGGACCGCCGGCGATCGGGCTGAACCGGAAGAAGCCGTCACCGACGAACTGGATGAGCGGATAGCCGATGAAGAAGGCGAGGAAGAGCCCAGCGGGGAGCATGAGCAGTGCCGCGAACCGGCGGTCGGCCGATCGGATGGTCCGCTTTCGAGGTGAGCGGAGCGGGCGACCGGTCTGGTCGCCCGCTCGCTGCTCGACTACTTGAGTAGTGATTGGACCTGCTCCTTCGCCGCGTCGAGCAATGCCTGGTTGTCAGCACCGGGCTGCAACGATTTCTGGATCATCGGCACGAGGACGGTATCCACGATCTGCTGCCACTTCGGTGTCGCCGGCCGAGGAATCGTCGCGGATGCGTCAAGGGTCTCCACAAGCGGCTTGTAGTTCTCGAAGCCCGGCTCATTCTCGTACTTCTCGAATGCGGACTTCCGCGCGACCAGTCCGAGAGACGTCTTCGCGCTCAGCTCGTTGTGCTCATACGCGAACTTCACGAAGTCGATCCCCTGCTGCTGCTTCTTGCTGGCTTTGGCCACAGCGAGGTACCATGCGCCCGGCACACCAGCGACACCGCCCGGTCCTGCGATCATCGGGGCGACTCCGACCTTGCCGTAGACGGATGCATCTTTCGGCACCTGCCGGTAGGCGTGGGCCCAGAAGCGCATCATCGCCGTCTTGCCCTGATTGAACAGGTTCTGGGAGCCTCCCCAGTCGAGCTGGGCGCCTCCGGCCGGTGCGTATTTCTGCAGCCCCGAGTAGAAGTCGAGCGCCTTCAGACTGTTCGCGTCCCCGAGGGAGACTTCGGATCCGGAACCGTTGACGACCATCGTCTTTTCGCCGGTCTGCGAGAGCGTCGCGAGAAACTCGGTCTCCACCGCCCCCTTGACGTCAGTGCCATACAAACCCGCCGACGGTTGAGTGAAGAACTCCGCCGCATCCTGGTACTGCTGCCAGGTGGTGGGGGGAACAAGGTCGTAGCCGTACTTCGACTTGAAGTTGGCCTTCTGCGTCGGATCGTCGAACAGATCTTTGCGGTAGTAGAGGATCTCCGAGTTCGTCCAGACGGGCATCCCGACGTAGCTGCCGTCGACGTTCGCCTCGGTCACGAGCGCCGGGAAGAGATCCTTCTTGACATCAGGCGTGAAGAGCTTGTCAAGCGGGGTCACGGCGTCCTTGAACGCAGGCAGCCAGATCGAGTCGAGTGCGGCCACGTCGAAAGACACCGCGCCGGAACCGAACTCGCTATTGAGACGGTTGTAGAGACCGTCATACGGAAGCTCCACGAATTCGACCGTCGTTCCGGTCTCTTTCTTGTACAGATCCGCGATCGGCTGCAGTTCTGCGTGTCCGCCGGCCTCCACGAGAACCGTCAGCGACTTATTCGAGCTGTCGTCGGCGCCTCCGCCGACTCCACAGCCGCTGAGGGTGAGGCCCGCAGCCGTGGCGATCGCCGCTGCCGCGACGAGTTTCTTGCGAAGCATCTTTACTCCGAATCGAGAGTGTGCAGGTTCAGGTGTCCCCTGAACTCTGGGGATGGTAGGGAAACGGTGCCAAAACGACTTGGCAAAACGTCTTGGCATGACTGTAAAGACCGACAAGAGTCAGTGTCAACTGCCAAAAAGAGCCAAAATACTTCGCCCCCTTGACCAGCCGACGCCGAGCCCCCTATCTTCAATCGACTTTCACCTGCCAAAGCCATTTGGCTCATGATCCGAAGCCGAAGGAGACCGTGCCATGACTCAAGACTCCCCGACGGAATCCCCCGGTGTTTCCCGCCGCACGTTCCTCGGCGCCGGCGCGGCGACCGGCGTCGTGGCCTATCTGACACTGATTGCGCCACGCGCCGAAGCGGCCCCCGCATCCCCGCCGATCCTGACGTCGGAAAGCACACCCCCGCAGCGGGTGCACCGCACGCTCCTCGGTCTGCTTTGACCTCCTCGCCCTCGCGGATCCGCCGACAGAAATGAGACGATGATGACTTCAACGATCTACGACGTGACGACCTGGACGATTCCAGGAAGCCCTGCAACGACCGCTTTCACCGACATCGGTGCGATCGTCAACAGCATCATCGCGGACATCAAGATCAATCAGCCGAGTCAGGCGTCGAAACCCGGCGCCGTGATCTACATCCCGCCGGGAGACTACTCACTCAAGACGCGCATCGTGATCGACATCAGCTATCTGCAGATCAAGGGTTCGGGTCACGGATTCACCTCGTCGAGCATCCGGTACAACGCCGGCGACACCTCATCGTGGTACGAGATCTGGCCGGGTGGGAGCAGGGTCAGAGTCGAGAACACCGACGGCAACTCGGAGGCGATCCTCATCAACCGCGGCGGGCTCCCCGGCTGAGTTCGATCGAGCTCATCGACTTCTGTCTGGATGGCGTGTCTTTCACCCCCAACCAGAACAGCTACCGCAACGGCAAAATCGGTATCCGCTCGACCTCCGCCACCGACTCGCTCCGAATCGTCGGAATGGGGCTCGTGTACCTGGAGCGAGGCATCGTCCTCACCGACGTCGACGCTCTGCAGATCACCAATGACTTCATCTGCGAATGCGGCAGCTGCATCGAACTCGTCGGGTCGGGTCAGGCGAGCATGGTGAACGACAACCTGATCGGTGCCGGACCGGCCGGCTTCTCGCTCTTCGCCGAAGACCATTTCGGGCTGATCGTGTCGGGCAACAACATCTTCCCTCGCGGCGCTAGCTCGGTTCATCTCAAGAACGCCACCAACAACACCATCACGGCGAATCGCTTGCACGCGTTCTACTCGGGAATGATCACGATGGAGGGCGCCTGCCACAACAACCTCATCTCTTCGAACCACTTCCTGCGGAACCGGGAGTCGTTCCCCGCGTTCCAGTCCGTTCCCAACCCCCAGGATGACCTCTTCGGACTGGTGCAACTCAACGGCAGCGGCAACACCGTGGTCGGCAACCATTTTTCATTCGATGTCCCCACAGAGAACATCGTCCCGTCGGGCGTCAAGCCCACGATGGTGCTGGTGAAGTCAGGCGCCAACAACTATGTCGCGACCAATCACCACATCGCCAACGTCGATGTGACCGCGGTCGTGCTCGATGGCAGCACCGTCAACACCAAGGTCCTCGATTGCGGATCCGCTGGCGAGTTCACGGCGCTTCCTGGCGCAACCTTCGGGTTCCGCCCGACACCGTAGCTCGCGTCGTCGAGCGCCGCCGCATCCGACGAAGACGCCAGGGAGACGAAAGCATCATGTCCACTCACCGTGTCACCGTTCTCAAAACACGTCTGACGATGTGTCTGGTTTCCGCTCTCGCAATCGCGGGACTCACCACCGTGCTCGCTCCTGCTGCCCCGCCTGCCACGGCGGGAGCAGCGGTCGACTATCCGGAATACCCCTACGCTGCGACGGACTACACAGAACCGTTTCGCGGACAGTTCCATTTCAGTCCGCAGAACGGCTTCATGAACGACATCAATGCTCCGCTCTACTACCGCGGCGTGTACCACATGTTCTACCAGCACAACCCTCACGGTCTTGACTGGGACACGATTCACTGGGGCCACGCCACGAGCACCGATCTCGTGCATTGGGTGCAGCATCCGATCGCTCTCGAACCCGGCGTGCACACCGGCAATCTCTGGTCGGGCTCGGGCTGGGTCGATGTGAACAACGTAACCGGACTGAAATCCGGCGACGACGATCCGATCCTGTTGTTCACGAACACGGAGGGCGTCAGCATCGCGTATTCGACCGATGGCGCGAAGACCTTCCGCATGTACAACGGCGGCACCAAAGTGGTCACCAACACGATTGAGAGCCGCGATCCGAAGGTGCAATGGGATCCGACGAACAATCGCTGGGAGATGATCACGTTCCAAGCCGGCACCGGCGCGGTCTTCTACACCTCGACCGACCTTCTCGATTGGACCTATCGGGGAACATTTGCAGCCGGCTGGTTCGTCGAATGCCCCGATCTCTACCGGTTGCCGGTCGACGGGGTCACGGGCGATCAGAAGTGGGTGCTCCAGGACGCGGGCGGCGAATACGTCATCGGCTCGCTTGATCCGGCAGGGGTCTTCGTCTCGGAGTGGACGGATCCGCAGCGCATGGAGTGGGGGATCTCCGGCGGTGCATTCGCCCCCAACACGTGGTATGCGTCGCAGACGTTCAATCAGCTTCCCGCGGATCGCGTGGTGCAGATCGGGTGGCAGCCGAGCAACAGCGGTGTGACCTGGACAGGAAACGCGTCGTTTCCCGTCGAGCTCGCGCTCAAGACCTATCCCGAGGGAATCCGATTGACGCGCAATCCCGTCAACGAGATCTCGAGCATCCGCTCCTCGACGCAATCGTGGGGACCGCGCACGATAACCGCCAGCCCTTCGAGCGATCCACTCGCGGGGGTTTCCGCAGACACCTACGAGATCGAGGCGGTCTTCGACATGACGAACGCCAGCGCATCGGAGTTCGGGTTCCGATTGCATGCACGGCCCGACGGATCGAGTGATCGCACCGTGGCGTATTCCTTGTCTGAGCAGACTCTCTACGGCCGATCCATGCCACCGATCTCGAACCGTGTCACGATCAGGATCCTGGTGGATCGAGGTCAGCTCGAGGTCTTCGGCAACGCCGGCAAGACGGTCATCAGCGACAACGTCTCCTTCGACTCGTCCTCAGACAGCCTCGGCGTGCACCTCTACTCCGTCGGGGGTTCGGTCGACCTGGTCTCGCTGAGTTTCTCGCCGATCGGCTCCATCTGGAAGCCTGCACCGGAAGGTCGCGCACCGTCGAGCGCCATCGTCTCCACGGCCCACCAGAACATGTGCGTCGATAGGGATGTCCCGTCAGGCAGGGTGCAGCTCTGGACCTGCCTGGCAAACGCTCAGCAGACCTGGACCCTCGACAGTTTCGGTCAGTTGTCGACGGCCGGGGTATGCGCAGAGCTCCCCTCAGGACAGACCGCCAACCTGACGCTCGTGAGCGCCGCGCCCTGCTCCGGGGGCGCGAATCAGAAATGGCGGCAGGGCAATTTCGGGGCGCTGATCAATCTCGCATCGGGACGATGCCTCGACATACCCTCCGCTGATTTCAGCGATGGTCGACCACTGCAGCTGTATGACTGCGTCGGAACCGCAAACCAGAGCTGGGTGGGGCCGAACTATGTTCCCGCGTCCGGCAGCATCCGTTGGAACTCCTCCCCCTCCTGCCTCGATCGCGACGTCGTCACGGGACGGGTGGAGATCTGGTCGTGCAACGGCCTTGTCAATCAGAGCTGGACGTTCAACCGCGACGGCACCCTCACCACCGGCGACTCGTGCATGCAGCTCGCCCCCGGATCCTTCGCGAACGGGAGTCTCGTCAGCGCGGCACCGTGCGTGTACAACGCGCTGAACCAGCAATGGAGCCGCGGCGCGAGTGGCAGCCTCCGCAACATCGCAGCCGGCCGGTGCATCGACCTCGATTCGGCCGATCTGACGGACGGCCGTCAATTGATCGTCTGGGACTGCCTGGGAAACCCGAACCAGACCTGGGTCGGGCCGTCGTGAGCAGGAACGGGAAGCCCGCGCTCACGGCTTCATCGGGAACTAGTGCTGCTCGGCGCCGGGGTCGTCAGACGAGGTGACGGTCTCGCCGTTCCCCGCCTGCTCGGCATCCAGCTTCTCCGCGATCTCGGCGCGATAGCGCACCCGACGGATACGGCGCACCATGTCGATCACGAGGAGCACCACCGCAACGGCCACAAGGAACGTGACCAGGAAGCCGACATAGCCCGGTGTGACGTTGTCCTCGTCCGGACCGAGCGAAGGTGACGGCGACGGCGTGGCGGCCGTGAACCAGACGGCCACGGGCAGCAGGGCGGACGCGATCACTCGGTCCCCTCGATTCCGGCGAACAGGTCGGTGTCAGGCATCTACGTTTCCACTTTCGAGTCGATGAGCCTGGTTAAGGATTCCCAGATTCGTCTCTTAGTCTTGGAGTTCAAGACTACCGTCGCCGACGGTGCACCATTTCACAGGAGTTGTCAGTGCGGCAGGAGTTGTCAGGGCGGCCAGGGCCGTCGGGTCGGGGTGCAGCATGGCAGTGACCGAAACCATCGATCGGCGTTACGGCCGAAGCCCGAACCGCAAGCGGCGCGACCGGTGGTGGCTGATCGGCGCCGCGCTGGCTTTCGTCGCCGTGTTCACCGCGTGGGTGTTCTGGGCCGGCTGGGACAATGACCAGGCCGATTTGGAGGCCACCGACACCGCGTACAACATCGTCGACGCCCACCACGTCGAGATCACCTTCACTCTGAACACGTCGACGGCCAGGCCCGTCACCTGCGCTGTGCAGGCGCTCAACGAAGACTTCGCGATCGTCGGCTGGCGGATCGTCAGCTTTCCGGCCACCGAAACCCGGGTGACCACGCACTCCGAGATGATCCGCACCACGGAGCCGAGCAACACAGGTTTGATTTCGAGCTGCTGGCTGTCCTAGGATTCTTCGATACGCCTCGACGAGTTGTCGGGGCGTCGGCTTTATCCCGACGGTCGTTCGACCGGCACACATCTGCTCGACCGGCACCGCGCCGGGAGCGCTAAGGAGTTCATCATGTCTCAGGATTCTTCGGTCAGCTTTCTGACCCAGGATGCTTACGACCGGCTGTCGGCGGAACTCGAGGAGCTCAAGGGAAACGGTCGCCTCGAGATCGCGAAACGCATCGAAGCGGCGCGGGAAGAGGGCGACCTCAAGGAGAACGGCGGCTACCACGCCGCCAAAGACGAGCAGGGCAAGATCGAGGCCCGCATCGTCCAGCTCACCCTGCTGCTGCGCAGCGCCACGGTCGCCGAGGCGCCGCAGAGCCACGGTGTCGTCGAGCCGGGCACCGTCATCACGGCGACGATCGCGGGAGACGAGAGCATCTTCCTGATCGGCAACCGCGAAATGGCGGCCGGGACCGAACTGCAGGTCTACAGCGAGCAGAGCCCGCTCGGCGCGGCGATCATCGGCCTGAAGGTCGGCGAGACCACGACGTACACCGCCCCGAACGGCAAAGAGATCACCGCGACGGTGACGAACGTCGAGACCTACACCGGCTGAGCCGACCAGACCTCGTCGTTCGGTCGTCTATTCGTAGTCGGGAACCGGGTCGTATCCGGCCGAGCGCAGCGCCTCGATCACCTGTTGACGGTGCTCGGTTCCGCGCGTCTCGACGCTGACGTCGAGCTCCACCTGGCTGAGCTGGAGTCCGTGCCCGTGCCGCGTGTGCAGCACCTCCACCACATTGGCGTTGACGCCGGCGAGGATCTCGGAGATGCGCGCGAGCTGACCGGGACGGTCCGGGAGCATGATCTTCAGCTTGAGGTAGCGGTCGGAGGCGGCCAGGCCGTGGCTGATCACCCGCTGCATGAGCAGCGGGTCGATGTTGCCGCCCGAAAGGATGGCGACGGTCGGCCCGGTGGGAGCCACTTTGCCGGAGAGGATCGCCGCGACGGCGACGGCCCCGGCCGGCTCCACGACGAGCTTCGCACGCTCCAGCAGCACCAGCAGCGCTCGAGCGATGTCGTCTTCGGTCACGGTGACGATCTCGTCCACGGCAGAACGGATGATCTCGAAGTTGAGGGTGCCGGGCTTGCTCACGGCGATTCCGTCGGCGATTGTCGCCATCGGGGTGATCTCGACGGGCTCGCCCACCTCCAGGGACGGCGGATAGGCGGCGACATTCGCGGCCTGCACGCCGATCACCCGGATCTCGCGCCCTTCTCTCGCCGCGCGCTGTTTGACGGCGCTGGCGACACCGGAGATGAGACCGCCGCCGCCGATGGGCACGATGACCGTCGCTGCATCCGGGATCTCGTCGAGGATCTCGAGGCCGAGCGTGCCCTGACCGGTGACCACATCCGGGTGGTCGAACGGCGGAATGAGGACGGCGCCGGTCTCGGCGGCGAAATCGGCTGCCGCGCGCATCGTCTCATCGACGATGCCGCCGCTCAGCACGACGTCGGCACCGTAGTCGCGCGTGGCCTGGAACTTGGGGATGGCCACACCCACCGGCATGAAGATCGTCGCCTTGATGCCGAGCTCGCGTGCGGCGAAGGCGACACCCTGCGCGTGGTTTCCAGCGGAGGCCGCGACCACGCCGTGCTCGCGCTCCTCAGCGGTGAGACGGGCGAGTCTGTTGTAGGCGCCGCGGATCTTGTAGGAGCCTGTGCGCTGCAGATTCTCGCACTTGAGGTACACGGGCGCGCCCAGCACCTCCGCCAGATAGCGGGAGCTCTCGACCGGCGTGGGCTGCGCGACGACCGACACGATCGCCCGGGCCGCCTCGATCTCGTCGAGGCTCGGGCCGGCGAAAGGTGTGCGCATCGGATCAGTCAGCGTAGCCACGGGCTCAGCCTACTCGCGCGTGTATTCCGCAAACCGAATGCACTCCGGGGGCGAGCGGACGGGAGAAGCGCCGTCACTGCCGTGCCGAATGCGCACAACGGCCGAGCCCTACGCACGGGGGCGACGAACCTCGCGCGGCACGGTCTGCCAGAGCACAGTGGTCGGCGCGGAGAACACACCGGTGGCCTTCTCGCGCCACACCCCGCTCGAAACGTAATGCACCATCACGTTGAGCACCGCCGCGAACGGCACCGCAAAGAGAGCGCCGGGGATGCCGGCCAGCAACGACCCCGCGGCCACCGCGAGCACCACGGCGAGCGGGTGCACCTTCACGGCCGTTCCCATGATGAGCGGCTGCAGTACATGCCCCTCCACCTGCTGAACGACGAGCACGACGGCGAGCATGATGATCGCCGCCACCCAGCCATTGAAGAGCAGAGCGACGAACACGGCGAGAGCGCCGGTGATCACGGCTCCGACGATCGGGATGAACGAACCGAGGAAGACGAGAACGGCGATCGGAATCACCAGCGGGAGGCCGAGGAAGAACGCGCCGAGTCCGATGCCAACCGCGTCGATCGACGCGACGAGAATCTGCACCTTCACGAAGTTGCGCAGGGTCTCCCACCCGGCCTTGCCCGCCCCATCGACCGCCGGCCGGGCGCGCCGCGGGAAGATCCGCACGATCCAGCCCCAGATGCTCCTGCCGTCGATGAGGATGAACAGGGTGCTGAACAGCGTGAGCAATAGTCCGGTGAACACGTGGCCGAGAGTCGTGCCGAACGAGAGCGCGCCGGTGATGAAGACCTGACCGTCCTGCTGGATGGAGGTCCAGAGCTGAGCCAGGCTGTCGGTGATCTGGGCGTCGGTGAGGCCGAGCGGCCCGCTGATGAGCCAGGCCCGGAAGTCGGTGAAGGCCACGACGGACTGCTTGCTGAGCTCGTCGCTCTGCCGCGCGACCTGCCAGATAGCGAGGAAGAGGAGCCCGCCGACGACGACGATCAGAGCGACCATCGCGGCGACGATGGCGAGCCAGCGCGGCCACCGGTGGCGGTGGAGCAGATCGACGAACGGAACGAGCAGGGCCGCGATGAGCACGGCGATCAGGAGCGGGATGATGATGAGCCGCAGCTGGATGACGAGGTAGACGACGACCGCGATCACGGCGCCGACCACGAGGAGCCGCCACCCCCAGGCACCGGCCAGGCGCATCCCGCGGGGCAGGGATTCGTCGATCGACTCCAGCGGCGCATCCGACCGACGGCGGCGGTTCACGAACCAGCCACGGGTGGGAGCGCGGTTGTCGTCCGCGGCGGGGGGAACGGGTGGGGTCGCATCCGTGTCTGCCATCCGGCCAGTTTAGGGCGCACCACACCGCCGCGCCCGGGCGGGAGCGACGGTGCGGCGAATGCTCAGGCGGTCGGCAGCGGGTGGGTCGTGATGATCAGCGGCGGATGCTCGATGCTCGTCGAGTACCATGACCAGCCCGCGCCCGCGGTCTGCTGCACGGAGGCGTAGGTCGGCTGACCCGGCGGCACGTTCTGCAGCACCACCGACACCGTGACGGTTCCGGTGACGGTCTTCACCCCGGCGCCGGTCACCGTTCCACTGCCGGCGTAGGCGCCGACGGAGAGCGTGACCGGCCCCGAGGCGGCGAGCGCGAACGAGATCACGTAGTTCCCGATACCGGTGATCCCGTAGGCGCCCGGCTCGAAGTGCACAGAGACGCCGGGGCCGCCGGGTGGCGTCTGATGCGCCGTGAACGACGCATACGGCGTTCCCGTCGTGTCGGTCTGCAGGATGTCGGGCGCGATCAGCGTGAGGTTGGTGCGCCCTTTGCCCACGGTGTGCGTCGGGCTGATGGTGTCGATCGGGAGGAACCACGGGAAGTGGAAGACGTCGTCCACCCGGATCTTGGTGGCGATGTCTGTGAGGGACAGGGTCTTGTCGAATGTGGAGAGGTCGATCGTCGCAGTGTTCTCGGCGGCCTCCCCCGAGGCTTCACCTAACATGAGGATTATTCTACTCCGGGTGCGCAACCCCCTCCCGGGCGCTACTCGGCGGGCGCCGCCGTGACCGGCGAACCGGTGAGCTCGATGTGCACCAGGCCGCCCGGTTCGGGCGTCTCCCGGGCTGCGTGCTGAACAGCCAGCTCGGTGCCGTCATCGAGGCGCAACCGGGTGCGACGCAAGGCCCCGAGGAAGCTCGTCGTCAGCACGGTTGCCGGGATGCCCGTCTCGGCCAGCAGCACGTCCTCCGGCCGCAGATACACCTGCACCGCGCCGTCGGGGATGCCGGAACCCACAAGGGGCACCGGACTCCCGAACACCGTCAGCTCCCCGCCGCGCAGCGTTCCGGCGACCTTATTGCTAAGACCGACGAACTCCGCGACGAAGGGCGACGACGGCCGCCGATACAGTTCCTCGGGGGTGCCGATCTGCTCGATGTCGCCCGAGCGCATCACCGCCACCCGGTCGGCGATGGCGAGCGCCTCTTCCTGATCGTGCGTGACGAAGAACGTGGTGATGCCGAGCTCGGTCTGGATGCGCCGGATCTCGTCCCGCAATTGCACCCGCACCTTCGCGTCCAGCGCCGAGAGCGGTTCGTCGAGCAGCAGCACACGCGGACGGGTGACGAGCGCACGCGCGAGGGCGACACGCTGCTGCTGGCCGCCGCTCAACTGGTGCGCGTACCGTGCGGCGTGGTGATCGAGGCCGACCAGCTCCAGCGCCTCGAGTGCCCGTCGGCGACGTTCGGCGGCCGGAGTCTTGCGCATCCGGAGCCCGAACTCGACGTTCTGCCCGGCGGTGAGATGCGGGAACAGCGAATACGACTGGAAGACCATCCCGAGGTCGCGGCGGTTGGTCGGCTCATCGGTCACATCGACACCGTCGATGAGGATGGTGCCGGCGTCGACGCGCTCCAAGCCGGCGAGGGAGCGCAAGGCCGTCGTCTTGCCACATCCGCTCGGACCGAGCAGCGCGATCAGCTCACCGGGCCGGGCGCTCAGGCTCAGGCGGTTGAGCCCGACACCGCCGCCGAAGTCGCGCACGACGTCACGGAGCTCGACGGTGGAGCCGAACCCCGCTGGCTCGGAAAGCGTCTGCGTCCGGGCGGAAGAGATCTGGGTCATGGGGGTCAGCCTTTCGCTGGGCGTCGCCGCCCGGCCGCCACCAGGCGGTCGACGATGAAGAGGAGAAGGAAAGCGAACACCAGCGCGAGCAGCGCGAAGATGACCGCCACGAACGGGTCGGACTGCGACACCAGCAGCAGCGAGGTCTGCAGGTTCACGCGACTCAGCAGCGACGCGATGGTGAACTCGCCGAGAACGACGGCCACCGACAGCACGCTCGCGGCGAGGATGCCGCGGGTCAGGTTCGGCACGAGGATGCGAAGCAGCACGCTCAGCCACCCGGCGCCGAGAGAACGCCCCGCCTCGCTGAGCGTCACGACATCCACCGCCGCGATGTTGCTCTGGATCGCCCGGTAGGCGTACGGGAGCACGGTGATGCCGTAGGCGAAGGCGAGCGTCCAGGTGCCCGAACCGAAGATGTCGGTGACCGCGGAATAGGTGGGCGCCAGACCCACCACCAGGACGATGGCCGGGATCATGATCGGCAGCAGGCAGACCACTTCGAGCAGACGGCGCAGCCTGGCGAACCGCAACTCGACGAGGATCATCGTCGGCAGCAGCACGAGCAGCACGATGAGCACGGTCACCAGCGCGAGCACTAGGGAGTTGCCGAGCCCCTGGTAGATGCGGTCATACCGGGTGGTGCCGCCGCCGAACACGAGTGCCCAGCGATCGAAGCTGTAGACGCCGGGCTTGGCGGTGCGCAGCGTGAACTCGAGCATCGAGAACAGCGGGATGAGGAAGAACAGTCCGAAGACCGTCCAGATGATCGTGCGCGCCACCGGTCCAGGGCCGAGCCTCAGCGCTCGGTCTGGGCGGCTCACCGCTGCCACCGCGCAGTGCGCGAGACGAGCGCAGAATAGCCGAGCATGACCACGATCATCACCACGAGCATCCCGAGCGACATCGAGCCGGCCAGGTTCGCCCGCCCGAGCACGGTCTCACTGATGAGCGCCTGGCGGATCTGCAGGGAGACGATGTTGTTCGCCTGCCCCACGAGCGCGGCCGCAGTGGCGTACGAGGAGAACGCGTTCGCGAACAGCAGCAGCAGGCTGCCGAGGAACGACGGCAGCAGCACCGGGATGCCGACCCGCCACCAGTAGCCGGCGCGGCTCCCGCCCAGCGTGGCGTTCGCCTCCAGCCACTGCGGCTTCAGCCCTTCCAGGGCCGGGAGGAAGGTGATCACCATGAGCGGGATCTGAAAGTAGAGGTAGGGCAGGATGAGACCGGGCACAGTGTAGAGCCACACCCCGTTCTCATAGATGTTGAGGTGGAACTGGTTGCGCAGCAGCACCGTCACCAGACCCTGCGCCCCGATCGTGGCGATGAACGCGAACGCCAGCATCACGCCGCCGAACTGGGCGAGCACGCTGCTCGCCGAGTCGACCAGCGAACGGGCGACACCACCGGCGCGCGAGCGGAGCATCGCGAAGCACAGGGCGGCGCCACCGATGGCGCCGACGACGGCGGTGACCGCGGAGAGGAAGAACGCTCCGACGAACGACCCGAAGATGGCCGGCTCGGCCAGCCCGGTGATGTTCGCCCAGGTGAAGCGGCCGTTCTCGTCGAAGAACCCGCTGCCCACAGCGATGACGGTGGGGATCGCCAGGAACACGACGACATAGAAGGCGAACGGCGTCAGGCCGAGCCCCGCGGAGAGGCCGCGACGCCGGCGGCGAGGGGCGGTCGTCGCGACCGACGGCGAATGCCGCCGGGGAAGCTCCCCGGCGGCTCCGCTGTCGATCGCCGGCGCCGCAGCGTCAGCAACAGAGTTGGTCACTAGCCGACCGCGTTGGCCCACTTGGCGTTGAGCAGGGTTCCGGCGTCGGTCGCCTGCTTGTCCGTCATCACCGCGGTCTTGTCGAGCTTTCCCGGGAACTCAGCCGTGTCGAGCGTTCCGGCCTTCTCCATGGCGTCGACGCGGGCCGGGTAGGCTCCGCCCTTCAGCCAGGCGTTCTGGGCGTCGTCGCTGTAGAGGTACTCCTCCCAGAGGCGGGCGGCCGCCGGGTGAGGCGCATCCTTGCTGATGGCCTGGTTGTAGTAGCCGACGTAAGACGTGCCCGGGAGCACGACGTACTTCCAGTCGACGCCGCCGCTCTTGATCGTGTCGCTGGTGGCGTAGCCCTTCTGGTTGAACGACCAGTCGAGCAGCACCGGGGTCTCGCCGGAGGCGATGGTGTTCGGCTTGCCGTCGGCCGCGTTCCAGTTGCCGGCCGCCTTCAGCTTCGTGAACCAGTCGATGCCGGGGGTGAGGTCGTCGAGCGTTCCGCCGTTCTGCAGATCGGCGTACGCGACGGCGCCCGCGGCGGCCGCGGCCTGCGTCGGGTTGCCGTTCAGCGCCACGGCGCCCTTGAACTCGGGCTTCAGCAGGTCGGCGAACGTCTTCGGCGGGGTCTTGATCTTGTTGGCGTCGTAGCCGACCGCCATCACGCCGTAGTAGCCGACCTTCCAGAGGCCGGTGCTCTCCTTCTCGCCGGCCGGGATGTCATCCCACCCGGTCGGCTTGTAGGCCGCGAAGTACTGGGTGTTGGCCAGTGCGACCGAACTGCCGATGTCGAAGGTGTCGGGAGCGGTGTCCTGCCCCTTCAGCTTCTTGGCGGCGTCGATCTCCTCCTGGCTGGACGCGCTGTCCTGGCTGGGGTTGATCGTAATGCCGTACTTCTTGGTGAAGCCGTCGAAGATCTGCTGGTAGTTCGCCCAGTCGCCCGGAGTGGCAATGATGTTGAGGCTGCCCTCCTTCTTCGCGGCCTTGACGAGGGCGTCCATCGAACCGAAGTCCTTCACGCTCGTTGCGGTTGCGGCGTCGACGGACGAGCCGTCGGTGGAATCTGCTGCGTTGGCGCCACCGGTGCAGGCGGCGAGCGCCAGGGCGACGACGGTGGCCGCGGCGGCCAGGCCGGCGACGCGTGCGCGCTTCTTGGTCAAGAGTTCCTCCGTAGTGGTTACCCGGATGGTCGCCTCCCGTTCGTCGGGGAGGCTTCGGATTCCCTCCGGGCCACCGGCCACGATATGGAGCCAGAGCAACCGGCTCGCAAGCCGCAGATGGACGCCGGATGAACGCCCGTCGAACCGCTGTCCGCGGCTGGCACTAGGGTCGTCAACGTGTTTGAAAAGGTCTCCCCCGCGCTCGCGCGGCGCATCGCGCTCGGCGCCCAGGGTTTCGGTCGGCCGCGCCCGGCCGTGGTCGGAACACGCCAGCTGAACGGTCTGATCGACCGGCTCAACCTGCTGCAGATCGACTCGGTCAACGTGTTCGAGCGCAGCCACTACCTGCCGGCGTTCGCCCGGCTCGGCGCCTACGACAAGACCCTGCTCGACCGGCTCACGGTAGAGGCGAAAGCACCGCACACCGAGTATTGGGCCCACGAAGCCGCTTTCGTTCGCCGCGAAGACTGGCCGCTGTTCCGCTGGCGGATGGAGGCGCAGTTGCAGCACTACACCGCCGACGCCGACGCCTGGTTCCCCAGCAACCGCACCACTGTCGACTGGCTGCGCGCCGAGCTGGCCGCCAACGGGCCGCTCACCGCGGGCGAGATCGAGCACGACGCCAACCACCGCACCGGCCCCTGGTGGGGCTGGTCCGATGTAAAGCGCGCCCTCGAGTTCCTCTTCATCTTCGGCGAGGTCGCCATCGCCGGGCGCACCCGGTTCCAGCGCCGCTACGCGCTCGTGCACGACGTGCTGCCGGCGACCGTGCTCGACACGCGCGTCGAGACCCCGGATGCGGTGCGCGAGCTGATCCGCCGATCCGCGGTCGCCCACGGCATCGGCACGGCCGCCGACCTGGGCGACTATTACCGCATCCGGCGCGCACCGGCCCTCGCTGCCATCCGGGAGCTCGAAGACGCCGGCGAGCTGCTGCCGGTGACCGTGGACGGCTGGGAGCGCGGCGGCCGGCCCGAGGCGGTCTGGCTCCACAAAGATGCACGGCTCCCCCGCCGCATCGACGCCGTCGCCCTGCTTTCCCCCTTCGACCCGGTGGTCTGGTTCCGCGAGCGCGCGCTGAGGATGTTCGATTTCCACTACCGCATCGAGATCTACACCCCGGCCGAGAAGCGCGTCTTCGGCTACTACACGCTCCCGCTGCTCGTCGACGACCGCATCGTCGGGCGCGTCGACCTGAAGAGCGACCGGCAGGCGGGAATCCTGCGCGTGCAGTCGGCGTGGAGCGAGCCGGGGGCTCCCGCCGACACCATCGAGAGACTGCGTCCACTGCTCCACGAGACCGCCGCCTGGCAGGGCCTCGGCGGTGTCGAGGTCGCCGCCCCGCACCGTGGTGACCTCGCCCCGCAGCTCGCCGCTGCCCTGCGCTGACCCCCCGAGACAGCTGCCCCGGATGTTCGCGCGCAGGCTAGAAGGTGCCGCCCATCTTCTCGAGGCGCTCGACACGCTCCGGGATGGGCGGATGGGTGCTGAAGAGGCGGCTCATCAGACTGGGCTTCAGGGGGTTGGCTATCCAGAGGTGCGCCATGGAGGAGTTCTGCTTCTGCATCGGGCGACCGTAGGCCTCCAGCTTGAGCAACGCGCTGGCCAGTGCATCTGGATGACGGGTCGTCATGGCGCCGGTCGCGTCCGCCAGGTATTCGCGCTGCCGCGAGACGGCGAGCTGCACCAGCGTCGCCACCAGTGGCGCGATGATCGCGGCGATCAGACCGAACACGATGATGATCGGGTTGCCGCCCCCACCGCCACCACCGTTGTTGTTGTTCCGACCGCCGCCCATGCCGCCGAAGAAGGCCATGCGCAGGAAGATGTCGGCGATGAAGCCGATGGCCACGGTGAGGCCGAAGACGATCATCGACAACCGGATGTCGTAGTTGCGCACATGCCCGAGTTCATGCGCCATCACGCCCTCCAGCTCGGCGTCGGTCATGATGTCGAGCAGACCGGTGGTCGCGGCGACCGACGCGTGGTCGGGGTCACGACCGGTGGCGAAGGCGTTGGGCGCCGGATCGTTCACGATGTAGACCGCCGGCATCGGCGTTCCGGTGGTGATCGAGAGGTTCTCGACCACGTTCCAGAGACGAGGATTGTCGGCCTTCTGAATCGGCACCGCACCCGACATGCTGAGCGCCTGACTGCTCGCCAGGTAGTACTGCACCCAGGCGTAGAGAACAGCTCCCACCAGCACCACGATCAGGATCGTGTAGCTGTGGTAGAGGATGCTCGCCAGCCACGCCAGGCCGCCGATGATGATCAGGAACAGCAGGATCGTGAAGACCGTATTGCGTTTGTTCCTGGCGATAGCCCTATACATCGACGCTCGCTAGAACTGAACGCGCGGGGGCTCGGCGATGGCCGCGAGGTCAGAGACCTCGAAGAAGTCGCGCTCGGAGAAGCCCAGGCGCTTGGCGAAGATGTTGTTGGGGAACACCTTGATCTTGGTGTTCAATTCGCGCACGCCGCCGTTGTAGAACCGGCGCGAGGCCTGGATTTTGTCTTCGGTGTCGACGAGGTCGGCCTGCAGACGCAGGAAGTTCTGGCTTGCCTGCAGCTGCGGGTAGGCCTCGGCCACCGCGAAGATGCTCTTCAGTGCGCTCTGCATGTGCCCCTCGGCCACGGAGGCCTCGGCCGGCCCCTGAGCGGAGAGTGTCTCGGCCCGGGCCTTCGTGACCGACTCGAACACGCCGCGCTCGTGCGCCGCGTATCCCTTCACGGTCTCGATCAGGTTCGGGATGAGGTCGGCACGCCGCTTGAGCTGCACCGTGATGTCGCTCCACGCCTCGTCGACACGCACGTTCAGCGTGACGAGGGAGTTGTAGGTGGCCCACAGGTAGATCCCGATGATCGCAACGATGACGACAACGATGATGACCGGGATGAGCCATTCCATGTTGGGATACTCCTTGGTGACGGGCACGGAAACCCGCGCGGTGAACTCATCCTAACGGCGGCTGAGGTCGCTCCCACCGCGTTCCCACCACTCTCAAAGCAACCACGGTGCCCATCGGCAGAATCACGCCGTGGACGGTGCGGGATCGCTTCGGACGCGGGAGAATGCAGGAATGAGCGAGCTGGTGGAACGCAAGCGGCGAGGGCGGCCACGCGGCGCGCGGGACACACGGGCACTCATCCTGAAGGCCGCCACCGATGAGTTCGCCGACCGGGGCTACGAAGGTGCCTCGTTGCGGGCGGTCGCCCGACGGGCGGGCGTCGATTCAGCCCTCGTGCATCACTATTTCGACGACAAGGCCGAGCTGTTCACCGCCGCGCTCGAGGCCCCGCTGCGTCCTGATCGCGCACTGGGTGTCATCCTCTCCGGCCCGCGGGAGGATGTCGGGGCGAGCATCGTGCGATTCCTGCTCGAGAGGCTGGAGTCCGAGAAGGCGCAATCCCGCATCGTCGCGATCCTGCGCACCGCGCTCGGCAGCGGACCGGGCAGCCGGATGCTGAAGGAGTTCCTCGCCCGCGAGGTGTTCCTCCAGCTGGCCGCTGCCTCCGGCGCCGCCGATGCGGAGCTGCGGGCGAACCTCGCCGCATCCCAACTGGTCGGCCTGCTTGTCACGCGCTTCGTGCTCCGGCTCGAACCGATCGCCTCCGTCGAGCCGGAAGAGCTCGCCCGCCGAGTCGGACCGGTCGTCCAGTGGCATCTTTTCGGGGATCCGGCCGCCGCCGTCTCTTGACGCGCGGCAGGTCCGGGCGAATAATTCATCACATGATGAATTCGTCGAGTGCGGTCGCCATCGAGGGCCTCCGCGTCCGGCGAGGGCGCCGGACGATCCTCGATGGGCTCGACCTCAGCATCCCGCGCGGCCAGGTCGTCGGCCTGCTCGGGCCGAGCGGCTGCGGCAAGACGACACTCCTGCGTTCGATCGTCGGCGTGCAGAAGGTGGCCGGCGGACGCGTCTCCGTGCTCGGCGAACCGGCCGGGTCCGCTGCGCTGCGCCACCGGGTCGGCTACGTGACCCAGGCGGCGAGCGTCTACGACGACCTCACGGTTCGCCAGAACCTCTCGTACTTCCGACGCGTGCTCGGAGCGGGCGCGGACGACGTGGAACGGGCGATCGCCGCCACCGATCTGGGAGACAACGCCGGTCAGCTCGTCGAGACCCTCTCGGGCGGTCAGCGCAGTCGTGTCTCACTCGCCGCCGCGCTGCTCGGCTCCCCCGACCTGCTCGTGCTGGACGAACCGACGGTCGGACTCGACCCCCTGCTGCGTGCCGACCTCTGGGACCTGTTCCACCGCCTGGCCGACGGCGGGACCAGCCTCCTGATCTCCAGCCACGTGATGGATGAGGCGAGCCGCTGCGACCGCCTCCTGCTCATGCGCGACGGCGCCGTGCTCGCCGATGCCACCCCCGACGAACTGCTCGCCCAGACCGGCGCCCCGGATGCCGAGGGCGCGTTCCTTTCGCTCATCCGCCGACACCACCGCCGGCAGGCGACCGCCGACGACGGGAACGACCGCCCGACAGGCGCGATCGCGACCACCGAAGACGGCGAGGCCGAGCGATGACGTTCACCCGCACCTTCGCCACTGCCGGCCGCGTGCTCACCCAGATCCGCCACGACCCGCGCACCATCGGCCTGCTCATCGTGGTGCCCAGCCTGCTGATCGGCCTGGTGGCGTGGATCTTCACCGACACGAACACGTTCGCGGCGATCGGGCCAGGGATGCTCGCCCTCTTCCCCTTCATCGTCATGTTCCTGGTCACCAGCATCACTACGCTGCGCGAACGCCGCACCGGCACGCTGGAACGACTGCTGTCGATGCCGCTCGGCAAAGCCGACTTCATCCTCGGCTACACGCTCGCGTTCGCCCTGCTCGCCGTCGTGCAGACCCTGGTCGCGGTCGGGTTCGCGGTGTGGGTGTGCGGCCTCGACATCAAGGGGAGCATCTGGCTGCTGATCGCCGTCGCCCTCGCCGACGCCATCCTGGGCACCACTCTCGGCCTGTTCGTCAGCGCTTTCGCCCGCACCGAGTTCCAGGTCGTGCAATTCCTCCCCGCCCTGGTCTTTCCGCAGATCCTGCTCGGCGGCATCTTCCTGCCCCGGGACCAGCTCCCGGACGCGCTGCACATCATCAGCGATTGGCTTCCGCTCTCGCATGCCATCGACGCGCTCAACGCCGTGGCGAACGACACTCACGACGCGGCCTATGTGGGCGGGGAACTGCTGATCATCGGAGCCTTCGCCGTCGGCGCGATCGTGCTCGGCTCGCTCACCCTGCCGCGCCGCACCCCCTGACGGGGATTCTCGCCTGTTCCACCACATCCGTCCGGGCTCGGGGTGAGGGCAGGGCGACGGCGGAGTGAGGCGACGCCGCGGCGTCGGCCTTCCCGAGTGCCCGACACCGGGGAGGTCGACGCCGCGATCGTTCCACCGACAGCATCCGTGGTCGGACGGATGCCGTCAGAGCTCGGCTACGGACAACCCCAGTATCCCGACGGGGTCAGCACGAGCGTGGCACCGGGGCACGGACCGCACCCCGAGTTGTCCGGAGGTGTCGACGACACCCCCGGGGCGTAGCGCGGCGCCGGGGCGGCCGGGGCCGCAGACGTCGCGTTCGATCGCACCGTTCCGCCGGTGTCGGCGGTTCGGGCGGTCTGGTATTCGGCCGCCGCCCGTGCGGCGGCGGCTTCAGCGGCCTGGGCCGCGAGGCGCTGGTGCTCGGCGGCCTCCCAGGCGGCGACCGAGTCGGTCACCGCCTTCTCGGACTCTTTCACGCTGACGACCGCGGCGGTGATGCGGTAGGCGGTGTCGCTCGCGATGCTCGCCGCCACCGTCTCGATGGCGGCCGAGAGAGCGGTGCGGCCCGCCTCGGCTGCTTTGCCCGCACTGAAGGTGAGCACTCCGCGGGCACGGACCAGCTCGGTGGTGGCCGATGTGACGGCGGCGATCCGGCGCGCATCCGCCGTGCCGACCCGCAGGGTGGCCGCGGATGCGTAGTGCGCGGTGTCGAGTCGGGTGACGGCCGCCGTGCGCGCCGCCTCCCGGGCTTCGACCGCCGAGGCGGGAACGGCTCCGCTGGTGGCGGTGACGATACCCACGGCGACGGCGAGCGCCGCGACGAGGCCGGCCGTGCGACGGACGGCGGCGTGCCGCATCCCCGTCGAGCGCGTCGGCGTGCTGGTGGGGCGGGCGGACGAAGCGGACATCGGGATCTCCCTGAAGATGAATTATTCTCAATAACTCACAGGCAATTCACAGCTAACACGGAGTGTTCCAGGGAAATGAGGAGCTGTCAAGATTCACAGCAGTAACATCCGCCACAGCGGTTTCGGCCGAAACGGCGAAAGTCCTCGGATTCCCCGGAATCACCGGGAAATCCGAGGACTTCTCACTCGACGTGGTTCTCGGACTCGACACCCGCTTTGGGGACAACCGATGGGTGCCGATCCCGACGGTTCAGCCGCCCAGCACCCGCGCGAGATACTCGTTCGCGAACAAACGGTTCGGGTCCGTCCTGTCTCGCACGGCGAGGAAATCATCGAACCGCGGATAGACGGCGCGCAACGATTCGGCATCCCGATAGTGCATCTTGCCCCAGTGCGGGCGACCGTCGTGGGCCATCATGATCGCCTCGACGGCACGGAAGTACTCGGCGGGGTCCTCCCGGTAGTACCGGTGCACGGCGATGTACCCCGTCTCGCGTCCGTAGGAGGTCGACAGCCAGTTCTCATCCGCCGCCGCGGAGCGCACCTCGACGGGGAAGGAGATGCGCCAGCCCCGCTTCTCGATGAGCCGCTTCACCTCGCCCAGCGCCTCGGGCACGGCCGCGCGGGGCAGCGCGTACTCCATCTCGCGGAACCGCACGGTTCGATTCGTCACATAGACCGACGGCGAGACATCCGTGAAATCGCGGTTGCCGGTGAGTCTCTGGGCGAGCCTGCTGAACGGCGGGATGATCCCCGGCGCCGCCGTGCCGAGCGCGCACACCCCCCGATACAGACCATTGGCGAGCAATTCGTCGTCCAGCCAGCGCCCGACGGTCGGCAGCGGCGCCCGCTCGTGCGTCATCGGCAGCCGGGTGTTCGTCTTGGTGAGCGCCGTCTCGGTGTGCGGAAACCAGTAGAACTCGAAATGGTCCGCGGAGGCCGACCGTTCGAGGTAGCCGTCGAGGGTCTCGGTGAGAGGCTCCGGACGCTCCACCGCCTGCAGCAGGTAGGCGGGGACGCACTGAATCGTCAGATCCACGATCACTCCCAGCGCACCGAGTCCGAGTCGCGCGGCCGGAAGCAGCTCGGGGTTCTCCGTCTCGCTGATCGTGAGCACCTCGCCCTCCCCGGTCACGAGCGTGAGGGCGACGATCTGGGTGGCGAGCCCGCCGAAGCCTCCCCCCGTGCCGTGCGTTCCTGTCGAGGTGGCGCCCGCGATCGTCTGCCGGTCGATGTCGCCCATGTTCTGCAGCGCGAGACCGTACGGCTTCAGCAGACGGGGCAGTTGGTGCAGATGCGTGCCTGCGGCGAGCCTGACCCGGCCGTGCTCCTCATCGACGGCGAGCACACCGGAGAGCGCACCAAGGTCGAGCTGCACTCCCGGTGCCGCCGCGATGCCGGTGAAACTGTGCCCGGCGCCCACCGCTTTGACCCGCATTCCCTGACGGGCAGCGGCCAGGATCGAGCGCTGCACCGCCTCGGGGCCGGCAGGGCGCTCCACCCGGGCCGGCCGGATCTTCTCGCTGCGCCCCCAGTTGCGCCAGACGGCTCCCGTGGCCGTCATAGGAAGACCTGACCTTCACCCCGGTAGCTGGGAGTGGATCCGACGACCGTCGCGCGGCCGCCGACCGTGTCGACGAGATGGAACTCGTTGACGTGCTCGCTCAGCTCGCCCGACTTGGTGTGACGCAGCCACACCCTGTCCCCCACCCGCATGACGCCGGCCGCCGCACCGGTGAGCGGCGTCTGCACCTCGCCCGCCATCTCCCGGTCGACCATCTTCAGCCCGGTCGGCCAGGCGACCTGCGGCATCCTGTCCTCCCCGGGAGGGCCGGATGCGATCCACCCGCCGCCGAGCAGCGTCGCCGTCTCCGGCCCCGGTCGCCGCACCACGGAGAGCGCGAACGACGCCGCCGGCGCCGGACGGAACCCCTGGTAATTGTCGAAGAGGTGCCCGCCGAACAGCCCACTGCCGGCGGCGATCTCGGTGACGGATTCGTCGGACGCGGTGAACTCGAGCGATCCGGTGCCTCCGCCGTTCACGAACTCCAGCTCGGCGACCTCGCGCACGCTCGCCACGGCCGCGCCCCGGCGTTCGATGAGCTCCGCCTTCGAATTCTTCTGCATCCAGCGCACTGTCGCCCCCCAGGCGGCGCGGCCCCGCGGCTTGTCGCCCTGGCCCGCGATCTGCGCCTCGTACCCCATCATGCCCACGAGCCGGAACCCGGGCCGGGCGACGATCGTCTCGGCCAGGGTCCGAGCTGCGGCCGGGGTGTAGACCGGCGAACGCCAGACCCCGATATGGCCGAGCACCGGACTCTGCCATGACGAGTCGAGTTCGAGGCAGAGCCGGATCGTCTCCCGGTCGGCCGGCGCCACGGCGGCGTCGATCAGGTCGAGCTGCGCCACCGAATCGACCATGAGGGTCACTCGGGCGGCGAGTTCGGGTGAGGCGGCGAGGCGACGGATGGCCGCACGGTCGGCGGTCGGGTAGCCGACCACCACATCCTCGATCGCCGGATGCCCCTCCGAGCCTTCCGCCAGCCAGATCGCCTCGGGCAGGGTGTACGCCAGCACGCCGTGGTATCCCGGCAGCGCGAGCACCGCATCCAGCACCGAACGCACCCGCACCGACTTCGACGCCACCCGGATGGGCTTGCCGGCCGCTCGCCGCAGCATGTCGTGGGTGTTGTGCCGCAGCGCCGGCAGGTGCAGTACAGCGAGCGCCGGGTCGAGTCTCGCTGTGGCGGCGGACAGCGCCGGCCAGAAAGTGTCGGGCGCTGTCCAGGTGCGCTCGGTCGCGGCGGGTTTGGTGGACAGGTCGATGGGCACTAGCGCACCGCTTTCACTCGGGCGACCGCGAGAGCACCCGCGAACGCGAACAGACCGGACATGATGAAGAGGCCGACGAACCCGCCCAGCGCCGCGACGACGCCCGCACCGATCAGCGGCGCGATGGCCTGCGGCACTGCAGTGGCGATGTTCATGATGCCAAGGTCTTTGCCCCGGCTCTCCGGGTCGGGGAGCACCTGGGTGGCGAGCGCCTGGTCGACCGAGAGGAAGCAGCCGTAGCCGAGGCCCAGCAGGCCGGCGGCGATCATCGCCACGGACAGCTCCGGCACGAACGCGAGGAGCAGCGCCGCCACGCCCTGGATGGCCGAGGAGAGGAACACGAACGCCTTGCGCCTCCCCAGCCGGTCAGAGAGGCGCCCCATCACGAGCGAGGCGATGATCACGAACACCATGTAGATGAGGATCAGCACCAGGAGGTCGTCATCGGCGTTCCTGTCGTGCAGCCCGAACTCGAGGAAGTAGAGCAGCAGGGTGGTGCCGAAGGCGTTGCCGAAGTTCACGAGCACGCGGCTGAGGAGTGTCCAGCCGAAATCCGGATGCTCGCGCGGGCTGATCCACAGGCTCTCGATGATGCCGCGCGCGGTCATCTTCTGCTTCAGCTCCTTCGGGAGCACCGCATCCGGGAGGAACAGGAACGGGAACACGAGCACCAGCAGCAGCACGGCCATCGCGGTGTACCCGAACAGGGTGCCGACGAACACATAAGTGACGAGGGAGACCCCCAGGATGATCCCGACGGCCTGCGGCGCGCTCAGCCACCCCGAGACGTAGCCGCGCTGGCCCACCGGCACCTGGTCGCTGATCGTCGCGGTGAGCGCCGCGGTCAGGATGCAGAACCCGGTGAGGGCGAGCGACCAGAACACACCGATACCGACGATGGTGGTCTGGGCGCCCAGGATGATCAGCGACACCGCGAACACCACGGCACCCGCGGCGATCCACGGCCGGCGTCGGCCGAAGCGGCTCGTGGTGCGATCGGAGAGGGCTCCGGTGAGCGGGTAGGCGACGATCGCGCACACGCCGGAGATGCCCGAGATGATGCCGAAGGCGACGACATTGTCGACCCAGTACGTCGTCTTGAGCTGGGCCTGCACCTGGTCGGGCAGCAGCTTCTGGATGGGGGCGAGTTGCGCCATCCAGATTCCGAGCCAGGCGATGGCGAAGAAGGCGATCCAGCGGGAGGTGACCCGGCGGGTCGGTTCGGCGAACACCGCCGGAGAGGTGGTTTCGGTCATCGTGTCCTCGCGTTCGGGTTGGGATGGGGGGCGAGTGGTGCACGTGCGGGTGTTGCCAGGTCCGCCACCGCGTCGGCGGCGAAGTCCATCGTCGCGGCGGCGGCCGCGTCGTCGCGGGTGACCAGCCACGCGATAGTGAGCCCGTCGGTGAGCACGACGAGCATCCGGGCGATCTCGGCGGTCGGGCCGCGCCAGACGCAGCCGGTGAGTGAGGCTGCGGCCACGAGAGCCCGCTCGGCCACCGCGAAATAGCGGTCGTACTGCCGGCGGGCGAGGGGTTCGAACCCCGGTTCGCGCAGGGCCCATTGGGTCAATTCGAACATCGCCTTCTCGCGGTCGGGGTCGGCCCGCACCGCGTCGAAGTAGTTCTGAAGGCCGCCTCGCACCGCGTCGCGGATCGTCACGCCGCCGAGCACCGGCTGGAGCGCCGGCGCCAGCGCGGTCTCCTCGCCGTCGACGACGGCGTTGATGAGCTCGACCATCAGCTCGTCGCGCGAGGCGAACGCGTAGTGGAAGCTGGCCAACGACATCCCGGCCTCGGCGACGATGCTGCGGGTGGTGGCCGCCGAGACCCCGTCGCGCGCGACGACGCGGAGCGCTGCACGCACCAGGGCGGCGCGGCGGTCGACGGCGGAGATGCGCGTCATCAGGACTCCTGCTCGGCAGACCCGTCGCGCCTCATCGCGCGAAGAGTGGGTCGATTGACCCAGTTGTTAGTATGCCGCAAATCCGGCTCGTCGGTTTGACACCGTCGAATCCGCCACCTGAAATGGGGTGGAATGCGCCGATTTTCGTCAGATGTTTCGCCACCAGTCCGGTTGAGGGGGTCGACCGGACCGCTCGTCGCCGCCCTGGCCGCCGGCGCCCTGGCCCTCATCCTCCTCGCCGCCTGCGCGGCACCCGCGAGCGCTGCAGCCCCCACGCCGGCTGCGGCCACGCTCGATGTCCCGAACAACGCCACACCCCCGCCTGCCACACCGACCGAACCGCCGCAGGCGACGACCATCGATCCTTTCCCCTCTGCCCTCGTCACGACGTTCCCGCTTCGCGCGGCGGGAACGGGAATTCCAGACGATGTCATCCAGATCTCGGCCGGCGCCGGCGGCTCGGCCGGAAGCCTCTGCCAGGCCACCGTCTCCGCCGACGGCGGCTGGAACTGCGACCTCAGCGCCCCGCCGAACGGGCCGGCGATCGTGGTGCGAGCCGTCTCCCGCGACACCGGACAGAGCGCCGACGCCCGCGTGGACGTGCTCTCGCCGCCCACCATCATCGCGCCGCCGGGCGCGTTCACCGGCGGTGGCGTGCACGGAACGGCCTACCCGAACGCCCGGGTGACCGTGACCGGCGCCAGCGGCGCCACCTGCAGTTTCCCCGCCGATTCAGGCGGCACCTGGGGCTGCGTGCTCCACGGGGCACCGCCGGGGCGGACCACGGTCACTGCCACCCAGGTGGCGCCGTTCTCGACCCTGCCCTCTGCGCCCAGCGCCCAGGTTCCCATCGTGATCGACACGACACCCCCGGCCGCTCCCACGATCACGACCCCAGCCAGCGGCAGCACGGCCGGCCTCGGGCAGACGGTCGACTTCGCCGGGGCCGGCGAGACCGGCTCGCGGGTTACCGTCTACGCAAGCGACACCCGCGGCAGTTCCGTCATCTGTTCGGCACTCGTGCAGGCAGGGGCGTGGAAATGCCCCGGCACTCTCGCCGCCGGCACGTACGCCGTCACAGCCCTTCAATCGGATGCGGCCGGCAACGTCAGCCCGCCCAGCAACACCGTGAGTCTCCGTTTCGGCACCTCGTCGCCCGCGCCAGGAACCGCTCCCGGCTCCCCCACGCCCTCGGCTCCCCCGAGAAGCCCGTCGAGCACGCCGGCCCCGGCCGCTCCGGTGCCACCCGGAACCGGCCCGACCCCCACTCCCCGAGCGCCGGGATCCCGCTGCCCATCGTTCCCGGTTGGCTGGGGACCCCGTTCACGGCAGCGACAGCGCCAGTGGTGTCCGGTGCGGCCTTCCCCGGATGGTTGAGATCGCTGCTCCTCGCCGCTGCCGCCATCCTCCTGCTTGCACTCCCCGCGCGACTGCTCGCCGGCTCCCTCGCCCGCACCCGCTCCGAGAACGGCCCCCGGCGTCGCGGCCGGTTCTTCGGCCGCAATCGAAGCGCGAGTGAACTCCGCGCGGCCGAGACCCGGCTCGCCGACGCCACGGGAACGCCGGCCGCCGCGCAGGACGCGTCGGCGGTCACCGGGCCGACAGCATCCACGGCCGGCGTCGCTGCCCGCCCCTCCTCATCTGGGAATCGCCGGCTGCTCCCCGCCGTGTTCGCCGCAGCGGCCGCCCTCGTCACCCTGTCCAGCCCCGTTCAGGATCTCGGCGCCTATCTGCGGGTGCTGCTCGCCATCGTGCTCGCCCTCGCCGCGGTCAACGGGTGCTGGGTCGCCGTCGCCCGCTGGAGCGCGACCCGCCTCGGCGCCGGTCGCATCGAGGTCGTGTTCCGACCGACGCTGCTCCTGATCGTGGCCGCCGCAGCGATCGGTTCGCGGATGCTCGGCCTCCAGCCCGCACTGCTCTTCGGCCTCGTGCTCAGCGTGGTCGTTGCAGACGGCGCAAGCCGGACCACCCGCGCCCGGATCGCCGCCGTACAGGTGACGGGACTCGCCACGGTCGGTGTGCTGGCCTGGCTGGCCGTCGGCATTCTGCCGACCCCTTCGAACTCGCTATCGGCCTTCGCCACCGAACTCGCCAACTCGCTCGCGCTCCTCGGCCTCGGCTCCGCCGCGATCATGCTCCTGCCGGTGGGTCCGCTAGCGGGCCGCGCGGTCTTCCAGCGGTCGAGGCTCGGATGGCTCGCCCTCAGCCTGGTCATCGACACTCTGCTGTTCGCGCTGCTGCTGCCCGTCGCATCCCTCGTCGGGTCCGGACAGAACACCGTCGTTCTCGTCGTCGCCGCTATCGGCTTCGCCGCCCTCAGCGTCTCGGTCTGGCTCTGGGAGCGTTACGTCGAGCCTTCCCGCTCCTGACCCGCCGCTCGCCCGCTCGGATCCCCCCACAGGCGATGTTCTGAGCGTCACGACGCTCAGAACGCGGCGACGTAGAACCAGGCACCGTCTTCGCGCACGAAACTCGACACCTCGTGCTGTTCGCCGACCCGGTCCCCTTTGTGGAACGCACGGAACTCGACGACACCATCCCGATCGAATGGTCCGCCCCGCTCGGTGCGCAGAATGTCGAGCCGGTACCAGCGCAGACCGGCATAGGGTTCCAGCAGCGCCGGCCTGGTCGACGGATGCCAGCTGCGCAGCAGATGATCGATGTCGTTGCGGGCGAACGCCGTGAACCGGGAGCGCATCAGCCGCTCCGCCGTCGGCGCCACGATCTCGCCACGGAGAATTGGGCCGCAGCAGCTGTCGAACGTCTCCCCGCTCAAACACGGGCACCGATGGGACGCTGCGGCAGAAGTCACCCCTCGAGGGTACTGCGCACCGCCGGACGGTCGCGGCCGTCCCGAACAACCGCGGCCGCCGCGGCGATGTGGCTCAGCCGACGCCGCGGGGAGCGAGAAAGACCCGGTCGCGGCTACCGTCGGGGGATCTCTGGAACCGCGGCCGGGTCAAGGACACCACACCAGATTGGGCGTCTGACAGCATTGTGCGCTCGTGTGATGGATGCGGGCTATGGGTCGGCTGAGCGTTCTCACACGGTGCCGCCCAGCATTCGCGATAGCTGCGCGGGTGTAGCGTTATCGCATGGCTGGTTTGCTCATCGGGTTCATTGTGCTGGTGGTCGTCGTCGGTGGCGTCCTCGGAGTTTCCGCGATGGTCGCGATGGCCAAGGCGCCCTACCGCGACAAGAAGTGACCCTGCGTCGGTCACGCTCAGCGCAGACCGGCGAGGAAGAGGTTCAACACCCGCCGCAGGTCGTCTCGGGAGTATCCGCTCTTGTTCGCCGCCCAGGCGAGCGAGCTGGCGAAGACGAAGAGATCGTCGGCTTTGACGTCTGTGCGCACGGCCCCGGCATCCTGAGCCCGCACCAGCAGTGCCGCGGTCGCGTCTTTCATCAGACCGCACGGCGCGGTGAGCGGTGAGTCGCAGTCGTTGACGGCTTCGGCCACCGAGTCCGGCAGCCCGTCGTAACTGCTGAGGTGCCGGGCGAGTTCGATGAGCCACTCGTTCAGGGCTTCACCGGCGTCGGGCCGCGCCAGCAGCTCTTCGGCTTTCTGGTCGAGTGCCTGGCGGCTCTCCACCAGCGCGGCCGCGAGCAGACACTCCCGGTTGGGGAAGTGCCGGTACAGCGTCCCGGCGCCGACGCCGGCCCGCTTGGCGATGTCGTCGAGCGAGGTCTGCACGCCGTGTTCGCTGAACGCTTCGCAGGCCACCTCCACAATGCGGTCGTAGTTGCGTTGCGCGTCGGCGCGCAACGGCTTCTCGGCGACGCCGATCGGCGGCGTGCTGAGCGTCTCCGTGGCCACGTGAGCATCCTTTCGCAAAGTTCACTTCATCACCGTTGACAAAGCGGAGACAGTCTCCGTATTGTTGAACACTCAAGAGGAGAGTCTCTCCGAATAGCAGTCTACGTCCTGCGAGAAACGGATGCACAGCATGACGACCACCGAACTCAGCGAACACCCGACAACACCACCCCTCCCCCCGGCGCGCCGCACCCTGCGCGGTCCGGCCCTCGGCCTGATCGTCGTCTTCATCACCCAGCTCATGCTCGTGGTCGATGCGAGCATCGTGAACGTCGCCCTCCCCGACATCCAGAAAGAACTGCACTTCTCCCCCACCGACCTCTCCTGGGTGGTCACCGCATACGCTCTCGCGTTCGGCGGCCTCATCCTGCTGAGCGGCAAGATCGGTTCGATCGTCGGCGCCCGCCTCGCCCTCATGGTCGGCGTCGCGCTCTTCATCGTCGCCTCCGCGATCGGCGGATTCGCGCCCAGCCCCGAAATCCTCGTCGCCGCCCGCGTGCTGCAGGGCATCGGCGCCGCTATCGCCGCCCCCAGCACGCTCGTGCTGCTCGTGGCGAACACCACCGAAGGCCCGAATCGCGCCCGTGCGATGTCCCTGTTCGTGCTCGCCGCCGGCAGTGGCGGCGCGATCGGCCTCATCCTCGGCGGCTTCCTCACCACCAGTTTCGGCTGGGAGTGGGTCATGTTCGTCAACGTGCCGATCGGCATCCTGATCATCGTCGGGGCCGCACTGTTCCTGCGCGAGACCGAGCGGGTGCCCGCCAAGCTCGACCTCGGCGGCGCCGCGGTCTCCACCATCGGCATGGTCGCGCTGGTCTACGGTTTCACCCGCGCGGCCAGCCACGGCTGGAACGATGTGCAGGTGATCGTCTCGTTCGCTGCGGCCGTGATCTCTCTGGTCTCCCTGGTGTTCATCGAGCGCCGGCACTCGAGCCCCGTCGTGCAACTCCACTTCTTCTCCCGGATGCGCACCGCGACCCCCCTGCTCGGTATGCTCCTCGTGCCCGCCGGAATGTTCGGGTTCTTCTACTTCGCCGCCCTCTTCACTCAGAACGTGCTCGGCTTCGACCCGCTCGGCACCGGGCTCGCCCTCCTCCCGTTCGTCGCGGCGATGCTGGTGACCAACGAGATCGCGCCGCGCGTACTGCTACCCCGGGTCGGCGAGAAGGTGATCGGCGTGCTCGGTCTCAGCGGCATGACGATCGGTCTGGTCTGGCTCGGCCAGATGAACGCCTCCAGCACATTCGTCTCCGGCATCCTCGGCCCGGCGATCGTGCTCGGTATCAGCGCCGGCCTCACCTTCGCGCCGCTCACCTCCATCGCCATGGCCCAAGCACCGAAAGGCGAGGTCAGTGCCGCCTCCAGCCTCATCCAGGGCATGCAGCAGCTCGGCGGCTCCATCGGCGTGGCCGTGCTGACCACCGTCTTCATCGCGGTGACCGCTGTCTCGGGCGAAGCCCGCGGCATCTCGACCTCGCTCCTCATCGGCGCGGCTTTCCCCGCAGCAGCCCTCGTGCTGTTCGCGATCTGGGGGCGCCGCATCCCGGCCACCACCGGCGACGCCGAAGAAAGCGAGCAAGCCCCGGTGGTCCTGCACTGACCCTGACCTGACCTCTCGCGTCACACTGCGACGCACCGGGCAGACGCCCCCTGGAATCGGCTTCCCAGGGGGCGTCTTCACGCCATCGCTACGATGGATGCTCGGGCCCCCATAGCCCAATCGGCAGAGGCAGACGACTTAAAATCGTCCAAGTGTGGGTTCGAGTCCCACTGGGGGTACTCGGCTACTTTCTTGCTATGACTGGGATCGGAGCGGTTTTCGGGGCCCCCGAACCACCAATCGCCCACAACTGAATCGCGCAGCGTCATCCAGAGCGGCCGAAACGGCGTCCAGGTCGCGGTGATGTGATTGTGGCCGTCGCCGAGCACCAACTGCTCGCGCGACCTGCCCTCACACTGCCGCGCGAGCGCTTCCGCGAGGAACTTCGGGAATGGCACCGATCGCGCCCGGTGAGACTTCGGGGTGCCGACGATCACCTCCACTCGACGACATCCTCAGCGCGCTCGGCAAACCACCGCGACCATACGCACCACTACTGGACGCCTACCGATCCAGATGGTCGGACTGGGCCTAACCCCACACACCACAACCAACGCCTGCACCAAGCGCTCGCAACGCGTTAACCTGATCCCGCGTAGGTGAAGTATCCTTACCGGCAGACCGCGAAAAGCCCCGACCGGAATACCGGTGCGGGGCTTTCTCATTCCCGGGCTCGTGCCGCGTTGAGTATCCGGTGCACCTGCATCGACGACAGGCCGACCGCGTCAGCAATGTGCGTCTTCGGCACGCCGGCGGATGCTGCGGCGATGATGAGCTCGTCTCGTTCCAGGTCGACCCGCTTCCGTGCCGCTCGCACATCCTTCAGCTTCGTCAGCCAGTCGTCAGCCACGACGGCCCCTGATCGCCGCGAGCAAAGCACTTACCGCGACGACAAGCGCGGCGATGCTGATGATGAGGGTTACTACCTCCACCGTGTTCTCCTGTTCTACCCTTGGGAGGAGCGGCCCCCAGGTAATTTGTCTACCTGGGGGCCTTTCCTGGCTAGCGTTTCCGGCGTTGATTATCGCGGTGAGGATTCCGATGATTTCCACCGGTTCTCCTCCCCCTTGGGATATCTCCCCCAACAAGAACAGTCTAACATGATGTTGCACTCAATGGTAACATAATGTTACGCTTTTTTGTCTGAGGAGACCCCACGCGTGGTTGGTTGTAGATAATCGGGAAGTGGGATTCAGTTGACCTCAACGTGAGCGGTGCCCCAGACGCGAGAGCCTATTCTTCATTGCTCTGTGGTCCCACTCAATCAGATGGATTGTCACTATCTGCGCGTTGGGGTCAGGTGGTATGACCAACCATTTCCCGCGACGCTCCGTGACCTCGAAGCCCTGGGCCTCACGTTCCAAGCGGAGGTTCTCAACCCTTTATCGGGTATTTGAACCTCTCTCCCCTATTGAGTTACTCGCTCGGTTGAACGAGCGCGTCTAAACGAACAGAAACCCTTGTCGGTTAACAGGGTTGCTCGACAAGGGACTATTTGCCCCGACTCTGCCGCCCTTCGGAGTAGCACGGCCGGGCCTCTCTTTCGAGTTCAGGCGGTGCGGCGGTGGAACGCTTCGACTTCGGAGCGGGCGAGGACCATCGACTTGCCGACTTTCTCTGCGGTGAGGCGGTGCTCGTCGATGAGCTGGAGTACCCGCTGCCGGCTGACGCCGAGGATCTCGGCGGCGTCGGTCACGCCGACGAGGTCGGGCATCGGCGTGTAGCCCTCGCGGGCGTTCCATTCGGCTTCGGTCAACACTGTGATGGTGATCGGTACGGCGTCGAACACCGGGCCTGTGATGGCGACGGCGACGCGGGTGGCTTCGACGATGGTGTTGGCGGGGACAGTCATCTGGACGTCGACGTATCCGCGCGGTGGGGTCTGGAGGCCCGGGGTAGTTGCGATACCCCGGGCCTCTGTCTAGAGTCCACGGCCAGCATCACTGTGGCGCGAGGATTCTTGGCGCAGTGGGCTGCGCACTATCCAGAGGAGGTAGACGGACTCTTCAAGCCGACTGAGGGTCGAATTTCCGCGGCAGACAACAAATAGAGCGGCCTGGGGCCGCGCGAAGGGGGTTCTGGCGCGGCCTCGTCGTGGTCGGCCCAGAATCATTTCCCGTCTGCTGGAGCTCGCACTGCAGTAAATCCGATCCAAGGCCGTCATTCGACCCGTCCGCTATCTATTGAGCACCCTCGCAGATTCTCCCCCGGTCGTGCCGCTCTTCGGAGTAGCAGGGCCGGGGCTTTTTCGTGGTTCTACGCGTTGACGAGCTGGTGTGCGCGCTGGTGGGAGACGTCAAGGATGGCACCGATGTCGCGGAGTGGCACGCCTTCCTCTGCTAGCGCCTTGGCGAGTGCGGTGGCGGTTTCGGTGGCTTCGCGTTCGAGTTGGGCGGCGGTTTCTCGGTCTCGGCGGATCGTCTCGAGTGCGGTGTGGATGTCGGTGACGGCGCCGACGGTGTCGAACTCGACATCGATGTCGAAGCTCTCTATGGGGGAGTTGGTGTTGGCGGCGATGTACTCGCGGGCCATCTCGGGCACTTCGGCGAGGCGGCGCGCTTGGGTGAGGCCGTCGAGTTCGGGGATGGCGACCATCCACCATTTGCCGTCGCGGGTGACGGAGACGGTGTATTTCTTCATTTGGTGACCTTCTGGATTGCTTTGTTGACCTGGCGAACGATGCCCGGGGAGATGATCTTGTGTCCGTCTGGGACGGTGATGCTAACGGTGCCGTTGATGTAGGTGGTGTGGCTGCCTACGGTGCGGTCAGCCACGAAGCCTGCGTCTTTGAGGCGTTTGACCAGCGTGCGGGTGGGCTCTTCACTAACCATGACTTTAGTCTAGCGAGACTAGACATTACAAGTCAAGTCGCACTAGACAGAGTTCGAACGGTAGATGCGCAGCAGCTCGCACAGCGACCGAGTGGACCGACCACCACAGCCACCGGCACCACGGAACTCGCCGAGACCGGAAGCGATACGACCGGCGCCTTCGGCTTCGGGGCGCTGTCGGCCGTGTTCCTACTGATCGGCATCGCCCTGATCGGCGTCACCCCGCGGGCACGACGCCGGAACGGCTGAGCACAACCCGGGGAGGCCAGCCCGGGCACCACATCCCACTCCGGGGCGCAAACGTGGCTGAGAGATTCCTCAGCCGTTGGAGGGATATCGCGCATTTTTCCCTTCTAGCCTGGGCGGATGCACAAACCGTCTTCGGCTCCTGTCGCCCTGCGACCCCGTCTGCGCGGGCGGCCGGAACCCGTGCGGCACGGGCGTCAGAAGTCCCGTCGACCGGCGACCGCATTGCTGAGGCTGGTGGCGGCCGTAGCAGGGGTCGCCGTCGTCAGCACCGTCGGGGTGGCGGCCTACGCCGTGGTCGACACGGTCTCGTCGATCAAACCGGGAATCCACCTGGCCGGGCATCCGGCTCAGGCGATTCCGGCGGTCGGGTCGATCAGCGGCGCTGTGAATGTGTTGCTGGCGGGAACAGACACGCGTAGCGGTCAGGGCGGCCAGTTCAGCACCGCCGACGAGCTCGCCGGAAGCTCCGGTGCGGGCAACAACGACGTCACGATGGTGCTGCACATCGCTGCCGACCACAAGAGTGCCGTCGTGGTCAGCATCCCGCGCGACCTGATGGTGAGCGTGCCGCAGTGCGGCAGCCAGCCCGCCGTCGACGACCAGATGTTCAACACGACGCTGTCCCGCGGCGGGCTCTCCTGCGTGGTGGCGACGGCCGAGCAGCTCACCGGATTGAGCATCCCGTATGCGGCCGAGATCAGCTTCGACGGTGTCGTGGCGATGTCCAATGCGGTCGGCGGTGTCTCCGTCTGCCTGGCGACGCCGGTGGTCGACCCGTATGTCGGCCTGAACCTCGCGGCCGGGCAGCAGACGCTCGTGGGCTCGGATGCACTCGCGTTCGTGCGCAGCCGGCATGGCGTCGGCGATGGGAGTGACCTGGGGCGCATCAGCAACCAGCAGCTGTTCCTCTCCGCTCTGCTGCGCAAGGTGACGAGCGCCGGGGTGCTCAGCAACCCGCTGGAGATGTATACGCTCGCCCACGCGGCCGTGACGAACATGCAGATGTCGGACACGCTCACCCAGCCCACGACGCTCGTCGCGATCGCGCTGGCGATGAAAAGCATCAGCCTGAACAACATCGTCTTCCTGCAATTCCCTTCCGACACCGACCCGAACGACACGGCGCGCGTCATCCCGGATCCTGCGTCGGCGCAGGCGCTCGTCAGCGCGCTCGCGACGGATCAGCCGCTGCACCTGACCGGCACGCTCGGCGTCGCGACCGAGACCGCGACACCGACGGCGACGGCGACGCCCGCACCGACACCGACCACGGCACCGACCACCGCGGCGACTCCCGGAGCCACCCCGACCCCCACCCCGACACCGACCGCGGTGGCGCTGCCCTCCAACATCAGCGGCCAGACGGCCGCCGAACAGACCTGCACAAAGGGCAACAACTAGCCCCGCCATCCCCCTCCCTTCGCAGAGGGAACACAAGGGATCCCGGGTCAGGATGCGGCGAGCGGCGGCAGTTCGTCGGGGGCGATCACGACCGACTGACCGGCCGGGTTGAGAACGAGGCCGTCGTGGCCGTCCTCCAGGGCGGCGCGGGCCACATTCGCCATGCCCGTCGCGTGCGCGTCGAACGGCGGCGCCCACGCCCACACCTCGGCGGGAGAGGTGAAGACGGCCGCATATGTTTCGCCGTTCTTGCCGCTGACCGTCGGAACGGTGATGCCGGTGACGGCACCCGACGCATCCGTCGCCTCCTGCGTGGCGATGAAGACGGCGGGGGCACCGCCGACGAGGTCGAGAAACTCCGTCCAGGGCAGGGAGCGGCTCACCAACGCGGATTTGAGGGCGGAGTTGAGCGAGGCATCGTCGGTGAGGTGGCGGCGGATCTCGTCGCCGTACGCGATGCAGAGATCGCTCGAGCCGGCGTCGATCGCGATGCCGTCGTACGGCGATGTGGCCGCCTGCGTCATCACAGCGGCGGCGGGCTGGGCCAGCGAGAGCACCGGCTCGCCGCGGTGATACTCCGCCAGGCGCTCGTTGTTCGTGAAGGCGAGCAGCAACGTGCGGCCCTGCTCGTCGGTGCGGTAACCGACGCCGAGCGTATCGCCGGTCTGGAAGCCGTTCTGCTGGTCGGCGACGGTCGACCCGGTCGTATCGAGCAGCAGTTCGCCGGTCGCGCACTGCCGGAGCACGTTCGCGAACGTCTGCGCGTTCCGTTCCGCCCCCCACGTTCGCAATGCGGCGAGAACGAGCTGATTCGACACCGGCCTGCTCTCGGCCCCCGCGCCGATCACGTTCGCGGCGGACGCGTCGCGCGGCGGCACATCCTTCTTCCCCCTCGAGAACAGCCCCACAAAACCCCCCACGTCGCCCCGACCGAATGCCCTGCCCTTTAGCATGCCATCGAATACCGTGAGAAGATGCCCATCCACACGCTCGCGGCCCCCGCCACGGCCGAGATCGAGGTGCGCCGCAGCCGCTTCCTGGCCGTAGCGATGCCGGTCGCCGACCGCGAGGCGGGGATGACCGAGCTGGCCGCCCTCCGCCGCGCGCACCCCGGGGCCACCCATGTGTGCTGGGCGCTGCTGGCCGGCGGGCAATCGGGCATGTCCGACGACGGCGAGCCCTCCGGCACGGCGGGGCGTCCGATCCTGGAGGTGCTGCGCCACCACGACCTCGACGGTGTCGTCGCCGCGGTGGTGCGGTACTACGGCGGTGTGAGACTGGGTGCGGGCGGGCTGGTGCGCGCCTACACGGAGGCGATCGCGACCGCCTTGCGAGACGCCACCCTCATCGAGCACGTTCCGTCGGCGCTGCTGGCCGCGGAGGCCGACTACAGCGATGCGGAACGCATCCGGCACTGGGCGGGAACACAGGGCTTCGAGGTGCTCGACGCCGACTACGGCACGACGGTGCGGCTGACGGTGCGGCTCCCCGAGACGGCCCTCGGCACGGCCCGGGATGCGCTGCAAGACCTTACCCAGGGGCGCGCCACCATCGCGCGCGCGCCCGACACCCACAGCTGAGCCTCGCATGGCGTCATGCGGCCGCAGGACCCCGTGGCAGGCGGGAGCTGCTGCAGACGCCGCAAACCGGCATCGGGGCACGCAGAAGGCCCGGCCCGACTTTCGTCGGAACCGGGCCTGTCCATGGCGGAACGGCGCGAACTACTTCGCGGCGACCTCCGCAGGCGCTTCGACCTTCTTGGCGGGAGCGCGCTTGGCCGGGGCCTTCTTCGGGGCCTCGACCGCGGGGGCAGCTTCGGCGGCCGGCGGCTTCGGGCGGGAAGCGAACTCTTCGAAGACGGCGCGCGGGTTCTGCGTCGCGGCGAGCGAGACGATGTCGCGACCGAGCCAGAAGTTGTTCCACCAGCCCCAGATCACGCGCCACTTGCGCTCCCAGCTCGGCATGGCGAGACCGTGGTATCCGCGGTGCGCGAACCAGGCGAGCAGACCCTTCATCGCGAACTTGCCCGACTGGAACACGCCGATGCCGAGGCCGAGACCGGCCACCGCGCCCATGTTCTTGTGGAAGTACTGGCGCGGCAGTTCGCCACGCAGGTCGGCGATGATGTTCTTTGCCAGCAGCTTGCCCTGACGCACCGCGTGTTGAGCGTTCGGAACGCAGAAGCCGCCGACACCGCCGCCGGTCAGATCGGGCACGGCCGAAACGTCTCCGGCGCCCCAAGCGTCCTTGACGATCTCGTCCTCGGTGCCGACGCGCAAGTCGGCGCGCACCGTAAGGCGTCCGCGCTCCTCGATCGGAAGGTCGGTGTGGCGAACGATGCCTGGGTTGGCCATGACGCCGGCGGTCCAGACGATGAGGTCGGTCTCGAAGGTCTCACCGGTGGAGAGCTCGATGACGCCGTCGACGGCGCTGGAGAGCTGCGTATCCAGGTGGATCTCCGCCCCGCGCTGGGCGAGGTTCTTGATCACCCAGTGGCTGGTCGGCAGCGACACCTCCGGCATGATGCGGCCCATCGCCTCGATGAGGTGGAAGTGGGTGTCTTCGAACCTGATCTGCGGGTAGTTCTTGATCAGCGCGCTCGCGAACGACCGCAGCTCGGCGAACACCTCGATGCCCGCGAAGCCGCCGCCCACGACCACGAAGGTGAGGAGGCGATCCCGCTCGGGACCGGCCGGCAGCGTGGCAGCCTTGTCGAAGTTGGTGAGAACGCGGTCGCGGATGGCGACGGCCTCTTCGATGGTCTTGAGGCCGATGGCCTGATCGGCGACACCCGGGATGGGGAACGTGCGCGAGACGGCGCCGGCGGTGACCACCACGACGTCGTACTCGAACTCGTACGCCTCGCCGACCGGCGGCTGGATCGTCGCGGTCTTCTTGGCGTGGTCGATGTAGGTGACCTTGGCCGTGACGACGTTCGTCTTGTTCAGGTGGCGGCGGTGGGCGACGACCGCGTGACGCGGTTCGATCGACCCCGCGGCGACCTCGGGAAGGAACGGCTGGTACGTCATGTAAGGCAGCGGGTCGACGATAGTGACCTCGGCCTCACCCTTGCGCAGCTGCTTCTCGAGCTTCCAGGCGGTGTAGAACCCGGCGTATCCTCCGCCGACGATCAGAATTTTGGGCACAGTGAACGGTCTCCTCAACACGAAAGTATGCGGTTAATCTACTCCCTACGGGCCGTTCGCCTGAAATGCCGCCACGCGCCCACGCCGCCGAGAGCGGCGAGGGCGAGAAAACCGGCTATCACACTGAACGGCAACCAGAAGGTGGTGAGGGCGTTCCAGCTCGGCCAGAGAAGCTGGTCGAACCGCACGGAACGGTCCGGCGCGAGCGCCTGCGGGGTCGCGCTGGCCCCCGCCCCGCCGCCCGGCGCCGGGGCGTTCGGAGCGGGAGTGACCGGCACGGCCGCACGGCGGTGGATGCGGATCCACTCGGTGAGGTCGCCCATCGGGTTCGCCGTGACATGCGGAACACTCGCGGTGACCGCGGCCCCCGCATTCAGGAGTCCGAAACCGTAAATCGGGCTGGGGACGGCGCCGGCGACGGGTCGCGCCGTCTTGATGATGCGCTCGATCACATCCGCCGCCTTCAGCTCGGGATGCGCGGCCCGCACCAGCGCAACGGCCCCGGAGACGAGCGGAGCCGCACCGCTGGTGCCCGCCCACTGCACGTATCCGCCGCCGGGGTTGGCGCCGACGAGTTGCTCGCTGGGCGCCGAGACGCCGATCGTGATCCCCTGGGAGGAGGCATCGAAGCTGGCCTTGCCCGATCGGTCGACCCCGGCGACGGTCAGCACGCCCGGGATCGTGGCCGGTGCCCCGACCTCGGTGGTGCCACTGCCGCGGTTTCCGGCGGCGGCGACGATCACCACATCGTGCGAGAACGCGTACTGGAACGCGTCGTCCCAGCTGACCGGCCAGTCGAGCGTGTTGCGGGTGAGCGACATATTGATCACCGTGGCGCCGTTGTCGACGGCCCAGCGAACGGCGCTCGCGATCTGGTCGTCGCTGCTGATCGACCCTGCGGAGGTGCCGAGTGCGACCGAAGCCGTGAGGATGGAGGCCTCGGGCGCCGCGCCCAATACGCCGCTGTCTGCACCGGTTCCCCGCCCCGCCAGCAGAGAAGCAACCCAGGTGCCGTGGCTCGACGAGTCTGCGTCGCCGCCGAGCGGTTTCTGGCCGTTGGCGGCGCCGACCCCGGAGACATCCGTTCCGCCGACAACCGCCCCGGCGAGGTCCGGCACACTGCCGTCGACGCCGGTGTCGATCACGGCCACCGTGACTCCGGCGCCTTTCGTGGTCTGCCAGGCCTGCGAGAACCCGTAATCGTTGAGCCAGTATTCGAGGTCACGCACCTGATCGGCGTGCGCGACACCGCCCGCCGACAACGCCAGAACGACTCCGGCGGCGATAGCGACTCCCCCACGGCCCCAGCTCTTCATCGGCCCCAGCTCTTCATCGGCCCCAGCGATTCATCTGCCCTGGCGATTCATCGGCGGGTGCGGCTCATTCGGCGCCGGCGGCGTGCTGCGCGCCGGTCGTGGGGGACGGGGTGAGGTTCTCGACGCTGTCGCCTCCCGCATCCACGCACTCGCAGATCTCCGGCGACCAGTCGGCCCTGGCGAGGGCGAGATCGCCGATCGGGTTGACTCCGGGGCCGGCCGCCAGTGCGTGCGCCCCTAAGGCGTGCAGGCATTTGACGCGCACGGGCATGCCGCCGGCCGAAATACCGGCGATCTCCTCGACCACGGCGATGCTCTCCCGGTCGGCCAGGTAGGCGGCGTGGGCGCTCGCGTACTGTTCGCGGAGCGTCGCATCCTCTTCGAGCGCGGTGTTGTACTCGTTCATGACCTGCGTCGCCTCGAGCTGCGAGAGGGCGGCCGTGGCGGCCGGGTGCGTCAGGTAGTAGAACGTGGGGAACGGGGTTCCGTCGTCGAGTCGCGGGGCTGTCGAAACGACGGTGGGACGGCCGCAGACGCAGCGCGCAGCGATGCCGACGACGTTGCGGGCGGGTCGGCCGAGCTGTGCGGAGACGACGGCGATGTCGTCGTCTGTCACCGGGTCGAAAGGTGGGGTGGTCATGTCTAGCCGCCTGGGGTCGGGGTCGGTGCGGGGGTGGTCGGTGTCGTGCCGGAGAGCTGGTCCGGTGTGGCGGTCGTGAGACCGGCGCCCATGAATGAACCGAACAGCGACTGCACCCAGTCGGTGTCGGTCTTCTGCAGTTTCGAGCTGATCGGCGTATCCCCCGCCGCCGTGGACGCGGGCGGTCGGTCGTCGATCACGAGATAGCTGACCTCGCCCGGCATCACATAGTTGAGCCTGTCCCGCGCCTGAGACCGGATGTAGCTGGGGTCGTTCCACCGCGCGCGCTGCTCTTTCAGGTCGGTGACCTGCGCCGAGAGCCGGTCGACCGCCTGCTGCTGGTCGGCGATCTGCTGACGCTGCTCTACCAGGGCGCGCAGCGTCGGCGCGAGGATCACCACGGCCATGACGAGCAACCCCATCATCACCAGCGAGAACCCCGAGAAGTGGATGCCGCGCAGCCAGCGGCCCGTCGCTGTCGGCCTGTTCGCGAGGGTGACAGGCACTCGGCGGGTGCGAGGCTTGGCCACGGGGCCTCCAGAGTGTGACGCGGGCGGAAACGGCGGGCCGGAGCCCGGTTTCATCGTAAGGCACACACCTGGGGAGCCCGGGATGCGCACGCGGCGTGCGCGACAACGATCACGATGTGCCGCACCGGGCCGACCGAGAAGAGCACCGACCCTGCCCCGCGTTGCGCCCGCGCGGGCATCCCTCATCGGTCGCAGAACGTCGTTCCCGGCCCGGTTTCGCACGCCAGATCGACGTTCTGCGACCGTTGAGCGCCGGAGCAACGGGAAGGGGCCCCCGTCTCTCGACGGGGGCCCCAGCGGTTCGACCCGGTGACTACGCGGTGACTACGCGGTGAAGCGCGGGAACGCGCTGCGACCGGCGTAGACCGCGGCCTCGCCCAGCTCTTCCTCGATGCGGAGGAGCTGGTTGTACTTGGCGACACGCTCGGAGCGGGCCGGAGCGCCGGTCTTGATCTGGCCGGCGTCGGTGGCGACGGCGAGGTCGGCGATGGTGGTGTCCTCGGTCTCGCCGGAGCGGTGGGAGAGCACGGCGGTCATGCCGTTGCGCTGGGCCAGGGAGACCGCATCCAGGGTCTCGGTCAGGGTGCCGATCTGGTTGACCTTGACGAGGATGCTGTTCGCCGCGCCGACCTCGATGCCCTGGGCGAGACGCTTCGGGTTGGTGACGAACAGGTCGTCGCCGACGAGCTGCAGCTTGCCGCCGATCTCGGCGTTCAGGTGCGCCCAACCGGCCCAGTCGTCCTCGGCCAGCGGGTCCTCGATGGAGACCAGCGGGTAGTTGGCGGCCAGTTCGGCGTAGTACGCGGACATCTCGGCCGCTGTGCGGTCCTTGCCCTCGAATGTGTAGACGCCGTTCTCGAAGAACTCGGTGGAGGCGACGTCGAGGCCGAGCGCGATGTCGGTGCCGACGGTGAAACCGGCGTTCTGGATGGCTTCGGAGATCAGGTCGAGCGCGGCACGGTTGTGCTCCAGCTCGGGGGCGAAACCGCCCTCGTCGCCGAGGCCGGTGCTCAGGCCGCGCTGCTTGAGCAGCGACTTGAGGGAGTGGTAGGTCTCGACGCCCCAGCGGAGGGCCTCGGAGAAGTTCTCCGCGCCGATCGGCAGCACCATGAATTCCTGGATGTCGACGCCGGTGTCGGCGTGCGCGCCACCATTGATGATGTTCATCATCGGCACCGGGAGGGTGTGGGCGTTCGGCCCGCCGAGGTAGCGGAACAGGGGAAGGTCGGCCGAGTCGGCGGCGGCCTTGGCGACAGCCAGGCTCACTCCGAGGATGGCGTTGGCACCGAGACGCTTCTTGTTGTCGGTTCCGTCGAGCTCGATCATGGCCGAATCGATGAGGCGCTGGTCGGCGGCCTCGAAGCCCTCGATGGCCGGGCCGATCTCGTCCAGAACGGCGTCGACGGCCTTGAGCACGCCCTTGCCCTGGTAGCGGTCCTTGTCGCCGTCGCGAAGCTCGTAGGCCTCGAACGCGCCGGTGGAGGCACCGGACGGAACGGCGGCACGGCTGACCGTGCCGTCTTCGAGAAGAACCTCGACCTCGATGGTCGGGTTTCCGCGCGAGTCGAGAATCTCGCGAGCGCCTACAGCTTCGATCTGAGCCACAACTGTCTCCTTGTGTGAATCTAGGGTTTCCGCTGGCCAGTCTACTGAGGTTCGGGATGCGCCCCGCTCTGTTCACTGTCCGGTCATCAGGCTGTCGCCCGGGTTCGCGGGGTCGGCCGGCCCGGCTAGTGCAGCGAGCCGTCGGCCTCGGTCACGGTCCAGCTCTCGAAGGTGACGGTGAGACCGGAGCGGCTGGGGGCGCAGAGGAACGGGCCCGCATGGACCACCGCATCCGGGTCGAGCGGTGCGAGACGGATGAGCGCGAACGGCTCGTCGTCGATGCGGGCACGGATGGCGACAGCGTCGCCGGAGCGGCTGGCGCGCACCGTGATGCGGCGGCCGGCCCAGTGCGGAACGGGCGCCACCGACCAGTCGGAGACGCCACGGGTGACCACGGCGCCGAGCTGCAGGAGGCCGTCGGAGAACTCCACGCCGGTCTTGATCCAGTTCTCGTCGTCGGTGCGCAGGAAGACGCCCGCCTGGTCGAAGTCGCCGCTGAAATCGCCGGTGAAGGCCACCTCGACGGCGGTTCCCGCATCGAAGGGAGCGAGCAGGGCGTGCTCGGTGTCGTGCACGAAACCGTAGGCCGTCGTGCGCCACGCATCGGTGCCCTCGACGGCCGTCACCACCACAGCGTCGCCGTGCCGTTCGACCGCGGCGGGTTCATGCGTCCAGTGGCCGGAGGCCCAATCGAGGCGGGTCATGCGAGCTCCTTGATCTCCAGCGACGTGACGTCGACGGTGTCTGCGGTCACGAAGGCGAACGCCCCGAAACCGGCGGAGGTCGCACGGTCGAGCACCGCCTTCAGGTTTTTGGCGCGCTTCTCCAGCCGCACACGGCGACCGGATGCGATCAGCTCGGTCTTCACGGCGAGCAGCCGGTCGAGCGGCACGGCGGGGTCGAAGACGAGCACCACCGAGTCGGCTGCGGCGTCGGCCGGAACCTCGATGAGGTCGACCACCCGCTCGAACCCGATGGAGAACCCGCAGGCCGGAACTTCCGTGCCCAGAAAGCGGCCGATCATTCCGTCGTAGCGCCCACCGCCGCCCACCGAGCTCCCGGAGCCCGGGTGAGCGATCTCGAAGATGGTGCCGGTGTAGTAGCCCATCCCGCGCACGAGAGTCGGGTCGAATCGCAGCGTGACCCCGCTGGGGAGCGAGTCGAGGGCGTGGGCGAGGGCCTCCAGCGCCGCGACCGCATCGGTGTCGATCCCGTCCGGCAGGATGCCAGTGATCGCCTCGACGGTCAGGGCGACACCGCCTTCGGCGAGGTGCGGCTCCAGGTTCTCCAGGATGCCGCCGAGCACCGCCGCCGCATCGGCTCCGTCCGCGCTCAGCTCCGCCACCACGCCGGCGGCGCCGATCTTGTCCAGCTTGTCGATCGAGATGAGCACTTGCGGCCAGCGCGGCTCCTCGAAACCGCAGAACTCCAGCAGGCCGTTCAGGATGCGGCGGTCGTTGATGCGGATCGTGCAGTCCTGCAGGCCCAGCGCATCCAGGGCTGCCGAGGTCGCCGTGATGAGCTCCACCTCGGCCAGCTGACCGGCCTCGCCGATGATGTCGATGTCGCACTGCACGAACTGGCGGTAGCGGCCCTTCTGGGGGCGCTCCGCCCGCCAGACCGGCGCGATCTGGATCGACCGGAACACCGGGGGGAGCTCGGCGCGGTGGGTGGCGTAGAACCGCGCGAGCGGAACCGTGAGGTCGAACCGCAGGCCGAGGTCAGTGAGGCTCAGCACGTCGCCCGAGTCGAGGGCCGCACGCAGATCGTCGGCGTCGAGGCCGCGCTTCAGAACACCGAACCCGAGCTTCTCGTTGTCCCCGCCGAGGCCGGAGTGCAGCCGGGCGACATCCTCGACGACCGGGGTCTCGATCTCGTCGAAACCGTGGGCTGTGAATGTGCGTCGGATGACCCCGAGCGCGTGCTCGCGACGCGCCTTGTCGGCCGGAAGGAAGTCGCGCATCCCGCGGGGTGGTGTGATCGGAGAAGCCATGCCCACGATTCTTCCATGTGGGGGTCACGACGTCGCACGGTCGGAGTAGCGTGAAACGCGATGAGCATCGAACCGTTCCGCATCGACGTCCCCGACAGCACCCTCGACGATCTGCGCGAGCGGCTGCGGCGCACCAGGTACACCGGCGCGCTCGGAGACGGAGCGTGGTCGGGCGGCATCGACCCGGGCATCCTTCGCGGGCTCGTCGAGGCCTGGAGGGACGACTTCGACTGGCGCATGCAGGAGGCCAGGCTGAACGACTACGACCAGTTCCTGGCGGAGGTCGACGGCCACCGCATCCACTTCGTCCGCATCGCGGCGGCGGGTTCGGCCGAGACACGGGTTCCGCTGCTCCTGCTGCACGGCTGGCCGAGCGGGTTCACCGAATACCTCGCGCTCGGCGACCGCCTGGCGAACCCGGCCGCGTTCGGATCGGATGCGCGCATCGCGTTCGACGTCGTCATCCCTTCACTGCCCGGATTCCTCTTCTCGGAACTGCCTGAAGGCCCGCTCACCCGGCCGGCGATCGCGCACGATCTGCACGCGCTGATGACGACCGTGCTCGGCTACGACCGCTACGCGGCGTTCGGGGGCGATATCGGCGGCGGAGCGGCCACCTGGCTCGGTGTCGACCACGCCGACCGGCTCATCGGTGTGCAGCTGCTGCACGCCCCCTTCCCGGCCGACACGGACTCCGTCGACGATGCCGAGCGGGCCTACCTTGCCGGCCTCGAACGCTACGACGCCGCAGACGGCGGCTACAGCGAGATCATGTGCACCCGGCCCGACACGATCGCGGCAGCGCTTGCCGACTCCCCCGCCGGCCTGCTGGCATGGATCGTGGACAAGTGGCACGACTGGGTAGACGGCGACCTGCTCACGACGATCGACCGGGATGCGCTCCTCACGCTGGCGACGCTCTACTGGGTCACCGAATCCGTCGGCTCGTCGTTCCGGCAGTACTTCGACTACGGGGCGAACCCGGCCCGGCCGCCGATCACCGCTCCGCTGGGCGTGTATCTGAGCCGCGAACCCGCGATGCGAGAGTTCCCGGTTTCGCTCGCCGAGCGGGCCGCCACCGACCTGCGCTCATTCGTGAGGGCCCCCTCGGGCGGCCACTTCCTCGGGCTGGAACGGCCAGAGGCGACGGCCGACGCGATTCGGGAGTTCTTCGGCTCGCTCGTCTGAACGGTTTCGAGGGGGATACGACGAAATCCCCGGGTCCGCCACGCCCGGCCGGTCGTAGACTTGAGCCGTTGCCACCCTGATGGCGTCACCCGGCCTCACGGCCGCGCCCTGCGCTTCGGTGGTGTCCCGCCGGACCTGGCATGAGCCGCATCCGCACCCGACCTCGGCACGGTGCTCGCTGCCAGACACGGGCCGACGGCGCGAAGCCCCGCGCCGCCGGCCACCCGTGCGCCCCGTCGCTTCCTGCGCGGTTCGCCACTCGTGGTCGCTTCCGCTGGGCTGAGAGCGACCACAGGTGGCAATCTGCGCGGGCAGGGCGAGGTCAGTGGTGGTGGTGGTGTCGGCCGATCGGGACGACGAGCGGGGTCGCGCTCACCGGGTCTGGCACGATCACGGAGTCGACGCCGAAGACATCCCGCACCAGTTCTGCCGTGACGACCGTCCCCGGATCGCCGGCGGCCACGACGGCACCCTCCCTCATCGCGATGAGGTGGTCCGCGTATCGCGCGGCGAGGTTCAGATCGTGCAGCACCATGACCACCGTGGTGCCGCGCGTCGCGTTGAGGTCGAGCAGCAGGTCGAGCACGTCGATCTGATGGCTGATGTCGAGGAAGGTCGTCGGCTCGTCCAGCAGCAGGATCCCGGTCTGCTGTGCCAGTGCCATCGCGATCCAGACGCGCTGCCGCTGCCCGCCCGAGAGCTCGTCGATGGCGCGGTCGGCCAGATCGTCGACGCCGGTCGAGGTCATCGCCTCGGCGACGGCCTCGTCGTCGGCGGGCGCCCACCGGCGGAACCAGCCCTGGTGCGGGTAGCGCCCGCGACCGACCAGGTCGGCCACCGTGATGCCGTCGGGCGCCGTCGGCGTTTGCGGCAGCAGACCGAGCCTGGTGGCCACCTCCTTCGTCGGCAGCGAGTGGATGTCGGCGCCGTCGAGCAGCACGGTTCCGGATGCGGGGGCGAGCAGGCGGGAGAGCCCCCGCAGCAGCGTCGACTTCCCGCACGCGTTCGGCCCGACGATCGCCGTGACGCGGCCGGAGGGGATGTCGAGGTCGAGACCGTCGACCACCGCCCGCCCCTCGTACGCGAGTGTCAGCGCACGGGCGGCGAGCTCATGTTCAGCGGTCATGGTCAGCCTCCCTGGCCGGTTCGGTTGGTTCTGACGAGCAGCCAGAGCAGGTACGGCGCACCGACGATACCGGTGACGACCCCGACTGGGAACGAGACACCCGGCACGGCGAACTGGGCGATGATGTCGGAGATGACGAGGACGAGCGCGCCCACCAACGCCGACGACACCAGCGCCAGCGCTCCACGGCCGACCAGCCGACGGGCGATGGGCGCGGCGACGAACGCGACGAAGACCACCGGGCCGGCAGCGGCGACGGCGACCGCGGCGAGCGCAACGGCCACGAACACCACGAGCAGTCGGGTCCGTTCCACGCGCACGCCGGTCGCGGCTGCGGCGTCGTCGCCGAGCCCGAGGGCGGCGAGCGGCCGAGCGAGCAGCAGCGCGGAGGGCACGAAGATCAGGGCACTCACCGCCAGCACTGTCAGCGCCACCGGGTCGACGTTGTTGAGACTGCCGGTGATCCAGACCAGCGCCTGCTGCACATCCGTGATCGCGGCGGTGGTGAGCACATACGACACCAGCGCCGTGCAGATCGCCGCGAACCCGATGCCGATCAGCACGAACCGGTAGCCGCTGATCCCGTCGCGCCACGCGAGCAGATAGATGATCGCCGCCGCTAGAACGGTTCCGGCGAGCACGACGCCGGACAGGGCGAGACCGGTGAGCCCGAACCAGACGAGCGCCGTGGCTCCGGTGGCGCTCGCGCTGGCGGTGATCCCGATGATGTCGGGGCTCGCCAGCGGGTTGCGCGCGATCGATTGGATGAGGGCGCCCGAGAGCCCGAGACAGCCGCCCACCAGGATGGCCGCCGTGAGCCGCGGCAGCCGCAGGTCGAGGACGACGAATTGGGTGAGGCGGTCGGCCCGGCCGATCAGGGCAGCGAGGATGTCGCCCGGTGCTACCGCGGCCGCTCCGAGACCGAGCGACAGGGCGCCGATCACCACGATGAGCACCGCGAGCACGAGCGCGACGCGCAACTCCCGCGCCGCGCGTCGGCGCCGGTCGCCGCGGACCGCCGCCGTGACGCCCGGATGCAGGCGCAGCCCGGTCACAGCGTCACCAGTTTGCGCCGGCGGACGAGCGCGATGAACACGGGTGCACCGACCACGGCGGTCACGATGCCGACCTGCAGCTCGCCGGGGGATGCGACGACCCGGCCGATCACATCGCAGACGAGCAGCAGTGTCGGAGCGAGCACTGCGGAGAACGCGAGGATCCACCGGTAGTCGCCGCCGACCACCCAGCGGGCGGCGTGCGGAACGACGAGCCCCACGAAGGCGATCGGCCCGACCGCCGCGGTCGCGGAACCGCACAACAGCACGATCGCGAGCGCGCTGAACAGTCGGGAGAGGCCGACCCTCTGGCCGAGACCACGGGCCACATCGTCGCCGAGAGCGAGACCGTTGAGCACCCGGCCGAGGGCCAGCGCCAGCACGGTTCCCACGACGATGGTGGGAAGCACCTGCGCGACGATGTCGAAACCCCGGCCCGCCAGCGAGCCGACCTGCCAGAACCGTAGCGCGTCCAGCGAGACCTGGCTCGTGAGCAGCACGGCTGTGATCAGCGAGCCGAGCGCGGCCGAGACGGCGGCCCCTGCGAGCGCGAGCTTCACCGGCGTCGCGCCCTCCCGGCCCCGCGAGGCGACGAGGTAGACGACGACGGAGGCGAGCGCCGCCCCGGCGAAAGCGAACCAGAGATACCCCGTGAGCGAGGTGATCCCGAAGAAGCTGATCGCCACGACCACGGCAAGCGAGGCGCCGAAGTTGACGCCCAGGATGCCCGGGTCGGCCAAGGGGTTGCGCGACAGTCCCTGCATCACCGTGCCCGCGAGTCCCAGTGCCAGACCGGCGAGCAGACCGAGCAGGGTGCGGGGCAACCGGCTGTCGACGACGACCAGCGAGTCGTCGTCACGACGGTCGTAGTGCAGCAGCGCGTGCAGCACTGCGCTCGGCTCGATGTACCGGGCTCCGAGCATGAGACTCAGCACGACGGCGACGACGAGCGCAAGCACCGCGACGACGATCCCGATGAGCAGACGCCGACGACGCCGACGCACGGCGGAAACGATGTTCCGCGGCGCGCCGGCGCTCGTGTCGGTCGTGCTCGTCGTCATCCGCGGATTACTTGACCTTCTCGGCTGCGGCGGCGAGCTGGGGAACGTAGGAGTCGAGCATCCACGGGATGGACAGCACGCTCGGCGCACTCGACGCCATCACGAAAGACTCGCCGGCGATGGGCGCGAACCGGCCGTCGGCCACAGTCGGCATCGCCGCGACGAGCGGGGTCGACGTGAATGCGTCGACCGCGGCCTGGTCGGCGAAGTACCCCACAAGCAGGTCGGCGTCGATCTTGCTGAGGTTCTCGTTGCTGAGACTGTAGAAGTAGCTACCGGCCTTCGGATCGCTGTCGAGGGCTTTCGTGCTCGAGGCATCCTTCATCCCGAGCTGGTTGAGCAGTTGAACCCGGGGGTCATTGCTGCGGAAGATGTTGATCTTGCCGGGCTCGTTGGCCGAGATGTAGACGAAGGTCTTGCCTTTCAGCACCGGGTACTTGGCGGCGAGCGCGGCGACCTTGTCGTCGACCTGGGTCTTCAGCTTCGCGGCCTCGGCGGACTTGCCGAGCGCCTTGCCCACGATCGTGAGCTGATCCTGCCAGCTCGTCGCCCACGGGTCCTTCGGATACGCCACGACCGGCGCGATCTTGCTCAATGTGTCGTAGTCCTTCTGCGAGAGGCCGGAGTACGGGGCGAGGATGACATCGGGCTTGGCCTGCACGAACTGCTCGAACGGCACCTCGCTGGTGTCGGTGCCGCTCAGCAGCTCGGGAGTCTTCCCTCCCAGCTTCTTGATCTGTTCGGCATCCCACGGGAGCACACCGTCGGCGTTGCCGCCGTAAGTGTTCTTCGGCATTGCGACCGGCACCATGCCGAGCGCGAGCACTGCGTCCTGCGCGCCCCAGCCCCAGGTCGCGATCCGGGTCGGCGTCTTGTCGATCGTCACCGAGCCGAGCGCGCTAGTGATGGTAACCGGGAACGCGCCGGAGTCGCTGCTCGCCGTGGTGTCGGTGGCGGGCGCGGCGGTGCTGCATCCGGTGAGCGCCAGCGCCGTCGAGGCGACGATGGCGGATGCGATCAGGGCGATGCGCGACCGGCGGCGACGGCCGCGGGCGACGAACTCGAACATGACTCTCCTTTGGGAGGATGGACAAGGGAAACCGGATTTGGCTTAGGCAAGCCTAACCTAAGCCGCGATGGCTGCCGGGTTCCCTTTCCGACTTCACAGACGATGGCGCCCGACCGCAGCGCCCCTCAGACCTCCGGGGCGACCACGCCGATGATGCCGGCGTCGGCGGCGCCGGCCTCGTGCTCGCGGATCTCCCCCTGAAGATCGCGGAGGGTCGACCGCAGCGCCCGCTCGGCATCCAGGCCGTTCGCCTTCGCCGAAGCAACGATCGCCAGCAGCAGCGGGCCCAGTTCATCCTCCGACTCCACCTGAACGCCCCCGGCATCGCCGAGGTCGAGCAGCCCCACCTTCTGCGCCCGGCCGAGCAGCTTGTCCGCGAGCGCCAGCGAAGGCATCGCCTGCGGGATGCCGTCCAACACACTCGTGCGCGACGGCTTCTCGCGCTTCTTCAGATCGTCCCAGAACTCCACGACATCGTCGGCGGTCTCGGCCTTGCGATCACCGAAGACGTGCGGATGACGGCCGACCATCTTGGCGGTCATCCGTGCGGCCACCTCCTGGATGTCGAAATCCTCGCCGGGCGTGTTCGCCGCGATGTCGGCGTGGAAAAGCACCTGATAGAGCACGTCGCCGAGCTCCTCGATCAGGTCGTCGCGGTTTCCGGTCTCGATCGCCTCCACCAGCTCATAGGTCTCCTCGACGAGGTACTGCACGAGTGATTCGTGCGTCTGGTCGGCATCCCACGGGCAGCCGCCCGGGCCGCGCAGCCGCGCCATCACGGCCACCAGTTCGTCGAGCTTCGTCGGCTGCTCGCCGACCGGCGCAGATGAGAAACTCAAATCGGTCATCGGTCATCGGTCCTCTCCTGATTCGTGTCCATCCTCTCACCGCCGGTCGCCGCCGGTAGCCTGGCCCCATGGCAACTCGGATCGCCCGCCTCACCGTCTCCGTCGAGGATCTGCCCCGCGCCCTCGCCCTCTACCGCGATGCGCTCGGGCTGCACGAACTCTCCACGATCGACGGACTCGCCATGCTCACCACCGATCGGGATGCGCCGCCCGGCACCGCAACGGAAGTGCTGCTGCATCAGCGCACCCCCACGCCGGGCGACGCCGGTGTCGCCGCCAGCTTCGCCGTGACCGACGTCGACGCCGCGACCATCGCCGCCGTCGCCGCAGGCGCCGCCGTCGTCGACGAACCGGCCGACCAGGTGTGGGGCGAACGGCAGTCGGTGCTGCGCGACACCGACGGCCACATCCTCTGCCTCGTTTCGCCCCTCCGATAAGCTGGGGTCTTGGTGTGCCGGGAAGTCTGGTCGGCGGTGACGTTTCGACGTCGCCTCTGCAAGCGAACTACGCCGGCCACGGTGTGAGATAGGCGAGACCGTCATGAGCATCATCCGATCCGAGCGCACCGCCGCCGGCCTTCTCCTGGGAGCCGCCGCCCTCGGCCTGCTGCTCGCGAACACCGCGATCGGGCCGGCCCTGCTCGACCTGCAGCACAGCTACATCGGTTTCGGCTCCACCCGGCTGAGCGTCGGCCACTGGATCAGCGACGGCCTGCTGGCCATCTTCTTCTTCATCGTGGCGGTCGAGCTCAAGCACGAGCTGGTCGCGGGTGAGTTGAACAGCTTCCAGAAGGCCATCCACCCGGCCATCGCGGCCGTCGGTGGCGTCGTCGTGCCGGTGCTGATCTACCTGGCGTTCACTGCCGGAACCCCGCTCGCCGACGGGTGGCCCATCCCCACGGCGACCGACATCGCCTTCGCACTCGGCGTACTCGCCGTGTTCGGCCGGGGACTCCCCAACCGGCTTCGGGTCTTCCTGCTGGCGCTCGCGGTGCTCGACGACCTCATCGCCATCCTCATCATCGCCGTCTTCTTCACCACCGACCCCAACCTGGGTGAACTCGGGCTGGCGGTCGTCACCCTCGCCGCCTTCGGTATTCTGAGCCGCTTCCTGCGGGGCCGGATGCGCTTCCCCATCGGGGTGCTGATGCTGCTGCTCGCCGTGCTCACCTGGTGGCTCGTCTGGGATTCCGGCGTGCACGCGACGATCGCGGGTGTCGCCCTCGGCCTGGTGATGGCCCGGCGCCCTGCAGGCAAAGTCACCCATGTGCTCGAGCCGTGGTCGAACGGGCTGATCCTGCCGCTGTTCGCGTTCTCGGCCGCCCTGGTCGTCATTCCTCAGGTCTCGCCCGCGCAGCTTCAGCCGGCCTTCTGGGGGATCCTCGTCGCGCTGCCGGTGGGCAAAATCGTCGGCATCACTCTCGGGGGCTGGCTGGGCTCGTTCACCAAGCCGAAGGCCGAGCGCGGCCGAATCCCGATCACCGGTCTGCTCACCATCGGCGCGCTCGGCGGCATCGGGTTCACTGTCTCACTGCTGATGAACGAGCTGGCCTTCGCGGGGAACGACCTCGTGCGCAGCGAGGGGACCCTCGCGGTGCTGCTCGGGTCGGCGATCTCGATCGTGGCCGCCGGGATCAGCGTCAGCGCGCTGGCGCGACGCTACCGTCGGCAGCACCCGCACCCTTCCTAGGAAGAATCGCACAACACCTCGATGGATCGTCCGCCAGGACCGACTCCTCTTCGGTGTGGGTTCACACTTCCGGCGGCGGAGGGAGCGGGAGGCGGTCTCAGGCGGTGGTCTGCTCCTCCGCGGTTTCGGGAACGGGGAAGAGCGCGCCGAGCAGCGAACCGACCCAGGCGATCAGGTCGGCGTCGCTGGGGGCCTCGCCGTTCACCCGCGGCAACGGTACCGTGATCACCTTCGGAGCCGCGTGGTACTTGGCGCCGGGGTACATCCTCTGCAGTCGAACCTGCAGCGAGTCCGGGAGCAGGGCCGGCGCGAGACGCAGATTGGAACCCATCGCGACGACCTCACCGAGACCGGCCCGCTGCGCGGCGAGACGCAGCCGCGAGACGGCGATGAGGTTCTGCACGGCAATGGGCGGTTCGCCGTAGCGGTCGGTGAGTTCGTCGAGCACCAGGCCGATCTGGCCGGCTTTGGCCGCGGGCGAACTCGCCGCGGAGAGCTTCTGGTAAGCCTCCAGACGCAGGCGCTCGCTGTCCACATACTCTTCGGGGATGTGCGCATCCACCGGAAGCTCAAGCCGCAATTCGGTCTGCCCCTCCGCCACCTCGCCGCGGAAGGTACTCACCGCCTCGCCGATCATCCGCAGGTAGAGATCGAACCCGACGCCGGCGATGTGGCCGGACTGTTCGCCGCCCAACAGGTTGCCCGCGCCCCGGATCTCCAGGTCTTTCAGCGCCACCTGCATCCCGCTGCCGAGGTCGTTGTTGGCAGCGATCGTGGAGAGGCGGTCGTGTGCCGTCTCGCTCAGCGGCTTGTCCTCATCCCAGAGGAAGTACGCGTACGCGCGTTCGCGTCCGCGACCGACCCGGCCCCGCAGCTGGTGCAGCTGGCTGAGGCCGTATTTGTCGGCGCGGTCGATGATGATCGTGTTCGCGTTGGCGATGTCGAGTCCGGTCTCGATGATGGTGGTCGAGACGAGCACATCGAACTTGCGCTCCCAGAAGTCGACGACGACCTGTTCGAGCGCCCGCTCCCCCATCTTGCCGTGGGCGACAGCGATGCGCGCCTCCGGAACGAGTTCGGCCAGTTTGGCCGCGGCACTCGTGATGCTCCCCACCCGGTTGTGCACGAAGAACACCTGCCCTTCGCGCAGCAGCTCACGCCGGATCGCCGCACCGACCTGCTTGTCGGAATACGGCCCGACGAAGGTGAGGATCGGGTGCCGCTCCTCGGGCGGCGTGGCGAGCGTCGACATCTCCCGGATGCCGGTCACGGCCATCTCCAGCGTGCGCGGGATGGGGGTGGCGCTCATCGCGAGGATATCCACATTGGTCTTCAGCTTCTTCAGCGAATCCTTGTGCTCGACGCCGAATCGCTGCTCTTCATCGATGATCACGAGACCGAGGTCTTTGAGCACGATGCCATCGGCGAGGAGCCGGTGCGTGCCGATCACCACGTCCACGGTCCCGTCGGCCATTCCGCGGATCGTCTCCTTGGCCTCTTTGTCGGACTGGAACCGGCTGAGCGCGCGCAGATGCACCGGGAATCCGGCGAAACGCTCCTGGAAGGTCTCGAAGTGCTGTTTGACGAGCAGCGTGGTGGGCACGAGCATGACGACCTGTTTGCCGTCTTGCACGGCCTTGAAGGCGGCACGCACGGCGATCTCCGTCTTTCCGAACCCCACGTCTCCCGAGACGAGGCGGTCCATCGGGATGGGCCGTTCCATATCGGCCTTCACCTCGTCGATGGTCTGCAACTGGTCGGGCGTCTCGGCGAACGGGAACGCTTCCTCCAGTTCGCGTTGCCAGGGGGTGTCGGGGCCGAACGCGTGGCCTTTGCTGGCCATCCGCGCCGAGTACAGCTTCACGAGCTCCACCGCGATGTCGCGCACAGCCTTGCGCGCGCGACCTTTCGCCGCCGACCAATCGCTGCCGCCCATCTTGCTGAGCGCCGGGGCCTCTCCCCCGACATACCGGGTGAGGAGGTCGAGCTGGTCGGTGGGCACGTAGAGCTTGTCGCCCGGGTATCCGCGCTTCGAGGGCGCGTACTCCAGGGCGAGGTATTCGCGTTTCGATTTGACCGCATTGCGTCCGCCGCTGGAGACCTCGCGCTGGGTGAGCTCCACGAACTTGCCGATGCCGTGGGTCTGATGCACCACGAAGTCGCCCGGTTTCAACGCGAGCGGGTCGACGACATTCTTCCGTCGGGTGGCGAGCTTCTTCACCTGCCGGGAGTCGTAGCCGACGGTGCGACCGTAGAACTCGCTCTCGCTGAGCAGTGCGAGTCTGGCCTCGCCCAGTTCGAAGCCGTGCTCCACGGTCGCCTTCAGCAGGTAGGCGACGCCGGGCTCCGGGTCTTCAGGGAACGCCTCCACCAGCCGGGCGGGCAGTTCCGCTTCGGCGAGGACATCGGCCGCGCGCTCGACGAGACCAGCCCCTTCAGCGACGATCGCCACCCGCCAGCCGTCGCGCAGGCGCGCGCCGACATGCTCGATCGCACCGGTGACGTTGCCTTGGAAGCTCGGGACCGCCTCCGCCGCGATGCGGATCTGCAGGTGCTCCTCGAGCTCGCGCTCCTCGGGGAGCACATCGTCGAGCTGGAAGCCGCTCATCGTCCACCAGGGATGGTCGGGAGCCTTCTGCCCCGGCGCGCTGAACGTGACCGAGTCGCGCAGCTGCTGCAGCGTGAGGAAGTCGCCGGCCGCGAGATCGATCGGAGCGGCCGCACCGACGGTGGCCGCGCTCCAGGCTGCGGAGAGGAACTCACGGTTCGTCTCGGCGAGGCTCACCGCGCGGCTGGCGACCCGCTCCGGCGAGAGCACGGCGACCGCCGCACCCTCCGGGAGGTAGTGCGTGACCGGAACGAGCCTGTCGACCAAGGCGGGGGCGAGCGACTCCATCCCCTCGACCGGGATGCCCTCGCCGATCTTGGCGAGCATCCCCGACAGGCTCGGGAATTCGTGCTCCATCTCGCGCGCCCGCTGCCGCACCGACTCGCTGAGCAGCAGTTCGCGGCTCGGCGGCAGCGTGACCGACGGGATGGGCTCGGGCATCGAACGCTGGTCGGCCACCGAGAACGCGCGGATCTGATCGACTTCGTCGCCGAAGAAGTCGACACGGTACGGGTGTTCCGCAGTCGGGGGGAACACGTCGAGGATGCCGCCGCGCACGGCGAACTCGCCCCGGCGGGTCACCATGTCGACCCGCGAGTACGCGAGGTCGACGAGTTGCACGGCGAGACCGGCCAAGTCGAAGCCCCTCGCGCCTGCCACGAGCTCGACGACGGCGTAGTCGGTGAGGTTGTCGGCCAGTGGCTGCAGGGCCGCGCGCACGGAGGCGACGACGACGATCGGTGTCGTCCGGTCGCCCGCACCCCAATCGGCGAGTCGGCGCAATGCGAGCAGGCGACGACCGACGATCTCCGCGCTCGGGCTCAATCGCTCGTGCGGCAGCGTCTCCCAGGCGGGGAACTCGATGATCTCCGCCCCCGGCAGAACAGCGCCGAGCGCCCCCCGGATCGACTCGGACTCCCGCCCGGTGGCCGTGATCAGGAACAGCGCGGGCGAGGCCCCGGCCGCGGCCCGCCGCTGCACGAGCCCGGCCAGCAGCGGAGCCCGCAACCCGTCGGTCAGAGAGAAGTCGGCGTTTCGCGTCGCGGACGCCAGGGCGTCATCGAACGTGGAGGCGCGTGAAAGCGCTGCGATCAAGCCCTGCAGTATCACTCGGCCAAGTCTACGGCGCACGGCCGACAGCCTCGCGCCTGCCTGGCGGGGATGGCTCCGGCGGGGGCTCCGGGCCCGCTACGCCCAGCCGTCCAGCGCGTGCATGAAGCCCTGGTGGTCGTCCCGGTGCACGGTGTGACCTGCGCCGGCGACCACGCGCACGGCGAACCCGGCGCCTCTCAGTCGCTCGGCGAGCCGGGGGCGGACCAACTGCGATCTGCCGGCCAGCACAACGAGAGAGGGCACCTGCATGGTCGCCGGGGCACGCAACGACCCGGGCGCCACCAGCACCGGAACGACGCCGTGGTCGAAGGCGCGCAGCGTCTCCAGCTCGATCGCAACGTCGACCGGATCCCAGCGGGGGTTGCGTTTCGCGATCCGCACGGCCGTCGCGCGGCTCAGCGAACGGAAGAAGGCGGGCGCCAGTTTGGCCTGCCACCAGGGCACCGACGGCCCGAAGGCCGGATCGACGTACACGGCCCGGGCGGGGCGAAGCTCTTCGACCGCCAGGCTAACGGCGAGGCCGCCGAGCGAATGCCCGACGATGAGCTCCGGATGCGCAGGGACCGTATCCACGACATCTTGCGCCAGCAGTTCGGCCGTATAGGAGTGCGCCCGCGGGCTGCGGCCGTGCCCTCGCAGGTCGACGGCGGTCACGTGGTACCCCAGCTCGGCGAGCGCCGGACCGACGCGACGCCAGTTCCGGGAGTCGGACATCGCGCCGTGCACCAGCACCGCGCGCCGGTCTCCGGTGCCCCACTCACGGGTGAAGAGTTCCATTCGGCAACGATACGGCGGCCGGCTGCGTGTTCGGTCGGCTTTCGCCGTGCGTGCTGAGAACGACGCCTGTGCGCTCCCCGAGAAGGTGAGGAGACGGCAGGATGCGCCGGCGCTGCTTCTGTCGCGCCGGCGCACGCTTCCGCTACGCTCTGGCTGGGGGTCGGCTTCCGAGGGCTCCACGTGCACACCGCACACGAGAACGAGGAGCATCGATGGCGAACGTCCCCCCGCCCGAGAACAACCCGCCGCAGCCGCTCTTCGCGCCGCCGCCGCAGTACGGACAGCCCCACTACGGACAGCCGCCGCAGTTCGGGGAGTACGGCCAGCAATCGCAGTACGGACAGCCGATCCCGCCCGGCTTCGCGCCGTACCCGCCGGAGGCAACTCCGAAGAAAACACTTGGACTTGTGGCGATGATCATCGCGATCGCTGTGCTGATCCTCGCCGCGCTCGCGTCGATCGTCATCGGCACCGCCGTCGGACCCATTGCCAACCGCAGCGGCAACAGCTTCTCGTTCAACACGGCCACGCTCACGCCCGAGCAAGCGCGAGCGTTCGGGGCGACCGGCATCCTGATCGTCGCCCAGATCGCGCTCGGAAGCGTCGCCGGGATCGCCGCGATCGTCCTCGGCATCATCGCCGCGGCCAAGAAGCGCGGCCGATCCTTCGGCGTCGTGGCGATCATCGTCGCCGTGGTCGCGCCGATCGTCGCGTTCATCGTCTACATCGTCAGCATCGCAGCCACGCTCGCGCCGGCCTAGCGCCGAAACCGCGAAGCGGCCCTGACCAGACTTTGCTCCCAATCCGTTTCACTGTCCCGCTCGGCCTGCGGGAGGGGATTCGTCGCTCGCGACTCTGGATCGTCTCCTCGGGCGACTCGAGTCGTTCCACGCCGGCGATTCGATCAACGCCCCCGGTCAGTACACCGAGTAACCGGTCAGCGGGCGGTGTGGAAGCGCAATTGCGCCGCTGTGAGGCCGTCGCCGGCGATCTGCTCCACCGCATCCGCCGCATCCGAGACGAGGATGGGCAGGGTCTTGCGCTCGGCGGCCGAGAAACCTTTGAGCACATGGTCGGCCGCAGCCTGCGAACCGGGCGGGCGGCCGACGCCGACCCGGACCCGGGTGAACTCGCCGCTGCCGACGGCCGCGATCACATCGCGCACCCCGTTGTGACCGCCGTGGCCGCCGCCGAACTTGAGTTTGAGCGTGTCGAACGGGATGTCGAGCTCGTCCTGCACGACGATCAGCCGCGAGGGGTCGAGCGAGTAGAACCGGAGGAGCTGGGCCACCGGACCGCCGGATACGTTCATGAACGTGTTCGGCTTGGCCAGGACGAACCGTGGACCGCCGGGCGTCAGACGCCCCTCCGCGACGGTCGAGTTGGTCTTGTGGGTCTTGAAGGTGAGGCGGCCGCGCGAGGCGAGCTCATCCAGCACCATCTGCCCCACATTGTGACGCGTGGCGGCGTAGTCGGGCCCGGGGTTGCCGAGCCCGACTACGAGCCAGGGCCCCTCCGCAGACAGGGAAGAGTCCATCGAGCCGTTACTCGGCTGCCTGAGCCTCGGCGGGCGCCTCGGTGGCGGACTCTTCGTCGTCGGCGCGCGCGGCGGCCGGCACGAGGACGTTGAGGATCAGCAGGTCTTCGTCCTCGGCGAGGGCGGCACCCTTGGGCAGGGTGAAGTCCTTGGCGTGGTACTGCTTGCCCTCTTCGGCGCCGGTGACGTCGAGCACGATGTTCTCGGGGATGTGGGTGGCCTCGACCTCAAGGCGGAGCGTGTTGACCTCGAGCACCGCGATGGTGCCCGGGTACGGCTCGCCCTGAACGTGAACGGGAACCTCGACGGAGACCTTCTCGCCGGTCTTGATGACGATGAGGTCGAGGTGCTCGATGATCTGGAGGACCGGGTCCTTCTGCACATCCTTGACCAGGGTCAGCTGAGCTTTGCCGGCGATGTCGAGGTCGAGGACCGCGTTCGCCTTGCGCAGCAGCAGGCCGACCTGGTGGGCCGGCAGTGTGACATGCACGGGCTCGGTGCCGTGACCGTAGATGACGGCGGGGATCTTGCCGGCCGCGCGGATCTTGCGCGCCGCACCCTTGCCGAAGCTGTCGCGGACCTCCGCGACGACCTTGTTGGACTCGTCAGCCATGTGTATCTCCTAGCCGGCAGGGCCGGCGCTCAGGCGAGCGGTGCTCGCAGTGTCTGTTTGTGTGTCGACTCGAACGCATCGTTCTGATGAAAGACGGGTGAGGAAAGACTGCGAAGCCCTGCTCCACTGCGTCGATAACGGATGTCCCGCGGAGTACCGCGCGCATCCCTCGCCGAAGTTCAAGGAGTAAGTCTACCGGATGCGCGGCGCCGCCCCGGCCAGGGTCGGGGAAGCCCGCGCGACGGTCAGCCGAGAAGTCTGCGGGCGCTCGCGGCGACGGTGGCCGGATCGGCGTCGACCGCGACCCGCACCCCCGGCTCATCCGCGCTGAGCGACTCGAGGGCGGCGAGCTGGGATTCCAGCAGAGCGGCCGGCATGAAATGGTCTTTGCGTTCCGCCAGGCGCTGCGCCAACAGTTCGCGGTCGCCGTCGAGCTCGACGAACACGGCCGTCGGCGCCTGGGCGAGGATGGCCGCTCGGTAGGCCCGTTTGAGCGCCGAGCATGCCACGACGAGCCCGGTCGGCCCCGCATCCGCGAGCGCGAGGCCGACGGCGGCCAGCCAGGGCCGACGATCCTCGTCGTCGAGCGGGATGCCCGCCGCCATCTTCGCCACATTGGCGGCCGGATGCAGCGCATCGCCGTCGATGAACGGCGTGCCGAGCTCGGCGGCGAGCAGCGCGCCGACGGTGCTCTTCCCCGATCCGGAGACGCCCATGACGACGATGAGGGGGTGAGGCATGGGAGGTACTCCATTCGCGGGTGCCGGCTCAGACAATGATGCGCCCCGTCAGAGCCTCGGTCGCGAGGTTCATCGGATTCGACATCCGGCGTGCGACGGTGTGGAGCTCCAGGAGCATCCTGTCGAGCACCGCATCCGTCAGCTCGGACAGCAGCACCGAGGCGCCGAGCGCCAGCGGGACCTCCCCGCTGGCCTGCGGCGGGACGACGATCGCGAACCCCGCCAGCCCGGGGTACACCCCACCGCGATCGAGACTGTACCCGCGCTCCCTCGTCGCGGCGAGGGCGCTCTGCAGCTCCGCCAGCGTCGTCGCCGACCGCTCGGTGAACGCCGGGCGGGTGCTGTCGTCACGAAACCGCCGAGCGATCTGTTCCGGAGGGAACTCGGCGAGCAGAGCGGTCCCGACCGCCGTGATCGACGCCGGATAGCGCGCGCCGATGCCGGCCGCAAGCCGGAACGGCGCCCGGCCGATATGGTTCGCCAGATAGAGAACATGCACGCCGTCCCCATCGAGTACGGCCAGCTGGCAGCGTTCCTGGCGCAGAACCTCGGAATCCGCGCACGCCCGGTAGAACTCGAGCACGGGATCGAAGGCACGCAGATACGCCCCTCCCAATTCCAGCACGCGGCGGCCGAGCACATAGCCGGCTTCCGTTCGACGGAGCAGACCCCCCTCCTCGAGGGCCGCGCACACGGTGAGGGTCGACGACTTGGCGGCACCCAGCTCGCGGGCGATCTCGCTCAGTGAGAGCGCATCCCCCTGAGCGTCGCCGAGAAGGTCGAGCACGCGCACAGCGCGTGCGACCGCCGGCGCTTTCCCTGTCGAATCGGCCATCCTGCTCCTCGCTGTCTGCACTTTGTCGCCCGGGGGCTCGTCAGTAGAACTCGACGGTGTCGACGCGGTTGCGCAGGGCGCGACCGTCGAGCAGCCGTGTCGCGTTGTCGGCGAACAATTCGGCGATACGTCGATCCTCGCCGGCGTTCAGCGCGGCGGTGTGCGGGCTGATGAGCACATTCGGGTGATCCCAGAGCGGGCTGTCCGCCGGCAACGGCTCGACCGCGGTGACGTCGAGCGCGGCGAATCCGACTCGGCCGTCATCGAGGGCGCGCAGCAGCGACTCCTCGTCGATGACGCTTCCGCGGCCAACGTTGACCAAGATCGTGCCGGGCCGCAACGCGGAGAAGAACGCTTCATCGAGCAGGTTCGCGGTCGAGGCCGTGCCCGGCAGCGCGACGACCACCGCATCCACTCGCGCCGCCGCCTCGATGAGGCCATCGGGCCGGACGATCTCGTCGACATCCCCGACCGGACGCTCGTGTCGCGAGGTGCCGATCACCTGAGTGCCGAATGCGGCGAGCAGCCGGGCCACCTCGGCCCCGATCCCGCCGAGGCCCAGCACGAGAACAGTCTGCTCGCCGAGCTGCGCCATCGACCAGCGGCCGCTCCACTCGTGGTCGCGCTGCTGCCTCGTCAGGCGCGGCAGCGTCTTCGCGCCGGCGAGCAGACCGAAGAGAGCGAATTCGGCCAGTGGCCCGCCGTGCACGCCGGCGGAGGTGGTGAACAGCACCCGATCGAGCTCCTCCTGCGACAGAGCGGCCGCCCGGATGCCACCGCCTCCGCCTGCCGCCATCGTCTGCACCCACCGCAGCCGCGGGTTGGCGCGAACCGTGCGGGCGAGCGCGGCCGGGTCGACATCCGGGATGCCGTAGAGTGCGTCGGCCGTGTCAAGCATCCTCTCGAACCGGCGCTGCTGCTCCGGCGTGCGACGGAACTCCGGGTCACCGGAGTGGTCGGCCGGATGCCGCATGGGCGGGAGCAGACTCGAGTCGCGCACCAGCTCGATGCGTGGTTCCGTGCGCTCGATCAGCGCAGCGAGTTCGTCGCTGAGGGGTGTCGCCACCACGACACGAAGCGGGGTCGTCGTCACCGTTCTCCTGAGGTTGAAGGATCGAAGGATCGAAAGACGCCGGTGACGTCCATCGACCCAGCCTAGCCATCATTCATCCCGCTGAACAGCGTTCTCTCCACTGATCGCCCGCATCGTCACGACCGACCCGCCACCCCCGAAATCCATGGCACGCTCGGCGGAGGCTACGCTGGTAGTCGTCTGCTCGACTCACGCACACCCACAAACCAGCCGCGACCACGCCGCCGCCCACAACGCCGGCCGACGTGACCGGCCTGCGGGTCGAGGCCGCACCCGGCGACAGGACCCACGCAGGTGAACCAGCCCCCTGTCGTCCCCCACAATTTCCCCGACGGACGCCCGTCCGTCGAACCAGCCCCATGAAGGAGCGTTCTGTGTCGAACGAAGCTGCAGCCAATATCGGTGTCGTCGGTCTGGCGGTGATGGGGTCGAACCTCGCCCGCAACCTCGCCTCGCGCGAGGGCAACACCGTCGCCGTCTACAACCGCACGTACGCGCGCACGGAGGAACTCATCACCGAGCATCCCGAGGCCGGCTTCGTGGCGAGCGAGACCATCGACGAGTTCGTGGCGTCGCTGGCGAAACCGCGCACCGCGATCATCATGGTCCAGGCCGGCGCCGGTACGGATGCGGTGATCGAGCAGCTCACCGAGCGGTTCGAGCCGGGCGACATCATCGTCGACGGCGGCAACGCCAACTTCCACGACACCATCGAGCGCGAGAAGCGCATCTCGCCGAGCGGCATCCACTTCGTCGGCGCCGGCATCTCCGGCGGCGAGGAGGGTGCCCTCAAAGGCCCGTCGATCATGCCCGGCGGCTCGGTGGAGTCGTACAAGACGCTTGGCCCCATCCTCTCCTCGATCGCCGCGGTCGCCGAGGGCGAGCCCTGCGTCACCCACGTCGGAACGGACGGTGCCGGCCACTTCGTCAAGATGATCCACAACGGCATCGAGTACGCCGACATGCAGCTCATCGCCGAGGCCTACGACCTGCTGCGCACGGTCGGCGGGCTGGAGCCGGCCGCCATCGCCGACGTCTTCGGCGAATGGAACAAGGGATACCTCGAGTCGTACCTGATCGAGATCACCGCCGAGGTTCTCCGCCAGGTCGATGCCGAGACGGGCAAGCCGTTCGTCGACATCGTGCTGGACCAAGCCGGCAGCAAAGGCACCGGGGTCTGGACCGTGCAGAACGCCCTCGACCTGGGCATCCCGGTCGGCGGGATCGCCGAGGCCGTGTTCGCCCGGGCCGTCTCATCGAAGCCGGCGCAGCGTGCAGCCGTACAGAACGTCGTCACCTCGCGCCCTGAGGTGCAGTCCGTCAACCCGTCGTTCGCCGACGACGTCTCCAAGGCGCTCTACGCGTCGAAGGTCGTCGCATATGCGCAGGGCTTCGACGCGATCATCGCCGGCGCCGAGAAGTACGGCTGGCAGATCAACAAAGACAAGATCGCCAAGATCTGGCGCGGCGGCTGCATCATCCGCGCCCAGTTCCTCAACCGCATCGCCGACGCCTACGACGAGAACCCGGACATCGCCACGTTGCTCGAGGCGCCGTACTTCGCCCAGGCCGTCGCCGAAGGCGAGGCCGCTTGGCGTCGCGTCGTGGCGACCGCCGCCCTCTCCGGGGTGCCGATCCCCGGCTTCGGCGCCGCCCTCAGCTACTACGATTCGCTCGCGGTGAAGCGCCTGCCCGCCGCCCTCGTGCAGGGCCAGCGCGACTTCTTCGGAGCCCACACCTACAAGCGCGTCGACAAGGACGGCACCTTCCACACCCTCTGGTCCGCCGACCGCACCGAGATCGAGACCGACCCCTCCACCCACTAGTCGAGCTCCCCCATCCACCTGTCGAGTCCGCACAGAATCAGCCGACGCGCCGTGTCCGGCCTGATTCTTTGCGGACTCGACAGATGGAGGCGAGAGGGGAAGAGACCGGCGGCGGGTTGCGAGGGCGGGCGGCAGGGCAGAGACTCGAGAGCGTGACGTCAGACGACCATCCCGAACTCGCCGGGTACGAGCCGATGCAGTCTCCCCTGCACGGGCCGCGGCGCATGATCGCGATGCGCGTGGTCGTCGTGCTCGGCCTCGTGGCGCTGATCCTGCCCGGCGTTCTCGTCACCGTCAGCATCGCGGCCACCACCGCCGGGAACACCTGCGCTGTGTACGTCGCCCACTACGCACCGAACGCGAACTCGTCGTCGGCGACCTTCGACCTCTTCGGTCCGGCCGGGCCCGGGTGGCAGTGCTACGCCCTCAACACCGAAGGCGACAGCACCTTCGTCGCACCCCTCGGCCTCATCCCCTCGACCCCTCATCGCCTCTGAACGCCGTTGAGGGGCGGCACACGCATCGAAATCCGGCTCGGATCGATGTGTGTGCCGCCCCTCAACAGGGTTCAGGCAGGTGGGTTCAGGCAGATGGGTTCAGGCGGCGCCGTCGAACATCGACGTGACGGAGCCGTCGGTGAAGACCTGTTGGATCGCGCTGGCCAGCAGCGGCGCGATCGGCAGGATCGTGAGCTTCTCGAACTGCTTGTGCTCCGGCAGCGGGAGCGTGTCGGTGACGACCACCGAGTCGATGGAGTCGCTCTGCAACAGCTCGACCGCAGGGTCGCTGAACACCGCGTGCGTCGCGGCGACGACGACACCGATCGCACCGTTGGCCTTGAGCGCCTCAGCGGCCTTCACGATGGTGCGACCCGTGTCGATGAGATCGTCGACGAGCAGGCAGACACGGCCCTTGACCTCTCCGACGATCTCATGGACCGAAACCTGGTTGGGCACCAGCGGGTCGCGGCGTTTGTGGATGATCGCCAGCGGCACGCCGAGCTTGTCGCTCCAGTTGTCGGCGACGCGCACACGGCCCATGTCCGGCGAGACGACGGTGAGTGTCGACGGGTCGAGCTCCTTGCGCATGTGCTCGAGCAGCACCGGCATGGCGAAGAGGTGGTCGACGGGTCCGTCGAAGAAACCCTGGATCTGCGCGGCGTGCAGGTCGATCGACATGATGCGGTCGGCGCCGGCTGCCTTGAAGAGATCGGCGACCAGGCGGGCCGAGATCGGCTCGCGGCCACGGCCCTTCTTGTCTTGCCGGGCATACGGATAGAACGGGGCGACGACGGTGATGCGTTTCGCGGAGGCGCGCTTCAGCGCATCCACCATGATCAGCTGTTCCATCAGCCACTCGTTGATCGGCGAGGTGTGCGACTGGATGACGAACGCATCCGAGCCGCGCACGCTCTCATCGAACCGAGCGTAGATCTCGCCGTTCGCAAACGTGCGCGAATCGGTCGGCACGAGCTCGCTGCCGAGGTGCTCGGCGATCTGCTCGGCGAGGGCGGGATGTGCACGCCCCGAAATCAGAACTAGGCGTTTCTGTCCGGTGGTGGTGATCCCTGACACTTACTCTCCGCTCTCTTCCGCAGCTTTGGCGGCGTCGGTGCCCGGTCGCTTCTGCGCGACCCAACCTTCGATGTTGCGTTGTGGAGCCACCGTGAGGGCGAGCGCTCCCGCCGGGACGTCCTTGCGGACGACGGTTCCGGCTCCGGTGTACGCTCCGTCACCCATCCTAACGGGCGCGACGAACACGGTGTTCGTGCTGGCCCGCACATGCGACCCGATCTCGGTGCGGTGTTTGTTCACCCCGTCGTAGTTGGCGGTGATCACCCCGGCCCCGAGGTTCGTCTTCTCGCCCACCGTCGCATCACCCACGTAGTTGAAATGCGCGAGCTTCGTGCCGGCTCCGATCGTGGCGTTCTTCGTCTCGACGAACGTTCCGATCTTTCCGTCGGCGCCCAGGACCGTTCCCGGGCGCAGGTAGGCGAATGGGCCGACCGTGGCGCCGGCCCCGATGACCGCGAGGGTCGCATCCGTGCGTTTCACGGTTGCGCCCGCACCGATCTCGCAGTCGACCAGCGTCGTGTCCGGGCCGATCTCGGCGCCGGACTCGACCACGGTCGCCCCGCGGATCTGCGTGCCGGGCAGCAGGGTGACATCCGGGGCGAGCTTCGCCTTCACGTCGATCCAGGTGGTGGCCGGGTCTTGCACCGTCACGCCGGCGAGCTGCCAGGTGCGCACGAGCAAGGCGTTGAGCCTGGCCGCCGCGTCGCTCAGCTGGGCGCGGTCGTTGATGCCCTCGACGAGCCACGACTCCGCAACGGGCAGGGCATCGACGTCGAAGCCCGCCGTCCGCAGCAATCCGATCACATCGGTGAGGTATTTCTCGCCCTGCGCGTTGTCGGTGGTGAGGGCGGCGAGCTGATCGCGCAATTGAGCCAGCCCGAAGAGGTAGATTCCCGCGTTGATCTCGCCGATGGCGCGCTCGGCTTCGTTCGCATCTTTGTGCTCCACGATGCGATCGAGGTGGCCGGCATCCGTGCGCACGATGCGCCCGTAGCCGGCGGCGTCGGCGGGAAAGGAGGAGAGGATGGTGGCCGCGGCCGAGCCCGACCGGTGTGTCGCGATGAGGCCGCGCAGCGTCTCGGCGTCGAGCAACGGAACATCGCCGTTGACCACCAGCACATCCCCGCTGAAGTCGGCGGGCAGCGCGGCGACGGCGAGCTCGACGGCACGGCCGGTGCCAGGGACCTCATCCTGATCGACGATCACGCTCTCGGGAAGGTCGGCCGAGATGACCTCGACAAGCTTGTCGCGCTCGAACCGCACCACCGAGATCACGTGCGCCGCGTCCAGCTCCTCCACGGTCGCGAGCACATGGCCGACGATCGGCACGCCGGCGAGAGGGTGCAAGAGCTTCGGAGTGGCGGACTTCATCCGGGTTCCCTGGCCGGCCGCGAGGACGACGATGGCGAGGTTCTTGTCGGTCATGTCTCTCCTGGGGTTGACGACTCTTCCGCTCCGCCTCCAGGACTCGAACCTAGACCTAACAGCTCCAAAGGCTGTCGTGCTGCCATTACACCAAGGCGGACCGCGCCGGAGAACAGCCGGCGCACACACCCAGTTTGCCAGACCATCGGTCACCCGCCCGACGAAATAGCATGGGAAGATGCCTGACGCACACGACGAGGTCGACCGCATCGTTGACTCCTGGCTGCGCGAACGCCCCGACCTGGACTTCTCGCCGCTGCAAGTGCTCTCCCGCGTGGCCCGGCTCGCGCGCCACCTCGACCGCGCCCGCCGCACGGCCTTCGACCGCTCCGACCTCGAGTCGTGGGAGTTCGACGTGCTCGCCGCTCTCCGCCGCGCCGGTGCGCCCTACCAGCTGAGCCCGAAGGCCCTGCTCCAGCAGACGCTGGTCTCCAGCGGAACGATGACCAATCGCATCGACCGTCTCGTCTCCCGCGGCCTCGTGCACCGGCGCACCGACCCCAACGACGGCCGCGGCATCCTCGTGCAGATGACCCCGCAGGGGCTCAGCCGGGTGGATGCCGCGATCACCCGCCTGGTCGATGCCGAATCCGACCTCCTCTCCTCGCTCTCCCCCACCGACCAGGAACGTCTCGCGGTGCTGCTGCGCAAACTCAGCCTCGACTTCGATGAGGAGTCGTAGGAGTTCCCCGCAGAGACTCCGCAAAGAGCGCTCACAGGTGCCCGTTATCCGGCTCACATAAAATCGGCCGTGATGAGACTCTCCCGCCTGAAACGCCTGCCGTCCCGGGTCAAACGCGCAGCACGGTTCGAAATCCACGCGTACTGGCGCCGTCGGCCCCTCGTCGTCGGATCGGTTCTCTACGAATCGTTCTCCGGCAACGGGATGCTCGACAATCCCGAGGCGATCTTCCGCGAGCTCCTCGCCGCCCCGGATCTCTCCCACCTCACCCACATCTGGGCGTTGTCAGATCTGCACCAGTACCGCGCCGCGGTCGAGGAATTCGCGAACGACCCTCGGGTGACGTTCGTGCGGTACGGCTCGGCCGCGTACTACCGGGCACTCGCGACCAGTCAGTACCTCGTGAACAACGCGACGTTCCCTCCCGACTTCGGCAAACGCCCCGGACAGGTCTATCTGAACACCTGGCACGGAACACCGCTGAAGCGAATGGGCTACGACATCGACGACGGCGCTCTCGCCACGGCGAACATCGTGCGCAACTTCGTGGCCGCCGACTATCTGCTCGCCGCGAATGCGTTCATGGCCGATCAGATGTACGAGAGCGCGTACAAGCTCACCGGGATCTATCGGGGCACCATCGTTGAAGAGGGCTACCCGCGCATCGACCGGCAGTTCCTCGACGACGCGGGGCGTGCAGCCGCCCTGGAGCGTCTGCACCGCGCCGGCGTCCCGCTCGGCGACCGCAAGGTGATCCTCTACGCGCCCACCTGGAAGGGCGCCTCGTTCGGTCGCCCCACCGACGACCTCGACGAGATCCTCGAGCACATCGCCACGATCGAGGCGCACATCGACACGAGCCGGTACGTGGTGCTGCTGAAGACGCACCAGATCGTCCACTCCCTCGCCAAGCACCGCCCGGAGCTGAAGCGGATGCTGGTGCCGAACGAGATCCCGACGAATATCGTGCTCGGGGTCACCGACACACTGATCACGGACTACTCGAGCATCTTCTTCGACTTCCTGCAGACCGGGCGTCCCATCCTGTTCTTCACGCCGGATCTCGCCGACTACGTCGGCACGCGCGGCCTCTACTTCGAGCCGGAGGAGTGGCCGGGGCCGGCGCATGCTTCGGCGCGCGAGATCGGCGAGGAGCTCGCCCGTATCGCCGCCGACGGCGACAGGGTGCCCGCGGCCTGGGGCGAACGCTACGTGGCGATGCAACGACGCTTCACCCCCCACGAAGACGGGGATGCCGCCGCGCGCGTGGTCGACATCGTCTTCCGCGGGGTGCGGGAGGGCTACCGGACCCGCACCGACCTCGCCGACGACGGACGGGCCTCGATCCTGCTCTACCTCGGCGGGATGCGCCCCAACGGCATCACGACGTCGGCCCTCAACCTGCTCAACAACATCGACCACACGCGCTACGACGTGTCGGCGTTCTTCGCCCAGAGCCGCTCGCAGGCCACGATCGCCAAGCAGCAGCAGGTCCATCCCGCTGTGCGCCAGTTCCCGCGGGTCGGCGGCATGAACGGCGCCAAAGTCCGGCAGCTCGCGCGGCACCTCCACTATCGGCGTGGCCGGATCGCCGACCACGGCGTCGTTCCCTCGCAGAACAAGTTGTGGGACGACGAGTGGAACCGTTGCTTCGGCGACAGCCGGTTCGACTACGTGGTCGACTTCTCCGGGTACGGACCGTTCTGGGCCGCCCTGTTGCTGCACTCCCCACCCGCGGAGCGATCGATCTGGCTGCACAACGATCTCGCGGCCGACGCGCACCGCGAGGTGGGTGGCGAAAAGCGGATGCTGCACAGCCTCACGCAGCTGTTCAGCCTGTACCCGCAGTTCGACCACCTGGTCTCCGTCTCTCCCACGCTCGCCGAGATCAACCGGGAAGCGCTCGCCGAGTACGCCGAACCCGGCACGTTCGTCGCCGCACTGAACACGGTCGACGCCGATCACATCCTCGAGAACGCGAAGGCGGATCTGCACAAGATCACCTTCGACGAGGAGACCGGAACGGTTCCCGACTGGGCCGAAGCCCTGCTCGCCGACGACGACGTCACCACCTTCGTCAACGTCGGTCGGCTCTCCCCCGAGAAGAACCAGTCCCGGCTGGTGCGCGCCTTCGCCGAGGTGCACGCCGTGCACCCCGCTACGCGTTTGGTGATCGTCGGTTCCGGCCCCTTGGAGGGCGACCTGTTGAAGCTGATCGCCTCGCTGAACCTCGAGGGCTCAGTTTTCCTCACGGGCATGCAGCGGAATCCGCATGCGATCATGGCCCGCGCAGACTGCTTCGTGCTCTCAAGCGACTACGAGGGTCAGCCGATGGTCATCCTCGAGGCGCTCGTGCTCGGCCTCCCGATCGTCACCGTGGAGTTCGCCTCCGCCAAGAACGCGCTCCCCGCCGGATCCGGCCTGGTCGTTCCGCAGAGCGACCGCGGAGTGGCCGACGGCCTGGAGGCGTTCCTCCGCGGCGACGTACCGGCCAGCGCCTTCGATTACGCCGCCTACAACCGCAAAGCCACCTCCCAGTTCTACCTCGCCATCGGAGCCTCCTCCTCCTGACCCCTCCTGATCCGCCCGCGCTCGCCCGGCAAGAACCGTGCGGGGAAGTCGGGGAGGTGGGTCACGCGCGGGCGAGCAGGGAGCGTGTCGGCACACCCGAAGGCAACTCGCCGTACTGCGCACCGCGGTCGGGGCCGAGGCGCGTGACGGCGAACGCCTCCCCGACGGCCGACGGAGCGTGGCGCAACAGCAGCGAGGCCTGTAGGGCGACGGCCAGCGCGGCGACGAGCGAGCGCACGGTCGCCTGAGCATCCGCCGGCTCGAGGGCGGGCAGCTCCCGCAGTCGGGCGCGCACACGATCGTGGTGGGCGTCGAACAGGGGATGGATGCCGCGGGCCGCCTCGAGCTCCAGGTCGAAGGCCTCGGCGCTGGCGGGTTCGCGGGTGAGCGCCCGCAGCACGTCGAGCGCGATCACCGTGCCCGAACCCTCCCAGACGGCCATCACCGGCTGTTCGCGGTAGCGGCGGGCGAGCGGGAACGCCTCGGTGTAGCCGTTCCCTCCGAGACATTCCATCGCCTCGTAGGCGTGGCCCGGCCCTCGTTTGCACACCCAATACTTGGTGACAGCCGTCGCCAGCCGGCGGAACGCACGATCGCTGTCGGGGGCGTCGTCGTCGTGCGCGCGGGCGAGGCGCAGCGCAACGGCGGTCGCAGCCTCCGATTCGAGAGAGAGGTCGGCGAGCACGGCCTCCATGGCCGGCTGGTCGACGAGAAGCTTTCCGAACGCCCGGCGGTGCCGAACGTGCCAGGCGGCCTCGGCGACGCACTGCCGCATCCCGGCGGCGCTGCCGAAAATGCAGTCGAGCCGGGTGCGATTCACCATTTCGAGGATGGTGCGCACACCCCGTCCCTCCTCGCCGAGGAGGTGCCCGGTCGTGCCGTCGAACTCGACTTCACTCGACGCATTCGACCGGTTGCCGAGTTTGTCTTTGAGTCGCTGCAGGAGGAAGACGTTGCGCGTCCCGTCTTCCAGCACGCGGGGAACCAGGAAGCAGCTCAGGCCCGCATCCGCCTGCGCGAGAACCAGGAAGCCGTCTGACATGGGCGCGGAGCAGAACCATTTGTGCCCGGTGAGGGAGTATCGGCCGTCGCCCAGCGCCACCGCGCGGGTGGTGTTGGCCCGCACATCCGAGCCGCCCTGTTTCTCGGTCATTGCCATGCCGAAGAGCGCGGATGTCTTGCCCGCGGCCAGGCGACCGTCGTATTCACGACTCATCAGACGTGGCAGCCACTCGGCGGCGAGCTGCGGGGACGCCGCCAACGCGGGCACCGCCGCGTGGGTCATCGACACGGGGCAGGCGTGCCCCGGCTCGACCTGGGCGAACAGCATGAACGTCGCGGCCCGAGCGGCATTCGCCCCGGCTCGCGGATGCGCCCACGCCGAGGTGTGCGCACCGGCCGCAACGGCCTCGGCGATCACGCGGTGATACGACGGATCGTAGTCGACCTCGTCCACCCGATCACCCCAGCGGTCGAACGCACGCAGCACGGGCTCGTTCACGCTGGCCCGCACGGCATCCTCCTGGAACCGGGCGCTCCCCACCAGCCGACCGACCTCGCCGAGCTCCGTCAGTGCCCAGGCCGCGCTGCGTTCGACGGCCTCGACCAGCGGGATGTTTGCGGCGAACTCGTCGACGTCGACCCTCGGCGGCGGCTGATTGGTGACCTCGTGGGTGGGCATGCACTCATCCTCCGGCCGCCCGGAACGATCGGCAACCTCTGTCGGGCTTTTCCGACGGCGCGCCGCCGGTTCGCGCGGGGCGGGATGATTCCGTGGTCAGCCGATCAGTTCGGTGAGCTCGAACCAGCGGAGTTCGAGGTCTTCGGCCTCGCGCTCCACCGTGCCGATCGCCTCGGTCTTCGCCGCCAAGCCCAGGTAGTCGGATTGGTCGTGTTCGGCGAGCGCCGTCTTCGAGGCGTCGATCTGGCTCTGCAGCTTGCCGAGCCGTCGCTCCAGGGAGGCGAGCTCCTTCTGGGCGGAGCGCAGTTCGGCGCTGCCCAGCCGGGGCGCGGCCGGGGCGGCGGCGGAACCTGCGGCCGACGTCACTGCAGCGGGGGTCGATTCCTGCAGGACTCGCAGCCGCAGGTACTCATCCACTCCGCCGGGAAGGTGGCGCAGCTTGCCGTCGAGGATCGCATACTGCTGGTCGGTCACCCGCTCCAGGAAGTAGCGGTCGTGGGAGACCACGAGCAGGGTGCCGGGCCAGGAGTCGAGCAGGTCTTCGATCGCCGCGAGCATATCGGTGTCGAGGTCGTTCGTCGGCTCGTCCAGGATGAGCACATTCGGCTGGTCGAGCAGGATCAGCAAGAGCTGCAGGCGGCGTTTCTGGCCGCCGGAGAGGTCTTTGACCGGTGTGGAGAGCTGGGCGGAGGTGAACCCGAGCTGCTCCAGCAGCTGACCCGGCGTGAGCTCCTGTGCTTTCGAACCGGATCCGATCGTGTAGCTCGTGCGCAGATTCGAGATGACGGTGCGCACAGGCGAGGTCAGGTGGTCTTCGAGTTCGTCGAGTCGCTGGGTGAGGGTGGCGACTTTCACCGTCTTGCCCCGTTTGACACGACCGGACGTCGGATGCACGGTGCCGCCGACGAGTCCGAGCAGCGTCGACTTCCCGGCGCCGTTCACCCCGAGGATGCCGGTGCGCTCCCCGGGGGCGATGCGCCACTCCACGTCGCGCAGCACGGTCTTGTCGTCGTAGCTGACGGAGGCGTCCAGGAGGTCGACCACATCTTTGCCGAGGCGCGACACCGCCAGCGACTGCAGCGACACCGTGTCGCGGATCTCCGGCACATCCTCGATGAGCTGGTTCGCCGCGTCGATGCGGAACTTGGGTTTCGTGCTGCGCGCGGGCGCTCCGCGGCGAAGCCAGGCGAGCTCTTTGCGGGCGAGGTTCTGCCGTTTCGCTTCCATCGTCGCGCTCATCCTGTCCCGCTCGACGCGCTGCAGGATGTACGCCGCATAGCCACCCTCGAACGGCTCGACGATGCGGTCGTGCACCTCCCAGGTGGCGGTGGAGATCTCGTCGAGGAACCACCGGTCGTGGGTGACGACGAGCAGTCCACCGGAGTTCGCCGACCAGCGCTGCTTCAGATGCGCGGCGAGCCAGGTGATCGCTTCGACGTCCAAATGGTTGGTCGGCTCATCGAGGGCGAGGATGTCCCATTCGCCGACGAGCAGGGCGGCCAGCGCGACCCGGCGGCGCTGCCCGCCGCTGAGAGGTGCGAGCGGCGCATCCCAGGGGATGTCAGCGAGGAGCCCGCGGATCACGTCGCGGGTGCGCGCATCCCCGGCCCACTCGTATTCGGGGGCGTCTCCCACGACGGCCTCGGCGACCGTCTGCGCCTCGTCGAGAGTGTCGGCCTGGTCGAGCACGCCCATGCGGACGCCTTTACGCGCGGTGACACGCCCCGAGTCGGGCTGACGGCGACCGGCCAGCATGGCGAGCAGGCTCGACTTGCCGTCGCCGTTGCGTCCGACGATGCCGACGCGGTCGCCCTCGTTCACTCCCAGAGTCACCGAATCGAAGACGACTTTCGTCGGGTACTCGAGATGCAGGGCTTCCGCCCCCAATAGATGTGCCATGGGAACAAGGCTATAGAGAAGACCTGGGCGCTTCGTACGCCCCACGGCGGCGAGCGGCGGCCGGGACCGCCGGCCTCGCCCCTCGGACGGGTGATGCCGCCCCGCGCAGTGATGTGCAAGGATTTATTGGATCGGTCTGCGTTCGATCCCGACGCGGCGCACGCCCGATCGGGATGGGGTTGGTGACGTGAGCGAGCGAGCTGCTGTGCCGTCGACGACCCCGCTTTTCGGGCGCGACGCCGCCCGCGAGACTCTTCTGCTGGTGGCCCGACGGGCCCTCGGCCAGGGCGGCGCCGTGCTGGTCAGCGGCGAAGCCGGTCTGGGCAAGACCGCGCTGCTCGCGGATTCGTCCGACCGGCTCGAAGGGTGGACGGTTCTGCGGGTCCACGCCGACTCGTTCGAATCCGATCTGAGCTATTCGACGGTGGACCGCCTGGTGCGCGGGCTGAACGCGCACGGCGGCACGCGGATCCGCACCCCCGACCCGACGGACGAGCCGATAACCATCGGCCGGCTGCTCCTCGATGCGATCGACGGGCTCGCCTCCCCGGTCTGCGTGATCGTCGACGACGCACAGTGGGTGGACGAGGCGTCTGCCCGCGCCCTGCGGTTCGTCGTGCGCCGGCTCAGCGACCAGGCGTTCCTGTTCGTCGCCGCCACACGTCCGCTCCCGAACAGTGTCGTCTCCCTCTTCGAGGATGTGGCGTCGAGCACGGCCAACCATGCCCGCATCGACCTCGCCCCGCTCACGGTGGCGGACACGCAGGAGCTCGGGCAGTTCATCCTCGGTCATGCCATCTCACGGCGCACCGCCACGCGACTCACTGAGGCGACGCAGGGGTCCCCTTTGCTGCTCGGTGTGCTGCTCGGTCAGCTGCGCGAGACGTTCGCCTCGGCTCTGCACCCTGCAGGGTGGGACCTCCCTGTCGCGGCGATCACGCCGCTGTCGACCGCTCTCACTTCGGCCCTCGAGGGCACGGATGCGTCGGTGCGCGAAGCCGCGGTTATCGTCGCCGTGCTGCGAGACCCCCTCCCCCTCCCGGTGTTCGGAACCGTCGCCGCCCGCCTGCACACCCGGGTCGACATCCCGGGCGCCGTCTCGCGGGGGCTGGTGCGTTCGAGCGAGAGCGACGGAGTCGTGTGGGTGGAACCGGCTCACGCCATCCTGGCCGACGCCCTCACCGGCGAACTCCCTCTGCAGCGCCGAGTCGAGATCCACCGTGTCGCCGCGGAGGTACTCACCGGGCACCGCGCGCTGCGGCACCGGGTGGAGGCCGCCGACACCGCCGACCCCACACTCGTCGCCGAGCTTCTCGCCGCGAGCAGGCTGGCCGCCGACCGGGGCCAGGCCGACCAAGCGATGAGCTACGCGCGGTCGGCCGTGCACCTCGCCGCCGCGGGTGCCGAACACGAGCGCGCCCTGCTCGAGATCGGCCTGCTCGCCATGCGCAGCCGGATGCACGAGCGCATCTTCGACCTCGCGCCCGCCATCGAGGCCCTCCCCGCGTCCACCGTGCGGGATGCGGTGCTCCTGGAGCTTCGGACCCTCACCGGCGATGTACCCGGCGCCCTCACCCTCGCGCTCGCCTTGGAGGCGACGCCGGCCACCACACCGGACGAGCGGGCGATCAGCGCCCACGTGTCCGAGGCCATCCCGAAGGTGCTGATGGCCATGCGCGACTTCGGCGCGGTGGTCGAGCACCTCGACATCGGGCGTCGCCGCATCGCAGAAGCGCCCGCCGACCCGGCCGAGGTCGCCGACCCGGCGCTGCGTTGGCTGGCCCAACCGCGCGACGACCTCATCCGTCTGCTCGGTTGGACGCTGATCGCGGCGGCGCACACCCGCCGCAGCGACCTCGTCGGCTCGCTGGTGGGCGAACTCGACGAGCTCCTCGACGGAGTGGCGTCGCCCGCAGCCGTCGACGCGCTCGTCGACCGCGCGCGCGTTTTCGTGATCGCAGGCGACATCGACCGCGCCCGCACCGACCTCGCCCGCGCCAACGCCCTGCTGCGCCAGTTCCCATCGAGCTGGACCGCCGGCTTCGCCCGCACCATCTACTCCCACGTGCTGTTCCTGGTCGGCGAGTGGGACGAGTCGGTCACCCTGGCTGACGCCGCTGTGGCGCTCGCCCTCGACGAGACCGACCTCTCGGCCTGGCCGATCGCACTCACCGTCTCCACCCTCGTGCGCGCCGGCCGCGGCGAGAGCGATGCCGTCGACGAGCGGCTCGCCTCAGCCTCACGCGCCCGCACGAGCATCGCCGGATCGTACGACGGCGACATCCCGCATCTGTCCCGGGCCGAGGTCGCCCGCGCCCTCGGCCGGCCGGAGGCGCAACTCGACGCCACCCGGGAGGCGGAGGCCGCCGCCACCGGCGCCTCAACGCTGGGCTGGCTCAGCTATCGGGTCGACGCCCTGGCCTCGCTCGGACGCGCCGCCGAAGCCCGTGCGGCCTATGAGCAGTGCGCGGACGTGAGACGGCCGTGGCGCCCCTACTACGGATCCCTCGGTTGGCTGGAGGGGCGAGTGCGCGAGGCCGAAGGCGACCTCACCGGCGCCTCGGCCGCCTACCTCGCCTCGATCGACGATCCGGCATCCTCGCGCTTCCCCATCCCGCACGCCGTCGCGTCGCTCGACGCAGGCCGGCTGCTCGCCGCGCGCGGCCAACGCGACGCGGCGCGCACGCTGCTGGAGAGCGCGTCGACGATCTTCCGTCGGGTCGGGGCCGCCGGCTACCTGGCACGCAGCACCCGTCTGCTCGACGGTCTGGCCGACGACGAACGCCAGCACGCCGAGGTCGCCGAACACCACGACCCGTTCGCGCCGCTCACCACCCGGGAACGGCAGGTGGCGCACGCCCTCGCTGCGGGGATGACGAACAAAGAGATCGCCGAACGCCTCTATGTGTCGGTGACCACCGTCAACTTCCACGTGCGCAACATCCTCGCCAAGCTGGAACTCACCTCGCGCCGCGATCTGCGCAAACTGACCAGCGTCGCGCGGGGACTCCACGCTGGAAGTCCCCGCCGCGGCGATGCCACACGGCCGGCTGAACGCCCGGGCCGAGCCGAGGGCGAGCGCCTGCGCGAACGGTGAACCCGTCAATTTTTGACGGTTTTCGTCCCACGATTGTGAGGCCGCGTTCACCCCTCGCTACCGTGGAATCACACCCCGGGATGCCCGAACCCCGGAGAGTATGGAAACGCTTCACAATCGACGAATCGTCTCAACACCCGACATTCTCTCTTCAGGGCATCCCCGGGTAGTAATCCGTGGCTCACCGCCAGAGTTCGGCGATCTCCGCAGCACGTGCACGACCCTGGTCGTAGCCGCCGAGAGCGGCCTGCCGACGCGTGGACGGATCCAACGCATTGGCGTCGAAGACGTCCCCGGCGCCACCGTCGGGGAAGACGGTCTCGACCGTGCTCCCCCCGGCCCGGAGCTCACCGACCTGAGTGGCGAGATCCATGCCCCACTCCAACGGATACCGCGTGCGGCCACTGAACGGCGACAGCACCAGCACCCGGTCGTAGCCGGCCGCCAAGTCGGCGTTCTCATTGCGTCGATAGCCGCCGTTCATGTAGCGGGACTCGCCGAGGGGGTATGGCGTCATCGCCGAGGTGCTCGCCGCGACGGCGTCCACCAACTCGACGCCGCTGTGGCGATCGAACACGACGGGATCTCCGGTGTAGGCATCGACGGCCACGATCAGCACGCGCCGCTCCGGCCAGCGATGGCTGGACAACCGGGCGGCGACGGTCTCCCGCCAGCGTGCCGAGCCGGAGCCGTCGGACTCGTCCGCCGCGAGCGCGGCCGCGCCCATCCTTCGGCGCATATCAGAGGCATCCGTCGAGGAGCCGATGATGTCGTTCGACCAGTCAAGATAGCTGGACCCAGAGAGGATCGGAGCCGGTCCGCTCCCCGCCCTGGGCCCTCCGGCCGGTGGCCTGGGCGCGTCGGCGACGATGGCGGCGTAGAGATCGGCCGTCGGTGTCCCGCTGGTGATCTGGGCGGCCACGGTCGACCCGGATGAGGTGCCGATGATGACATCGGCCTCGGTCAGATCGACGCCGGCCTCGGCGGCACCGGCGATGAAGCCGATCGCCCACGCGTTTCCGGCGGCCCCGCCGCCGGCGACGACCAGCGCGCGCCCGACTGGAGCGGAAGACGCAGATGGCGTGGAGAAAGAAGAAGGAAGTGAAGTGTTCATGGGAGTCGCCTTTCGCGAAATGCCTGGTGGGCGCTCCCCGGTGCGACTACCTCAGTCGCTGGATCGTGGACAGTGCGGGAGCACCCGGAACGGATACTGCGTTCATGGGTCTCACCTCCTGTCGACGGAAAACGATCACCGAAATGATCGCACACCCGTGACAGCGTGTGCAAACAGCCGCGGGTCAGTCGCCGATGATGCGGGCGCCGTGCACGGGCCCCGTGGCACGCACGGCGGTCAGCCGTGCTGCACTCAAGGCGATCTGCAGGTCGAGGGCGCCGTCGAGGTCGGGGGTGAGGAACGCCACCGTCGGCCCGGAACCGGAGACGATCCCAGCGAGTGCGCCGTTCATCTCGCCCAGCTCCAGCACCTCGCCGATCTCGGGCGCCAGGTGGATGGCCGGCGCCTGCAGATCGTTCGCCAACGACTCGGCCAGCATGTGCGGGTCGCCCGCGCGCAGCGCCTGAAGCACGGCCGTGTCCACGCTGGGTTTGCGCTGTGCCGGCGCGATGTCGTGCGAGTGCCGCTCACGGTGCCGGTCGAGCTCGCTGTAGACCGTCGGGGTGCTCAACTGACTGTCGGGCAACGCGAGAACCCAGTGGAACTGCCCGGTCGCGAGAGCCGGGCTCAGCCGGTCGCCCCGGCCGGTTCCGATCGCCGTTCCGCCCACCAATGCGAACGGCACATCCGCCCCCAGCCGCGCCGCGAGCGCGTGCAGATCGTCTTTGGTCGCCTCGGTGCCCCAGAGCGCGTCGCAGGCGACCAGCGTCGCCGCCGCATCCGCCGAGCCGCCGCCCATCCCGCCGCCGATCGGCACATGCTTCTCGATCTCGAGCCGCACACCGCCCCGGTACCCGGTCTTGCGGGCGAGCATCCGTGCCGCCTTGATGGCCAGGTTCGTGCCGTCGGTCGCGAGCCCCGAGGTGTCGATCGAGCCGCTGAAGCTCACCGAGAAGTCGTCGGCCGGATACGCGCGCACGTCTTCGGAGAGCGACACCGCCTGATAGGCGGTGGCCACATCGTGGTAGCCGTCGCCCATGACAGCACCCACGCGCATGAACACGTTGATCTTGCCCGGTGCTCTGACGTGCACCACGGGAGCGGCCGACGAGGTCATGCCTCCAACCTACAGGGGGTTGCCACCCCCATCCCTCCACACCCCTCACGCCCACGCTTCTCGCCCTCCGTCGAGGGGAGGCAGAAGCGGGTCTCGAGGCCAGAAATCGGCGTGTTCGCCGCCGGGCGACGATCGGGATGAGATCAGGGAGATATCAGGAAGACGAGGGGATGCGGGCGAGGGCGATGAAGTCGGCGACGCTGAGCTGTTCGCCACGAAGGGTGGGCGCGAGACCGGCCGCCTCGAGTGCAGCCGAGGCGCGAGCCGAATCCCCGAAGACACCGGACAGCGCCTGGCGCAGCATCTTGCGGCGCTGCTGGAAGGCCGCATCCACGAGCGCGAAGGTGCGCCGGCGCAGCTGCTCATCGCCGGGCTCCTCGGCATGCCGTTCGAACGCCACAAGCACCGAGTCGACATTCGGCACCGGCCAGAACACCTGTCGACTCACCGTGCCCGCCGTTCGCCACGAGCCGTACCAGGCGGCCTTCACGCTCGGCGAACCGTACACCTTCGACCCGGGCTCGGCAGCGACGCGGAAACCGACCTCGGCCTGCACCATCACCACACCCGAGCGGATGCTGTCGAAATGTTCCAGGAAGTGCAGCAGCACCGGCACCGAGACATTGTACGGCAGGTTCGCGACCAAACGGGTCGGCGACGCCGGCAACTCGGTGACGGCGAGGGCGTCGTCACGGATCACGGTGAGCCGGTCGACCACAGCCGGCGCGAGCTGTGCCACGGTCGTCGGCAGTTGGGCTGCCAGACGACGGTCGATCTCGACAGCGACCACAGTGGCGTCGGCTTCGAGCAGGCCGAGCGTCAGCGACCCGAGACCGGGACCGACCTCGACCACCACATCCCCTGCCTGCACACCGGCGACGCGAACGATGCGGCGCACTGTGTTGCCGTCGATGACGAAGTTCTGCCCCAGCTTCTTCGTGGGCGTCACCCCGAGCAGCTCGGCGAGGTCACGGATTTCTGCCGGCCCGAGCAGGCGAACGTCGCTCATGCGAGGTTCCCGACCGGCGCGGCGGGCGGGGCGGCCACCGGCTCCGCATCCCAGCGACCGTAGACCAGCTCCGTGTTCGAAGAGACCTGCGCGGCGAGTGTGGAGGCATCCGTGCCGAGAACGTCGGCCATCGCCCGCAGCGTGTATGGAATGAGGTAGGGCGCGTTCGGTCGCCCGCGGAACGGGGTGGGGGTGAGGAACGGCGCATCCGTCTCGACCAGCAGCAACGAGCGCGGCGCCACCACCAGCGCCTCCCGCAGATTCGCCGCGTTCTTGAACGTCACGTTGCCGGCGAACGACATGAACCAGCCGTTGTCGGTGCAGATCCGGGCCAGCTCCGCGTCGCCCGAGAAGCAGTGGAACACGGTGCGTTCCGGGGCACCCACCCGCTTGAGGGTGGCGATCACGTCGGCGTGCGCATCCCGGTCGTGGATCTGCAGTGCCAGGTCGTTCTCCTTGGCGATCGCGATGTGCGCCTCGAACGAGCGGAACTGTGCGACGCGACGCGGTCCCTCCTCGGTGCGGAAGAAATCGAGCCCGGTCTCACCGACGGCCCGCACCCGCGGCCGACCGGCGAGCTCGGCGATCGCCGCGAGGCCGTCGTCCAATTCTCCACGCTCGGCGTAGTCGGGGGCGTCGTTCGGATGGATTGCCACCGCGGCGAGCATCCGGGGTTCGATCGCGGCCATCTCGGCCGACCAGCGTGAGGTCTCGACATCGTTGCCCACCTGCACCACACCGCGCACGCCGACGCTGGAGGCGCGGTCGAGCTGCTCGCGATAGTCGAGTGGGTCGTCACCGTCGGAGATCTCGAGATGGGTGTGGTTGTCGTAGACCGGAACGACGAGCGCCTCCGGCAGCGGCGGATACGCCAGGTCGCGCCCATCGGTGACGTGACGCTGGCGGATGAACGCCGGGTCGGTCATGCTCCCGGCACCGCGTCCGCGTCGATCCGCGGGAACAGAGCGTCGAGCCCGTTCACCGTCGTCCCTGAGGGGAGCTGCCCCCACTGTCCGGCCGAACGGATGCGCTGCTCATCGAGCGCGCCCAGCTCGTCCTCAGCGCCGAGCGCCACCCACAGCTTGAGCGTCGCCTCCGGGATCACCGGCGAGAGCAGCACCGCGAGCGCGCGCAGCCCTTCCGCGGCGGTGTAGAGCACCGTGCTGAGACGTTCGCGCTGGGCTTCATCCTTCGCGAGCGCCCACGGCTCCTGAGCGGTGATGTACCCGTTCAGCTCGTCGACCACGGTCCAGATGGCCGTGAGCGCCTCGTGGATAGCCAGTCTCTCCATCGCCTCATCGGCTTTGGCGGCCGCGTCGGCCACCGTCTGCTGCACAGCGAAGTCGGCCTCCAGCGAGGTCGCGGGCTGCGGAACGACGCCCTCGAAGTAGCGGGAGACCATCGCGATCACCCGCGAGGCGAGATTGCCGAACCCGTTGGCGAGCTCCGATTGGTAGCGTGCGGCGAGATCCTCCCAGCTGAAGGAGCCGTCCTGCCCGAAGTTGATGGCGCGCATGAAGTAGTAGCGGAACGCGTCCGAGCCGAACGTGTCGGTGATCTGCGTCGGCGCGATGCCGGTGAGCTTCGACTTGGACATCTTCTCGCCGCCGACCAGCAGCCAGCCGTGGCCGAACACCCGGTGCGGAACATCGACGCCGGCGGCCATCAGCATGGCCGGCCAGATCACCGCGTGGAACCGGAGGATGTCTTTGCCGACGATGTGCGTGGCGGGCCAGCGGCGCGCGAAGTTCTCGTCGTCCTGCCCGTAGCCGACGGCTGTGACGTAGTTGAGGAGCGCGTCGAACCAGACATAGACGACGTGGGACTCATCCCACGGCACCTTGATTCCCCAGTCGAAGCTCGACCGCGAGATCGACAGATCGCTGAGCCCCTGGCGCACGAACGAGACGACCTCGTTGCGCGCCGACTCCGGCTGAACGAACTCGGGACGCTCCTCGTAGAGCGCCAACAGCGAGTCGGCGAATTGGCTCATGCGGAAGAAGTAGTTCTTCTCCTGCAACAGCTCCAGCGGCTTCGAGTGGATGGCGCAGACCTTCTGCCCCTCATACTCCCCGGTGCCGTCGACGATCTCGCTCTGCGGTTTGAATTCCTCGCAGCCGACGCAGTAGAGGGCCTCGTACTCGCCGGCATAGATGTAGCCCTCGTCGTAGAGGTGCTGCAGGAAGCGCTGCACGTTCTTCTCGTGGCGCTCATCGGTGGTGCGGATGAAGTCATCGTTGGCGATGTCGATGGTCTTCAGCAGCGGCAGCCACTCATTGGTGACCAGCCGATCTGCCCACTCCTTCGGCGTCGTGCCGTTCGCGGTGGCGGTGCGCAGGATCTTCTGGCCGTGCTCGTCGGTGCCGGTGAGCAGCCACGTGTCGTCACCCGCCTGGCGGTGCCAGCGCGCCAGCACATCGGCGGCCACCTCCGTGTAGGCGTGCCCGATGTGCGGGACATCGTTCACGTAGAAAATCGGCGTGGTGATGTAGAACGAAGAGCCGTCGGACATGCTGACTATCCTACGGGCGCGCGGCGGCACGGTTCGGCGTGTTACTACTGGCGGCGGGCGAGCGCCGCCTGGTAAAGGTCGCGGCGTCCGAGGCCGGTCGCCTCGGCGACCTCGGTGGCGGCGTCCTTCAGACGGCCACCGGCCCCGATCAGGGCGAGAACCTGCGCGACACCTGTCTCCAGATCGACAGTCTGCTCCGGAGCCCCCTCGACCACCACCGCGATCTCACCGCGCACGCCGTCGGCCGCCCACGCGGCGAGGGCGGATGCGGTGCCCCGTTTGACCTCCTCGAACATCTTGGTCAGTTCCCGGCACACCACGACGCGGCGGTCCTCCCCGAGGGTGGCGGCGATGTCGGCGAGGGCGTCGGCGAGCCGGTTCGGGACTCGAAGAAGACCATCGTGCGACGTTCGGTTGCCAGGGCGCGGAGGGCGCTCATCCGTTCGCCGTGTTTGCGGGGCAGGAAGCCCTCGAACGTGAACCGGTCGGTGGGCAGGCCGGAGACGGCGAGCGCGGTGATCACCGCGCTCGGTCCGGGCAGGGCGGTGACGACCACGCCGGCGGCCGCGGCGGCCTCCACGAGGTGGAACCCGGGGTCGGAGACCGTCGGCATGCCGGCGTCGCTCAGAAGCACCACATCCTGGTCGCGGGCGAGCTCGACGAGGTCGGCGGCGCGCTCACGTTCGTTGTGGTCGTGCAGCGCGATCAACCGCGGCCGGTTCTCGATGCCGAGGCCGGCGAGCAAGCGCTGGGTGACGCGGGTGTCCTCCGCGGCGACCACCGCCGCGGAGCCGAGCACCTCGATCAGGCGCAGCGACGCGTCTTTGAGGTTGCCGATCGGTGTGGCGGCCAGGATGATCATGCCTCCAGTCTCTCAGGCCGCACCGGACTCGCACGGTGCGGTCTGCGCGCACCGAGGTTCGGGCCTCTAACATGAGCGGGTGACTTCGACTCCCGCGCCCGGCTTCGATCAGCTGATCGCCGAGCCGACCGGCAGCCGCCTCGATGAGTGGTGGGCGCGCCGCCTGCGCACCCCCCGACGGCTGACACTCTGGTACTGGGGGGCTCCGCTCGCCGTCACGCTGCTGGCGGCGGTGCTGCGACTCTGGAACCTCGGATACCCGCACGCGCTCGTCTTCGACGAGACCTTCTATGTGAAGGACGCGTACTCCCTCATGCACCTCGGATACGAGGGAAGTTGGCCAGACAAGGCCGACGAGCTGTTCAACGCCGGGAAGACGGACATCTTCACCTCCGACCCATCGTTCGTCGCGCATCCCCCGCTCGGCAAATGGATGATCTCGCTCGGCCTTGCGGTGTTCGGCGCCGGCAACGCCGTCGGGTGGCGCATCAGCACGGCGATCGTCGGCATCCTCGCCGTGCTCGTCGTGTTCCTGATCGCCCGCAAGCTGTTCAGGTCGACCATCCTCGCCACGATCGCGGGCGTGCTGATGGCGATCGACGGCCACGCGATCGTGATGAGCCGGGTCGCTCTGCTCGACAATTCGGTGATGTTCATCGCCCTGCTGGCGTTCTGGTGCATCCTGTACGACCGGGAGTGGCATGCGAGGCGGCTGGCGACCTGGGTGGCCGACCGGCGGGCACGCGGGCAGGATCCTGCCTGGGGTCCCGCCCTGTGGTGGCGACCCTGGCTGATCGCGGCCGGAGTGCTGGCCGGGCTGTGCGCCGGCGTCAAATGGAGCGGCTTCTACTTCCTCGCGTTCTTCGCGGTGTACACGATCGTGGTGGATGCGGTGGCGCGCCGCCGGGTCGGGTTGCCGTTCTTCCTCAGCGGCGCCATCCTGAAACAGGGGCCGGCCACCTTCCTGCTGATGGTGCCGATCGCGCTTGTCAGCTATGTGGCCACCTGGACGGGCTGGATCGTCACCAGCGGCGGCTACTACCGGCACTGGGCCCAGGCCACCCATATGGCGTGGACCGGCGGTCTCAGCTGGGTGCCGCTGTGGGTGCAGAACCTCTGGCACTACCAGGCCGAGATGTACAACTACAGCATCAACCTGCACGTCTCGCATCCCTACCAGGCGAACCCGCTCACCTGGCTGTTCATGATCCGGCCGACGAGCATGTACTACGAGAGTTCGACGCTCGGCCAGCACGGGTGCACGGTGAGCGCGTGCTCATCGGCGATCACCTCCCTCGGCAACCCGCTCATCTGGTGGGGCGCGGCCGCGGCGCTGTTCTACCTGGTGTACCGCGTCATCCGGTACCGGGAATGGCAGGTGGGGCTCATCCTCACCGGGCTCGCCGCCGGCTACCTGCCCTGGCTGCTGTACATCAACCGGACCATCTTCGAGTTCTACGCGATCGCCTTCGAGCCGTACCTGATCCTGGGGCTGACCTTCGTGATCGGGTTGATCCTCGGCCGCCGCACCGACCCCCGTTGGCGACGCGTGCGCGGCATCCGCACGGTCGGCATCTACCTCGCCTTCGTCGCAGTGGTGAGCGCGTTCTTCTGGCCGATCTGGACCGCGCAGCAGGTTCCGTTCTGGTTCTGGCAGATCCATATGTGGCTGCCCAGCTGGGTCTGACGAGCGCCGGCGCATCCGCGCGCCCCTCGGCGCACACCACGAGCGCCAGAATAGGGGGGATGAACAGCACAGCCGCCGCCCCTCGCACCGCACTCCCCTGGCTTCCGGGGGTGGCCGTCGCCGGGGCGGCGGCGCTGGCCGCATGGGGCGCGCATTGGCTGCTGCCCGCCGTTCCGCTGCTGACCGCGGCGGTCGTGCTCGGGATCATCGTCGGCCAGCTGCCGTTCGCACGACCGGCCGTCGGCGGGGTTCTGCGGTCGGGGCTGTCGACCGCGGCGAAGCGTCTGATGCGGCTGGGCGTCGTGCTCCTCGGCCTGAAGCTCAGCCTCAGCGACATCGCAGGACTCGGCTGGGTCGGCATCCTCAGCACCGTTCTCATCGTCGTGCTGACCTTCGGGGGAACCTTCTGGCTGGGCCGGCTGCTTCGCCTTCCGGGCCATCAGCCACTGCTCGTGGCGACCGGTTTCTCCATCTGCGGCGCCTCGGCGATCGGAGCGATGAGCGGTGTCGTGAAGTCGAAGGACGAGGAGACGGCCACCCCCGTCGCGCTCGTCACCCTGTGCGGAACGCTCGCCATCTTCGTGCTGCCGACTCTGTGGCACCCGCTCGGCCTGACGGCCGTGCAATTCGGTCACTGGGTGGGCGCGGGCGTGCACGATGTGGGACAGGTCGTCGCCACCGCGCAGATCGCCGGATCGGCAGCGCTCGCCGTCGCGGTCGTCGTCAAGCTGACCCGGGTGCTCATGCTCGCCCCGATCGTTGCGGTCGCCTCGGTGGTGGAACGCCGTCGCCACGTCGAGGCCGACCCGGCCGCGAAGCGTCCGCCGATCGTTCCGCTGTTCGTCGCCGGTTTTCTCGTGGCCGTTCTGGTCCGTTCGTTCCTCCCCTTGCCGTCAGCCGTGATCGACGGAGCGGACACGGTGCAGACGGTGCTGTTGGCCATGGCGCTCTTCGGGCTCGGCACGGCCGTGCGGCTGCGCACCCTGGTGACCACTGGCTGGCGTGCCCTCGCCGTTGGCCTGCTCTCCTGGGTGCTCATCGCCGCCCTGGCTCTCGGCGCGGTGCGGTTGTCGAGCTGACCGCTCGGCCTGCCGACGCTAGTGCGAGTCGACGAGTTTGAGGCCGACGACGCAACCGACGAGCCCCACGATCAGCAGCACCTTCACCAGCGAGAACCCTTCGCCGCCGAACACCATAGCGACGAGCACGGTGAGGGCTGCGCCGATGCCCACCCAGACGGCGTAGGCGGTTCCGGTCGAGATCCCCCGCATGGCGAACGCCAGTCCTGCCATCGACGCTACGAGGGCGACACCGAAGACCACGGTCGGCCAGAGCTTTGTGAACCCCGCCGACCGGCCGAGCGCGGTCGCCCAAACTGCTTCGAGGACACCGGATGCGACGAGCACGATCCACGACACCATGACAGACTCCTTGGCCAGTCTTGTCGCTCACCGGGTACTGATCCGTCGTCCGGAGGCGCCCCATCCCGAAACGCCCTAGTACAACTGTACCAGACTCGTTCGAACACCCGCGCGCCAACTGCGCTATTCGTCTGTAGCCGCGTCAGATGCGACCAACTCACGTTGGATGAACGGCGAACGAAAGACAGACCCGTCCCGTGGGGGAAGCATTTGTCGAAGGATCTCTGTCATATCGATGGGTTGCGTTGGCGGGAGCTCGATCGCGGCAGGGCCGATCCCGGATGCGGTCATCGGGTAGCCGCCTCGGTGGGAGTGGGGGCCGGGGCGGCGGGCGTCGTCGGAATCGGTGTCGGCAACCCGGGCTGTTCATAGGCGCTCAGCGGAGTTGTCGACAGGAACGGGAGCGCGGCGCCACGGGCCTCGTTTGCATCCACCTGCCCATCGCTGCCCAGCGGTGCCTCCCGAAGCGGGAAGACGTTCCATACGTACTCATTGCCGGCCTTCGCGAACGGAATGTTGAGACTATCCGGGCCCGAGTTGTAGTCGGAGTCGACGCCGGTCGATGTGCGACCGACCGTCACGAGCGGCTTTCCGTTCTGGTCGAACAGCTGCACGTGCTGCAACGGGCGTCCGTCAGCGTCGTACCCGAAGATATTCGTGACCGGGTCGCCATCAAGGGAGAGGCCCACCGGCACTGGCATGGAATCTGCCTGAGCGTAGTATCCGGAGTTCGTGAACACACTCAGCACGCCGGCCGTAAGGAACGGCGTCGCGATCACGGCGAGCACCGACATGAGGAGGCGCACGGCCTTCAACCATGGTTGCGGCAGCCATCGACCGCGGCCCCATTGGATGCTTATGAGAGCCGTGACGACAAGCACCGCCCACCCGACGAGCTGCGTCGGGAGTAGCCGCGACTGGCCCGTCAGCAGCAGCCACCCGACGACGTAGACTGCCCACCCTCGAAACATCCACCACGCAGGGCGGAGCGAGACGAGCAGATCGACCAGCCACGAACCGAACCGGGTCGATCGCGCGATTCGACTCGCCTCACCGATGGTGCGATCGGCCGATCTAGCGAATCGCGCCCGGAGAGATAGGGCTGCGGTGTCGCTGATTCGGTCAGGAAGTCCCGCGGAGGCGCGTAGTTCCAACGCGTACTGCGCAGGGTCGGAGCCGACCAGAGCGCCTCCATTGTCTTCGGCTTGCTCCAGAAGGTCTGCTTCGAGACCGTCGGTGAGGTCATCAACGTCCTCGGCAGGCAGGTCGGCAAGATTGGCGCGCACGGCGCTCGCGAACGTCGCGACCTCGTCTCGAAGGCTACTGGTGTGCATCATCGTTCTCCGATCGCGCGAACCTGGGTAGTGCGTTGCTGGTGGTCGTCGAGTAGCTCAGTCATCGCAGCCGAGAATGTCGCCCAAGTGTCTCGTTGCTGGGCAAGCATCTTCTGCCCTTCCGGACTAATCGCGTAGTACTTGCGGTTCGGGCCTCCGTCGGAGGGTGCCATATAGCTGGATACGGCCCCTGCCGTGTACAGCCGGCGAAGCGTCCCGTAGACGGAAGCATCCCCCACCTCCCCCAGGCCGGCCTCGCGCAGGCGCCGCACTATGTCGTACCCGTAGCCGTCATCGTGCTGCACCACAGCCAGGACCGCCACATCGAGCACCCCCTTCAGCAACTGTGTCGTATCCATACCAACCTCCACTGTCTCGCGTCACACGGTACCACGCTTTACGCGGTACCACGTAAAGCGTTGCTGTTCCACACCTTCGACGTGGCCGGCGCGAACGGGGTCTCACTCACGGCCGATCAGCTCAGCACGGCCTCCTCTGTCTGCGCGGTTGCGGGATGTTACGCACCGCGGACGGGCGGAGCCCCCGGCTCCGGTAGCGTGATCGCATGGCTGATCGCGAATATGGCTTCCGCACGCGTGCGATTCACGCGGGCAACATCCCCGATCCGGTGACCGGCGCCCGCGCCCTGCCGATCTACCAGACGAGCGCGTTCGTGTTCGATGACACGGCGGATGCGGCGGCACGGTTCGCTCTACAGAAGTACGGCAACATCTACTCGCGACTGGCCAACCCCACCGTCGCCTCGTTCGAGGAACGCATCGCGAGCCTCGAAGGCGGACTGGGCGCTGTCGCGACGGCCAGCGGCCTGAGCGCCCAGTACATCACCTTCGCATCGCTCGCGGGCGCCGGCGACCACATCGTCGCCTCGGCGAACCTCTACGGCGGCTCGATCACCCAGCTGGACGTGACCCTGCGCCGTTTCGGCGTCGAGACCACCTTCGTCCAGAGCGCCGACGCTGCCGACTACGCGGCCGCGATCACCGACAAGACCAAGCTGATCTTCGCCGAGACGATCGCCAACCCCTCGGGCGAAATCGCCGACATCGAGGCGCTGGCCGAGGTCGCCCACGCCGCCGGCATCCCGCTCATCATCGACTCGACGATCGCCACCCCCTACCTGAACCGTCCGATCGAGTGGGGAGCCGATGTCGTGATCCACTCGGCCACCAAGTTCCTCGGCGGCCACGGCACCACGCTCGGCGGTGTCGTCGTGGAGAGCGGGCGGTTCGACTGGCACAGCGAGAAGTTCCCGCTGTTCGGCCAGCCGGTTCCCTCGTATGGCGGATTGCAGTGGTCCGGCAACTTCGGCGAGTATGCGTTCCTCACCCGGCTGCGAGCTGAGCAGCTCCGCGACATCGGCCCGACGCTCGCGCCGCATTCCGCTTTCCTCCTGGCGCAGGGCGTCGAAACGCTCCCCTACCGCATCCAGGCGCATGTCGACAATGCCCGCACGGTCGCCGAATGGCTGGATGCCGATCCGCGCATCGAGTCCGTCTTCTGGGCCGGGCTGCCCGCGCACCCGCACCATGACCGTGCGCAAAAGTATCTGCCGAACGGCGCCGGAAGTGTCTTCAGTTTCGTCGTGAAGGGCGGCCGTGCCGTTGGCCAGACGTTCATCGAATCGGTGAACCTGGCAAGCCATCTCGCGAATATCGGGGATGCGAAGACCCTCGTGATCCACCCCGCCTCGACCACCCACGCCCAGCTCACGGAGCAGCAGCTCCTCGACGCCGGCGTTCTTCCGGGCGTCGTTCGCATCAGCGTCGGCATCGAAGACGTCGACGACATCATCTACGATCTCGATCAGGCCCTGACCGCCGCGGTGAAGGAGACGAACGCATGACGATCTCGGATGCGACGACCGCCGGCACCCCGCACGCCGCGGGGGCCGCTCCCGGCGACCTCACGGACGTGCGGCTCGCGAACGGGTTGAGCTGCGCTCTGCCGTCGGATTCCCCTCTCGCGAAGCTCCTCAGGTCGCAGCGCACCTGGATCGGCCCGGATGCGAAGGAGCGCCTGAGGATCCTGCGGGCCGCGAAGTCGGTGGCGATCGTCGGCGCTTCGCCGAACCCCGCCCGGTCGAGCTACTTCGTCGGAACGTACCTGCAGCAGTCGAGCGACTACCGCGTGTACTTCGTGAACCCGAACGCCGACACCATCTTGGGCGAGAAGGCCTACCCCGACCTCGCCTCCCTGCCCGAGGTTCCCGACATCGTCGACGTGTTCCGCAAGGGAAGCGACATCCCGAGCGTGATCGACGAGGTCGTCGCTGTCGGTGCGCCGACCATCTGGGTGCAGCTCGGCATCTGGAACCAGGAGGCCGCCGAGTACGGCGAGTCGAAAGGTCTCACCGTGGTCATGGATCGCTGCATCAAGATCGAGCATGCACGCTTCCATGGCGGCCTGCACCTGCTCGGATTCGACACCGGCCAGATCACCGCGCGCAAGACGATCCGCTGACGCTCACGGCCGCGGGCCATGCTCACGAGCCGCCGGTGACACCTCACCGGTAACACGCTGACGGCGACGTGCTGACCGTGACGCCTGTCGGTCACGCACCGCCGGTGATCACCTCGATCGGCACCCGCACTCCCGGAGCCCGGGAGAGACGGGCGTCGGCGGTGACGAGTGGCACCTGCGCAGCCTCGGCCAGCGCGACGAAGGCAGCGTCGAATGCGGTGAGGTTCTCTCCGTGCTCCCACAGACGGTCGGCGACGACCGGGAACGGCCAGCTGTCGATCGGCAGGCTCTGCAACCCGGCGAACGCCAACGATGCCTCCGCGTGCGACAGTGCGCCGGCCAGACGCAGACGGCGAAGAACGTTGGCGACCTCGTAGTGCAGGAGCGCGGGCGCCAGCAGCGAGCATCCGCTCAGCCGCTCGGCGACCGCCTCTCCCCGCGGGCCACCATCGATCAGCAGGTCGACGATCGAACTCGAGTCGACGACGACCGACTCGCGGGCTTCACCCTTCATTGCGCGCAGCATCGAGTTCGGAGAGGATGGCGCCGACCGGCACGGGCGGATAGTGTGCCGCGCGCTGACGGATCTCGGCGAGCGCTTCGTCGACCGAGGGCTTACGGGCGAGCGACGTGAGTTCACCCACGAGAAACTCCTGCAGCGAGCGGCCGGAGCGAGCGGCGCGGGCGGCGAGGATGTCGCGGATCTCGTCGGGAACCGAACGAATCGTGATGGAAACTGTCATGCATGCAGTTTAGCAGCAACAGATGCATTGTGACTCCTTTTCTCGACGCGGTGATCGCGTTGAGAACCAGCCTCGACCACTGGGCGATACAGAGACAACAGGAATCGTGGTCTGTGGAGAGCCGCTTGATCCGCTCCCCTGGGGAGGAGCCGGAGATCACCCCCGCGCGACGACGTGGAACACGTGCCAATGCTTGGGGCCCTCGAACGACATCCCCCGCCGATCGTCCTCGACGAGCTGCAGCACCTCGAGGCCGGCCAGCATTCCTTCGACGCCGGCCCGGTCATGGAAGTTCATATTGGGCCGGCCGAACCACTCGTCGTGCGGACCGAAGAACTCGCCCGCGAACACGGCCCCCGGCCGCAGCGCATCCCGGATGTCGGCCCACAGATAGGGGAATCCGTCCGGCTCGCAGAACGGCAGCGCGAACCCCGCGTACACGAGGTCGCTCGCGGGAAGCTCGCCGAGCGCCTCGAAGGGCACCTGCCGGATCTCGACGTTCGACAGCGCCGACTCCCCCACCTCTGCGCGCACCCGTTCCACGACCCCGGGATCGGCATCGACGGCCAGCACATGCCAGCCGAGCCCGGCCAGGTGGCGTGTCTCGACGCCATCACCGCAGCCGAGGTCGATCGCACGGCCGGGCGACTCTCCCTGCCATGCGTCAAGACCGGCCGTGAAAGTGGGCCGGAGCCCGCGGCCTCCCTGGGCTGAATAGAAGCCGGACCAGTCGAACGCCATGAGCACTCCCGTCGAGACATCGTCGTTCGCCTCGAGCGTACGCGCGGGAACGACCCGGTGTCGCCCGCTCTCGCTAAAATCGGGCGAGTGGACACATTGCCCCACGCCCCCAGGATCGCGGTCCTCGGCCCCGTTCTGGTCGAAGACCGTTCCGGCGCGCTCGCCGAACCGGCCGGGGCGCTCGGCAAAGGGCTGATCGTCGCCCTCGTCCTCGCCCGCGGCACCCTCTCGGTGCAGTCCCTCGTCTCCGACCTGTGGCATGACACACCTCCCAGGCAAGAACGCGCAGCCCTGCAGACCCTCGTCTCCCGGGTGCGCACCGCAAGCGCCGACGGCATCCTCGAGTCGACGCCGAGCGGATACGCCCTCGCGATCGATCCCCGGCTCACCGATCTCGGACTGGCCAGAATGCACCTCGAGCGCGCCCGGGAGGCGGATGCCGCCGCCGATCCGGAGCAGGCCGCCGCCGAAGCGGGGCTCGGTCTCGACCTGTGGCGGGGCGAACCCGGGGTGGAGCTGGGGCCCTCCCCGCTCGCCGACGAGCTCGGCCGCACGGCGGCCACCCTGCGCGACGAGCTCACCGTGTTGCGTGCCCGATCCCGGCGTCTTCTCGGCGACCCGGCCGGTGCCCTGCACGATCTGGAGTCCCTGCTGATCGCTTCCCCGCTCGACGAGACACTCCACCTCGAGCGTCTGCGTGCGCTCGACGATGCGGGGCGTCGCAACGACGCCCTCCGCGCTTTCGGGGAGCTCAAAGCCGCGATGCTCGACCAGCTGGGCAGTCGGCCCGGCCCCGCGCTCGTCGCGTTCAATGCCTCCCTGCTCGTGGACGACGAATCCGCGACCGCCGCACCGGTCACGACGCGCTACGGGCTCCGCACGACACCGAATGCGCTGATCGGTCGCGAGTACGACCTCGACGCGCTCGAAGACCTCATCGCGACATCGCGTCTGACCACGGTGCTGGGGGCCGGCGGTCTCGGCAAGACGCGACTGGCGCAGGAGCTCGCGCACCGCGCCCAGCACACGCCGGTCGTGGCATTCGTCGAGTTGGCGAGCGTTCGCTCGGCCGACGACATCACGCTCGCCTTCGCCTCGACGCTCGGCATCCGGGAGGCGCGCGCGGTGCGTCTCGGCGACCCGGGGGCGGGCCTGGACCTGCGCTCCCGCATCCTCGCACTGCTCGCCGAACGCGAGACACTCCTCATCGTCGACAATTGCGAGCACATCGTGGATGCGGCCGCCACCTGGATAGCGGACATCCTCGAATCCACCACCACCGTGCGCGTGCTGGCGACGAGCCGCTCGCCGCTGGCGATCGGCGCAGAACGCGTCTACGCTCTCGACTCTCTCGCGAGCGGAACGTCGGCCGGCGACGAGGCGGGGCCCGCCGTCGCCCTTTTCGAGGAGCGCGCTCGCGCCGGCCGGCCGGCGGTCGTCCTTCCGCCCGAGGTCGTCGCCCGGCTCTGCGACCGGCTCGACGGCCTCCCCCTCGCGATCGAACTCGCCGCAGCACGAACCCGCTCGATGTCGGTCGAGGAGATCGAGCGACGCCTGGAGAACCGGTTCGTCCTGCTCACCGGAGGCGAGCGCACCGCCCCTGAACGCCATCGCACTCTGCTGGCGGTCATCGAGTGGAGCTGGAACCTGCTCGGCGAGACCGAACAGACCCTGTTGCGTCGCCTTTCCTGCTTTCCCGACGGCTTCAGCGCGCAGGCGGCCGAAGCCGTCGCCGGTGACAGCGCGGCGACGGTCCTCGACGATCTCGAAGCCCTGGTCAACCAATCGCTCGTGACCGTCTCCGAAGACAAGACCACCGGCATCCTGCGCTACCGGATGCTCGAGACCGTTCGCGAGTTCGGGGCCATCGCCCTCGACGAGGCCGGCGAGCACGACGTCGTTCAGGAAGGCATGAATCGCTGGGGCGTGCGGTTCTGCCGGGAGACGCTCGCGCTGATGCACGGACCGACGCAGGTGCACAATTTCAACCTGGTGACCGCCGAGCAAGACAACCTCGTCGCCGTTCTGAGGGCGGCCATCGAACGGCGGCACCATCGGGTGATCGCCGCCACCTTCTCTGCACTCGCCTACTACTGGTCATTGCGCAGCGCCCACTCGGAAGTCGTCGCATTCGGCGCGGTCGTGATGGAGGCGCTCACCGGCTGGGAGCCGGAGGATGACGACATCGACGACGCGGCGGCGGTCTACGGCGTGATCGGCGGAACCTTCCTCTATGCCGACATGCGAACGGGTGTGCGAGCGATCTCCCGGCTGCGGCGCATCAAGCGACTGCGGCCGCTGCGGGATCCGCGACTCGAATCGATCACCGACCTCGTTCAGACAGCCGGCCGCGAACGCGAGGGAATGGCGATGATCGCCCGGTTCCAGCGGTCGACCGACACCGACGTCGCCGCGCTCGGAAACCTGATCATGGCCCAGTTCCAGGAGAACGCGGGCGACCTCGAGGGTGCACTGCACTCGGCCGGCACGGCCTACGAGAAGTCGCTGCTGGCCGAGGACACCTGGAGCACAGCGTCGGCCGCGCAATCGATCGCCCAGATCCACAGCCAGCTCGCCCACCCGGAGTCGGCGATCGAATGGGCGCAGCGGGCGCGCGAAGGCCTGACGAAACTGCAGGCGTTGGGCGACCTCCGCCAGCTCGACTGGATCGTTGCCATCAACTCGATCTCGGCCGGCGACCTCACCGCCGGTCGGGATCTCCTCGAACGCTATCTGCAAGACGACGTCGCCCCCTCGGGGTTCGAATACGTGGACTATTTCGGCATCGGGCACGCCGGCCTCGCCGAGATCGCGCTGGCCGAAGGGAACCTCGCGGAGGGTCTCGGCCACTACCGCGACGCCATCGGCCTCTACGAGAGCAACAGCGCACTGACCAACCCGTGGCTCACCATCCTGTCGGCGGCGAGTCTCGCGGCTCATCTGCGGGTCGAGGCCGAGGGTTCCTCCCCGGTCGACACGGCCCAGATCGACGCGGCGGCGCGACTGCTGCGCACGCGCATCCTCGTCAACCATCGGCTGCAAGCCGCCTACGTCGACAAACCCGTTCTGGGCTCCGGCCTGTTGGGCGTTTCCGCGTGGATGCTCACCCCTCGCGTGGCCGAGGCGCGAGCGGGCGGCGAGGGTCAGCGCGACGAATGGGTGAGATCGGGGCTCGAGCTGTACGCCATCGCCGACCGGGTGAACGCCCGCCAAGATCAGCGGAGCCTGAACCGGGCCCGCTTGGCTGAGGAGATCCGCGGCGCATGGGGTGAGACCGTGCTCGACGAACCGTTCGCCGCGGTCGCCGACCTCGATCGCAACACGGGCGCCCTGCGCGCGCTCGACCTGCTGCACTCGCTGCGCTTCTAGTCGCATCCCGCGCGCTGCACGCTGCTAGTCGCATCCCGCGCACTGCACGCTGCTAGTCGCATCCCGCGCACTGCACGCTGCTAGTCGCATCCCGCGCACTGCCCCGTCCCCGCACCCGCCCCGCCCCTGTTTTCAGGAGCAGTCGACCGTCCTTGACCGGATGCTCCTGAAAACCGGAGCAGCCGGTCAGGGACGCGAAGATAGCCCTGAAAACAGGAGCAAAACAGGAGCAAAACACGAGCACAACACGAGCAAAACAGGAGCAAAACACGAGCACAACACGAGCAAAACAGGAGCAAGGCGTGCTGCGCCCGGTGTCCGGGATGCGCTCAGAGTGCGGCAGCGTACCGGGCGAGGTATTGGCCGGAGGTGATCTCCTCGTGTTTGAGCGAAATGGCCTCGATGATCGGCCAGACGTCCCCATCGGGAAGGTCCGGAATCGTCACCCGGTGCCGCCCGGCCGCCGTGGTGGCGATCAGGGTGGCGAGGCCCGCACGGCGCTGGAAGTAGCTGCGGCGGATGGTCCAGCCGATGATGCCGTCGGTCGCCAGCACGGCGCGGCGACGGTTGAGGGAACCGCTCTGGGCGATCAGCCAACCGGGAAGGAGAGCGTGCCCGAGGCCTCGCCAGCGGTCCGCGGCGAGCAGAGCGGAGGCCGGCACGATCACCGCGAACACCCACCAGATCGAGGGCGCGACCAGCCCGGCGAGTTGCAGCACGAGGGCAGCCAGCGCGAGCAGCCCCGCGAATGATGCCGCCCGCGTGTACCGCCGGCGGCGCGCCCGCCTCCCGTGCTCGATGAGCGGCAGATCGAGGGGCAGGCGGGAGCCGAGCACCTCCGCCGCGATCCGCACGGCCTCTTCACGGGGTCCGGGAGGGGCCAGCAGGGCGACACCGCCCCGCTGTCGCCCGAGGCCGGTCATGATCGCGTGGGCCGATGCGGCCCCCGCCACGCGCAATGAGAGGGGTTCGGAGAGCTGAGCGCCGCGAAGCCGTGTCTCGTCGAGCGTGATCTGTCGGGCGCGCAGCACGCCGTGGCTGATGTGCAGGGTGGTCGGCCCCGCCCGGCGGATCGAGAATCCGCCGTAGCTGAGTGCATAGCGAACCATCGCGACGACGGAGGCGACGACGATCAGTCCGGCGGCGCCCCAGAGTGCAGTCGTGAGCAGCGGCAGGTGGCTGATCCAGCCGATCCCCTGCCGCACGATCGCCAGCCGGGTGAGGATGCCGCCCTCGAAGAAGTTCAGCTGCAGCGCGGCCATCGCCACGATCAGGATCGAGGCGACACCGCTGAGGGTGAGCGGCGCGTAGCGCACCCAGCGCGGCTCCCAGCGGCTGAGATTCGTGGGCTCCTCCGCGTGTTCGCCTTCCGCCGGCGGGGCGAGTCGGAGCAGTTCGTCGCGCAACGCGGGCACGTCGCGCAGTGCGAGCGCGTTGAACTCCAGCTCTTCCTGGCCGTGCGACGCCCCGGTGCCGACCTTGACGATCGCGAGCCCGAAGATCCGGTGCAGGATGGTCGAATCGACGTCCACGCTGCGGATGCGGTCGCGCGGCGCCGAGCGCGTGCGCCGGTTGAGCACGCCCCGGCGCACCTGCACATGCGTGGGCGTGATGCGGTAGGTGGTCGTGAAGAAGCGCAGGATGCCGAAGACGATGCCCAGCCCGGAGAGCACATACGCCCACCACGGTTCCCCGCCGGCAGCACCGGCGACGAGCGCGAGGAGCAGCACCGGCAGATACCGGATGAGCTCCCGCAGCGGGTGCACCAGCAGCATCAGCGGGTTGAGCCGCCGCCACGGCTCGTCCGACGGGTCGGGGTCTGCGTCCGCGGGCGGCTCAGGCGCAGTGGCGTCGGGCTCGGACGCGCCGCTCACGTTGCATCCCCTTCACTGTGCTGGGCCACCTCGGCCAGCATCGCCACCACCTCGGCGGCCACGGCATCGTCGAGCGCGTGGATCGTGAGTGCCCCCGCGCTCGATGCCGTGGTTATCGTGACAGAGGTGAGACCCATCAGACGGTGCAGGAACCCGCGACGGGAGTCGACGGTCTGCAGCCGGACGATCGGGGCGACGCGCGTCTCCTGGGTGAACCATCCGGAGCGCACGAAGATCGCGTCGTCCGTGATCTCCCAGCGATGCACACGGTAACGCCACCGCGGCATCACCGTCACATGGATCGCCGCGGCGATCACCGTCAGGCCGAGGCCCGCGAGGTGCAGCGGCTGCGTCCACTCATCGGCCAGCAGCATCCAGAGCAGTTGCAGGCCGGTGAAGACCGCCCAGCCGACCGCCGCGTTCCACGCCCAGAACGTGATCGCCCGCTCGCTCGGGCGCCCGCTCGGCTCTTTGACCAGCGCGGCGATGCTTCCGACGACGATGCTCATGGGAGTTCCTTCCGGGGTTCGGGGGTGGGATGCGGCGGCCGGCCGGCCGTCAGGCCTTGCGCATGTAGGCGCGCACCGTGAGCGGGGCGAAGACCGCGACGATCACGGCGGCGCCGAGGAGGGCGAGCCAGCCGTCGGCGCCGAAGGAGCCGGTGTTGGCGAGGTCCCGCACGGCGGTGACAAGGTGCGACACCGGGTTGATGTTCGCGAACCATTCGAGCGGCGCCGGCATCGTCTTCGGGTTCACGAAGGCGTTCGAGAGGAACGTCAGCGGGAAGAGCACGAGGAAGGAGATTCCCTGCACTGAGCTCGCCGTGCGGGCGACGACGCCGAAGAAGGCGAAGATCCAGCTGATGGCCCACGAGCAGGCGATCACGAGAAGGCCGGCGAGCACGACGAAGCCGATGCCGCCGCCGGGCCGGTAGCCCATGATGTAGCCCATCACGAAGGTGAGTGTTGTGGCGATTGTGTATCGCACCGTGTCTGCCAGCAGGGCACCGGCGAGAGGCGAGATGCGGGCGATCGGCAGCGACTTGAACCGATCGAACACCCCCTTGTCCATGTCTTCGCGCAGCTGCACTCCCGTGACCACGGAGGTGGTGAGCACCGTCTGAACCAGGATCCCCGGGATGATCGTCGGCAGATAGTTGACGATGTTCCCGGCGATCGCGCCACCGAAGATGTAGGTGAACATCAGCGTGAAGATGATCGGCTGCAGCGTGACATCCATGAGCTGCTCCGGCGTGCGTTTGATCTTCAGCAGGCCGCGGTAGGCCATCGTGAACGAGTTCGCCACAGACTGGCCGATGCTCACATGGTTCTTGAGTTTCCGCTCGGCGGGCGGGGTGATGGTGATCGCGCTCATGCGCTGACCCTTTCTGCTTCGGTGGCGTCCTCATCGGAGCCGGTGTTGTCCTCTTCGACGCCGTGACCGGTGAGGGTGAGGAACACCTCGTCGAGCGTCGGCTTCTGCACAGACATCTCGGTGAGCCGGATGCCGGCTTCGCGGAAGGTCACGAACAGGTCGGTGACGGTGTCGGGGTTGCGCATGGGGGCGGTGATCCGCGAGCCCTCGGGCGAGACGACCGCCTCGACACCGAGCACGGTGGCGATGGCGCGTCGCGCATCCTCCATATCGGCCGGGTCGGCCAAGCGCAGCTGCAGCGACGACTCCCCGACCGAGGCCTTCAGCTCGTCGGCCGTTCCCTCGGCCACGACACGACCGGTGTCGATGACCGCGATGCGGTCGGCGAGCTGGTCTGCCTCGTCCAGATATTGCGTGGTGAGCAGCACCGTCGACCCGGTGGAGACCAGGCGACGGATGGTTTCCCACATCTGGGCGCGCGTGCGCGGGTCGAGGCCGGTGGTCGGCTCGTCCAGGAACAGCAGCGGCGGCTGCGAGATGAGGCTCGCCGCGAGGTCGAGGCGGCGACGCATCCCGCCGGAGAACTTCTTCAGCGGGCGTTTCGCGGCTTCGGTGAGGCCGAACTCCTCGAGCAGCGCGGTGGCCTTGCGCTTCGCCTCGGCCCGGCTGAGGCCGAGCAGCCGGGAGAAGATGATGAGGTTCTCGGTGGCCGAGAGGGTCTCGTCGACCGAAGCGAACTGCGCGGTCACCCCGATGAGCTGACGCACGATCTGGGGTTCGCGACGGATGTCGTGGCCGAAGATGGTGGCCTCCCCGGCATCCGGCTTGAGCAGGGTGGCGAGCATGGAGATGGTGGTGGTCTTGCCGGCACCGTTGGGGCCGAGCACGCCGTAGACGGTTCCGGCGCGGACGCTGAGGTCGACACCGTCGACCGCACGGTTGTCGCCGAAGACCTTGACGAGCCCGTGGGCTTCGACCGCCCATTCTGCGCTGGTTGTCATGGTGGTCCTTTCTGTGGATGTTGTGTTGGTCTCATGGTGCGGCGGGCCGCTTACAGCTCGCTTACGCGACGCTTACACGCGCCTGCCACCGCTGTCAGCGTCGGCGCGCGCCCGGTGAGCCGGGCGCCGATTCTGCGCCCGCGTGGGCGAGGACCGCCTCGCGGTCGACGCCGGCGAGGGCGATCGCACGCGGAACGGTTCCGAGATCGAGGCCGAGGATCGCCGCGAGCAGATCTGTCTCCGCCGCACGGTTGCGGGTGCGGGCGGACTCACGGTGGGCTCGGGCGAGCACGTCGCGGGCCGATGTCCCCCAGCGGGGCCGGCCGATCCTGGGCATGGCCGCGAGACGTTCCTCGTCGATCGGGGCGACCCCCGCCGACGCCAGACTCGCCGCGCGTTCCGCCCGCAGGGCGGCCTCGATTCCGGCGTGGTCGAGCCCGGCCGCGTCGAGCGCACCGGCGGCGGGACTGCCGGTCTCCCTCGAAAGCGAGAGCAGCAGGTGCTCCGCCTCGACGACCGAGTCTCCCCGGTGTTGCGCTTCGGCGACGGCACGGATGATGATCTCGCGCAGGGCGCGGGACATCCCGTGGTCGTCGCGGTCACGTCGCTCAACCATTTCGTCTCCTCAATTCGATGCCGGCGCCGGCCACGCGACGGAGGTGCTTCTTGTGCACGGCCTGCCTGGTGACGCCGAGGGCGTCGGCGATCTGCGTCCAGGTCCAGCCGGCGCGCAACGCCCGCTCGACTTCGGCGTCTTCCAGCCGATCGGCGAGCTCGCGGAGCGCGACGACGGCGGCGAGGCCGTCGGCGGCGCCGCCGATCGGGGGCGGGGGCGGGGTGCTGGGAACCATGTAAGCAACTTAGGTTGCTCAATCTTCATTGTCAACTGAAGTTGCTTAATTTTGCACCCGGCTCTCAGGAAGACGATTGGAGCCGCTGCGCGAACGCACACCGAGACGCAGGAATCTTGCACGAACTCCGACGTAGGCTGGGGATGTGACTGCGTACGTCTCGGCTTTCGACCTGTTTTCGATCGGCATCGGCCCGTCGAGCTCGCACACCGTCGGACCCCTCCGAGCCGCGCGAGCGTTCGCGGACGGCCTGGCCGCCAAGACCGACCTGATGGATCGCGTCACCCGCGTGACCTGCACGCTCTACGGCTCCCTCGGCGCGACCGGGATCGGCCACGGAACACCCGACGCCATCGTCGCCGGGCTGGCCGGGCTCGACGCGGAGACATGCAGACCTGAGGAGGTGCGCGGCGCTTGGTCGGGCCTCGCCGAGGGCGCGACCCTGCTGCTCGCCGGCCGCCACGAGATCCCCCTGGCACGGAACGACATCGCTTTCGAACCGCGCACCCGATTGCCCGGGCATCCCAACGCCCTCACCCTCCGAGCCTGGGGCACAGCCCCCGATGGCATAACGGATGCGCTCCCCCTTCTCGAAGAGACCTACTACTCGATCGGCGGCGGCTTCATCCGACGCGACGGCGAAGAGGCCGCGCTCGCGGCCCGCGCGACGCATCCGCTGCCCTACGATTCTTCGGAAGAACTGCTGCGGCTGTGCGACGAACACGGCATTCCGATCTGCGAGGTGGCGCGCCGCAATGAGGCGGCGCTCCACGGCGAGGCGGCGACCCGTGAACGTCTCGACCTGATCTGGTCGGCGATGGCCGAGTGCGTCGCGAAGGGCCTGGCCGGAGACGGAACACTGCCGGGCGGGCTCGGTGTGCGCCGTCGCGCGGCGGCACTGCGAGCGCACCTGGAGGCAGCAGACCGCATCCCGGCCCGTGACACATCCATCGAATGGCTCCACGCCTTCGCCCTCGCGGTCAACGAGGAGAACGCCTCCGGCGGTCGGGTGGTGACCGCTCCGACGAACGGTGCGGCCGGCATCATCCCAGCCGTCGCCCACTACTACCTGCGGTTCGTTCCGGAGGCCTCGGCCGAGGGGATCCGGCAGTACCTTCTGACGGCCACCGCCATCGGCTCGCTGTTCAAGGCGAACGCTTCGATCTCGGGCGCGGAGGGCGGCTGCCAGGCCGAGGTCGGGTCTGCCTGCGCGATGGCCGCCGGAGCCCTCTGCGCCGTGCTCGGCGGCACCCCGCGCCAGGTGGAGAACGCCGCGGAGATCGCGATGGAGCACCACCTCGGGCTCACCTGCGATCCTGTCGGCGGCCTGGTGCAGATCCCGTGCATCGAGCGCAACGCGATCGCCTCCTCCACCGCGGTCTCAGCCGCCCGGCTCGCCCTGCACGGCGACGGAAGCCACCTCGTCTCACTCGACGCCGTGATCGAGACGATGCGCCAGACCGGGCTCGACATGTCCACCAAGTACAAAGAGACCAGCGAAGGCGGCCTCGCGGTGAACGTCATCGAGTGCTGACCGGGATGCGTCGCCCCAAACACGAGGAACACGGCCGCGACGAACACGGCCGCTCGGGTTACGCCGCGTTTCGGCGCGCGTAGGCGAACACCTGCCCCGTGATTAGCGTGGAGTCGTGACCAGCGCATCCGACACCTCGACCAGTGTGACCGACCACGATGCGGCCCTGACCGGAGCCGGCCTCGACCGACCCCTGGTCTCCACACAATGGCTCGCCGATCATCTGGGCGCCGACGGACTCGTCGTGCTCGACGCGACGGTCGTTCAGACGAGCCGCGCCGACGGACGCACCACCCCGTTGAGCGGACTCGACCAGTTCCTCGTCGACGGCCATGTCCCCGGCGCCGTGTTCGCGGATCTGCTCGATGTGTTCAGCGACCCGTCCGGCCCCTATCCCTTCACTCGGCCGCAGATCGCCGCATTCGAAGCCGCGGCGGCCTCGGTCGGTGTCGATAATCACACGACGGTCGTCGTCTACGACGCGGCGGTCGGAACGTGGGCGGCCCGAGTCTGGTGGTTGTTCCGAGCTTTCGGCTACGACCGCGTCGCCGTGCTCGACGGCGGACTGACCAAATGGAAGGCGGACGGACGCCCGCTGGAGGTGGGTCACGTCGAGCCACGCCCGGTCTCCGGTTTCCTGGCGGTCGAGAGACCCGAATTCTGGGCGGACAAAGAACTGGTCTCCGCCGTCGTCACCGGCGAACAGCAGGCCACTCTCGTCTGCGCCGTGCCCCCGAAAGAGTTCACCGGCGAGGCCGGGCAGCGCGCTCGGCTCGGCCACATCCCGGGCAGCCTCAGTGCCCCCGCCGGCCGGCTCGTCTCTCGCGAGACGAACGCATTCCTCCCGCCAGACCGCCTCCGCGAGACGTTCGCCGAGGTCCTCGCCTCCGACGACCCCATCGTCACGTACTGCGCCGGCGGGATCGCCGCCGCCGCCGACGCGCTGGCGCTCGCCCTTCTCGGCCGCGCCGATGTCGCGCTCTACGACGGCTCACTCAACGAGTGGTCGGCCGATGCGGATGCCCCACTGGTACCTCAGAGCTGACGTCTTCCCTTCTGCCGGGAGCGGCGACCGGAGCGCTCGGCGACGCGTCTTGTCTGAATCTTGGCTGGATACTTTCGATGCAAGCATACGGATCGGTTCGGAGCGTGCCTAAGCTCACATCATGACCCTCACGGACATCCCCCTCACAACGATCGACGGCGCCGCCACCTCCCTCGCCGCCTACGACGGCAAGGTCATCCTCGTCGTCAACGTCGCCTCCCGCTGCGGCCTGGCCCCGCAATACGAAAAGCTGGAGAAGCTCCAGGAGACGTATGGCGAACGCGGCTTCACCGTCATCGGGTTCCCGAGCAACCAGTTCTTGCAGGAGCTGAGCTCGACCGACGCCATCAAGGAGTACTGCTCCACGACCTGGGGCGTCACGTTCCCGATGATGGACAAGATCAAGGTCAACGGCAAATCGCAGCATCCTCTCTACACCGAGCTGACGAAGACCCCGGATGCCTCAGGCAAGGCCGGCAAGGTCAAGTGGAACTTCGAGAAGTTCGTGATCACTCCGAACGGCGAGGTGCACCGCTTCCGCCCGACCGTGGAGCCGGACGCACCGGAGATCGTTGGACTGATCGAGGAGTCGCTGCCCGTTCAGTGACGGCCCGGGGTCCGATGGCGGCCGGGAGAGACCTCGGCACGCCCGGCTCTCCTGGTCGGCTCGGTCGGCCCGGTCAGCCCGGCGATCCCGGTCGTCAGCCGCGGCGGAACCACCGCCCGGCGACGCGCTCGGTGACCCGCCAGTTCCCCGTCTGAGCCAGTATTCTCACGCGTTCGGCCACGTGCAGGCCGACCACGAGCGCCTGGTCGACGCTGTCGGCCGTGAATCGCACGGTGAGCCGGGCCTCCCCTGAAACCACGTCGACACTCGACGCTTCGACGACGGTCAGTTCCGCCGCGGCAGCCGCAGCGGCGGGGAGCACCTCCGGCGGGGCTACACCCGGGCGCAGGGATCCGACAGCGACGATCACACGAAACGAGGGCACCATCCGAGCGTACGCGAGCGCCGTGTCGCGCTTTTGCGCAATCCAGGCGTACTCTCGTGACCGTTGGTGACGATGGAACGCACCCGACACGGGGACGCCTCTGGTCGACGTCGGGTGACGGAAACGAACGGATGGGGTGGGATGGCGATGGCGATGGAGCACGCGTACGAGCGATCGGAGTACGACACGATGGACGAAAACGATCTGACCGCGTTCGAACTCGATGAACTCGCCGCACTGCTGGAGTCGCGTCGTGCCGACGACCGGGCGGAGTCGCAACGGCTTGCCGAATCGCTCGGCCTCGTGCTTTCGGCGAAGTCCGACGGGACCGCCGACGACGAGCACGACCCGGAGGGGCCGACCCTGTCGTACGAGTGGTCACGCCTCCAGGCTCTGCGCGGGGATGCGGCCGCCGATATCTCCGCGGTGGATGCCGCCCTCGATCGTATCGACGCCGGGACGTTCGGCGTGTGCTCGCTGTGCGGGCGGCCGATCGGTCTCGACCGGCTGCGGGCTCGCCCGACCGCCGAGCTCTGCATCGCCTGCGCCCTGACCGTCGACGGCTGAGGCTTCGACGACGGACGGAACCTCAGCGGGCGTGGGAGGCCCGGTAGACGGCTTCGGTGCGGGAGGCAGCGCCCACCTTCTTCAGAATGCTCGACACGTGCACGCTCGCGGTCTTGGCGCTGATGTAGAGCTTCTCCCCGATCTGCTTGTTGCTGAGGCCCTGCTCGATGAGTGCGAGCACCTGGGCCTCGCGGTCGGTGAGTGCGCTTCCCGGCGCCCGTGACGGAGCATGCCGTACGAGGGCGGCATTGCCGTCGAGCTCGTCGACGGCATGCTCGATCAGCCCGAACCCGAGTACGTGGGCACGTTCACGGCTTTCCGCCGCTGCCGTTTCGGCGCGGCCACGGTCCCCCGCGAGAACCAACGCCTCGGCCAGGCGGAGCAATGCGTAGGGGCGCAGATGGGCGGGGGCCAGGGGCGAGCAGGCCGCATCGACGGCCTCCTGCCAGGCGCGCACCAATTCGGCCGTATCGCGCGCTCCGGCCGAATCCCGCACTCCGGCAGACGACTCGCCCGATACACCCTCGGGCTCGTCGCCCGCGGCCACGCCGGGCCCGATCGACTCCAACTCCGCCTCGATCAGGGGAGCCCAGACGGGATATGTCGGCCAGGCGGTCAGCCCGGCGAGGATGGCGCGAAGGGCGCCGGCCTCTGCGGCGATGGAGACCGGCGCATCCGTGGCGGCCGACCCCGGGGCGATCGACCGATTGTCGGCCGGAGTGGTGCCGCTTCTTCTCCTGTCGGCCAGAACGGCGAGGGTACGCGCAGCCACCGCCAGCAGCGGCAGGTCGTAGGCGGGGATCGAGCGCCACGATGGCGAGGTGATCACGCCGGCTTCGCTCCAGGCGCGTTCGGGGTCGCCGCGCGCGATCGAGAGTTCGGCGGCCACCCGGGCGAAGCCGAGGCGGGACTGCATCTCGATCTCGGCCTGAACCAGCATCGCGGGGCGCCAGCGCCGTGCCAGCTCCTCGGCACGGTCGATCTCGCCGCGCCAGAGGGTGAGCCAGAGTTTCATGCGCTGCAGGTGCACGCGGAACAGCGGCGGCGGATCGAGCGCAAGAGCGGGATCGAGCAGGCGTTCGGCGCGATCCAACTCGCCGAGTGCGAACAGCGGCTCCACCGTGTTGGACGACAGCATCACTCCGGAGGTTCGTTCGACCCCGTGGGCGCGGGCCTGCGCGGCTCCCGCCTCGGCGATCGCGACCGCATCGCGGTAGCGGCCGAGCACGTTCATGGCGTCGGAGGCGTTGACCGAGTTGCGCAGGAGGGCGCCCGCCTCGCCTCCGGCGAGCTCGCGAGCCCGGTCGAGATCGGCGACCCCCTCCTCGATGTCGCCGCGATCGATGGAGGCGATGCCTCGCACGGTTCGCGCGATCGAGGCCCGCGCCGGGTCGGCGGCGCCCGCTTCGTCGATCGCGAGCGTGGACATCTCGATGGCCTCGTCGTACCGCGCCTCCAGCATCAGCCTGCCCGCCACCTCCGCGAGAAGCTGAGGTCGGAGCGCGTCACCCGGCTCGGGCAGCGCCAGCGCCTCCTGCAACAGCTCGACGGAGCCCGGCCGGCTGAGGTTCGCGAGATACTGCGCCTTGTCGCGAAGCAGCCGGGCCCGTCGCGCGGGCGGGAGCCCACCCGCGTCGGCCAGCGCAACATTCACCAGGGCGAGTGCGCGTTCGTTGTCGCCCGCGTTGCGCAGAGCGGATGCCGTGCTCGAGAGCAGCTCGGTGTGGCTGCGCCCCGCGATCGCTTCGGCGTCGTGCACCTGATCCCAGAGTTCGAGCGCGCGATCGCCCATTTCGGCCGCCGTGCGATAGGCGTAAGAGACCCGTGCCTCTTCCATCGCCTCCAGCGTGGCGGTGAAGGCTCGCCGCAGATCGTGCGCCGCCATCCAGTGGGAGGAGATCTGGCTCGCCGACCGCTCGCGCCGATCGCCCGGCTCGTGATTCTCCTGCTCCTGTTCCAGCGCCAGCGCGTAGCGCGTGTGGAAGCGGGTGCGCTCCCCCGGCAGCAGGTCGGCGTGGATCGCCTCGCGCACCAACGCATGGCGGAACGTGTATTCCGTGCTGTCGGCGCTGAGCACATTGGCCACGACGGCCTCACGGGCGGCCTCATCCAGTTCGTCGGCTGTTCCCTCGAAGACGGTCGCGAGCAAGGCGTGGTCGACGCACACTCCCCCGGCCGAAATCAGCCGGAGCAGGCGCTGCGCGGCTTCGCTGAGCCGTTCGTAGCGGGCGAGAAGCAGCTCGCGCAGTGTCTCTGGCAGGTCTTCTCCGGTGCCCAGATCGTCGATACCCACCAGCTCTTCGACGAAGAACGGCACCCCCTCGCTCAGGCGATACACCCGGTCGACGGTGTCGGCATCCGGCGTGCAGCCGAGGATGCGCTCGACCTGAACAGCCACCTGGTCACGGGCCAGCCGCGCAAGCTCCCACCGGGTGACCCGGCGCGTGCGATCGAGCTCGGGAAGGTAGGAGCGCAGCGGATGCCCGCGAAGCACCTCGTCGCTGCGATAGCTCAACACGAGCAGCACGCGGCCGGCGGCCAGCATTCTCACCACGAACCGGATCAGTTCGAGCGTGGCCGTGTCGGCCCAGTGCAGATCTTCGATCACGATCACGAGCGGCCGCACCGTCGAGACGTTCTCCAGCAGCACGGTCACCAGCTCGTAGAGACGGTCGGCGCCCGTTCGCGCCGGCATCCCTTCGGCGGCGCTCAGCTCGGGCAGCAGCACGGAGAGCGCTCCGGCCCCGGGACCGGCCGCCGCGATCACCTCGTCGCGGCCGAGCGTGTCGATCAACTGACGCAGCACGCCGGTGAACGGCGCGTACGGCGCCCCGCCTGTGCCCAGATCCACGCTCCGGCCCGAGACCACGATCGCCGAGCGCACCGCTTCGGCACGGAACTCGTCGAGCAGCCGGGTCTTGCCGATACCCGCCTCGCCGCCGATGACGGCCGCCCGCGGCTGCCCCGCGGCGACCGCCTCGAGCTCTTCGCGCAGCGCCGCGAGATCGGACTCCCGCCCGATCATCGCAGGGCTCGACGCCGGTGATCGCATAGCCTCATCGTGCCACGATCCGCCGACATCCCGGCCCGGTCCGGCGGCTCTGTCCGCCGTCGGCGGAATCGGCCTCAGCACCCGGCCGGTTGCAGCTCCCGGGAGGCCTCGGGCGACTGCTCGCGCTCCTCGGCGGGCCGCTCTCCGGTCGGCACCGATTCCGCCGCGTGGGCCGCCGCCGCGCGCACCCGTGCGTCACGAGCCACCGCTGCGCGGGCCGCCGCCCGAGCAGCGAGCCGTGCTGCATCGCGGTCCAGATTCTCCTCGCGGATCCTCCGCGCCCGCTCGATCTCCGTGGCGCGCCGGTCCGCCTCCGCCGACGTGATCCGGCCGATCGCGAATTCCTCTGACAACAACATTCTCGTCCCCGTCCGCTTCTTCTTCCGTTCCTCCACACTCGTCGCTAAGGCACCCCCGACACATCGGGAAGATGCCCTATCTTCGGGCGGCGGAAAGCAGAACTCCGGGTGCCTTCTATCAGGAACTGACGCCTCAGAAGCGCCGCAGAGTCCCCTATTCAGGACTCACCGGCCGCCACCCGCCGACGACGCCTGAATAAAGGTGGCTGCTATCGAGTGACCGCTCGGCGCTGGCCGGCTCCCTTCCGCCTCCCGGGATCGGTCGAAGGCGCGGGGTCTACCGATCCGCCGGAAGCGGGGCGGCCCTGCCTGAGCGCCGGGGCGGCCGGATGTTCTCCCCGGCGGCCGGGGACAGCCGCAGCGCCTCGATCACCGACCCGAGCGCCACCAGGGCGATGAGCACGAACGCCACCCGGTACGCCCCGGCCACATCGTCCTGCCCGATCAGAGAGGCCAGCGGAGCCCCGAAACGGAGGGCGATGGCACCGACAGCGACGCCCAACCCGGCGGCGATCTGCTGCACGGTGGAGGCGAGCGTGTTCGCGCCGGTCATCTCGGCCGAAGGGATGTCGGCGAACGCGATCGTGTTGTACGCCGTGAACCCGGTGGAGCGGGTCATCCCACTCACCACGAGCAGCGCCACGATCAGGGCGATGGGCGTGAGCGGCGCGATGAACGCCGCGAGAAGCATGGTGACGACTGCTCCGATGGTGGAGCCGATGAGAACCCGCCGGAAACCCCAGCGGGTGAGCATCGGCGTCGTCGCCGGCTTGATGACGAGGTTGCCGACGAACAGCGCGAGGACGACCGCGCCCGCCTGCACCGGCGACCAGCCGAGCGCATCCTGGAAGAACAGCGGCAGCAGGAACGGCACCGCCGAGATGGTCAGCCGGAACAGCGAGCCGCCCGCGTGCGTCACCCGGAATGTCTCGACCCGGAACGCACGCAGATCGAGCAGCGGATGCGCGGTGCGGCCGAAGTGCCAGAGGGCCGCAGCGGTGAGCACCGCGCCTGCCACCCCGGAGACGATCGTGGCCGCCAGGGGCGCCGACGGGGCGGCGAGCAGAGCGCCGAAGACGACGATGCCGCCCACACCGGTGAAGGTGAGCACGAATCCGACCCAATCGAGCGGTGCACGCGTGCGTTCGATATCGGTCGGGGTGAGCCGCAGCGCGGCCACGAACGCGACGACGCCGAGCGGGATGTTCAGCAGGAAGATCCAGTGCCAGCTGGCGTAGGTCACGAGCAGTCCGCCGATGAGGGGGGCGACGATGGGGGCGGCGAGAGCCGGCCAGGTGAGCCAGGCGATGGCTCGCACGAGGCCGCTCTTGTCGGTCACCCGCAGCACGGCCAGGCGCCCCACCGGCACCATCATGGCGCCACCGGCCCCCTGCAGGATGCGCATCGCGGTCAATTGGGCGAGGTCGCCGCTGGCCGCGCACAGGGCCGACGCGACAGTGAACACCACGATCGCGCCGGCGAAGACCGTGCGCGCGCCGAGCCGCTGGGTCAGCCAGCCCGAGATCGGGATGAGGACGGCGAGCGTCACCAGATAGGCCGTGATCGCCACCCCGACCGTCGCCGAGTCGATCCCGTAGTCGCGACCGATGGTCGGCGCCGCCGTGGCGAGGATCGTGCCGTCGAGGTTCTCCATGAAGAACGTGCCGGCCACGAGCAGGGTCAGCGCGAGATGTCGCCGCTCGCTCCCCGACCCCACCGATCGCTCGCTCACGCCGGGCTCAGGAAGCCGTCGACGACGAGCGCACGCACCATCGGCAGCAGTTCGGCAGCGAGCGCCGTCTCGTCCACCTCGAGCAGCTGCGCGAGCGCAGCGACGATGGCTCCGACGGTCAGCTCGCCGTCGCAGGCGCCGACCAGGGCGATCAGCGCCGCATCCCCCTGGATCGTGCGGCCGAATCCACCGCCCTGCCTCAGCAGCATCGCAGTGGGTCCATCGTCTCCCGGCCAGGAGTGCCGCTCCTCGGTCACGTCGCCGGCGACGACGAACCGGGTGGCGGTGAGCCGGGCATCGTCGACCTCAACCTGCCAGTCGTGCGCCCGCAGACTGTCACCGATGTTCACGCCGAGACCCGACTCGTTCGCCCCGAGGCTGCCATGCAGTCGCTCCAACCGCCGCAGCGTGGGAGCGCCGGATGCGGGGCGCCGCAACAGCACGTAGCCGAATCCGACCGAGTCGACACCGCGCTGGTCGAAGTCGGTGAGCCACGCGTCGTAGAGACGGTCGAACTCGGCCGTGCCGGCGCGCGTGCCGCCATCGCGGATCCACGTCTCGGCGTAGCGTGCGGCGTCTTCGACGTCGCGTTCGACGATCCACGCGTCGAGGGCGGTCGTGGTCGAGTCGAGCCAGTCGGCCACTCGGTCGAACGCATCCGGCACCGAGTGACGGCGGTACTCCCAATTCGCGAGGAGCTGGGCGACACCACCGGAGGTCAGATGCTCGCCCGCCCCGCGTATGACCGCCTCCACCAGTGCGTCCCCCACAAGCCCGCCGTCCCGGTACTCGTACTCCGGAACGCCGTCGCCCCGCGGGGTGATGACGAACGGCGGATTGGAGACGATGTGGTCGAACCGTTCCCCCGCGACCGGCTCGAACAGACTGCCGAGCCGGAACTCGATGGAGTCGATCCCGTTGAGTTCGGCGTTGAGCGCGGCGAGACGCAGGGCGCGGGCGGAGATGTCTGTGGCGACGACCCGGCTCGCGTGGCGGGCGGCGTGCATCGCCTGGATGCCGCATCCCGTTCCGAGGTCGAGCGCCCGCTCCACCGGTGCCTGAAGCATGAGACCACTGAGCGTCATGGAGGCCCCGCCGACGCCGAGCACGTGGTCCACCGGGAGCGCCCCGCCGAGCGCGAGCTCGCCGAGGTCGGAGACGATCCACCACTCGGCGGCACCGAGCGCGTCCACGAAACTGTAGGGTCGCAGGTCGACGGCGGGCTCGACCGTGCTTCCGGCCGCACGAACCAGCGCGAGTTCTTCCGCCCCGACGGTGCCGAGTGTCGGCAGCGCCCGCCCGAGATCCTCGGCCTCCACGGCCCGACCGAGCACGAACAGCTCGGCGAGGGTCGCCAGTGGCGTCGCAGCAGACCGCGCCCGCTGCGCCGCAAGCGCACGCAGGGCCGGGATGCGCTGCCCCCGATGCAGCGCCTCGGCCCCAACGGTGCCCCACAGAGCGGTGAGGGCGGGAACGGTGAACCCCGCGGCACGCAGATCGGCGCGGAGGGCGGTGAGGAGAGAAGAGGTCACCGACCCATTCAAACGCACCCGCGCCGCGTTCGAACCGCACACATCCGTCGGTCGGGGCAGAATGGGGCGATGATCCGCAGGAACGCGATCGTCGAGGGACGTGTGCAGGGTGTCGGCTTCCGCTGGGGCGCCCAGGACGCCGCTCACCGGCTCGGGGTGGCCGGGTTCGCCCGCAACCTGCCCGACGGAACGGTCGAAGTGGAGGTCGAGGGCGAACCCGACCGGGTCGAACGGATGCTCGCCTGGCTGCGGCACGGTCCGCCCGGTTCCCAGGTCGACCGGGTGATCGTGACTGAACGGCCGCCGGTCGGCGATGCCGGATTCCGCATCCGCGCGACAGAATAGGGGCATGACTCGTGCAACGCTGCTCACCATCACCGCCCCGGCCGTCGGGGCCGCCGACGCCGCCCCATCCGGCTCGCTCGGGTTCGCCGCGGCCGACCCGGATGCGCCCCAGGTTCTGCTGACGGATCTCGGCCTCACCCGAGGCGACGGCGTCTTCGAGACGATCAGCGTCGTCGACGCACATCCGCAGGCCCTCGAACCGCATCTGCTGAGGCTGGCGCATTCAGCCGCTCTGCTCGACCTCGCCGAGCCCGACCTCGCGGTGTGGCGCCTCGCCGTCCTCTCCGGAATCGAGGCGTTCCACCTCGAGCACGGTCACAACCGCGAACTCTACGCGAAACTCATCCTCACCCGGGGAGCGGAGGGCACCGGACAGCCGAGCGGGTGGGTGTACGTGGCCGATGCGGAAGACTTCGGCCCCGCCCGCCGCGGCATCCGGGTCGTCACGCTCGACCGCGGCTACCGCCACGACGTCGCCGAGACTTCGCCCTGGCTTCTGGCCGGCGCGAAGACCCTCTCCTACGCAACGAACCGGGCCGCGCTGCGCGAGGCCGCCCGGCGGGGCGCCGACGACGTGGTGTTCGTCAGCTCCGACGGTTTCGCCCTCGAAGGGCCGACCTCGAATGTGATCGTGCTCGACGGGCATACCGTGCGAACGCCCCAGACCGATCAGGGCATCCTCGCGGGCACCACCCAGGCGAGCGTCTTCGAGTTCTTCGAACAGCAGGGCTTCCGAACGTCGTACGAGCGCATCCCCGCCGACGCGTTGACACGCGCCGACGCCCTCTGGCTGGTGTCGAGCGTGCGCCAGGCCGCGCCCGTGACCCACCTCGACGGCCAGGAGTTCCCGGTGGATGCGCCCCTGAGCGATGCGCTCAACGAGTTCCTCCTCTCGCGCACAAGCTGATCCCGGCCGGTGGGACACTGCTTCCAGCCCGCCGCGCGCGCATCGTAGGCTGGACCAATCGACAGAGAGAGGCCACCGGTCACGACGCGCAAGGGAGGCACGATCAGGATGGACGACGTGCCCACCAGCATCGAGTTACTGCGGCAGCACGCCCGAGACGAACTCTCCGCGATCATCGAGTTCCGTTGCCGCGCCGGCGAAGATCCGTGGCACTTCATTCCCGACCTGCCGAGCGTCGACGAGCAGGTCGTCATCGGGCTGCGCCTGGCGGCGATCGATCAATTCGACCTCGCGGACGAGCAGGCGCGGGCGCACCACCCCGCGGCCGGCCGCGAAACCTTCGAACGCTTCGAGTACGGCGTACTTCGCCGGATCGCCCTGGAGCACCCCGAATTGAGCGAGGCCGTCTGGGGCCTGCTCGATCGCGTCGACCGCATCTGAGTATCTGAGCACGCGGTTCAGGCCGTGCGGTCCCGAGCGCCCGGCGTCAGCGAGCGCCCGGCGTCAGCGAGCGCCCGGCGTCAGCGAGCGCCGAAATGCATTTGTAGGATCTGAGCATATTCAATTTCACATGTCACTCCCTTAGGCTGAATCTGTTCGATCGTTCTTCCGGGGGGGAAATCGTCATGACAGGTCCAGCGGTGCACGATTCAACGGCCCGTCCCGGCGCTCCGGGCGCACGTTGCGCTCCGGTGAGGCCACGACGCTCCCCTACCGTCCGACCCCTCCGATCGCGATGATCACCGACGATCCTGGTGCCGGCGAACCGTCCGGCATCCATAGAATCGCTGCGGCTCGCACAGCGAAGGCCGTCGAGCTGCGCGGCGCGCACACCGAGGTGACGGCCGCCGTCGCCGCGGTATCAGCGTCGACCTGGCGCGGCGCCTCACAGCTCGCGTTCGAGGCGGCGATGCACGCGATCGTGCCCGATCTCCTCCTTCTCGCCTCCGGTCTGGAGGCGCAGGCGATCGCTCTGCACGGCTACGCCACCCGGGTTGACCAGATCAAGAATCGGCAGGCCACTCTCGAAGCGCAGCGACGCACCGCTCGGGCCGCCCTCGCCGGATTGCAGATGATGTTGCAGACCCTGCAGCTCTCTTCCCGATATGAGCTGCCCCCGGTCTCATCGGCGCGGGCCGAGGAGCACCACGCCGGCCTCGCACGACAGCGAGCGAATCTGACCGAGCAGATCGCCGACGAGACCGCTCGACTCGCGCGCATCGACGCGGAGTGGCGCCTCCTGGTGGGTTGGCGCCGCCAGGCCGACTCCGCCTGCCAGACCGCCCTCTCCGGCAACGACATTCTCGGCGCCCTTGCGCCGCTGACCGGCACGGTGCTGCAGTCGTCAACACCCGTCAGCCTCCTGACCATGCTCTCCGGGCTCAGTGCCAGCGACCTCTGGATCCTGCTCCAGGAGCGTCCCGAGCTGGCCAACAAACTCGCCGCGAGCGACCCCGCCTCGATCGCGGGGTGGTGGGCAGCCATGAACGGCCCCACGCCCGGCGTGCCCTCCGACGCTCAGAACGCGCTCATCACGCTGATCCCCTCCGTGATCGGCAACCTCGACGGCGTCGCCTACTACGCCCGCGACCGTGCGAACACCCTCGTCCTCGACCGAGCCCTCGCCGAGGCGGCCGGCAACCCGAACACCGACCCCGTCATCCTCGAGACGCTCCGCGCCCTCAAAACCGCTCTCGGCCCGGGGATGCGCGACACTCCGCCCCGTCAGTTCGTCGCCTTCTCTCTCGACCCCGATCCGAAGGCCGCGATCACGCGCGGCGACCTCGACACGGCGACGAACGTCACCTATCTCGTGCCCGGAATGGGCACGAACGTCGCCGGAAACATCGGAACCTACGTCGATGCTGCCAATGCGCTCAGGCGTGAACAGATGGGTGTGACGAATGACCCGGACCCTTCACGATTCGCGGTCATCGCATGGCTGGACTACTCAGCACCGAGCGCACGCGACGTGGTGAGCGTGTCGCGCGATGATCTGGCGCAGGTTGGAGCCGAGCGGCTCGCGGATGCGCTGAATGGCCTTCGGGCAGCGCGCACGATGAGCGGACGAGACCTCGACGTCTCGGTCGTCGCACACTCCTACGGCACGAATGTGGCCGCCCTGGCCCTGACACGCGCTCGCGCTGACCACCTCGTCCTCCTCGGTTCAGCAGGCGTCTCCACCACGATTCCGAATGCGCGATCCCTCAATGTGCCCTCAGGCGAGCTCTTCGCCAGCCAAGGCGCTCACGACGGGTGGGCAGGCATCGGGCAAGTACTCAGTGGTCGCCAGGACCCAACCGCCCCGGCCTTCGGTGCACACGGCTTCAGCTCCGAAGAGGGCGAAGACGAAAACGGCAGGCCGCTTCACGGCATCACCCAGCACGGGCCGTTCGCTCCGCGGGACGAGCCGAATAGCTACAGCTACCTGGATAGCGACACGAACTCGCTGCACAACACCGCGCGAGCAACGACCGGTCTGGGCGCGAACCTCCCCATAGCGGGCACACCCTCAGAACGCGCGGCGCGGCAACTCGTCGACCGCGCCAACGATCTGGCCAGAAAAGGACTGCCATGAAAGACAAATGGATAGGGCGCCGCATTGCGGTGGCGACGTCGGTTATCGCTGTCATGGTCCTCTGCGGATGCGGGACTGTGCAGTGGCCCCCCAACACCGAAACAAGATTATCGAAGGAGGCAATGACGATGACGCCAGAAGAAGTCAAACAAGAGGTGCGGGCACTGTACCTCGCATCGAGAGATCTCATCGGAGGTGACTGGATCGAAGACACCGACACATGGGACTGGTGCCGGCTGCCGAACGGCACGGGCGGCGCTCACTACACTCTGGGATCGTTCCGGACAGGTCAGCCGCTCCCCATTCCACCCGACGAACTGGCCGAGAAAGCCCGAGACCTCTGGGCGAAACACGGTCACACCGTCACGGTCGAGCACGATTTCACACTGACCCCGCACCGCTACATCCTTTCCGATCCGCCCTGGCTCACCGGAACCGGGCCGGACAGGCGCCTGGTGCGACTCAGCATCGGAGAGAATCTCGCCAACTTCATCGCCGACAGCCGCTGCATCCCCGGCGACTCGTATGAGATCGGCCAGGCCCACTAGCCGCGTCGGCGATCAGCGCGCGCTCAGCTCAGCCGGATCGGTCGAAGGCAGGCGGCAGACGAAGTCGCTGCACAGGTAAGCGGTGGGGCGGGCATCCCGGGTCGTGCGCGCGGTGAACAGGGTGAAACCGGCCTCGGCGAAAGCACGCGCGGCCGGTTCGGTGGCGATCGCGGTGAGATGCGAGGGGCGGCGCCGAACGGCGGCGAGCATCCCCGCCGGGTCGAGGGGGCGTCACCCGAACAGTGCGAATCGCCCGGCGGCAACACCACGACGAGTTGCTCAGGAACCGCTGCCAGCTCAGACACGAGCTCCAATGCGGCCCCGAACGCGCTCGGCGACCGAACGGCCTGGGCGGCGACCACCCGCATCGCCTCGCGGGCGGCCCGCTCGAACCGACGTTCCGCCGTCAGCAGATACAGGGTGTGGGCGGCGGATGCGGCGGCCGACAAGCCCGACGGATACGCACCCTCCGACGGGTCCACTCGGATGCCCATCCCGCTGCTCTGCAGCACCGGGTCGCCACCGCCCGGAACCTCGAACGGGCAGTCGGCCTCCCCGGCAGCGCCCAGGCAGAGGTCGATCAGATCGCGGGCCGACACGGCGAAGCGTGGTTCACCGGTGGCGAGTGCCAGGTCGAGCAGCCCGCCGGCAAAGCCGCCGTAGTCCTCGAGACTGGCGCTCGCGCCGGAAACCCGACCGTCGAGCGACATCCGCACCAGTGTTCCGTCACCCCGGACATGGTGCGAAAGGAGCGTGACCGCGGCCGTCCGCGCCGCCGACAACCACTCTGGCCGGTCGAACGCGAACCCGGCCCGGGCCAGGGCGCCGATCGCGAAACCGTTCCAGCCGGTGAGCACTTTGCCGTCGACGGGCGGCGGTGTCAGGTGCGTCCGCGCAGACGGATCGGCACGGTAGAAGGCGCCCTCCACGCGGGCACCGTCGACGACGCTCTCCGAATCCTGCGCCGACGCGAAACCGCCGGCCGGGCGACGCAGAACGTCCAGAAGAAACCGAACGATCCCGTCGGCGGCCGTCCGCGCCCACTCGGTCTCCTCCCCCGCGGTGACACCGCGCTGCCAGGCGCGCGCATACTCACGCAGCAGCAGGGCGTTGTCGTACAGCATCCGCTCATAGTGGGGCTCACTCCAGTCGCGACGGGTCGCGTAGCGGAAGAACCCGCCGTCGACCGGGTCGCGCAACGGGGAGGCGGCCATCCGTTCGAGGCTTCGGGCGGCCAACTCGCCGCCGTCCTCACGCGCGAGCAGGAAACCGAGAACGGGCGCCACCGGGAACTTGGGTTCGGTGCCGAAACCGCCGAAAACCGGATCTTCAGCGCGGACGAGCAGCGAGACGGCCTCGGCGAGGGCGCGCTCATCGGGCAGCTCGGAGACAGCGGTAGCGGCACCGGCTGCCTCGCTCAAAGCCTCGACGACCCGAGCGGCGTTCTCCTCCACTTCTGCTCGGCGTGTGAGCCACGCATCCGAAACGGCGTCGAGAACCTGCCGGAACGAGGCGTGACCGGCCATCGGGGCGCTCGGAAAATAGGTTCCCGCGAAGAAGGCCCTTCCGCTCGGCGTGGCGAAGACGGTGAGCGGCCAACCAAGATTTCCGGTGAAAGCGCTGGCGGCGGAGAGATAGCCGGCGTCGACCTCCGGATGCTCCTCCCGATCCACCTTGACCGCCACGAATTGCGCATTCAGCTCGGCCGCGAGCACCGGATCGGCGAAACTCTCGCGCGCCATCACGTGGCACCAGTGGCAGGTGGCATAGCCGATGGAGATCAGCAGCGGCACATCCCGGCGCTGCGCCTCGGCGAACGCCTCTGCGCCCCATGGGAACCAATCGACCGGGTTGTCGGCGTGCGAGCGCAGATACGGGCTGATCGCGTCTGCGAGCCGGTTCGCCATGCGGTCAGCCTACGGCGTCGGCGTGCGGGATCGGCCGCGGCGACCGCGTGCGGGATCGGCCGCGGCGGCCGGGTGCGGGATCGGCCGCGGCGGCCGGGTGCGGGATCGGCCGCGGCGGCCGGGTTCGGGCGCGTGCTGCGCGTTCGCTGGCAGCCGGGCCCCCGCGTCCCGGTCACGAGTAGAATGGAGGCAGTGTCCCAGACCCCGGCGCTTGATCTCAAGCGGTGTGGGAGTCGACATGAACACGAACCCGGGGGCAGCGGAACTCGTTCCGGCCTCCACTCCTCCGATCGGCGAGCGGGCGAAGCCGACCCACGTCGACGAATTCGTGGAGCTGGCGGCGATCATCCGCGACTCCGGCCTGCTGCGACGACGCTACGGCTACTACTGGACGAAACTGATCGCCGTTCCGGTGATCACGATCGCCTCGATCGGGCTGTTCCTGCTGCTCGGCGACAGCTGGTGGCAGCTGGTCACCGCCGCTCTGTTCGCCTTCGTGTTCACCCAGATCGCCTTCCTCGGACACGACGCCGCCCACCGACAGATCTTCCGCTCGGGGCGCTGGAACGACTGGATCAGCCTCGTGGTCGGCAATCTGTTCGTGGGGATGAGCTACGGCTGGTGGCAGCACAAACACACCCGTCACCACGCCAACCCGAACAAGGAGGGCAGCGACCCCGACATCGACCTCCCGGTCGTGGCGTTCACGCCGGCCCAGGCCACCGCCGAGCGGGCGCCCCTCCTGCGCTGGGTGATCGGGCATCAGGGGTGGTTCTTCTTCCCGATCCTCCTGCTGGAAGGTCTGTCGTTGCACGCATCGAGCGTTCGCCGGGTCTTCTCCCGGAGGCCGATGCAGCGGCGCCCGGTGGAGATCGCCTTTCTCGCCGTGCGCATCCTGGGCTACCTCGCCCTGGTGCTCGTCGTGCTCCCACCCGGGAAGGCGGCCGCGTTCCTCGCGGTGCAGCTCGGACTCTTCGGCGTCTACATGGGCATGTCGTTCGCACCGAACCACAAGGGGATGCCGCTGGTTCCGCACGACCTGAAGCTCAGCTTTCTACGTCGCCAGGTGCTGATGAGCCGCAACATCCGTGGGAATCTGCTGCTCGACTTCCTGATGGGCGGTCTGAACTACCAGATCGAGCACCACCTCTTCCCGTCGATGCCGCGACCCCACCTGCGGAAAGCCGCACCGACCATCCGGGCGTTCTGCGACGAGAAAGGTGTGCACTACACCGAGACGACCCTCATCGAGTCGTACGCGATCGTGACGCGCTACATCAACCGGGTCGGACTCGGGAGAAGGATCCCTTCGCCTGCCCCTTGGTCGAGTTGCGCGCCACCCCCGGCGCTCTCATCGCCACGGGCCCACATGAGGACTCCACCTGAGCCGCTCGACCTGAGCCGCTCGACCTGAGTCGCTCGACAGCTCGACAACAGAAAAGGACGACACCACCATGGCCGCCATCATCATCATTCTCGTTGTGTGGGCGGCGCTCGCCGTCGTGGGATTCGCCTTCAAGGGGCTGCTCTGGCTGGCGATCATCGCCGTCATCCTCTTCGTCGGAACGCTCGCTTTCGCCATCGCTCGTCGCTCGAACAACCGCAAGGCCTGAGCGGCCCCGATCAGGCCGAGGCGCGCTCGCCGACGATGCCGTCGAATGTGTCGTCGGCGCGGCCGACCCCGCCTTCTGCGCGGTGCAGGTTCCGCGGCCGCCGCAGCCCCAGATGCTCCCGCAGCGTCGACCCCTCGTAGTCGGTGCGGAAAAGCCCCCGGCGTTGCAGCTCGGGCACCACGAGCGACGTGAACGCGTCGAACGGGGCGCTGAGAAACGGTGTCAGCACGTTGAAACCGTCGACACCACCGGCACCGAACCACTCCTCCAGATGATCGGCGACCTCCTGCGTGCTGCCGACTACCGCCGCGACGGGAACGGCGTGCGTCGCCAGCAGATGGCGGTAGGTCACGGCGGAATCGCCGCCGACCAGGCGACCGGTTCGGGCCGCCACCGTCTCGAGCAGACGCTGCCCGCCCTCCGTGAACCGGCGTGAGACGCGCAGCGGAACCTCGTCGTCGAGTCCGACGCCCCCCAGCGGCACGCCGACGGCACCCGACAACGACCGGATGCTGCGGTTGGTCGGAAAGTCCGGCGACCGCGACAGCTCCGACCCGTCGTCCAGAGGGAGCAGGCGCAGCAACTCGTCGAAGATCGCGCGCGCCTCAGCCGTCGTCTCGGCGACGACCGGGAGCAGCGGCGTGACGACCTTCGGAGCGCCGTCCCGGCCGAGCAGACGGGTCTGTCGGATGAGCTCGGTGCGGAACGCCACCGCCTCGGCGAGGGTCGGCCAGGCCACGAGGGCGAGATCCGCCTGCTCCCGCGCGAGCTGCCGCGAGCGCGTCGACGTGCCGGCGTGCATGATCGGAAGGTGCCCCTGCACCGGGCGGGGGGCGTTCAGCGGACCGGTGACACGCACGTGCTCGCCCACCGCATCCGTTCGATGCAAGCGGTCGGGGTCGATGAGCCTGCCGCCTCGGCGGTCGCGCACGAAGGCGTCATCCTCCCAGCTGTCCCAGAGCCGGCGCAGCGCCTGGACGAACTCCGCCGCCTGGTCGTAGCGGGGTTCTGTCCCGTCCCGCACATCGCGGCCGTGGTTGCCGGCCGCCCGCGGGTCGGCACCGGTGACCACATTGAGCCCGGCTCGTCCCGCGCTCAGCCGGTCGATCGACGCCGTCTGCCGCGCCAGCGAGTACAGGTCGAAGAAGGAGGTGTTCGCCGTGGCGATCAGCCCGATGCGTTTGGTGACCCCCGCAAGGTATGCGATCGAACTCACCGGGTCGAGACGCGCGAGGAGGTCGGGGTCGCGGAACTCCAAGTCCGGCCCGGTCGCCAGCCATTCGCCGAAGAAGAGGTAGTCGAATTTGGCTGCCTCCGCCGCCCGGGCGGTTCGCCGCAACAGGCCCACATCCCGCAGCGGATCGTTGTGGGCACCCGGGTAACGCCAGCCGGACGGGTAGGCGCCGAGCCCGCGGAAGACCGCGCCGAGGATCAGGTGGTCAGACATCCGTCAGCCGCCGGATCGCTCGGTGCGGGGACTCATCGACCCAGGTATTTGGCGATCGAGTCGGCCTCGGCCACATTGCTGCGGATCAGCGGCAGCGAGCGAGTGACGGCGAGGTCGATGCGTTCCTGCAGGTCGAGGCTGCTGACCGCCCCATCGGTGAACTCGGCGTCGTTGGCGTACACGCCGATCGGAAGGGTGAGTGCTTGAAAGAACCCGAACAGCGGCCGGAACTGGTGCTCGATGATGAGCGCGTGCCGGTCCGACCCGCCTGTAGCGGCGAGCAGTACGGGCTTGTCGACGAGCGCGTACTGGCCGACGAAGTCGAAGAGATGCTTGAAAAGTCCGGTGAAAGAGGCACGGTAGACCGGGCTCGCCACGATGAGGAGGTCGGCGTTCTCGATGCGCTGCAGTTCGTCTTCGACCGACGCGGGCAGCTGGTCGCGGCGCAGCGCGCCCGCGAAGTCGGGACCGATCTCGTTCACGGCGACAAGGTGCGCCTCGACGGTGAGTTCGCGCGCGAATGACGCGAGAATCTCCTTGACGAGCGCCGTCGTCTTCGACGGGGTGTGAAGGCTGCCGGAGACGGCGACGACACGCAATGGCCGGGTGGTGGAAAGCTGGGGCATGGCACGACGCTAGGCCCGCCCACCCCCGGATGCCAGGTCGTGCGTCACACGGCGTAAACCTCGGGCGTCATCGGACGTCATCTGCGGCGGTGAACGTCTCCACCGTCGGCACGAGCGCGTCGCCGAGCACCTCGGGAACACCGGGCTGGAAATCTCCCGACAGGTACAGGCGCACGCCGCGCGACGCGTGCTCCGCATCCCGGATCTCGGTGCGATCCCGCAGCGACATCGCGAACCACGAATCCCCCAGGAGGGCACGCGAGAAGGCGAGAGCCTCGGTCTCCGTCGGTGACACCTCCGCCTCGTGTCGGTCGACCGCGCTCACCCGGGTGGCGATCACGGTGATCGGCTGCCCCTCGGAGGCGGCGATGCAGATGCAGGAGACGAGGCAGAGCACCCCCTCGCGCACCGGCGACAGGATGCCCACCGTCTCGGTCTGCTGGGGTCCGTCTTCGTCGGAGGCCGCATCGATGAGTCGGAGCATTCCGTCGCGCACCCGAAGAAGCCGGTCGCCATGCTCCGCCGTCAACTGCCGGGCGAGAGCGTCGATCTGTTCACGCGAAGCCATGCATCGACGCTACCCGATTGATCGCCGCGGGCACTGAATCCATCGCCGCCGGCAATTGGAATGCGGCCTCGACAGCGATTATCTTGGATGAATGGTTGCAAACGCAAATATCCCCACGCTGAAGCTCAACAACGGCACCAGCATCCCGCAGCTCGGCTTCGGCGTCTTCAGGGTCGACCCGGCCGAGACAACGCACATCGTCACCGACGCGCTCGAGGTCGGCTACCGTCACCTCGACACCGCGGCGATCTACGGCAATGAGACCGGCGTCGGCGAAGCGATCGCCGCATCCGGCATCGCGCGCGAGGAGCTCTTCGTCACCACCAAGCTCTGGAACGACCGACAGACGGATGCGCAGGCCGCGTTCGACGAGTCGCTCGGCAAGCTGGGGCTCGACTACGTCGACCTCTACCTGATCCATTGGCCCACCCCCGAGAAGGACACCTTCGTCGAGGCGTGGAAAGAGCTCGAGAAGATCGCCGCAACCGGCCGCGCCAAGGCGATCGGCGTCTCCAACTTCCTCGTGCCGCATCTGGAGAAGCTGCTGGCCGAAACGGATGTGGTGCCGGCGGTCAACCAGATCGAACTGCATCCCGCGCACCAGCAGCCGGCGGTGACCGCGTTCTCCCGCGAGCACGGCATCCAGATCGAAGCCTGGGGTCCGCTCGGCCAGGGCAAGTACCCGCTGTTCGACGCGCCCGAGGTGGCCGCGCCCGCCGAAGCACACGGCAAGACGCCGGCGCAGGTCGTCATCCGCTGGCACCTGCAGAGCGGCAACATCGTGTTCCCGAAGTCGAACCGTCGGGAGCGCATGGCCGAGAACTTCGACGTCTTCGACTTCGAGCTGACGGCCGCCGAGATGGCGACGATCACCGCCATGGAGCGCGAGGGTCGCGTCAGCTCCCACCCCAACGAGGTCAACTGACCGTCCCCGCCGAGGGGCGGCAGCTGCAGCGGAAATCACCCGATTCGGCTGCTTTCGCCGCCCTTCGCCAGAGGAATGGGCCAGGTCGGACGGTTAGGCTGGGCGCGTGCGTATTGTGTCGATCACCGGCAAGGTCATCTACATCGTCGGCGTTTACGCGCTGCTGCTGATCCTGAACGTCTTCCTCTTCCAGCGACTCGTGAACAGCACGATCGACGTCGTGATCGTGGCGATCCTCAATGTCGCCTACATCGTGATCGGCGTGCGCACCTTCCGCGGCGCGGACGAGAACCGCGAAGATCCGCGGGTGTGGTGGCGGGCGACCGCTCGCCCGGCTGCCGGTTTCTGGATCGGTTCCGGCCTCGTCGTCGCCGCTGGGATCGCCCTGCTCGGCGCCCTCGCCTCCAAACCGGACGACGCATTCGTTCCCGCGGTGGCCTGCCTCGTCTACGCGGCGTTCGGAGCGTTCTACCTGCACTCCTCGTATCGGCTGCGCATCCTCGACGTTGCGCCGTGAGCCGGCGGCCGTGAACGGGACACGCTGAGGCCGGTCACATCCCGTCGTAGCGCGCGACCAGCTCACGCTTCAGGACTTTGCCGCTCGGGCCGAGGGGCAACGCCTCCAGAATCTCGATGCGGCGCGGGAACTTGTAGGCCGCGACATGCTCCTTCACGAACGCCACGAGGTCGGTGCCTTCCGCGCTGGCGCCGGGCATCAGCGTGACGACCGCCATGACCTCCTGGCCGTGAGTCTCGTCGCTCACCCCGAAGACCGCGCACATGGCCACCGCCGGATGGGTGGACAACACCTCCTCCACTTCGCGCGGGTAGACGTTGTAGCCGTTGCGCACGATCATGTCCTTCTTGCGGTCGACGATGGTGATGTAATCGTCATCGCTCTTGGTGCCGAGATCGCCGGTGCGGAACCAGCCGTCGACCACGGCTTCGGCGTTCGCCTTCGGCAGGTTGAGATAGCCCTTCATGAGGTTGTGTCCGCGCACCACGATCTCGCCGAGTTCGCCGCGGGAGAGCAACTCGACCCGGTCGTCGATCTCGGCGTCGGCGATCTCCACATCCACGCCCCAGATCGGTGTGCCGACGGTGCCGACGCGGGTGGGCAGGCCGCGGTGGTTGAACGAGGCCACCGGCGAGGTCTCGGTGAGCCCGTACCCTTCGTGCACGTCGATGCCGTACACCTCCTTCATCCGCTCGATGACGGCGACCGGGATCGCCGCCCCGCCCGACATGCCGTACCGCAGCGGGGGACGCTCCGGGTTGCCTTTGGCCGCCTCCAGGAGCGCGATGTACATGGTGGGCACGCCGGTCATCACCGTGCACCGGTTGGCGTTCATCAATGCGAGCGCCGTCGCGCCGTCGAACTTGGGCACGAGCACCACGGTGGCTCCGGCCCGGAAGCCCATATTCATGACGCAGGTCTGGCCGAAGGTGTGGAACAGCGGCAGGCAGCCGAGGATACGATCGCTCGGCTCCAGGTCGAGCGTTCCGGCCAGCAGCACGTTGACCTGCTCGACGAGCGAGAAGTGACACCCTTCCGCCCCCTTCGGTTTGCCTGTCGTACCGCTCGTGTAGAGGATCGTCGCCGTGTCGAACGGGTCCCGCGGAACGTAGGTGTCGATGGGATGCGCGCTCGCGGCCTCGTCCTCCAACCGGGCGAACGGCAGAGCCCCCTTCTGCTCGTCGGGCACCAGCACCGACAGCGTCTCCACCCCGGCCATTGTCGCCCCCTTCGCGCCCTCGCCGAGCAGTGGTGCGGCGCAGATCAGCAGCTTCGCGCCGCTGTCGCGCAGCACGTAGTCGATCTCTTCGGCCTTCAACAGGGCATGCACCGGCACGACGACCGCCCGAGGGCGAGCACGGCGTAGTAGGCGCGCGGGAAGTCGGGGACGTTGGGCAGCAGCAGAGCCACCGCATCCCCTTCGCCGATGCCGCGGGACCGCAGAGCGCCGGCATAGCCCCGGGTCTGCTTCCACAGCTCGCCGTAGGTGATCTGCGCGTCGCCGAAGATCAGCGCGACATTGTCGGGCATCCGGTGCGCGGTCTCGGCGAGAATACTCGCGACCGACATCGTGGCGTAACCGTGACTCATGATGGTCTCCCTGTCTTCATCGACAAAAGAACCTGTCGCAGGCGCGAATCCTGTTCGGGTTGTCTGCAACCTACGGCACCGCCGGTCACGGGGCAATCATCCGGTTCGGGCGGTCGGCCCGCCCCCGGCGAATCAGCAGCCCGCGCTCAGCCGGGGAGGCGGGGAGGCGGGGAAGAGCTACAGTCGCCGCGACGTCGTAGGATGGAAGGCTCATGTCTTCCGCCCTCTCCCCCGCCGTCCTCCACTTCCCGCCCGAATTGCCGGTCAGCCAGAAGCGAGAGGAGATCGGGCGCGCCATCCGGGAGAATCAGGTCGTGATCGTGGCGGGTGAGACCGGCTCGGGCAAGACCACGCAGCTACCGAAGATCTGCCTGGAGATCGGGCGCGAGAGCATCGGCCACACGCAGCCGCGTCGTCTGGCCGCGCGCACTATCGCCGAACGCATCGCCGAGGAGCTCGGCGAGGAGGTCGGCGGCCTGGTCGGCTACCAAGTGCGGTTCACCGACCGGGTCGGAGCCGGAACCCGCATCAAGCTCATGACCGACGGCATCCTGTTGAACGAGATGCACCGCGACCGGATGCTGCGCAAATACGACACGATCATCATCGACGAGGCGCACGAGCGCAGCCTCAACATCGACTTCCTGCTCGGCTATCTTCGGCAGCTGCTGCCGAAGCGGCCCGACCTCAAGGTGATCATCACCTCCGCGACGATCGACCCGCAGAGTTTCGCGGCCCACTTCGCCGACACCGACGGTCGCCCGGCGCCGATCGTCGAAGTGTCCGGCCGCACCTTCCCCGTGGAAGTGCGCTACCGACCGCTGGTCGCCGAGGCGCTCGAAGACGACGAGGATGCGGATCCGATCCCCTCGGCCGACCGTGACTATCTGCAGGGCATCACCGAAGCCATCGACGAGCTCGGCCGCGAGGCCGCCGGTGATGTGCTCGTGTTCCTCTCCGGCGAGAACGAGATCCGGGATGCGGCCGACGCGATCATCGGCCGCAACCTTCCGCACACCGAGGTGCTCCCCCTCTACGGCCGGCTGTCGAGCGCTGAGCAGCACCGCGTGTTCCAGCCGTCGACGATGCCCGGCGTGCGCCGCCGTATCATCCTCGCGACGAATGTGGCCGAGACGAGTCTCACGGTTCCCGGCATCAAGTACGTGGTGGATGCCGGCACCGCGCGCATCTCCCGGTACAGCGTGCGCGCCAAAGTCCAGCGGCTCCCGATCGAGGCGATCTCGCAGGCCAGCGCCAACCAGCGGTCCGGTCGCTCCGGCCGCACCAGCGACGGCATCGCGATCCGACTGTACTCGAAGGAGGATTTCGAGAAGCGGCCCGAGTTCACCGAACCCGAGATTCTGCGCACCAACCTGGCCGCGGTCATCCTGCAGATGATCTCTCTCGGGCTCGGCGACATCGCCGCGTTCCCGTTCCTCACCCCTCCCGATTCGCGCGGCATCAAAGACGGTCTCGACCTTCTGAGCGAACTCGGCGCTGTCACCCGGAACAAAGACGGCGACAACGCACTCACCAAAGTCGGCCGCAATCTCGCCCTGCTCCCCATCGACCCGCGGTTCGCCCGGATGGTCGTCGAATCGAAGCAGCACAGCACTTCGCGCGAGGTGATGGCCATCGTCGCCGGCCTCACCATCCAGGACCCACGTGAACGTCCGGTCGAGAAGCGCGGCACCGCGGATGCGATGCACGCCCGCTTCGCCGACCCCACCAGCGACTTCCTCACACTGCTCAACCTGTGGAACTATCTGGAGGAGAAGCAGAGGGAGCTCTCGTCGAGCGCGTTCCGGCGCCTCTGCAAGGCGGAGTTCCTCAACTTCCTGCGCGTGCGCGAATGGCAGGACGTCTACCGCCAGCTGCGCCAGCTCGCCAAACCGCTCGGCCTGACCATCGGCGAACCCTCGGTCAACCCCGACGGCATCCATCGCTCACTGCTCGCCGGGCTGCTCTCCCATCTCGGCCTCAAGGATGCGATGGCCTCGGGCAACAAGGCCGGCTCCGGTCGCGGGCCGGGCCCGGCATCCGCCCGTGCCGGTCGCAGCGCCGAATACCTGGGCGCACGCCAGACGCGATTCGTGATCTTCCCCGGCTCGACACTGGCCAAGAAGCAGCCGAACGCCCTGATGAGCGCCGAGCTCGTCGAGACGAGCCGCCTGTTCGCGCGGATGAACGCCGCCGTCGACCCCGCCTGGGCCGAGCCCATCGCCGGCGACCTCTGCAAGCGCTCCTTCAGCGAGCCGCACTGGGAGAAAACCCAGGGCGCGGTCGTCGCCTACGAACGCGTCACGCTCTACGGGGTGCCGATCATCCCGCGCCGCCGGGTGCAATACTCCCGGGTCGACCGGGAACTGTCGCGCGAGCTGTTCATCCGACACGCGCTGGTCGACGGGGAGTGGGATTCCAAGCAGGCGTTCGACCGCGCCAACACGAAGCTCCGCGCCGAGCTGCGCGAGCTGGAGGAGCGCACCCGTCGTCGCGACATCCTGAACGACGACGAGGCGGTCTTCGACTTCTACGATCGGCGCATCCCGGCCGACGTCACCTCCACGCGAAGCTTCGAAGGCTGGTGGCGCAAGGCCAAGAACGAGACCCCGGACCTGCTCACCATGACGCAGGAGGCTTTGCTCGCCGACGACTCGACGGTGGTCGACGACGAGTCGTTCCCGCCGCTGTGGCGGCAGGGCGACCAGCAGCTCACACTGAGCTACCGATTCGAACCGGGCGCCGACGACGACGGCGTTACAGTGCAGGTGCCGTTGCCGCTGCTGGCCGGGCTGCTCCCCGACGGCTTCGACTGGCAGGTTCCGGGTCTGAGGCAGGAGCTCGTCACCGCGATGATCAAGTCGCTGCCCAAAGCCATCCGGCGCCTCGTCGTGCCCGCCGGCGATTGGGCGAGACGTCTGCTCGGCGAGCTGAACGACACAGCGGGAATGCGATCCCACACCGGTGAGCGCCCAGCCGCCTCGCTCGCGGAGACACTCGCCGCCACCATCAGCCGGCTCACCGGTTCGCGGGTGAGTGCCGATGACTTCGACCTCGACCGCATCCCGACCCATCTGCGACCGACGTTCCAGGTGATCGGCGAGCGCGGGCGCCCGGTCGCGAGCGGGAAAGACCTCGCCGAACTGCAGGAACGGTTGCGCAGCCGCGCTCGGGATTCCGTGGCCAAGGTGGCCGAAGCCCGCACGCCGAACGCGATCGAACGCTCGGGGCTCACGAGCTGGGACTTCGACGAGCTCCCCCGTTACCTCGATACCGAGCAGAAGGGGCCGGGCGGCTCCACCAATGTCATCCGCGCATATCCGTCGCTCGTCGACGACGGCACGAGTGTGAGCATCCGGCTCATGAGCACGCCGGCCGACCAGGCGCGCGCGCTGCCCGCCGGTGTTCGCCGGCTCCTGCTCGCCTCCGTGCCCTCACCGGTCGCCTATGTGCAGCAGCATCTGACATCGACCGAGAAACTGACCCTGGCCGCAAGCCCGTACCCGACCACGAAAGCACTGTTCGACGACTGCCTGCTCGCCGTGATCGACAGTGTGCTCTACCGCATGAAGCCGGACGGTCAGCTGTTCATGCGGGCCGAGTTCGAGGCGGTGCGCGATCGTGTCTCGGGGATCGTGATGGATTCGATGTTCGAGACGGTCGCGCTCGTCTCGCGGATCCTCACCGCGGCCCGCACCGCGGAGAAGGCCATCGGCGGGGCAACCAGCATCGTCTTCCTCGCCGCCCTCGGCGACGCGAAAGCGCAACTCGCCGGGCTGGTGTACCCCGGATTCGTCTCGGCGACCGGGCTGGAGCGGCTCGTGCACCTCCCCCGTTACCTCACCGGGATCACCCAGCGCATCGCCGCTCTCCCGGTGAACCCCGGTCGCGACCGGGCGTGGCAGACGCAGGTGGAGACGGCAGTGGCCCTCTACACGGAAGCGGGCGGGCGCATCCCACTGCCGGCCGACGCCCCCGAGTCGATCGTGCACGCCCGGTGGATGCTCGAAGAGTTTCGGGTGAGCCTTTTCGCGCAGACCCTCGGCACCGCCGAGACCGTATCCGTGCAGCGCATCCGCAAAGTCCTCGCCGGCTGACCCCGCCCTCCCACAAACTCTCACCGCCGACTACGCAGGAAGTCGCCGAAAATCCGTCGAGTCCACAGACAATTCGTGGACTCGACGGTTTGCTGGGGGGGGGGGGAGAGAGAGATCTGTCCCTCTCCGGGCTCAGGTCGTGGAGCGGTTCCGTCGGCTGAGAGCGTCGACGGTGACCGCGGCGAGCAGCACCAGTGCCGTCACCATCAGCTGCGTGGCCGCCGACAGGTTGAGCAGACCCATGCCGTTGTAGATCGTGGCGACGATCAGACCACCGAGCAGGGCGTGGACGATCTTGCCGCGACCGCCGAAGAGGCTCGTGCCGCCGATCACCGCCGCGGCCACCGCGAGCAGCACGTACTGGCCGCCGTCGACGTTGCTGGAGATCGAGCCGAGCCTGGCCGCGTAGAAGATGCCCGCGGCGCCGGCGGTGAGGCTAGCCAAGGCGAATGCGATCAATCGGATGCGCGACAGGTTGATGCCGGCTCGACGGGCGGCCTCCGCGTTGCCGCCGATCGCGTAGACATACCGCCCGAACCGGGTCTGCGCGAGCAGGAAGCTCCAGCCGGCGACGATGGCCAGCACGATCGGAACAGCCCACGGCACGCCCTCCCCTGCGCTGCAGGCCAGCACGAGGGCGATCCCCGCCGCGGCGATCAACGCGATCTTCACGATCCTGAGGCCGACCGGCTGGGTGACGAGCCCTCCCGCACGGCGTTGCCGATCGCCCACCAGCGCGAAGACTGCGTAGGCCGCCACGACCAGCGCGAGCACCACCCAGGCGAGAACGGTGTTCATGTACCCGTAGGCGATGGCGTTGATCACCGCATTGCTGACCGACATGGTGCCGCCGCTGCTCGGACCCGCCAGACCGTTGATGACGAAGATCAGCAGACCCTGCAGGCCGAGCAGCCCGGCCAGCGTGACGATGAACGACGGGATGCGGAGCCGTGTGATGAGGAACCCCCACACCGCGCCGATGATCGTGGCGACAGCGAGCCCGAGGAGCACACCCACATACCAGGGCAGGTTGTAAGGCGGCCCGGTGATCCACACCGTGAAGACGGCACCGATGGCGCCGGTGAAGCCCAGCGCCAGGTCGATCTCGCCGAGGAGCAGCACGAACACTTCCGCGACGCCGAACAGTACGAACACCGAGGCCTGCACCATCAGATTGATGATGTTGTTCGGCGACAGGAAGACTGAGTTGTTCAGCTGGAAGATGATGATGATGACGATCAACCCGCCGACGACCGGCAGCACCCCGCTCTCGCCGGAGCGGATGCGTGCGATCCAGGCCCGGAAGTAGCCGCCCAGGGTGGCGGCGGGGCGACCGGGCACATCGGCGACGGGCGGGGTCGCCGGTTCCGTTGAAGTGGACATCAGTACTCCCGACCGTTGCTGTTCGAGACGGTTCCCGTGGTGATCAGCTCGACGGCCGTGTTCACGGTCAACTCGCCGACCGGGGCGGTCCGGGCGAGCGTGCCGAGATACATGACGGCGATCCTGTCGGCCACCTCGAACACGTCATTGAGGTTGTGGGATACGAGCAGCACGGCGATGCCGTTGGTGCTGAGGCGTTTGATCAGATCCAGCACCATCGAGGTCTGCGAGACACCGAGCGCGGCGGTCGGTTCGTCCATGATGACCAGCTTCGCGTCCCACATCACGGCTCGGGCGACGGCGACGGCCTGCCGTTGGCCGCCGGAGAGCGACGACACCAATTGGCGGATCGAGCTGACCGTGGTGACGGAGAGCTCGCTCAGTGTCTGCTTCGCCTTGGTCTCCATGACGGATTCGTTCAGCAGGAGGCCGTCGTGCAGCATCTCGCGCCCGAGGAACATGTTCTGAACGATGTCCAGGTTGTCGCACAGGGCGAGATCCTGGTAGACAGTCTCGATCCCGAGCGCGGAGGCGTCGCGCGGTCCACCCATGTGCACAGGCCGACCGTTCCACAGCATCTCCCCGCCGTCGATCGTATGGATCCCCGCGATGGATTTGATCAGGGTCGATTTGCCGGCGCCGTTGTCACCGACGAGCGCCGTGACCTTACCGGCGGGCAGATCGAGATCGATGCCTTTCAGCGCCTGAACGGGACCGAAATGCTTGCTGATCCCTCGCAGGCTCAGCAAGGGCGTCTCGTCGTCGAGCAGAGCCCGCCCGGCCGGTGTCCCGGCCGGGCGGGCATCCGCTAGCTCCTCGCTCACGAGGTCGGGATTCCGGCAGCCTTGCACGCCGCCGCGAACGACGAGGTGCACAGTTGAGCGGCGGTCACGAACTTGTCGGCGATGACCGTAGAGTTCATGTTGCTCGTCGTCACCCATTCCGGCTTCAGCAGCACGGACGGCACGGCGACTTTGCTGACGGTGTCCATGGTCGACCCGTTGACCAGGCCGGCTGGGGGCGTCACGTCCGCCCGCAGGTACATCGCGAGCGCTGCCGCTGCCTGAGCCTCGAGATAGATCGGCTTGTAGGCGGTGCCGCATTGGTACCCGGACAGGATGTTCTGCAGCCCCACCAGCGTCGCGTCCTGACCGGTGATCGGGAACGCCTTCTCCTTGATGCCGTGGTTCTTCAGGTACGTGATGATCGGGGCGGCGTTCTCATCGTTCGGAACGAGTGCGGCATTGGCGTTCGGGTGAGCGGTGTACGCCTGGGCGAACTCGGTCGCCGCTGTGGGCGGGTCCCAGGTTCCGGCCGGTTCAGCGACCTTGGTCCAGCCCGAGCTGTAGAGCGGGTTGAGCACCGAGTCGTAGCCCTGCGCGAAGAGTGTCGCGTTGTTGTCGGTCGGGTCACCCTTCATCTCGATGACTGCCGGCTTGCTCACATTCCAGTCCTTCGTGCAGGTCACGAGCCCGTTGCCGATCAGCTCGCCGACCTTCACATTGTCGAAGCTGACGTAGTAGGCGCGGGTGCCTCCGAGCGTCAACCGGTCGTAGTCGATGACCTTCACGCTGTGCTGCTTGGCATACTCCTCGATCTTCGCGCCGACACCGGCGTCGAGCGGGTCGACGACGAGCACCTTGGAGCCGGCGGTGATCGCGGATTGGGCGTCCGTGAGCTGAGTGGCATCACTGCCTTGCGCGTTCTGGACGGTGAACTGGCTCGACGTCAGGCCGGCAGCCGTGAACGCCTCCTTCAGATACGGGGCGTCGAACTCCGTGTAGCGCGCCGAGGAAACCGTGTCCGGCAGGATGACCGTCACATTGCCCGTTCCCTTCGAGGCGAGCGGCTTGAGCGCCGCCATGCTCGAGAAGTCGCGCTTGAACGATGTCGCCGATGTGGCGGCGAGCGCCGCCTCCGTGGTGGACGGACTCGATGACGAACCGGACGACGACCCGGAGCTGGCGCATCCGGCCAGCACCACGGCCGTACTCACCAGGACGGCGGCGACGCCCACTGTTTTCTTGATCTGCATGGAATGCTCCTCACGATCGCTGTAGCCGCAGCACATCGGGCGGGAGCCCGGCACGTCGACACCCGGGGTGTCTTCGTCAGCTGAAACTAAATCGAGCCTAAGAATCGCGGCATGAACGAGCCGTAAATAATCGGCCGCCGGCATCAACAAAACATCAACGCCGAACGGCCGGAGACGGTTCAATACGCGGCGAACCGATACCCGGCGCGCGGCTCGGTCAGGATGAGCGTCGGCTGTCCCCCGACCTCCAGTTTGGAGCGGAGTCGCCGCACGTAGACACGAAGATACTCGGTCTCGGTTTCGTACCCCGGCCCCCAGACCTGCCGCAGCAGGAACGCGTGCGAGAGCAGCATCCCGGGCTGAAGCGCGAGCTCGCGCAACAGGGCGAACTCGGTCGGAGTCAGGTGGATCGCGACTCCCTCGCGGCTGACCTGTTGCTTGCTCAGATCCACCACCAACCCGCTGATCTGGAGCACCGGAGGGGTGTCCTCCGGTGCGGCGGCCGGCCGGGATCGCCTCAGTGTCGCGGTGATCCGGGCGAGCAGTTCGTCGATGCCGAACGGCTTCGTCATGTAGTCGTCCGCCCCGACGTTCAGGGCGGCGACCTTGTCGCGCTCTCCGCCGCGCGCCGAGATGACGATGATACCGATGCTCGAGTGGCCCCGGATCTGCTGGCACAGCTCGATGCCGTCGGCGGCGGGCAGCATCAGGTCCAGGAGCACGATGTCCGGACGCTCGGTCTCGAGCAGGCGCAGCACCCGCGATCCGTCGGAGGAGACGACGGTGTCGAAGCCCCGAACGGTGAGGTTCGCCCGGATCAGGTCGACGATGTTGGGGTCGTCCTCGACCATCAGCACCTTGGTCCGCGCGGTGTCGTCACCCATCGTCCGGCTCTGTCATCAAGACGGGCGATTCCACGGGAAGCCGGATCACGGAACGTGTTCCGGGTTCCATCGGATGCTGTCGGAGCGTCCCGTGGTGCGCATCCACGATGCCGCGCGTGATCGACAGACCGAGGCCGGCGCCGGCGGTGCGGTCGCGCCACGAATGCGCCGACGTCGGGCCGGCGCCCTCGTTCCTCGGCGGCATGCCGACGCCGTTGTCGACGACCTCGATGACCACATCGTCGGCCCCCTCAGCCCGGACCTCGACGCGCACGGCCGTGCCCGGCGGGTTGTGCCGGACCGCGTTGTCCATGAGGTTCATCATCACCTGTTCGAGCCGGTCGTGGTCGGCCCAGACGACAGGGACATCGTCTGCACAGCTGACCTCGATCGCCGCGGCGGCTTGTGGTGACAGACACGCCAGGGCCGCGTCGACCACCAGGGACAGGTCGACCCAATCGGGTCGCAAGCGCAGCATGCCCGATTCGATCATCGAGAAGTCGAGCAGATCGTCCACGAGCCGGCCCAGCCGTGCCGACTCACCGCTGATCCTGCTGAGGAACCGACGCTCGGAGTCGTGATCCCACGTCACGTCGGTCTGCATCAAGCTGGACGCCGAGCCGTGGATCGCCGTGAGCGGTGTGCGCAACTCGTGGGAGAGACGGGCGAGGAACTGGCTCTGCATCTCTTGCGAGCGGCGGAGCGCAGCCATCTCGCGGCGCGCCAGCTCGATGTGCTCCCGCTCCTGGGCGAGCAGGATCGAATGCCCGGCATCCTCGAGCAGCACCCGATCTTCGGCGCCGACGAGACGGGTGGACCACTCCGCGGCGAGCACGGTGGCCTCAGAGACCCGAACGAGCAGTCGGCTTCCGCCGTCGGCCAGGGACGAGACGTGCGCATGTCCTCGATCGTCGAGCAGGCTGAGACCCGACTCGACGGCCGACGCGAGCCGATCCGAGGGCGCGCTACCGAGGGAACCGGCGAACGCCCGGCAGGACACACCCTCGTCGTCGGCGTGCCCGTAGAGGCCGACCTCGTCGGCACCCACCGCCTCCCGCAGAGCGCTCAGCGCCGTGCTGATCCTGTCGGTGAGCGAGTCCGCCCCCGCCAGCGTTTGGAGAATCGCGCGGATCGTCTCCAATATCTTGTTCCGCGCGGTCAGCTCTGCCAGCAGCCGTTCCCGTTCGAGCGCCGTCGCCGCATACCCGGCGTAGAGGTTGACCAGATCGAGCTCTTCGCTGTCTGGCGACCCGATGTCCGGGCGGTAGATGTTGATCACCCCGCGCAGGTCGCCGCCGCTGGAGAAGGGGATGGCCCACCAGCTCGCGATCCCGGACTCGCGGAGCAGCGGTGCGAAGGGCGCCAGCGCTTCACTCGCCGTCACATCCGCGACGACGACGACGACATTGTCGGCGACAGCCGACGACGGCGGCGGCGGCGGCCCATTCGTGGTGGCGTTCAGCGGAACGCGGCGCCACGTCTCGTCCAGCGCCCGCGACAGACCGACCGAACCGACACAGCTCAGCGTGGGCCCGTCGAGCACGTGCAGGCTGAGCTGCTGGGTTCCCAGCGCCGCGCCGAGGGTCGAGAGGATGAGAGTGAGCCCCGCAGACGGCCCGGCCGAGCTGAGACGGCCGGCCGCGGTGAGCTGGTCGGCCAGGCCGTGCAACCGGCTCAGCTGGCGGCGCGGGGCGGAGGATGCGTCGTGCCCCGCCATGAGAGCGAGCAGCTCGTCCGGATGCGACCAGGCCGGATCGACCTGCGCCACGACCCGACCGTGTCGCAGCACGATCACCCGACCGGTGAGCCGGAAGAGCTGGTCGACGTCGTGCGAGATCAGCAGGATCGTGGTGCCGTCGTCGCGGAGCCGAAGGATCAGCTGTTCGACGTGGGCGGAATCGGCGCGACTCAGGACCGCGGTGGGCTCGTCGAGAAGCAATAGCCGCGGAGGCGGTGAGACGGATCTCGCCACGGCGAGGAGCTGACGTTCCGCCGCGGTGAGCGTTCCCACCATTCGGGTCGAGTCGGCGATCGGAATGCCGAGGTCGTCGAGGACCGCCCGCGCCCGGGCGTGGAGCCTCGACTCGGACATGAGCAGCCGACGTCGCTCTTTGCCGAGCATGAGGTTGGTCGCGACATCGAGGTTGTCCGACAGCGCCAGATGCTGCCACACGACGCCGATCGTGCCGAGGGTGCGCGCCGACGGGTGGGCTGCCGGGTGCTCACCGTCGAGCCAGATCTCGCCCCGCGTCGCGCTGAGGTCGCCGCAGATGCACCGCAGCAGCGTCGACTTGCCGGCCCCGTTGTCGCCGGCGATGCCGACGATCTCACCGGGATAGACGTCCAAGTCGACATCACGGAGAGCCGCCAATGGGCCGTAGTTGACCGCCAATCCACGTGCTCGAAGAACGGCCGACCCCGACCGTGCTTCCCTGACCGCGTGCGCCGCCATAGTGGTCATTATCACTCGCTCGCCTGCGTTATCGGCGACGGGCGGCTCTCAGCCGGCTGTTTAGAGCACCTTCGAGAGGAAGGCCTGCGTTCGCTGGTGCTGCGGATTGGCGAGCACTTCGCGGGGGTCGCCGGATTCGACGACCACGCCGCCGTCCATGAAGACGAGCTCGTCGGCGACCTCGCGGGCGAACCCCATCTCGTGCGTGACGACGATCATGGTCATCCCGGATGCGGCGAGACCCTTCATCACGTCGAGGACCTCGCCGACGAGCTCGGGGTCGAGGGCGGAGGTGGGCTCGTCGAACAGCATCAGCTTCGGGTCCATCGCCAGTGCCCTCGCAATCGCGACGCGCTGCTGCTGTCCGCCCGACAGGTGCGCCGGGTAGTGGTCGCCCTTCTCGCCGAGACCGACCCGGGTGAGCAGCTCCTTCGCGCGAGCAACAGCTTGCGCCTTCGGCACGCCTTTGACCCGCATCGGCGCTTCGACGATGTTCTCCAGTGCTGTCATATGCGGGAACAGGTTGAAGCGTTGGAACACCATCCCGATCTCGCGGCGCTGGCGGGAGGCCTCCTTGGGCTTGAGCTCGTAGAGCTTGTCGCCCTGCTGGCGGTAGCCCACGAGCTGACCGTCGACGGAGAGCCGGCCGGCGTCCACCCGTTCGAGGTGGTTGATGCAGCGCAGGAACGTGGATTTGCCCGAGCCGCTGGGGCCGACGATGCAGAGCACCGCCCCCGGTTGCACCGACAGGGAGATGCTCTTCAGCACCTCGTTGGAGCCGAAGCTCTTGGAAACGCCTTCGGCCAGCACCATCGGGGTCGTCGTCGTGTCGCTCATCATTTGCCTCCGCTGAGCCTGTCGGGGCCGGCTTCGCCGGCGGTGCCGTCGACGGCCGCCACCGCGCCGGTCAGCGCGTCGTCGCGCCGTTCGGGTCGGCGCGCGTTGACTCCGCGCGAGAAACGTTTCTCCAGGAAGTACTGTCCGACCATCAGGATCGAGGTGAACAGCAGATACCAGATGGATGCCACGATCAGCAGCGCCACAGGGGTGTACGTCACTGCCGAGATCCCGCGTGCCACACCATAGAGGTCGGAGGTGAGCGGGATGGCGGCCACCAGCGACGTGGTCTTCAGCATCGAGATCACCTCGTTGCCGGTCGGCGGGATGATCACCCGCATGGCCTGCGGGATGACGATGCGCACCATCGTGTGTCCCCACGACATGCCGAGAGCCGTCGCCGCCTCTTCTTGACCGCCGTCGACCGAGAGCAGGCCGGCCCGCACGATCTCCGCCATGTACGCGGCCTCGTTCAGCGCCAGGCCGATGATGGCGATGATGAACGCGTTCTGCATGAAACCGAGGTCGAACGACACACCCCAGTCCGTCCACGGGACCCCGAGGAAGATCTTCGGGTAGATCAGCGAGAACAGACCCCAGAAGACGAGTTGCACGTACACCGGCGTGCCCCGGAAGATCCAGAGGTAGAGCCAGGCGACTGCTTTGACCACCGGGTTCGGCGAGAGCCGCATGACCGCCAGGCAGAGGCCGAGGATCACGCCGATGACCATCGCGTACACGGTGAGCTGCAGGGTGACGAGCGCCGCCGCGCTGATCCGCTGATCGAAGAGGTATTTGCCGACGTACGGCCAGTTGTAGTCCTTGCGCTGCGAGGCGTCCACGATGAACCAGACGAGCAGCAGGACCAATACCACGGCGAAGACGATCCGCCACGGGTGTCGGAGCTTGATCGCTTTGATCGGCTCCGAGGGCGGGGCGCCGGCCGGCGACGGGGTCGACCCCATCGCCGGCCGGCTCTGGTTGCCCAGAGACATCGGGATCAGCCCTTCGAGGCGGCGTTGATGTCGATCGTCTTCACGGCACCGTCGTCGACGCCCCACTTCTTGAGGATCGTGCCGTACGTTCCGTCGTCGACGAGAGCCTGCAGGGTCTTCTGGATGACCGGTGTGAGGGCTGACCCCTTGGCGAGAGCGATGCCGTATGGGGCGACTTCGAAGGCCTTTCCGGCCGACTGGAGCTTGCCGTTCGACTTCGAGATCGCGTACAGAGTCACCGGCGAGTCGGCGCTGAGCGCGTCGGCCTTGCCGAGGATCACCGCGTTGGTCGCATCCTGCTGGGCGTCGTAGCGCTGGATCTGGATGGCGGCCTTGCCGGCATCCGTGCACGCCTTCGATTTGGCCGGAACCTCGTCGGTGTCTTCGGTCGTCGTGGCCTGTACGGCCACTTTGAGACCGCAGGCATTGTTCGGGTCGACCGTCTTGCCCTTCGGCGCAGCCCACTGGATCCCCGCGGTGTAGTAGTTCACGAAGTCGACCTGCTTCTCGCGTTCGACGGTGTCGGTGAACGAGGAGACGCCGATGTCGTCCTTGCCGCCGGTGATACTCGGGATGATGTTGTCGAACGTCGAGATCTGATACGAGATCTTCAGCCCGAGCTTCGCGCCGATGGCATTGGTGAGGTCGACGTCCCAACCGGCGGGGTTGCCGTTGTCGTCTTTGTACTCGTTGGGCGGATAGGTGTCGTCCATGCCGACGGTGAGCACGCCGGCGGACGCGATGTCCTTGGGCAGTGATGCGGCGAGGGCGGCGTCTTTCGTCACGGTTCCGGCGCTCGACTTTGAGCTGCCGCCGGAGGGCGTGGAGTTGTCGACACAGCCGGCGAGCGCCAGGGCGGCCACGGCCATCAGCGCGGCCGCCGGGGCCACGTATCGGATGCGCTTCATGAGGATTTCCTTCTTCCGGGTGCAGGGGGATGCAGGAACGCAGTGAGTGGAGCATACCCCAGACCGGCCCGGGACCATTCACACGGATTCGCGCGTCCCACGCTCTTTTTCGCCAAGATTTCCGTCTTGTTTCGCAGAAAAATGCATGGATTTCGTTGTCGACAGCGAACTTCGCCACTCGGTGCAGCGGCACTCCGGGCCCGGCTATCGTCGAAGGGTGACCGAGACACCGACCGACTTCGCCGCGAATGCGACCGTGCTCGTGACGAGCCCCGCCGATCCGCTGGCCGCTCCGCTCGTGGAAGAACTCTCCCGCGAGTACGACGAACGCTACGGGCTCAACGACGGCATCCCGTCATCGGTGGAGCTCTCCCGATACCCGGCGGAGCTGTTCTCGGCGGAGCACGGCGGCACATTCATCCTGCTTCTCGCCGACGGCGAGCCCGTGGCGGGTGGCGCGTTCAAACGCGAAGACGACGACACGGTGGAGGTCAAACGAGTGTGGACCCATTCCGGCTATCGACGCCGTGGCCTCGCCCGTCGGGTGATGGCCGAGCTCGAGGCGGAAGCCCGGCGGCGCGGTGTGCGCGCTGTCGTGCTCACCACCGGGGCGCGGCAGCCGGAAGCGGTCGCCCTGTACCTCTCGCTCGGCTATCGGCCGCAGTTCGATCTCGACGCCGATTGGGAGGCGATCTCCTACCTCGCGTTCGAGAAGGCCCTGTAGGCGCGCAGGAGGAGCCGCTCAGAACCTCAATGCAGCGAGGGCCGCCGGCACGAGTTCCGCGGCGGCCAGGTTCGGCAATTCGTCGATGCCTCGGAAGAGGGGGCCGGTTTCCGCGCCGCTCGGGACGGCGCCCGAGGCGCGGAGCAGTTCCGCCGCGTGCAGCGCCTCGATGGCGAGCACCTCACCCGTGAGCGCGAGGGAGCGCCGCAGCAGCCGGAGCGCGAGCGGGGCGAGCGAGGCATGGTCCTCCACGCCCGAAAGCGTGGTGATCCCGAGGGTGGCCGGTGCCGCGAGCTGGCGCAGCTCGGCGACGGCAGACGCCGCCGCGTAGAGCAGCAGCCCCGGCACCCGGGTGGTTCCAGCAGCACGCGCAGGCGCGAGAGACAGCGAGTGGGCCGCACTGCGGCGCTCGGAGGCGGACGCGACATGAGCGAGCACCAGGCGAAGATTCTCGAACGCGAGTGCGAGCGGGAGCGCCTGGAAGTTGCCGCCGGAGACCATCCGGCCCGAGGCGATGTCCACCACAGGGTTCTCACTGCGGGCGCCGAGCTCCCGCTCCAGTTCCCGCACTGTGCGTTCGACGCACTCGCGCAGCGCACCGTGCACCTGCGGCACCGTGCGGAACGAGAGCGGATCCTGCACGGTCACCGCACGGTCGGGGCGCTCGAGCGCGCTGCCGGCCAGAGCCGAACGGATGGCGTCGGCCGAGACGAGCTGCCCGTCGCCCCCGCCCGCACGCGCGACCGTGTCACTGAACGCGCTCAGGTTGCCGGCCGGGCCGGCCGCACCGACCGCCTCCAGCGACAGGGCGACCGCACGATCGGCCGCGTCGGCCAGACCTGCTGCCTCGGCCACGGCCAGAGACCCGACTCCGACGCTGTAAGCGTTCGAGCTGAGGACGGCCAGACCCTCGTGCGGAGCGAGCTCCACAGCCTCCAGCCCCGCCGCGGCCAGCGCTTCGCCGCCCGGCACGATGGCGCCGGAGGCGTCGAATGCACGCCCGGCTCCGGTCACGACCGCCGCGACCTCGGCGAGGTGGGTCAGATCGGCGGCACCCACCGAACCGCGCTCGGGGATCACCGGATGCACCCCGGCGTCGAGGAGGGCGGCATACGCCTGCGCCAATGCCGGCCGCACGCCGGAACCACCCCTCGTGAAGCCGATCAGCCGCACCGCGATCACCGCTCGGGCCTCGCGACGCGTCAACGCATCGCCGACGCCCCCGCGATGGTTCGCGATGGTTCGACGCTGGAACTCGGCCAGCTCGGCCGGCTCTACCGCCGCATCCCGACCGGCGCCGAGACGGCGATTCAGACCGTAGACCGGCTCCCCCGCCTCGATGGCACGCTCGACGACCGCCCGCGAGGCCGCAAGCAGGTTCACCGTCTCGGATGCGAGCACGACGGAGGCTCCATCGGCCAGCGCGACCACATCCGCCACGCTCGGCGATGCCGGTCCGAGGACGACAGGCATCAGAACGCCAGCAGGTTCTGCCGCAGCCCGCCCCCGCCGAAACCGGTGCGGATCAGTCCGCGCCGACGCAGCGCCGGCACGAGCGCATCGAGTGTGCGGTGCACATGGGCGGGATGCACCTGCCCCGTGAACAGGAATCCGTCTCCCCCGACCGCCGCACCCAGCTCACCCAGATGCTCGGCGATCTCGTCGGCGGTGCCGACGATCGCGAGCCCGTCTTTGCGGGCTCGCACCTGCAGGATCTCACGCAGCGTTGAACCCGCAGGTGCGGACTTCACGAAGTTCTCCAGGGTGCCCTGATTGCTGTTCGTAGTGAGCTCGGGCAGTGGCGCATCCAGGTCGAACGTCTTGAAGTCGACTCCGGTGAGATACGAGATGGACTGCAGCTGCTCGTCGATCGCCGCCTGTGTGAGCTCGGCGCGGGCCTCGCGCACGCTCGCGGTCTCCTCAGCGTTCGCCGTGACCACCGGATTCACCACGAAGAGCACCTTGACACTGTTCGGGTCGCGGCCGTGCGCGAAAGCCACTTCGCGGATGGAGTCTCGGTATTCGCGCATCCGGTCGGGCGTCGAGGCCAGCGCCAGGATGACATCCGAGTTCTTGCCGGCGAAGTCGCGGCCACGACCGGACGCCCCCGCCTGCACCATCACCGGTTCGTCGGCGGCCGGAACGGTGTTGAGCGGACCGCGTACGGTGAAGAACCGGCCGTCGTGGTCGATCGTGCGCACCTTGGTGAAGTCGGCGTAGACGCCGCGTTCGGTGTCCTCGAGCACCGCATCCTGATCCCAACTGCGCCAGAGCTTGCGGACGACCTCCACCCACTCCTCGGCGCGGTCATAGCGCAGATCGTGCTCGATCTGCTTGTCGAGACCGTAATTCTGGGCTGCAAGGTCGGAGCCGCTCGTCACCACATTGAACCCGAGCCGGCCGTGCGCGAAATGCTGCAGTGTGGTGAGCAGCCGCGCCGCGGTGAACGGCTCGTAGAAACTGGCGCTGAGGGTCGGCACGATCCCCAGCTCGCTCGTGGCGCCGAGCAGATACGGCACCAGCGGCAGCGGGTCGTGCTTGGGAACGAACCGCGCCGCCGCCAGATTCACTTCGGCGCTGCCGCCATAGGTGTCAGGAACGGCGACGCCGTCTTCGATGATGAACAGGTCGAACCCGCTCGCCTCGAAGAGCCGCGCCGCATCCTGGTACACCTGCGGCTGCTTCCAGTCGTAGCCGATGCCGAAGCTGGGGTCCCCCCAACCCTGAACACCGAACCCGGCGCCGAGGAACCACCCGAAATGAAGAAGTGAAGACATGAGCGCTTTCTCTCAGACCCCGAGCCCGGCGGCGTTCAGCCACTCGGCGTCGAAGGCCTTGGTCAGATAGTTGATGCCGCCGTCCGGGGCGATCGCGACGACCACGGAGCCCGCGGGCGCATCGCGCGCCGTGCGCAGGGCGACGGCCACCGCCAGACCCGAGGACGGCCCGAGGAGCAGCGCCTCCTCGGCGGCGAGCCGACGGACGGTCGCGTAGACCTCTCGGTCGTCGACGGTGTGCACAGCATCCACGACCGCGTGGTCGAAGGTCTCCGGCCAGAAGTCCCGCGACCAGGCCGTGCCGACCCCGTCGACGAGAATGCGGCCGGACGGTCCACCTCCGTAGGTGGAACCGACCGGGTTCGCGCCGATCACGCGCACCTCGCCCGCACTGACATCCTTCAGAAAACGCCCGGCGCCGCTCACCGTGCCGCCGGTGCCGATCGAGGCGACGAAATGGGTGACCTGCGCGGCGGTCTGCCGCCAGATCTCCGGACCGGTGCCCTGATAGTGCGCATCCGGGTTGGCGGTGTTGGCGAACTGAGACGAACGCCAGGCGCCCGGGATCTCCGCGGCGATGCGATCGGCCACCGCGCGCGGGTTCGCCGGGTCGCTCGGGGCGGCCTCCCAATCGGCGACGACCAGCCGGGCGCCGTAGGCGGCGAGGATTTTGCGCTTCTCATCGGAGATGTCGGTGCTGTGCACGATCACCACCGGATGCCCGGTCAACCGGCCGATCAGAGCGAGACCGATGCCGGTGTTGCCGGAGGTCGCCTCGACGATCGTGCCGCCCGGCGCCAACGCACCGGAGCCCTCGGCTGTGCGGATCATGTTGAGCGCGATTCGGTCCTTCGACGAACCGCCGGGATTGCGCCCCTCCAGCTTCACCAGCACGCGCGAGCCGAGCCCGCGCGTCACCGACCGCAGCTCGACCACCGGCGTGTTGCCCACGAGGCCGGCCACCGAGTCGTACACCTCATCCGAGGCGGCCGCCGCACTCAGCGGGCCGGGGCCCAGCACATCCACATCGCTCATGAACCGACGATATGTCGCCGCTCCCTGCCCCGCTCGCCTATTGCCCTCTATTACGCTCGCGGATCTCCCCCCGCACCGATCCCGGAGGCGACGGGGCGGGACGGGTCGTTCGACCAGGCGGACCAGGAGCCGGGGTAGAGCGAGGCGGCGAACCCTGCCACGTCGAGGGCGAGCGCTTCGTGCGCCGCGGTGACGCCAGAGCCGCAGTAGACGCCGACCGGCGCATCCGGCGTCACACCGAGCGCGGCGAAGCGGGCGGCGAGAACCGGTGCGGGAAGCATCCGCCCCGCGTTGTCGAGGTTCTCGGCGGTCGGTGCGCTCACAGCGCCCGGGATGTGGCCCGCCCGCGGATCCATCGGCTCGACGTCGCCGCGGTACCGCTCGGCGGCGCGGGCATCGAGCAGCACACCCTCTGCAGCCAGCGCTGCAGCGGCATCCGCGTCGAGAGTCGGAAGCGCACCGAAACGCAGCGTGACGGAACCGGGTCGTGGCGTCACGACACCCGACTCCACGGGCCCCCCGGCCGCGCGCCAGGCGGAGAGTCCCCCATCGAGAACACGGACCGTGGGGAAACCGGCGTAGCGCAGCAGCCACCAGGCACGGGCGGCCGACTGTCCGAAGAGATCGTCGGCGACCACGACATCGTCGCCGTCGTCGACCCCCCACCGGCGCGCCGCCTCCTGGAAGGCGGCGAGGTCGGGGAGCGGATGACGGCCGTCGGCCGGCTCCCCGTGGCCGGCCAGCTCGGTATCGAGATCCACGTATGCCGCACCGGGAATGTGCCCGCGCTCGTACTCCTGCCGGCCGGGAGGGCCGCCCAGTTTCCAGCGCACGTCCAGAACACGAATAGGGTCTCCGGCGGCCAGCGCACGCGCGAGCTCACCGGCTTCGATCAACGGTTTCACCCCACCATCATGCCCGACCCCGCTGGAGGCAGAAACGACGAGGCCCCGCTCCTCCCTGGGATCAGACGGGGAGGGGCGGGGCCGCGATCGGATCGCTCAGTGGCCGCTGGAGGCTTTCGCGTTCGACTCGTAGGAGGTGTTCGTCGATTCGAAGAAGTTCACGAGCTCCAGGGTGTCGTTGGCGGTCGCCATCCACTTGGCCGGGTTCGCCACCTTGTACTCGGCTTCGAAGCCGAGCTCCTCCAGGCGACGGTCGGCCAGGTACTTGACGTACTGGTTGATGTAGTTCGCGTTGAGTCCGAGGATGCCGCCGGGCAGTAGATCCCGGTTGTACTGCTCCTCCATCTCGACCGCGTCGAGGATCATCTGACGGATCTCGGCCGCGAACTCGGGCGTCTGCAGGTCGGGGTTCTCTTCCAGCACCGTCAGGATGAGGTTGATGCCGAATTTGAGGTGCAGCGACTCGTCTCGCACCACCCAGTCGATCAGCGAGCCGAAGTTGCGCAGCAGGTTGCGCTGACGGAACGACAGCGCGACCATGAAGCCCGAATAGAACCAGATCCCCTCGAGGATGACGTTGTACGCCACCAGGTTGCGGATGAAGTCCTGCTTGCCCTCGGTGGTGGTGATGTCGAGGGTCTGCTCGGTCATCCGCTTGATGAAGCGGATCTCGAACTCCTCCTTCTTCGCCATCGAGGGGACGTCGACGTGGGAGTTGTAGGCCTGCTCGCGGTCGATCGGGAACGTCTCGAGGACGTACTCGAACGACATGCAGTGGTTGGCCTCCTCCCACATCTGCTTCGCGAGGTAGAGGTGCGCCTCGGCCGCCTGCAGGTAGGGGTAGACGCCGAACGCGAGAGCCTTGTTCACCAGGAGCTCGTTCGGGTTGAAGTAGCTCATCAGGAAGGTGATGGCGTGGCGTTCCTCGTCCGTCATCTTCTTGAAGTCGGCGATGTCCTCGCCGAGCTGGATCTCATTGGGGAACCACGTGTTCGCTACGGCCTGGTCGTACAGGTCCATCGCCCACTTGTATTTGACCGGCTTCAGCAGCAGGCCCTCTTCGATTCCCGTTCCCAGAATCCCCATCGTGTTTCTCTTCTCCTCAAATTCTCGCGGCGACGTCAGACGGCTTCTGCTACTGGCAGGACTCGCACTGCAGATCGTCCATCGGGTCGACGGGCACGTAGTATTCCTCGATCTTGGTGTTCATTACTTCTCACCACCCGTCGAGAGTCCGCCGAAGCCGAAGCCACGGCGGGCAGGGGCTGCGGGGCGGGGGCAGGGGCTGCGGTCTCGGCCGCCGGAGCGCTGCCGGCGCCGACCGACGCGAATCCCTTGCGGGCGGAACCGATCTCTTCGGCCTTGTTCACCTTGACGGTCGACTGCTCGGCCTGGTGACGCGGCTTCATGTGCAGGTAGTAGGTGGTCTTGACGCCACGCTCCCACGCCGCGAAGTAGATGTCCATCATGTCGCCGATGTCCCGGGTCTCCAGGTACATGTTGCGGCTGATCGCCTGGTCGATCCACTTCTGGGCACGAGCGGCCACCTCGAGGAACGCATACGGCGAGAGCTGGAAGCTGGTCTTGTACGTGGCCTTGATCGCATCCGGGATCTCGGCGATGCCCTGGATGTCGCCCTGCGAGCGCAGGATCGACTCACGGGTGGTCTCCCAGATGCCCTCGTCGCGCAGAGCGGCCACCAGGTTGCGGTTGACCTCGAGGAACTTGCCCGAGGAGGTGGAGCGGCTGAAGATCTGCGAGAACTGGGGGTCGAAACCGGGCGTGGTGCCCGCGACGAGACCGATGGATGCGGTGGGCGCGATCGCCATGAGCGTCGCGTTGCGCATGCCTCCCTTGACCTTTGCGCGCAGCGCATCCCAGTCGAGCCGGGTGGTGCGGTTGACCTTGATGGCGACGCCACGATCCTGCTCGGTGAGCGCGATCGAGTCGAACGGCACGAGGCCCTGTGACCAGCGCGAGCCCTCGAAGTTCTTGTACGCGCCGCGCTCCTTGGCCAGGTCGGCGCTCTCGTCGATCGCCGCGTAGGAGACGTGCTCCATGATCTCGTCGATCAGGTCGTAGGCCTCTTCGCTCTCGTAGCTGAAGCCCAGCTTCTCGACGATGTCGGTGAAGCCCATCACGCCGAGGCCGATGGCCCGGTTCTGCTGGTTCGAGAAGTCGGCCTCGTCGACGCTCGAGATCGTGATGTCGATCAGGTTGTCGAGCTGGCGGACCGCACTGCGGGCGCTCTCCTCGATGCGGGCCCAGTCCATCGCGCCGTCGACCAGGTGGCGCGACAGGTTGATCGAGGCCAGGTTGCAGACCGACACGTTGTCGCGGTCCTGCGGAAGCGTGATCTCGGTGCAGAGGTTGGAGAGGTGGATGGTGCCGGTGTTGTTGTTCAGGGCACGGTTGTTGATCGTGTCCTTCCAGGTCAGCCACGGGTGGCTGGTGGTCTGGAGGCTCATCAGGATGTCTTTGAACTGCGAGCGAGCGCTGATCTTCTTGAACATGTGGAGACGACCGGCCTCGGCTTCGGCCACGTAGAAGGCGTAGCGCTCCGAGAACGCCTGGCCGTAGAGCTCGTTGAGGTCGGCGACCTCCAGCGGGTCGAACAGGTACCAGTCCTGGTCGTTCTGCACGCGCTTCATGAACTCGTCGCTGATCCACACCGCGGTGTTGGCCGTTCGGGTGCGGCGGTACGGGTCGCCCGAGTTCTGACGCAGGTCGAGGAACTCCGGGAAGTCCATGTGCCAGTTCTCCATGTAGAAGCAGAGGGCGCCGAACTTCTTGCCGCCGCGGCTGACCGCGCGCAGCACCGAGTCGATGGTGTGCATGAACGGGATCGGGCCCGTCGAGGTGGTGTTGTTGGAGCGGATGGGCGAGCCCTGCGCACGCAGCTTGGTGACCGAGAGGCCGATGCCGCCGGTGCCCTTCGTGAGCCACATGACGTCGCGGACGCTCTTGGCGATGTGCTCGATGTCGTCCTGCATCTCCATGACGAAGCAGTTGGAGAGCTGAGGGTATGCGGTACCGGCGTTCACGAGGGTCGATCCCGCGGCGAGGTACTCGAGCTTCGACATCTTGTCGTAGAACTCGAGCGCGTGGAGGGTGGGGTCGGCTTCGTTGAGCGAAAGGCCCATCGCGATGCGCATCCAGAAGTACTGCGGCACTTCGAGCGTCTCGCCGTTGCGGGCTTTGATGCCGTAGCGGTTGTTGAGGGTGACGACGCCGATGTACTTGAGCAGTTCATCCCGCGAGGGGTCGAGGTGGCCCGCAAGGCGGTCGAGGTCGAAGAGGTTCGTGAACCGCGGGTCGAGCAGCTGCTCGGCGACACCGCGCTCGATGTAGCCGCGGAAGTGACCGGTGTGCAGCGAGACGAGCTCGTCTTGCGAGGCGTAGTCGCCGAGGACGCGCTTGTAGATGGTCTTGAGCAGCAGGCGGGCGGCAACGGTGTCGAACGCCGGGTCGTCTTTCACGTTCTGCAGTGCGACCTGGATGACCGCCTCGTCGAGCTGCTGGGTGGTGATGCCGTCGAACAGCGTCAGCTCCAGCTCGCTCGCGATCTGGGTGACCCAGGTGATGTTCTCGTCGAGACCTTCGGCGGCGTTCTCGATCGCCAGGTTGATCTTGTTCGCATCGTACGGCTCCCGCTCGCCGTTCCGCTTGACAACAGTGATTGCCACTTTCTCTCCCTCTCTTGCGTGCCGTTCTGCGTGAACGGCGATGCCTGGCGTCCGGTGTGCGGACGACGGGGCCGCCGACCTGCGCGTCCCCACTTAAACCCCTTGTCACGGCCGAAATCAGGGGATCGAGCCCTCACTGCTTTTCGGCGTGTGACCACTATATAGCGGGGGTTCGACATTTATCGAACCCAACATCTAGTGGGCGTGTCATCCACAGATGTGCATAACTTGTCCACTTATCCACAGGCACTCCGCTCCTTCCCGGAACGTCGCCGGCCGATAGACTTGGCTCCTTGTGAGTACCTATTCGAGCCTTCTGAAGACACCGGGCGTCGGGCGCATCATCGCCGCCCAGCTCACCGCTCGATTCCCGTTCGGGATGCTCTCGCTCGCCTTCCTGCTGCACATCGAACGGGTGCACCACTCCTATGCCGCCGCCGGCCTCGTGCTCGGCGCCATGAGCATCGGCCAGGCCATCGCCGGACCGATGACCAGCCGGCTGATGGGCGTGCTCGGGATGCGCACCGTCCTCTGGACGACCCTCGGTCTGTGCACCATCGCGGTCGCCGCCATCGGCGTGTTCGTCATGCCCATCCCGCTGACCATGGCGGTCGCGTTCTTCGCCGGCCTGAGCATGCCGCCCATCCAGCCCGCCGTGCGCACCATCTATCCCAAGATGGTGAACTCTCGCCAGCTCACGCCACTGTTCTCCCTGGACGCCTCGGCGCAAGAGATCATCTGGATCGCCGGACCGGTGGCCATCACCTTCGTCTCCACGCAGATCGGCACAGTGGAAGGCATCCTGATGTCGGTGGCGATCATGCTGCTCGGCGGGCTCTGGTTCATCTCGTCGCCCGAGGTCGGCCGGGTGCGCATCCCGCGCAGCAAACGCCGCCTCGGCGCCGTGCTCGGCCGGCCACCGGTGCTGCTCGCCACGGTCGTCGGGTTCCTGCTCGTCGGCTCCTGCGCCGCGATCGAGGCGGGCGTCGTCGCCAACTTCGGCGAAGGGTCGCCATTCGCCGGGATCGTCCTGGCCATCTGGTCACTCGGCTCGCTCGTCGGCGGTCTCGCCTTCGGCCATGTGCCCATCGGCCCGTGGGCGACGGCCCGGCGCATGCTCATCGTCTTCATCGGCGTCGCGATCTCCACCCTGATGCTCGGCTCGTGGTGGGGGCTGTCGCTCACTCTCATCATCGCCGGACTCGGCATCGCGCCCGCCCTCGCCGTGCTCTTCGCCATCGTCTCGGCCAGCGTGAAGTTCAGCGATACGGCCGAGGCGTACGGCTGGGTCGGCACCGGGCAGCTCATCGGCGCAGCCCTCGGCTCCGCCCTCGCCGGTTTTCTGATCGACAGCACCGGGCCGGTCGGAGCCTTCTGGGTCGCCGGCGTGTTCGCCCTCATCGGTTTCATCGTGCCGGCGCTCGCCCACCGCATCCACCCCGACCTCCGCGGCCGCGACGCCTCCCCCATCCCCGACACCGAGCCCGTCCCCGTCCAGCCCTCCTGACCGCGCCCTCCGTCTTCCTCCATTGCGGGCCGGCATTGCGGGCCGCCATTGCGGGCGGCAAAGCCATCGACCTCGGAGTCTTCGGCTGCTTTTACGCCGCTCAACGGAGTGTCAGGGCCACCGCGTGCCGGGTCAGCGGAGGGGACGCAGGGCCTCCGCGAGGGTGTGGAGTTCGGTGAGCTGGGCTGCCAGCACATGCTCGTGCTGTTCCGTCGGGGTGAAAGCGCCGTCGTCACCGATCTGACGGGCGACGTAGGCGATCTCGACATTGGCCATGGTCGGCACGAGGCCGAGGGCGACGACGGTCGGGCGCAGCGCGACGACACCGCGCGTTCCACCGGAGATGCCGCCGTAGCTCACGGTGCCGAGCGGCTTGCGTCGCCACTCCGCGCTCAGGTAGTCCAGGGCGTTCTTCACCGACGGCGCATAGCTGTAGTTGTACTCGGGGTGACGAAGAGGAAGGCGTCGGCCGCATCCACCCGCGCGCTCCAGTCGACCGTGTGCTGGTGCGTGTACCGGCGCAGGCGCGGATGGTTGGGCTCGTCCATGAAGGGCAGGGCGATCTCGGCGAGATCGGCCAGGTCGATGTCGAACCCCCCGTCAGCCCGGGCGACCGACGCCACCCATTGAGCGACCGGCAGACCGACCCGGCCGGGCCGCACGCTCCCGATCAGAATCATCAGAGTGGGCATGGGTGTCCTTTCCGGTCGCGCGCGCGACCGCGGTTCTGCCCCTCGCGCGGAGCGCGCGAGGGCGGGGATGCGCTCACCAACGGTCGTGCACCGCCGCGCGGAAGTAGCGGTCGTAGAGCTCTCGCACGCCCGCACCGAACGCCGGGTCGGCGACGGCGGCGAGCGCCTCGGCCGTGCCGGCCGCCGCATTCGCTTCGGCCTGCCGCTGCGAGCGGGCACCCGGGATGACGCTGCTCACGCCGGGCAGCCCGGCCACCCAGGCGAGCGCAGCCTGGGCGGGGGTGAGGCCGTCGGGCACGAGGGAGGCGAACTCGCGGGCGGCGGCCACGCCGGCCTGGAAGTCGACACCGGAGAAGGTCTCCCCCACGTCGAAAGCCTCGCCGTGTCGGTTGAAGCTGCGGTGGTCGTCGGCGGCGAACATGGTCTCCGCCGTGTATCGGCCGCTCAACAGACCGGAGGCGAGCGGGACGCGTGCGATGATGCCGACCCCGGCGCGCTCTGCGGCCGGGAGCACCCGGTCGAGGGGTTTGAGCCGGAAAGCGTTGAGGATGATCTGAACCGTGGCGGTGCCGGGCCGGATGATGGCCGCGAGCGCCTCTTCGCACGTCTCGACGCTCACGCCGTAGGCCGCGATTGCGCCGTCGGCGACGAGAGTGTCGAGGGCGTCGTAGACAGCGTCGCTGGAGAGAACGGATGTGGGCGGGCAGTGCAGCTGCACGAGGTCGAGCCGTTCGACGCCGAGGGTGCGGCGGGAGCGGTCGGTCCAGCCACGGAACTTCGCGAGCGTGAAGTTCGCGGGATCCTGAGCCTCACGCCGGCCCATCTTCGTGGCGACCGTCACCCCGGCGTCGGGCCGAGAAGCGAGGAACCGCCCAATGATCTCTTCGCTGCGACCGTCGCCGTACACATCGGCCGTGTCGAAGAAGGTGACTCCGGCGTCGGCCGCCGCTTCGAGCACGGCAAGCGCATCCGCTTCGCTCACATCACCCCAGTCGGCGCCGAGCTGCCACGTGCCGAGTCCGATGACCGAGACCTCGCGGCCCGTCCTGCCGAGTGTGCGCTTGTCCATGCCCTCAGCGTAGTTGTGCGACCGGTTCGAGATGCGGTGCCGGCGCCGCCGTGCGACCGCTGACCCGCGAGCACGCCTGGACTCACGCCCCGGAGTCGACCCCGTCGCGGATCGCGACCCCGCCGACCGCTGCGGCGACGACCCGCGCGAGGCGCTTACGGATGATGTGGTCGTTCGCCTCCACGCGGTGCATCGTCACCGAGCGCAGCGCCTCGACGACCGCGAGACTCCCCGGGGCGATGAACGCGTCAAGACTCCCGTACACCACCTCGACCGGCACGGTGACGCGGGCGAGATCGCTCACGACGGTCTGCCGTTCGATGCAATTCTCGAGTGATTTGACGAACGGATCCCAGTTCTTCGCGGTGATCTCGAAGACCCCCTTGATCGGAAGCAGGCGCGCGAGCACCCCCGCGTTGAAGATCGTGAACTCCTTGTTGGTGCGCAGGAACTCGTACGCCCGCAGGTACGCGCTCACCCGGCTGCGCACCCGGCGATCCCCGATCTCGGCCGGCGTGCCATAGACCGGCGGACCCACCAGCACGAGCCGGGTCAACCGGCCCGGATGGTCGGCCGCGTAGCGCGCGACGATCAGACTGCCGAGCGAGTGGCCGACGAGCACGAACGGTTGGTGGAGCCGCAACGCGCGGAGCGTGGCCCGGAGTGCGGCCACATGCTCCTCCATCGTGTACTCGGAGTCCGCGGGCGCCGGTGAGCGGCCGAACCCGAGGATGTCGATCGAGATCACCCGGTGCGTGGGCTCCAGCAGTGGAACCAGGTTCTGAAAGGTGACCGATGAGGAGGCGATGCCGTGCACGAGAACGACGACCGGCCCGTCGCCGACATCTCCGGCGATGTGCAGCCGGGGCGCGCGCCGGCCAACGAGCGTGCGAACCGCATCCCTCACCCAGGCCATGCGCCCATTATCGTCGGCGATCGGGCGTCGCCCGGCGACGGCGCTGCGCTGCGGGTGCGCTGCCCGAACCGATTCCTGCCGAAACGCCCAGACACACCCTAGGCTGGACGGGTGATTGAGCAGACCCCGCTCCTGACCGTCGACCTGCTGGAGCGCATCCGCTCCCGGGCGGCCGGCTACGACGCCGAGAACGCGTTCTTCGCCGAAGACTTCGACGAGTTGCGGGAGCTCGGGTATCTGAAGGCGCTCGTCCCGGTGGAGTTCGGCGGGCTGGGTTACGGGCTGGAGCGGGTCGCCCGCGAACAGGTGCTGCTGGCGGGCGCCGCTCCGGCCACCGCGCTGGCGGTCAATATGCACCTGGTGTGGACCGGGGTCGCCAAGGTGTTGCACGACCGTGGGGACGATTCGCTCGACTTCGTGCTGCGCGAGGCGGGCGCCGGAGAGGTGTTCGCGTTCGGCCTGAGCGAGGCCGGGAACGACCTCGTGCTCTTCGGCTCGACCACCGAGGCGCACCCCGAGGCCGACGGCTCCTACCGCTACTACGGCACCAAGATCTTCACCTCCCTCTCCCCCGGATGGACGAGGCTCGGCACCATGGGCCTCGACACCACGAGCGACGACGCCCCCAAGATCGTCTACGGCTTCATCGATCGCGACGGCGGCGGCTTCGAGATCCGCGACGACTGGGACACGATCGGGATGCGGGCCAGCCAGAGCAACACGACCGTGCTCGACGGAGCGCGTTCCCCCGCCGACCGCGTCGTGCGGCGCCTGGATCCCGGCCCCAACCCGGACTCTCTCGTGTTCGCCATCTTCGCGAACTTCGAGATCCTGCTCGCCGCCGTGTACACCGGCATCGGCGCCCGGGCACTCGACCTGGCGGTCGCCTCCGCCCACCGACGCACCAGCCTCAAGAACGATGGCCGCAGCTACGCCAGCGACCCGGACATCCGGTGGCGGGTGGCCGACGCGGCGATCGCGCAGGATGCGCTGCTGCCCCAGCTCGACGCTCTCGCCCACGATGTGGATGCTCTGACCGACCATGGGGCCCTGTGGTTCCCGAAACTGGTGGGGTTGAAGGTGCGGGCGACGGAGACCGCGCGGCAGGTCGTGGACCAGGCGATCCGGGTGTCGGGCGGGTCCAGCTATTTCGCCGGCAGCGAGCTCGGGCGACTGTACCGGGATGTGCTCGCCGGCATCTTCCACCCCTCCGACGACGAGTCGGCCCATTCCACGGTCGCGGCCGCGTGGCTGGGCACCCCGGAACAGGACCGGTGATGAAAGAGGTGACGAACCCGGTCTCCGCTTCACCGGCGATCACCCCCGCGCAGTTCGTCGAACGGATGGAACGCGGCGCTGCGAGCGCCGCGGCCGCCGGTCTCGACGGGCTGCTGATCGCACCCGGCCCCGATCTCGCCTACTTCGCCGACTACCTGCCGATCGCCACGACCGAGCGCATCACTCTGCTCGTGATCCCAGCGGTCGGCGAACCCACGATGGTCGTGCCGCTCCTGGAGCACGACAGCGCGACCGCCACCCGGGCCGCGGGAGCCTTCGGTATCGTCGACTGGGCCGACGGCACCGACGAGTACGTTCCCACCGCGGCCCTGCTCGAACGCTCCGGCCGTTACGCGATCTCCGACGCGGCCTGGGCGATGCACCTGCTCGCACTGCAACAGAAGCTGCCGGAGGCCCGCTTCGAATCGATCTCGCGCGCGCTGCCGATGCTGCGCGCGGTGAAGGGCGACGACGAGATCGACCGGCTCGCCGCGGCCGGCGCCGCGGCTGACGCCACCTTCGAAGACATCCTCTCCGTGCGGTTCGCCGGTCGCCGGGAGACAGAGGTCGCTGCCGATCTCGCCCGGCTGCTGCGAGAACACGGTCACTCCCAGGTGGATTTCACGGTGGTGGGCAGCGGCCCGAACGGCGCGAACCCTCATCACGAGGCCGGCGAACGCACCATCGAGGACGGCGACATGGTCGTGCTCGACTTCGGCGGCATCATGGACGGCTACGGCTCCGACACCACCCGCACGGTGCACGTCGGCGACCCCACCGACGAGGAGCACGACGTGTTCGAGGCGGTCAAGCGCGCACAGCAGACCGCATTCGACGCCGTCGCCGTCGGTGTCGCCTGTCAGGAGGTCGACCGGGCCGCGCGGGCTGTGATCGCCGACGCCGGATACGGTGAGTTCTTCATTCACCGTGTCGGCCACGGTATCGGTATGACGACGCACGAACCGCCCTACATGGTGGAGGGCGAGGAGCAGCCCATCCTGCCCGGGATGTGCTTCTCGATCGAGCCGGGCATCTACCTCCCCGGCCGGTTCGGCGTTCGCATCGAAGACATCGTCGTCGCGACCGAGCACGGCGCGCAGCGCCTCAACAACACCAGCCGCGAGCTGCACATCGTGCGGTGATGACGAAGCGACAAGCGCTCTCCCCGGCCGATCAGGAGCGGCTCCGTGCGCTGCGACGGATGAAGACTCTCGCCCTCGCCCTGCTGATCGGCATGGCGGTGGTGTTCGCGGTGTCGTTCGCGCTGCAGGGGCGGTATCCCTGGCTGGGCTACGTGCGCGCCGCGAGCGAAGGCGGCATGGTGGGCGCCCTGGCAGACTGGTTCGCCGTGACGGCCCTGTTCCGCTATCCGTTGGGGCTGCGGATCCCGCACACGGCGATCATCCCGAACCGCAAAGACGAGATCGGCGTGAGTCTCGGCGAGTTCGTGGAGACGAACTTCCTCTCGGATGAGGTCGTATCCGGTCGGCTCGCTTCGATCGACATCGCCGGTGCCCTGGGCGGCTGGGTCGCCCGCCCCGAGAATGCCCGGCGTGTGGTGGCCGAGGCGGCGACGGCCGTGCGCGGTCTCGCCTCGCTCCTCGACGACGATGCCATGCGCGATGCGATCGAGGCGGTCGCGCGCACGCATCTGATCGAACCGGATTGGGGGCCGCCGCTCGGCCGACTGGGGGCGAAGGTGCTGGAGTCGGGGGGCCACCACGACGCCGTCGACCTGCTGATCGACCGGCTCGACGATTGGGTGGCGGCAAACCCCGATGCGTTCGGCGCCCTCGTCTCCGGGCGTCTCCCCTCCTGGGTCCCTTCGTTCGTCGACCGGATGGTGGACGATCGGGTGTACACCGAGGCGCGCCGCTTTCTGGGCGAGGTGCGACAGGATCCCGACCACAAGCTGCGCCGCACGCTCGACGGCTACCTCGCCGAACTCGCCGAGCGGCTGCAGCACGACCCGGTCACGATCGCCAAGCTGGAGGCGGCTAAAGGCCGGGCCTTCGACGACCCGCGGATGCGCGAGCTCGCGGCCTCCGCCTGGGAGGCCACCCGCGCGGCGGTCATCGCGGCGCTCACCGATCCGCAGAGCGAATTGCGCCGACGCGCCGAGGCGGCCCTCGCCGACGCGGCGGCCCGCCTGGCAGCCGACCCGGCCCTGCGCGACCGGGTGAACCGCTGGCTGACCGAGGCGGCGGCCCACCTCGTCACCACCTACCGTCACGATCTCGCGAGTGTCATCAGCGACACCGTGACCGGGTGGGATGCGCGGGAGACCACCGAGAAGATCGAATTGCAGATCGGCAAAGACCTGCAGTTCATCCGGATCAACGGAACCGTGGTGGGTGCGCTCGCCGGACTCGCCCTCTTCACTGTCGCGAGTGCCCTGCTTCCTTAGCCCTCACCCGGGAGACGGCCGAACGGCTCGTCGCCGCGGCACGACCGATCGCCCCCGAAAGTTCCTGAACCTCTTCGCAGCCGCCGACGTCACTGTTCGGCGCGGCGGAGCACCCGACGCCGCACGATCGGCAGGGCGATGAGCCGCCAGCCGAGCAGGAAGACACCGAGCACGATCGCGGCCACCACGATGAAACTCGGCTCGACGCCCTGACCGACGGAGACGCGCAACAGCATCCCGACCGCCACGGTCATCAGCCAGACCGGGATGCCGGGCCACAGGATGACGAGCGGCCGCCGCCACGCCGCCGTCACCAGCCAGCCGAGCAGCAGCCCGAGAAGGAACGGCCAGAGAGTGGTGACGATCCCGGACACGCTGGTGGCCTCGCTGTGGCTGCGACGACCCACGAGCACGAAGACGAGCACGAGCACGACGTCGATCACGAACGCCACCGCCGCGGTCCTCCAGCTTTTCACGCTCCGATGCTACGGTGCCTCAGCCGTGCGTTGCCTGGCAGCGACAGCGTCGGAACGGCACGCACGGGGTCGGGTGCGCGACGCCGCCCGGGGGACTGCCGCCCGCCCACCCGCGCTCAGTAGACTGACGAAACGCCCGAACGAGTCCAGGAGTCTTCCGTGCCGAACTTCGACTTCCTCGCCCAGCCGTCGCTTCCACGGCCCGATGTGACCCTCCCCGATGCGGTGCGCATCGCCGGCGAACAGTTCGGTCTGCACGGCGAGCTGAAAGAGCTGGGCAGCCAGCAGGATCGCAACTTCCTCGTCGACACCGGTCGGGAGCGTTTCGTGCTCAAACTCGCGAACCCCGTCTTCTCGGTGGACGAGCTGCACGCCCAGAACGCGGCGCTCGCGGCTCTCAGCGGGTCAGGCGTGCGCATCCCCGAGGTCGTCCCCGCGCTCGACGGCAGCGACCTCGTGACGGTCACTGTGCGCGGCCAATCACTGCACACCCGCGTGCTCCGCTACCTCGACGGAGAGCCGCTGACCGGGGTCGCTCGGCCGACGCCGGAGCAGCTCGCAACGCTCGGTTCGCTGGCCGGACGCGTCGCGGCCGGCCTCGCCGCCCTCGACCATCCTGGTCTGGCCCGCACGACCCAGTGGGATGCGCGCATCGCCGGCGAGGTCGTCGCCCTCCTCATCGACCACGTGGCCAACCCGGCCAAACGGAGGGCGCTTCGCGAGGCGACGGATGCGGCGCTCACCCGGCTCGACCCACTGCGTCCACGTCTGCGCGTGCAGGCCGTGCACGGAGACGTGACCGACGACAACATCGTGCTCGGTCGCCCGGCCGACGGAACCGACCCGGCCGAAGCCCCCGGTGTCATCGACTTCGGCGACGTCGCCAGTGGCTGGCTGGTGGGCGAGCTCGCCGCCACCGTCGCCTCCGCGCTGCACCATGTTCCCGAGGAACCGCTCGCCGTGCTGGAGACGATCGCCGCTTTCGCCGCTGAGGCACCCCTCGATGACGCCGACCTCGCCGCCCTCTGGCCGCTCGTCGTGCTGCGCGGCGCAGTGCTGGTCGTGAGCGGCGAACAGCAGGTGATGATCGACACCGACAACGCTTACGCCGACCAGAACCGCGACCACGAATGGCTGGCCTTCGACCTCGCCCGCCGGCTCGACGCCGACGAGTTGGAGACATTCATCCGGTGGCGGCTTGCCGCAACCGACTCAGCGGAGAGCAGCGTTCCGGCCGGCCGGGTGGTTCCGCTCGACTCCACCGCCGCGAACCTCGTCGACCTCTCCGCGACGAGCCACTCCCTCGACGGCGGCGCCTGGCTCGACCCCTCGGCCGAACGACGGGCGCTGGCTTCCGAGGCCGCCGCATCCGGGCACGCCCTCACCCGGTTCGGCGAACACCGCCTCACTCGCTCGACGATCGACCGTCGAACCGCCTCCCCCACCCTCGCTCTGGCCGTCTCGCTTGCCGTGCCCGACGGCACGGCCGTGCTCGCGCCGTTCGCGGGCGACCTCGACGAGGTCGCCGGATCGTGGCGGTTGCGCGGCCCGGAGGCCGACCTCTGGCTCGACGGGCTTGAGCGGCCGGCGAGCGCCGCCACGGTCGCCGCCGGTGACCGGCTCGGCCGCGCGACGGTGCTCACCGTTCAACTCTCCCGCCTGCGCGGGTTCCGCCCGCCCGCCTTCGTCACCCCGCAGTTCCCCGCCGCCGTGTGGCGCGAGATCAGCCCCGACCCGTCCATACTCTTCGGGTTGCCCCTCGCCGCGGCCGAGGCCGACTCCGCGGCCGTCCTCGACCGCCGCGACGAAACCTTCGCCCGGGTGCAGGAGCACTACTTCACGCAGCCGCCCCTCATCGAACGCGGCTGGCGGCACCACCTCGTCGACACGCAGGGCCAGACCTACATCGACATGGTCAACAATGTGACGGCCGTCGGGCACGCGCATCCGCGGCTCGTCGCTGCGGTGCGCGACCAGTGGGCCCTGCTCAACACCAACTCGCGCTTCCACTACGAGGAGCTCGCCCGGTTCACCGAACGCCTTGCCGGAATCGCGCCCGCCCCGCTCGACACCGTCTTCCTCGTCAACAGCGGAAGCGAGGCCGTCGACCTCGCTCTGCGACTGGCGCAGACCCACACCGCGCGTCGAACGATCCTCGCTGTGACCGAGGCGTACCACGGCTGGACCCTCGGCGCGGATGCGGTCTCGTCCTCGATCGGCGACAACCCGCGCGCCCGTGAGACACGCCCCGACTGGGTGCGGTTGATCGCCTCGCCGCACACCTTCCGCGGGCGCCACCGCGGCGCCGGCTCCGCGGCCGCCTACCTGGCCGATCTGGATGCGGACCTCGCCGACCTCGACGACGCTGGCACCGGTATCGCCGGGTTCATCGCCGAGCCGGTGTTCGGCAACGCCGGCGGGGTCATGCTCCCCGACGGCTACCTGCGCGGCGTCTACGAGCGCATCCGTGCCCGCGGCGGCGTGTGCATCGCCGACGAGGTGCAGGTGGGCTACGGCCGTCTCGGCCGCTACTTCTGGGGCTCGGAGCAGCAGGGGGTCGTGCCCGACATCATCACCGTCGCGAAGGCGATGGGCAACGGCCATCCGCTCGGGGCCGTGCTCACGACCCGGGCCATCGCCGACTCGTTCGCCGCCGAGGGCAGCTTCTTCTCCTCGGCCGGCGGCAGCCCGGTGAGCGCGCGGGTCGGGCTCACCGTGCTCGACATCATGCGCGACGAACGGTTGCAGCAGAACGCCGAGGAGGTGGGCGGGCACCTGGCCGACCGGCTGCGCGAACTGGGCTCGCGGCATCCGCTGATCGGTGCCGTGCACGGGCTCGGGCTCTACCTGGGCGTCGAACTCGTCCGCGACCGCACCACGCTGGAGCCCGCCACCGCCGAGGCGGCACTGATCTGCGAACGGATGCTCGCCGAAGGCAGCGTCGTGCAGCCGACCGGCGATCACAAGAACGTGCTCAAGATCAAGCCACCCCTGTGTCTCACGCGCGAAAGCGCCGACCGTTTCGCTGACGCCCTCGACCTGGTTCTGGCGACCCTGTAACGCCCCGCCCGCCCCGCCGACGTCTGCGGCGAATGTCAGATTCGGTGGCCAGAGATGCGGGAGCGGTCAGACGCGCTGGTGCAGGGTGCTGCGCGCGGCTTCGGCGATGGCGGCCGACACCGCCGCCAGCGTGGACGACGCGACCGACCATTGCTGCCAATACAGAGGAACGTCGAGCACGGCTCTCTCTTCGAGCACGATCAGTCGGCCGTCGGCGATCAGCGGCGTCGCCTGCAGATCGGGAAGCATCCCCCACCCGAGTCCGAGCTCGGCGGCGCGCACGAACTCCGTCGAGGCGGGCACGACGTGGCGAGGCGGATGCGCGGCGACCCCACGCGCGGTGAGGTAGCGCTCCTGCAGCGCATCCTTCCGGTCGAAGACGAGCATCGGCGCCCGTGCGAGTGCCTCCGCGGTCGGCCCCTGCGGCAGCCAGCGCTCCCGGAAGGCCGGGCTGGCGGAAGGCAGGTACCGCATCGATCCCAGGCGGCTCACGACGCATCCGGGCACCGGCTCGGGATCGGAGGTGACGGCCGCCATCGCCGTGCCGTCGCGGAGCCGGTCGAGCGTGTGGTCCTGGTCGTCGAGCGTGATCTCGAAGCTCACCTCGGGCAGCGTCGCCAACGCAGGGAGCGCCCACGTGGCCAGCGAGTCCGCGTTGATCACCAGCGGGATCGTCGTTCGGCCCGCCGCGCTGCCGCCCAGTTCCGTCGCCGCCTCCGACTCGAGAAGAGCGACCTGCCGGGCGAGGCGGAGCAGGATGCGGCCCGCCTCCGTCGGTTCGATCGGCTTCGTGCGCAGCACCAGCACCCGCCCGGCCTGCTGCTCCAGCGCTTTCATCCGCTGGCTCACCGCAGACGGTGTGATGCGGAGCGCCTCCGCGGCACGTTCGAAGCTGCCACGGTCGATCACGGCCGCCAGGGTGCGAAGCGGTTCGCCGGCGATGTCCATCATGAGCGATTCTAATGCTGCATCAGAAACCTGAGCTTCACTGAATCCACTTCTCTGCCTAGAGTCGATCGGGTGACCCCCGCCCTCGTGTTGACGACCCTGCTCACGGGGCTGGGCGCCGGCGCCTCCCTCATCGTGGCCATCGGCGCGCAGAACGCGTACGTGCTCCGTCAGGGGTTGCGACGCGAGCATGTGCTGCCGATCGTGCTGATCTGCATCGCGAGCGATGCCGTGCTGATCCTCGCCGGTGTCGCCGGCATCGGCGCCGTCATCAGAGCGGCGCCCGTCGCCCTCGAAGTGGCCCGCTGGGCCGGCTTCGCGTTCCTCCTCTTCTATGCCCTGTTCGCCGCGCGGCGGGCGCTGCGCCCGGAGCACCTCCGGGCGGCCGCTGGAGCCGGCGCGACGTCGCTGCTCACGGCGGTCGGCACCGTCGCGGCACTCACCTGGTTGAACCCCCACGTGTATCTCGACACCGTGCTGCTGCTCGGTTCGCTCTCGGCCTCCCACGGCGACCCGGGACGCTGGGTGTTCGGCGCGGGCGCGGTGATCGCCAGCATCCTCTGGTTCAGTCTGCTCGGGTTCGGTGCCCGCTACCTCGCACCGGTGTTCGCCCGCCCGGCGGCCTGGCGCATCCTGGATGGTGCGATCGCCGTGCTCATGATCGTTCTCGCTGTGCTGCTCGTCGTCTGATCCTCGGCGTGCCGCCGCCCGGGCTCCCTCCGCCGCTCGTTCGTCGAGCGCGTCGCGGAGGGCACCTCGTCGGCACTCCTGCGGAGTAGCGTGGGCTTCGGCGGAAGGAGTGCCCGATGGTCGGTTCCGACAGAGGAAGAGACACCGTCGATGCGAGCCGGCCGACGAAGAACGCATACCGGCGCTGGTATGCGACGCTGCATCCGTCGCTGCAGCTGATCGGCCTGCAGCTCTGGCTCCCCCTCTTCTTCATCGTCATGTTCTGCGCCTGCTACGTCGCGGCCTTCCACGCCCCCACACCCCACGACGTGCCCGTCGGCGTCGTCGCAACCACGGCGGAGGCCCAGCAGCGCATCGACACTGCGCTCGGCGGTTCTGTGAAGTTCATCGACTATCCGACCGTGGACGCGGCGAAACAGGCTGTCATCCACGGCGCCGTGGCCGGAGCGTACGACCACACCACCCAGACGATCATCATCGCGAGCGCACACCAGTTCCAGGCGGCGAGCCTGGTGAAGTCGTTGCTCGTGCCCGTGCTCACCCGAACCGAGGGCGCCCCGACGATCACCGACCTCGTTCCGCTTCCCCCCTGGGATTCGTTCGGAATGACCTCCATGTACCTGATGCTCGCCTGGTGCATCGGCGGCTACATGACCGCGATGTTCATCGGGCTGATGGGCGCACCGCTGCGGCATCGCACCCGGATGGCCGTGATCGTCGGACTCGGGTTCGTGATCGCACTCGTCACCAACATCCTCGTCGGGCCGGTCATCGGCGCGATCCACGGGCACTTCTGGCCGCTGGTGCTCATGGCTTGGGGCTGGATCGTGGCGATCGGCCTCGCCGTCAACGGTCTGAGCTACTTCTTCGGACGGTTCGTGGCGCTGCCGGCGATGGTCATCTTCGTCTTCCTCTCGGTGCCGTCATCGGGCGCGGCGTACCCGCCGTGGCTGATGCCGGAGCCGTTCGCGTGGCTCAACAACGTCGTCGTGGGCAGCGGGATCACCGAGATGCTCAAACGCACGCTCTACGGGGTCGGCCCCGGCTCCAGCCGCGGGCTGGTCATGATGGCCTGCTATGCCGCCATCGGCCTGCTGCTCATGTTCGTCGGCAAACCGTATTGGCAGGCGTTGCGAGTGCGCCGTGTGCTGCGAGGGAAGACCACGATGTTCTCGGATGCGCAGCAGGCGAACCGCGAATTCCTCGCCCGAGAGCGTGACCACATCCTCGCCCGGCACGGTCTCGAGTCCACGGAGACCGGCACGATCTCCTCCATCGACCTCGCCACGGTCAGCGCCCAGGACGAGGCACGACGCAGCTTCGAGGACGAACGCGACTCGAGTTCGGTGCTCTTCGGCGACGACGGCTCGTTCGCCCCGCCCGACCGCGACGACGACCCGCCGCACACCGACCGCCGAGAAGCCTGACGCTACCGGTTCCGTGCGAGGGCCAGCTCGGCCTGGATCTCGCGGATCGTCGTGGCGAGCACGCCCGAAGCGAGCAGCCCCGACCCCAGCGGCCCGGCGGCATCCTCCCCCAGCAGGGGCAAGCGCGCCAGGGCCGTGCGCACAGCGGGCGTCAAATGCTCCAGCTGCCAGCGGACCTCGTCTGCGCGGGCGGTCTCCTGTCCAGGTGCTGCCAACGCGGCGGCTTTTGCCGCATATGCGGCCGCCCCCAGTGCATGCGCGCCCATATGCGCGACCCCGGAGGCTTGACCGGCCGCTCGCGCGGCCGCCACCGCGGCGGGCGCCGTCGCCGAGTGCGCCGCACGGCCCGCGACGAATCGCCGGCGGATCTCCCCCGCCGCGTCGAGCTCGCCACGCCCGAACGCCCTCGCACGCTCGATGCCGTCCCGCGCACGGTCGTCGTCCGGCGCGCCGGCCTCGAACAGGGGAAGCACCCGCTCGGCACAGTCCGCCGCCCACGACGCGACGACACGACGATCGGTTTCACTGAGCGCCTGCGGAGATCCCATGCCCCCACTCTCGCACGCGTGGGAACGGGAATCGAGACACGGGAACGTGCTCTAGAACGTCTGAAATGGTGGACCTGGGCGGATTCGAATCACATGAGCGGAAGCGCGTCGAGCGGCTGGAAGCGGTGTGGGAACTGGCGAAGCGGGATCTCGCGTCATCTGCTTCCGTAGCCGATTCGGGGCTTGATGAGGCGATGACGGAACCAAAGAGACGGACTCGAACGCCTCTGGCGGAGAAACAGACGCCATTCAAACGGCACGCGACAACGGCGAGAGCGTCATGTCGATCGCGCGGCGGTTCACGAGTTCGTGTCCGCTGTCGAAGACCAACACGACCGTCTCCGGCAATCGGCCGCGGGTGTCGAACCCGAGCCGAAGCTGCCCGGCTGGGCTGTTGTCATCGAGGTCCTCGATCCAGGTCGCCCAGGTCGCAGCCTGGATCGCGTCCTCGGCATCGACACCGTGCTTGAGCGCCGAGGGGTGGACTCTCACGCCGAGGCCAGTGCCTCGCGAATTACCTCGGAGCGGGACGTGCCTTCGCGCTCCGCCCGCGCATCAAGAGCACTGATCTCGTCCGCCGTGAGACGCAACGCGATGACCTGCGACGGCTCAGCACCACGGCCAGGACGCCCGCGACCCCGCTTCTTCAACGTCGCCACGTCGTAGCCAGCCTCCGCTTCGACTGCCCAGGCTGCGATCTGCTCCTCGGTGACAGGCGTGCCGTTGATCGTCTCGCGCTCACTCATACCATTAATGTTATACAAAAATAAGGCCGGTGGCCAGATGCCACCCCAGTCAGATAGTCGCACAGCCATCTGCGATCTCGGTGGCGAGTTCCAGATCACGGGCGGTGGCAGGGTCGCGTGGATGAACTGTGACAGCTCTCGACGGTCACCTCCGAGGCACTATGCCCGACTAAGCCAGGCCGCTGCATCTGCGATGTGCCTGATCGCGAGGCCCTCCAAGGACAACTCTCCGTCACCACCTCGGATCTCAAGGCCGGTCAAACCCACATCGAGACATTCCTCGAGTTGCTCCGCGAACCGCGCGACCTCTATGTGAACTCGACCGATGAAGTCCGCCGTGAACTAAACCAGGCGATATTCAACAACCTATACATCGCCCAGGACGACGTCATCGGAGACGAAGTCAAGCAACCCCTGCGGGAACTCCTGGCCGCACAGCGCGGCTGGAAGGCCTTCAACGCAGGTCAGTCACTCGCCGTGGCATCCACACGTGCGAACGCCGAACGAGCCCGACACGAGGGGCCACAACAAGAAAAGACCGCCAACAACGGCGGTCCTTTCGGATCAGAACGTGGTGGGCTTACTGACGCTATCCTCACCGGCATCTACGACGATGGTGATTCTAGTAAGCCTCTTATGGTGGAGCTAAGGAGATTCGAACTCCTGACCTCTTCGATGCGAACGAAGCGCGCTACCAACTGCGCCATAGCCCCTTGAACTGCTTAGAAACGATATCACCCCCTCGGGGTCGATCACGAATCGGGTCAGCTGGCGGCGCGTCGGCGGCGCAGCACCGCATCCAAGTCGATCGCACCGTCGCCGACGCCGTCGACGACGCCCATCGAGGCGTAGCGACTGGGGGCGGTGGCGACCGGCGCAGCGGGACGCGACGGCGCCACGACAGCCGCCGGCCGCAGCGGGGCGACGGCGGGGACGAGCTCGGCGGCTTTGCGGTCGATCTCCGCCCGCGCGGCCGCCCGGCGCAGCTCGGTCACGGCGTCGATGGAGGCCATCGCGCCGGCGGCGACGGTTCCGCGGGAGAGGTGCAGCGGCTTGGGGAGCGGCTGCGGAGTCCACGGCTGCCGCTGGGGTCGGCGCTGCTCCGGCGTCTCGGGCACGGCGTGGTCCGCATGGTCGTACAGCTCGGAGGTGCGCGGTGCGGCTGCCTGCTGGTGCGCGGCCGGTTCGGCGCGCTGCGGGCGGGCGAGACGGGCGAGCATCCCGACCGAAGCCACCCCGACGACGCCCGTGAGAGCGACGAACGCCCAGGCGCCGGTCGCGACGGCCACGACGACGCCGACGACCGCGATCACGAAAACGACCGACGAGAAGGCACGGGAACGGCGCAGCCGGCGGCGGCGTGCGGTAGAGAGCGCGGGAACGCCGGTGGCTGCGGCGAGTGCGCGTGCGCGCTGCGCGGCGGCCGCACGCGAGGCGCGCTCCAGGGAGATGGCGGCCTGGGCGGCCCGCTCGGCCTCCTCGGCCGCGCGTCGTTCCTCCTCGGCGATCGCCTGTTCGCGCCGGGCGCGGGCCTCAGCGGTCGCACGCGTGTGGGCCAGTGTCATCTGCTCGGAGCGTTTGAGGATGCGCTGCTGCTCGGCCACCGTGCGGGCGTTCGCCTCGAGGCGCACCGCATCCGGCAGCTCGCTCGTCTCGGCGAGGATGCGCATCGTCTGCTGCAGTCGCACGGCATTGCGCTCGGTGGCGAGATACTCGCGCCGACGCGCCCACACCGGGATCAGATACGCCAACCAGAGGGCAGCCGCGATCGCGAAGACCACCCCGCCACCCATCGCGTCGCCGTTCATGTCTCTACGGTAGGGGGCGGCGTGCTTCCAGCGTCGTCAGCCGTGCGGGTGTGTCACCGAACGCTCAGCGATCTCTCGCGATCGGGATGGGGTTGGCTGCGGCGGCTTTGTCCTCCGCGGTGACCATGGCCGCATCGGCCGGTGCCTGCCCGTCGAGCCAGCGACGCAGCACCCCCTGGGTCAGCTCCTCCGAGACCAGACCGAAACAGAAGTGGTCGCGCCAGTCGCCGTTGATGTGGATGTAGCGGCGACGCAGACCCTCATAACGGAAGCCCAGTTTCTCGACCACCCGCAGGCTCGGGCCGTTCTCGGGGCGGATGCAGATCTCGATGCGGTGCAGACCCAGCTGGTAGAAGCAATAGTCGGTCGCCAACGCCACCGCCGTCGGTGTGATGTTGCGCCCGGCGAACTTCTCGGAAACCCAATAGCCGATGGTCGCCGACGACAACGAGCCGTAGGTGATCGACGAGACGTTCAGCTGACCGGCCAGCTCGCCGTCGTACTCGACGATGAATGGCAGACCGTGACCGGCACGCGCGTTCGTCAGCAGCGACCGGATGCTCGACCGGGTGTCGAACGACATCGGCGCATAGGGGCTCGTGGCCTCCCACTGCCGCAGCCAGCTGCGATTGTCGAGCAGCGAATGTTCGAGGGGGCGTGCATCCCTCAGCCGGATGGGACGCAACCCCACCCTGCCCTCGCTCAAAGTCGGAACGACGATCGCCACAGACCTTCCCTTTCGTTCCCGTGGGCGCTAATTCTCGCCCGCGGCGAGCGAATCGGACGGCGTGGCCGTCATCTCTTCGACGATCTCGTGCGCCGCGGGCGTGTCCTCGAGTCCGGAGGCGAACTCACGGAGCCAGGGCCGCAGGTCGGGCCCGAGGTCGGCACGATCCACCGCGAGCTGCACGATGGCTTTGATGTAGTCGAGCCGGTCGCCGGTGTCGTAGCGGCGGCCGCGGAACACGACGCCGTACACGCCGCCTGCGAGCTCTTCGTCGGCGGCGAGAGTCTGCAGCGCATCCGTCAGCTGGATCTCGCCGCCCTTGCCGGGCTCGGTGCGCTCCAGAACGTCGAACACCTCGGGACGCAGAACGTATCGGCCGATGATGGCCAGGTTGGAGGGCGCGCTCTCACGGTCCGGCTTCTCGACGAGACCGGTGATGCGCACCACGTCTTCTTCATCGGTGGACTCCACCGCGGCGGCACCGTATAGGTGGATCGAGTCGGGGTCGACCTCCAGCAGGGCGACAACCGTGGCGTTCCTCTGCGCCTGCACCTCGAGCATGCGGCTGAGCAGTGGGTCGCGGGCGTCGATGATGTCGTCGCCGAGCAGCACGGCGAACGGCTGGTCGCCGACGTGCATGCGGGCACGCAGCACGGCGTGGCCGAGACCCTTCGGGTCGCCCTGCCGCACATAGTGCATATCGGCGAGGTCGGTGGAGTAGTTCACCTTCTCGAGCCGGTCGGTGTCACCCTTCTTCGCCAGGGAGGCCTCCAGCTCGGTGGCCCTGTCGAAATGGTTCTCCAGCGCGTTCTTGTTGCGGCCCGTCACCATCAGAACGTCGTGCAGGCCCGCATCCACCGCCTCTTCCACCACGTACTGGATGGCGGGCTTGTCGACGACCGGGAGCATCTCTTTCGGCATCGCCTTGGTGGCCGGCAGGAAGCGAGTTCCCAGTCCGGCCGCGGGGATGACTGCCTTCGTTACTTGCTGAGCCATGTTCCACAGGTTATCGGCATAACGGATGCGTCCCGCCGCAATCTCCTAGGATTGCGTTATGGATTCGGACACTGCCGCCCATCGCAAGCGCGCTCTGCGCGCCGAACTCCGCGAACGACGACAGAACCTCACCGCCCCCGAGCGGGCGACCGCGACAGCGGGGCTGACCCGCAACCTCGTCGACCTCGCCACCGACCTTTCCGCGCGCTCCCTCTCGTGCTACCTGTCGACGCCGACCGAGCCCGACACCCGCCCCTTCCTCAACTGGGCGCACGAACATGGCCTGCGCGTGCTGCTCCCCATCTCCCGCGAAGACGGCCTGCTGGACTGGACCACCGGCGACGGCGAAAGCGAGACGGAAGGCCTGTTCGGCTTCCCGGAGGCGGTCGGCGACCTGCTCGGACCGATCGCCATCAACGACGTCGACCTCATCATCGTGCCCGCCGCAGCGGTCGACAGCACCGGAATGCGGATGGGTTGGGGGCGCGGCTATTTCGACAAGACCCTCGGCAGCATGGAAAAATGTCCCCCGGTGTACGCCGTTCTGTTCGACGGCGAACTCGTGGACGAGGTGCCGCGCGAGCGGCACGATCAACCGGTGGATGGCGCGGTCACCCCGACCAGGATCGTCCAGTTCACGTGACGTGCGCCCGCAGCGCCGCCCGACATCCCGAACCCTCCGGAGCCTGACACATGCCCACCTATTCCTACTCGTGCCGCGACTGCGGAACGGCCTTCGACACCCAGCAGGCATTCACGGATGACGCCCTCACCGTGTGCCCGACCTGCGGCGGCTCGCTCCGCAAGGTGTTCGGCGCCGTCGGGGTGACGTTCAACGGCTCCGGCTTCTACCGCACCGACTCGCGGGGAACCAAGTCCAGCTCGACCGCGCCGTCCGGCGGGTCGGGGTCCGGGTCGTCCGGTTCCGGTTCCAGTTCGTCGGGCGGCAGCTCGTCGGGCTCCGGCTCATCGGGCTCCGGCTCATCGGGCTCCGGCTCATCTGGCTCGAGCGGATCGTCCGCATCCGGTTCGTCTTCACCCAGCACCACCTCGTCAAGCCCGTCCTGACCGACGAAAGGAAAGCTGTCATGATCAAGGGATTCAAGGAGTTCATCCTCCGAGGCAACGTCATCGACCTCGCTGTCGCGGTTGTCATCGGCGCCGCGTTCACCGCCGTCGTCAACGCGATCGTCAACGGGGTCTTCAACCCGCTGATCAGCGCGATCTTCCAGGCTGACAGCCTGGACACGTCACTGGTCGTCACGATCGGCAAAGCGCAGATCACCTTCGGTGCCGTTCTCGGAGCGGTGATCCAGTTCCTCATCGTCGCCGTGGTGGTCTACTTCGTGTTCGTCTACCCGATCAACATCGCCAAGGAGCGTGCCCAGCGGCTGCGCGACAAGGGCGTCGTCGAACCGGATGCCCCGGTCACCGACATCGATCTCCTCACCGAGATCCGCGACCTGCTCCGCAGCCAGCAGGAGCCTCCCGTCGCCTCCGGCAAGCACGCCGAATAGTTCCAGCAAGCACGCCGAATAGCTCCGGCAAGCACGCCGAGTAGCTCCGCAGGTCCGCCCGCGCCCGATCGTGCTCAGCGGTCACCAGTGAGGCGGAACGTCCTGGCGGAGGCGGTCGTCGTTACTGTCGCCGGGGCGGTCACCCCAGGCGGCGTCGGTGTCCTCGGCGGCGCGCGTCGGCGCATCCGCTCGGCCCGCCGGGCGCGCTTGCGGCGTCGGGTCGCTTCCCGGCACGGCGGGCAGTTGCGCACGGCGACGCTTGCGGCCAGACTCTTCCTTCACTCCCCCAGCCTAATTCGTCGCCTGCGCACCGCACTGCCGCGCGACGAAGCATTCGGGGCATTCGGGGCGGAATACGCGACGCGCGCACGCGCAGCGTGTCAGGAAGCGGCGGGGATGACGGGCAGCGTGATCGGGGCCGTCTCGGTGTTCTCCGCGGCGGCGCCGATGAGGCGGGCGATGCGAGCGGCCACCGCGTCCGGGTCGGCGAAGAGTTCGAAGCTGTGCACGCGCAGGTAGTGCCAGCCGAGGCGGCGGAGCACATCCGGCCGCAGGCGCAGCGACTCGCGCAGGCTCCCCTGATTCACGTCATCGTCGGTCTCCACGGCCACCGCACGGCCGGCGTGGGAGGCGACGAGGGCGAGCTTGCCGCGGTACCCGAGCTGCACGTCGAGGCCGCGGCGCACGAGACGCTTGGCGAGGTCGAGCAGCATGGGTTCGGCGTCGAGGCTGAGGTATTGGGGAACGGAGGCCTGGATCTGGTCGGCTTCGGCGAGCACCTGAGCGAGAGCGGCGATACCGTGCCGCATCCGGGAGTCGTCGATGTCGTCGGGTTTGAAGCAGGAGACAATGTCCATGGAGCGGCGCGCGCGGGTCATACCGACGGCGAGGAGGCGTTCGCCCCCCGGTTCTGCGAGGGCGCCGAAGTTCGAGAGCAGGCGGCCGTGCGGGGTGCGGCCGTAACCGATCGAGAAGATGACACGGTCGCGGCTCTGGGCGACGGACTGTTCCAGGGTGACCACTGTGAACGGCTCAGCGCGGTCTTTCAGGATGAAGTCGGCGAGCTCGGTTCGTTTGGCGAACGCGGCGAGAACGGCCTGGTTGACGCGCACCGCGTGGCGTTCGCTCGCGGTGATGACCATGAGGGATTCGCGGGGCCGAGCCGCGGCGTGTTCCAGCACGAGTTCGACGACCTTGGAGACCTCGGCATCCGTGCTCTCCACAGCGCCGGTGTCGGAGTCGGGCATCCCCTGACCGCCGGTGACGTAGTTGAGAGTGAGGCTGCCGTGTCCGAGGTAGGTTCCCGCCCAGGGCAGGGAATCGATCTTGCCGCCGTAGAACCGACGGTTGACGAGGTCGGCGAGATCTTCTCCGCCGGCCCGGTAGCTGCGGGTGAGCGTGTACACGGGGAGCAGTTCCGAGAGCTGGGCGAGCGCGGAGTCGGCATGGGCCGCATCCACGTCGCCGCTGTCGATGATCTTGCTGTATTCATGCACGCCGATGTCGAACGCCGACGGGGTCTGCGTGACCGGGTCGCCGAACGCGACGATCTGGCGGGCGCGGCGGATGACCGACACGTTCTCGGCGAGGCTGGAGGCACCGGCGTCGACGAGGAAGACCGCGTCGAACACGAGATCGGTGCTGATCGCCGGAACCTCATACGGTGAGACGAGCCAGACGGGGGCGAGCGGGCGGGCCAGGTGCGGTGCGGCGGCGTTGAGGGTCTCAGCGGTGGGCTGGTCGCTCTTGAGCAGTCGTTTGAGCGCGGCGGCCTCGTCTGGCCAGTCGACGATGCCGATCTTCCAGGTCTCGGCCAGCATCCAGGCCAGCTGCTGACCGGTCGCGGAGGCGTGCGCCTCGTCCACGAGTCGGAAGTCGGCTTCGAGCCGGTCGAGCACCCCCGTGTTGGCGCTGAGCAGGGCGCGGTCGGAAGCCAGGAGGGTCTCCAGCACCGACTGCCACCAGGCGAGTTCGAGTTCAGCGCTCACCTGGGTCTCGGGCACGTGACGCTGCGAGAGATCGGCGAGCAGCGGGTCGAGTTTGCGCTCACGCAGTGAGGCGAGCAGGGCGGTGCGCTCCTGCAGGTTGGCGAGCACCTCAGACTCCGCGGCGAGCCCCGCGATCTGCCGGGTCAGTTCGTCGACCGGGAGCATCGAGAGCGAGTTGGCCGCCCCGGTGCGCCGCAGCGGGATGTCGAGGCGCGCGAGATCTTCGGCCACCCGCTGGTAGGCCACCTGCACATCGGCGATGCCGACGGGCACCTCGGGCACCACGCCCGCGGCCGCGAACCGCTGCCAGAGGATGCGCTGCTGCTGGATGCGCCGCAGGCTCTCATTGAGGTCGGTGACGTGCACGCCGGGGCGAACGTATTCGAGCGCGAGCTTGCGCAGGCGTCGGCGGTTGGCGCCGGACATGGTCGGAGACTCGCGACGGGTGGAGGTGGCCGCGATGAGTTCGGCCAGCGAGCGGTCGTAGACCGCCGGCTGGAACTTGTCGAGGGTCTCCCGCACGTCGAGCAGCAGCCGCAGGTAGACGCCAAGCTCGGCGATGGATTCGAACGGCCGCATCTTCGTCTGGCCGATGAGGGTCTTCGCCCGCTCGATCAACCGGGGCAGTTCGGCGCGGTTGAGTTTCTTGGCCAGGTCGTGGGCTGCGTTGCCTTCCGCCGTGGTGGCGAAGGAGGCGCCGTACCAGGGCGAATCGTTCGGGCCGTACCGGAACTCGCCGAGGCGGGCCGAGCGGATGAGCGCTTCGGCTGCGGCGGTGCGGTCACGGGCGAGCAGCTGGATGGCCTCGCGGTCGAGTCGGGCGGTCGTGGCCGGCGGGGTCGGCAGCAGGGAGAGCCGGGAGAGCTCGCCGAGCGCTTCCAGCACGGAGACGCCCAGCACAGGGTCGCGGCGGGTCAGGGCGGCTCGATAGTCGAGGAGGACCTTGCGCAGCCGTACGAGCGCGTCATCGACGTCGGTGACGCGTGGCTGGGCGGCCTTCTCGTTGCGCCCGATCGATTGGATGACGTCGCGGCGCAGGGTGCGCGGCGTCACCGCGAGACCGGGCAGACCCACCTGGGTGAGCCGATGGGTGATGTCGTCGAGGCTGGAACGGCGCGGGCTGACCACGAGCACACGCTTGTGCTGCGAGACGAGCGCGCCGATGGCGTTGACGATGGTCTGGGTTCCGCCGGTGCCGGGCAGGGTTTTGACGACCACCGAGTTGCCGGCAGCGATCTGGGCGACCACGTTCTCCTGCTCCTCGTCCGCGTCGAGCAGCAGGCTGTCCGTGGCGGGAGGCCGGTCGTCCTGACGCGCGGCGGCGACCGGGTTGAAGGCGCTCTCGACGCTGCGGCGGGCGGAGGGGTTGCCTGCCAACGCATCCAGCACCACGGTGTCGAGGTCGTCCGCTTCAGCGCGCATGGCCGCGGCCACATCGGCGAACGACGACGCGACCAGTCGCGGCTGCACGTTGAACCAGGCGAGGTGCGAGGTGAGGCCTCGCAGGCGGTCGATCACAGGCTGCGGTTTGAAGACACCGTTGGTGAGCGCGAGCGCAACGAACGCGTCCGCATCGAGGGTGATCTTGAACTGCTCGGCCAACGCCCGCGCTAGCTCGGGGTTGAGGAACGGTTTGCCTTTGAGCTTCAGCTCGAAGTCGCGGCCGTAGCGGCGGATCGCCAGCGGGCGCAACAGGATGGGGGCGGTGAACTCCTCGCCGCCGTGCCGCCACTGCGCGAGGCCGATGGCCAGGTGCACTGATTCGATGCCGCGCACCGAACGCAACTCGATGCCTTTCGCCGTGATGGCGGTGGCGGCGGCGCGCGCGGTTCGGAGCGCCAACTCGTCGCGGATCAGGCTGGAGAGCAGAGTGCTCTGCCCGGTGATGAACTGGGGCAGACCGCCCGGATGCGTCGAGCTCAGCTCGATGCGGGAGCGGGGGCTGTCTTCGAAGTGCAGCAGGGGGGATGCGCCACCGAGCCCTGCGATCTCGTCGCGCCATCGCCGCCAAACGGGGTCGGCGATGTTGCCTGCGACAAGCCCGGGATCCCCCAGACTCAGAGCGTGCGGTGACGTCGTGTTCTGGGGGTTCAGGGCGTCGTCGTCCGGAATGTCCGACGTCATGTCGTCATCCTCGTGTTTCCTGTCGAGTCGCCACACACGGCCACCCTACGGGCAGATGCGGGCAAAACCCCGGCAATCCGGGCGAGTTTCGCGTGAAATCCGTGTTCATGGCTCGGAGGGCGGGGGGAGCAGCCCGGTGCCGCGGAGCGCTTTGCTCAGGTTGAGTCGTTGACCCGCCCGGAGCGGCATGTCATTCAGCGGGTTGAGAAACTCGACATCGTCCATGCTGATGCCGAATCGATCGGCGATCGCACTGACGGCATCACCCGCGGCGACGAGATAGGTGGCGGGGGCGCCCGATTCCTGTGTGACCGTTCCTGTCGCACCCGTGCGGGGGCCGGCGTCGGCGACGTGGAGACCGGGGCGGGTGTCGGGCACCGTCCAGGTGATCGGTGCGGTGGCGAGCGGGGTGAGCACGCAGCCGTCGCCGTCGACCGCGGCGCCGGTCCTGGGGTTGAGGGCGGGGACGGAGAGAACGAGGGTTCGGAAGATGCTCGGATCGCCGTTCCACTCGCCGATCGGAAGACCCCGGAGATCGCCGAGGGACGAAATGTCACCGAGCGAGGCGGTGTGCGTGTCTGCGAGACAGGGCGTTCCGATCGCCCACGGGCTGAGGCCGAGTTGCAGTTCCCCCGGTTCGGTGGAGTGGAATCCACTCAAGGAGACGTGGAAGCCCCCCGGGTCGGCGGTGATGGTCGCCGACCCGACGGTCGAACCGTCCGGGGTGGCGAACGCTCCGGTGCCGATCACGCCGATGAGGACGACGTTCGGCAGCGGGGTGGAGGTCGGGGTCGGCGAGGTCGCGGGCGGTGTGCGGGCTCCCGCTGCCGGCGCCGAAACCGCGCATCCCGAGAGTGCGAGCGCCACGATGGCGAGCAGGGCGACGGCGACCGGTCTCACAGGCCGGGGCGGCGGGGTGCGGCTCTCGGTCACGTCGTCGTGCCCGGGCCGGGCTCGTCGAAACCGACGAACATCGTCGTGTGCAACACGAGGATGTGCTGTTGCGCGATCTGCACGGCGCGCACCGGATCATGTCGCCGAAGGGCCTCGACGATGTCGGAATGGTCGCGATTGGCGTCGTGCAGGTAGTCGATGGGGTACGGGATGAAGTAGCGGTAAAGACGGTAAAGCACGTCGGTGTAGTGCGGGATCGCCCAGTCGAGGCCGGATGCACTGGCCAGGCCGAGGTGGAATCTCTCGTCGGCGGCGTGATACTCCGTCCAGTTCTGCGCGGCGGCCGCGGCGGCCACGTGTTCGTCGAGTGCGGCGATCTGCTCAGGTGTCGCGGCGAGCGCCGCCTGATGCACGAGCGCCGATTCGAGCAGAGTCCTCAGCTCGATCAGCCGGTGTACCTCGACGGCGTCGGCCCGGTAGGCCTCGACGGCATTGTCCTCGGTCGCCGGGGCCCGCTCGGCGACGAAGGTACCGCCGGCGCGTCCGCGTCGGCGCTCGACGACTCCGTCGTCGGCGAGCGAGCGCAGGGCACGTCGCGCTGTGATCTCGCTCACGTCGAGAGCCGCGGCGATCTCGGCGTCGGAGGGGAGCTGCTCCCCCGCGCTGAGCATCCCGTGATCGATCGCAAGCACGATTCGGGCTCGAACGGTGTCGGCCGCTGAGAGCCGGGTGATCCCGGCCAGGACCGGCGCGCTCAGCGGGGCGGCAGAAGGCCCGGCGGAGTTGTCCAGTTCATCGGCGACGGAGCTCACGGTGACCACTTTAGACTCCCGCGCTGCGTCGTCTGCGGATGCGGGCTAGACAAATTCGATCATTATGATCTATTTTATTCCCAGCCTCACCGCAAAGGAGCATCCGTGGCCAGAAACCTCAGCATCGCCGCCGTTCAGGCGGCGCCTCGCCCGATCGGCGCCGACCTCGCCGGTTTCGCAGAAGACGCCGCCCGAGTCGCCGCCGACACCGGCGCACAGCTCCTCGTCTACCCCGAACTGCACCTGTTCGGCTGGGAGGGGCTCACTGACGATGAAGGACGCAACGCTCTGCTGAACGAGTCGGCTATCGCCATCACAGACCCGTTCGTCGCCGCGCTCGGTTCCCTCGCCCGGAGCCTCGGCCGCTGGCTCATCCCCGGCTCGATCTGCGAGCGCGGAGCGGGCGGAGAGCTCTACAACACCGCGCTCGTGTTCGCACCGGACGGATCTCTCGCGGCGAGCTACCGCAAGGTCTTCCCGTGGCGCCCCTCCGAGCCGTACGACCCCGGCGACCGCTTCGTCGTCTTCGACATCGACGGGGTCGGCCGGCTCGGTCTCTCAATCTGCTACGACGCCTGGTTTCCCGAAGTCACCCGGCAGCTCGCCTGGCAGGGCGCCGAGGCCGTGATCAACATCGTCAAGACCACGACCCCGGACCGCGAACAGGAGGTCGTGCTCGCCCAAGCCAACTCGATCGTCAACCAGACCTTCACGGTCAGTGTGAACAGCGCCGGGCCGGTCGGGCGCGGCCGCAGTCTGATCGTCGACCCCGAGGGCGCCGTTCGTGCCGTCTCGCCCGATGCAGGTGCGACCGTTCTGACAGACACGATCGATCTCGCCGCCGTCGAGCGCGTCCGCGAGAACGGCACGGCCGGCTACAACCGCATGTGGAGCCAGTTCCGGCCGGGCGACGCACCGATCGAACTCCCCCTCTACGACGGCCGCATCGATCCGTCGACCTGGCAGCCCCGCATCCCCTCCCCCCTCACGACCCCCACCGATTAGGAGACGACAATGGCTGTCGCACCCACCTTGAAGCGCACCCTGACTCTGCGATCCCTCGTGCTGTTCGGGCTCGCATACATGACCCCACTCATCGTTCTCGGCATTTTCGGCGTCGTCGCCGAGACGACGGGCGGAGCGAGCGCATCCGCCTATCTGGTCGCCCTGATCGCGATGCTCTTCACCGCGTCGAGCTACGGACGGATGGCGGCCGCCTACCCGGTCGCCGGATCGGCATACACCTACGTGCGGCGCACGATCGACTCACGGGTCGGCTTCCTGGTGGGCTGGGCTGTGCTGCTCGACTACCTCTTCCTCCCGATGGTGATCTGGCTGATCGGCGCCGCTTACCTCGAAGCACAGTTCCCGGGCGTTCCCGGCTGGGTCTGGATCATCGGGTTCATCCTGGTCACGACGCTGCTCAACGTGCTCGGGATCAAGGTGGCCGACCGCACGAACTACGTGCTCATGGCTTTCCAGGTGCTCGTGATCATCGTGTTCGTCGGGCTCTCCATCGGATCGATCGTGGCCGAGCAGGGAGCGAGCGGGCTGATCAGTGCGAGCCCGTTCGCGAACCCGACGGCGACATTCTCCGGCGTCACCGCCGGAGCGGCCATCGCGGCATACTCCTTCCTCGGGTTCGACGCGGTGACGACGTTCACCGAGGAGACGATCGAGCCGCGCAAGACCGTGCCGCGCGCCATCCTGCTGATCGCTCTGATCGGCGGCGTGATCTTCGTGCTGGTCTCGTACACGACCCAGCTGGTGCATCCGGGCGGCCACTTCACCGACTCGTCGTCGGCGGCGTTCGATATCGCGCTCAAGATCGGCGGAAACGTCTTCGGGGCCATCTTCATCGCCGGCCTCGTGATCGCCCAATTCGCTTCCGGCCTCGCCGCGCAGGCGTCGGCCTCCCGGCTGCTGTTCGCGATGGGCCGCGACGGCGCTCTGCCGCGCGCGGTGTTCGGCCGCATCAGCGAGAGGTTCCGCTCGCCGGTGATCAACATCGTGCTGATCGGCGTGGTGGGACTCGTCGCACTGTTCCTCAACGTCGCCACTTCCACCTCGTTCATCAACTTCGGCGCGTTCGTGGCTTTCACGATGGTCAACGTGTCGGTGATCGTCTACTACTTCCGCCGCCGCCGGGAAGGCACCCGACTGAACCCGGTGATCTATCTCGTGCTCCCGGTCATCGCCGCGGTGATCACGAGCTACCTCCTCACGCAGCTCGACATCAACGCCATCGTGCTCGGGCTCAGCTGGCTCGCGGTCGGTGTGATCGTGCTCGCATTCGTCACCAAGGGCTTCCGCAAGCTCCCGCCCGAGCTCGACTACTCGGAGGCCGAACCCGTCGAAGGTTCCCCTTCGCTCGTGCAAGAGTAGGGCCGTGCTTCTCAGCCTCGCTCAGATCGCCTCCGGCACCGACATCCCGCACAACCTGAACCTCGTGCGGGATGCGGTCCGGGGCGCGGCCGACACCGGCTCCGACCTCGTGCTGCTTCCCGAGTACGCGATGTACGAGAAGAAGATGGTGGACGCCACCTTCGCCTCGGCCGCCGAGCCGCTCGATGGGCCGTTCGGCTCGGCCGTCGCCGACCTCGCGGCCCGGCACGGCATCGCCGTGGTCGTCGGCATGGTCGAGTCGAACCCGGCGGAGCAGCGGCCCTTCAACACACTCGCCGCCTTCGGCGCAGACGGCTCGCTGCTCGCCGCGTATCGCAAGATCCACCTCTTCGATTCGTACGGATTCACCGAATCCGCCTGGATAGCGCCGGCGCCGCACGCCGAGGCCGTCACATTCGAGACGGGCGGGGCGCGGGTCGGTCTGATGACCTGTTACGACCTCCGCTTCCCCGAGCTCGGCCGCCGGCTGGCCGAGGAGGGCGCCGACCTCGTCGCCCTCTGCTCCTCCTGGGTGCCCGGCGAGCACAAAGTCGACCAGTGGCGCACCCTCACCCGGGCCCGGGCGATCGAGAACGGGTACACCGTCGCCTCCGTGTCCCAGACCCCACCCGTCTCGATCGGCCGCAGCCTGGTGAGCGGGCCGGCGGGGGAGGTTCTCCTGGAGCTCGGCGACGGTCCGCAACTCGGGTCGGTGAGGATCGACCCCGACGCGACCCGGATCGCCCGGGAACGTGACCCGATGCTCGCCAACCGGCGTTTCCGGGTCAGCCCCGACGAGCGCCACGCCTGATCTTCAGCGCGGACGCAGCGGCGACTCTCTGGCGAGTTCGACGACGATGCGTTTGTCGTCGCCGGGGGCGCCGGCGTCGTACCAGAGCCGGGTCTGCTGACCGTTTTCGACCGGAGCGGAGATGTGGATGGTCATCATCCGCTGCACCCAGCGCTGCACGCCCTGCAGATCGGTGAAGCCGAAGGTCACCGTCGTGAGAATGCGGTCGCTCTCCCGAAACCGGGTGTACCCTTTGTCGGTGACCGTCGCCGTCGTGGCCTGCCCGGTTCGCATCGTCGCTACAGCGGTCGCCTCGCGGAGCCGACGCGTGGCGGCGGCCGCGACGCCGAGGATCAGACAGATCAGCCCGAGCCCGAACGCGATCAGGGCGACCAGCTCCAGAACCGATGCGTTCTCCGCGTTCCGCGGAACGATGAAGACTCCGGCACCGATGCCGAGCAGTCCCGCCGCATGGCCGTACATGACCCCGATGTCGCTCCGCTTCATGACGATCGCAACCCACGCGATCGACGAGATGACGAGGAGGAGCATGCCGAGCGGGATCGCGACGATGGTCGCCACCCCAGGCCCGTCGGGAACATCGATCGATGCTCCGGCCCCGCCCCAGCCGTACCCGGTGAGGAACCCTCCGACCAGGATGAGGCCCAGCGTCACCAGCACGCGCAGGGTGGACGGGCGACGGGAGGCGCGCTCCCGGCGGACGATGCTCGGGTCGACGATGCTCATCCCCTCATTGAAGGGCCCGAGCAGGGCGCCGCGCAACCATTGGGCGTTCACCGAGGAGCGCCAGGCCGAGGACACCGCACAGGAGGTAGACCCCGGCCTGGCCGTTGAGGATCGCGACGACGTCGAACCGCTCGGCGAGCAGACCCGCCACGAGCAGCCCGGCGCCCTGGGCCGCGCCGCCGACCGTCGTCACACTCGCAATGACGCGACCGAGCGCATCCGGCGGGGTGACGCGCTGCACGATCGTGATCGTGCCGCTCATCGTGGCGACGGCAGGAACACCGACAGCGACGAACAGGCCGGCGTACACCCAGACGGCGGTGGTGACACCGGACAGGTTCCAGGTGACGAGCGAGATCGCGCCGAAGACCAGATACCCCCAACCCACCAGGGTGCGCGGTGCGAACCGGCGCAACAGCATGCCGGAGAGCACGCCGCCGACGACCCCGCCGATCGCCTGCACTCCACGAAGCAATCCGACCTCGGTGTCGCCCGCTCCCAGGCGTTGCACGACGTAGACGATGAAGAGCACGAGGAAGATCCCCTGCGCGAACTGCGACAGCACGGTGATCACGGCGACGGCGCCGAGCGGGCGGATACGTCGGATCGTCGACATACCGTCGAGCCATTGGCGGAAGAACCGCGGAGACGTCCGCGACCGGGCGGCGAGCTCCACTCCTTCTTCTCTTCCCCCCACGACGCCGGGGCGGCTCGACGCCACCAGCACAGCGCTCACGAGGTAGCTCGCGGCATCCACGATCACCACACCGGGCAGGCCGACGAGGGCGAAGACGAGACCGCCGAGCGGCGAGCCGATGAGCCGGGCGAGGTTGTCGGCCACGGCCATCAGAGCGTTTCCGGTGCCCAGCTGCTCCGGGCCGACCAGACGCGGCACCAGAGCTTGCTTCGCCGGGTTCACGACGGCACCGAGGCAGGCTTCGACCGCGGCGACGACGTAGACGATCCACAGGCGATCGGCGGAGGCGAAGAGCAGCGGAAGCAGCAGCATCCCCTGCAGCAGGTTGGCGACGATCATCGTGCGCCGCAGATCCCAGCGGTCGACGAGCACGCCCAGGAAACTGCCGAGGACGAGCATCGGGATGAGCTCGGCCAGGAACACGGTCGAGGCGCCGAGTGCAGAACCGGTCACTGAGAACGCGAACAGCGGAAGCGCGATCATGAGCAGCCAGTCGCCCGTGTCGGAGACGAAGCTGCTCGCCCACACCAGGGCGAAGTCGCGCCGGAGCAGCGGCGAGCGCAGGCGTCCGGGTGCCGGCAGGGTGTCGGTCATCGCGACGTGGTGTCCGGATGGCGGTAGGCGTTGAGGTGAAGGGCGACAATGTCACTGCCTTCCGGAACCTCGGAACGGGTGAGCGCGATGTACGGCCGGATGAGGGCGTCGAGCCGGGCGTCGAGGTCGCTGAGTTCGGCGGGCGTCATTCGGAGGGCGTACCCCGAGAGGGTCATCGCCTCGCGCCACGGCTCGGTCTGCCCGTCTCGCTGGGCGACCGCCCGCCGAGTGAGCGCGGCTTCGTCGTCGATCTGCTTCTGCACGAGCATCCGCTCAGCCGAGTCGACGCCGAGGGTGAGCGCGGGATCGTCCGTGCGCCCGAACTGGAGCCCGGTCGCCGTGGAGCGCCACGGCCGTTCCCGCCCGTCGACCGGGTCCACCGATTCCACCAAGCCGAATCGCGCGAGTGATCGCAGATGGTAGCTGCAGTTGGAGGCGGTCGAGCCGACGACTTCCGCGCATTGGCTCGCCGTCTGCGCCCCGAACGCCATGAGGTGGTTCAGCAGCGCGAGGCGCAGGGGATGCGCGAGCGCGCGCAGTGCACGGGCGTCAGTGACCTGGCGACGATCCTCAACCCGACCAACTATGAAAGACATGTTTCACATCCTGCCTCTCCCCTCCCCTTTCGTCAACCACCACCACCGTCCTCCGACCCCGTTGAGGTGCGGCGCCGGGCGAGGGGAATGCGCGGGAGACGCGCGCGTTGTTGTAGAACGTTAACGAAAAGACACTGGAGACTGATGTCGATCCCCACCTCCGCCGGCGTCGGATTCCGATCCGAACGCGGCCCCATCCTGATCGCCCTGATGCTGACCACCGGCCTCGTCGCGATCGATTCGACGATCCTCGCCACCGCCGTGCCGTCGATCGTCGACGACCTGGGCGGGTTCGCCCAATTCCCCTGGCTGTTCTCGATCTACCTCCTCGCACAGGCCGCGTCGGTGCCGGTGTACGCGAAACTCTCCGACACGATCGGCCGCAAACCGATCGTGCTCATCGGCATCGGACTGTTCCTGGTGGGGTCGGTCCTCTGCGGTTTCGCGTGGAGCATGCCGGCGTTGATCGCCTTCCGCGCGGTGCAGGGTCTCGGCGCCGGCGCGGTGCAGCCGATGGCCGTGACCATCGCGGGCGACATCTACTCGGTGGCCGAGCGGGCCAAGGTGCAGGGCTACCTCGCCAGCGTCTGGGCCATCTCCTCGGTCGTGGGACCGACCCTGGGCGGCGTGTTCTCGCAGTTCACGTCGTGGCGGTGGATCTTCTTCGTCAACGTTCCGCTCTGCGTGCTGGCGGGCTGGATGCTCATCCGCACGTTCCACGAGTCGATCGAACGACGCAAACACCGCATCGACTACGCGGGCGCCATTCTGCTCACCCTCGGCATGAGCCTGCTGATCCTCGCCGTGCTCGAGGGCGGCCAGGCCTGGGCATGGGATTCCATGTGGAGCATCGGCGCGTTCGCCCTCGGCGGGCTGCTGCTCGTCGCGTTCGTCTTCGTGGAACGCACAGCGGCTGAACCAGTGCTCCCCCTCTGGATGTTCTCTCGGCGTCTGCTGGTGAGCACGACCCTCATCTCTCTCGGCGTCGGCGCGATCCTGATCGGCCTGACCTCGTACGTTCCGACCTACCTGGAGGGCACGATCAAGGTCACCCCGCTGGTCTCGGGGTTGGCGGTGGCCGCGCTCACCGTCGGCTGGCCGGTCTCCGCATCCCTCTCCGGGCGGTTCTACCTGCGCATCGGCTTCCGCAACACCGCCCTCCTCGGCACCTCGATCGCTATCCTCGGCGCCGTGGCGCTCGTGCTGACCTCCTCACATCCGAGCGTCGCGTTCGTGGCGATCAGTTGCTTCATCGTGGGGCTGGGGCTCGGCCTCATCGCCACGCCGACGCTCATCGCGGCGCAATCGAGCGTCGCCTGGAACGAGCGCGGGGTCGTGACCGGCACGAATATGTTCGCCCGGTCGATCGGCAGCTCCGTCGGCGTAGCGATCTTCGGCGCGATCGCCAACTCGATCATCGGCCAGTCGGCCGACGGCGTGCACGATCCGGGCACCGTTCAGGGCGCCTCCAGCGCCGTCTTCCTCGCCGTCGCCGTGGTCGCCGTGCTCACGATCGGGGCCGGCTTCGCCATGCCCCGCGCCCGCGTCGAGGATGTGGAACTCAGCCGGCCGACAGCTGCCCCGGCCGACTGACGTGCCGGGGTCAGCCTCCGCTTCCTGTGAGAACGGCAAGGAAAACGGGCGGAAATGAGCCGAAAAGATCTGGTGACGCTCAGGATCCCCCACCTAGGCTGAACGGCGGACTGCGCTTTCCGCCTCGCCCGACGCGGCCCGACTCCCGAGATCGGGGCGAGTGGAGCGTATGCAGAACGAGATCGGCGCACCCGGCGCCCAGCGAGCCCGACACCGCGCGGAAGGTCCTTCCCGCCCCCGCCCCCGTCTCACGGCGAGCTCATTCGAACGAAAACCCTCGACCGCCCGCAAAAGCGCTCTGACCGCATCCACCGCCGCGATCGCCCTCGTGGGCAGCGTGCTGTTCGCGCTCCCGGCCGAAGCCGCGACGACGACCGAACCCCTCGACTATGTGACCGCCGCCGCCGCGGGGCACCAGCAGTTGCAGGGCCTCACCGTGTCGGCATTCGTCGCGGCCGCCGCCACAGACCGAGACGACCCCGTCGCCGCCGCGCTCGCCGGGGTGATCGCCACCCAGGGCGGTCCGGCCGGAGAGCAGGCAGCGTCCGCCGTCACTGCGGCCCTGTCCACCTCCGGGCCCCGCCAGAAGATCGTCGCCACCGCGCTCACCTATCTGGGCGACCCGTACGTGCTCGGTGGCTCCACCCACAGCGGCATCGACTGTTCCGGACTCGTGATGGTCTCGTACGCTCAAGTGGGCATCACGCTCGGGCACCTCGTGCATTTGCAGGACGACGCCGGCGTTCGCATCAGCGAGGCTCAGGCGAAGCCCGGCGATCTCGTGGTGTTCGACGACGAAGAACACATCGCCATCTATCTCGGCGGCGGCGTGCTCATCCAGGCCCCCGATGTGGGTCGCCCGGTCGAGATCACGACGGTCTGGCAGGGAGTGCCGCACCACTTCACGCGCATCCTGCCCTGAGACGCTATTCGCAGCCGATGCCGTCCCCGTCACGGTCGAGACCGTAGATGTCACTGCCGATCACCCGAACCGGCCCGCGGACGTAGGCGGGCCCGTTTCCGCTGCCGCCCGCGCAGTCCACATCGCTCGCGACCGGCACGCACGCCCCGGAGTAGTTGGGGTCGCATCCGGATGCCGCTGCGGGCGGCGCCGGCGGAGGAGGTGGCGGGGCCTGACGTGTCCCGACCGTCGTCACCTGATCGACGGGAGGCGTCGTCACCGCCTCCGACACGAGTTCGCGCGCGGTCTCGACCCCGTCGGTGTATGTCACCCGGAACGTCTTCGTCGTCACACCGTTCACCCCGGGGGTGCTCACCGAACTCACGCCCGCGTCCGTCGCAGGGTCGTTGACGCTCCTCGCCTGGAACGGGATGGCCGCAGCCTCGGTTTCGGTCCTGACCTCGACGACGGGGGTCGGCGTCGGGCTGGCCGCCGGCACCGAGGCCAACGGCGAGCCGGGCACGACCTGGGCCACCGCCAGGCGACGTCTCCCGGTGGAACCTCAGGCGTCTCAAAGGATTCTCCCCCTACGATCGTCTGAGTACTGTCAAACCGTCGATGGGATGAAGCCGAATGGCAACAGGTAGGGGTGCCTCCGGGCCCGGCAAACGCGACCGCCGAGAGGAAGCCCGCGAGCACGCGCGCCAGATGCGCGAGGAGGCAGCCAAGAAGGCCAAGCGTCGCAAATTCGTGGTGCAGGGATCCGTCATCGTGGCGGTGCTGGCCGTCGTCGCGATCGTCGGCGTGTTCATCTTCAACGGTGTGACAGCCAGCAACAATGTGGCGAACCCGAAGAACATGCTCAGCGGGGGCATCCTGCTGAACTCCGCCGACCAGGCGGTGCTCACCCCGGCGATCGCCAAGGGTGCGGCCGCGACGCCGACGACGCAGAAACTCGACGGCAAGACCGCGCACATCACGATCTACGTCGATTACCAGTGCCCGATCTGCGACCAGTTCGAGACGGCCAACGCCGCCCAGATGAAGCAGTGGATGGCCGACGGCCAGGCCACCCTCGAGATCCACCCGGTGGCCATCCTCGACAGCGCGAACAACAAGAAGTACTCCACCCGTTCCGCGGCCGCGGCGGCCTGTGTGGCCAACTACGACCCGAACAAGTACTTCGACATCAACAGCGCGTTTTTCGCGAACCAGCCCGACGAGACGACAGGAACAGGACTCACCAACGCGGAGATCCTGAAGCTGTTCAAGAACGCGGGGGTCAGTTCGTCGGCGATCACGAAATGCGTGAACGATCAGGACTTCGCGGCTTTCATCACCAATCAGACCAACACCGTGGTCAAAGACCCTAAACTCGCCAACCCGAGCTCAGGCGGCTTCGGCACGCCGACGGTCTTCGTCAACGGCCAGCGCTACGCGGGGAGCGTGAGCGACGCCACCCAGTTCGCCACCTTCGTCGGCACTGCGGTTCAGGAAGCGGGCACCGGCTCCACGTCGACCCCCAGCCCGACACCCAGCAAGTAGCGAGCGAGCGAGCAGTTCCGTCGAAGGCGGCCGGTCTTGTGCCGGCCGCCTTCTGCGTGCGCCCGGCGGGGTGTAGCGTGCGCTGCAGATCAGGTGACGAACGGAGCCGACCATGACCGAGCGCATCCCGGACGATGGCGTGGACGACGACCGGATCGGCGACGCCGACGCCGGGGACACGGCCGGTTGGGTGGACCCGGCCGACGGCGATGTCGACTACGCCCTCAACGACCCGATCGCCGAGGCCGACTTCGCCGACGACCTTGTGACCACCGACGCCGTCGCAGGCGAGACGGTCTGGCCTGACGACGAAGACGGCCCGCTCGACGACGGGTCAGACGACGGGTCCGACGACGGGTCCAACCACGAGTCCGACGAAGCCCGCCCGGTGCTCGACGAGCACGGGCGCGGCGAACGCGGCGACATCTAGACCAGCGGTCTACGGCGTCGAGCCGGCGCCGACGAGCGCGTTCTCGATCGCCGTCGCGAGCACCTGCTGGCCGTCGGCCGTCGGATGTACATCGTCTCCCTGCATCAGACTCGGCTGGCCGAAGAGCGGCTGGCCGATTTCGAGGTTGCGCCCCTGCACGCCCGCGACGGCGGACACCGTATCCGCGTCGATGGTCAGGAGCTGAGGCGGAACGCTCTTGTCGTTCCAGACCGGGCTGACGGCGATGATCTCGGCGTTCGGCAGGTCGGCACGCAGGCGGTCGACGGTCGCCGTGGTGGCTGTCGTGATGGCCGAATCGGCCACACCCAGGTCATTGCTGCTGCCCGAGAGCAGCACGATCGCGGGGTGCAGTTTCGCCGCTGCTGTCACCTGGTCGTCAAAAGTGTCGCCATTGTCGCCGACGGTCACGAAACCCGAGCCGTCGCTGGCCAGATTCGTGAGACGCCAGCCGTTCTCCTCCGCGAGCAGCGCCGGCCAGGCCTGACTCGGCTCCAGCCCGTGCCCTTCCATGATCGAGTCCCCGATCGCGACGACGACGGGACCGTTGGCGGCGGCGACCGTCGTGCGCTCCACGATGGTGGGATGCGCGGAAGCGGCGGAGACCGCGCCGGCCGCGACCGAGACCACGATGATCGCGGCACCGGCGACGACGGCACCGACCTTGAGGTTGCGGAAGAACGTCACGCCGGTAGGCTACGACGCGACTCTATGCGCCGGCTATGACCCGCCCCAGAACATCCCACGACCCCGACACGGGGCGCAGACGGTACGCTACTGGCCTGACGGCGACGAGACGTGGATCGACGTCACCCTTCGCTGCCGCGGCCGGCCAGGAACTCGTCGAGCTCGGCCAGGGTGGGGTACGACGCCTGCGCGCCCTCGCCTGTCGCGGCGTACGCGCCGACGGCTGCGGCGAACCGGGCGGCGACGGCCAGCGTGTCTCCGGCGGCGAGGCGCACAGCGAGGGCACCCATGAACGCGTCACCGCATCCTGTTGTGTCGACGGCCCGCACCCGAAACGCCTCGACCGCCGTGAACACGCCCTCGTCGAAGACCGAGCTCCCCGCCGAGCCGCGCGTCACAACGGCGCGCGTGATGCCGTGCTCGGCCAACGCTCGCACGACTGCCGCCGGCTCTGTGGTCTCGACGTCGACGCCGAGCAGCTGCGAAGCCTCGTGCTCGTTGAGCAGCAGCACGTCGGTGGCCGCGAGCAGCTCCGGCGGAACGGTCGCGAACGGCGAGAGGTTCAGCAGCACAGCGGCGCCGGCATCGTTCGCCCGGCGAGCCGCCGCTGTCACGACGGCGAGATCGATCTCGAGGCACAGCCCGAGCACGGCGCGTTCGTCGAAAGCATCGCTGGCAGCGACCTCGGCCACGGTGAGCACATCGTTGGCGCCCGGGCTGATCACGATGGTGTTCTCTCCGGCGGCGCTCACGGTGATCATGGCCGTTCCGGTCGCCACCCCTGGAACGCGGTTCAGGCGGGAGGTGTCGACACCGGCAGCATCGAGCGACCGGCTCAGCAGTTCCCCGTTCGCGTCGTCGCCGACCGCGCCGACCATCGCCACCCGCCCGCCGAGCAGCGCGGCGGACGCCGCCTGATTCGCCCCTTTCCCGCCCGGCAGAGTGGAGAGTGCCGATCCCCGAACGGTCTCCCCGGCTGGGGGAACCGTTCGGTCCGCACAACGAGGTCGGCATTGAGCGAGCCGACGATGATGATTCCGTCCCGTGTCATGGAACCCATCTTCTCAGGCTCGGGCCTCCGCCGTGGTCGGCCTCGGGATGAGGAAGGAGATCGCCAGCGCGACGATCGTGATCGCGGCGCCCAGCAGCATCCCGCTGCTGTAGCCCGTGGTCGACGAGCTACCGGCCGGCGAGAGGGTGATCTGCAGAGCCGGGAGGACGGCGAAGCTGAGACCGGCGCCCAGGTTGAAGGCGCCGGCGTTCAGGCCGGGCAGGAATCCGGGGTTGTCGGCCGGCGACAGCACGATGCCGAGGCCGTTCAACATGATGTTGACGATGCCGGCATAGGTGATGCCGATGAGCACGGTCGCCACGATCAGCACCGGAAGCGAGTGCACGCCGACGAACGCCATGATGAGGGTGGCCACAATGGTGCCGATCAGCCCCACCCGCAAGACCGTGCGGTAGCCGAGCGTCGGAGCGAGCCGGCCCGAGAACGGTCCGACGATCCAGCCCACGATCGCGTACGGGGTCAGGAAGGCCAGCGACGCCAGATCGGGCTCCATCCCGAAGCCGGCAGTGCCGTTCTGCGCGAGCGAGGTGACGAGGCCGTTGACGACCGCGAACACACCCGTCATCGTGAGCAGCGTGGTCAGCAGGAGCGCCCAGGTGCTGCGCTGCCGCAGATACTTCGGCGGAACCAGGGGTTCGGAGATGCGCTTCTCGAGCAGCCAGAACACGACGAAGGCGGCCAGCGAGACCAGGATGCCGAGCACCACCAGCGTCCAGTTGGCGGCCGCCAGCTTGCCGGCCTCGTTCAGAGCGGTCAGCAGAGCGCCGATCGAGACGACGAGCGGCAGGACACCCCACCAGTCCATCCGGGTTCCCGCGGAGGGCTTCGATTCGACTCCCCAGACCAGCACGAGGACGACGGCGACCGCCGAAACCGCGGCAATCACCCAGAAGACCGAGCGGAAGCCGAACGCCGTGGCGAGCCAGCCGCCGGCGATCGCGTCGATGCCGGCGATACCACCGTTCACGGCGGTGAGCAGCCCCATCGCGGCGCCGTACTTCTTCGGGTCGGAGATCTCAGCGCGCAGCATGAGCAGACACACGGGGACGACCGGGCCGGAGACGCCCTGGATGGCCCGGCCGATGTAGAGCATCGGCAGGTTGAGCGCGAGCGCCGACACGATGCTGCCGACGATCATGACGATGAGCATCACGGCGAGGATGCGCTTGCGCCCGACGATATCGCTGAGGCGCGGCAGGAAGAGGGAGAACAGGGCGGCGAGGGTGAAGAACATCGTCTGCGAAAGGCCGACGGAGGCGTCGTCGGTGTGCAGTTCGCGCGCGATCGTGACCAGCACCGGACTGAGCATGCTGGCGTTGAGCTGGAAGGCGACACAGGCCGCCAGGAGGGCGGCGGTCAGCGCGCCCAGACGAACCTTGGACCCGGGGGCGGTGACGACGCTCATGCGGCGACCTCGCCGATGCGCTCGAGTGCGTCGACGATGAGCGCCCAGAACCGCTCGTGGTCGAGCTCGGTGGCTGCCCAGGTCGTGCAGTCGTCGGGGGCGGGCGCGCGGAAATCGGCGACGGTCATGCCGAGGGTCACGGTGCCGGTGAGCTCGATGTCGATCGGCACCTTGACAGTGCGCACGACGCTCGGATCGATCACATACGCCACGGCGCACGGGTCGTGAACGGGCGGCGAGTCGAACCCCTGAGCCTCCTTGTATGTCTGCCCGAAGAACTCGAGGAGCTCCCCCACGAACCGGGCGGGAGCGGTGCCGACCTCGGCGATCCGCCGCGCCACCTCGGGCGTCGCGAGAGCCTGGTGGGTGAGATCGAGTCCGACCATCACCACCGGCCAGCTCTCGTTGAAGACGATGTGCGCCGCCTCCGGATCGATCTTGATGTTGAACTCGGCCACGGCGCTCCAGTTGCCGACGTGGTAGCCGCCTCCCATGAGCACGACCTCTTTCACACGCTCCGCGATGCGCGGCTCTTTGCGCACAGCGAGGGCGATGTTGGTGAGGCCGCCGGTCGGGACGAGCGTGACGGTGCCGGGCTCATGCGCCATGATCGTCTCGATGATGAGGTCGACCGCGTGCCGTCCATCGACAGTGAGCGTCGGATCGGGCAGCACGGGGCCGTCCATGCCGGACTCGCCGTGGATGTCCGGGGCGGTCTCGATGCTCCGCACCAGCGGACGCGTGGCGCCGGCGGCGATCGGAATCCCGGTCATCCCGGCGATCTGCGCGACCGCGAGCGCATTGCGGGTGACTTTCGGCAGGGTCTGATTGCCGACGACGGTCGTGACCGCCAGCAGTTCGATATCGGGGTTGCCGTGCGCCAACAGCATGGCGATGGCGTCGTCGTGCCCCGGATCGCAGTCCAGGATGATCTTCTTGCCCATGAGGCTCCACTTCGTCGGGGGCGGCCTCCCGAAGGGGCCGGAGAGAGTTAAGCGCTTAATGCATATCACGTCAAGCGCTTGACGTGAAATCGGGAGGCGCATCCGGCCCGCTAGCATCGACTCATGAACCGCAGCCCCCGCGTCACCGCCGCCATGGTGGCCGAGCGGGCCGGCCTTTCCGTCGCCACGGTCTCCCTGGTGCTCAACAGCAAGACCGACGGGCGCGTCTCCGCTGCCAACATCGCCCGCGTGCAGACGGCCGTCGCCGAGCTCGGCTACGTCGTCGACCAGGGCGCCAGCGCCCTCGCCCGCGGCCGGAGCGATCTCGTCATCCTCATCGCACCCGACCTCTCCAATCCGTTCTTCGGATCGGTCATCCGCGGCATCAAAGCAGAGCTCGGGTCTCGCTTCCAGCTGGTCCTCTCGGTGACCGAGAGCGGCGTCCAGCCCTCGGCGGGCGATCTGCGGAGGTTCGCCGGTCTGCGTCCGGCCGGGCTCCTCGTCGACGCTCCCTCCGACGCGTTCCTCGCCGATCTCAGCGGAGACGAACCTCTCGTGCTGCTCGACGCCCCCGGCCTCGAAGAGTCGGTGGCCGCCGTCAACTACGACATGCACCAGGCCATCGCCGACCTCGTCGACCATCTGGCCGAACGCGGCCACCGCACGATCGCCTACCTGGACAGCACCACCGGAACCACGACCTTCCATCTGCGTCGCCGCCGCGTTCTCGACCGCGCCGCCACCCACGGCATGACCGTGGTGACACCGGGCGCCGCCCGTAGCATCATCGATATGCAGGCCGCGGCATATGCCTTCCGGGATGCGTGGCCCCTGCTGGAATCGAGCGGCGTCACAGCGGTCGTCTGCGCGACAGACACCCACGCGTACGGCGTTCTGGAGGCAGCGCGGACCCTCGGTCTCGCGGTGCCGCACTCGCTGGCGGTCACCGGCTTCGACGACCTGCCATACTCCCGTGTCACGTCGCCGGCCCTGACCACCGTGCGCCTGCCGGGTGAGCCCCTCGGACACGCCGCCGCGAAACGGCTCGTGCGAATGATCGACGAGACCGAACCGGCAGAGGGGCAACCGAACCTGGTCGCGACCTTCGTCGCACGGGAGTCGACCGGCGCAATCGGATGATGCTGGCCGGTCAGACGCCCGAGGTTCTCAGTCGTCGGTCCGCTCGACCGACGCCGCGACAGCGGTGACGCTGCGCTGCAGAAAGGCCACGATCGCCGTGGCCGGCATCTCGGTCTCGAGCGCGCCCTCCACGAGCGCCTCTTCGGCGAACGCGACCCACGACCGCAGGGCGATCCGCAGCAGCGGCGAGTCGGGCATCCCCAGCTCGAGGAAGACCGCGATCAGCCGTTCCGCCTGCACCGCGCGCGCCTGATCGACGACTTCGCGCACTTCGGGCGCACCGCTGGCGACGCCTCGGACGAGCGAATAGAAGGTTCCCCGATGCTCGCGCACGAACAGCACGATCCTGGTCAGGGTGTCACGAAGGCGGTCGAGCGGCGCCAGATAGGCGATGGGTTCCGTGGCCCGCAGCATGCTGTCTCGTGCCGTTCGAACGACCTCCCGGTGGAGCCCGTTCTTCGACCCGAAATAGTGGAACAGCAGCGCGCGCGAGACGCCGGCCCGCTCCGAAAGTCCTTCGATCGTGAGAGTGTCCAGCGGATGGTCGACCAGCGTGGCGACGCCGAGCGACACCAGCTGGGCGCGACGGTCTTCGGGGGTGAGCCGAGTGCGCCGCTCCGTGTGCATGGTGCGAGCCTATCCGCGCATCCACCCGGCATTCTATTGACATCTCGTCAATAGCGATTATGCTCCTCGTGCGGGAAGAACCACCCCCATACGGGGGTGCTCTCGCGAACGAACCCACGATCAAGGAGGATCTGTGAAGTTCCGAACCCTCACCGGCACCCACACCGGGCGCATCGTTCTCGCCGCCGTTCCCGTGGCCGTCGTGTCGAGCCTCCTGATGGCGGGCGTCGCCAACGGGGCGGTGCCCGTCTCGTTCGCCGTTTCGGGCAGCCAGTTCCAGATCAGCGCCTCCCAGCTCGATGGCACGGGCTTCTCTCAATACGCGGGCGTCGCACCGGACACCGCGGGCAAGCAGCATCAGGTCGCCATCGCGAACATCGCTTCGGCAAACCTCTCCGACCTCTGCCAATCCGTGACCACCGACACCCCACTCGGTAAAGTGGGTCTGCTCATCACTGCCGGCGGCGGCGGAAAGCCGGCCTCCGCCACCGACCTCCAGATCGGGATGACCGACCTCAAGGGCGACTCGACCTTCGGTCACATCCGTATCGGGGTCGACGCCTCCACGGTGAACACCAAAGAGAAGGGCTCGGCCGGCGACTTCGCACAAGACGCCGACACGGTCACGATCACGGGCCTGCAGCAGACCGCCTGGAGCACGCAAGCCTCGGTCTTCACCCTCACCGGCATGCATGTGCAATTGACCGACGGTTCCAAGGGGTGCTTCTAGACCATGGGCGCGACCCAGACACGCCGGCAGGCGTTCGCGGCCTGGAGCCGGCGACGACCGTTCGTCGGCGGACTGCTCACGGCGCTCGCGGGGGTGGAGATGTTCTTCTCCGGCCAGCTCGACATCGGCAACATCCACGTTCAGCTCGGCATCGAGGGCCTCCAGGCCACGATCATCCCGGTGCTACTGGTCGTGCTCGGAATCCAGGCGATCGCAATGCCGACGCACCACATCTTCTACGGTGTGATCGCTCTCGTCATCGCGGTCTATTCGCTCGTCGGCGTGAACCTCGGCGGGTTCCTCGTGGGGATGCTGCTGGGCGCGGTGGGCGGCATCCTCACTGTGGCCTGGCTGCCGAAGAATCGGGAAGCGGCCGACTCAGCGGCCGGCTCCGCGACGACCGGCGAACCTGTCGAGACCTCCGTTCCCGCTTCGCTCCCCCGGCGGCGATCCTGAACGGCGCCGAACGCGGCCGCCGTCGGGCGACGGCGACGATCACCGCCCTCCTCCTCGTGGCGCTGAGCGGACTCGGCGCCACCCCGGCGCGCGCGCCGACCGGCCTGTGCATCCCGATCCTGATGCCGTGCGGGTCGACTCCGCCGAAGCCGACCCCGCCGCCCGCACCGAGCCCAGCGGCCCCCACACCACCCAAGCCCGGCTCCCCTGCGCGCCCGACCCCCGGTGGCGGCACGACGAATCCGACACCCGGCCCGACCACCGCCCCCGCGCCCGCCGCACCGGATCGTCCCGCCCCCACTTTCACCCTGCCGGCGGCGCAGCTCACGGGCTCGTCGATCTCGTTCTCCGGCCTGCAGTCGGTGAGCCTCGTCACGGTGCCCCTGGCGGACGGGTCGACAGCGCCGGTGCTCAAGCTCGCGGCCGACGAGATCACCATCGACGACTTCCACCTCACCGTTCGCAAGTCGACCGGCCCGATGCTCGTCACAGACTCCGGGCGCATGGAGCTCCACGGCCACGTCCAGGTCTATGTCGACTCGGTCACCGCCACCCTGCTCAACGGAAGCCCTCTCACGCTGGGCGCGTCAACACCACCGCCGGACGGCCTCCTCCCGCCGGCTCTGCTGCGGGTCGATCTCGGGCTCGTCGGCGTCACTGCGGACTCGATCTCGCTGATCCCCTCGCATCAGCAGTTGAAGTAGCGCCCCATCACAGTCCCGAGCGCATCCGTTCGGCGCCCCGGCGTGTGCGCTCGATGATCGCGGTGCGCTGGTGCCGCAGCCGGACGGCCACAGCGCGACGCTCGGCGCGCGCGAACGCGCCTCCGCGGCGATCCTGGATGAGCGCCGCCACACGCGCGGTGGCCTGCGACAGCAGCGGGATGGTGTGAATCGTCATGAGCACACCCTGCACGGGCTCCCACCCGCTCCGCCCGCCGATTGGAGATTCCCGTCAATCCACGGGGCCGGGGCGTCGGCCGCTTGGGATGATGGGTGCCATGAGCGTGACGATCGATGTGACCGGCGTGACCCCGGAGCACTACCTATTCGCGCCATCCCCGCTGGCCGAGCTCAGCGCAGCGGTGCACCTGCTCGTGGAGCCGGCACACCATCCCGGGCAGAACGGCTGGGTGACGTCGGTCACCGAGTCGGTCGAACCGCAACTCATCGACCGGTTGCTCGACGCCGACTTCCTCTGGCGCACCTCCCGCGCCGATATGCTCCTTCCGGCCCACCCCGCCGCGACGCTCGCCGAAGAACTGGACGCGATCGACCGGCTCGACGACGAGACCTGGGTGTCGGCCGCCCTGATCACCAGCAGTTGCGGCACCGTTCCGGTGCACCGCGGGCTCGGCTCGCCGCTGACCGACCCGGCCGCCAGAGACCTTGCCCGCGACCGCGCGCGCTCCCGCGGGCCGCGGCAGACCGGGTTCGTCGATTTCGTGCTCGGCGACCCGCCCCGGGCACGCTCACTGGTCCGCCGGCTCCTCGAGGACTGCGACCGGGCGTTCTTCGCCGAGGCCTGGGCATCCGTGGTCACCCGACTCACGGCCGATGCCCGTGTCAAACGAGACATCCTGGCGACGTCCGGCCTCGAGCGCACGCTCTCGGCAATGTCCTCCGCCGTCACGCTGAGCCCCGTCGGTTCCCGCATCGTGGTCGACAAACTCCTCGACAACAGCACGACGGCGACGGGTGACGGTGTCACATTCCTGCCGAGTGCGTTCGGCAGCCCGCACCTGCTCGTCGTGCACGCACCCGGCTGGCGGCCGGTCATCCAGTACCCGGTCACCGGTGACGGCTCCCCACACCGGTGATCTCGCTGGACGACCTGCAGAAGCGCCTGCACGCCCTCGACAACCCGGTGCGACTCCGGCTCGCCCGGAGCCTCATCCGCGGCCCGCACACGACGAGCGATCTGGCCGAAGCCTGGGGGCTGAGCGCGCCCGACGTCTCGCACCACCTCTCCGTGCTCAAGGCAGCGGGCATCGTCGCGACGAACCGCCGCGGCCGCTACGTGGTCTACCGCCTCGACCTGCCCACCGTCGCCGGCCTCGGCCGCGACCTGATCGCCTCCCTGCTGCGCTGAGACAGTCGTTTGAATGGAGCGCGTGACGGTGGATTTTGGGCAGTTTCCGCGCGGCTAGGACGACGGTTGGCATCCGCCGTTCGACGCGGTACGTCTCCAGGCGCTGCTCGGCGGCCGGGCAGGGGTGAGCGATGACCCGGGCATCCCGGTCGCTCTCTGGTGACGGCTCGCCGTCAGCCGTTCGGGAGCAGCACGGTGCGCTGTCCGGCGTCCGAGACGTCGGCCCATACCCGTTCCACCTCGGCCAGCGGCACCGGACGGGCGTCTACCACGAACGCTCCCGCGGTGATTGCGCGGACGAGTTCCGGCAGTTCGGCCAGAAAGTCGCGCGCTGCGACCGAACCCTGCCCGCTGCCCACGATCTGGAGACGGGCGGCCCGGAGCGCGGCCGAGGGAATGGCGGCGGCCGGCCCAGCCACTGAACCGACCTCGATCCAGCTGAGCGGCTTGCCGCGATCGGCCCGGCCGGTGATGACGGACACCATTGCCGCAGCGGTGGGGGCTCCCCAGAGGTAGTCGATGACCACATCGACGTCTGCCGCCGCCCGGCCGAGGTTCTCGGCCACCGCATCCGGGTCGCCGTCGAGCTGCACCGTCGCCGTGGCACCGAGCGCGGGAAGCGCCGCGAGCCGGGCGGCGTTTCGACCGGCCGCCACGATCTGCGCGGCGCCGAGCGCTTTCGCCACGTGCAGCGCCATCCGTCCGGCGTTTCCTGTGGCGCCCAGCACGAGCACACTCTGCCCTGCCTGGAAGGAGATGCGCCGACGCAACGCCACCCATGACGACATGGCCGGGTTCATCGCGGCGGCGACGGCGACCGGGTCACTGCCCTCCGGCAGCACGATGCTTCGACGCGGATCGATGAGCGTCTGCTCCGCCATGGCGCCGAGGGTGGTGTCCGGGAGGATGAAGTACCGCAGCAGGCCGTCGGCCCCGCGGCCGACCCCGTCGATACCGGGAACAAGCGGAAGCTCGTCGGTGCTGGTGTAGTGGGAGCCGTCGGCTTGCGAGCGCACGCGCGGGTGCAGACCGGCCGCGATCACGTCGACGAGCAATTCGCCTGCGCCGGCCTCGGGGGTGGGAAATTCTTGGTATCGCGGCGCGGAATCGAACGACGTGACGACGGCTGCGTACATGACGAGCTCCTCAATTAGTTTGTAATACGCACTAAAGTAGTGCGTAATACAAACAGAATCAACGAGGCTGAACGAATGGTGAACACCGCATCCGACACCCCAACGCCAAAGCGCGACGCGATGATCGACGCCCTGGTGCAGACCTCGTATCGCACGATGGCCGCACTGACCCGGGTGGGCGCTGAGTTCGACCTGTCCCTCACCCAGCTGCGACTTCTCGGCATCCTGCAGGACCGCCGGCTGAGGATGACCGAACTCGCCGACTACCTCGGGCTGGACAAGTCGACCATGACCGGTCTCGTCACCCGCGCCGAGAAGCGGGGGCTGCTCGTGCGCTTTCCCCATCCGACGGACGGCCGTGCGGTCGCCATCGGCATGACTCCCGAAGGCCTACGCCTCGGGGAGAAGGTTTACAGCCGCCTCGCCGAGGCACTGTCGCCGTCGGTCGATGCGCTCACGCGCGCCGACCGACGGCGACTGCAGACCCTGCTGGAACGCATGCTCGGCCAGCCCTGAGCCGCGCGGCGCATCCTCACCCTTTGACCGCGCCCGCAGCCATCCCCGCCACCAGGTTGCGCTGCACGATCAGGAAGAAGATCACCACCGGGAGGGCGAACAGGACCGAGGCTGCGATCAGTCCGCCGTAGTCGGTGCCCGAGTTGGTGCTGAATGAGACGAGCCAGATGGGCAGCGTGTACCGGCCCTGGTCCTTCATCATCACGTAGGCGACGATGTAGTCGTTCCACGCCGTGATGAACGCGAACACGCTGGTTGCGATCATCCCGGGCACGAGCAGCGGGAACAGGATACTGCGGAGGATGCGCACGGTTCCCGCACCGTCGATCATGGCCGCCTCCTCCACCTCTTTCGGGATCATCACGAAGAAGCCGCGCAGCGTCCAGATCGTGAACGGCAGCACCGACGCGGTGTAAGCCAGCCCGAGCCCGACGAAGCTGTCGAGCATGTTCAGGCTCTTCATCGCCAGGAAGAGCGGGATGAGGAGTGCAGCGCTCGGGATCATCTGCACCGCGAGCATGCAGACCAGGATCGCCCGGCGCCCGCGGAACCGGAATCGGGAGACCGCCGCGGCCGCCAGGAAGCCGAGACCGATCGACAGCACGACGACCCCGAGCACTACGACGACGCTGTTGGCGAGCGAAACCAGGAACCCCGGTTTGGTCAGCGCTGTGACGAAGTTGTCGAGCGAGGCGGGGATCGGCAGGAAGGCCGGGGTCGAGTTCATGATCGAGCCGCCGGGTTTGAAGGACGTGTTCAGCATCCAATAGATCGGAAAGATCCAGACGACGATGAACACGACGACGATGATCCGGGCGGCCGTCGACGAGCCGCGCCGCCTACGACGGGAGCCGGTGTCGGACGCGCTCACAGGTCATCCCCCGATCGCACGAGGCGTCTCATGTAGAAGGTGGTGAGGATCATCAGGATGACCGTCGTCACCACAGCGATCGCGGCCCCCTGACCGAACGCGTTGCTGCTGAACGCCTTCTGGAACGCCCAGACGCCGAGCGTGGTCGTGCCGCCGTCGGGGCCGCCCGAGGTGAGAATCCAGATCTGGTTGAAGACGTTGAAATCCCAGATGATCGACAGGATGGCGACGAGTTGCAGCACCGGTGCGAGAACCGGGAGGGTGACGAGCCGGTACCGCTGCCAGGCCGACGCGCCGTCCAGCATGGCAGCCTCGTAGTATTCGGCGGGGATCTGCGACCGGCCCGCGTAGATCGTCAGCGCGACGAACGGCACGGCCTGCCAGACCACCAGCATCCCGATCAGGAGGAAGGCCTGGAACTGGTCTTGAACCCAGCTGTGCGAGGTGAGATCGCCGAAGACCCTCAGCTGAGTGAGCAGCCAGTTCACCACGCCGTACAACGGCTGGAACAGCCACTGCCACAACAGGGTCGACGCGACGGTCGGCAGCGCCCACGCCAAGATGAGCACAAGGCCCAACGCCGTGCGCAGGCCTTTCCCGATCTGCATCATCAGCTCGGCCAGCAGCAGGCCGATCGCCAGCGTCGCGACGACGAGTGCCACCGTGAACGCCACGGTGCGGGCGAACACCGGCACGAAGCTCGCGTCGGTGAAGATCGCGACGTAGTTCTCGACGCCGTTCCACTGCGCGATCCCGGTGAACAGCGCCTGCAGCCCGTAGTCCTGGAACGACAGGAGGACGAGCCAGACCAGCGGGTAGCCGAGCACGAGAAGCAGTACAACGCCGGCGGGAAGGAAGAGAACCAAAGGGAGGGGCACCCGGCGACGACGCCGGCGGGGAACCGCAGGGGTCGTCGCCGGCCGGCGGTGCGCCAGCGCGGGGGATGCGCTCATCGCACGATCACTTCGTCGCGTTCAGCGCGTCGTTCAGGTGCGCATCCATGGCGGAGGCGGCATCCTTCACCGATTTGTTCCCCGAGGCGATGGCGCCGAAGAAGTCGCCGATGGACGCGTCGGACTCGATGGTCGCCCACCCTGGCACGGCCGGAGTGGGGACGCTCCGCTTCCCCGCCTCGAAGAACGTCTTCTGCTCTGGGGTCGCCGACCCGATCGCTTTGTCGACGAGCTGGGTCGAGATCGGCTCCCAGCCGTCGCGCCCGACCATGTTCTTCAGCTGCACGGTGTCGCTCGTGACGGTCTTCAGGTAGCGCAGGGCGAGGTCGCGATTCGGGCTCTTGGCCGCGATGCCCATCACCGAGCCGCCGAGGAAGACCGGCTGGTTCGCGCCCGGCTTGTTCTGGCTGGGCAGCGGGAACGTACCGATCTCGATCGACGGGTTCGCTTTGCGGATGATGGCCAGATGCGCCGTCGTGGTGAGGATGGTCGCCGCTTTCCCGCTCGCGAAGATCGAGTCCTGGTCGGGCGCATCGGTCGAGACCGAGCGGGAGGCGACGGTCGAGTAGGCGTTCTGGAACGCCTTCCACTGCTCCAACCCTTTCTGGGAGGCCGGCGAAGACAGCTCGGCGGTGGACTTCCCTCCCGAGGTGGAGGCGAGACCGCCGCCGGCATCCCAAACGAACTGAAGTGCGCCGTACCAGTACTTTCCGGGGAAGTAGAAGGCGCTGAAATCGGGCGCATTGTTCGCCGCCTTGACCTTGTCGAGGCCGGCGATGAGCTCGTCGTACGTCGTCGGAGCATCGGTGACGCCGGCGGCGGACCAGAGCGCCTTGTTGTAGGCCACGGCCCGGTTGCCGGCGTAGAGGGGCGCGGCGTAGAGCTTGCCGTCGAACGTGGCCGGGCCGGCAAGCCCGGGAAGCCAGTTCTGCCCGCGGGTGAGGGAGGCCTTGTCTCCGCTCACGTCGGCGAGGGCACCGTTCGCGGTGAAGAGCGGAGCATCCGTGTTGCCGATCTCGACGAGGTCGGGCGGATTGCTCTGGGAGAGCGCGGTGCTCAGTTTCGTGTTGATGTTCGCCCACTGCTGCACTTCTACTTTGACCTTGGCTCCCGTCTCCTTCTCGAAGCGAGCCGTGATGTCGTCGGTGGTGCCGGAACTGAGGCCGCCGGTCATGTACCAGACCGTGAGGGTCTTCTTGCCGTCCGCCGGCGTCGAGGGGCCTGAGCAGGCGACGAGGGCGAGGGTCGCGGCGGCGGCGATGACGCCGGCGAGGACACGTTTTGTCTTCATGTGGTGTTTCCTGTTCTGTTCTTCGAGTGTTCCGGAGTGGGTTGCGCTACCGGGTGAGGGGGATCTCGTGCCCCTGTTGGGCTGATTCGTAGATGGCGGCGAGGATGCGCGTGAGCTCCAGGCCGTGTTCGGCCGTCGCCTCCGGTGCGGCCTCGCCTCGGGCGGCAGCGACGAAGTGCGCGACCTCGTTCGCGAACGCGGTGTCGAGGTCGAACGTCGTCGATTCGAGTTGCGGGTGCACGTGCAGAACGGTGTCGTTCTGCTCAGTGATGAGGGTCAGCTCGGGTTCGAGCTCGGCGCCCCCGCGGTCGCCGTAGAGGCGGACCGAGGTCTCGTCACGCCCGTGAAGCGAGTACGAGGTGTCGACGAACAGCGCGGCGCCGTTCGCGAACCGCACGTGGGCGCCGGCATAGTCTTCGACGGTGGTGGCCGGCGGATTCGCCGTGGCGGCCCGGTAGCGCGATGGACGATCGATGTTGTGCCGGGCGCCCAGCCTCGAGAACGTCGACCCGCTGACCGTCACTGCGCGTGGCGCGCCCATCAGCCACCAGCAGAGGTCGATCAGGTGCACGCCGAGATCGATGAGCGGACCGCCTCCCGAGACCGACCTGTCGGAGAACCATCCTCCGGGGTTGCCGGCAGCGCGCAGGAGGCTCGCCTTCGCCAGGTAGATCTCGCCAAGGTCGCCCGCGTCGATGAACCGTTTGAGCAGGAGTGCGTTTGGCGAGAAACGGCGCACATATCCGACCTGCAGCACCTTTCCGCTCTCGCGACTCGCGGCGACGAGAGCCTCGGCGTCGGCGACGGTGATGGCCATCGGCTTCTCGACGAGAACATGCTTGCCCGCGGCCAGGGCGGCGAGGGCGATCGGCGCGTGCTGGTCGTTGGGAACGCAGACGCTGACCGCATCGATGTCGGGGTCGGCGAGCAGTTCGGCGGCCGTGCCGCAGCTGTGCTCGACCCCGAAGCGCGTTCGCGCCGCCTCCGCGCGGTCGCGATCGAGGTCGCAGACGGCGACGACCTCCGCGTCGGCACAGCGCTGGTAGGCCTTCAGGTGCTCCGTCGCGATCGTGCCGAGGCCGATGACGCCGATTCTCGTGATGGCGGCCACGGCTCAGCTCCCTTCCCAGATGCGACGCACGTTCTCGAGGCCGACCGTGTTCGCGGTGCGGCATTCTTCGAGCCCCTCGAACTCGATCGACATCCGGCCGTCGTAGTCAGCGGCCCGGACGATGCCGAGCAGGCGTTCGAGGTCGAGATCGCCGTGGCCGGCGATCGTGCCGAGCAGGTAGTGCCCGCCCCGCGTCTCCAGCCACGCCCCACCGGGACGATTGCGTCTGATGTGGAAGTCCTTCACATGCACGATGGAGGCCGCGCCGATCAACTCGGCGACCGCCTTCTCCGGAGCCTCGCCCACGCAGAGCGTGTTGCCGAGATCGAGTGTGAGGCCGAAGTTCGGCCGGTCGACGCGGGCGATCAGGCTCCGGATGCGGTCGCTGCCGTTCAGAAAGTAGCCGTGGTTCTCGACAGTGCTGACCATGCCGAGCGTCTCCGCGTGATCGGCGACCGCCCGGCATGCCGGAACGATGGCGTCGAACACGCGCTCGTACTCGCGCTGGTCGCTCTCGCGCCACGCCCACGGAGTGACGTCGTGGCGGAAGAGGGGCACACCCAGTGCGTGCGCCGTGTCCAGGTGTCGCCGGAGACGGTCGATTTCTGCGTCCGGGTCGTCGAGGAGGTTCCCACCGACGAGATAGTTGGCGAGTTCGACTCCGCGTTCCGCCGCGTGGTTCGCGATCTCCTGCACGCGTGTCGTGTCGTTGAGCAGGGACTCATCGGGAAGGGCGAGCTCGAGATGGTCGGCGCCGGCGGCGGCCGCCTGGTCGATGACATCTCTGAGTGTCATCTCCCCGCTCTCGAGATGGGAGGCGAAGTTGTAGGAGCTGAGTCCTAGACGCATCGGTTCGTGTTCCTTTCAGGCGTCGGGGTGGGGCGGTGGATGCTCGAGCAGGCGGTCCCACGGTGTGGGATAGCCGTCGATGCCATAGAGGGACGACGACTGAGCGTCGAACGCGGTGCCGAGAGCCCCGAGCACGGTCGCGTCGAGGGGCAGGCGGCTGGGGATGATCGGCGGCAGCTCCGGGATCATCAGCAGACGGTGGACCGCCGCGCGGAGCGGACCGAGGAAGAGCTCCCCCGCGCGCGACATCCCGCCGCCGATGACCACGACGGTCGGGTCGACGGTGAGCAGGATCGCCGCGATCCGTTCGGCGATCTGGTCGCAGAATTCGGAGATCTCCGAGCTCGCGACGTCGTCGCCCTGCTCTGCCCGAGAGAACAGTTCGGCGCTCGTGGGGGCCGAGCGCCAGATCAGCTGACCACGTTCCGAGTTGGCGGCCCACTTCATCCCACGCAGGCTGCCCAGTTCGCCGGCGAGCCGATGCGCACCCTGTCGGATCGCGCCTTCGATGACGAGGGCGAGCGAGACGCGGTTGCCGATCTGCAGGTAGACGAGGTCGCTGACGCCGCGGCCGGCCCCGAGTTTGTGTTCGGCCAACGCGGCGAGTTTGATGTCGTTCTCGAGCATGACCGGGCACCCCAGTTCCGCGCTCAGCCGCGCCGCGGCCGGATGACCGACCCAGTCGGGAATGGCCAGGCTGGCGGAGACGCCCTCGGCGCCGATGATTCCCGGAACCGCGACGCAGACCGAGCGGAGACGTTCGGTGGGGACACCTCCGGCGACGCAGACCGCCTCGACGCGCTCGACCACTCCCCGAAGTTGCGATACGACCGATCCGCCGAGGTCGACCGGACCGTCGAAACGCCCGACCTGCCGTCCGCTCAGGTCGGCGACGATCACCCGGATCCCGTGCGGCCCGACGTCTACCCCGGCCACATGCGCTGCTGCCCCGATGAACTCGAATTCGCGAGCCGGACGCCCCGAGCCGATGTTGCGGGGGTCGATCTGTTCGACCACGGATTCCGCGACCAGCTCGGCGAGCACCGCTCCGACGGTCGGGCGGGAGAGCCCGGTGCCGAGCGAGATCGCGCCGACCGTTCGCGGTCCCGGTGCGCTGCTCAGGAAGCGCAGACAGAGGACTTTGTTCGCGGCACGCTCGACCGCCGCCCCTGTCTGTGTACCGATTCGCACGACTTTCCTCCGCTTGTATCTCAAATACTCTTTCTTAAATACCTCTAGCAAACAATAAAGAGTGTTACAGACCACAAGAGATCGGTCAAGGCTTCCCTCGGGCGATAACGGAAGATGGCCGATCGTCGGCAGCCGGGGCCGCCGCGAGATCGCTCGGGAAATGCAAAAAAAGGGCCACCCCGTCATCACGACGGAATGGCCCTGCCGATGCCCGAAGACACCGGACGCGCTCAGCTGAGCAGGTCTTCGACCGAGCGCCCGGCGAAGTTCGGGATGCACAGACCGGTGAGGACCAGTGGCTGCCAGCGGAGCGCCTCCGGCATCCACTCCGTGCCGAAGACGACCGCGGCCGCCGCGCCTGCCAGAGCCGGAAGAGCGGCTGCGTTGCGCGGCTGCGCGAGCGCACCGAGCAACAGCTCGTCCGCCGTCGAAGCCGAGGCGATGTGCGCGAGCAGGAAGCCGAGTGTCTCCGGCGCGGCGATCGGATAGCTGTAGATCCAGTCACCGACCTCAACGCTGAGGCGACGTGCCCGGTCGAGCGCACCCCGCGACTCCGCAGCGACCGCCAGAGAGGTCTCGGCGACCCGTCGACTCCAGCTTCCGGCCGGCAGGCTGTCGACGGCACGCGCGACCGCATCGGCCGGTGCAGCGCCGTCGAGGAGCGCGATGAAGAGCACCGCCGTGGCCCGCGCGCACCACAGACCGTCCTGCGAGTGGGTGATCTGGGCATCCGCGACCGCGGCGTCGACGGCGGATGCCGCGTCGACGGCATACTCCCCCACGGCGGCCAGAGCACGGACCATGGCGATGTCGTCGAAGTAGTGCGGATTGTCTTGGCCCGACTGCGGTGGCCGCAGACCGTTCCGCAGGTTGGTCAGGGCGATTCGCGTGCCGATCCGCGACCGGATGGGCGGGTCGAGTTGCGCGAGCTCCGTCCACGCCTCGGTCCGCGCCTCCGACTGCCCGGAACGACGGAACGCACGATGCTGCAGCGCCGAGAACGTGAACCACTCGAGACCGTCGCCGGGCCCCGGGTGCAGCGCAGCGGGCGGCGTCGCATGCGCGAACGGACGCGGCACCACGGTGGTGCGGGTCTCGTCGGCGATGCCGAGCAGGATGCGCAAACGGTTGACCCGCTTCGGCGGAAGCGAGTAGATGCGGAAGTCCGCGTTCACGGCGGAGGCGGCCTCCCCCGCGGCGAGGCCCCGGGCGAGCAGCTCGGTCACGGTCGTCGGTTCGGTGCGGGTCATCGGTCGGTGCTTTCGATCAGGCGGACGAGGTCGTCGGCCGCGTCGAGGGGGTGGATGCCGGCGACCGAGCGGATGCAGGAGCCTTCGACGGGTCGTAGGCCCGCCAGCCAGTCGGCGGGGAACGATTCGGCCCCCGAGATCGCGCCGGCGATGCAGCCGGCGATGGCCGCCGTGGTGTCGGCATCCCGGCCCATGTTCACCGCGAACAGCATCGACTCGGCGAAGGAGCCTTTGCCCTGGAGCACCGCCGCCATCGCCAGGCCAACCGCCTCCGGGGCGAGATCCGCCCAGAAGTAGTCGACGACGGCGAGACGATCGTGGAGGGCGACGGCGAGTTCGTCGGCGCCGAGGCCGAGCTCGACAAGGGCCCGGGCGTCGCGCAGATTGCGCGCCGTCCACGAGTCTTCGGGGATGGCGTCGAGACCTGCCGCGAAGCAGGCGCCGGCGTCGGCGCCGGTCATCGCTGTGGTGACGGCGACAGCGACAGCGATGCCCGCGAGAATGCCTTCGCCGGCGTGACTGACCACGCCGTCTTCGGTGGCCAGGCGCGTGGCCAGCGCCACGTCGCCGTTCGCCACGATGCCGAGCGGGGCGACGCGCATGGCGAGGCCATCGCTCCACGAGTGGATGTGGTCACCCGTCAGGGGTGGGCGGATGCCGCGGCGGAGGTTGTCGATGGCCGCCATCTCGCTGAACCCGCCCCCTTTGAAGTCGTCGGCCTGGGGCAGCACATCGTCGATCCAGGTCTGCGCGAAGTCTTCCCGGGTCGCCCCGATGCCGACGCGGTGCACCGTCTTCGCCGTGAGCAGGGCGTATTCGGTGTCGTCGCTTCCGGCGGGCTCCGCTTCGAGGTAGCCCTCCACGCGTCCGTAGCGTTCCTGGATCTGGGTGGCGGAGAGCCCTTCGACGGGGCGGCCGACGGCGTCGCCGATGGCGAGGCCGGCGATCGAGCCGCGGGCCCGATCTCGGAGGGTGGGGGCGGGGGTGTCAGGCATGAATGAGGCCCTTCTCGGTGCGGTCGGTGCGGTCGGTTCGGTCGAATCGGGTGGGGAGGTGGACGCGGGCTGCGGAGTGGGACACTCCCGGCCTCACGAGCGGCGGGCGAGCGCGGAGGTGCGGGCGGCGAGATCGTCTATCGCGACACCGTTCATTCCCGGCAGACTCGTCGCGATTCGGTTGCGCAGCGGCGCCGTCCAACGGTCCGGGACACCTGCGCGGCCGCGGAGCGCTCCGATCACCGAGCCGACGGTGGCGCCGGCCGAGTCGGTGTCCCAGCCGGGCAGCACGGCGGCCGGGGCCGCGACATCGAAATCTCCGCCGCTCTTGGCGAGCGCGTAGGCGATCACAGCGGCGTTGTTGACCGTGTGCACCCAGTGCAGGTCGCCGAACTCGCGGTGGAGGTCGTCCAGTTCTTCCTCGAGCGTCAGCCCGGCCCGTCCGATCGCGGCGCCGTGCCGCACGGCACGGGCCAGGTCGCTGCCGTCGGGCACGACCGACAGGGCGGCGTCGAGCACCTCGTCGACCGTGTCGCAGACGAGCGCAGCCGAGGTCAGCGCCGCCGCCCACAGCTCACCCCAGACACCGTTGCCGGTGTGGCTGAGGCGAGCGTCGACCCAGGCCATCCTGGCCGCCTCGCGGAGGTCGCCCGGGTTGACCCAGCCGTAGACATCGCCCCGGATGAGCGCCCCGATCCACTCCCGGAACGGGTTGCGGATGCTCGCGCACACGTCGGGCTCGTTGCCGTCGAGGAGGTTGCGGTAGGCGATGCGCTCCGCCGTGAACACGCGACCGGCGGGCAGGCTGGTCAGCCACAGCTGGGCGACGTCGTCGGTGGTGAACCCTCGGCCCTTCGTCTCCACGAGCAGCAGACCCAGGATCGGGTAGTTGAGGTCGTCGTCCTCCGGCATCCCGTCGATGTTCTCGACGAGAGAGGTCGGCGCCGACGCCTTGTTCCACGGCCAGGCCTCAGCGACCTCCGGCGCGAGCCCCTGGGCGGTGAAGTAGTCGGTGAGCGGCCAGCGTCCGGTGGAGCGGAGGATGGCCTCGATACCCTCGCGAGGGGTCTTCTCCACGGGCTTGCCGAGCAGACAGGCCGCTGCGCGCCCGAGCCAGGCAGCATGGATGCGATCGTCCAGGTCGGCGCCGGGTCTCGGCAATTCGACCGGCTCGGGCAGCAGGCGTTGCACGTCTTCCCAGGTGGAAGAGGACGCGGGTGCTCCCGGAAGCGCGTCGAGGCGGTCGAGCAACGTCCGCGCAAGCGCGCGCAGTTCCTCCGGGGCTCGCTCAGGGGATGCCCCGCCGCGCGGCGGGACGGTCGTCCCTCCGGCCGCCGCCCACTCGGCGGCGATGGCCGTGACGTCGCGCCCTTCCGCACGGGACTGCACCAGCTCGTGCGGAACCAGATCCTCCGGCTGCGCCCAGGTGAGCCTCATCCGCGCGCCCCCGTCGCCGCGCCGAGCCCCTCGATGAGCGCGATGTCGAGCCGTGCCCGGTCGACGTCGGCCTGCAGGATCTCTTCCGCGACATCGGCGAGACGGTCCGCGTACACCCCGAAATCGATCCGACTCGCCTCGGCGATCACGTCGAGCCACTCGGTCGCCACCGCATCCCAGCCGCCGAGGCCGCCGGCCAGGGAGCCGACCATGCTCGCGATGGAATCCGAGTCGCGGCCGTAGTTCACGGCCGCCAGGATGGACGCGCGCAGATCGCCGTCATAGGCGACGAGCAGTCCGAGCGCGATCGGCAGCTCCTCGATCGACTTGGTCCGCGATGGGAGTCGCGCATCCATATTGGGCTCGCGATAGGCGTCGCCGACCGTGTCGAACGGGCGGATCGCCTCCCGGAGCGCGGCCCCGATCTCGTCGTCGGTCGCCGTTTCGGGCAGGGCCCGGGCTGCGGTGACCACCGCTTCCACCGCCGCTTTCGACCCGTCGTGCGCATAGCGCAGCGCGGCGTCGATCACCGAGGAGACGGTGGCGCCCGGCGCCACCGACTCGGCCACGGCGGCCGCGAAGATGCCGGCCGCCTCCCGCCCGTAGCTCGCCTGGTGCGCACCGGCGATGTCGATCGCCTCGGTGTACGCACGGCGCGGATTGCCGGCGTTCACGATGCCGACCGGCGCCATGTACATCGCAGCACCGCAGTTGATCACATTGCCGACACCGGCCTCCCGGGGGTCCGCGTGACCGTACTGCAGGCGCATGACGAGCCACTTCTCGGCGAGGAACACCCGCTGGAGCAGGATCGACTCCCGCTCCAGCTCGGGAACCCAGCGCACCTCGGTCTGCAGGAGCGGAACGAGCGTCTCGGCGATCGCGAAGGCATCCAGATGGTCGCGGTGCTTCGCATACACCTGGATGAGGGCCTGGGTCATCAGGGTGTCATCCGTGATGTGCCCATCGCCCTTGTGGTACGGGCTCACCGGTCGGGCGGTCTGCCAGTCGGCGTGGTACGGCGGCACGATGCCCGTGATCCGACCGCCGTAGCGCTCCTTGATCGCCTCGGCGCTGAACCCTTCGGCCGCACCACCGAGGGCGTCCCCGATGGCCGATCCGGCCAGTACCGCTGCTGTGCGTTCGCGCAGCCAGTTCATGTCACTCACTTTCGTCGTCCCGCTCGGCCGTGCGCTGCTACTGGTTGATCCCGGTCCAGCCGTCGACGAGCTGCTTGCCCAGCTGGTCGGAGGTGATCTGCCCGGCCAGGAACTGCTGGTAACCCGGGGTGGCGATCGTCGTCTTCCAGTTGTTGTACTTCGTCAGGCTGTTGAAGGCGGGGTTCACCAGGTTCTTGCCCGAGGCCAGGATCTGCGGCCAACCGTTCTTGTCGGCGGTCAGCTTCGAGAGCGCGGCGAGACCCGAGGCGGTCGGCGGAACCTGTCCGTCGGCGAGGTTGATCTTGGCGAGGTTGTCGCCCTTCATGTAGAAGTTCACGAACTCCGCGGCTGCCTTGACGTTCTTCGACTTGGCGTTCACCGACAGGGTGATGGGGGCGGCGAGTTGCGAGGCGCTCGTGCTTCCTTCGAGCGCCGGGAGCACCATCCAGTCGAAGCCGGCCGGAACCTCGGACTCGATGTTCGCGATCTGGTACGAGCCGGCGACGGTCATCGCTGCCTTGCCGCCGTAGAAGGTGGCCAGCACATCCGAGCTGGACTGCGTCACTCCGGTCGGGTCGACGTATCCGCCTTTGATGAGGGCCTCGACGCGCTCGGGAACCTGCTTCTCGGCATCGCCGAACACGGCTTTCGCGTCGCTCCCCTCACCGGTGAAGTACTTCGCGCCGAAACCGGTGCCGAGGTAGGCGAACACGGAGGTCGGGCTCTTCAGACCCCAGGTCAGACCGTGCACACCGTCTTTGGTCGTCTGCTGCGCGAGCTTCTCGAAGGTGTCCCAGGTCATGGTGTCGCCCGTGGGGATCGTCACGCCGTCCTGCTCGAGGAGCTTCTTGTTCGCGAACACCACGTAGGTCTGCACCTCGGTCGGTGTCGCGATGAGCTTGCCGCCGACGGTGAGCGACTTCTTGGCGCCTGCGTCGATGTCGCTCACGGTCTCGGCCGGGAGAAGCTTGCTCAGATCGGCCAGGTAGCCGGCGAACGGCAGGATGTCGCTGGGTGCGTCGTTCTGGATGATGTCGGGGGCGACACCGCCGGAGAACTGCGTGGTGAGCTTGTCCTGCAGGTTGTCGGCCGGAGCCTGCACGAGGTTCACGTGCACGTTCGGGTTGGCCGTGTTCCAGTCGGCGACGATGGATTTCGTCGCCGCGATCGCGGCCGGCTGGTTGTTGAAGTACTGGTAGGTGAGCGTGGTCGTGCCGCCCTCGCTCGGCGAGCTGGACGGGCTGGAGCACGCGCTCAGGGAGAGCAGGGCGACGGCCGCGGCAGTGGCGGTGATCGTGTGGCGAAGCTTCATCACTTCGGTCCTTTCGGTTCGGGTCGGTGCTGTGGAGTAGTAGTGCGGGTAATGCGAGTACTGCGGGTGGTGCGTGCAGTGCGGGCGGTGCGTGCGGGGCGTCAGCCTTTGACGGCCCCGGCGAGGAGTCCTCCTGTCAGGCGACGCTGGAGGATGGCGAAGAAGATCACGCTCGGGATGCTCGCGATGAGCGCCCCGGCGGCGAGGGGCCCGATCTCGGAGAGGCCCTCGCCGTTCGAGAAGGTGCTGAGCGCCACCGACAGGGTGAAGTTGTCCGGCGATTGCAGCAGCACGAGGGCGAAGAAGAACTCGTTGTATGCGGCGACGAAGGTGAAGATCGCGGTCGCGACGAGCCCGGGGCGCAGCAGCGGGAACACGATGCGTGTCATCACCTGCAGCTTCGTCGCGCCGTCCGTCGCCCCGGCCTCTTCGACGTCGACGGGGATCGCGGCCACGTAGCCCTGCAACATCCAGAGCGAGAACGGGAGCGTGTAGACGACGTAGACGAGGATCAGGCCGCCGAGCGAGTCGATCAGTCCGATCGTCCGCAGAATGAAGAACAGGGGAAGGATGAACAGAGCAACCGGCACGATCTGGCTCACCAGGATCCAGCCCGCGCCCATCGCCCGGATCTTGCCCCGATAGCGGGCGAGCACGTAGGCGCCCGGCACCGAGATCACGACGACGACGACCGTCGTCACGACCGAGACGAAGATGCTGTTCCACGCCGCCCGCACGAGCCCTTGCGCGTCGAACGCTGCGGTGAAGTTGTCGAGGGTCGGCCGCAGGGGCACCAGGTTGACGGTGAGCGAGTTCAGTTCGCTCGGCGACTTGAACGCGGTCGAGATCAACCACAGGAAGGGGAAGCCGAGGAACAGCAGGAACCCGGCAAGGGCAATGTACTGCAGAGTGCGGATGACGGTCCGTCGGGTTTTCACGCGTCCGCCCCCTTCCTGAAGCGGCGGAACAGGAAGAGCGAGAGCACCAGCAGCAGGAAGATCACGATGACATCGGTCATCGCGGCCGCCATCCCGGTGTTGCCGTTGCGGAACGCCTCGATGTAGACGAACAGCATCGGCAGCAGGGTTTTGCCGCCCGGCCCGCCAGCGGTCATCACGTAGATGATGCCGAACGAGTTGAAGTTCCAGATGAAGCTCAGCGACACGATCGAGACGATGATCGGTCGCAGGGCGGGCAGCGTCACATGGATGAACCGCGACCATGCTCCGGCCCCGTCGACCCGCGCCGCCTCGAGCAGCTCGCCGGGCACCTGCTGCAGACCGGCCAGGTAGCTGATCGTGTTCTGCGGCATGCCGGCCCAGACCCCGACGAGGATCACCGCGGGCAGCGCGAGCGAGAAATCGCCCAGCCAGTTGACCCGAGGTCCGCCGAGGCTGGTGATGAACCAGTCGAGCGGACCGTTCGTCGGCGAGTAGATCATCTGCCACATGATCGCGACGACGACCGGGGGCATCGCCCAGGGGATGATCGCCAGCAGTCTCGCGATGCCCCGGAACCGCAGATCCGTGTTCAGCAGGAGCGCGAGTGCGAGCCCGCCCAGGAACTGCAGCAGCGTCACCGACACCGACCAGATGGCCCCGATGCCGAACGCGTTCCAGAACGCGCCGTTCTTCAGCAGCCGCACGAAGTTGTCCACGCCCACGAAGTCGGGCGCGCTCTGACTGATCAGCTGCGAGTTGGTGAACGCCAACGACACCCCGATCAGCAGCGGCACGACGCTCAGCACGATGACGGGGATGAGCGCGGGGAACGCCAGCGCCACCGCCTCGTTGCGCTGACGCGTCGCAAGCGCCGACCGCGTGCCGGCGCGGTTCGAGGCCTTCGGCGTCTTCTCGCCGGGCTGGAGCTCACGGACGGCCGTCACGAGCGCATCCCGATGACCGGCGACGACACGGTTGACTCGCGAACGATCAGTTCGGGGACCACCTCGATCGAGCGCGGCTCACAGGCCGGGTCATCGAACCGGTCGAGGAGCAGCCGGGCGGCCAGACGTCCGCGCTCACCCGATTGCAGCGAGACGCTCGTCAGCCGCGGGTTGTAGACCGAGGCGATCTCGGTGTCGTCGATACCGGTGATGGCGATGTCCTCCGGCACCCGCAGACCCCGGCCGATCGCGGCGCTGATCGTCCCGACACCGATGAGGTCGTTGCCCGCGACGACAGCGTCGAGCGGCGTCTCCGTCGCCGCCAGCCGCTCGAAGAGCTCGACCGCCGCAGCGCGCCCCGCCGACACGGTGAAGTCGTCGGCAGCCACCTGCAGGTCCGGGTGCACGTCGACGCCGAGTCGGGTCATCGCGTCGACGAACCCCCGACGCCGCGCGGCACCGGGGTTGGTGTCGAGCGGGCCGTTGATGAAGGCGATGCGGCGCCGTCCGATGGCGACGAGATGCTCCACGGCGTAGCCGACCGCGACAGAGGAGTCGATGCGCACGCTGTCGATGTCGACGTTCCGGTGCAGTGAGCCGATCACGACGACCGGCACCACCGCATCCACGATGGCGCGCCGCAGATTCGGCGTCACACGGATCGGCGAGATGATGAGACCGTCGCCCACGCCGACGTTGAGACTGTGCACGAGTTCGGTCGTCTGCTCGGGGTCACGGCCGGTCGCGACGATGCTCAGCCGGGGCCCGTGGCTGCCGAATTCGCGTTCGATGGAGCGCAGCATCTCGACGTAGTTCGGGTTGCCGATGTCGTCCACCGCGAAGACGACCTGGCGTGTGCCGCCGAGCCGCAGCGAGCGCGCGGTCGCGTCGGGCAGGTAGCCGAGGCTCTTCGCCGCCTTCTTGACCTTGCGGACCATCTCGACGCTCGCCGAGTTCCCGGTGAGGGCGCGGGAGGCGGAGGCCAGCGAGACGCCCGCCGTCTGGGCGACTTGGTGGAGCGTCGGCTTGGCTGACGCGCTTCGGGTCATGGGTCCTTCTCCTCGTCGAGAAAGGGTGGAAACGTATCCAGTTTTGGAAACGTTTCCAAATTCGGGTGTTTGAGGGCGGGAGTACGTTAGTTGCAACCGGGCGGGATGTCAACGGCGAGCGGAAGACGCCCTCGGTGACTCAGCGTCCCGAGATCGGAAGACCCGCCGCCAACGCGCGGAAGGCCGCGACGGCGAGCTCTGCCGGTGCCGCCGGCCCGACCGGCGGGTCGTCCGTCAGCGCCCAAACCTCCAGCGCAATTCGGATGGCCGCCGTCGCCGCCGCGGCGACCAGTGCAGTCGTCGCCGGTGCCGCATCCGGCTCGGCCCGCTCCCCCACTACGACGCGCAGCAGATCCTCGGACTCGCCGTTGACCCGGAACCAGACGCCGCGGAGCGCCGAATCGGTCTGGGCCGCACGGAGCAGACCCCGGATCAGGAGCAGCCCGCCGGCCCCGGACTCGTCTACAACGAGAAGGGAGCCGTGGATCGCGGCTGAGATCGCGTCGACCGGAGCGGCGTCGGGGTCGGCGGCGGCCAGCAGAGCGCGCCAGCCCTCTGCACCCACCGACAGCAGCGGCGCGACCGCATCCTCCTTGCTGCGGAAATACCGGTAGAAGGTGCGCAGCGCAACACCGGCGCGCTGGGCGATGGCTTCGGTCGTGACCGCATCCGGGCCGAGCTCGGTGAACAGCTCGGCGGCGGCCTGCGCGATGTCGAGTTGCGTTGCCGCCTTGCGGCGCTCCGTGAGCGTGCGGGCCTTTGTCTCCATCGCTGAGAATCGTACGCCCTGAGCCTCGCGGATGCGCGAATCGACACAATGGCATTCTGTGCCACTAAGGCGTAGTGTGTAGACCAGATTCCCGATTGGAAAGGTCGAACACCCATGAACCGCTATGAAGGACGCCGTGTGCTCGTCACCGGCGGCGGATCCGGCATCGGACAGGCCACCGTGCTGCGCATGCTCGCCGAAGGCGGCACCGTCGTCGCCGCCGACGTGAGCGAAGCCGGCCTCGCCGACACCGTCACCAAGGCCGGCGACGCCACCGGGCGCCTCAGCACCGTCACCATGAACATCGCCGACGAGACCTCGGTTCGCGAAGGCGTCGCCTCCGCGGTCGCCACCCTGGGCGGCCTCGACTCCCTCGTCAACGCCGCCGGGATCCTGCGCTCCTCGCACACCCATGAGACCACGCTCGACCAGTTCGAGCAGGTGATCCGCGTCAACCTCGTCGGCACTTTCCTCGTGATCCGCGAGGCGATCCCCGCGCTTCTCGAAGGCAACGGTGCCGCTGTCGTCAACTTCAGCTCCACCTCCGCCACGTTCGCCCACCCGTACATGGCCGCCTATGCCGCCAGTAAGGGCGGAGTGCAGTCGATGACCCACGCCCTCGCCACCGAGTACGCCAAACAGGGCATCCGTTTCACGGCCGTGCAGCCCGGCTCCATCTCCTCGGGTATGACCGACGGCTCCGGCCAGAGCAAGCAGAGCGTCGGCCCCGGCCTCCCCGCCGACGCCGATATGTCCCTCTTCATGAAGCTTGCCCCGGCCATCGGCCAGGGCTTCGCGGGCCCGGAAGCGGTCGCCTCCGTGGTCGCCATGCTCGCCAGCGACGACGGCGCCTTCATCACCGGCACCGAGGTGCGCATCGACGGCGGCACCCACTTCTAGAACACACTCCGACGCGCCCGGCGATTCGCGTCGCCGGGCGCGCCCGCATCCCCTCTTCGGGCGAGCGGACGTCAGCGCAGGTACTCGGAGCGGAACCGGATGAGCGGCCGCGCGAGCGGGCTCGACGCGGTGCCCATCGCCACGACCTCGCCGACCACGAGCGTGTGCGTGGCTGCCTCCACCGTGTTGGCCGTGCGCAGCTCGAACCAGGCGAGCGCGCCGTCGATCAGCGCCGGACCATCCGGGTCACGGCGGAAATGCGGAATCTGGCCGAGCAGGCCGACCAACGGGCTGCCCTGCTCGCCGAGCGCATCCGCGACCGCGCCCTGGTCGGCGGCGAGCACGCTCAATCCCCACCTCCCGGCCTCAGCCACTGTTTCGGCCATTCGCGACAGCGAATAGAGACTCACGAGCAGGGTGGGCGGATCGTACGAGACCGACAGGTAGTCGGTGACGGTCACAGCGTTGTCCCAAACCCCGTGGTGCGCGGTGACCACCGCGACCCCCTTCGCCGCGTTGGCGCCGAGGGCCGAGTAGAGCCGGCGATCCTCCTCGGTGGGGCCGGCTCCGGGGATCACCCGCTGCGTTCGCCGCGAAGCATCCGCTTGCATGCTGCCACCCTATGCCGCCCCGGTCAGCCGGGCATGCGCCGCGTGCGAGCCGACACAACGACGGCCACGCCTCCCAGTATCACGAGCAGTGCCAGCCCCACCCACGGCGCCGGTCTGCTTCCGGTATCGGCGAGTCCACCCCCGGATGCGGGCGCCGCATTCGCCGCCGCGGTCACGGTCACATCGGCCCAGACCGAACCGGAGTCGGCGCCGCGCAACTCCAACCGGTGCGCCCCGACGGCGAGCTGCGCCGGAACGGTGATCTGGGTGCGGAAGGATCCGTCTGCTGCCGCGGTGACCGTCGCCAGCAGAACCGGGTCGGAGTGCATCCAGATCTCGACCGTCTCCCCGGCCGTGAATCCGCCGCCGGCCACCGCGACCGTCGCGCCGGCCGGGAACGTCGACGAGCCGAGCACCGGATGCGGCGGCTCTGTGACGGTGTCGCCGGCCGCGCTGGTCGCCGTCACCGTGCCGAAGCCGGGCTTGTCCCCGGTGACCGCGACGCTGAGCCGCGCGCCGCGATCGACGCCGGCGACGATGTACTGCGACGCCGTCGCCCCGCCGATCGGCACACCGTCTCGGAGCCACTGGAAGGTCAGCGCGACCGGTGCCGGCGACCAGGCGGCAACGGTCGCCGTGAGGACGGCGCCGACCGTGGCCCGACCGGAGACGGTCGGCGTCTGCGTTCCGAGCACTCCTCCGTTCACGAGGGCGGTGGGCAGGCTCGTGGTCGTGACGTCGTCATAGCCGGGCCGCGATCCCGTGACGCCCACCGTGATGGTGCCGCCCGCATCCGCGGCCGTCAGCAGGTAGGTCGGCATCGTCGCACCCGCAATCGGAGTGCCGTTGCGCGCCCAATGGTAGGCCAGCGCGACGGGGGACGGACCCCAGGCCCCCGGCACCGCCAGCAGCATCCCGCCGACGACCGCCGGGCCCAGGATGACCGGCACGTCTGCGGTCAGCGACCCGCCCGTGACGATGCCGGTCGGCGGACTCGCGACGGTCACCGTGGTGAAGCCGGCCTTCGACCCGGTCACGGAAACCGTGATCGCCGCCCCCGCGTCATCACCCGTCACGACGTAACTCGCCGCTGTCGCGCCTGCGATGTCCACGCCGTTCCGCGCCCATTGGTAGGAGAACACTGTCGATGGAGTCCAGACCCCCGGCGAGGCCGTGAGGGTGTGGCCGACGTTCGGCAGACCGGAGATGGTCGGCACGGCCGAGATCAGGGTTCCTCCGGTGACCAGCGCCGTCGGAGCGCTGACGCCGGAGGTCGCAGCGTACAGGGTCGTCGTCGCGGTCACGACCACCGTGATCCGAGAACCGGCATCGTCGCCGACGAGAACGTAGCTCGCCGCCGTCGCATCCGGGATCGGAACGCCGTCACGGCTCCACTGCCGCAGCAGGACGAGCCCGGTCGACGGCGACCAGGTTCCGTCGGTCGCGGTGAGTGTCTGACCCACCTCGGCGGTTCCCGCGATCACGGGTGCCGCGATCGAGGTCAGCACACCGGGGGTGACGGATGCGGTCGGTGCGCTCGTGACGGTCGCGCTCGCATAGGAGGTCTTCTTCCCGGTCACGGCGACGGTGAGGCTCGTCCCGAGGTCGGCGGCCACGAGCGTGTAACCGGCACCGGTTCCAGCGGAGCCCGCGATCGCGACGCCGTCCCGCTTCCATTGGTAGCTGAAGGTGACCGGTGCCGGGCCCCACGTGCCGGGAACCGCCGTGAGAGTCGACCCGAAGGCGGCGGTCCCCGTGATCGTCGGTACGGCTGTGGTGAGGCTGGACTGCACGGTCGCCGTGGCCGCGCTCACGGTCGTCACCGGGTTGTAGCCGGGTTTCGTTCCCGTGACGCGGACCGTGAGCTTCGCTCCGAGATCCGCCGCCACGATCGTGTAGGTCTGACCGGTCGCGCCGCCGATCGCCGTGCTCCCCCGGTACCACTGATAGCCCAGATCGACCGGCGCCGGCAGCCAGTCGCCCGCAGCCGCCGTCAGCGTCTCGCCGACACCGGCGACGCCGGAGATGGTCGGCGTCGGCGTCGCCGTGAGCCAGCGGCCCAGCGTGACGTTGCGACCGGTGAGCGCCTGGCCCGCGGTGAGCGTGATCCTGTCGGCGTCCTTCATCGCGGCAGCCGCCGTGTACCACTGCGTGCCGTAGGCGCTGCCGCTCGGCGGGTCGAACCGCAGCCCGTACTGGCCGGCAGCGAGCTGTCCCACCGAGTATGCGCCCGACCCGTCCGTCACCGTCGTGGCGACGGTCGCCGCCAGGGTGAAGGAGTAGACGGTGACCGTCGCGCCGGCGACGACAGCACCATCGTCGGCGCCGGTCAGCGTTCCGGCGATCGAGCCGGCGCGGGAGAGCCGGGCATCGGTCGGGTTGGCGGCGACCCCCGAGGTGATGGAGACCGTCAACGCTCCCGCTTGCGTCGCACTGCTGCTCCACCACGTCGCGAGATACGGCGCCCCGGACGAGGGGACGAACTGCAGCTTGTACGAACCGGTGCCGAGCCCGGGCACGCGATACCGCCCGAGCGAATCCGTCACGGTCGAGCCGACCGCGGTGTCCACCCCGCCGACGCTCCGGAATGCGTTGACCGTCACCCCGCCCAGCCCGACCGTCGGCGCATCCGAGCCGGTCACGGTTCCGAAGAGCCAGACACCGGTGCCCAGCGTCGCGTCGACGCCGGACCGGGCGTCACCCGAGCCGAGCGTGATCGCGCTGGACATGCCCAGCGACGGCGCATCCGACCACCACTGGGAGGTCAGGCCGCTGCCGGCCGGACCCTGGAACTGCACCGTGTACGCACCGGGGTCGAGCTGGGTGAACGTGTAGTGGCCCGCCGAATCCGTCTGCACCGACGACACGAACCCGCCGGCCGGCGCGGCGTGGAACAGCGCGACCATCGAGTCGACCAGCGGGCCCGAGGGGCCCGTCAGCGTGCCGGAGAGCGTTGCGGCCGCCAGCAGGGTGACATCCTGTCCGGTGAGATCCTGCCCGGTCGACACGACGACCCCGTCGACCCGGGTCCTCGAGGCGAAGGGCGCGCCCGAATCGAATGTCAACGAGTACGTGCCGGCGGCGAGATCGGGGAGGGTGTACGCACCCGAGCCGTCCGTCGTGCCGCTGATCGTACATCCCGCGCTCTGACACCAGCCGTACATCACACCGGAGACGGGGCTGCCGTCGCCCGCCCGGACGACGCCCGAGATCGAGGCAGACCTGGCCAGCACCGCGTCGATGCCGGAAGTGTCGGCTCCCGCGGCGACCATGACCGCCGTGCCGCCGCCGAACCCGAGCACGTCGTTCCAGGTCTCTTTGAGAAATCCGGACGAGGCGAATGCCACCTGGTAGCTCCCGGCCGGCAGGGCGGTCACCCGGTAGCGACCGTCGGCATCCGTCTCGAACCAGCCGAAGAAGCGGCTCTCGTCGAAGCTCTCGATGCGCACGACGTTCACGCCCACGATCGGGGCGCCGTCGGCATCGGTCACCCGGCCGCTGATCGAGCCGCCTGTCGCCAGGGCGACGTTCTTCACGACGGACCCACCGGCGGCGAGCGTGAACCGGCTGGTCGTGGTGGGGATGTACGAGCCGGCCGGATCAGGCGTGAACGACACGGTGTATCGATCGGCGTCGAGCCCGCTGAACGAGTACGTGCCATCGGTCGCGGTCGCCACATCGTCAGAGCACTGCCCGGAGGACTGGGCGCAGACATCGACGACGACACCGGCGATCGGGAGCCCGGTGCTCGCATCCGTCACAGTTCCGCCGATCGTTGCGGTTCCGGCGGCGAGGGCCGCCGGTGCCACGAACTGGCCTGTCACGACGAGCACGATGGCCGCTGCGAGCAGACCTCCCCCACGCACGAAGCCCCGACGGCGGCCAGAGCTCGGGCGGGCGGAGTGCGGGCGGGCAGAACGGAGTCGCATCATCAACGGGGTCACATCCTTGCAGGCAGAGTGGGCACGACAAGCATTTCCGAGCGCGCGCGGCTCCGCACTGAGTAAGAATTACCCGGCGCCGTCACGACGCCCACAATGAGGGGATGCGAGACCGGCCCCCGCAATGAGAGACTGATCTGCCGCGTCGGTCTCGCCCGAGCCGAACCCCGCGCCGCGCTCTTCAGGTGGTGACCCGTGCTGGAATGGCCGATCATCGTCGACGAGTCCATTCGTGACCGACTCGTCGACCGTGTCACGTCTCGGCGCGCCCGGGTGCAGCTGGTGTGCGGGCCGAGCGGCATCGGCAAATCGACGCTCACGGCGTCCGTCGCCGCCCGGCTCGAGGCGACCGGCCACACCATCCTCCCCATCGTCGGAATGCCGGAGCTCCGAGATGTTCCGCTCGGTGCGATGGCTCCCCTGCTTGCACACACCGACGCACCCGTCACCGAGTCGGCGGCCGACCGGCTGCAACGCCTGTTCGCCCTGGTCGCCTCCGCCGGAGCCAAGCAGGTTCTCGTGGTCGACGACGGTCCACTCCTCGACGACATCACGGCCTCGACGATCTTCCAGCTGGTGCGGGTGTACGGGGTCAGCTGCGTCATGACGGCGCGCACCGAGCATCCCCTCACCGGCCCGCTGCACCGGTTGCACGACGAGGGATTCGTCGAGACCACCGAGCTCGACGGGCTCCGCGTTCCGGTGGCCAGGCGACTCGTGCAGATCGCGCTCGAGGATGCGGTCGAACCGCAGAGCCTGCGCTCCATCGTCGAGCGCGCCGGTGGCAATCCGCTCTTCCTGCGCGAACTCGTGCTCGCCGTCGCCCGCAGCGGAACGGTCACGCGCGGCCGGGTCGGACTCATTGTGGACGCCACGACGCTGCCCGAACGCCTGCGCGACACCATTGCGCAACGTTTCCGGGGGCTGGCCGCCGAGGAGCGCACGGTCGCCGAGCTGATCGCCGTCGCCGAACCGTTCCCGCCGCGGCTCCTGACCGAATCCGGTCTCGTCGAACAGCTCGACCGGGCCGGCCTGATCGCCCGCGCCGCCGACGGCGAGCTGTTCCTCGCCCACCCGCTGTTCGCGGAAACGCTCATCGAGCTCATGACCGACCAGCAGCGGGATGACCGCCGGATCGACGCGGCCCGCCGGTTGCTGCTCAGCGACCGGGCCGACCACCGCTTTCAGGCACTGTGCCTGCTTGCCGAGACCACCGCGCCGCCGCCGCCGGCCGAGCTCGCCTGGGCCGCCTCGTACGCGCACACGGTCGACGACCACGCGCTCGCCCTGCGGCTCACCGCCCGCTCCCTCGACCGCGCCGCAGCACTCGGCGAGCCGCCCCTGTTCGAGGCGCTTCTCGTTCGCGCGGACGCGCTCGCCGTCTCGGGCCTCCCCGAAGACGCCGACGCCGCATTCGTCGAGGCGGAGCGGGCCGCCCAGACCGACGATGACCGGGCGAACGCCGCCACCCGGCACGGATTCCATCTCGCCGTACAGCGGCAACGCCCAAGGGACGCCGTCGCAATGGGGGCCGCCGCCATCTCGTCGATGGCCGAGTCACCCGCGCGTGCGTACCTCGCCGCCAACCTGGCCAAGTGGCGGCTCATGGCCGGCGAGCCGCCCGAGGCCGACCCGGATCCGACCGGCCAGCCCGACGCGATTTCGGCCGAGCCGGCCGACCCGGTGACCACCTTCAACGCCGATCTGTACCGCATGATCGCGGCGGCGGTCGCGGGCGACATCGTTACCGCCCGTGCCGCGATCACGGCCGGCCGACCCCACGCGGAGGCGGCCCGCTCGGTCATCCGTCACGGCGTCGAGCTTCTCGACTTCGCCGACTTCTTCGTCGTGGCGTTGCAGAACGGTGTCGACGACGCGATCGAGCTCGCGAGGCGCAAACGCGGCGAGTTCTTCGAAGAGTCCGTCGGGATGTGGAACTACGGAATCGCGCTGTTCACCCTGCACAGCGGTGCAACGGCCGAAGCGCTGGAGTTCGCGACGGCGGCCGAGGAGCAGCTGACCTGGCGCGACTTCCTCGGCGCCCGAGGTGCGGCCACCGCCCTGCGCGCGACAGCGGCCGCCCAGCTCGGCGACCGGGGACGCGCGGTCGATATCCTCGCCACCATCGACGCGGACGCCCGCGCCTACGTCGTCACCGAGCTGCAGGTCGCCGAAGCGGAGGCGTGGCTGCACATCCGCTCCGGCGACGAGGCTGCGGCCGTCGCCGTGCTCAGTGCGGCCGTCGACCACGGCATCGACTCCCGCTACTTCGCTTTCGCCGCACTTAGTGCATCCGTCGCCGTACAGCTGGGGCGAGCGGATGCGGTGCTCGACCGGCTGCGCCGCATCGGCGCCCTGGCCGACGGCGCCCTCGTCGCAGCTCTCGTCGCCCACGCCGAAGCGTCTGCGGTCGGTGAAGCCACCCCACTGCTCGACGCGGCAGACCAGCTCTCGCGTGTCGGGCTGCGGGCCGCGGCCGCCGCCGCCGCCCGTCAGGCGGCCAGAGCCGCCGGCCAGACCGGCGACCACGCTCTCGCCCGCCGGGCCTCGCTGCGGGCGAGCGCACTCGGTTCCGGACTGAGCGGATGGGCACCCCGTGACCCCGACCCCGCCGAGAGCGCCCTCTCCGATCGCGAGTGGGCGATCGCCTCGGCCGCGGCCGGACGGGAGCGCAGCAAGGAGATCGCCGCCCGTCTCGGCCTCTCCGCCCGCACTGTGGACAACCACCTGGCGAACATCTACCGCAAGCTCGGCGCCTCAGGCCGCGACGACCTCCGCCGCGAACTGGAGGCGATGGGCGGCCTGACCGGGCAGACGACGTCACGTTCTGACGATTCGTCCCGACCCTGAGCGCACCCTCGAGAATTCAGAGCCGTGGGCGTGCGGACTCAGCAGGAGCATAGGTCGTTGCTAGCCGGCGCCCGGTCCCCCGGGTCGACACTTGTGCGATGAGGGTGCTCCAGACGATGCGTCACAGCGTCGGAACGTTGTTCCGGGCGCGTCTCGACGTTCCCGTCACGGCGCCGGTCATCGAAACGCCCCGACTGCTCCTCCGCCCCTACTGCATGACGGATGCGCGTTCCTGGCTGCGCATCGAGAAGGACCCGACGATCGCCTCGAGTCTGCACTGGCCGCACCGGGATGCGCACCAGGCGCTCGAACATCTGCGGGACCGCACCCACCACACCACCGTTGCCCACGTCGACGACTTCCTCGTCTTGGCGATGGAACTCGATGGCGCCGTGATCGGCGACGTCTCCATGCACCTCCGCGACGCAGCCCCCGACACCCGGGGCGTCGAGGCCGGCTGGCTCCAACTCGCCGACTACCGGGGCCGCGGCTACGCCACCGAAGCCGTCGCCGCCCTCCTCGAGTTCGCCTTCGACACCGTTCACGCCCACTGGGTTTCCGCCGTCATCGACAAGCAGAACCTGCGTTCGAGGTCGCTGGCACAACGCCTCGGCTTCCACGCCGAAGCGGAGTCGGCCGGCCAGGTCACCTTTCTGCGCACCGACCCGGTGGTATCGGCGGGCTCGCATTCGAGCGCCGCCGGGCACACCGTCGCGCGTTCCTCTGGGCGCAGCGTGGGACGGACCTGACGCACTGAGGCCGCGCCGCGCGAATCACTTGCACGACCTCCGTCTTACGACGGAATGAATCGCGCGGCCAGCGCCGCGGCCGCGCCGTCGACGTCGCCACGAACCTCCACGTCGGCGACGACCGGCTGCACCAATCCGACCTGTTTGAGCACCCCATCGACCAGCTTTGTCTGATCCCGACCTCGCACGACCAGCTTCTCCACCCGAGGCCGCAGCAAGCCGCCTTCGACCTGGAGCCGTGGTCGCCCCTTGTATCGCTTCGCATCGATCACCCAGACCCCGAACGGCCCGACGCCGCTCATACTCCCGCCGCGCCGACGACCCGGCACCACTCCACCCGTCAGACACAGCGAAACCACCGCGCCGTGTGCGCCGGCGCTCTCTCACGACGTGGGGACATGGCCCGACGGTACTGCGAATGCGTCGCGCACCGCGTACCCGCATTGTGGGGGGGTGGCGGCGGATCATAGCCGCGACGCGTTCCCATTGTGTGTTCACGCCATGTCATGTCAGACGGTTCATGTCGGATCCGTCGATCCGGGGGCGAGCGTCATACGCTATGACGCGTGGGGAGGACGATCCGAGATCGGGTGCCGCTTCGACCGCGGTGGGCCGCGGACGCTGCGTTCGTCGACGAGTCTCAGCGCGCCGCCAGGGCGGAGACGTCATGACGCACCAGCTCACCCGCGACCAGGCCCGACTCATCGCGGTGCAGGCACAACTCCTGGACGCGCGCCGCCCCGACGATGTCGTCGGGATCGCTGAGCAGCTCGGGGCCATCAAGATCGACCCGACGGCCACGATCGCGCCGGCGGAGCACACCATCCTGTGGTCGCGGATCGGCTCGACGTACGACAGGGGGCAGCTGCCGAAGGCCGTCGAGTCGGACCGGCTGCTGTTCGAGTTCGACGGAGCTTTCCGTCCCGTGAGCCTGCTGCCGTTGATGTTGCCGGCTATGCGGCGCTGGCCGCGCAGGGAAAGCAGCAGGCAGTGGCTGGAGGCGAACGACCGTTTCCGAATCGAGGTCCTTGCGCGGCTACGGGCCGAAGGGCCGCTCCTGGCCAGCGAGATCCCCGACACCGCCGACGTGGCCCGGCCGCCGGATGGCTGGTCGGGGCCCAACCAGGTCGCGCACATGCTCGACTTCCTCCAGCGCCAAGGGAAGGTCGCCATCGTCGGGCGCGATGGACGCCATCGTCGGTGGGATCTGGCCGAGCGCGTGTATCCGCACGATCTGCCAGAGTACGAGGCCGACGAGGCAGAACGGTTGCTGAACGAGCGAAGGCTCCAGGCGGCCGGTATCGCTAAACAGCGATCACCGTGGACTCCGGTCGGGGATGCTGGCGAGCCGGCGACCGTCGAAGGGATGCGGCAGAAGTATCGCGTCGACCCCCAGGCGCTCACCGCGCTCGAGAACGATGAGGGCGGCCGGGTCGCATTCCTCAGCCCGTATGACGGGATGCTCTTCGATCGTCCCCGACTGCGCGAACTCTTCGAGTTCGAGTATGTGCTCGAACAGTTCAAGCCGAAGCCGCAACGGACGTTCGGGTACTTCGCCCATCCGATCCTGATGGGCGACCGATTCATGGGCATGCTCGACGCCGAGGTCGACAGCGAGCGCGAAGAACTGACGGTCACCGCGGTTCACGAGTTCGTGCCCTTCGACGAGGTCGAGCACGACATCGTCAACGCGGAGATCGCGGACCTCGGCCGGTGGCTGGGCGTCGACGTGCCCGAGTGGTGAAACTGAGGGATGCGGGGCAAAGCCACCGTGCTGCTCGGCGTGGCCCGCGGCCTCCTCGTGGCCGCTCAACTGCCGGAACACGAATGACGCGTAAGGGTTAGCGGCCCTGACGCTTCTTGAACGGCTTCGGCTGCCCCTTCACGGCCGGCGCGCGACCCTTGCCTTTCGAGGCTTTGGCTTTGCCGCCGGCGGGACTGACGGGTTTCTCCACAGGGGGTGCCGCGGCGATCTCCTCCCGTGCCGTGGCCAGAAAGAGCACCCCGGCCTCGGTCAGCTGGGTCCTCGCGCTGTTTCGGACGAAGAGCGGTGACCCCACCTCATCTTCGAGCTTCGCAATCGACGAGTAGAGCGCGGAGAGAGAGATGCCGAGTCCCTGGGCTGCACGCGGAAAATGCAACTCCTCGGCGACGGCGACGAACCGAACAAGCAGGGTGATGTTCACAGACGCCCTTCTTCGATCATGAGCTGGGCTGTCCGAGGCTCGGCGAATAATCGAGCGGTGAGCGACAGCCCCGCAAAGGCTTCAGCCTACCGTGATGCCCTCACCCCTGGGCGTCCTCGACCGCTACATCATCGACATCAGGAGCACGCCCGCGACCATCCCAGAGACCTCGCCGATCGCGAGCATCCTGCGACGACGTCGGCCTGGCTGAACGGGAGTACCTGCGTCTGCCCTCGACATCGCGACCAGGAGCCAGGCGCTGTACGCGAGGAATCCGGCGACGAACGCCACCACGATCGCGATCAGCGAGACGCCATGGTGGGCGTGCGCGACCCCTGGCTGTGGTGTCCTCATGCTCAGCGAGTGAGCGACGAGCGCCGCCATCGTCACGCCGCCGAGGGCGCGATGGAGACTCATCGGCGAGACGCGTCCCGCCCGCCGGTGCAGCGCGAACGCGGCCGAAGCCAGCGACAGCGCGATAGCGATCATGCCGACGCCGGGCGCGACCGACGCCAGCACGCAGCCGAGCATGGCGAGCACCATCAGCGCCGCGGCCGACCACACCCGCCAGGGGCGCGCCGAGCCGAGCAGGCAGCATGCCGACAGCGTGGAGGCGCCGAGTGCGCCGATGTCGAACGCCATCTCCGAGCCTCCCTCGTCTTCAGCGCGCGGGGTGGTTCAGCTGCCGCACTGGCAGTCGGCGCCGCACGACGCAGCAGTGGATGCGGGGCACGCCGATGCCGACCGCGGAACGTCCAGAGTGGGGTTGCGGTCGAAGAAGCCGTACGGCTTCAGAGAGAAGCCCGCGTAGTCGACCGGCATGATCGGCCAGTCCTCCAGCCGAGGGAAGTGCGTCAGCCCGAAGGTGTGCCACACGACGATGTCCTCCCCGTCGATCGGGCGGTCCTGCGCGATGTACGCCGGCAGCCCGGCGCCGCCAGGGTGCAGGTTGACCGCGTAGCCGGCTGCCCACAGCTCCGACGGCTCGTACTTCGTCACCCACAAGTGGTGAGCGGCGAAGCCGGCGCGTTTGCGCTGGTGCGCCCCCTCCGCACTGAACAGTGCCGGTCCGGACTCCGGGTGCAGCACGTAGCTGGTGGGACGCCCGACCCGGTTGGTGCGCGAGGCACTGCTGATGCTCCAGACGCGGCCGACCCGACCGTCGGCGTCGCGCACCGCTCCGGATTCGGTCCCGAGCCTGGTGATCGTGCGGCCGATGGCGCTCCCCCACGGATTCGCCTCCGAGATGGGCACGCGGGTGACGTCGATCTCGTCCACCGCGTTCTCGACGCCGTCGACGGTCATGTCGAGGCGCGCACAGAACATGTGCTGGTGCACAGGCGCGCCGAGACCCGGCGCGAGCGGGGTGGAGTACGGGTCGTCTCCGCCGTCGTGGGCGCCGGTGAAGACGACCCCGGTGGCTTTGGCCTCCACCTCGAAGGTCCCGTCCAGGTAGAAGTAGAAGTAGAACCCGTAGTCGTAGTTTCCGACCGTCGTGAAGAACGACACGACCAGTCGGCGCTGGCGGCGCGCCTCCGAGGTGTGGGTGAACTCGTCGGTGTGCTTCCAGAGAATCCCGTAGTCCTCCTCGTGGATGCAGATCGCGTTGGCGATCGTGCGCGGACGGCCGAAGTCGTCGGCCACCACGGCATCGAGGTAGAAGATCTCGCCCAGGCAGTCGCAGCCAAGCTCGAGGGAGTTCGCGAGTCGGCCGAACTGGTACTCGCCGGCGTCGTAGTAGTTCTGCCAACCGTGGATCGGTGTGGGGTCGGCGTAGTTGACGACCATCTCCGAGATGGATGCCCTGTACAGGATCGGCCGGCGTTCCTGCTGGTAGCTGAATGCCACGTCGTGAAGCGTCACTCCCTCACGGCCATTGAAGCCGACGCGCAGGTCCCAGTTCTCCCAGCGCAGCACGCCGTCGTCGTATGTGAAGCTGACGCCCTCCGGCTGGGTGATGGAGATGGGCTTCAATGATGTGCGCAGCGGGCCGGTGATCTCCGGGTCGAGGTAGTCGCCTGACTCCATCGGAACAGTGTCGACCGGCGTCTCGACCAGGCGGATCACCGAGCGCGAGAGCGTGTCGACGTGAGCGACCACGCCGTCGATCGGGTGCGCCCACGGGAGGTCGGCCTCGTCGGCCTGGTAGAAGGCGAGCACACGGAACATCCTGCGACCCTCCTCGTCGTCGTAGTCGAAGTGGCCGGCGGTGAGAGGGCAGGTGCGCACCTTCGTGATGTCGTGGATGCCGCGCGTGGCGAGCGCCGCAACCCAGCCTGCGTCGGCCTTGACGATCTCGTCGACGAGCGCGAACTCCTCATCGAGCACCGGGGCGGTTCCCTCGGTCACCCGGTCCAGTTCTCGGGCACTGACGACGACGCCGTCCGTCACGTCCGTGACGACCTGCGTGACCGCGCCGGAGGAGAAGTCGAGCAGCAGCGCCTCCACGTGGCGGTGCAGCCTGGCGGCACGCTCGGGATCGAGCACGTCGCGCTTGTGGGGCTCGTGCAGCAACACGTAGGTGAACCGCGTGTGCTCGGTGACCAGGCCGGCCGCGGTGAGGACCTCGCGGGCACGGTCGATCTCGGCGCCCGTGAGCGCGGCGAGCGGGTGGATGGTCGTCGTGGTGGGAATCGTCAGGGACATTCCAGAACTCCTTTGTCGGTACTCCCGATTATTATTGACTTTAGCGTCAAAATCACGAGGGTGGAAGAGCGAAAACGAAATCGTCGGGCAAGATGGGGAGCGTGCCGAAGATCGTCGACCACGACCAGCGCCGCCGCGACATCGTCGAGGCCTACTTGCGCGTGCTTGCGCGTTCCGGGGTCGCCGGCACGCACGGACGGTCGGTCGCGGCCGAGCTCGGGGTCGTGCCCGGCACCCTCTGGCACTACTTCGACTCCGTCGAACAGATCGCGGAGGCCGCAGCCAGGCGGGGGGTCGAGCGTACGCTCGCGCGCATCCAGGAGCGATCGGGCGAGCTGCGCGGGCTCGCCGCGCTCCTCGCGATCGCCGAGGAGATCCTCCCCACCACCGATGTCACCCGCGAGGAGGCGCGGGTCGTCGTCGCCTTCTGGGGTCAGGTGCTGCCAGACGCCGACACCCGCTCAGCATTCGGCCGGCCGCGGGAGTTCACCGACCGCACCCGAACCGCGCTGGCCGAGGCCGTGACCGACGGTGATCTCGTCTCCGGAACCCCACTCGAGCCACTGGTGCGCCTGCTCGACTCCGTCTACGCCGGAGAACAGGTCATCTGGGCGGCCGAGTCCGTCGACGACGATCCCAGCCAAGCCAGGCGGTCCTTCGCCACCGCGGTCGCCCCGTGGCTCGCCGACACGGCCTCCCCCGCTGCGTCCACCCTTCGCACCTGGACCAGCTGAGCGGGTCCGAGCACGTCGCACGTGGTGCGGGTGGCGCTCAGGACGCCGCCCGCACGACGTCCACCACGGTCTGTGCGAGCGCCACGGCGGCATCCCGCAGCGCTTTCTCCGCCACCGGCCCGACGCATGCCGCGGCGAACTCCGGCTGGTGGTTGGTCGCGGGCAGGCTGCCGACGCCGACATACGGGTGGATGGCCGGGACGATCTGCGAGACATTGCCCATATCGGTCGACGCCCGGTTCATCGTCCCGGTGCCAGAGGTGTCGAACACCCTCCCCAGCGCGGTGGCGTTCGCGCGGTAGTGGCCGAGCGCCCGCTCGTCGGTGCGGAACTCGGAGTACCGTTTGCTCTCCGGCGTGTTGGTGAGCGTGGTCCCCGAGGCGAGCGCGCCCGCTTCGAAGCAGCGGTTCACCCTCTGCTCGATGTGCTCCAGTTCCGCCAGGGTCTCGGCGCGCACGTACCAGCGGCCCTCCGTGCGGTTCGGAATGGCGTTGGGCGCCTGGCCGCCGACGGTCTGGATGCCGTGGACGCGCGCCGAGTGCGGCAGCTGCTGGCGCAGGAGGCCGATGGCGACCTGCGCCACGACGAACGCGTCGTTGGCGTTGACGCCCTGCTCCGGGTACGCGCCGGCGTGGGCCGCTTTGCCGTCGTACTGCACGTGCGAGTGTGCAACGGCGAATGGCCGCGCCTCCGCGACGTCCACCGGCCCCGGATGCGCCATGACGGCCAGGTCGAGGCCGGCGAAGGCTCCGCGGTCGAGCAGCTCGATCTTTCCGCCACCGCCCTCTTCGGCCGGGGTGCCGTACACCTCAACCGTGATACCGAGCTCGTCGGCGAGCGGCGCGAGCGCGGCGGCGACGCCGACGGCGATGGCGGCGATGAGGTTGTGACCGCAGGCGTGACCGAGCCCGGGGAGCGCGTCGTACTCGGCGCAGATTCCGATGCGCACCGCACCGGTGCCAGCCGTCGCGAGGAACGCGGTCTCCAGCCCGAGATAGGCGGGCGTCACCGCGAAACCACGGGATTCGAGCTCATCGCAGAGTCGGGCGCTGGCGCGGTGCTCGTTCCAGGCGGTCTCCGGGTCGGCGTGAAGCGCCTCGGAGAGGGCGATCAAGCGCGGCAGCTCCGCGTCGACCTGCTCGCGCACGCGCCGCTTCAGCGCCGCCTCACTCATCGCCCCGCACACCGTAGCTCGGCGCCCCGGCAGGGGTGAGCCCGCGTGCCACGTACGCGTCGCGCTGCGGCAGCCAAGTCTCGACGAGGATCTCGTCCAGCAGCTCGACGGGATGGTCGGCCCAGTCGACGCGGAGGTCGGTGACCCGCCAGCCGGCGTCGCGCACGACCGCGACGCCGGCCGAGCGGACGGGCCCCTCCTCGCCTCCGGCGGCGACGGCGGCCTTCAATGCGGACAGCAGTCTCACCTCCAGGTCGCCATCCGCCGCCTCGAACGCGTCCACCATGAGCTGCGGGAGGTCTGCCCTGGCGAGCAGGTTGCCCGCCGCGACGGCGTGCGCCGACTGCGCGTGGCCGTGCTCGCCGAGCACATGCGACCCCGAGTGGATGGCGGAGCGGCCTGCGCGGTCGATCACCAACAGCTGCCGGTAGTCGATGTCCGGCGTGGAGTCCACGACCCACGCAAGCACCTCCGCCACCGGCCGTCCGTCGCGCAACCCGGCGAGGAGCTGCGGACCGAGCCGGGGATCGGTGACGTTCTGCGAGTGCGCCCCGCCGATACCCTCCGCGAGGTTGACGCAGCGCGCGGCGACTGCCGGCGATGAGGAGCAGATGGCAGAGCCGATGGCGCCGGTGTCGTCGACGGCGAGGATGGAGAAGGTCATCGTCGCCCCTCCCCCGCCGCGTCCGTGCTGATGACAGCTGTCGCGTCGATCTCCACCAGCCACTCCGGCCGGGCGAGCGCCGAGACGACGATGCCTGTGGAGACGGGGAAGACGCCTTTCAGCCAGCGGCCGACGACGCGGTAGACCGTCTCGCGATACCGCGGGTCGACGAGGTAGATCACGACCTTGACGATGTCCTCGACGTTCGAACCCGCCTCCTCCAGCAGCATCGCGATGTTCGCCATCGCCTTCTCAGCCTGCGCCTCCACGTCGCCGATGCCGACGGACTCACGGGTCTCCAGGTCCTGGCCGATCTGGCCGCGCAGGTAGACGACCCCGTTCGCGACGACGGCCTGGCAGAGATCGTTGTCGAGGTTCTGCTCCGGGTATGTCTCTTTGGTGTTGAACGGCCGGATCCTGGTGTGCGTCGGCATCAGACAACTGCTCCTTCTGCCGCGAGCGCGGCCTGCTGGTCGTACGCGAGATAGCCCCGCTGAATCTGGATCTGGTCGGCGATGTGGCCGGCGTCGTGCCAGACACCCCAGATGAAGCTGGAGCCGCGGCGCGACTGCCAGGGCAGGCCGAGGAAGTAGACGCCAGGCTCGGTTGAGACGCCGCGCTGGTGCACCGGCCTGCCGTTCTCGTCGAACGCATCCACCTGCAGCCAGCTGTAGTCGGTGCGGAAGCCCGTCGCCCACACGATCGTGGTGATCCCGGCCGCCTGGAGGTCGAGTTCGAGGATCGGGTCGGTCAGGCTCGCCGGATCGGCGCCCACCAGGCGCGCCTCAGGCTCCTCGGGGAGGTCGAGGCCGTTGCGGGCGACGTAGGCGTCCGCCTCGTCGAGGAGGGCGAAGAGGTTGTCGTCGCCAGCGGCGACGTTGCGGGCGACGTCTGGTGCGAACCGCATCCGCCCGTCGCTGTACGCGGTGGTCCGGCCGACCAGGGTGATCCCGCCGGCGGCGAGCTCGCGGAAGTCGACCGTGTGGCCGCCGTCCGCACCGCTCACGGCGATGGTGACATGCTCGGCACCCTGGGGAGGGGTCGACAGGTCCCACTTGCCGAGCACACCGAGCCACCAGACGAAGTCGCGGCCCCGGTAACGACGCGGCGGCCGGTCGTGCGGGCCGACCGACAGGTAGACCTCGCGGCCCGAGCGGCGCAGCTCGTCGGCGATCTGCACGCCGGACGAGCCGGCGCCGACGACCAGCACGCCACCCTGCGGCAATTGCGCAGGATTGCGGTAGTCACTGGAGTGCAGCTGGGTGGGCCACGAGCCGTCTGGGATGACCGCGGGGATGACGGGGACTTGGAACGGCCCGGTGGCCGCGACGACGTAGCGCGCCTGGAACGCACCGTCTGAGGTTTCGACGGTGAACCCCGGCCGGTCGGCGTTTCGGACGACGCGGGTGACCTCCACACCGGTGCGGATGGGCGCGTCGATGAGTTTCGTGTACGCGACGAAGTAGTCGGCGACGTCGTCTTTCGGTGCGAACTCGTCGGCGCCGACCGTCTCGAACTCCAGCTTGGGGAAGCGGTCGTGCCACGCCGGGCCGTTGGCGACGAGCGAATCCCAGCGCCCTGTTCGCCAGCCTTCGGCGATCCGGCCCTTCTCGAGGACGAGGTGCGGGATGCCGCGGTCGGTCAGATGATCGCTCATCGCCACACCGGCCTGGCCACCGCCGACGACGACGACCTCGATCTCCTGGATCTCCTGGCTCGACATGCTGATCTCCTTCGCTGATCGTTGAGCGGTCCAGCCATTGTCAGCAGGAGCGGTCGAATCTGTAAAACAATGAGAATCGCCGAATTGGATCAATAGAAGTGATGCCTTGTGCGCGGGTCGCGCGCGTCGATTAACTACCTCGCCAAAGAGTTTTCGACCCGGATGCTCACACCACATCGCTTCAATTGATGCAGTTCAGCGGTTTTCGGCGCTCGTTTCGATGTGCCACTCGTGCGTACTCTTCCGGCATGACGATCGAAACAACCGCCCGCGTCGACGGCAGGGCACTCATCGACGGCGACAGGGTCCACGCGGCCTCCGGCGACACCTTCGTCACGATCAACCCGGCGACGGGCTCCGCCATCGCAGACATCGCCCAGGGCGGCAGCGCCGACATCGACAGAGCGGTCGCAGCGGCGCGCGCCGCATACGAGAGCGGATCGTGGAGCGCCCTCGGAGCCGCAGAGCGCGGTCTCGTCCTCCGACGTCTCGCCGATCTCATCGAGCGCGACGCCGATGAGCTCGCACTGCTCGAATCGCTCGACATGGGCAAGCCGCTCTCACAGACCAGCGCGGTCGACGTACCGGGAACCGCTGCGACGTTCCGCTGGTACGGCGAGCTGGCCGACAAGCTGACCGACGAGGTCCCCGCCACTCCCCCCGGCTCCACAGCGATCGTCAGCAGGGTCGCACTCGGCGTCGTCGCAGCGATCGTGCCGTGGAACTACCCCCTCGACATCGCCGCCTGGAAGCTCGCCCCGGCATTGGTGGCGGGCAATAGCGTGGTGCTGAAGCCCGCCGAGACCACGAGCCTCAGCGCCCTCCGCCTCGGCGAACTCGCCCTGGAGGCCGGCCTGCCGGCCGGCGTGCTCAACGTCGTCCCCGGGCCAGGCGCCGTGATCGGGCGCGCCCTCGGACTGCACCCGCACGTGGACGCCCTCACCTTCACGGGATCGACGGCCGTCGCCAAGAGGTTGATGACGTACGCCGGCGAGTCGAACCTGAAGCGGCTCAGCCTGGAGGCCGGCGGCAAGAGCTCCAACCTGATCTTCGCCGACGCGGAGGATCTGTCGCGTGCGGCGGAACAGGCAGCATTCGGCGCGTTCTACAACCAGGGCGAGGTCTGCTCGGCCAACTCCCGTATCTTCGTCGAACGCCCCGTCTACGACGAGTTCGTCGGCCTCCTCACCACAGCCGCGCAGGCGTACCGTTCCGGCGACCCGCTCGACCCGGCCAGCGGCAACGGCGCACTCGTCTCCGAGTCGCACGCCGACACCGTCGCCGAAGCGATCGCCGCTGCGGCGCGCGATGGCGAGCTGATCGGCGGCGAACGGATCCAGCGCGGTGGATCGTCCGCGTTCATCGACCCGGCCATCGTCACAGGCCTGCCATTGTCGCATCCGTTGCACCGCGACGAGATCTTCGGACCGCTCGTCGTCGTGCAGGCGTTCGATGACGAGGGCGACGCCGTGCACGCCGCGAACGCGACGGACTACGGCCTCGCCGCCTCGGTCTGGACCTCCAGCCTGTCCCGCGCGCACAGAGTGTCCGAGCGGCTGGTCGCCGGTACGGTCTCGGTGAACACCGTGGATGCGCTCGGCTCCACCACCCCGTTCGGCGGGTTCAAGCAGTCCGGCTTCGGCCGCGACCTCTCCCGCCACGCCATCGACAACTATGTCGGCCTCAAGACCACGTGGTTCCAGCACGACTAGGAGTTCCACGATGACCGGGCAGTTGCACGGCGCATCCACCCCCAACTGCGTAAAACCCGGCAATCCCCGAGAATGAAGGACGAAGGAGTCCCACCGATGAGTTCACCAGCCAGGAACGACGCGAAGCTCGAGACCTCGAACCTCCGAGCCCAGCACTTCCATAAGACACTCGGCCGTCTCGACATCGTGTTCCTGTCGATCAGTGCGATCATCGCCATCGACACCGTCGCGCAGATCGCGGCGGGGGGCGGCGCCGAGGCGTTCACCTGGACCGTGATCATCGGCATCACGTTCCTGTTCCCGTACGCGCTCGTCATCGCCGAACTCGGCAGCACCTTCCACGACGAGGGCGGCCCCTTCGTCTGGGTGCGGCTCGCGTTCGGCAAGCTGACGGCGGCGATCGCGACCCTGTTCTACTGGATCACGAACCCGCTCTGGATGGGCGGATCGCTGGTGTTCATCTCCGCCGCCACCTGGAGCGCGTACATCGCACCGCTGCCGGAAGGAAGCGCAGGCGACATCGCGTTCAAATTGATCTTCATCTGGCTGGCCATCGGCACCGCGATCATCGGCCTCAAGTACGGCAAGCACATCGTGGCCGCAGGCGCGATCGTGAAGGTCGCCCTCCTGGTGATCTTCGTCGTCACGGTGGTCGTCTATGCGTTCCAGAACGGCATCCACGGTTATGCCGCCGGCGACTTCTCCCCGACACTGGGCGGATTCCTCGCGGTCACGCCGGTCATCCTGTTCGCGGTCGTCGGCTTCGAGGCGCCCAACGGCGCCGCCGAGGAGATGCGCGACCCGCAGCGCGATGTGCCGAAAGCGATCGCCACCTCCGGCATCATCTCGATCCTCTGCTATCTCGTCCCGATCTTCGCCATCCTGGCGGTGCTGCCCGCCAGCAAGGTGCAGGGCGCGAGCGGCTTCTTGGAGGCGTTCAAGGAGGTCTTCTCCGTCTACGGTCTGGCCTCCGGTCCTGTCATGTTGATCGCGGGCCTGCTGTTCGTGTTCGTCGTGCTGACGCAGGCCAGCGCGTGGATGATCGCCTCCGACCGCGTGCAGGCGGCGGCAGGCGCCGATGGGGCGTTCTTCCGCTATTTCGGCGTCTTCTCGAAGCGGTTCGGCACCCCGGTGCGCATGAATCTCCTCTCCGGCATCGTCGCCACGGTGTTCTGCATCGCGGCGACCATGCTGCTCAAGGGCAGCACGGCGGCCGTGTTCACCGTCGTGCTCACGGTCGCCATCTCGACACTGCTGCTGTCCTATCTGGTGATTTTCCCGTCGATCGTTCGCCTGCGCCGCAGATACCCGGACGTCGAGCGGCCGTTCCGCGTCCCCGGAGGCCGTGCCGGGCTGTGGATCGCCGTGGTGATCATCTACGCCTGGGTCGTCCTCGGCTCGTGGGTCGCGGTCTTCCCCGGCACCCTGGAGTCGGTGTTCGGACTGAAGTACGACTTCATCGACACCTGGGGCGTCGACCGGCCGACCTTCGAGGGCTTCACCGTCGGCACCCTGATCGTCATCGTCGTCATGGCGCTGGTCGGCTACTACTGGCAGCGGGCACGCGACCGCCGTGCGGAGCCTGCAACGGAAGCGCTGCTGGAGCCGGTCAGAGACTGACGCGGTCGCTCCGACACCACCGCGAACGGAGGAGATCCACGGCGCGCGCCGGGATCTCCTCCGTCGTCGGGTGCTGCGTCAGCGTGCGGCTTGGCTGACCGCTATCAGCTCCGCCGCCCGCTCCGCCACCATCATCACCGTGATGACCGGGTTCACGGAGGTCAGCGTCGGGAAAACGGATGCGTCAGCGATGCGCAGACCGCGGACTCCGCGCACACGCAGTTCGGGGTCGACCACGGCGCCCTCGTCGTCCGAAGCGCCCATCCGGCACGTGCCGCTCACGTGGTAGACGGTCTGGTGGATGTCGCGCTGCACGGCCGACAGCTCCTCGTCGCTCTGCACCTCCGGCCCGGGAAAGACTTCGCGCACCAGGTGGTGCCGCATCGGCTCCTCCTCGGCGATACGTCGCGCCAGGCGTACGCCGGCGACGAGCATGCGCTCGTCGTGACCGGACGCGTCGGTGAAGTAGCGGTAGTCGATGACAGGAGGCTCGTCCGGGTCGGCGGAGGCGATGGTGACGCGACCGCGGCTGTGCGGCTTCGCGACGTTCGGGGCGATCGCCACGATCGTCTCCGGAAACACGACCCCGCGCGCCCGCGGGTGGTCGACGACCGGATCGACGGGGAAGTGCATGAGCACATCCGGCCTGGCAGGGTCCCCGTCGACACCGACCATCGCCCCGGCGTCCCAGCCGGAGGCCGAGACGGCGGGCGGCGCCGACACGGCCTCCCACACCACGAGGCCTTCGGCATGATCCTGGAGGTTCTCCCCCACCCCGGCGAGCTCGTGCACCTGTTCGACGCCGGCAGCGGCGAGCACCGAAGACGGCCCGATTCCTGAGTGCAGCAGCAGCCGCGGGGTGTCGATCGCCCCGCAGGCCATCACGATCTCCCGGCGGGCTCGCACCTCGTGCGTCGCGCCATCGGCGTCGCGGAAGCGCACGGACACCGCGCGGCCGTCCTCGACGACAACCCGCTCAGCGCGGGCTCCCGTGATCACGTCCAACGACTCCCGTGCATCCATCATGTCGTGGAGGTAGTGGATCGAGCTCGACCCGCGCACATTGGTCTGCGGGTCGTAACCGACCTCGAAGAAGCCTGCGCCCCGCGCCAATGTGTCGGTGCGTCCGTCGTTCCACCGCTCCTGCACGGGGAGGCCGAGCGCCGTGGCCGCAGCGGCGACGACATCGGCGACGAACGGGTTCCTGTCCGCCTCGCCCACCGGGTGGATCGGGATTCGCAGCCGATCGAAGAACGGATGGAAGCTCGCCGGGCCCCATCCGGCGGCGCCGGCCTGCACCCACTCGTCCAGATCGGAGGCCGGCGGGCGCCAGGCGATCATGGTGTTGGCCGTCGAGCAGCCGCCGAGGATGCGCATCCTGGACTGGCGGATGTGGGAGTTGCCGCGCTCCTGCGGCACGCTCGGATAGTCGAGGTCGTACTCGCTTCCGATCATCTCCTCCCAGCGCCGGATCTCCCGGGCGCGGCCCTCGCCGCGATCGCTCGGCCCCCACTCCAGGAGGCAGACCGTGACGTCGGGGTTCTCGGAGAGGCGCGCGGCGACGATGCCGCCCGCAGTGCCGCCGCCGACCACGACATAGTCGTACTCGGCGGCGGCGGGCTGTGCTGGGTTGTCGGTCATTCTGCTCCTGCGGTTCCGATGGTGGAGACGGGGGTGGCGGCCGGAGCCTGGATGGTCGGCACGGGCGGCTTCGACGGCGCCCACTTCATGAGCGCATAGTAGAGCGGGCAGATCACAGCCAGACCGACGATCCAGGAGATGTCGACGCCGCCGAGGGCGGTGGCGACCGGGCCGGTGTAGAAGGCCGTGCTGAGGAACGGCAGCTGCACGAGGATGCCGAGCACGTAGCAGAGCACAGCATTGCGATTGATGCGCCCATAGATGCCGCCATCCTGACGGAACAGCGATGCGATGTCGTACTTGCCGTGCTTGACCGCGTAGTAGTCGACCAGGTTGACCGCTGTCCACGGGATCAGCACGCACAGCAGCAGGATCATCAAGTTGGACAGGTTCACCAGGAAGTTGGCCGAGAACGCGAACCCGAGCACGAGCGCGATCAGGAAGAGGATGACCGCGATGGCACCGCGAGAGAAGGCCCGCGGAATCCACTTCGGGAACAGGGTCTGCCCGATCGTGATGATCGCGAGACTTCCGCAATAGAGATTCATGCCGTTGCTGACGCTGATGCCGACGCCGAAGACGAGCAGCGCCAGTCCGGCGATCCCCGGGATGAGAGCGCTCAGCCCCGTGGCGACATCGTCCTTCGGGAAGGCGGCTCCCACGATCGAGCCGAGCACCATCGGGATGACGGAGCCGAGGACGCAGCCCGCGAATGTCGCCCAGAACGCGGCGCGCACGCCCGTGTCCTTGGGCATGTACCTGGTGTAGTCCGAAACGTACGGCGCGTATGCGATCTGCCAGAGCGCAGCGACCGAGATGGTGCCCATGATCCCGGTGGCGGTCACCGAGCCGTAATTCAGTGCGCCGGCCGGCAGCGTTCCCGCCGCGAAGATGTAGACGAAGACCAGCGCGATGGTGAGGCCGGCAACGATGCTCATGACGGTGCCGAAGACGTGCAGGAGGCGGTAGCCGAAGACCGCGCCGAAGACGCTGATCAGGCCGACGAGCACTGTCGACCAGAAGGAGCCGAGGTGGGTCAGCGAGTCGAGCGCCTGGCCTCCCAGGATCACATTGGAGGCGAAGAACGCCACGTACATCCCGACCACGATCACCACGACGAGGAGGCTGCCGTACGAGCCGAACTGCGCTCTCGTCTGCAGCATCTGGGGCACGCCGATCTGCGGCCCCTGCGCCGCGTGCAGCGCCATCACGACACCGCCGACGAGGTTGCCGACGACGAGCGCGACGATAGCGGCCCAGATCGGGAGGCCGTACACGGCTGTCGCGAGCAGTCCGGTCGCGATCGACAGCATCATGATGTTGCCGCCGAACCAGATCGTGAACAGGTTGCGTGCCTTGCCGTGCCGTTCGTCCTCGGGAATGTAGTCGATGGTGCGGGTCTCGACGCCGAGGGCGTCGCTGTGGACCTCAGTGCTCATGGGCGTGCTCCTCGTCAGTGGCTTGGCATAGAGCTTCTGCTGCTTTTTCGCATCAATCAACTAAGGTTGCCTGAACCACTGCATCACTTCGGCAGATACAGGGCCGGGGGAAACAGAGCGGAAACATCGTCGTAACCGGAGGTCGCGGATGAGCAAGAAGCCTGACGTCACGCTGGCGCAGCTGCGGTACTTCATCGAGGCGGCTACGCATCTCTCGATGACCCGCGCCGCAGAGGAGCTCTTCGTCGCCCAGTCGGCCGTCTCATCGGCCATCGCGCAGCTGGAGCATCAGGTCGGAGCGCAGCTGTTCATCCGCCAACGCTCCCGCGGCCTGACACTCACGCCGTCCGGGCAGCAGTTCCTCGGCGACGCACGCGCCCTCCTGCTCAATCTGGAGGAGGCGCTCGACACCGCGCGCGGCATCGACAACCAGGTGCGAGGAACCATCCGCATCGGCTGCTTCGTCACGCTCGCGCCCTTCATCCTCCCCGCGATCGTCAGCAGGGTGCGGTCGGAGCATCCCTACCTCGACATCGAGGTGGACGAGCTCGACACAGACGGCGCGCGGGCGGCACTGCGCAGCGGCAGGGTGGAGCTGCTGATCGGCTACGACTTCGGCTTCGGCAACGACATCCGCACCGCCGTGCTGTCCGACGCTCCCCCGCACGTCATCCTGCCAGCCGGCCATCCGCTGGCCGCCTCCCCGCAGGTGTTCCTGCGCGAACTCTCGCGAGAGCCGATGATCCTGCTCGACCTCCCGCACAGCCGCGAGTACTTCCTCGGCATTCTGGCCGGAGCAGGGCTGCAGCCCGAGATCAGGCACCGTTCGCTCAACTACGAGACGGTGCGGGCGTTCGTCGCGCACGGCCACGGCTTCTCGATTCTCAACCAGCGACCCACGCACGACCTCAGCTACGACGGCGAACGCGTGGCGGCGCTGCCGATCGGAGACAGCGTTCCGGCGCTGCCCGTCGTCCTCGCGGCGATGCGCTCGGTGCGCCCGACGGCGCGGGCGCGCGCCGTCGGCGAGATCGCGGCGCAGGTCGTGGCGCAGACCCTCAACCCGCAGCCGTCGTGAGCCTGAACGGTCGTCAGAGATGACAGCTGGGTTTCGCGAGCATTTCGCATCTGACGTGATGATGAAGTGATCCAAGCAAAACTATTTGCGTGATCAGGGTCGCGGAGCAGAGACTGGTCGCAAACGCGAAGGGACGCCGATGACGAGTCTGCACATCACGAACGCCCGGCTCTATCGGGGCGACGGGAACTGGCTCGACGGCGGCGTGCTCGTCCGCGACGGCGTCATCGTCGCCGTCGGTCCTGACGACGTGGTGGCCGCGCAGCGCGACGGCGACACCGAGGTGCGCGACGCAGGCGGCTCCTCGCTCCTCCCCGGGTTCCACGACACCCACGTCCACCCGCCGATGGCGGGAGGCTCGCTCCTCGGAATCGACCTCATGCCCGTGCACGACGCCGATGAGTACGCACGGATCATCGCCGACTACGCGGCCGCACACCCCGAGCTCGACACCATCGTCGGCGTCGGCTGGTACGGCGATGTCTTCCCCGGTGGCTTCCCGACGCGCGCCATCCTCGACGCCATCGTCCCCGACCGGCCGGTGGTCCTCACCAGCCATGACGGCCACGGCGTCTGGGCCAACACGCGAGCGCTGGAGGCCGCAGGCGTCGCGCCAGACATCGCCGACCCGCTCGGCGGCCACTTCCTCCGCGACGGGCACGGCGACCTCACCGGGGTCCTGCTGGACACGGCGATGCAGTCACTGGATGCGATCATCCCGTCACCGGCGCCCGGCTTCCTCGAGCAGGCCATCCTGGCCGCACAGCACCGCCTCCACTCCGTCGGGGTGACCACCTGGCACGACGCAGCGGTCGGCACGAGCGAACTCGGGCCCGACTCGCTCGACGCATACCTCGGCCTGGCCGCGCAGGGAGCGCTCACCGCACGGGTGGTCCTCTGCCAGTGGTGGGATCGCGACCGTGGCCTCGAACAGCTCGCCGACCTGGAGGCACGGCGCACGAGCGTCGCGCACACCCGTGGTCTGGTGGCCGGCACCGTCAAGATCATGCAAGACGGAATGATCGAGAACCACACGGCGGCGTTGCTCGACGACTACACCGACGAGCCCGGCCTGCGTGGAGACTCGTTCATACCGCCCGGCGAGCTCGCCACGATCGTCGCCGAACTCGACGCGCGCGGCTTCGACGTTCACTTGCACGCCGTAGGAGACCGGGCTGTGCGGGAGTGCCTCGACGCGATCGAGCATGCCAGAGCGAGCAACGGGCCGACCGGAGGCCGTCATCAGCTCGCTCACCTCGACGTGGTCGACGCCGCCGACGTCGGCCGGTTCGCTGAGCTCGACGTCACGGTGAACGCGCAGCTGCTCTGGGCGCGCACGGACACAGAGATCGTCGAACGCAAACTGCCGATGATGGGTGACGAACGCGCCGCGCGGCACTTCCCGTTCGGCACGCTTCACGCCAGCGGCGCCCGCATCGTCGCGGGCAGCGACTGGCCGGTCTCCGACCCCAATCCGCTGTGGGCGGTGCACACCGGCACCACCCGGCTGGCGCCATCCACGGATCCGCACGCGACCGGGCTCGCGCTGAGCCAGCCCTTGCTGGCCGGTGAGTCGCTTCCCTTGGGCACAGCGCTCGACGCGTACACCGGCACTGCGGCGTGGATCGGCCGTCTGGAGACGACCACCGGGCGGCTCGAGCCCGGCCTCGCAGCCGACCTCGTCCTCCTCGACCGCGACATCTCCGACGGGCGCGCCCTCGACACCGCCGGTGTTGTCGAGACCTTCGTCGAGGGCCGCTCGGTCTACCGCGCCTGACAGGCGCGGTAGACCGCCGCTGCACTGCCGCCGCTGCACTGCCGCCGCCGCACTGCCGGCGCGGCTCTGGCGGCGCGGCTCAGGCGGCCTTCGTGGCCACGAAGGCGTGCAGGCCTTCCGGCGAGATCGCGAAGCGCACCCGCTGACCGGCGACCAGTGCGTCCGCCTCCTGCGAGAGCATCGTGACGGGGACCCGGAGCTCGCCCACGGCGATCTCCGCCCGGGCGAACGGACCGAAGAAGTCGATCGCGCTCAGCACGCCGCTGGCGGTTCCCGCGCTGGTCGCCGCCTCGTCGCGGACGATGCGCACGCGCTCGGCCATGACGAGCACATCCACCCGGTCTCCCTCATGCAGGTCGTCCTGCGCGGTCGACAGCGACAGACCGCCGACCTCCACCATCGAGGAGGGGCCGGAGCCGTGCACCACGCCCGCCCCGAGCAGCTGGCCGCCGAGGAACTGCGCCACGAACCGGTTGCCCGGCGCGCGGTACATCGACTCGGGGCTGTCGTTCTGCTGCACGACACCGCGGTCGAGCATCATCACCTGGTCGCCGAGGTCCATCGCCTCCTCCTGGTCGTGCGTGACCATGATGGTGGTAAGGCCGGTCTCCTGGTGGATGCGCTTCAGTTCGCGCTGCATCTCGCCGCGGATCTTCTTGTCCAGGGCACTCAGGGGCTCATCCAGCAGGAGCAGATCGGGGCTGGTGACCAGCGCGCGAGCGAGGGCGACGCGCTGCTGCTGACCGCCGGAGAGCTGGGCGGGCGAACGTCCGCCGAAGTCGCCGAGGCCGACCAGTCCGAGCATCTCTTCCGCCTTCTTCTTCGCGGCCGCGCGCGGCGTGCGACGGGCGCGCAGCCCGTACATCACGTTCGACAGCACGCTCAGGTGCGGGAACAGCGCGTAGTTCTGGAAGACGAAGCCGATGTTGCGCTTCTCGACCGAGAGCCGGGTGATGTCGCGCGAGCCGACGCGGATGGCGCCGGCGTCCGGCTCCTCCAGACCGGCGACGATGCGCAGCAGGGTGGATTTGCCGGATCCGGAGGATCCGAGCATGCAGCAGAACTGCCCGTCGCCGACGGTGAGATCCAGCGGTTCGAGGACTCGCGTTCCATTGAAGGTCTTGGAGACGCGCGAGACGGTGAGCTCGGCCATCAGTTTCCTTTGTTCGTAGAGGTCGTGAAGAGCTTGGCGGCGTTGCCGGAGAGCCAGTTGAGCACGACGACCAGCAGCACGGTGCTGAGGATGATGATCGTCGCGAGCGCATCCACGTCGGGGGTCACGCCGAGACGGACCATCGAGTAGATCTGCACGGGGAGGGTGGAGACACCGATCGGGGCGAGGAAGAGCTGGATCGCGAAGTTGTTGAAGGTGATCACGAACGCCAGCAGTCCACCCGCGATGATCGACGGACCGATCAGCGGGACAGTGACGGTCATGAACGTGCGCAGAGGACCAGCGCCCAGCGAGTGAGCGGCTTCCGCGTAGTTCGGGTTCAGGTCGCGCAGCCGCCCGGAGACGATCAGCACGACGAAGGGCAGCGACGTCACGATCGACGCCAGGATCAGCCCGAGCGTGCTCGACCCCAGCCCGAGCCAGCCGAAGACGACGACGAAGCCGGCCGCGAGGATCAGCGCCGGCACCGTGAGCAGCGCCAGGAGGAGGCTGTTGATCGGCAGCGCGATGAACGTTTTCGCCCGCCCCATCCCGAGCGCCAGCAGCGTGCCGACGATCACCGCGAAGATGGTCGCCTGCGTCGCCAGGTTGAGGCTGGTGAGCAGAGATTCGACGAGGGCCTGGTCTTGGGCGAGGTTGGCGTACCAGTCGAACGTGAAGTGGAACGGGAACGTGCCGTAGCGGGACTGGTTGAGGCTCAGGGCGATCATGGCCAGAAGCGGCAGCGCCAGGATGACGAGCACCACATACAGCCAGATCTTCATCGCCCTGGGCAGGACGGCGTTCTTCATCGGAGCACCCCTTCTGTCTGCACCGCGTTGCCCGCCGCGACAGTGGTCTCGGCCCCGGCGATCCGCTCGGCTTTGGGCCGACCGGATTTCGAGACGCCGGATTTCGAGACGCCTGTTTTCGAGACGCCTGTTTTCGAGACGCCGGAGAGCGCGTTGCGAGACCAGGCGAGCAGCCCGGTCACGCCGCCGACGACCGCGAGCGACGCCACCAGCAGCACGAGCGACATCGCCACCGCGAACTGCTGGTGCACTCCGGCAGACAGCTGCGCCGAGATCGTGTTGCCGAGCATCTGCCCGTTGGGTCCGCCGAGGATCGCCGGCTCGGCGAACGCGCCGACGGTCTGCACGAACGTCAGCGCGAAGTTCACGCCGATCATCGCCGTCGACAGCGGCCAGATCACCCGGGTGAAGACGAATCCCTTCGAGGCGCCCAGTGTGCGGGAGGCTTCGAGAACCGACCCGTTGATCTGCTCGGATGCCGAGTACATCACCAGAATGGCGGTGGGGATGGACTCCTGCACCAGCATCAGGATGTTCGCCGCCGGGGTGTACATGATCGATGCCTGCGGGTCGGCGACGCCGATCGCCGACAGCAGCGACATCACCGGACCGCCGGCCTGGATCAGGCTGACGAACCCGTAGATCAGCAGCAGCTGCGACGTGATGTACGGGATGATCACGAACCCCAGGATCAGGGGCTTCGCCTTCGGTCCGGTGTAGCGGGCCAGCGCCCACGCGGCCGGCCATGCCAGCGCGACGCTGACCACGGTCACGCAGAACGCGATCACCAGCGTGCGGCCGAGCAGCGACATGTACACCGGGCTGGCGAACATCTGCGCGAAATTCTCGAAGGTGAAACTCCCTGAGCCGTTCGTGAACCCGATGATCACCAGAGCGATCAGTGGCAGCAGCGCGAACAGGACGAGGAGGATGCCGCCGGGCGTGAGCAGAAAGCCCGTGCCCAGGGCCCCTCTGGCCCGCCGCCGGGGACGGCGGGCCAGGGAGAGAGGGGCTGTGGTCATCATCAGCCGGCTTTCACCTGGGTCCAGGCGTCGACCCAGGACTGGAGCCGGTCGGCGGGCTCTGGCAGCTGCAGCGCCAGGCTCGAGATCTTGTCGGGGTTCGCCTGCAGGCGGTCCAGAGTTGCCGGTTCGAGGGCATCGACCACGGCCTTGTTGGCCGGCGCCGGCGACGAGTCAGCCGGCGTGTTCGCCCACTTCGTGAGGAAGTCCGAGCTGGTCATGTAGTTCAGCCACTTGTATGCCAGATCGAGATGCTGCGTCTTTGCCGCGATCGCCCAGTTGTCGATCCAGCCGACCGCGCCCTCTTTGGCGATCTCGTAGGTGAAGTTCGTCGTGCCGGTCGCCTTGCCGGCGATCAGGCCGCCGATGCCGTCGGAGTTGGCGACGCCCGCGACGATCGACCCGCTGCTGATGCCCTTGGCCAGGTCGTCTGTCGAGGAGTACAGCAGCTTCGCGTTGTCTTTCAGCTTCTGCATCGCCGGCGTGACCTTCGCCATGTCGGGATTCTGCGGATCCTCACCGAGGTAGAGGGCCGTGAGCGGCACGAGCACGGTGGCGTCGTCGATGAGAGCGATCTTGCCCTTGTATTTCGGGTCCCAGAGCACGCTGAGCGAGTCGGGCGTCGGAGTCACCACGCTCTTGTCGAAGAACAGCCCGGTGCTGCCCCAGGTCCACGGGATCCCGTACAGCTTGCCGTCCTCGCGGATCTCGCTGCGGCCGGAGAACTCGGGGTACAGATCTTTGTAGTTCGTCAGCTTGGAGGTGTCGAGCTGGTGGAAGATGCCCTGGTCGATGCCCTGTCCGATGTACTGGATGTTCGGCAGCGCGACATCGACGGCGCCGTTCGCCTTGTTCACCAACTGCAGTTCGTTCGACTCCGAGTCGATGTACTGGAATTTGAGGGTGGCGCCCGTCTTCTTCTTGAAGTCGGTCGCGACCCAGGGCAGGTCAGCGCCGTAGCCCTTCCAGATGGCGACGGTCAGAGTGTTGCTGTCGCTGCCGGCTGCGCTCGGCGAGAGCGAGCACGAGGTGAGGGCGATGGCCGCGGCCACCGCTGCGCCGACGGCGATGGTCCCCCGTCGTCTGTTGGAGCGGCGCCGTTGCCCTGTGATGCTGCGTGAGTTGTTCACGTCGTATTCTCCTTTATCTGTGGTGCTGATGATCCACTCTTGGCGGTGGGGTCAGAGGATGCCCGCTGTGGCCTCCTCCAGGTATGTGCGCGCCGCGATGAGCTGCCCGACCGGGTCGGACGCCACGTCGAGCTCGAGCAGGATGCCGCCCTGGTAGCCGATCTCGGCGAGGGTGGTGGCGAAGGCCGCCCAGTCGACGATGCCCTGGCCTGCGGCGCGGAAGTACGGGCGGTGGCGATCGAAGATGTCGCCGTCGACCAGTGCCTTCTCGCGGAACGCTCCCGCCGCATCCTTCCAGTGCGCGATGACGACGCGCTCGCGGTGGCGTGAGACGAGCTGCACGGGGTCTCCCCCGCCGAGCACGATGTGTCCGGTGTCCGGGCAGAACGCCACGAGGAAGGGGTCGGTGAGAAGCAGGAACAGGTCCACGTCCCGCGGGGTCCAGAACACTGAGTGGCTCTCGGTGTGCAGCGCGAGGGTCACGCCGTGGCGGGCCGTGATCGCACCGACCTCGTTGGCGATGTCGGCGATCGGGACGGCGGTGGCGAGATCCACCGGCGCGAGGTTGTCGCCCTGAGCGTTGTTGCGCCGCATCGGCAGGCCGGCGACCAGGAAGGACGCCCCGATCTCCGCCAGGAATGCCGACTCGGTCTCGGCCGCGGAGAGGATGGCCGCACGGGTGGCGGGGTCGGTGACATCTGCTGAGTGCTCGATGTCGGCGAAGTACGCGCTGACGACTGAGAGTCCGCGCGAGGCGACTTCGGCGGCGAACGCCGGTGCGGAGCCGTATGCGGCGATGGCGGTCAGTCGGTCGGCCGGTGCGAACGTCATCTCGAATTCCGCGATCCCCGCCTCCTGAAGAGCGTCGAGAATCGTGTCCCAGACGCGTCGGGGCTCGGCGGCCGCGAGAGCCTGCAACTCCTCCCGGGTGCCCGCACCGAAGAATCCGGGGTCGAAGAAGGTGATCAGGTCGACGCCGAATGGGCGGGTCGTGACGGGGGCGGTGGTGATGCTCATGCGTTCGCGGTCTCCTTGGCGGTCGCGGAGGTCCAGGTCTCGGTGGAGGGGGCTGGACGCTCGCAGGTGGTGGTGAGGGTGTGGACGCCGTCTGTGCCGTTCGCGATCGCGTCCAGCACTTCCAGCACGTGCAGGGCGAAGCCGGCACTGGTGCGGAACGGCTCGCCGTTCAGCGCGCCGGCCAGGTCGGCGACGCCGGGACCACGCAGCGGCAGCAGCTCGTCGAGCACGCCCTCTGTGAAGCCGCCGATCACAGGCGGGAGCGGACGCCAACCGTCTTCGCCGTGCAGGTGAACCGTCACGGCGTCGTCGTAGTTGTTGGGGTCCGGCACACTGAGGGTGCCTTTCGAGCCGTACAGCTCGATGAACGGCAGCTTGTGGTCCCACACGTCGAAGCTCGCGAGCACGGTGCCGATGGCGCCAGATGCGAAATTGAGCGTTGCCGAGGCGTGCGTGGGAATCGTCACGTCGATGGACTCGACCCGCCTGTCCGGGGTCGACACCGGCCGCACGGGGCTGCCGATCCTGGCGCTGGCGTAGACGCTCGCGAGCGGCCCGAGCAGGTTGACCAGCGCCGCGATGTAGTAGGGACCCATGTCGAGCGCTGGGCCGCCTCCCGCTTGGAACAGGAAGGTGGGGTCCGGGTGCCAGAGCTCGGCCTTGCTGTGCGTGACGAACGCGCTGGCGCCGATGACCTCGCCGATCAGACCGTCGTCCACAGCGGCGCGGGCGGTCTGCCCGGCCGAGCCGAGGAAGGTGTCCGGGGCGGAGCCGAACAATACCCCGCGCTCGCGGGCTTCGGCGACCAACGGGGCCGCGGTCGCGAACGACGCCGTGAGCGGCTTCTCTGTGAAGACGTGCTTGCCGGTGGCCAGGAGCGCCCGGGTGACGCTCTCGTGCGCGAGCGGCGGGGTCAGATTGACCAGGATGTCCGCCGCTCCGTCGGCGGCGAGCGCCTCGACCGAGTCGAACACCCGCACGCCGTATCGCTCTCCCGCGGCGCGGGCGAGCTCTGCGCTCAGGTCGGTGCACCCGACGATCTCCAGGCCGTCGAAGCGTTCCAGACCGCGGAAGTACGCGCCAGATATGTTGCCGCAGCCGACGATGCCGACCCCGACCTGATTTGAGTTGCGAGTCACCGGTCGCCCCTTCTTCATTGAAGCTGAAAGCCGGACCCGAGATCCGGGATCGGCTGTTGAAGGGGACAGTATCAATTATGCGCGGTGATAGCAAAACAATTATGCGGATTGATAGCAAAACTTTTTTCGATCCCGTAGGATCGGCCTCGGGCACGAAGGGGCAGACCGTCATATGGACCATCAGGACATGAGGCAGCGCAACGCTGCGAACACGCTCGGGATCCTCTACGGCTCCAGCCCGGCCACGATGGCCGACCTGCAGAGCCAGTCCGGGCTGTCCAGGCGAACCATCGAGGTCATCCTCGACGACCTCATGCAGAGCGGCTGGGTGACGGAGGTGCATTCGACGACCTCCACCACACGTCCGGTCGGCCGACCCGCACGAAGCTATGCGTTCCGTTACGACGCAGCCTGCGTCGTCGCCCTACAGCTGGAGGCCGGGCAGATCCATGCGACGGTCGCCGATCTGGCGACCAACATCCTCGGCGACCTGCGCGTCCCGTTGCCGATCAAGACCTCGCGCGCGGAGCGTCTCTCCCTCCTCGACGACAGTGTCACCAGTCTCCTCGACACGGCGGGGGTCGACCGGTCGGCCGTCGTGGCCGTGACCGTCTCCACGCCCGGGATCGTGCGCGACGACGGGATGGTCGACCTCCCGATGACCATGCCGGAGTGGACCGGCTTCTCCCTCAGCGACGCCGTCGGCGAACTGTTCGACTGCCCGGTGCGCGTCGAGAACGATGCGAAGATCGCCGCCCTCGGCGAGAAATGGTCACGCGACGGCGAGGTGCAGGACTTCGCGTACATCTTCTCCGACAGCGAGCGCATCGGCATCGGCCTCGTGCTCGGCAACGAGCTCTATCGCGGCCGCGACGGCGCCGCCGGCGAGATCAGCTGGGCCCGTGACCTCGGCCTCCACGACCTGGTCAGCCCTCTCCTCGTCGACCTCGCCGACGAGCTCGCCCCCGGCCACGCGGCCACCCTGGAACTCGTCACGGCCGCACGCGCCGGAGAACCCCACGCACTCGAGGAGGTCAGCCGTCTCGCCAGGGCGCTCAGCACCGGAATCACCCTGATCGCCTGGCTCCTCGCCCCGACGGAGATCATCTTCGGCGGCTCACTCGGCACCATCCAAGACCTGCTGATCCCCGCCCTCGAAGAGGAGCTCGCGAAGAACGACCGCCCTCTGGAAGCCCGCCTCCGCGGCTCCCAGTACGGCGACGCCAGCGTCCTCACCGGTTGCCTCCGCATGTGCATCGAATCGCTGAGCGACCAGCTGTTCACGCCCGCCGGCCTGACAGAGATCGGCCCGGCGCGGATTGCGGCTGGTGGGGAACTGGAGCTGGCTCGCGCGGTGCGCTGATGGGGAGGCTGCCCGGCCCGCAGATGCGCCCTGGCGCGTTGGGCGCAAGGGCGGAGGGGCGCAAGGGCGCAAGGGGCGCAGCGGCGGCCTCATCGTCGGCGGCCTCGGGTTCGCCGGTGAGGGTTGGGGGTCCGTGCGGATCGTAGTTCCGCTACGCCGAACCTGACACCAGTCCGGGCCGGTCGAACGTTCACGGGCTGACGCGGGCTCTGCGTCCCTCGAAGCCGACGATGTCACCGAGTTGCAGCTGCCGCCCGCGGCGGCGGTCGACCTCACCGTTCACGGTCACGTAGCCGTTGATGATGGCCTCTTTCACGTCTCCACCGGAGTCGAGCAGCCCAGCGAACTTCAGGAACTGCCCGAGGCGAATGCCCTCACCACCGACCGGCACGTCAACGATCGGTTCCGGTTTCGTCATTCCCGAATGGTAACCCACCAGCGACCGGCCGCAGAGTCGGTCACCCACCCACGAGCCGGATCAGCCACGATGCAGGAGACGCCGACCGTAGTCCGAGTACGATCCGGTGAAAACGCGCTTCGTGCATCAAGGGAGAGAACGCGATGAGACCACTTCGCTACGCCATCAATGTCACTCTCGACGGCTGCTGCCATCACGAGGCAGGGCTTGCCCCCGACGAGGAGTCGATGCGCTATTGGACCGCCGAGGTGGAGCGAGCCGATGCTCTGCTTTTCGGTCGGGTGACCTACGAGATGATGGAGTCGGCGTGGCGCCGGCCGGCCACGGGTACGTGGCCCGAGTGGATGGACGAGTGGCAGATCCCGTTCGCCGAGGCCATCGACGGCGCGGAGAAGCACATCGTGTCGAGCACGCTGAGCGGGGTCGACTGGAACGCCGAACTGCTTCGGGGCGACCTGCGGCAAGCGGTCGAGCGGCTCAAGCAGGAGCCGGGTGACGGTCTTTTCGTCGGTGGCGTGACGCTTCCCCGAGCGTTGGCGGATCTGGGACTGATCGACGAATACGTGTTCGTTGTTCACCCTGTTCTTGCCGGACACGGGCCGACGTTGCTCGCGGGTCTTCGGGAGCGCATCCAGCTCGAGCTGGTGGACCGGCAGGAGTTCCGGTCGGGGGTGACCGCGCTGCGGTTCCGGCCGGCTCCGGCCTGCTCCGGCCGGGTCCCGCCAAGTGGGTAACGGCGTGACGTGATTGCTCCTGACGGTCCCGGCAGGGCGGGGCGGCTCAGCATTTGCAATCGTTCTGTCGGCGGGCGAATCTCGCGTGCACGAGGATGATGGACCCATGCCCGCCACTCACCGTCCCGGCCTTCGGGTCGACTCGGGACTCACGATCCCCGAGTCTGAGCTGTCTTGGCGATTCTCGCGGTCATCCGGCCCCGGCGGCCAGAGTGTGAACACTGCCGACTCCCGGGTTGAACTCGTGTGGGATGTGGCAGGCTCAGCCGTTCTCACACCGTTTCAGCGGGAGCGACTCCTCGATCGTCTGGGCAGCCGCCTGGTCGACGGAGCGCTGACGATCGCAGCATCCGAGCACCGCGCCCAATTGCGCAATCGGGAAGCCGCCCGCCTCCGGCTGGCCGATATCGTGGCCGACGCCCTCCTGCCCCCGGCCCCACCGCGGAAACCGACGAAACCGAGCCGCGGCGCCAAGCAACGCCGCTTGGAGGCGAAGAAGCGACGCACCGACGTCAAGCGACTGCGCCGCCCTCCTCACGATTGACCGTTGACGCGCCCGGGCCGGAAACCGCTTCGACCCGAGCGGACTACGCCTGGGGGCGCCAACGGGCAATTCGAGGGAAGTGGGGCGGACGTTCGCGTTTCGAGTCGTGGCTGAGTCTCAACGAACAGGAGGCCGCCGATTCCGGTGACGTTCCTATTCCCCGAGGCCGTTCCGAAACCCGTCGCGCCAGCTCGCGTAGGTGGGGCTCCACCCGAGCGCAGCCTTCGCCTTCGCATTTGACGAGCCGCGCGCTGTCGTCATCCACTGCACCCCGAAATCGCCGATCAGCGGACGGGCCGCCCACGCTGGTATACGCATCGGCTTCCTCCCACCTGCGGCGCTGGCGAGCTCCGGTAGCCACTCGGCGACCGCGGCAGGATCGTCGTCGACGATGTTGTACAGACCAGATGCCCCTCGCGTTGCGGCCGCGACCGTCGCCGATGCTGCGTCGTCGATGTGGCAGAACGACCAGACCCCGCCACCACCGCCGACGATGGGCATCCGACCTTTGCGAACGAGCTCGAGCATCTCCCCGCCCGTGCCGAGGGACTGCGCGGGGCCGTACAACGGCCCGTAGCGGAGGACGAGTCCTCCGGCTGCCAAGGTCACTGTCTCGGTGTGGGCGATCGCGGCGAGGGTCTGGCGTGATGCCGCGGCAGGGTTCGGGTCGAGTGGATCCAGCTCCGATTTCACCTGGGCTCCGGCGTGCTCATTCGTCCACCCGGTGAAGCTTTGCACGATGTAGCGGGTTGTCCCGGCCTGCTGCCCAGCGTCCAGCAGCGCATCGGTGGCACGCGTCCGCAACTCATTTGTGACCGCGAACGATGTGTCGATCTTCTTGAGGTTCATTCCGCCTGCAAGCGCGGTGAGCTCATGAACGATGACGTCCGGCTGGGCATTGAGCACTGCTCGACGGATGGAGTCCACATCCCGGCCATCCATGACGACGCCGTGACCTCCCGCAGCAGTGATCAGGCGCGCTCCTTCGAGCGAACGAGACGTGCCGGTCACCTCGTGACCTGCAGCGGCGAAGAGGGGGACGAGCCGGGACCCGACGGCTCCCGTTGCGCCTGCGATGAATACCTTCATGATGGTGCTCCTATCTGTCACCCCCTTCGACGGGCGACCCTGCCTGTGTGTGACAGACTGCGAACATGGATCTCGCCGTCGAAGCGGCTGCGCTTCGTCCTCTCATGTTCTCGATCGCGTATCGGATGCTCGGCAGCGTCACCGACGCCGAGGACATCGTGCAGGCGGGAATGCTGCGGCTGCACGAGCGGACTCGTGCCGGCGAGGTCATCCAACGACCGGACGCCTTCGCTTCGACGGTGGCGACGCGCCTTTCGATCGACGTGCTTCGCTCCGCTCGTCGCACCCGCGAATTGTACGTCGGCCCATGGCTGCCCGAGCCTCTACTCATCGACGACGACGACCCGGCCCGACGCATCGAGCACGACGAGACAGTAACCGTGGGCGTGCTCAGGATGCTCGAACGGCTCGGCCCGATCGAGCGGGCTGTGTTCGTTCTGCACGAGTCGCTGGGCCTGGACTACGCCGAAATCTCGGAGATCGTGGGACGCTCCCCGTCCGCGTGCCGCCAGATCCTGCATCGCGCGCGCGTTCGGGTCGCCGCAGACAGTGTCCGGTTCGACGTTGATCGCGCTCGCGCCGCACATCTCGCCGGTGACTTCCTCCAGGCTCTGCGCGAGGGTGACGTCGACGGTGTCGTGCGCGTTCTCGCGCACGACGTGGTGCTGACCGCCGATGGCGGCGGAAAGGCGCCCGCCATCCAGCGCCCGATGGCGGGCGACGTGGCGGTTGCCCGGTTCCTCGTCGGCCTCATGCGACGCGGCATGAAACTCGGTGTCACGATCGAGTCGGTCTTCGCCAACGGAGAGCACGCACTACGGTTCCGCGGTGCAAACAATGCGACCCTGGCAGTGCTCACACTCCACTTCCAGGACGGCTCGATCCGTGCCCTGTCGAATCAGTTGAACCCTGACAAGCTCCGCCACCTCGGGCGGATCGGCGACCTCTTCGCGCTCTTGCACGGCGTGGACGACGTTGACGGCGGGCGCTGACGGCGACCATCTGTTCAGGCGACTCCTGACCACGGATGCTTCATCCCGCTGAACTTCTGGAAGAAGCAGTGCCTGGACGATTTCGCTCGCGCGACCCGCAACCTTGCCTCGCGGCGCTCGGGCTGTGCATGGCCGATCGTGACAGCGCACAGAAGGCGCTGAAAGACAAACAACTTCGAAATCGCGGCGACGAAACCCGGGTGCGTGACACCCCTGCGGCAGGGAAGCCGCCCGCCAGTGGCGTATGCCTCACATCGCGCACTGGAGGGACTCGAACCCCCAACCCTTTCCTTAGGACGGAACTGCTCTTCCATTGAGCTACAGAGGCTGACCTGTCGAGTCTAGCGAAACGTGGCGGTGCAAAAGCTGTCGAAAGGGTGGTGTCGGCCCTGTGGAACGCACATTTGGCAGCTCGCGGGCGGGCAAACAGACAGGCAAGCACGCAAGCACGCGAAGAGGCACGCAGACAGCCAGACCCACGGGTCCAGGCCCACGGGTCCAGACCCACGGGTCCAGACCCTCGGATCAGGCGGCGGGCTCCAGGTAGTCGTGCCATTCGGGCTGGGCTGACTCGACGCCGCGGACGACCCAGGAGGCGTCGTAGGGCACGCGGGGGGTGAAGGCGAGCGACCAGCCCATCTCGCCGGGGGTTCTGTCGCTTTTGATGTTGTTGCAGCGCAGGCAGCAGGCGACCAGGTTCTCCCAGCTGTCGGCGCCGCCGCGGGAGCGGGGCTGGATGTGGTCGATCGTGGTTGCGGATTTGCCGCAGTAGGCGCAGCGGTGCGCATCCCGGCGCAGCACGCCGCGGCGGCTCACCGGCACGGTGCGGCCGCGGGGCAGGCGCACATAGCGGGTGAGCAGGATGACGGATGGTCGCTCGAAGCTGTCGGAGATGCCCCAGACGGGGTGGTCCTGGTCGATGGCCACGACGGTTGCCTTCTGGTTCATGACGAGCACGAGGGCGCGCTTGAAAGAGACGACGGCCAGGGGCTCGTACCCGGCGTTGAGGACCAGTGTTCTCATCTCAGACCTTCCTGCGGTCCGGATGCGGACGGCGTGCGGCGGCAAAGAAAAAGGGCACTGTCCGTGTGGACAGCGCCCTGCGAGGAGGAGGCATGGTGGCGGCAGGCCACGAAATGGTGGCGGCAGGCCAAGAAGTCTTGGTGACGAGGGGCGAAATGGCCGCGATCGGTCACGGTGGCCTGCGCCACGCTCATGACCTTCCGCTCTACCATCGGCTCTCCCGGATCTCTCACGGTGTCAGGGGAACAGAGTAACCCAGAAACGGCGCCCCACATATTCGTGGCGCGCCGTTCCGGTGCTGTGTGGGGCGGTGTTCACGAAAAGTTCGCAGAACGGGGCACCCCGCAAGGTCAGATGCCGAGTCGGACGATGTAGTAGTCGCTGGTCCAGATCGGGCGGATGGAGATGCTGCGGCCGGTGTCGGGCGCATCCATGATGTTGCCGTTGCCGGCGTAGAAGCCGTCGTGGCCGGGCATGATCACCACATCGCCGGGAACGGCGTCCTGAATCGAGATGCGGGTGCCGCGAGCGGCCTGGCCCGAAACCGAGTGCGGCAAAGAGATGCCGAACTGGGCGTAGACGAACATGATGTAGCCCGAGCAGTCGAAACCGGCCGGGGTGGACCCGCCGAAGACGTACGGCGTGCCGATGTACTGCTGGGCGACCGAGAACACCTGCGAGAGGCTGAACTTCGGGTAAGGCGGGTTGGCCAGGAAGTCGGTGACCGACGGGCCGGAGTAGCTGCTCGCGTAGCTGGCCAGCGAGACGGCAGCGCGCTGGCGGGCGGCCTCGGCGGCCTTCTGGGTGGCGAGCTGCTCCTCGGTGGTCGCGCTCGACGTGTCGCGGGCGACGGATGCGGCGGCCACGGTCTGCGGAACCTCGACGCTCTGCGACTGCGCCTTCTTCATGCCGTCGATGGCGGACGCCTTGAACTGCGCCCCGTCGGCTCCCTGCGGGTTGAAGGCGTAGGCCGGGATCGCCATCGTGGCGATGAGGCCGGCGGCCAACGTCATGACGGCGACGTTGATGACGCCGCCCTTGATCTTCTTCTTGGCGGCCGGTTTCGCCGGCTTCGCGGCGGGCGATGCGGCGGCGGGCTCGACAGTGCGAGCAGAGTTCGAGACGGGGGCGACCCGCTCGGCACGCAGAGAGCGGCGGGAGACAAGGTCGGAGGTGGAGCCTGTGGTGGAACGATTCGGGTTGGTTGAGGGGTCCTCTTCAGAACCGGGCGTACCTAATTGGGCCAAGGTGTAAACCTCCTGCGCTCCAACAGCACTAGGTAGCTGTCCCGTCCCGGTTGCTTATAGCTTCGGCTTCGCGAATCAAGAGACAGTGGGTGGGGGTGGAGCGTCTTGACCCGGGTCCTGTGGCCGGCTTCTGGCCCGTCGGACTCGTAAGAGACTACGGGAGCCCATCCGGTTTGTCACATCCTTTTCGGGGATTTTTAACAAATCGGTAACGGAAGTCACACGGTGACGAAGATGTGAACGGCGAGTTCGTTCGGCAGTTCCAGGCCGGTCTCATAGCCGTCGATCTGCACGGCGACATACGATCCGGCGGAGGCGAAAGTGCCGGTCGAGCCAGGAAAAACGCCCGCCTGCTTGAGCTGGAGGAGCAGCTCGGGGTCGACCTGGGCGGGTTCGCCGAGACGGCGGATCTTGGCCGTCACCCCGGAATCCTGACCTTCAACCACATCTACAAGGTTGACGAGGCCTTCCGTGCTCGGTGTCGCGTCGACCTCGCCCAATTCGCCGAGGCCCGGGATGGGGTTGCCGTACGGCGACTCGGTGGGGTGGCCGAGCATGGTGAGGAGCTTGCGCTCCACCTGCTCGCTCATCACGTGCTCCCAGCGGCAGGCCTCTTCGTGCACGTACTCCCATTCGAGCTCGATCACGTCGCTGAGCAGACGCTCGGCGAGCCGGTGCTTGCGCATGACGTGCACGGCCTTGCGGCGCCCATCGTCGGTGAGTTCGAGGTGCCGGTCGCCCGAGACGACGACGAGACCGTCGCGCTCCATGCGGCCGACCGTCTGCGAGACCGTGGGCCCGGAGTGCCCGAGCCGTTCGGAGATTCGCGCGCGCAGCGGGATGATGTTGTCTTCTTCGAGCTCGAGAATGGTGCGAAGGTACATCTCGGTCGTGTCGATCAGATCGGTCATGAACCCCTCCACTTACTGACGCGCGGTACGACAGTAGAGCCTACTTGGTGCCGGTGACAGTCCCGCGCAGCCCCGCGAAGACGGCACCGCCGCTGTTCGACAGCCAATAGACTTCGACTATGCCGGATGTGACGATTCCCAGTGACTTGCTGCCCGCCGACGGACGTTTCGGATGCGGCCCGTCCAAGGTCCGCCCCGAACAGCTCGCCTACCTTGCGGGCGCCGGGGCCGAACTGCTCGGCACCTCCCATCGTCAGGCGCCGGTCAAGAACCTCGTCGGGCGGGTGCGCGAGGGGCTGAGCGAGCTGTTCCGCCTGCCGGACGGCTATGAGGTCGTCATCGGCAACGGCGGCTCGACCGCGTTCTGGGATGCTGCCGCCTTCTCGATCATCGAGAAGCGCAGCGAGAACCTGGTGTTCGGCGAGTTCGGCGGCAAGTTCGCCGCCGCGGCGAAGGCGCCGTGGCTGGAGGCGCCGCATGTGATCGACGCAGCGGCCGGGTCGCGCAGCGAAGCCGAGGTGCTGGAAGGCGTCGACGTCTACGCCTGGCCCCACAACGAGACCTCGACCGGCGTGATGGCTCCGGTGCGCCGTGTGCACGGCGATGACGGTGCTCTCACGGTCATCGACGCGACGAGCGCCGCCGGCGGTGTCGACATCGATGCGAGCGAGTCGGACATCTACTACTTCGCCCCGCAGAAGAACTTCGCCTCGGACGGCGGCCTGTGGCTCGCGCTGTTCTCTCCGGCCGCCATCGAGCGGGTGGAGCGGATCGCAGCGAGCGGCCGGTACATCCCCGAGTTCCTGAGCGTGAAGAACGCGATCGACAATTCGCGTCTCAACCAGACGCTGAACACGCCGGCGGTCGCCACGCTCGTGCTGCTCGAGAACCAGATCCAGTGGATGAACGGCAACGGCGGTCTCGCCTGGGCCGCGGCCCGCACGGCCGAGTCGTCGAACGCGCTCTACAGCTGGGCTGAGAGCGTCGACTACGCGACACCGTTCGTCGCGAACCCGGAGCACCGTTCGCAGGTGGTCGTGACCATCGACTTCGACGAGCGCATCGACGCGGCCGCCGTGGCGAAGACGCTCCGCGCCAACGGCGTGGTCGACACAGAGCCGTACCGCAAGCTCGGCCGCAACCAGCTGCGCATCGCGACATTCACCGCCATCGAGCCGGATGATGTGCGCAAGCTCATCGGCTGCATCGAGTTCGTCGTCGGGCAGCAGGGCTGACCGGAGGCCACGATGCGACTCTGGCTGCGCGACAGCGAGCGACGGCCCGACCCGGTTCCCGTGAAGACGGATGACCGGCGGGCCGTGCTCGTCGGGCTAGCGCTGTGGCTGGTCGCCCTCGTCGTGGTGCTCGTCTTCAACCGCGCGCTCATCGGCGCCGGCGACGGCTGGTGGTTCTGGACCGTCATCGTCGGTCTCGTGCTCGGCCTCGTCGGGCTCGTCTATCTCACCGTCAAACGGCGCTAGGCCGGCCGACACCGCGCTGGCATCGTCGAGTGCCGCCGCTTCCTCGGCCGGAAGGTCGAGGTCGAGGTCGAGGTCGGCGTCGGCGTCGGCCTCGTCGTCGTACGAGCCGTCGGCGCTGTCGATGTCGATGCCGTCGATGTCGTCGGGGTGCAGATCGTGCACATCCCGGTCGTCATCATCGTCATCGTCATCGTCGTCGTCGACGTCGTCATCGTCATCGTCGTCGAAGTCCGACTCGTCGTCGTCGAGATCGTCGTCGTCGGATTCATCGGACTCGTCGTCGCTCTCGGACTCGTCGCCCTCCGCTGCAGCCGCAGCGTGCTGCGCCTCTTGCGACGCCTGATAATCGGCGAGACGCTCCGACCACGGCACCCAATCGGGCGCGAGCAGGGAGCGGTCACCGGGCATCAGCTCGGCTTCGAGAACCGACGGGGCCGACTCGTCGTCGATCCGGGAGATCGTCACAGTCCAGTGCCAGCCCGGATACCCCGGGAGCGTGCACGCGAACAGCAGCGACAGCACATGCTCGCCCTCCACGAAGTGGCCGACGGGGTCGCCGACGGTCGCCGCCGGCGTGATCTCGAGCAGCGCCTCACGCGCCAGAGGCACCGAGGCGAGCAGCACGCTGTCGGGAACGGCCGGCGTCACCGGGGTCACCAGCGACTCCGCCTCGGCGGTTGCGGCGCTCGGGTCGGACGGTGTCTGCTCGACCGTCTCGTCGTCAGGCATCCAGGTCGTCCGCGACCCGACGCAGCACGGCGGCGATCTTGGCGCCGTGCGCCTTGTCGGGGTATTTGCCGCGCTTGAGGTTGGCCCCCATGCCGTCGAGCAGCTTGACGAGGTCTTCGATGATGATCGCCATGTCGTCGGCCGACTTGCGGCTGAGCTTCACCAGGCTCGGCGGCGCGTCGAGCACGCGCACCGAGAGCGCCTGGGCTCCGCGCTTGCCGTCGGCGATGCCGAACTCCAGGCGGGTGCCCGCCTTGACCACCGTTCCGGCGGGAAGTGCCGAGGCGTGCAGGAAGACTTCCTGGCCGTCATCGGAACTGATGAAGCCGAAACCCTTCTCGTCGTCGTAGAACTTGACCTTGCCGGTTGGCATGGGAACCTCATTTCACATGGGGATCGTATGACCAACCTCAATTATCCTTGATTTCGTGACCCAACAGACCCCACCGGCGACAAGCCGCCTCCAGCGCACGCTCTCCTACATCATCGCCGCGCTCGTCGTGGTCTCCCTTTTGTGCATCGCCGCGATCCTGATCGGCACCGCGGTCGGCGGTTTCGCGCAGCAAGGTTCGGGTCAGGGGGTGTGGCCGACGGTCTTCCTGCTCCCCCTGATCGCGCTCCCTGCCGCGTTCGTCTTGCTGATCGTGCTGCTGTTCGTCGCCGGAAGTCAGCGCAGCAAGGCGGCGAAGGCAGCCAAAGCCGCGGCGGCCATCGACACCAAAGGCAAGCGCTGACGGACGGCGACCGGACGAGGCGCTGACGAGCCCCCGATGACGAACACGCTCGCGCTGGCCGCGCGTCTGCGCGAGCTTCCCGACGACGCCCTCGCGGAGGTTCTCGCTTCGCGCGTGTTCCGCCGAACGGGCGTCACCGACTTCTTCGATCTCGCCGACGCGCTGCTCGACCGCGAATCGCTGCAGCGGGCGCTTTCCGCGCTCGACCGGCCGAGGCTGGCCGTGCTGGTGACGCTCGGCCGCGCATCCGGTTCAGGTGCGGTCGCGGTGGATCCCGCTTCTGTGGCTGCCGCCCTGGCCGACGCGCCGGCCACCGCCGGGCCCACCCCCGAGGTCGCGCGCGCGGCCCTGAGCTCGCTCGAAGATCTTCTGCTCGTGCATCCCGAGGGCACGACGTTCGCCGCCTACGAGGCCGTGCGCGAGCAGCTCGCCTCGTGGCCGGCCCTTGGGCTGCCTGCCCCGGATGCGCTGGTCGCCACCCCCGCACCGCCCGCGCTGGCCCCGGTGCCCGACACCGAGCGGCGGTTCACCGACCGCCTGGCCGGGGAGCGCGCCTTCGAAGCGGTCGCCTCCGTGTCGGAGCTGCTGGCCGAGCTCACCCGGGAGGGCGCCCGCGAGCTGCAGAAGGGCGGTCTCGCCCTTCCGGCGAGCAAACGCATCGCGGGTGCGCTCGCGGTGGATGTGGCCGTGGTTCCCACCGTGCTCTCGGTGGCGCACCGCGCCGGCCTGATCGCCCTTGATGACGGTCTCTGGCTGCCAACCGATGCGGCCGCCGCCTGGCAGCACGAGCCGACGGCGCAGCGCTGGCGCGATCTGGCGCGGTCGTGGCAAGATGCGCTGCCCGACGATCTGCGCAGCATCCTCGCCTCACGGTCGCGTGCGGTCTGGGGCGACAGTCTGCGCGACCATGTGGCGTGGCTGTACCCTGCCGGCCGTGAGGCGGCGCAGGAGCGCGTCACGGCGTACACGCGCGACGCGGAGTGGCTGGGCATCACCGCCGGTCACGCCCCCAGCACGGCCGGCACCGCCCTCGTCGAGCACGGGCCAGACGCCGCTGCCACGGTGATCGGCGCCCAGTTCCCGGCGGAGGTCGACCGGGTCTACCTGCAGCACGACCTCACCGTGGTCTCCCCCGGCCCGCTCGAACCGGCGATCGACGCCCGCCTGCGGGGGCTCGCCGATGTGGAGAGCCGCGCTCTGGCGGCCACGTTCCGGGTCTCGGCGGCGAGCCTCAACCGGGCGATCGCCGCGGGCGAGACGGCTGAGAGCATCCGGAAGTTCCTGTCCGGGATCTCGCTCACCGGTGTTCCGCAGCCGCTCGACTACCTCATCAGCGACGCTGCCGCGCGGTACGGCCGGGTGCGGGTGAGCGAGACCGGCGATGCGGAGTCGCGCACCCGCGCCGCGATCGTCTCCGACGACCTCGAGCTGTTGACGACCATTGAGGTCGACCAGACCCTCGGCCCGCTCGCGCTCACCCGGGTGGCACCGGAACGGCTGGAGAGCCGGTTCGCGCGCGACGTGGTGTTCTGGGCGCTCAGCGACGCCCGCTACCCGGTGGCGGCTGAGGATGCGGCGGGCACCGTGGTCAGCCTGCGCCGGCACCGTGTCGCCCGGGCGACCTCACCGCGGGCGGGCAGCCCGCTCACCGAGCTGATCGCCCGGCTGCGCGAGGCGGAGGTGACCGAAGACGGAACCACGCAGGAGCAGTGGCTTGCCCGCCAGCTCGACCTCGCCATCCGGGCGAAGCAGACGCTGATCGTGCAGGTGGCGATGCCCGACGGCCGGTTGGTGGAATACCTCCTGGAGCCGACCGGTGTCGGCGGTGGCCGGCTGCGCGGCCGCGACCGGGCGGCCGACATCGAACGCACCCTGCCGCTGTCGAGCGTTCAGGGTATCCGGCCCGCCGAGGAATGACTCAGAGCGCCCCGCCGGCCAGTTGCGCCACCAACGCGTCCCGGAACCGGTCGGGGTGCTCCAGATGCGCCGAGTGCCCGCAGTTCTCGAAGACGAGCTCGGTGTAGGCGCCGCCGTTCTCGGTGTACCGGTCGAGCACGGCGCGCGTCTGCGAGACCATCGGCTGCGGGGGTGCGACCTCCTCGCCGGGCCAGTCGGGGATGATCCCTGCCTGGCCGAGCTGGTTGAGGTCGAAGAAGGAGCCGTCGGCGACGATCGCGTCTTGCGCTCCGCGCACCCACAGGATGGGCGGCTTGCTCGGCAGGTCGACGATGTCTGAGGTGTTGAACACCGTCGGCGCCATCGTGTTGAGCACACCGCGACCGCCCGGGGCGAAACCGGGCCAATGCTCGCTCGCGCCCGCATCCCCGGGGTAGTTGTCGGGGCCGGTGGCCGTGGTGAGCATCGACTCGACCCAGATGTCTTCGAACTCGGAATGGAACCCGGGGGCCACATAGCTCGAGCGATACACCGCCCGAGGCGAGGTGGGCGCGTCCTCCGAACGGTCGCCGGCGGCCAGCCGCGCCACGAAGTCGGGGTTCGCTCCTCCGCCGCCCGTTCCGGAGGCGTCCGCGTTGAGCAGCCGACCGTCGGCGGCCGTTCCGCCGAAACCGAACGGCGAGACCGGGGAGACGAGAGTGAGGGTCGACACGAGCTCGGGCCGGTCGCGCAGCAGCTGCATCGCGACACCGCCGCCCATGCTCCACCCCACGAGGTGCACGGCGCCGAGGGCGAGCCCGTCGATCACCGAGATCACATCGTCGGAGAAGTCGCGCACCCCGCGCGTCGCATCGACGGGCAGTGTCTGGCTGCCGCCGAACCCGCGGAGGTCCACCGCCAGCGCTCGCACCTCGGGCGGCAAAGACAGCATGAGCGGTTGCCAGAACAGCGATGACGACACGTTGCCGTGCACGAACAAGACAGTGGCGGCCGCGGAGGCGGAGGGACGCTCCAGCACGGCGGCGGAGTAGCGCGGGGTCGTCACGGTGGTGGCGGCGATTCCGGGAAGAAGGGTGTCTGTCATCGGGTGTCCTCTGCGAAGTGGCGGGTCAGAACAGTGCGAAGCGGCGGGTCAGGAAGGTGCGAAGTGGCGGGTCAGAACGGGGAGCAACTGGGTGACGCCGGCTGGTGACATCACGATCGTGTAGTGATTGACATCCGTGGCCTTCTGCGTGCGCAGAGACGGCATCCGTTCGGCCCACGCGGCGACGGTCGCGGGTGTGTAGAGCCCCTCGGGCTGGTCGAGCAGGCCGCGCGGCGCGCGCACGAAGTCGATCGGCAGACTCAGCGCGCTCAAGGCCGCGGCATACCCGCGGAACCGTCGAGTTCGAGCACATTGGCGGCCACAGCCTCCGACGCGGCACTCGGGTGCAGCTCGGGCTCCTCGCCGGTGAGGTCGTAGTCGACGTAGTCGGCGACGGCTTCGTTCCAGTACGGGCCGAGACCGGGGTGGCGCCGCCAGAACTGCGCATAGTCGTCGCGACTGGCGAAACACATCCCGAGCCGTTCGATGGCCGGGCCGAGCGCGGCCGCGGCCGCCTCCTCCGGCGGGATGCCGGGCGGCGGGGGAAGCGGCAGGCCTCCATCGACGAGCACCAGCGAGGCGACCCGATCCGGATGCCGTTCGGCGAACCGCACACCGACGAAGCCGCCCATCGAATGCCCGGCCACGACCGCGCGGTCGACCTCGAGGCCGTCGAGCAGCCGGGCCAGATCGTCGGCGTGATCGATCAGGCCGAACGGACCGGGCAGGGTGTTGCTGCGACCGCGGCCGCGGAGATCCGGGGCGATGACACGGGTTCCGGGAAGGGCGTCGGCCACCAGCGACCAGGAGCGGTGATTCGCCGTGATGCCGTGGACGGCGAGCAGCGGCAGCCCCCGCGCATCCCGGTGCCACACGCCGCCGGCGAGCGGGCCGCCGCGCACGGGAACGGCGAACGTCGAGAACTCGGTCGGCAGACTCATCGCGCGCTCCATCCGCCGTCCATGGTGTAGCTCGCGCCGGTGACCATACCCGAGCGGTCCCCCGCCAGCCAGAGCGCGAGGCTCGCCACCTCCACCGGCTCGACGAGACGTTTGACGGCCGACTCGGTGAGCATCACCTTCGCCACGACCTCGTCGTCGGGGATGCCGTGCAGCCGCGCCTGGTCGGCGATCTGCCGCTCGACCAGCGGGGTGCGCACATAGCCGGGGTCGATGCAGTTGGAGGTGACACCGTGCTCTCCGCCCTCCAACGCGGCCACCTTGGAGAGCCCCTCCAGACCGTGCTTCGCTGCGACGTAGGCCGACTTGTACGGGGAAGCTCGCAACCCGTGCACGCTCGAGATGTTGAGGATGCGGCCGTGGCCACGCGCGTACATCCCCGGAAGCGCGGCCCGGATGAGCAGGAACGGCGCCTCCAGCATCACCCGCAGCAGCAGCGAGAACCGCTCCGGTTCGAACTCCTCGATCGGCCGGACATGCTGCAATCCGGCGCAATTGACGAGAACGTCGGTGTCGAGTTCGAGGGCATCGAGCGCCCGGACGTCAGAAAGATCAACCGCCCAGGCTTCGCCGCCCAGCCGGTCGGCCACCGACGCGGCCTCATCGCCGTTCAGATCGGCGATCGTCACCCGGGCCCCGGCTGCGGCGAACGCCTCCACGCAGGCCAGGCCGATGCCGCTCGCTCCGCCGGTGACGACGGCCCGGCGGCCGGTGAGATCGATCGGATCGTTCGCTTGCGTCATCGCGCCCTCGTCTCTGCGCGAACGGCTCCGCGCATCCTCGCTGGCACCATTCTGCGCAGCGGGCGGGGTGCGGCGCCAGAGGCAAAGCGCGAACCGGGCCACGGGACCGGGAGGGCGCCGGTGCGGGGCGTAGACTCAACGGTTATGTCCGATGGCCCCCTGATCGTCCAGAGCGACCGCACCGTGCTCCTCGAGGTCGCGCATCCGGCGGCCGAGGATGCACGGCACGACCTCGCCGTGTTCGCCGAACTCGAACGCGCCCCCGAACACATCCACACTTACCGCATCACGCGCCTCGGCCTGTGGAATGCGCGAGCCGCCGGGCACACCGCCGCCGACATGCTCGCGACGCTGGAACGCTACTCGAAGTTCCCGATCCCGCAGACCGTCTCCGTGGACATGACCGAGACCGTCGCGCGCTACGGCCGGCTGCTGATCGAACGCGACGACGAGGGAACCCTGCTGCTGCGCTCGGCCGACCTCGCCGTGCTCACCGAAGTGGCCGGCGCCAAACGCATCTCGCCGCTGCTCCTCGAACGCCGCGACGACACCGCCTTCGTCGTCGAGGCGTGGGCGCGCGGCCAGCTCAAGCAGGAGCTGGTGAAGCTGGGCTGGCCCGCGGAAGACCTGGCCGGCTACACGCCCGGCACACCGCATCCGATCGACCTCGTCGAAGACACCTGGAAGCTGCGCGACTACCAGAACAAGGCGGTGAGCAACTTCTTCGAAGGCGGCTCCGGCGTGGTGGTGCTGCCCTGCGGCGCCGGCAAGACCCTGGTCGGTGCCGGCGCGATGGCCACCGCCAAGACGACCACGCTCATCCTGGTGACCAACACGGTCTCGGCGCGACAGTGGCGCGACGAGCTGCTGAAGCGCACGACGCTCACCCGCGAAGAGATCGGCGAATACTCCGGGCAGGTCAAAGAGGTCAAACCGGTGACGATCGCCACCTACCAGATCCTCACCGCCAAACGGAAAGGCGAGTACGCGCACCTCGCCCTGCTCGACGCGATGGACTGGGGTCTTGTGGTCTACGACGAGGTGCATCTGCTCCCGGCTCCGGTGTTCAAACTCACCGCCGACCTGCAGGCGCGCCGGCGGCTCGGACTCACGGCGACGCTGGTTCGCGAAGACGGCCGCGAAGGCGATGTGTTCAGCCTCATCGGACCCAAACGCTTCGACGCCCCCTGGAAAGAGATCGAAGCCCAAGGCTTCATCTCTCCCGCATCCTGCTATGAGGTGCGCATCGACCTCCCCCAATCGGAACGGCTCTCCTACGCGGCGGCGGCCGACGACGAACGGTACCGGCTGGCGGCGACGGCGCCGGCGAAACTGGATGTGGTGCGCCGGCTCGTCGATCGCCACGCCGGCGAGCGCATCCTGGTCATCGGGCAGTACCTCGACCAGATCGACGAACTGGCCGACGCCCTCGACGCTCCCGCCCTCACCGGTGCGACCCCGGTCGACGAACGAGAACGGCTCTACCAGGAGTTCCGCGAAGGCACGACGCCGGTGCTCGTGGTGAGCAAGGTGGCGAATTTCTCGGTGGATCTGCCGGAGGCGACGGTCGCCATCCAGGTTTCGGGGTCCTATGGCTCCCGTCAGGAGGAGGCGCAACGTCTCGGTCGACTGCTGCGCCCCAAAGAGTCGGGACTCTCGGCCAACTTCTACACCCTCGTCTCGCGCGACACGGTCGACCAGGATTTCGCACAGAACCGCCAACGGTTCCTGGCCGAGCAGGGGTACAGCTACACCATCCTCGACGCGCACTCCCTCGCCGCCTGACCGCACTCCAGCAGCGGCAGCGGCAGTCGCACCAGCAGCGGCACCAGCAGCGGCAGCGGCAGCGGCACCAGCGAGAACATCTGGCACAAATCTTGACTGTGGGCCCGAATGACCGCGGCCGGGCGGGTCAGGCGCGGGTGTAGCGCAGCAGCAGGGTATCGCCGGAGAGCAGCGTGTGCGCCAGGCGAAGGCCGACGGGGACGATCGGCGAGGCGCCCGCCGAGATGCGGGAGGCGACTCCGGCTTCCAAGCGTGGGCTCACGGTGAGGCAGAGCTCGTCGAGCGTTCCAGCCGCGATCAGGTCGCCGAACAGGTGCGGCCCGCCCTCGCAGTGGATGCGGCCGAGCCCGCGCTCCCCGAGCACCCGCACCAGCGC